>NZ_JBWKPA010000001.1:0-1336639 GCF_059416405.1 Variovorax sp. GW821-FHT09D04
TCTTTGCTTACTTTCTTTTGGCGAAGCAAAAGAAAGTGAGTCCGCCGCCGGGCGGAACTCCCGGCCCCGGGAAGCAAACAAGCAGCAGGAGTACACACAGATCAAGCCGCCTCCTCCTCGAGCTCCGAAGAAGAAGCCCGAGCACTCCCCCCACCCAACCGATCAAACGCCAGATAAATAACAGGCGTAGTGAACAAAGTCAGCAACTGACTAACGATCAACCCCCCAAAAATCGCCAACCCCAGAGGACGCCGCAACTCCGCCCCATCCCCAAAACTGAACATCAGCGGCACAGCAGCAAACAGCGCAGCCAAAGTAGTCATCAAGATCGGCCGAAACCGCAACAACGCAGCCTGATGAATCGCCTCACGAGCCGACTTCCCCTGCGTCCGTTCCGCATCGATAGCAAAGTCGATCATCATGATCGCGTTCTTCTTCACGATGCCGATCAGCAAGATGATCCCGATGATCCCGATCACCCCCAGGTCATTGCCGGTCAGCATCAAGGCCAACAAGGCCCCAACCCCAGCAGAAGGCAACGTAGACAAGATCGTCAGCGGATGCACATAGCTCTCGTACAGCACCCCCAGCACGATGTACACACAAACCACCGCCGCCAAAATCAACCACAGCTGATTCGACAACGACTTCTCATAAGCCCCAGAAGCCCCCAGAAAAGTCATCGTCACACTGCTCGGCAGCCCGATCTCTTTAGCAGCCGCGCGAATCGCGGCAACCGATCCACCGAGCGAAACCCCCGGCGCCGTATCGAAGTTCAACGTACTCGCCGGATACTGCGCCACGTGCGTGATCTGCAACGGCGCCTGCTGCTCGCTGATCTCCGCAAACGCCGACAACGGCGTCGCCGTGCCAGACCCCGCAATGAGGTTCAGCTGCCCCAGCGTCTGCGGCGTGTTCACCATGCCGGGCTGGGCCTCGAGGATCACGCGGTACTGATTCGTCTCGGTAAAGATGGTCGACACGATCCGCTGCCCGAAGGCGCTGTACAGCGCGTCATCCACCGAGCTCGCAGTGATCGACAGCCGCGACGCCGTGTCGCGGTTCACGTTCACATACGCCGCCAGACCTTGCGCACCGGCATCGCTGCTCACGTTGCGCACCTTGTCCGATTCCTGCAGCTTCGCCACCAGCTTCTGCATCCACTCGGTGACCAGCGCGCTGTTCACGCCTTCGAGCGACACGCGGTACTCGGTCGGCCCGGTCTCGGCATCGATGGTCAGGTCCTGCGTGGGCTGCAGGTACAGCGTGAGGCCGGCCACCTGCCGCACGCGCTCGCGCAGGCGCTCCATCACCTCCTGCTGGTTGTCGTGGCTGCGGGTCAGGTTGATGAGCATGCTGCCGGTGTGCAGCATCGTGTTGTTGGCCGCGTCCACGCCGACGAAGGAGCTGAGGTTCTCGACGTCATGATCTTCAAGGATGGCGCGCGCGGCCTGCTGCTGCAGCTGCGCCATGCGCTCGAAGGAGACGTCTTGCGCGGCCTGCACGCGGGCCTGCAGCTGGCCGGTGTCCTGCGTGGGGAACAGGCCCTTGGGGATCGTGAGGTACAGCAGCACGGTCAGCACCAGCGTGAGCAGCGCCACCAGCAGCGTGAGCGGCTGGTGCGCGATCACCCAGTGCAGCGAGCGGTCGTAGCGCACCATCACGCCGTCGAAGAAACGCTGGGCGCGCGCGCCGAAGCCGGTGCCCGATGCGTCTTTCTTCGGCTCGTGCTTGAGCCAGCGCGCCGACATCATCGGCACCAGAGTGAGCGAGACCACGCCCGAGATCAGGATGGTGATCGCCAGCGTCACGGCGAACTCGCGGAACAGACGGCCCACCACGTCGCCCATGAAGAGCAGCGGAATGAGCACGGCGATGAGCGACACGGTCAGCGAGATGATGGTGAAGCCGATCTGCGTGGCGCCCTTGAACGCGGCCTGCAGGGGCTTCTCGCCCTCCTCGATGTAGCGCGCAATGTTCTCGATCATGACGATCGCGTCGTCCACCACGAAGCCGGTGGCGATGGTCAGCGCCATCAGGCTCAGGTTGTTCAGGCTGTAGCCCAGCAGGTACATCAGGCCGAAGCTGCCGATCAGCGAGATCGGCACGGCGATGCTGGCGATGACGGTGGCGCGCAGGCTGCCCAGGAAGGCAAAGATCACCAGCACCACGAGCACCACGGCCAGCACCAGCTCCATCTCGACGTGCTGCACCGACGAGCGGATGCCGGCGGTGCGGTCGCTCAGCACTTCGACCTGCAGGCCCGCGGGCATGCCGGCCTGCAGCTCGGGCAGCTGCTTCTTGATGGCGTTGACGGTGGCGATCACGTTGGCGCCGGGCTGGCGCTGCACGTTCAGGATGATGGCCGGCGTCAGCTGCACCTGCCCGTCGACCTTGCGCCCGGCCCAGGCGCCCAGCTGCGTGTTCTCGGCGCTGTTGACCACGCGCGCCACGTCGACCATGCGGATCGGCGCGCCGTTCTTGTAGCTGACGATGAGGTTCTTGTAGTCGTCGACCGTGAGCAGCTGGTCGTTCGAGTTGATGGTGTAGGCGCGCTTGGGGCCGTCGAAGCTGCCCTTGGCGCCGTTGGAGTTGGCCGCGCTGATGGCCGTGCGCAGCGAATCCAGCCCGATGCCGTTGGCCGCCAGCGCCTGCGTGTTGGCCTGGATGCGCACGGCCGGGCGCTGCCCGCCGCTGAGCGACACGAGGCCCACGCCCGAGACCTGGCTGATCTTCTGCGCGAGCCGGGTGTTCACGAGGTTCTGCACCTCGGTGAGCGGCAGCGTGTCGGAGGTGATGGCCAGCGTGAGTACCGGCGCGTCGGCCGGGTTGACCTTGGCATACACCGGCGGCGCGGGCAGGTCGGCCGGCAGCAGCGAGCCGCCGGCGTTGATGGCGGCCTGCACTTCCTGCTCGGCGACGTCCAGCGTCTGGCCCAGCGAGAACTGCAGCGTGATGATCGACACGCCCGCCGCGCTGGTCGAGCTCATGCGGTCGAGCCCCGACATCTGGCCGAACTGGCGCTCCAGCGGCGCGGTGACGGTGTTGCTCATGACCTCGGGGCTGGCCCCGGGGTAGAGCGTCTGGACCTGGATGGTCGGGTAGTCGACCTGCGGCAGCGCCGCCAGCGGCAGGAAACGGAACGCCACCAGGCCGGCCAGCACGATGGCCAGCATCAGCAGCGAGGTGGCGACCGGCCGCAGGATGAACGGGCGCGAGGGGCTCATGGGCTGCGCCGTCCCTCACCGCCGCGTTCGCCACCGCCACCGGCGCCACCGCGCTCGGCCATGCGCTGCCAGCGCTCCAGCGCGGCGGGCTCGCCGCGGTCGAGGGCTTCGAGGAAACGCTTGCGGCGTTCGAGCTGTTCAGGGTCGTCCTTGGCCGCATCGAGCATGCGCTGGCGCTGCTCGGCGGTAGGGAGCTTGGCGGGCGTGGCTGCCGGTGCGGGCGTTGTGGCCGCCGGCGCTGCGGCCGGTGCCGCCGTTCCAGCGGCGGGTGCGGCCGGTGCTTGCGAGGGCGAAGCCGGCGCCGCCGCTTCGGCCGGGCGGGCACCGCCGCCCTGAGCACCGCCAGCGCCACCCGCACCACCGCCACCTTCCTGCCGACGTCCTCCACGCCGTCCGCCCGGCGCTGCTGCGCCCGAGGCCGCACCCGCCGGCCGGTCGACCGTGGTCTGCACGCGCGCGCCGTCCTTCAGGCGGTCGCCGCCTTCGGTGACCACGGTTTCGCCGGGCTGCAGGCCCTTGGTGATGGAGGCGAAATCGACGCTCGACTCGCCGCGCGTCACCGGCCGCTGCGAGGCCGTGTTCTCGGCCGTCACCACGTACACGTAGTCGCCGTTCGGGCCGTGGCGCAGCGCCGTGACCGGCACCACCACCGCGCTGCTCACGGTGCGCAGTAGCAGCCGCAGGTTGACGAACTGGTTCGGGAACAGCGCGCCGTCGGCGTTGGTGAAGCGCGCCTTGGCCTTCACGGTGCCGGTCTGCGTGTCGACCATGTTGTCGAGCGTGGAGAAGCTGCCGTCGGCCAGCCGGCGCGTGCGCGTGCGGTCGAAGGCGGTGGTGGCGAGCGTGGCGCCCTGGCCCAGCCGCTCCTGCACCTCGGGCACGCGGTCTTGCGGAATGGCGAACTCGACGTCGATGGGCGCGATCTGCGTGATGGTGGCCACGCCGCCGGTGCTGCCGGTCGAGATGTAGTTGCCCGCGTCCACCGGCCGCAGGCCGATGCGCCCGCTCACCGGCGCCGTGATGCGGCTCCAGGCCAGGTTGAGCTTGGCGGTGTTCTCGTTGGCGCGGTCGATGGCCACGGTGCCTTCGAGCTGCTTGACCAGCGCGGCCTGGGTGTCGACGTCCTGGCGGGCGATGGAGTCCTGCCCGAGCAGCGTCTGGTAGCGCTGCAGCGTGACGCGCGCCGCGGCCAGCTGGGCCTCGTCGCGCTGGCGGGCACCGGCGGCCTGCGCCAGCGCGTTCTCGAAGGGCTGCGGATCGATGGTGGCGAGCACGTCGCCCTTCTTGACCATCTGGCCTTCCTTGAACAGCACGGCCGTGAGCACGCCCGACACCTGCGGCTGCACCGTCACGTTGGCCAGCGGCGTGACCGTGCCCAGCGCTTCGAGCTGCACCGGGATGTCGGCCTGCCGCGCGACGGCGGTGCCGACGGTGCTGGAGGCCGGGCCTCCGCCGCCCGCCCGACCGCCCGGGCCACCGCCGCCGGGGCGGCCTGCGCCTGCACCCGGCCCGCCCGCGCCCGGTGCCGGCGACTTGGAACGCTGCACCAGGTACCAGGCACCGCCCCCGAGGGCCACCAACAGAAGCAGGGCCAGCAGGCTCCCGACCCAGCGGCGCCGGCGCGCCGGAGGATGGGTCGGCGACACGACGGGTGGCAGGGGTTCGGGGGGCGTTTGGGAATCCATGGGCGGTGCGTGCGAAGGGGTGCGAAAAGGCGGCCTGAAGGGAGGCGGCCTAGAGTACAGCGCGAAATATCACTCCCGCAGTTTTCCGTGCCGTAAAGCGACGGTAAAGCTTCCGTTTGCGCGGCGCCCCGCCATCGCCGGGGTCTCCATTCGCGCCGGCGACCGGCACTTCACGCCGCCCACCCGCATTTCGTCGCATGGCCGTGGCGGGGGCCGGGCGGCATCGGCACAGTCCGCTCCATCGATTTCCTGCCCCCTTTGTCTTCTTCCAACCGAACGGAGCCTCTCATGCTGATGCAAATCCTTCTTCACACCCCGAAGTGGGTGTTCGCCGTGTTCGTCCTGCTGGCCTGGCTCGGTGGCCGGCAGCTCGTGGCCAACCGCATCGGCCTGAACCGCGTGCTGGTGATGCCGGTCGCCATGGCCGGCCTGTCGTTCTGGGGCGTGGTGTCGGTGTCCGGCGAGTCGGCCGGCGCCCTGCTCGGCTGGGCCGTGGCCGCGCTGCTGCTCATGGTGCTGGTGCTGCGCCGCCCGCTGCCGGCGACCACGCGCTACGACGCCGCGGCGCGCCAGTTCGAGGTGGCCGGCACCGCCGTGCCGCTGATGCTCATGATGGGCATCTTCTTCACCAAGTACGTGGTGGGCGTGTCGCTGGCCATGCACCCTGAGCTGCGCCACCAGGCCGCCTTCGCCCTGGGCGTGCCGGCGCTGTACGGCGCCTTCAGCGGTGTCTTCGCGGCCCGCGCCGCGCGCCTGTGGCGGCTGGCCGCCGCGTCGGGCGCGATGGTCAGCGGCGCCCGCGCGGCCTAAGATTCCGACGCCCCCCGCCCGCCCTTCGCCGCCAGGAACCGCCATGACCGTGCTCGTGTTGATCCTCAAGATTTCCATCTCGGTGGTGCTGCTTGCCTCGCTGGCCGAAGCGCTGGTGCTGTCGTGGCGCAACGGCTGGCGCAGCTACGACTGGAAGGCGGCGGGCATCTCGGTGTTCGACTTCCTGGTGCGCGAATACCCGCTGCGCTGGCTGCTGCCGCTGGCCTTCTGGGTCGGCGCCATGGACTGGCTCTACGCCCACCGGCTCTTCACGCTGCCGATGGACCACTGGACCGGCTGGCTCGCCTGCTTCGTCGGCCAGGAGTTCTGCTACTACTGGTACCACCGCGCCGCGCACCGCGTGCGCTGGTTCTGGTGCACCCATGCCGTGCACCATTCGCCGAACCAGCTGAACCTGTCGGCCGCCTACCGCTTCGGCTGGACCGGCCGGCTCACCGGCACGCTGACCTTCTTCCTGCTGGCGCCGCTGTTGGGCATGCCGCCGCGGATCATCTTGCTGATGCTCACGCTGAACCTGCTCTACCAGTTCTGGATTCACGCGACCTGGATTCCGAAGCTCGGCCCGCTCGAATGGGTGCTGAACACGCCCTCGGCCCACCGCGTGCACCACGCCTCGAACCTGGAGTACCTGGACGGCAACTACGGCGGCGTGCTGATCGTGTTCGACCGCCTGTTCGGCACCTACATCCCCGAGCGTGCCGACCTGCCCTGCCGCTACGGACTGGTGAAGCCGATCACCTCGTACAACCTGTTCGAGATCGAGTTCAGCCAATGGCGCGACCTGTGGCGCGACCTGCGCTCGGCGCGTTCGCTGCGCGCCTTCGTCGGCTACCTCGTGAAGCCGCCGGGCTGGCGGCCGGACGGGCCGGGCGAGACCACCGAGGAGCTGCGCCAGCGCGCGGCCCTGCCACCTTCACCGTCGATGCCGGCATCGGCCGCCAGCGACTTCGTTCCCCTTTCACCTGCCTCTCTCAAGGAGCTGTCATGACCCCCATGTCCTCTTCCTCTTCTTCCTCCTCTTCTTCTTCGTCCGCCGATATCGAGCGGCGCGCCCGCCGCCGCGCCGGCGCCAAGATGGGCTGGTTCATCCATGCCTTCGTCTATGTGGTTGTCAACGTCGGGCTGGTTGCGCTCGCGGCCTCGCGCGGCCACAACTGGGCCGTGTACCCGCTCATGGGCTGGGGGCTGGGCCTGCTGATCCATGGCGCCGTGGTCTGGCTCATCGCGCCCGGCGGCGGCCTGTACAACCAGCTGCTGGAACGTGAGCGCCGCGCGCTAGGTGGCGGGGACCGCCGGTGACGGCCACGGCGGACGACACGCCACGCCCGTCGCGCTTTCGCGCCGAGAACCTGCGAGACATCCTGCGGCACGGCCTGATCACGGCCGCCTTCTGCTGCGTCATCGCCGCGGCGCTGACCGTCTCGGGCATGGGCAGCTGGAGTTCGCAGATGGTGTATTCGCTGTCGATCGGAACGATCAGCTGGCTGGTCATCGACACCGGGCGCCTGTTCATCAGCGGCCACCAGAACGTGCTCTGGCCGCACGGGCCCTGGGGCTTCGTGCTGGTGGCCTTCGGTGTCACGCTGGGCTTCCTCGGCGGCGGCGCCATCGGGGACGCCTGGGTCGGTCGGCCGCTGTTCGACTTCACCGGCTTCGCCAGGCACCGGATGGTCTCCACCATCGTCATCACGCTGGCCGCCACCATCGGCATGTGCTACTTCTTCTACAGCCTCGGGCGCAGCAAGCACATGCAGCGCCAGCTCGACCTGGCCCAGCGCGACGCCACCGACGCGCGCCTCAAGCTGCTCGAAACCCAGCTCGAGCCGCACATGCTGTTCAACACGCTGGCCAACCTGCGCGTGCTGATCACCGTCGACCCGCCGCGCGCCGTGGCCATGCTCGACCGGCTCAACAGTTATTTGCGCATGACGCTCAGCGGCTCGCGCGCGCTGTCGCATCCGCTGTCGGCCGAGTTCGACCGGCTGGGCGACTACCTCGAACTGATGTCGGTTCGGATGGGCGAGCGCCTGCGCTACACGCTCGACCTGCCCGACGAGTTGCGCGACACGCCCGTGCCGCCGCTGCTGCTGCAGCCGCTGGTCGAGAACAGCATCCGCCACGGCCTCGAGCCCCAGGTCGAAGGCGGCGAGATCGCCGTGCGCGCGCGCCGCGAGGCGGGCGAACTGGTCATCGAGGTGAGCGACACCGGCGTCGGGCTCGACGCGACCCGGCCGCAGGCCTCGGAAGGCAGCGGCTTCGGGCTCGAACAGGTTCGCGAGCGGCTGGCCACCGTGTACGGCGAGCAAGGCCGCCTGAGTCTGGCCCCCGCGCCCACGGGCGGCGGGACGCGCGTCACCCTGAACCTTCCCCTGCCCGCCTGAACAGGCCCCACGACAACAACAAGACGATGCCCCTCACCGCCCTCATTGCCGAAGACGAACCCCTGCTGGCCCAGGCCCTGCAGGCCGAACTGGCCGCCGCCTGGCCTGAGTTGCGCGTGGTCGCCACCGCCCGCGACGGCCGCAGCGCCGTGCGCGAGGCGCTGCGGCTGCTGCCGCAGGTGCTGTTCTTCGACATCCGCATGCCCGGCCTGGACGGCCTGGGCGCCGCCGCCGAACTGGCCGACAGCTGGCCCACCGACGAAGCGCCGATGCCGCAGCTGGTGTTCGTGACCGCCTACGACGAATACGCCGCGCGCGCCTTCGAGGCCGAAGCCATCGACTACGTGCTCAAGCCCGTGCAGCCCGAGCGCCTGCGCAAGACCGTGGCGCGGCTGCGGCAGGCGCTGGCGGCGGCCGCGCCGTCGATGACGCCGCCCGTCCCGCCTGACGAGGTGCTGGAGCGTACGCTCGCCCAATGGCGCCAGGTGCTGGGCGCCGCCGGCGGGGCCCCGTCGGCATCGTCGGCATCGTCGGCATCGTCGTCACCGTCAGCGCCGCTGCGCATGATTGCCGCGAGCGATGCCGGCGGCGCCACCGTGCGCATGGTGCCGATCGACGAGGTGCTGTATTTCGAAGCCGCCGACAAGTACCTGCGCGTGCTCACCGCCACGCAGGAATACCTGATCCGCACGCCCCTCAAGCAACTGCTGCCCCAGCTCGATGCCGACACCTTCTGGCAGGTGCACCGGGCGGTGGTGGTGCGCAGCGCGGCCATCGAGGCGGTGCACCGCGACGAGGCCGGCAAGCTGCACCTGGCGCTGCGCGGACGGGCCGAGAAGATCCCGGTCAGCCGGCTCTACGCCCACCTGTTTCGCGCCATGTGAAATCTACGCCGCGGACGCGCAGCAAAAAGCCGGCCTTTTCGGGGCCGGCTTTTTTCATTCAGTCACGAATGGCGTTGTAAATCAGCGCCAGTGGCCGTGTCCGTGGCCATGACCGCGGTGATAACCACGACCGTAGTAGCGCGGGCCGTAATAGGCCGGCGGCGGTGCGTAGTAGACCGGTGCCGGGCGGTAGTACACCGGCGGCGGCGGACGGTAGTAGACCGGGGGCGGCGGTGCGTAATACACCGGGGCCGGCGGCGCATAGACCGGGGCCGGGTAGTAGGCGGGACCGCCCACGCCAACCGCCACGCCGGGCACGCCGACGCCGATCGACCAGCTCACGTCGCCGCGGGCGCTGGCCGAGGTGGCGGCAAACAGTGCACCGAAGGCCACCGCACCGGCGGCGGCCCATTTGAAGAGGGTAGAACGTGTGACGCTCATGATGTGGGACTCCTTGTTGGGGGGCGTTGTGCGCCCCATGTCCGTATTGAACGCTGCAATTGCAAAGCGGGTGGACGCTGCATTGTGAAGAGCGTTGCCAAAAGTAACCCCGACAGGCCCCCCTCTAGAATGACGCGATGACCTCCCCGACCGACAAAAGCGGCACCAAAACGACCGCTGCACCGAGCAATTTCCTGCGCCACGTGATCGAGAACGACCTCGCACAGGGTGCCTACGCAGGCCGCACCTGGGGCGGTTCCCCGGGCGACGCCGCCCACCACGCCCAGGGCATGCCCGACCCCGCCAAGGTGCGCATGCGCTTCCCGCCCGAGCCCAACGGCTACCTGCATATCGGCCACGCCAAGAGCATCTGGCTGAATTTCGAGCTGGCCAAGGAATACGGCGGCGTGTGCCACCTGCGCTTCGACGACACCAACCCCGAGAAGGAAGAGCAGGAGTACGTCGATTCCATCCGCGACGCCGTGAAGTGGCTCGGCTACGAAACCTACCTGGCCGACCGCCCCAGCGCGCCCGGCACGATTCAGGAACACGAGTACTTCGCCAGCAACTACTTCGACTTCATGTACGAAGCCGCCGAGTACCTGATCGGCGCCGGCCTGGCCTATGTCGACGAGCAGACGCCCGAAGAAATGCGCGCCAACCGCGGCGACTTCAACACGCCCGGCACCGACAGCCGCTTCCGCAGCCGCACGCCCGACGAGAACCTGGCGCGCTTTCGCGAGATGCGCGACGGCAAGCTCGCCGACGGCGCCGCCATCCTGCGCGCCAAGATCGACATGGCGAGCCCCAACATCAACATGCGCGACCCCGCGCTGTACCGCATCCGCCGGGCCACCCACCACAACACGGGCGACAAGTGGTGCATCTACCCGATGTACACCTACGCACACCCCATCGAAGACGCGCTGGAGCAGATCACCCACTCCATCTGCACGCTCGAGTTCGAAGACCAGCGCCCCTTCTACGACTGGCTGCTCGACCGCCTGGCCGAAGGCGGCTTGGTCGCCAGCCCGCACCCCCGCCAGTACGAATTCGCCCGCCTGAACGTGACCCACGTGATGACCAGCAAGCGCAAGCTGCGCCAACTGGTCGAAGAGAAACACGTCGACGGCTGGGACGACCCGCGCATGCCCACCATCGCCGGCCTGCGCCGCCGCGGCTACACGCCCGCCGCGCTGCAGCTGTTCTGCGAACGCAGCGGCACCACCAAGTCGGGCGGCTGGATCGAGTACGCCAGCCTCGAGGCCGCGCTGCGCGACACCCTCGACCCCGTCGCGCCGCGCGCCATGGCCGTGCTCGACCCGGTGAAGCTCGTCATCACCAACTGGGGTGAGCTGATGGGCAGCGACGATGCGCTGGACGACTGCTCCGCGCCCGTGCACCCGCACCACCCCGAAATGGGCAAGCGCGAGTTCAAGCTCGGCCGCGAAGTCTGGATCGAGCGCACCGACTACGAAGACGTGCAGCCCAAGGGCTTCTTCCGCCTGTTCCCCGGCAACAAGGTCCGCCTGAAGTACGGCCACGTCATCGAATGCACCGGCGCCACGCGCGACGCCGACGGCAAGCTCCTCGAAGTGCAGGCCACGCTGGTGCCCGACACCAAGAGCGGCACGCCCGGCGCGGACGCGATCAAGGTCAAGGGCAACATCACCTGGGTGGCCGCGGCCGATGCCGTGCAGGCCGAGGTGCGGTTGTACGAGCGCCTGTTCGCCGAAGCCAACCCCGGCGGCGGCGAGCTGCTGGACGAGCTGAACAAGCACAGCCTGGAGGTGTGCACGGCCTTCGTCGAGCCGTCGCTGGCGAAGGCCGAGCCCGGCGTGGGCATCCAGTTCGAACGGCATGGCTACTTCGTGCGCGACACGAAGGGCGGCGGTGCCGGCGGACAGGTGGTGTTCAACCGCGCGGCGGGGATGCGGGACAGCTGGGCCAAGTAAGCCCGCTGGTCGCGTTCTCCCGCAAAGCCGGGGCCGTCATGGCTCCGGCTTTTTTCTTGCGCCGAGCGTCGACAGACCCCGGCTATCCTGTCGGTTCATGAACGCTACGAGCCCTTCTTCTCGCCTGATCCGCTTCAACAAACCCTACGGCGTCCTCAGCCAGTTCACGCCCGAGGGCCGTTGGCGCGGGCTGAAGGACTTCATCGACCTCCCCGGTGTCTACGTCGCCGGCCGGCTCGATGCCGACAGCGAAGGCCTGCTGCTGCTCACCGACGACGGCAAGCTCCAGGCGCGCATCGCCGATCCGCGCTTCAAGATGGAGAAGACCTACTGGGTGCAGGTCGAGGGCGTGCCGACCGACGAAGCGCTGGCGGCGCTGCGCAACGGCGTGCAGCTCAACGACGGCCCCACGCGCCCCGCACGGGCGCGCCGGCTCGACCCGCCGCCCGCCGTGTGGCACCGCGAGCCCCCCATCCGCGAGCGCAAGCTCATTCCCACCGCGTGGCTGGAGCTGGCGATCAGCGAAGGCCGCAACCGCCAGGTGCGGCGCATGACGGCGGCCGTCGGGCTGCCGACGCTGCGCCTCATCCGCGCCGCCATCGGGCCTTACACGCTCGACGGGCTCGCGCCCGGAACCTGGCGGGAACAGAGCGGCGGCTGAGCCGCCGCACCACCAACTCTTCATTCGAATCCTGTCCATGCACATGAACCTTCCTCTCTCCGATCTCTCTTCTGCTGCATTGAACCGCCGCAGCGCCGTGCTCGGCGCCCTCGGTCTGCTGGCGCTGCCTGCCGGTGCCGCGGCCCCGGCCCCGGCCAAGAAAAACAACAAGCCGCAGGCGCCTGATGTCTGGCCGCGCGCCTTGCTGGTGCCGGGCGGCGTCGCCCGCCTGTCGCTCGGCCCCGCCGCCACGCGCCCCAAGGCTTTCGCCGGTGACGTGCCGCTGCTGGTGCTCGGCGATCCGATCGAATGGACCGCGCTGGTCGGCATTCCGCTTGCCACCCCACCCGGCGAAGCCAGCATCAGCGTGCGCGCCGAGGGCAACAAGCCCGAGCGCCAGATCGCCTACACCGTCGCCCCGAAGCAGTACCGCGAACAACGCCTGACGGTGGCGCCGCGCACGGTCGACCTGTCGCCGGAAGACGAGGCGCGCTACACCAAGGAACGCGACCACCTGACCGGCGTGATGGCCACGCTCTCCGACCTGCGCCCCGACGCCGCGCTGCAGATGCGCGTGCCCGTGCCGGGCCGCCGCTCCAGCTCGTTCGGCCTGCGCCGGGTGTTCAACGGCCAGTCGCGCAATCCGCACAGCGGCATGGACATCGCAGCCGGCACCGGCACGCCCGTGCGCGCGCCGCTGGCCGGCAAGGTGATCGACACCGGCGACTACTTCTTCAACGGCGGCACCGTCTGGGTCGACCACGGCGGCGGCCTGCTGACGATGTACTGCCACCTGAGCCGTTGGGACGTGAAGGTGGGCGACGTGCTCAAGATCGGAGACCCGTTGGCCGCGGTGGGCGCGACGGGACGGGTGACCGGGCCGCACCTGCATTGGGGGGTGATGCTGAACCGGACGATGGTGGACCCGGCGTTGTTCGTTGCGGGTTGAGGCACCCAGCCGGAACGCCGTCATGCGTGACAAAGCGCCGACCCTCTTCACCGAAGCCTGCCTCGCCTCCTCGTTCGCCCCCAACGAACGCCGCGAAGCCCTCGCTCGCCTCAACACCCTCTTGCACCCCGCCCTGCAGCGGATCGTCGCCGCCGAGGTCGCCGCGGGCAACCGCGTCGTCGATGTCGGCGTCGACTGGCCCGACGAGGGCTCGGTGCACGTCACGCTCCAAAGACACTTCACGGACCGGCACGCCGGCAAGCAGGCCGCGTTCAGCCTCTGCGACGACCCGCACTACTGGCATGCCGACTACAGCACCGCGGACAAACCGCGGCACCTGCTGATCTGCTGAACTGAAGGACGCCGCCCTCAGAGCGGCCTGGTCAGGTACACCGCCTCGCGCCCCACGATCGTGCGCTGCGCGGGCATGAAGATCGTGCAGTCGTCGCACGGCGCGCGGATTTCGTCGGGGCCGTTGGTGGCGATCAGCTCGCCCTTGGCAAAGGTCTCGAAGCCGATCAGCGGGCGCACGAAGGCGAAGTCTTCCGACTTGATCACGTGCGTCTGGAGCAGCTCGAAGCGACGCTGCTCGCCGGGCGCGGGCACGGCCGGGTCCTTGTCGATGAGGCCGAAGTGCGCCAGGAAGTCGAGCGAGATGGCGGTGGCCAGCTCGGAGGCCGAGCGCAGGAAATGCTGGCCGCACTCGGCCACCAGCGCCACGCCCTTGCCGTCGGCCCGGCCATGCTGGCCGTGCTGGATCAGCGGCGTGCCCGAGCCCAGGCCGTCGGGCATCACCAGGTGCACCGACGGGCGGCCGATGGCCATGGCGGCCTCGGCGTTGCGGTCGAAGGCCGGGTACACCCAGAACGGGATCACGGGCTGGCTCGTGGAATGGATGTCGAGGATGTGGTCGGCCGCGCTCACCACCGGGCGCAACTCGCGGGCGCGGCGCAGCTCGGGGCTGTCCTCGCTGCCGTCGAGCCATTCGGGCGACCACACGCGGTTGAGGTTGTGCACCAGCTGGCGGCTGTCGAACGGCAGCGCCTCGTTGAAGGACTCGTAGGCCGCCACGTTGGCAAAGCTGACGGTGAGCGTGCCGATCTTCGGGCGCACGCCGGTGTCGAGCAGGTGCGTGGCGGCGGTCATGCCGCAGATCTCGTTGCCGTGCGTCAGCGCGTTGATCAGCACGTGCGGGCCGGGCTTGCCGGACTCGAAGCGGTGCACGTAGTCGATGCCGACGTTGCCCTCGCGGTAGGCGGAGAGATCGCGGGGGAGGACTTCGAGGGCGGGGGGAGATTGGGTCATGGGGTGGTGAACAGGTGGGATCGGAGGCCGCCGGCAAGTTTGCTACAGCTGGCAAATTCGTGCCGTGAGCCGCAAATCCCCGGATGCGGCTCATGTCCTGAGCCGCATCGCCCTCACCAATTCACTTCGCGCTCCGGCGTCGCCGAAATGTGGTGGATCGACAGGTCCGCCCCGTCGTACTCCTCCTCCTGCGACAGCCGCAGCCCCATGGTCGCCTTGAGCACGCCGTACACCACGGCGCCGCCGATCAGCGCCCAGACTACGCCGAGCAAGGTGCCGATCAGCTGCGCCCACAGGTTCACGCCGCCGATGCCGCCCAGCGCCTGGGTGCCGAAGATGCCGGCCGCGATGCCGCCCCAGGTGCCGCACAGGCCGTGCAGCGGCCACACGCCGAGCACGTCGTCGATCTTCCATTTGTTCTGGGTGCGAGTGAACATGAAGACGAAGATGGCGCCGGCCACGCCGCCCGTCACGAGCGCGCCCAGCGGGTGCATGAGGTCGGAGCCGGCGCACACAGCCACGAGGCCGGCGAGCGGGCCGTTGTAGACGAAGCCGGGGTCGTTCTTGCCCATGGCCAGCGCCACCAGCGTGCCGCCGACCATCGCCATCAGCGAGTTGACGGCGACGAGGCCCGAGATCTTGTCGATGCTCTGCGCGCTCATCACGTTGAAACCGAACCAGCCCACGCACAGCACCCACGCGCCCAGCGCCAGGAAGGGGATGTTCGACGGCGGGTGCGCGCTGAGCGAGCCGTCGCCGCGGTAGCGGTTGCGGCGAGCGCCCAGCAGCAGCACGGCCGGCAGCGCGAGCCAGCCGCCCACGGCGTGCACGACGACCGAGCCGGCGAAGTCATGGAACTCGTGGCCGGTGACCGAAGCGATCCAGCCCTGGATGCCGAAGGCCTTGTTCCAGGCGATGCCCTCGTACAGCGGGTAGACGAAACCGACGATCACCGCGGTGGCGATCAGCTGCGGCCAGAACTTGGCGCGCTCGGCGATGCCGCCCGAGATGATGGCCGGAATGGCCGCCGCGAAGGTCAGCAGGAAGAAGAACTTCACCAGCTCGTAGCCGCTTCTTACCGACAGTTCGGTGGCGCTGACGAAGAAATGCGTGCCGTAGGCCACACCGTAGCCCACCAGGAAGTACACGATGGTCGACACCGAGAAGTCGACCAGGATCTTGACCAGCGCATTGACCTGGTTCTTCTTGCGCACGGTGCCCAGTTCCAGAAAGGCAAAGCCGGCATGCATGGCCAGGACCATGATGGCGCCGAGAAGGATGAACAGCGCGTCAGCGCCCTGTTTGAGTGCGTCCATGAGAGCTTCTTGCAGGTTTTTGGTTTGATTTGGTGCGTCGCACCCGAACGGCTCGGGGCGCCGGCGCAAGAAAGCAAAAATGGTGCCTGAAGGCTCTTGAATGGTGCAAAACGACCCAGGAATGGGCCGAATTCGCAGGGCGCGCACCGGATCGGAACGCGCCGAAACGCTCAGCCCGCGCCGCCGCGCAGCGCGTCGCGATACCGCCGGCTGCAGGGCACGCTCGTGCCGTCGTGCATGTGCAGCCGGGCGTCGCCGCCGTCGAGCGGCTCGATCTCCTTGATGCGGCCCAGGTTCACCGCGTGGCTGCGGTGCACGCGCACGAAGGTGGCGGGGTCGAGCTGGGTCAGGAAGTCGGTGAGCGTGGCGCGCAGCAGGTAGTCGTGGCCGTTGACGTGCAGGCCGACGTAGTTGCCCTCCGCCTGCAGCCAGTCGATGTCGGTGGCGGCGATGAGGAATTCGCGGCGCAGCTTGCGCACGAGAAAGCGTTCGGGGCGGGCCGGCGGCGGCGGTGCTGCCGGCGCGGGCACGTCCTGCACGGAGGGTTCGAAACCCTCCGGTTCCGCCAGCGCCTCGGGCACCGGCGCCACGCCCTCTTCTGGCGGATCGAGCACGCGCGCCTCGCCCTGCAGCCGCAGCATGAAGAGCCGGTAGGCCCACACGCCGAAGACCATCGTGGCGTAGACGCGCACGTCCTTCAGGTACTCGTAGCCCCATCGCCCCATGGCGCCGGCGAAGTCGTAGGGCTCGCCGGCGGCCGCATACACCGCGGCGCGCAGCCCGAACATCGCCGCGACGTGCGCCAGGCTCAGGAGCACGCTGGCCACCAGATGCCCGGCGAGAAAACGCACCCAGTGGTCGCGCGCCAGCGGCGACAGCCGGCGCTCCACGGCCACCAGCACCGGCACCAGCGCCAGCAGCGCGATGTGGCTCGACACCTCCCAGGTAATGACCTCCCAGTGCGCGCGCGGCACGGCGCGGCTGCGGGCGTCGATGAGCGCGACCACGGTGCTGATCGCGGCATGCACCGTCATCAGCACGATCCAGAAGCCGACTTCGACGTACCGCCGGATCGGTTCGTAGCGCTCGTACAGGTTCTTGCGCGGCTCGCTCATGCGGGGATTCTCGCGAACCGGGGGCCGGATTTCGTCCCTGAGGGCCACCGTTCGTCACAAATCCGGGCCGATCCGTCCCGGCGATGGCCCCGGAGGCGGGCGCGGGGGCCACGATGGCCGCCGTTTCCTCGTTCCAGGAGCCCGCCATGCCCTCCGATTCCGTTCCCACACCGCAGCGCCGCCACGACATCGACGCCCTGCGCGCCCTCGCCTTCCTGCTCGTCATCCTCTACCACGTGGGCATGTACTACGTGGCCGACTGGCCCTGGCACCTGAAGAGCCCGCACGCGGCCGAGTGGCTGCCGTGGCCGATGCGGGTGCTGAACCTGTGGCGCATGGACCTGGTGTTCCTGATCTCGGGCGTGTCGCTCGGCTTCCTGAGCCGGGGCCAGGGCACCTGGGGCCTGCTGCGCAGCCGGGGGCTGCGGCTGATGCTGCCGCTGGCCTTCGGCATGGCGGTGGTCGTGCCCTACCAGGCCTATGCCGAAGGCGTGGCGCGCGGGCTGGTGGCGCCGGGCTTCGGCACCTTCCTGCTGCGCTACTTGTCGATGGGCGCGCCGTGGCCCAAGGGCGCGTTCGCGGGGGCGGAGTTCGGCATCACCTGGAACCACCTCTGGTATCTGCCCTACCTGTTCCTCTACACGGCGCTGGTCGCGCTGACGCTGCCGCTGTGGCGCTCGGCGGCCGGCCAGTGGGTGCGGCGGCGCTTCAACGGGCTGCGTGGCTGGCAGCTGCTCCTGCTGCCGGCGCTGCCGCTGCTGGCGTGGACGGTGCTGCTGGCGCGGCACTTTCCGGCCACGCACAACCTGGTGTGGGACTTCCACCTGCACAGCATCTACTTCACCGTCTTCCTCTACGGCTACTGGATGGGCGTGGACACCGGCATCTGGCGCGAGCTCGAACGGCTGCGCCGCGTGTCGCTGCTGCTGGCGGTGGCGGCGATCGGCGCGTTCATCGCGCTGCGCGTCGGGGCCGTCGTTGCGCCCAAGGGCCTGTTGATGGACGTGCTGCGCACGGCCTACCTATGGCTCGCGGTCGCCACGATCCTGGGCCATGGCCACCGCCACCTGAACCGCCCCTGGCCGTGGCTGCGCTGGGCCAACGAGTCGGTCTACCCCTGGTACATGCTGCACCAGACACTGATCGTCGCCGGGGTGGCGCTGCTGGTGCCGCTGGCGCTGGGCCCGGTGTGGGAGCCCGTGGCGCTGGTCGTCGTGACGATCGCCGGCTGCTGGCTGCTGACCGACGGGCTGATCCGCCGCATCGGCTGGCTGCGCCCGCTGTTCGGGCTGAAGCGCAAGCCCGGGGCCGAGCCTGCCGTGGTGCTTACGCCGCCTGCTTCGGCTTCGGCGTCGTCGACGCCTCGTCCACCGGCACCAGGATGGCGTTCGCCGTCGCCACGAGCTTGAGCTTGTCTTCGCCCTGGCCTTCAGGCTGCGCGAACAGCTCGGCCCCGACGAACACCTGCTTGCGCCCCGCCTTCACCACGCGCCCGCGCGCCACGAAGGCCTCGCCGATGGCGGGCGAGATGCAGTTGATGGAGAAGTGCGAAGCCAGCACGCGGCCCGCCACGGTGGCGGCCGCGAAGCCGCTCACGGTGTCGAGCAGCGCGGCGATCATGCCCGCGTGCAGGAAGCCGGTGTACTGGCCCATGTCTTCCTCGCGCCATTTCATGCGCAGTTCGGCCTGCCCGTCGGCGGCCTGTGTGACGTCGAAGCCGGCCCAGCGGTTGAAGGCGGCCGAACGGTTGATGGCCTGGATCGTGTCGAGCATGGAGGGTGTCCTTTCAGGGGAGTGGATGGAAGGCGAGACCCACTCTAGGAAGTGGAACCGCCGCGCACCGTCTCTTGGGTGACCGGTTCGCCGCCGGCAGATGCCTGCGCGACAGCAGTGCGCCCGCGTCACACCGGCGTCATGAAAAAACTTCGCGACGCCTTAACCCCGTTCGCCCGCCCCGTCCGTAGAAGCGGAGATTCGTCACCGACTTTCTTCCGGAAGGCTTTCCATGTACACACCGTTCTCCGCCCGTCCCCTCCTGCGTGCCACCGCCGTCGCGGCCCTCTGGCTGGCCGCGGGCGCCGGCGCCCATGCGCAGCTGCAGGCCGATGCCTCGCGCATCACCCAGGTCAAGGTCTACCCCGGCAGCGCCACGGTGGAGCGCGTGGCGCGCGTCGCGGCGGGCAGCCGATCGGTCACCTTCGCCTGCCTGCCGGCCGGGCTCGACGTGCAGAGCCTGCAGGTGTCGGCCGGCGCGGCGGTGCGCGTGGGCGAGACCTCGGTGCTCAGCGAGGCGCGCGAGCTCTCCGCCAACTGCGCCACCAGCGCGCTCGACGGCCGCATCCGCGAACTCGAAGACCGCAAGGCCGCGTTGCAGGCCGAGACCGATGCGCTGGGCATGGTCACGGGGTATCTCAAGGGGCTGTCGGGCGGCGAGTCGGGCCCCGGCGCGCGGGCGCCGATGGACGCGCGCAACCTCGCGGCCATGACCGACGCCATGCGCCGTTCGGGCCAGGACGCGCTGCTCAAGCAGCACCAGATCCAGCGCCAGCAGACCGACCTCGACCGCCAGCTCAAGCCGCTGCTGGCCGAGCGCGGCCGCACGCAGGGCCAGGGCGCGCAGGTGACGGCCGTCACCGTCACACTGGCCGCCAGTGCCGACGCCGACGTGAAGCTCAGCTACCAGGTCAACGGCCCCGGCTGGACGCCCAGCTACCGCGCGCTGCTCGACACCACGACGCGCAAGGTGCGCATCGAGCGCCAGGCGCTGGTGGCGCAGGCCACGGGCGAGGATTGGCGCGGCGTGAAGCTGGTGCTGTCCACCGGCCAGCCGCGCCGCGAGACCACGGGGCGCACGCCGAGCGCGTGGCGCATCGGCATCGAACCGCCGCCGCGCGCGAATGCCGAGGCGGCCTACATGGCCGCGCCGATGGCCGCCGCCCCCTCGCCCATTGCCGCCGACCGCAAGATGGCCATGGAGCGCGTGCGCGAGCCGCTGTTCGACGTGAGCGTGTTCGACGACAGCTTCGCCACCGAGTTCGCCGTGCCGCAGAGCATCGACGTGCCCTCCAACGGCCAGCGCGTGACCCTGGCGCTGGGCCAGCACGAGGACACGGCGCAGCTCGCCGCACGCACCAGCCCGCGCGCGGACCCGAGCGCCTTCCTGGTCGCCGAGATGGCGCAGCCCACGGGCGTGTGGCCGGCCGGCCCGATGCAGCTGTACCGCGACGGCAACTTCGTCGGCCAGGGCCGCTGGAACGCGCCGAGCGACGCGAAGCTCACGCTCTCGTTCGGCCGCGACGAGCTGGTGCGCGTGCAGGTCGAGCCCGAGCGCGACAACCAGGGCTCGGGCGGCTTCGCGGGTTCGCGTGCCGAGCGCCAGGTGCAGCGCGCCTACGTGGTCGAGAACCGCCACCGCACGCCCATCGCGGTGCAGGTGCTGGAGGCCGCGCCGGTGTCGGTCGACGAGCAGGTGCGCGTGACCACGCGCTTTGCGCCGCAGCCCGCTGATCAAGCGTGGAACAAGCAGCCGGGGTTGGCGATGTGGCGCTTCGACCTGGACGCGGGGCAGACGGCGCGCGTGTCGGCGGACTACACGATCGGGTATCCGAAGGATGCGCGGTTGCAGATGCGCTGAGGCTGGGTTTGTTCAGGGCGAGTGCGCAGGCCACCGGGTACTTCCCTCCGCGAATGTCCCCCGGGCTTCGCCCTCCTCCTTGATTTCGCTGCGGGAAGCACCCAGTGTCCTGCGCACGGGGCACGCTGCTGGTTCTCCCCAGCGCACAGGGCTCAGAAGTCGAACTTCGCCGACACCTCGAAGGTCCGCCGCGGCGCCAGCAGCACCTGGCTCGCGGCGCGGCCGGTCCATGTCGCATAGAGCCGGTCCGTCAGGTTGCGCACGCGAAAGCTCAGCAGCGCATTCTTCAGGCGGTAGCTCACGGCCGCATCGACCGTCGTGAAGCCGTTGATGCGGATCTGGTTGGCGTTGTCGGTGTACATCGGCCCCGTGTGGTTCAGCGATGCGAAGTACTCGAACTTGGAACCGTCGGGCCTGTAGGTGGCAAAGACGTTGGCCATGCGCTCGGGCACGTTCGGCGGGGTCTTGCCCACGCGCGAGACGTTGCCGGCTTCGACCAGCGTGTCGAAGCGCGCATCGAGCGCCGCGAGGTTGCCCGCCAGCGTCCATTCGCGCGTGGGCTTCCACACGGCCGACAGCTCGAGGCCGCGTGACGACTGCCGGCCGTTGTTCACGGTGGTGGCGGCGTTGTTCGGGTCGCGCGAAAGCACGTTGTCGAGCTCGATCTTGTACAGCGCCGCGGTCCACTCCAGGTTCGCTGCGGGCAGGCTCTGCTTGAAGCCCACCTCGGCCTGCTTGCCGCGCGACATCGGGAACGCGGCGTTCGACGCCGACAGCAGGAAGAGCGAACCCACCGGCAGCGTCGCGTTGGTGTACTGCGCATACAGGCTCGACTGCGGCGACAGGTCGTACACCGCGCCGAGGCGCCCCGAGGTGGCGCGGTAGCTCGCGCCGAAGCGCGTGACGCTGCCCGCGTTGAGGTCCCAGATGCGGCGGTCGACCTCGGTGCGGTCGTGGCGCAGGCCGCCGACCAGCGTGAGGTCGCGCATCGGCTTGAACGCGTCTTCCACGAAGACCGAGGCGACTTTCACGCGCGAGAAGGTGTCGGCGCGGTTGCCCGCACCGGTGGTCAGCGCGGGGTTGTCGTCGAAGTAGCCGGTGTACGGGTCGAACACGGGCACGCGCAGTTGCGCGGCGGTGGCGGGGCTGCTGTTCGAGAAGCGGCGCTGGCTGCCGAAGCGCGTCTCGCTGTATTCGCCGCCGACGACGAAGCGGTTGTCCAGGCCGGCGATCTTTCCCTTGTGCGTGGCGTCGAAGCGGTCGAGCCAGAAGTCCTGGTCGTGCGTGATGAGCGTCTGGTCCCGCGCGATGCTGGCGGGCGGCACGAAGGTGGCGCTTTCGGAGTTGCGGAACATGCGCTTGGACTGGTTGGCCGAGAACTCGTTGCGCCACGACCAGCCGCTGTCCAGTTGCCCCGTGAGGCGCGCGCGCAGCCAGTAGGTTTCCGACGAATTCTCGTCGTCGCGCACGTTGTAGTTGGTGCGCGCCATGCGTCGGTCGATCACGCGGCCGTCGGGCGTGCTGACGACGTTCGTCGGCTGCGTGGCGAAGCTGCGCGGCACGAGCGGTGTGCCCCAGTAGGCGTCGTTGTCGTCGCGCAGGTAGTCGAACGACAGGTCGAGCTTCACCGAGCCGCCCAGGTCCACCAAGAGGCCGCTCGTGAAGTGGTCGATGCGCTCGCCGTTGCGGTCGATGGTGCCCACCTTTGTGTCGTTGCGGCTGTAGTCGAGCCGGTAGGCGCTGGCCTCGCCCAGCGCGCCGCCGAAGCCGAAGGCCGCGCGCGTGGAACCGTAGCTGCCGTACGAGAGCAGCGCCTCCTTGTGCGGGTTGCTGCGGTCGGGCCGCTTGGTCACGAAGTTGACGATGCCGCCGATGGCGCCCTCGCCGTCGAGCACCGAGGCCGGGCCCTTGAGCACTTCGATGCGCTCGTAGTTCCAGGTGTCCTGCACGCGGTTGGTGACGCCCGCGCCCGAGCTGCGCACGCCGTCGTACAGGTACATGAGGCTGGTGAAGCCGCGCAGCGACAGCGTGGTCGGCGACGACGGGGGGCCGCCGCCCGAGAGGCCCGCCATGCCGCGCAACGCCTCGCTGAAGGTGCGCGCGCCGCGTTGCTGGATCGCGTCCTGCGACAGGATCTCGACCGAGGCCGGCGTCTCGCGCACCGACAGGCCCAGGCGCGAAGCCGAGCCGCTCGACTCGTCGAGGTGCAGGCTGTTCGCGTCTCGGCTGCCTTCGATGGTGACGGTGCCGAGTTCGGCGTTGTTGCGGCTGTCTTGTGCAGAGGCGACTTGCAAGGCGGTGAAGGCGGCCAGCGCGACGGTGGTGCGGGTGAACGGGGTCATGGAGCGGTGCGTGGAAGAAATGAAGAAAGCGTCAGGCCACCGAGAAGCGCCGCAGCCGCCAGGCCGCGAGGCCGAACAGCAGCAGGCTCGGCACCAGCAGTTGCAGCACGGCCAGCGCGGCCTGCCCGCGCACGAGGTCGGCGGGCTCCTCGTGCCAGGCGAAGGTGGGCATGCGGTCGAAGTCGGCCGGGGCGAGCGCATCGCGCGCGTCGATGCGCGGGAAGAAGAAGGCCTTCCAGGCCTCGTGGTGCGCCACGGTCTGCGCGTCGAAGCGCGCATGGCGGCGCGCGCCGTTGCCGGCCAGCGCAGTCATGCCTTCGTAGGCCACGGCCGCCGGCGACACGGCGCCGAAGCGGCCCACCAGCGCCTGCTGTGCCGCCTGCTGCGCGTCGAAGCGCGCGAGCGCGGGTCGGATCGCTTCGTCGACCTCGCGCTGGATGCGGTAGTTGGCCAGCGAGCGGCCGGCGATCTCGATCTTGCCGTCGCGCGGCACGAGGATCGCGCCCTGCCCCACGTGCTGGTACTCGGTGCCCAGCAGGTCCTGGTAGCGCTTCATCGCCTCGGCCGTGACCACGCGCTGGCGCGTGGCCAGTTCGGTGCGCGAGGGCGCGGGGCTAGCCTGCGTGACGGCCAGGTTGAGCAGCACCGGCGCCACCAGCACCAGCAGCACCCAGGCGATGACCAGCACCATCGCGTTCGTCGCCGACGAGGCGCCGAAGGCGTTCACCGCCACCACCAGCGCGAACCAGAACAGCGCATAGGCGCCCACCAGCAGCGCCCACCACAGCGTGGCGCTGCCCGCGCCGCCCGCCGTGAGCCCCGCATGGCGCGCGATCCACAGCACGGCCACCGGCAGCAGCACGGCGGGGCCCAGCAACACTGCGGCGCGCACCGTGAGCTTGCCCGCGAGCAGCGTGCGCAAGCGCAGCGGTTGCGACAGCAGCAGGCGCAGGGTGCCGTTCTCGCGCTCGGCCGACAGCAGGTTGTAGCTGAGCGCGAAGATGAGCAGCGGCAGCAGGTAGACGATGACGAAGGCCAGGTCGAAATGCCCGCTCAGCAGGTGCCAGGGGTTCTCGATGTCGCTGGGGTTCATGAACACCACGCGGCTCTGGTTCGTGACCTGGTACTGGCTCGGGAACAGGTCGCTCTGCCCCAGCGCGACCGGGCCCAGCGGCGCGGTCGGCAGCAGCACGTGCTGGCCGCCGTAGCCGCTGGCCATGCGCGAAGGATCAGCCGGATTCTCGAAGGGCGTGGGCTGCGCGGTGCCGGTCAGGATGGCTTCGAGCAAGGTGCGCTGCGCGGTGCGGGTGTCGCGGTCGGCCTGTGCCACCGCGGCCTGCGCGCGGTCGCGCTGGGCGGTCTGCAGCAGGCCGTTGCCCAGCGCATAGGCCACGAGCAAGAGGAACAGCGCGCCGACGACCCAGAGGCCGCGCTCGGCGAGCATCAAACGAACTTCCTGGCGCATCACGGCCAGCAGGCGGCGGCCTTGGGGAGGATGGATGGACATGGTTGGCATCCCCTCTCAGAGCGCGCGCTGGCGCAAGGTGGCGAAGGCCGCGAACGCCGCCGCGAGCAGCAGGCCGGCGCACAGCACGAGGAAGCTGCGCGCCTGGTGCCGCAGCGCCCACCCGGCCCCCGGCGGGTGGTAGTCGAAGGGCGGCACGGTGGCCCAGAGCTCAGGCGTGGCCTGGTAGGAGAAGTGGCGGTCGCCGAGCGGATCGGCATGCGCCACGAGGTCCTTGCTCATCAGGTCCTGGATGTGGCGGCGGTGCAGCTCGGCCGCCGTGGTGAAGCGGCGGTGGTGCGAGAAGTCGGTGCCCGCCATGCCCATCGAGAAGCTGCGCACCGCGAGCAGCGGCAGCAGCAGGCCGCCCCACTCCTGCACTTTCTGCTGCTGTTCCCAGGTGTCCCACAGGCGGCCGTAGTGGCGGTCGTACACGGGGTACGAGGCCTGGTCGTCCAGGCGCAGCGCAATGCCCCACTTGCTCAGCGGCACGTCGCGCCCCCAGCGCTCGGTGGTGCCGAAGTTCTGCTGCCAGACCTGGTTCGACACGGCCTTGAGTTCCGCGCCCAGCGCTTTGTTGAATTCGAGCCGCGTCGGGCTCGGATACCAGGTGCGCGAAAGCTCGGACAGCACGCGCGGCGCCATCACGGCCTGCCCGATCCACAGCGCGAGCAGCACGGTGATCGCCATGCGCGAGGTCGACGACAGCGCCGACACACCCAGCACGAGGCACACGAAGATGCCGAGGTAGACCGCGTAGCCCAGCGACCACGCGCCCAGCCGCAGCAGCGCATCGACGCGCCCGCCCGGCTCCGCGCCCACCGCCACGGCCACAGCCGCGACCAGTGCCGCCGGCACCAGCAGCACCGCGAGCAGCGCCGACAGCGCGAGCGCCTTGCCGGCCAGCAGGCGCAGCGGCGCCACGCCCAGGCTCAGCGTCTGGCGCAGGATGCCCTGCTCGCGCTCGCCCGCGAAGGCGTTGAAGCCCAGCACGATCACCAGCAGCGGGCCGAGCACCTGCAAGATCCAGCCGACCGAGAGGTTGCCGAAACGCTGCAGGCCGGTCGCGTCCTGCGCGGCATTGAACTTGACCTCGCTCTGGCGGTGCGCCTGCAGCCACACGGTGCTGCCGATGTAGGGGTTGATGCCCGCATCGACCATCGACAGCGGCGGCTCGGGCTTGAAGGCGTGCATGCCCTGGTGCGCGGCGTCGTGCGGGTGGCGCTTGTCCTGGTGCAGCCAGTCGCGGTAGTCCATGGCCTGCGCGGCCACCTGCTCGGCATGCGCGCCGCGCTGGTGCGCCCAGCCGACGGCCAGCGCGGTGAAGAGCAGCACGGCCACGAGCCCGCCGGCCCAGTACAGGCGGCCGTCGCGCAGGCGTTCGGTGAATTCGCGTCGGGCGATCCAGCGCATCGTCATCGGGTCAGGCCCTCATGTGTTGCAGGTAGAGGGACTGCAGGTCGGTCTGGCCGATCTGCGCGCCATCGAGGCTTTCGACCAGCCGGCCGCGCTTCATGATTCCGACGCGCGTGGCGGTCTGCTGCGCGTGGAACAGGTCGTGCGTGGTGGTGAGCACGGCCACGCCGCGGTCGGCCGCGCGCCGCAGCAGGTCGGAGAACTCGGCGGCGGCATGCGGGTCGAGCCCCGAGGTGGGCTCGTCGAGCAGCAGCGCCTTGGCCTCTTTGGCCAGCGCCACCGCGATCCACACCTTCTGGCGCATGCCCTTCGAATACATGCTGACGCGCTTGTCGGCGGCCGCGTGGTCGAGCCCCACCTCGGTCATCAGCGCGAGCAGGCGTTCGCGCGGCAGCTCGTGGCCCAGCGCCAGGCCGGCGAAGAAGCGCAGGTTTTCCAGGCCCGAGAGCGTGCCGTACAGCGTGACCTGCTCGGGGATGTACGCCACGTCCTGCTTGGTCGCGACCGGGTGGCGCGTGACGTCGGTGCCGTTGATCTGCACCGTGCCGTCGGTCGGCGCGATGAAGTTCAGGAACAGGTTGATGGTCGTCGTCTTGCCCGCGCCGTTGGCACCCAGCAGGCAGTAGATGTCGCCGCCGCGGATGTCGAGGTCGAGGCGGTCGAGCGCGGTGTGCGCGCCGTAGCGTTTGGTGAGGCCGGAGGCTCGGAGCATGGCGGAGGGATTCCGATGGAAGGAAGAAGGAAAGGAAAGACGCGCGCAGGCACGCCCCGGCGTGGGCACGCCGATGCGGTCATCGAGGGGGAATGAAGGCGGCAGCGGTGCCGCCGCGCGTCAGCGCTTGTTCTTGTTCTTTGCGCCGCCTTGCCGCGCCTTGAAACGCGGGTTGGACTTGCAGATGACGTAGGTGCGGCCGCGCCGCGTCACCACCTGGCAATCGCGGTGACGCTTCTTGGCTTCCTTGAGCGAGGACAGGACTTGCATGTGCGTGGCCGGGGAGTTCGTTCGGACACGCGAATATACGTTATTGCGAATTCATTCTCAATAACTTTGTTGACCTTTCCCCTGCATCCGGGGCTTCGCCGTCGTCAGTGCGGCGGATGCGCCTTCGGCGCTTTCGCGCCGGCCCCGACACAGGCGGCGCACAGGCCATGCAGCGTGACCTCGTGGTGCGTCACCTGGAAGCCCTTGGGGGCCAGGTCGTGCATCGGCCCCGGGCATGCGTGCAGCAGGAACACCTGGCCGCAGTGCGAACAATGGAAGTAGTGATGGTGGTGGTGCCCTGCATCCCCACCCTCGCCTGCGCCGTGCGAATGGTGGTCGTGCGGGTCGGCCTTGCAGGCCACTTCGTAGCGCGCCGGTTCGCCCGGCAGCTCGACCTTGGCGATCTCGCCGTCGGCCAGCAGCAGCGAGACCTGGCGGTACACCGTCGACAGGCTGATCTCGGGCACGATGGCCCGTGCGTGTTCGAGGATTTCGGGGGCGGTCAGCACGCGGCCGGCGTCGCTGAAGGCGGAGAAAACGGCGTTGCGCTGGCGCGTGAGACGTTGCATCTCTCGATGATAGGGGCGGCCCGCGCGGCCTTCAGCGCGGCGCGCGCAAGACCTTCACGCGTCGGCCGTCGGGCCGCTGTCTGCGTCGGGCGCCTCGGGCTTGGCCTTGCCCTTCTTGCCGCGCGCCGCCTTCTTCGCGGCGCGCTCGGCGTCGGCGCGCTGGCCGGCGGCCAGCCACTGCGCGAACTCCTCGGGCGTCTCGAGCGTGATGCGCCCCAGGTTGCCGGCGCGGAACTCGTGCATCACGATCTCGGCTGCCTTCTGCAGGTTGACCTTGCCCTTGCCCAGCAGCGCCCCGCGCTTGCGGCCGATGGTGTCGAGGACGTCTTCGTCCTTCATGCCGCCCAGGGTGGCGGCGTCGAGCTCGACGAGCTTGAAGCGCGCGACGATGCCCTCGGCGTAGTTCGCCTTGAGGTAGTCGAGCAGCTCCAGCGCCACTTCTTCTTCATCGAAAGCGTTGCGCCCCACCGCGCCGCTGGCCGCGAGGTTGTAGCCGCTCTTGGGCACGATGATGCGCGGCCACAGCATGCCGGGCGTGTCCCACAGGTAGAAGTCGTCGGCCAGCGTGATGCGCTGCTCCAGCTTGGTGATGCCGGCCTCGTCGCCGGTCTTGGCCTTGCGCCCGCCGGTGAGCGTGTTGATGAGGGTCGACTTGCCCACATTGGGGATGCCGCAGATCAGCACGCGCATCGGCTTGGCCATGCCGCCGCGGTTGGGCGACAGCTCGTGGCAGGCGCGCACGATGCGCTGCGCGGGCATGGTCAGGCTGGCATCGAGCGCGATGGCGCGGGTGTCGGGCAGCGCGTTGTAGTGCGCCAGCCAGGCCTCGGTGCGCGCGGGGTCGGCCAGGTCCTGCTTGTTGAGCACCTTCAGCGTGGGCCGCCCGGCCGTGAGCTCGGCCAGCATCGGGTTGGCGCTGGAGCCGGGCAGGCGCGCGTCGAGCAGTTCGATCACTACGTCGATGTCCTTCACCCGTTCGGTGATGGCCTTCTGGGTCGAATACATGTGACCGGGGAACCACTGGATCGCCATCGATGGATGCTCTTTCTTTCGCGCTGTCTGGAAGGGGGCCGGCCTCGCAGGCCGGGTGCGCATTGTGAACCGGGAAACGGACCGATTCCTCGATGCTGCGCTTTTGATAGCACCAACTGGCGTATTCACTGGCTTGTTGGCCGCAAGATCACCCCTAGAATCCGCGCGCTGCGCCCGCAGCCGTTTCAAAAAGTCACACCGAGGGAGATCCTTTTCATGGTCCAGCGCCTTGCCGCCGCCGCCCTGCTCGCGGCCACCACCATCCTGTCCGCCACTGCGGTGCACGCCCAGCGCCCGTCGCCCCCGCCCGGTCCGCTGACCGACGGTTTCCTGTGCTGCAACATGCGCACGTATGGCGACTCGATCAGCGACATCAACTACGACGAACAGGGCACGAGCATCGTCCCGGTGGGCACGCCGGCGCGCATCACGGCCTACGACTTCCGCTTCTTCAACCTCGATCTCGCGGGCAAGCCCCAGCGCATCAAGAACGACTACAGCCGCAACATCTCGCTGATCGACTTCGCCAAGCGCTACGTGGTCACCGAAGACCCCAAGCGCAAGATCGCAAGCTTTCCACCCGCGATGGGCGCCGCCATCCTCGCGGGCAAGGTGATGCCGGGCATGACGCGCGAACAGGTGCTGATGGCGCTGGGCTACCCGGTGGCCAGCGAAAACCCGAGCCTGGACACGCCGGTGTGGCGCTACTGGCGCGACAGCTGGTCGGAGTTCCAGGTGAACTTCGACGCGCAGGGCCTCGTGAAGGACGTCGCGGGCAATGCCGTGGCGCTGAGCCGCGTGCTGGCCGCCGCGCCCTGAGCACCCTTGATCATCCCCGGGTTCGTGTGCGCGGCATGACACGCGCAACACCCGGGAGGGTTTTGCATCGCGAAGGGCGATTCCGCCCCTATGATTTGTCCGAAGCACGGCGCCGCCACGTGCGTCGGCCGGATCGAAACCCCTGAATGGAGTGCCTGCGATGAAACCCGTCTCCGAACTGCTCAAGCGCCACGATTCCGCCGCCTGGCGCACCTCGCCCGACACCAGCGTGTTCGACGCGCTGGCCACGCTGGCGCATTTCGAAGTGGGCGCGCTCATGGTGATGGACGGCGAGAAGCTCGTGGGCTTTTTGTCCGAGCGCGACTACACCCGCAAGGTGGCGCTGCAGGGCAAGAACTCCAAGGAGATGAAGGTCGCCGAGATCATGACGCCCGACGTGATGACCGTCACCCCGCAGACCCGCACCCGCGCCTGCATGGCGCTCATGAGCCAGCGCAAGTTCCGCCACCTGCCCGTGGTCGACGGCGACAAGGTGGTGGGCATGATCTCCATTCAAGACCTGATGGACGACATCATTTCCGAGCACGAGCAGACCATCACGCAGCTGACCAGTTACATCCAGAGCTGAGCACGCGGCCATGCCCCGGCAAAAAGGGGCAACACACCTACGCACAGGGGCACTCTTTCGGGTGCACAGTGAAGGCTCGTTCACCATCCAGCAGGGACATACGCAATGCAGATCCAGGTCAACACGAGCAATGGCATCACCAACAAGGACACGCTGGAGCGCTGGGCAGACACCGAGATCAAGCAGCACCTGAGCCGTTTCGTCGAAGACGTGACGCGCGTCGAGGTGCACCTGAGCGACGAGAACCACGACAAGGCCGGCGGCGGCGACAAGTGCTGCGTGATGGAAGCGCGCCTGGCGCACCACCAGCCGCTCGCGGTGACACAGCACGCCACCAGCCTCGACGAGGCCTTCCGCGGCGCGGCCGACAAGCTCAAGCGCCTGCTCGACAACACGCTGGGCCGCCTCAACAACCACCGCGCGCGCGATTCGATCCGCCGCGACGGCGAGGGCTTCGTCGCCGAATAGCGCTCAGCGCGCGGGCTTGCGCTTCGGCGCGGGCAGGCGCTGCGGCGTTTCCACCGGTATGAGCGGCGGGCGCCGCCCGTCGGCCATCCAGGCGTCGTAGAAATCGATCTTGCGATCGACCAGCGACAGCGCCTGCTGCCAGTCGGCGATCGTCTGGTGCACGCGCGCGCGGTGCGCCTCGAGCAGGTCACGCCGCTGGCGCAGCGTGGCCTTGCCCTGCAACGCGAGCGCCGTGTAGTCGCGCATCTCGGCGATCGACATGCCGGTGCGGCGCAGCCGGTCCATCAGGTCGAGCCAGCCCACGTGCAGTTCGCCGTACACGCGCCGCCCACCCGCATCGCGCGCCACGCCGGGCACGAGGCCCTGCGATTCGTACCAGCGGATGGCGTGCACCGTGCGGCCCGTGCGCGCGGCCAGTTCGCCGATGTGGAACGACGGCGTGGCAGTGCTGGCGTCAGCCGGCATGGGCGGTCGGCGCGTCGAGCGCCCGCTCGACCAGCGCGGTGTCGAAGTACTCGGTCAATGTTTTCACCTGGCCTCCTTCGAGTCGGTAGACGTAGCAATAGCGGTTGTTGTAGCGCTTGCCGGCCTTGGTGGGCACGTCGCCGCTGAACAACACCACCACGCGGTCGCCTTCCGCAATGATGCATTCGGTCTTGCTCACATAGGGCCCGGCGAACTGCCCGAACAGCGGCTTGATCAGCTCTTCGCGGATCGCCTGCTTGCCCTGGTACGTGCGCGACCAGGGCGTGCTGCCTTCCAGCGTCCAGCTGGCGTCGTCGGCCAGGCTGTCGATGAAGGCCTGGCCGTTGCCCCTGTCCAGCTCCGCGTGGATGCGCTGGACCAGGGCCTTGTTGTCGATCGTGTGCATGGCGTGATTTCCTTGGATGAATGAAGACACCGGACATCCGGTGAATTCATTGGAAATGCTCGAGTGCGCTCGAAGTCAAGCGCCATGCACCGCGTGACGAAGGCTCAGCTTCGGCCGGCGTTCGCCTGGCCCTTGGCGACTTCATTCGCGCCCTGGGCGGCGCCGCTCTGCGGCACGGCCTCGCCCTCGCGCGCGGTCACTTCCGACAGGCGCGCGGCCAGCTGCTCGGGCGTGTCGGCGGCAATGCCCAGCCAGGCGCCCTGCGTGAGCGTGATGTGGGCGGCCTCGAAGGTGCCGGCGCCGGCGCAGAGGATGGTGCGGTTGGGCGCGTCCTGCGCGGCCAGCACCAGCATCGCGGGCACCACGGCCTCCGGGCGGAAGGCCTCGAGCATGTCCTTGGGGAACAGGTCTTCCGTCATGCGCGTGGCGGCGGTGGGCGCCAGGCAGTTCACGCGGATGTCGTTCTTGGCGCCTTCGATGCTCAGCGTCTGCATGAGGCCCACGAGCGCCAGCTTGGCGGCGCCGTAGTTGCTCTGGCCGAAGTTGCCGTACAGGCCCGACGACGAGGTGGTCATCACGATGCGGCCGTACTTCTGCTCGTTCATGAGCGCCCAGACGGCCTTGGTGCAGTTCACGGCGCCCATCAGGTGCACGTCGACCACCAGCTTGAAGTCGTCCAGTTCCATCTTGGCGAAGCTCTTGTCGCGCAGGATGCCGGCGTTGTTCACCAGGATGTCGACGCGGCCCCAGGCGTCGACCGCCTGCTTGACCATGGCCTGCACGGCCTCGAAGTCGGTCACCGAGGCGCCGTTGGCAATGGCTTCGCCGCCGGCCGCCTTGATCTCGTCGACCACCGCCTGCGCGGCGCTGACCGAGCCGCCCGAGCCGTCGCGCGCGCCGCCCAGGTCGTTGACCACCACCTTGGCGCCGCGCGCCGCCAAGGCCAGCGCATGCTGGCGGCCCAGGCCGCCGCCCGCGCCGGTCACGATGGCCACGCGGCCCTGGAAGTCGATGGAGGTGCTGTTGCTCATGAGGTCTCTGCTCGCTGTCTGAACTGTGTGGGTCGGTGTTGGTGAGGGTTGCCAATTGACAACAACCCAACGTTTTACCTCAGTTCCCCGCCCTGCTTGCCGCCGGGCGCCCCCGGCGGGAGTCACCCATGCGACGGCTGGACCGTGGCGCAGTACGCCACCAACTGATCGAGTTCGGCCGATTTGTCGAAAAAGGCATCGGCGCCCAGTTGCTGCGAGCGCAGGCGCATGTCGGCGGTGGCGTAGTTGCTGAGCACCACCACCTTCTGGTGCGGCGAGCGCTGGCGGCAGGCGTTCAGCACGGCCAGGCCGTTGCCGCGCTGCAGGAACAGGTCGACGATGGCCAGGTCCCAATCGCTCTTGTGATCGCGCAACCAGTCGAGCGCTTCGTCGGCGGTGCTGGCCGAGGCGATCACGTGCGCATCGATCACGTCCTCGAGAAAGTCGACCAGGTTCTCGCGGATCACCGGACTGTCCTCGACCAGGTAGGCATGGAGCGTCATGGTGGGAGTCTCGGGTCCGGAACTGGGCAGCGCATGACGCCATCTTCGGGGCTGGCCGCCGCGCCACGGTGAGCCGGACAGGTCAATGGCTGTAGGCCATCGGCCAGCGGCGCTGTCGGCATGCGCCGGCCGGCGCCGCCGGGGTGACGCTTCAGAAGGTGTGAATGAATCCGGCGTGGCCGAGCAGCCCGCCCAGGCGCGTCCCCTCAAGGCGCAAAGCGCAGCCATAGCTTGGGCTATGGCGAGCATTTGCAACGCCGAGGGGGCGCGCCTGGGTGGGATGAGCGGACATGGCGGGTTCGTTCACACCTTCTTAGGCCGCGACCGGCAGGCGGCCGGGGTCCATGCCCAGGCGCGCCGGCGAGACGTACTGCTCGCGGTAGATCTCGAAGGGCATGGTGTCGGCCGCCTCGATGCGCTTTTGCGCCTGGATCGACTCGGCCGTCATCTGCTCGAACCCGGCCTGCTGCGCGGCCGAGAACGGCAGCGCCAGCAGCGCGGCGCGGGTCTGCTCCGACTGGGCGCGCACGAAGCCGACGAAGGAGTTGCCGTGCTGCTGCTCGATGGCCGCGAGCACGCGGGCCGAGGGCAGGCTGTCCGGGTTCTCGAGGCCGGCCTTGGCGGCGCGCACCGCGTCGACGTGCTGCGTGCCGCCCTGCGCCGCGTCGAGCGCGGCAGCAATCGGCAGGCACTGCTCGACCAGCTCCAGGCCCCAGTCGGTGAGCCCGACCTCGCGCCCGTCGCGGCGCAGCTTCAGGCCTGGTTCGCGGCCGCGCGCGGCCGTGAGGTGCTGGTTCTGCGCCAGGTCGGCGATTTCTTGCGGGGTGTCGTCGGGGCTGTCGTTCAGCAGGCAGTGCAGCAGGAACACGTCGATGAAGCGCATGGTCTGCGCGTTGATGCCGACGGTCTCGAAGGGGTCGAGGTCCATCAGGCGCACCTCGACGTACTCCACGCCGCGCTCGCGCAGCGCATGCAGCGGACGCTCGCCGGAGTGGATCACGCGCTTGGGGCGGATGGTGCCGTAGAACTCGTTCTCGATCTGCAGCAGGCTGGTGCCCAGCTGGTTGTAGTCGCCGCCCAGGTTGCGGATGCCGATGGCCTCGTAGGCCGGCCACGGACGCGTGAGCGCGTCCTGCAGCGAGGCGCCGTAGCCCTCCAGGCTGTTGTAGCTCACGGCCAGCGAGGCCTGCGCCTCGCTCTGGTAGCCCAGGCGGCCCATGCGCAGCGAGGTGCCGTGCGGCATGTACATGCTGCCGTCGCCCAGCGGCTGCAGCTCGTGCGGGCGGCCCGCGACAAAGCTCGAACACAGGGCCGGCGAGGCGCCGAACAGGTACAGCAGCAGGAAAGCCTGGCGACGGAAGTTGCGGATGAGCGCGAAGTACTCTTCGCTCGACACCTCCGGCAGCGACCAGTTGTAGTGGATGCCCGAAATGGTCTGCATGCGGCGGCCATAGCGGTGGCTCAGGCCCATGCGGTACACGCTCTTGGCACGGCCCACGTTCGACGAGCCGTAACGGCCGATCGGAATGGTCTCGTCGGTCGGCAGGCCGCAGGGCATGCTCGACACCCACAGGCGCTCGTCGCCGAGCTGGTCGAGCACACGGTAGGTGAACTGGTGCACCCGCGTGAGCTCTTCGAGCGCCGACTCCACACCCGCGTGCACGCCCGTGATGAGTTCGAGCTGCGATTCGCTGAAGTCGGTCGTGATGTGCGGATGCGTGAGCGCCGAGCCCAGCGCCAGCGGATGCGGCGTGAGGGCCAGCTTGCCGTCGGGCAGCGCGCGCAGGCTTTCCTTCTCGATGCCGCGACGCATTCCCTTCAATCGCGCGGCCGGGAGTGCACCCAGCCTCTCCTGCAATCTGTTGCTCATGTTCTTATGACCCATCAATCTTCTGTGGGGCTGGAAGGTAGCACGGGCGGACAGGCACTGCTGAAGCAGGGAATCCCGCATCCGGCTATGCTGTTTTTTGCTACTTTTTTCATAGCTACCCTCTCAAATACCACCGGCCTTGCGGCGCGCAGCGGGGTTCGAAATTCAGGCCTTGGCGCGGCCCGCCGCGAGGTCGATCTCTTCCGACTGGTAGACATGGATCGACGGCACCCCGTCGGCCATGGCCGCGAGCGCCTTGCCGAAAGCGCGCGACGCATCGACGCGAAAGTGCGCCTGCAGCGCCGCCATGTCGCTCCAGCGCTCCACGAAGGTGAGCTGCAGCGGGTCTTGCACGTCGGTCGTGACGTCATGCGAGATGCAGCCGGGCTCGGCGCGCGAGCGCAGCACGTGTTCCACGCTGATGGCCAGCATCGCCTGCAGGGTGTCGGCCTTTGCCAGCGCGTGTCCGATGACCAGGATCATGGGGGTCTCCTTCTGTGCGTTCTTGCGGGGTGACAGGATCAGGATGGATGCGCGCGCGGCCCGGCGTGGCGGGCCTTCAGCCGAACACGCGCAGCAGGAAGTGGTTGAGGTCGGCGATCTCTTCCATGCAGACCGAGTGCGCCATCTGGTATTCGTGCCATTCGACGGGGTGGCCCAGCGCCACCAGCGCGTCGCGCGACTGTTCGGCGCGCGCCAGCGGCACCACCGGGTCCTGCCGGCCGTGCGCGAGGAACACGGGCGTGTCGTGGTTGGCGCCGTGGCGCTCGGCCGCCGTGGTTGCGGCGATCGGCAGGTAGCCCGAAAGGCCGACGATGCCGGCCAGCCGCTCGCCGTGGCGCAGCCCCGTCATCAGCGCCATCGCGCAGCCTTGCGAGAAGCCAGCCACCACGATGCGATGGGCGGGAATGCCGCGTGCCTTTTCGTTGGCGATGAGGGCCTCGATGCTCGCCTGCGAGCGGCGCAGGCCGGCCTCGTCCTCGCGCGCCACCAGGTCGGCCACCGCGATGTCGTACCAGGCGGGCATCTCGTAGCCGCCGTTGATGGTCACGGGAATGACGGGCGCGTTGGGGAACACGAAGCGCACCGGGCCCACGGTCGACAGGTCGAGCTCGCCGGCGATCGGCACGAAGTCGTTGCCGTCGGCACCCAGGCCGTGCATCAGGACCACCGAGGCGGTGGGGTTCGGGGCTGTTTCGATTTCGATGGGGGGACGGGGCATGGTCAACGAAGGTATTCAGGAATGCGAATGTCCGGACCTTAGCGCATTCGGGCGACCCGGGCCGCGGCGAAACGGCCGGTTGGCTGACTTGCACCTCGCAACATCCGCGCCTTCGGGCCGCCCTGGCGCCCTTGCCGGCACAAGGGAGCGCCGGATGCAACACAATGGCGTTTCGCATGAAGACCACCCCGAACCCGTCCCCGAAGACCTCGTCGCCCGGCCCCGCCTTCGACAGCGAGGCGCTGCTGCGCGGCAGCGGGCTGCGCGTGACGCGCGCCGCCCAGACCGTGCTCGAGCTGCTCGAACACGGCTCGCAGCCGCTGACCCACGAGGAAGTGGCCGCCGCCTACACCGCCGCCACGGGCGAGCCGCCCGACCGCGTCACGCTCTACCGCGTGCTCGACCGGCTGGTCGAGGCCGGCCTGTGCGACCGCCGCGTGGGCGCCGACCGGGTCAACCGCTTCGCGCGGCACGTCGACACCGCCTCGGGCAACACCTTCGAATGCGACCAGTGCCACAAGGTGCTGGCCCTGCCCTCCGACCCCGAACTGCCCAAGGTGATGGGCCGGCTCGGCAAGGCGCTGCGCAAGCAGGGCATCGACACGCGGCACACGGCGCTCACGCTGCACGGCATGTGCGGCGACTGCGCGCGGTAGCTCGCCAAGCCGACCAGGCCGCGCGTGTACGTCTCCCGGCACCACCGCCAGCCCGACATCGGCGCGAGCCACGCGCTGATCGACGCGCATCCGCTGGGCGCCTGGGTCGTTCAGGGCGCCGACGGGCTGGTCGCCAACCACCTGCCCTTTCTGCTCGACCGCTCGCGCGGCCCGTTCGGCACGCTGCTCGGCCACGTGTCGCGCGCCAATCCCGTGTGGCGCCAGCTCGATGCCGCGGCCCCTTCGGTCGTGATGTTCCAGGGGCCGCAGGCCTACATCACGCCCGGCTGGTACCCCGGCAAGGCCGAGCACGGCCAGGTGGTGCCGACCTGGAACTACGCCGTCGCCCATGCGCACGGCATCGCGCGCGCCATCGACGACGAAGCCTGGCTGCTCGACCTGCTCGCGCGGCTGACCGCGGCGAACGAGGCCGGCCAACCGGTGCCCTGGCAGACCACGGACGCGCCCGAGACCTTCATCCGCAAGCTGGCGCGCGCCGTGGTGGGCATCGAGATCCCCATCGACCGCCTCGAAGGCAAGCTCAAGGCCAGCCAGGACGAAGCCTTGCAGGACCGTCAAGGCACGGTGCAGGGGCTGGCCGCTGTCGGCTCCGAGAACGCGTCGGCCATGGCGCGGCTGGTGCAGCAGGCGATGCAGCCCGGCAGCGCCGGCGACTGAATCTCCTGCGCCCTACGCATTCCACGACGGAAACGGATCGGGCAGGTTCTGCCACCACGAGGGGCCGAAGCGCATCTCGTTGGGCGTGAGCAGGCAGGCATCGAGCCGCGCGCGCAGTGCGGCTTCGTCCATGCCGATGCCGATCAGCACCAGCTCCTGGCGCGCGTCGCCGGTGGCGTCGTCCCAGTTCTTGCGGATGAGTTCGAGCCCGTCGGGGTCGGTCGGCCAGTGCTCGCGCGGCACCGCCGCCCACCACAGGCCCGCCACGCCGTAGCGGCAGGCACCGCCGGCCTGCGACCACGAACCCGCGCGGGTCGGCCGGCTCGCGAGCCAGAAGAAGCCCTTGGAGCGCACCACGCCCTCCCACTCGCTCTGCACCAGGTCCCAGAAACGCTGCGGATGGAACGGCAGGCGCGAGCGGTAGACGAAGCTACGGATGCCGTAGGCCTCGCTCTCGGGCACATGCTCGCCGCGCAGCTCGGCCAGCCAGCCCGGCGCCTGCTCGGCCTGCTCGAAATCGAACAGGCCCGTGTCGAGCACGCGGTCGAGCGCGACGCGGCCGAACTCCGATTCTTCGATGCGCGCACGCGGGTTGAGGCTGCGCAAGATGGCCATCAGCCGCTCGCGCTCTTCGGCCGTCACGAGGTCGGTCTTGTTGACCACGAGCACGTCGCAGAACTCGATCTGCTCGATCAGCAGGTCGACCACCGTGCGCGTGTCTTCGTCGCCGAGCGACTGGCCGCGCTGGCCCAGGCTGTCGGGCGAGCCGTAGTCGCGCAGGAAATTGAAGGCATCGACCACCGTGACCATGGTGTCCAGCCGCGCCACGTCGGCCAGGCTCTGGCCGTCCTCGCCCGCGAAGGTGAAGGTCTCGGCCACGGGCAGCGGCTCGGAGATGCCGGTCGACTCGATCACGAGCTGGTCGAAGCGCCCTTCCTTGGCGAGCCGCTTCACCTCGATCAGCAGGTCTTCGCGCAGCGTGCAGCAGATACAGCCGTTGCTCATCTCGACCAGCTTCTCGTCGGTGCGCGACAACGCGGCGCCGCCTTCGCGCACCAGCGCGGCGTCGATGTTGACCTCGCTCATGTCGTTGACGATCACCGCCACGCGGCGGCCCTCGCGGTTGTGCAGGATGTGGTTGAGCAGCGTGGTCTTGCCGGCGCCCAGGAAGCCGGACAGCACGGTGACGGGAAGACGATCGGCCATGAGGGCAGGCTCCGTAGTTGCAACATAATTGCATTATATGGATTGACGCAACTCAGTTGCATTTCATGCAAACGTGACCGACAGGCGCGCGCTCGCCTACCATCCAGCGCATGACCGATTTCTCTGCCTTCGTCGCCCCGCCGCCCTCCGACGCGCCGCACGCGACCGTCGTCGCCGCCGCGTCGGCCTGCCTCGACCGTTTCACGGCCGCGTTCAACGCCTCGGACACGCGCGGCATGGACGCCGAGCTGCACTTTCCGCACACGATGCTCTCGGGCGCGCAGCGGCTCGACTGGCCCGCGCCCGGCCGGCACCCCGCCGATTTCTTCGACACGCTCAAGGCCGGCGGCTGGGCGCGCACGCAGTACGAAAAGAAGGAGCCGGTGCTCGTGAGTCACGACAAGGTGCACTTCGTCGTGCACTACACGCGGCGCGATGCGGCCGGCGCGGTGCTCAGCACGCACGCCAACCTCTGGATCGTCGTGCAGGCCGAGGGGCGCTGGGGCATCGCCCTGCGCTCGTACTGATCAAAAAACAAGGACCGTCTCCCATGTCCCTTTCCGCACTGCAGCTCGTCTGGCCCTCGCCCGAGCATTTACCCGGCTACATCGCTGCGCTCGAGCGCGGCTGGTCGCCCAACAACCTGCGCGCCGAAGCCGGCCGCGAAGAACTGGCGCTGATCCGCACCGACCCCGACGGCTTTCTCGCCGGCCTCGTCGACCGCGAAGCCAAGGGCCCGCCCATCGCGCTGCCCACCGGTGGCACCGTGCCCCGGCTGCCGGGCTACCGGCGCTGGCTGTGGGACGGCGAGTTCTGCGGCAGCATCCAGCTGCGCTGGCAGCCGGGCACCAACGCCCTGCCTTCGTACTGCCTCGGCCACATCGGCTACGGCGTGGTGCCGTGGAAAAGCGGCCGGGGCTATGCCACCGCCGCGCTGCGTGCGCTGCTGCCCGATGCGCGCGGCATCGGCCTGGACCACGTCGAGATCACGACCAGCCCCGACAACCTCGCCTCGCAGCGCGTGATCCGCGCCAACGGCGGCGTGCTGGTCGAGGAGTTCATCACCGAGCCCGGGCTCGGCGGCGCGCCCGAGCTGCGCTTTCGCATCGACGTGCGCGACCTGCGCTGACGCGCCCTACAGCTCGAACGCCTCGACCTGCCGCCCGTCGATGTCGGTGAAGCCGTAGGCACGCGCCAGGTCGGCCACGCGCAGCACCTGGCCGGTCTTGTCGAGCACCTGCGCATCGCCCGCCAGCGCGGCCACGGCGCGACCCAAGTAGCGCGGCGATTCGGTGCGCGCCAGCGCGGGGCGCTCCTGCCAGTGCGCCTCGTCGGTCTTGTGGCCCGCGAGCACGAACTCGGTGCGCATCCAGCCCGGCGACACGGCCACCGAGGCCACGCCGTGCGGCTGCAGCTCCTGCGCGATGCCGAAGGCCAGCCGAGTCATCGACGCCTTGGCGAGGTCGTAGAACAGGTTGCCGCGCAGGTAGTGGCCACGGTCCCAGAAGGTGGTGGTGACGATCAGGCCTTGCTTGCGCGCCACCATGCCCGGCGCGGCGCAGCGGCTGGCCACGAGGTGGTTGCGCACGCCGCGGTCGAACATCGAATCCCAGTTGGCGAGCGGATGTTCCCAGAACGGCGCCTCGAAGACACCCGTGAAGCTTTCGTGGCCGCCCCAGGCGTTGTTCACGAGCAGGTCGAGCCGGCCCTGCTCGCGCTCGACGCGCGCGAACAGCGCCGCCACCTCGTCTTCCTTCGTGTGGTCGCAGGCCACGGCGATGCCGCGCCCGCCGCGTTGCGTGACCTCGTCGGCGGTGTCGTCGATGGTGCCGGGCAAGGCGGCCAGCTCGGACAGGGCGAGCAGCTGCCCGTAGCTGTCGGCCGGCCGCGCGCGGGTGCTGCGCCCGGTCACGTACACGGTGGCGCCGGCCGCGCCCAGTTCCTGCGCGATGCCGCGGCCCGCACCGCGGCTGGCGCCAGTCACCACGGCCACGCGGCCCGCCAGCGGACGGTGCGCGGCGTCAGGGGTGGAGGGGGCTGCTGTCATGTGTCGTTGCTCCTTCGTTCGGTGAGGGTCCTTGGGCAGGACAAGCGGCCACGATAGGCCGGCCTCAGCGCGCCGTCTTGGAAGAAACCGAAACCCGGCGCCCGAGGAACTCGGTGGGCGTCACGCCGCACAGGGCGCGGAACTCGTTGACGAGGTGCGACTGGTCGTAGAACCCGTGGTCCAGCGCCATGTCGGCCCAGGCCGGCGCGCTGTGCAGGCGCAGCGCGCGCAGGCAGGCATGCAGCCGCGCGAGCCGGCCCCAGGCGCGCGGCGACAGCCCGACGTGCGCATGAAAAAGCTGCTGCAGCCGGCGCTCGCCCACACCGACCGCCTGCGCCACCTCGCGCAATGCCTGACGCCCGTCGGCGGCGGCGATGAGCCGTGCAGCGTGCATCGCGGCGGCCGGCGGCGTGCAGTCGCCGGCTTTCTGCAGGCGCTTCATCAGGGCCTGCTGCAACAGATCGGCGCGTGCAACATCGCCGTGCGCTTCGGCCATGCGCACGAGCAGCGTCGTGCCCTCGCCGCCCCAGAGTTCGTCCAGGTGCACCGCGCGGCCCACGATCTCGCCGGCCGGCACGCCCAGCAGCGCCGCCGCCGCGCCGGGACGCAGCGCCACCGACAGGCCTTCCACCGTGTCGCGCATCCGCACCACGGCCGGCGCGGCGAAGGCACCGATGGCCTCGATCGCCTGCCCGGGCGCGTCGTCGGCCGAGGGCGCATCACCGAAGTTGAAGACCAGCCGGATCGCGCCGTCGGGCAGCACGCGCTCGCGCACCTCGTGGCCGGGCGCGAAGGTCTCGCGGTACATCAGCAGGTGCGAGACATGCGACCGAAGGGCCGGTGCGACCGGCAGCACCTGCAGCGTGCCGTCGGGCACGCCCGACTCCGGCCCGTGCAGCGGGTCGTCATGAAGCCGGAGGAAAAGACGTTCGCCCATGGCGGTCGATTGTGAGGAAAAACCCGCCGCCGCGCGACCCGGCGGGCACGGGCCGACAATCGGCCGGCTCCGCTTGTTCACCTGTCGTTCGCATGCCCGATTTCGCCCTCCCCGTGCTCTATTCGTTCCGCCGCTGTCCGTATGCGATGCGGGCCCGGCTCGCGCTGGTGGCGAGCGGGCAGCACTGCGAGTTGCGCGAGATCGAGCTGAAGCGAAAGCCCGCCGAGATGCTCTCGGCCTCGCCCAAGGGCACGGTGCCCGTGCTGGTGCTCGACGGCGGCGCGGCTGTGCTGGAACAAAGCCTGGACGTGATGCTGTGGGCGCTGCGCCGCCACGACCCGCTGCGCTGGCTGGCGCCGGAGCGCGGCAGGCTCGACGACCTGCTCGCACTGATCGCCGCCTGCGATAACGATTTCAAGCCGCTGCTCGATCGCTACAAGTACCCGGCACGTTATCCCGCGTCGGAAGGCTCGGCGCGCGACGAGGGCGCGCGCTTCCTGCAAGGGCTTGAAGACCGGCTCGCGATGTCAGTGCAACTGGCCGGCGCGCATGCCACGCTGGCCGATGCGGCGCTCATGCCCTTCGTTCGGCAGTTCGCGATGGTCGATATGGCCTGGTTCGACACGCAGCCCTGGCCGCGCCTGCAGGCCTGGCTGGCAGGCTGGACCGGGTCAGATCTGTTCACGCGCGTCATGCACAAGTACGTACCCTGGCAGGCGGGCGAACCGGGCGTGAGCTTTCCGCCCGTTTGATCAGTAGACGTCGCGGCGGTAGCGGCCTTCGGCGATGAGCGCGTCCATGCCGCTCTCGCCCAGCACCTCGGTGAGCGCCGCGTCCACGCCCGGCGCCATGCCTTCGAGGCTGCCGCAGACGAAGACGATCGCGCCCTCTTCGTCCACCCACTGCTTCAGCACCTGCGCAACCTCGCGCAGGCGGTCCTGCACATACACGCGCTGCGCCTGGTCACGCGAGTAGACGAAGTCGGCGCGCGCCACGAGGCCGCCGGCCTGCCATGCCGCGACCTCGTCCGCGCCGAAGCCGTCGTGCGCCGCCTGCCGTTCGCCGAACACCAGCCAGTTGCGGCCGTGCCCTCGGCGCGCACGCTCGCGCAGCAGCGCGCGCAGGCCCGCAAAGCCCGAGCCGTTGCCGATGAAGATGCAGGGCCGCGCATCGTCGGGCAGCGCGAAGCCCGGGTTGGCGACGAGGCGCAGCGCGAGTTCCGTGCCCATCGGCGCGCCGACCGTGAGCCAGCCCGAGGCCACGCCCAGGCCGTTGTCGTGCCGCGCCTGACGCACCAGCAGTTGGACGGCACCGTCGGACGGAATCGACGCCACCGAATAGCTGCGCGGCGCGGGCGCCGGGGCGCCGTCGTCGTGCATCTGGTGCGGCACGATCTCGACCAGTGCGCCGGGCACCCAGTCCATCGTGCTGCCATCGACGCGCCGCAGCTCGATCTCGAACAGCGGATCGCCCTGGCTGCCCGCATTGAGCAGCCGCCGGCCGTCGAGCCGCCAGGCGTCGAAAGCCGGCGCGGTCGACACAGGCCACGCGGCATCGCGCACCCCGAAGGTCTCCCGCAGCGCGTCGTGCCAACGCGCGAGCGCCGCCGGGTCTTCGCCGTCCACCTCGATCATCGGGAACAGCGGCTGCGCCCCCTGGTTGTGCAGGTCGTGGTCGAGCTTGCGGCCGAAGCCGCAGAAGGTCGCGTAGTGGCGGTCGCCGAGCGCGAGCAGGCCATAGCGCAGGTGGCGCAAGCCCGGGCCGCTCTGCCGCGCGAACACGCGGGCAAAGGCGCGCGCGCTGTCGGGCGGGTCGCCCTCGCCAAAGCTGCTCGCCACCCACAGCACCTGCCGGAAATGCAGCAGCGCGTCAGCGCTCAGTGACGACACGGGCCGCACCACCGCCGCGACACCGGCCGCCTGCAACGCGCCGGCCGTCTGCAGCGCGAGGCGCTCGGCATGGCCGGTCTGGCTCGCGAAGGCGACCAGCACCTGGCCCGCATCGCCTGACGTAGCGGGCACGGCGACCGCATCGAGCCGCGCGCGCTCGGCGCGCACGGCCTTCGCGGTGCGGCGGCGGCCGAGGTACATCATCCAGCCGCTGATCGCGAACAGCGCGAGCCCCAGGCTCGTGAGCATCATCACGATGCGCCCCGGCAGGCCCCAGTAGGTGCCCATGTGCAGCGGGTAGATGCTGTTCACGAAGCGGCCCATGGGCGGCTTGTCGGCATAGCGTTCGTGGCGCAGCGTCTCGCCGGTCGCGGCCTGCAGGTACAGGCGGTTGCGCGCGCGCTCGTGCTCGGCATGCGTGCGCAGGTAGACGGCCTCCACCTGCGTGCCGTTGCGCGCGGGCAGCCGCAGCGTCACCTGGGTCCAGTCGCCCCCCGTGGTGTCGACGAAGGCTTGCCAGACGCGCGCCAGGTCGAGCGTCACCGGGGCATCGGCCGGCGCGCGTTCGGCACGCACCACGCGGCCTTCGCCGACCGCGCCGTCGACCGCCTTGCGCAAGCCGTCGAAGGCCCAGTACATGCCGGTGGTGGTCGACACCACGTAGGCCAGCAGCGCAACGGTGCCGACCACCGCATGCAGGTTCCACAGGAAGGCGCGACCACGCAACGCGAAGTCGATGCGCAGCCACTGGCGCCACGCGAAAGGCCGGCGCGGCCAGCGCAGGTACAGGCCCGAGAGCGCGAGCAGCAGCAACAGACCGGCCAGCGAGCCGGTGACGGGCTTGCCGTCGTCGCGCGGCAGCAGCAGCCAGCGGTGCAGCTCCTCGACGAACTCGAAGAAGTGCTCGCCCACCGGATCGGGCAGCAGCGCGCCGGTGGCGGGATCGGCGAAGCGCGTCTCGCCGCGCCGCTCACCGGGCGGCGGTGCGAACCCGATGCGCGCGGGGCGCCCGGGCTCGGTCGACACGGCGACGGTCGCGATGCGCCGCCCGGGCATCTCGGCCTGCACGCGCGCAACGAGCGCAGGCGGGGCCAATGCGGGCGCGGCCGAGGCCGCCGGGATCGGGTTCAGGAGGTCGGTGATCTCGGCGCGGAACGACAGCGTCGCCCCGCTCAGGCCGATGACGACCAGCACGCTGCCCGCCGTGATGCCGATGAACCAATGGATCTGGAACCAGACGCGACGCAGCAAAGCCATGAAAAACAGAAGAAAACGAGAAACAGGAAGCCCCGCCAAGGCGGGGCGCGCGGGTTCAAAGATCGATCTTGACCAGGGCCTTGATCGTACGCGGCGTGCCGACCGCCAGCCGCGTGCCGGCCGCCGACCAGTAGCGCTTGTCGCCCACGTTGTCGACGTTCAGCTGGAAGGTGGTGCGCCTGCCCATGAGCTGCGCCACGTAGCGCGCGCCCAGGCCAAAGACGGTGGTGCCACCGATGAAGCCCTGGTTCAGGTCATCGACGGGACGACGCCCCGTGAAGTACGCGCCGCCGTTGACCGACAACCCCGGCACCGCCGCGATGTCGTATGAGAGAAAGGCGCTCGCCGTGGTGCGCGCCGTGTTTTCGGGCCGCTTGCCGTCGTACTGCGCGTTGATGCGGCGGAACTCGGCATCGAGCCACTGGCCCGAGAGCTGCCACGCCAGCGTGGGCGTGAGCCGCCCCTGCGCCGACACCTCGAGGCCGCGATAACGCTGGCGCCCGCTGGCCACGAAGGTGTTGGCGCTGTCGGTGTAGGCGCCGGGCCGTTCGATGTCGAACAGCGCACCCGACAGCAGCGTGCCGCCGCCGGTCAGCCAGCGCAGGCCGATTTCCTTCTGCCGGCTCACGCCCGGCGGCATGCGCGTGTTCTGGTTGGCGGTGCCGGCCGGTGCCACCTCGCCCTCTTCCACGCCCTGCGAGTACGACACGTAGGCCATGAGGTTGGGCGTGAACTTGTAGCTCAGCGCCGCCAGCGGCGTGGTCTTGCGCACGCTGTAGTCCAGGGCCGGCAGCGTGGCGCTCGCGCCCTGCCAGCTCTGGTAGCGCGTGTGGCGCAGGCCGGCCACCAGCTGCCACTGCGGCGAGAAGGTGATGCGGTCGAGCGCGTACAGGCCCAGCTCCTCGCTGTCCTGCGCGCCCGAGGTGGGCCGCGAGGGCATCGCGCTCAGCGCCAGCGCGCCGATGGGCACGGGGTTGTACAGGTTCTGCAGCGTGGTCGCACCGCCGTAGTTGCGCTGGAACACGGGCGCCTGCGTCTTGTCGCTGCGCGCCGCGCCGAGCGTCAGCTCATGCTGCAGCGCGCCGGTGGCGAAGGCGCCGAACAGCTCGGCGCGCAGCAGGTCCGAACGCTGCTCGAGGTGCTGCACATTGCCCGTCAGGCGGCCGATGCCGGTGCGCACGTTGTAGTTGCCGAACTGCGCCAGGCGCCGGTCGCGCTCGGCCTCGGAATGGCCGGCTTCCACGCTGAGCGCCCAGTGGTCGCTCAAGGCGTAGTCGGCGCGCAGCTGCGTGTTGGTGACCTCGGCCTCGAACACGGCCCAGGGCGGCGCGATCAGCTTGTGCGGATCGGGCAGCGCCGGCAGCGCGATGACGCCGTTCACCGCCGCAAGCCGCGCGATGCCGGCCTGCTCGGTGATGCGCTTGCGGTAGTGCTCGATGTCGGCCTTCAGCGTGAGCCGCCGGTTCACGCGCCAGTCGAGCGCGGCCGAGACGAAGGTGCGGTCGCCGTCCACGCCGTCGATGGTCGAGCCCAACTGGCCGCCGGCTGCATTCAGGCGCAGGCCGAACTGGTCGTTCTCGCCGAACTGGCGACCGATGTCGACCTGCCCCTGCAGCCCGCCCTGGTTGTCGACGCTCATCCCGAGCGAGGTGACGGGCGTGCGCCCCGCGCGCTTGGTGACGAAGTTGATCACCCCCGCCGGCGTGGTGAAGCCGTAGTACAGCGCCGACGCGCCCTTGAGCACCTCGACGCGCTCCTTGTTCTCCATCGGAATTTCCGACACGTTGGGAATCGCAAGCGCGCCGTTGAGGCGGTAGTTGGTGCGGTTCTCCACGGCAATGCCGCGAATGACGAGCTGGTCGAAGGTGTCGCCGCCGTTCTGCTGGCGCGTCACACCGGCCGTGTTGCGCAGCACGTCGTACACGCCCGCCGCGCCCTGCAGTTCGATCACCTCGCGCGTCACGGTATTGACCGTGGCCGGCACGTCCATCACGGACGCGCCCCGGAACGTGCCCGCCTCGACCGTCTCGGCCAGGAAGCCGTTGGCGCGCGAGGCCTCGACGTTGACGGTGCTCAGCTCGCTTGCCCGCGATTCGGGGGCAGCGGACGCAGGCACGGATTGCGCCTGCGCCGCCTGCACGGCGGCGAGCGCGAGGCTCACACAAACTCTCTTCATTCAGATCCCTTGGATGTTCTGGCGGCGCGCCTCCCGGCGGCCTGGTGACACTTCCGGCGTGCGGAAGCGGGAGGGATTATGAATGAGAGGAGTTCTCATTTGACAACAGTTGCCAGACCCTGCCGATAGGATCAGACGTCAGAGCGTTCGATGTCGAAACGCCATCAAGGAGGAATTCATGACTGCCAGTGAAACATCGACCAGGCGGGAGGCCCTGCGATGAAGACGGCCGGACGCCTGGCGCTCGGCGTGCTCGCCTGGGTCACCGTGGTCCCGCTGCTGGGACTTCTGTGCATGTGGCTGGGCCCGTCGGTCCTTGACTCGCCCGAAGCCTCGCGCGTCACCATGTATGCAGTCCAGGCCATCAACCTCGGCGCGGCCGCGCTGCTCTACTGGTATGCCGTGCCGAGCGTGCCGCACTGGGGCCGACGCGTGGCCTACTTCGCCGCCTTCGTGGTGCTGATGGTGGTCGCCAGCGCCCTCGTGGCCTTCGGCGTCAAACTGCTTTTCGTGGCGCTGGTGTTGTTCTCGCGTTGAGCAAAGGCCCGGCGGGCCGTTACGTCGCCCTCATCGCCGACGCCCGCTGAATGCACTCGATGAAGTGCTGCGCCGCCGGCGTCGACGGCTGCCCGCGCCGGCGCACCACGCACACGTTCAGCATCGGCAGCGTCTCGCGCACGTCCACGCGCCGGATGCCGTGGCGCTTGAAGCTGAGCCCGGCCAGCGGCTCGACGAAGAGGCCGATCAGATCCATGTGGCCCACCAGCGCGAGCGCTACGGTGACCGAGTGGCCCTGCAGCACGCGCGTGGGCGGCGACAGCCCGAGCGGGGTGAACAGCGGCGCCACGGCGTTGGTTCCGCCATGGTCGTCGCCCGGCAGGACCCATTCGGCGGCATAAAGGTCGTTCAGCGAGCGCGCGTTGCGCAGCGGATGGCGCTCGCGCAGGCCGACCACCAGCTGCACCGGGAACAGCTCCAGCGCCTCGAACTGCGGATCGAGCGTGCCGGGCACGATGTGCGCCACCGCGAAGTCGAGATACCCGTCGCGCAGCCGCGCGAGCATCCACGGCAGTACGGCCTCGCTGAACTGCACGTCGACCGCCGGCAGGCGGGTGTGGAAGTCCTTGAAGGCGGCGGGCAGCACGGTGAGTGCGAACGAGGCGCTCACGGCCAGCGAGACAGAGCCGGTGGCGCCGTCGCGGATCTGTGCAATTTCGTCGCGGGCGCGCTCCATGTCGGCCAGCAGCAGCCGCGCGCGCGGCGCGAAGGCCAGGCCGAACTGCGTGAGCCGCACGCCTTGCACACTGCGCTCCACCAGCGGTGCGCCGACCTCGCGCTCCAGCTCGCGCACGATCTTGGTCACGGCCGGCTGCGAAATGCCGAGCACGCGCGCGGCGGCGCGGATGCTGAGCTGCTCGACCACGGCCACGAAGGCATGCAACTGATTGGGTTTCATCTTTGGAGTGACAACCAAAAGTTATCGTTGACGCCCAATTATTGTCTTTTCATGACAGCGGCGAGTCTCTAGCATCCGCCGCGGTTCGGGCCCACGCGGCCTGCGCCCCCGATACACACAGGAGACACATGAACACCCCCGCTTCCCAGCCCTCGCCTTCCTCGCCGGCCCGCCGGCGCCAGACCATCGTGGCCACCACCATCGGCAACGGCCTGGAATTCTTCGACTTCACCGTCTACGGCTTTCTCGCGCTGGTGATCGGCAAGCTGTTCTTCCCCACCTTCAGTTCCTACGGCCAGCTGCTGCTGACGGTGGCGAGCTTCGGTGTCGGTTTCATCATGCGGCCGCTGGGCGGCATCGTGATCGGCGCGTACGCCGACCGCGCGGGCCGCAAGAAAGCCATGACGCTCACGATTTTCTTGATGGCGCTGGGCTGCGCGCTGATCGCCTTCACGCCGACCTACGCGAGCATCGGCGTCGCGGCGCCGATCGTGATCGTGCTGGCGCGCCTGATCCAGGGCTTCTCGGCCGGCGGCGAGGTGGGCGCATCCACCACGCTGCTGGTGGAGCACGCCACGCCCGCCAACCGCGGCTACATGGCGAGCTGGCAGTTCGCGAGCCAGGGCCTGGGCGTGATGCTCGGCGCGGTGGTGGTGGGCGCGCTCACCTTCTCGCTCACGCCCGAGGCGATGCAGAGCTGGGGCTGGCGCGTGCCCTTCGTGCTCGGCATGCTGATCGCACCGGTGGGCATGTACATCCGCCGCCACCTCGAGGAGTCGCTGCACATCTCGCCGGAAGACGCCAAGGCACCGCGCGAGAGCAGCCTGAAGATCGTCTGCACGCAGCACGGCAGGACGGTGCTGGCCGCCATCCTCGCGCTGGTGGGCGGCACCACGGCGGCCTACGTGGTCACCTTCTACATGCCGACCTACGCGGTGCGCGAGCTGGGCCTCACGCCCTCGGTGGCGCTGTTCGGCGCGGCGCTCACGGGCCTGCTGTCGTTCGCGCTTGCGCCGTTCGTGGGCAAGTGGTCGGACATCGTGGGCCGCAAGACGCTCATCCTCTGGAGCCGCATCGTGATGGCGATCCTGATCTACCCGGGTTTTCTGTGGCTCAACGCCTCGCCCACGCCCGTGGTGCTGTTCACCGTGCTCGGCGTGCTGAGCATCGGCCTGGTGGTGCAGACAGTGCCGGGCATCACGATGCTGCCGGAGATGTTTCCCAAGCGCGTGCGTGCCAGCGGCATGTCGCTGGTCTACAGCGTCGGCGTGGCGCTCTTCGGCGGCTTCGCGCCCTTCATCAGCACCTGGCTGGTCAACGCCACCGGCAGCAAGCTCGCGCCGGCCTGGTACCTCGTGGCGATGACGCTGGTGTCGCTGCTCGGGCTCCTTTGGTTGCGCGACCACACGGGCCGCGACATCGATGCGGCCAACGCCCACGCGCCGGCCTGATACCGTCTTCCTCCTTCCCGCCTTCATGCACAGGAATCTTCCCGCCATGTCCCAGCCTGCCACCGCCGCCACCCGCCATTTCTCGGGCACGTACGTCGAAGCCCGCGCCAAGTTCCTCGAGGCCGCCGCGGCGCGCGGCGCCACCATCGAGTCGTTCGTGCACCCCACGCACCGCGGCGCGCTCGGCGAAGAACTCGCCACCGACGTCGCGCTGATCGGCGCGGCCGACGCCAAGAAGGTGCTGCTCGTCACCTCGGGCACGCACGGCCCCGAGGGCTTCTGCGGCTCGGGCGCGCAGGTGGCCACGCTGAACGACGCCGACCTGCTCGCGCGCCTCGAACGCGCGGGCGTGGCGCTGCTGCTGGTGCACGCGGTGAACCCGCACGGCTTCTCGCACCTGCACCGCACCAACGAAGACAACATCGACCTGAACCGCAACCACATCGACTTCAGCGCGCCGCTGCCGGTGAACGCCGAGTACGCCGACGTGGAGCCGCTGGTGCTGCCCGCCAGCTGGCCGCCGACGCCGGCAGACGACGCGGCGGTGGCCGCCTACATCGCCACGCACGGCATGACCGCCTTCCGGGCGGCCGTCACGCGCGGGCAGTACACCTCGCCCGACGGCCTGTTCTACGGGGGCACCGCGCCGTCGTGGAGCAACCGCACCATCCGCGCGATCCTGCGCGGCTATGCGGCCTCGGCCACGCACCTGGGCTGGATCGACGTGCACACGGGCCTGGGCCCCTACGGCCACGGCGAAAAGATCTACCCGGGCCGCAACACGCCCGAAGACCTCGCACTGGCCCATGCCTGGTGGGGCGCCGACGTGTTCGCGCCCTTCGCGGGCGACTCGGCTTCGGCCGACGTGTCGGGCCCGGTGATCTCGACCGCCTACGACGAATGCCCGAACGCGCGCGTCGCGCCCATGGGCCTCGAATTCGGCACGCTGCCCGACCTGGAAGTGCTCGACCGCCTGCGCGCCGACACCTGGCTGCGCCGCCATCCCGAGGCGCCCGAAGCGCAGAAGCGCGAGATCCGCCGCCGCCTGCGCGACGCGTTCTACTGCGACAACGACGAGTGGAAGGGCATGGTGCTCGGACAGACGCGCGTCGTGCTCCTGCAGACCCTGCAAGGCCTCAAGAGCGCCTGATCCGGCGGACTTCGGCTCAGCCGAAGTTCGGCGCGCGCTTCTCGCGCAGCGAGGCCACGCCCTCGCGCACGTCGGCGCCCGCGAAGCCCATGAACTCCAGCGCCAGCGAGGCGTCGAAGGTCGGCCCCGCCTGGCGCAGCCAGTTGTTCAGCGCGTACTTGGTGAAGCGGATCGCGCTCTGGCTGCCGGCCGCCAGGCGGTCGGCGATCTCGTAGGCGCGCGGCAGCAGGTCGGCCTCGTCCACGGCGAGCGACACCAGGCCGATGCGCTCAGCCTCCTCGCCGCTCACCGGCTCGCACAGCAGCAGGTGGTACTTGGCCTTGGCCATGCCGCACAACAGCGGCCACACGATGGCCGCATGGTCGCCCGCCGCCACGCCCAGGCGGGTGTGACCGTCGACGATCTTCGCGTTCTTCGTGGCGATGGAGATGTCGGCCAGCAGCCCCGCCACCAGCCCCGCGCCCACGGCCGGGCCGTGCATGGCGCTCACGATGGGCTTGTCGCAGTTGACGAGGTTGTAGACCAGGTCGCGCGCTTCCTTCCACACGCGCTGGCGCACGGTGTCGTCGGTGGTCATGTCCTGCACCATGCCCAGGTCGCCGCCGCCCGAGAAGCCCATGCCCTCGCCGCGCAGCACGGCGCAGCGCACCGTGTCGTCGGCCGCCACGTCGCGCCAGATCTCCGCCAGCTCGCGATGGCCGTCATGGCCGGCCGTGGGCAGCTTGCCGTTGGCGGCGCGCATCTGGATGTCGAGCACCGCGCCGTTCGCGCCGCGGCGCGTGAGGGCGAGGGTCTGGTAGCGGGAGTAGTCCATGCGTGTGTCTCCGCCCCGCACGCACGGCCATGGCGCGGGGACTTCGTTCGGTGAGAGGAAAAGACGAAAGGCCGGAGGCCTATTTTTGCGCGGCCAGCTCGCGGCAGCGCTTCACGTTCGCATCGAAACGCGGCGCCAGGCCCGGCTCGCAGGCATCGTCGGCGGGGTTCAGCCTGCACATCCCGACCACCGCGTAGTCCATGACGGCCGCCGTGCACATCGGGTAGGCGGCCAGCTCGGGGTTGGCCTTGGCCTTGAAGCCCCAGCGCTCGGAAAACTGCACCATGCGCGTCATCGCGCCGAGGAAGAAGCTGCGGTCCTTCGCGGCAATGGCCGCTTCCATGCGCGGCAGCTCCTCGTTGAGGTAGCCGACCGAGTCCATCGGAAAGCCGGCGGGGTCGGGCTGCGGCTGCGCGAAGGCCGTGGCGGCCATCAAGGCCAGCGAGGCACCCACGCAGGCGCGTCGGAACGGGAGGAAGAAGGCGGAACCGGTGGGCAGGTGGCGGTATGGCATGGCCTGCGATTCTGCAACGTTTGGAAGCATTTTTGCGCGCCGACCGATGCGAGCACGCGACGTTTTCAGGCGGCTGCCTGCCTCTCCGCGCGGCGCGGGACAATGGCCGCTTCCGTTTTCCCTTGCAAAGACCCCCATGGCCCGACGCCCCCAACGACAGCTGCGCACCATCGAGCGCGGCATCCTCTGCCTCCTGATCGGCGTCGCCGTGCTGCTGGGGCCGCGCTTCCTGCAGGGCACGCGCTGGTTCGACATGGTGGCCGGCGCGTACCTCGTCGGCTGGTTCGCGCTCGCGCTGGGGGTGGCGCTGGTCGGTGTCGGCCTGTTCCAGCGCGGCAAGCCGGACCGCTGAGGCCCGGCCGCAAGGTCAGCAGGCGCTCAGTGCGCCGCCGCCTTCTTGCCACGCAGCTTGCCGACGAGTTCCACCACGGCCAGCACGATGGCGCCGGCCACGATGCCCACGACGGCATTGACGCCCATCGAGCCCAGCGTGCCGAACACGCCGCCCGTGGCCTTGGCCCAGTCTTCGACCGCATGGCCGAACGCCGGCACGCCGTGCACCAGGATGCCGCCGCCCACGAGGAACATGGCGGCCGTGCCGGCCACCGACAGGCCCTTCATGAGCCAGGGCGCCGCCGCCAGGATGCCGCGGCCCAGGGCGCGCGCCGCCGCGCTGCTGCGCTGGCTCAGGTACAGGCCCGCGTCGTCCAGCTTCACAATGCCGGCCACGAGGCCGTACACGCCCACCGTCATGATCAGCGCGATGCCGACCAGCACGCTGAGCTGCGTCGTGAACGGCTGGCCCTGCACGGTGCCCAGCGTGATGGCGATGATTTCGGCCGAGAGGATGAAGTCGGTGCGCACCGCGCCCTTGATCTTGTCCTTCTCGACCGCGACCACGTCGACCGTGGTGTCGGCCACGGCCTGCTGGTGACGCGCAGTGTCGGCCTCGTGCTCCTGCTTGTGCAGGAACTTGTGGACCAGCTTCTCGGCACCCTCGAAGCACAGGAACGCGCCGCCCACCATGAGCAGCGGCGTCACCAGCCAGGGCAGCCAGGTGCCGATGGCCAGTGCGGCCGGCACCAGGATGGCCTTGTTGACGAGGGAGCCCTTGCACACGGCCCACACCACCGGCAGCTCGCGCTCGGTGCGCACGCCGGTGACCTGCTGCGCGTTCAGCGCGAGGTCGTCGCCGAGCACCCCGGCGGTCTTCTTGGCAGCAACTTTGGTGAGGACGGAGACGTCATCGAGCACGGTGGCGATGTCGTCGAGCAGCAGGAGCAGGCTGGTGGCCATGGGCGAAAGTCAGGCTGTGGAAGAAGCGGCGAGCTTATCCGCAGCCGATGGCCGCGCCGGTGAAGACCGTACGCGGCATCCGGGGGTGGATCAGTCCACCGCCCGCTTCAGGCGGATTTCTTCGACGCGGACGGTGCCCAGTGCGGTGGTCTTGGCCGTCTTCATCTCGCGCTTGAAGCCGGCGAGTTCGTGGAAGCGCATGGCACGGTCGTTGCGCAGCGGCACCCAGATGGTGACCGTGGTGCAGCCTTCTTCGGCCAGGCCTTCGCGGGCGGCGTCCCACAGGGCCACGCCGGCGCCCTTGCCCCAGTGCTCGGGCTTGACGTAGATGGCCCAGATCTCGCCCGTGGTGGGCGGCGTCTTGGGGTCGCGCGAGCGGTCGAAGCCCACGAAACCGACGATCTCGCTGCCGTGCGTCACCACATGGACCTGGGGTTCGCTGAATTCGATGGCCTCGCGCCACTTGGCCTCGCGCGAGGCGGGGGCCAGCACACGCAGGTCGTCTTCGGACAGGATGCCTTCGTAGGCGGCCTTGGCAGAGAGGGCATGGACTTCGGCGACGGCCTTGGCGTCGCGCATCGTGGCGGGGCGAACTTCGTAATCGGACATGAAAGCGGAAAAACGTGTGGAACCGGCTATTGTCGCCGCACCGCTAAACTCCTCCGGCATCCGCACGTATCAACTGGAGAAAGCACATGGCCAAGGGTCAGCAACGCACCAACAAGGAAGCGAAGAAACCGAAGAAGGACACCTCGCCGCCGAAGGCCCCCACCGGCGGCATCGAGCCCGTGCGCACCGTCACCACGGCGGTGATTCCGCGCGGCAAGCTCAAGAACAAGTGACCGAGTGACCGACGTCCCCGCGCCCGCCCCCAAGCCGGCGCAGCCGCGCAACCCGTTGCATGGCCTCACGCTGGAGGCCATCGTGACCGCGCTGGCCGATTACTACGGCTGGGAGCAGCTCGGGCACCTGGTGCCGATCCGCTGCTTCATCAGCGAGCCCAGCGTGGGTTCCAGCCTCAAGTTCCTGCGCAAGACCCCCTGGGCACGCGACAAGGTCGAGAGCCTGTACCTCTTCATGCTGCGCGAGCAACGCCGCGAACAGCAACAGCAGCAAGAACCTCCCGCGCGATGAAGGTCCGTCTCGAACCGTCGGGCCTCGAATTCGAGGCCGAGGCGGGCGTCACGCTGCTGCATGCGGCGGAGGCGGCCGGCATCGAGCTGCCCAGTTCGTGCCGCAACGGCACCTGCCGCACCTGCATCTGCCAGCGGCTCTCCGGCGAGAGCCGCCACCTCATCGAATGGCCGGGCCTGAGCTTCGACGAAAAGATCGACGGCTGGATTCTTCCGTGCGTGGCCGAGGCGCAGAGCGACCTCACGCTCGACGTGCCACAGGCGCGCGCCCTCTTCGACTGACGATCAGGGCCGCGCCGAAGCCGAAGCCGGCGCTGCGACCACCAACCGGTCGCGCTGCGCCAGCGACGGGAACAGGCGGAACCACGTCAGCGCCACCAGCATCGTTCCCACGCCGCCGAGCACCACCGAGCCGACCGGCCCCAACAGCGCCGCCGTGGCGCCCGACTCGAACTCGCCGAGCTGGTTGCTCGCACCGATGAAGATCGAGTTGACCGCGCTCACTCGCCCGCGCATGGCGTCGGGCGTTTCCAGCTGCACCAGCGTCTGGCGGATCACGACGTTGACCATGTCGGCCCCGCCCGACACCGCGAGCGCGACGAGCGAGACGAGAAAGCTCTTCGACAGCCCGAACACCACCATGCACAGCCCGAACGCCCCCACGGCCAGCAGCAGCGTGCGCCCCACATTGCGCTCGACCGGCCGGCGCGTGAGCGCGATCGACATCACCAGCGCGCCCACCGCCGGTGCGCTGCGCAGCAGGCCCAAGCCCCAGGGGCCGGTGTGCAGGATGTCCTTGGCATAGATCGGCAGCAGCGCCACGGCGCCGCCCAGCAGCACGGCGAACAGGTCGAGCGACACGGCGCCCAGCACCGGCTTGCGCTTCCAGATGAAATTGACGCCCGCGAACACCGTGGCCAGCGTGACCGGCTCGCGCGCGGCCGGCGCGTGGTCGTAGCGCAGCCGCAGCACCAGCACGCAGGCCACCGCGAAGCACAGCACGCTCGCGCCGTACACCACCGCCATGCCCGCCACGAACAGCAGCCCGCCAAGCGCCGGCCCGCCGATGATCGCGCCCTGCATGCCGGCCGAGCTGAACGCCATCGCGCGCGACAGCAGCAGCGGCGGCACCAGCAGCGGCGTGAGCGCCTGCTGCGCCGGCATCTGGAAGGCGCGCACCGCGCCCAGCACCAGCGACAGCCCGAGCAGCAGCCCGCGCGTGTCGTTCTTGTGCAGCACCGCGAACAGCAGCGCCAGCGCCACCGTGCCCTGCACCGCGAAGCACACCGCCACGATGCGGCCCCGGTGATGGCGGTCCACCACATGGCCGGCCAGCAGCGCGAGCAGCAGCGCAGGCACGAACTGGTACAGGCCGACCAGGCCCAGGTCCCACGCACTGCCGGTCAGCTCGTACATGTGCCAGCCGATGGCCACGAGCATCATCTGCGAGGCGGCGGTGCCGAACAGGCGCGCCACCCACAGCTGCATGAAGGGGCGCTCGCGCCTCAGGTCGGTGAACGTGGGAGACAAGGGAGAAGAAGCGGCGCCGGGCATATCGGTCGAGGATAGCCCAGCCTTCTTCCGGCTTTCTGAGCCTCTCTACACTCGCTGTCCCCATGACCGCTTCGCCGCCCGACCTGCTTCCCGTTCACGAAGACGCCCACCTGCTGGTGCTCGATAAGCCCGCCGGCCTGCTGTGCGTGCCCGGGCGCGGCGAGGACAAGCAGGACTGCCTGAGCGCGCGCGCCCAGCGCCAGTGGCCCGACGCGCTCATCGTGCACCGGCTCGACATGGGCACCAGCGGCCTGGTGGTGATGGCGCGCGGCCTGGAGATGCAGCGCGCCCTGAGCGCGGCCTTCGCCGACCGCGAGGTGCACAAGCGCTACGAAGCCGTGGTCGACGGCGTGATGCCGCAGCGCGACGACTGGTCGCTCATCGACGCCCCGCTGATGGCCGACTGGCCGCGCCGGCCGCTGCAGAAGATCGACCCTGCCGGCAAGCCCAGCCTCACGCGCTGGCGCGCACTGGCCAGCGTGTCGCCGCCCGGCGGCCCTGCGGCCACGCACGTGCTGCTGGAGCCGCTCACCGGCCGCTCACACCAGCTGCGCGTTCACCTGCTGTCGATCGGGCACCCGATCCTGGGCGATGCGCTGTACGGCGATGCCGCGCTGCAGGCACGCGCGCCGCGCCTGCTGCTGCATGCCAGGGAACTGGGGTTCGTGCATCCCGCGACGCGGGAGCCGTTGCACTTCGAATGTGCGGCGGGCTTCGTGCTCAGCGGCCCTTGACGACGAGCACCGGCATGGTGGCGTCCTGCAGCACGCGCTGCGTCACGCTGCCCAGCAGCAGTTTCTCGATGCCGCTGCGCCCGTGCGAGCCCATCACGATCAGGTCGGCAGCGATGGCGATGGCGGTGTCCACGATGCCTTCGTGCACCACGTGGCCGTCGATCACGCGCTGGTCGCTGTGCAGGCCCTCGGCCGCCAGGGCGGCCACGCCGCGTGCGAGCGCCGCGTTGGCGCTGGCGGTGGCCGCCGCGAGGTATTCGTTCTGGCCGAGCGCGTAGTCCGCGCCCACGCCGATGAAGGGGTAGTTGTCGATCACGTGGATCAGCGTGATGCGGCTGCCGAAGGCCAGGGCGAGACCGCTGGCCTTGCTGACCGCGAGCATGGAAGTTTCGGAGCCGTCGATGGGGACCAGGATGTGATTGAACATGGCGGGACCTCGCTTAGCGTTCGCAGACAGACAGACTGACGGACCCGGTTCGCACCGGGTCGGGCCCCGAATTTAACCGCTATGCAGAACCCGCCCTGTAGGACTCCGACCAGCGAAGTCCGCAGGCGTCTCAATCCCCCTGGAAACCCTCGGACCGGCAGGTGACCACCAGCGTGTCGCGCCACCCATCGCCGCCCTCTTCCAGCGGCTGGATCGGCGTCGATTCATGGATCACGCGCGCGTCGTCGAGCAGCAGCAGCGTCCACGGCTCGGTCATGGTGAAGCGCTCGCCGCGCCGGCCGTTGGCCTCGAACACGCGCGTCTCGCCGCCCTTGATGCCCTGGCGCCCGATCAGCACCACCGCCACCAGGTCAACACCGTCGCGGTGCGCGCCTTCGGGCGTCGGGCGGCCGATGCCGCCGGCGGTGTCGATGCGGAACTGGTGCGCTTCCACGAACCAGCGCTGCGCTGCGCCGCGCATGTCGCTGCTGACCTGGCCGAGCTGCTGCATCAGCCGCTGCCACACGGGCTGCGCCACCGTGGCCTCGAGCATCGGCGCGAACCAGCGCTGCATGCCGCCGTGCAGCGCGTTGTATTCGACCGGCTGCCAGTGCGCGCGGTGCGGCACCTGCGCCAGCGTGGCGTCGGCCTCGACCGTGAAGCAGGCGTGGCGCCGCGTGCGGTAGCGCCCTCCGTCCTTCAGGTACTCGTCGGGCGGCAGGTCGTTCCAGTCGGCATGCAGCGCTTCGAGCTGCGCCAGCGGCACGCCGAGCCAGTCGCACACGCCCTGCGGGCTGAGCACCGCATAACCGTGTTCGCGCAGCGCACCGGCCAGTTCGGCCGGCGGCGTGAACGGGGGAGCGAAGGCGGCGGTGCTCACTGGGCGCTGACCTTCACGTCCTTCCAGAACGCGACGCGGTCACGGATTTCCTCGGCTTCGGGCTTCGGGTCGGGGTAGTACCAGGCGGCGTCGGCGTGAAGTTCGCCGTTGACCAGCAGCGAGTAGTAGTTCGCCGAGCCCTTCCACGGGCAGGTGGTCTTGTGGTTGCTGAAGGTGACCACGTCGCGGTTGAGCGAACTCATCGGGAAGTAGTGGTTGCCTTCGACGAGCACGGTGTCGTCGCTTTCGGCGATGGTGACGCCGTTCCAGGTTGCTTTCATGGGATCGATCTCCGGGGAGGTGCAAGGTGCCGATGCCGCATTGCGCGCTCGGGACAGCGGCTATTGTGACGCTGGCGCGACGTGCTTTCCTTGCGCCGGGTCATCCCGGCCCGATGCCGGCAGGGTTTCCCCCGCAACCTCAGCCGCGACCGCGCCCCGTGCGCCCCGACGCCGGCTCGAGAAACAGCTGCCGGAAATAGTTGCGGAACGCCGTCATCGCCGGCGAAAACTCCACGCCCTGTTTCCACCCCAGGCCGATGTTCATCGTGGGCACCGCGTCGCGCAGGTTGATGGTCTCGATGCGCTTGCCCTCCAGCGACCACGGGCGGTAGACCATGTCCGACAGCACCGTCACGCCCAGCCCGTTGGCCACCGTGCTGCGCACCGCCTCCACCGAACTCGTGCGCAGCCGGATCTGCGGCTGGTGCGGCGTCTTGCTCCAGTACTTGAGCGCGGTGGCCGCGGCCTCGTCCACCGTGAGCATGATGTAGGGCTCGGCCGCCACGTCGGCCAGCGTCACCTCGGCCTTGTCCAGCAGCGGATGCTTGGCCGGCACCCACAGCCGGCGCTGCGAGCCGAAAAAAGTTTCGAGCGACAGCTCGCGCAGCACCACGTTCGAGGTGAGCACCACGCCGATGTCGTAGCGCTGCGTGATCAGGCCCTCCTCGATGGCCTCGCGCGCCACCTCGTGCACCTTCACCGTCACCTGCGGATGCAGCTGCTCGAAGCGCTGCAGGTGGTGCGGCAGGAAGTAGCCCAGCACCGTGTAGCTGGCCGCGATGGTGAGCGAGCCCTCGACGTTCTCGCCCTCGTGCGGCATGCGCACCGCCTCGTCGGCCGCCGACAGCACCGCGTAGGCATGGCTGAGAAAGCGGCGCCCGGCCTTGGTGAGTTCCACCCCGTGCGGGTGCCGCTCGAAGAGCTGCTGCCCCATCAGCTCCTCGAGCTCGCGGATGGCGGTGGTCACGGCCGACTGCGAGATATTGAGCTGCAGCGCCGCGTGCGAGATGCGCCCCACCTCGGCCACCGCAGAGAAGTACTTGAGCTGGCGAAGGGTCAGGGACATGGCGCCGTCTTCCTAGGGTATTTACGGATACGCGCTGCCTGCCTCGGGCGAAAACCCGATACCGCGCGATCGCTTCCCTCCAGCGTAGCGCCCATTCCGGCGGCTTGCAGCATCTGTTTTTCAGATATCGGACCGTCTGAAAACAATGCTTTTCGGCCTTTCGACTGCTGGCTAACCTTCGCGCCAACCTGCATCGCCCCCTTGGCGATGCGCACCACACAAAGGCGGGACGACGTGACGAAGACAACGCGGATCGATCTGAATTCCGACATGGGCGAAGGCTTCGGCCCCTGGACCATCGGCGACGGCGTGGACGAGCAGCTCATGCCGCTGATCAGCTCGGCCAACATCGCGACCGGCTTCCATGCCGGCGACCCGAACATCATGCGCAGGATGGTGCTGCTGGCCCGCGAACACGGCGTGGGCATCGGCGCGCACCCGGGCTTTCGCGACCTCGTGGGCTTCGGGCGCCGCCACATCACCGCACCGGCCGACGAGCTGGTGAACGACATGGTCTACCAGCTCGGCGCGCTGCGCGAGTTCGCGCGCCTGGCCGGCATGACGCTGCAGCACATCAAGCCGCACGGCGCGCTGTACATGCATGCGGCGCGCGACGAGGCGCTGTCGCGCGCCCTCGTCACCGCGCTGCAGCAGATCGAACCCACGCTGCGCCTGTTCTGCATGGAGTCGTCCGTCACTTTCCAGGTGGCGCGCGAACTCGGCCAACCGGTGGTGCGCGAGTTCTACGCCGACCGCGACTACGACCTGAGCGGCTCCATCGTCTTCACGCGCCGCGTCGGCGCGCTCGACCCCGAGGCCGTGGCCACCAAGGTGCTGCGCGCCTGCACCGAGGGTGTGGTGCGCACGGTCGAAGGAGAAGACATTGCGATCGGCTTCGACTCGGTCTGCATCCACAGCGACACGCCCGGCGCGCTCGCGCTGGTGCAGGCCACACGGCGCGCCCTTGCCGACAACGGCATCGAAGTTGCAGGCCTGGCCAAGCCCGCCTGAGTTTTTTTTCCCCGTTACCCGAACCTGTTCCAGGAGTGTCCCGATGCCCGCTACCCATGAAGTCCTGAGCCCGCTGCCGGGCACCTTCTACCGCCGCTCGGCGCCCGACGCGCCGCCGTTCAAGGCCGAAGGCGACACCGTGGCCGTGGGCGACGTGCTCGGCCTGGTCGAGGTGATGAAGCAGTTCAGCGAAGTCACGGCCGACGCGGCCGGGCGCCTGGCGCGCTTCGCCGTCGAGAACGGCGAGCCGGTCGATCCGGGCCAGCTGCTGGCCGTCATCGAAACGGCCTGAGGCAACCGCCCATGACCGCCGCATTCGACACACTGCTGGTCGCCAACCGGGGCGAGATCGCGGTGCGCATCATCCGCGCCGCCAAGGAGCTGGGGCTGAAGACCGTCGCCGTCTACAGCGACGCCGACGCGCAAAGCTTGGCCGTGCGCATGGCTGACAAGGCCGTGCGCATCGGCCCGGCGCACGCCACCAAGAGCTACCTGAGCATCGACGCGATCCTGCAGGCCGCCGCCGACAGCGGCGCCGGCGCGGTGCATCCGGGCTACGGCTTTCTTTCGGAGAACGCCGCGTTCGCCGAGCGCGTCGAGGCCGCGGGCCTGGTGTTCGTGGGCCCGACGCCGCATGCGATCCGCACCATGGGCGACAAGGCCGCGGCGCGTGCTGCCGCCCTGCGCGCCGGCGTGCCCACCGTGCCCGGCAGCGCGGGCGTGGTGACCGACCCCGACACCGCCGTCGAAGTGGCGAAAGACATCGGCTACCCGATCATGATCAAGGCCTCGGCCGGCGGCGGCGGGCGCGGCATCCGCGTGGCGCACGACGAGGCCGAGCTGCGCCAGCAGTTCGCCACGGCCACCGCCGAAGCGCAGGCGGCCTTCGGCAACGGCGAGGTGTACCTCGAACGCTTCATCCGCCAGGCGCGCCACATCGAAGTGCAGATCCTGGGCGACGGCGAGCACGTGGTGCACTGCTTCGAGCGCGAATGTTCGCTGCAGCGCCGGCGCCAGAAGGTGTGGGAAGAAGCGCCCTCGGCCGCCATCAGCGAAGCCACACGCGCCGCGCTGTGCGAATCGGCACTGCGGCTTGCGCGCGCCGTGGCCTACCGCGGCGCGGGCACACTCGAATACCTGTACGACGACGACACGCGCGAGTTCTTCTTCATCGAGATGAACACGCGCATCCAGGTCGAGCACCCGATCACCGAGATGGTCACCGGCGTCGACCTCGTGAAGGAAATGCTGCGCATCGCGCTGGGCCAGCCGCTGCGTCTGCAACAAGAAGACATCCGCCTGACCGGCGCGGCCATCGAGGTGCGCATCAACGCCGAGAACGCGGCGAAGAACTTCATGCCGAGCCCCGGCCTCGTGTCGCAGCTCGTGGTGCCGGGCGGCCCGGGCGTGCGCTTCGACACCTTCCTGTTCCCCGGCTACACCGTGCCCGCGTACTACGACTCGCTGCTCGGCAAGCTCATCGTGCACGACACCGACCGCGCCAGTGCCCTGGCCCGCATGCGCCGTGCGCTCGACGAGTTGCAAGTCGAAGGTATCCACACGACGATCCCGCTGCACCGTGCGCTGTGCGAGGACGCGGATGTCGCCAAGGCCGAGTTCCACACCGGCTTTCTCGAAACCTGGCTCGCGGCGAATCCACTCGCCGATGCGCCTCCTTTGCTGAAGGTGGCCGCATGACTGCTGCAAGCACCCTCCCCGCCCAGGCCCGCTACAGCTTCGGCGGCGACGAGCACCTGTTCGTCGAGATCAGCGAAGAGATGTCGCTGCCCGCCTTCTTCAAGGGCATGGCGATCTGCAACGAGCTGCGCCGCCGCGCCCTGCCCGGCGTGACCGAGATCTGCCCGGCCAACGCCGCGTACCTCGTGCGCTTCGACCCCGACACGATCGCGCCCGACGCGCTGCTGGCCACGCTGAAAGAGATCGAGGCGGGCCTGGGCGACGCCGACCTGCAGATGCAGACGCGCATCGTCGAGATCCCGGTGCTCTACAACGACCCGTGGACGCACGAGACGCTGATGCGTTTTCGCGAGCGCCACCAGGACCCGTCGAGCACCGACATCGAGTACGCCGCGCGCATCAACGGCCACGCCTCGGTCGAGGCCTTCATCGAGGCGCACTCGTCGGCGCCGTGGTTCGTGTCGATGGTCGGCTTCGTGGCCGGCCTGCCCTTCCTGTTCCAGATGGTCGAGCGCCAGCGCCAGATCCAGGTGCCCAAGTACCTGAGCCCGCGCACCGACACGCCCAAGCTCACGCTGGGCCACGGCGGCTGCTTCAGCTGCATCTACTCGGTGCGCGGCGCGGGCGGCTACCAGATGTTCGGCGTCACGCCCGCGCCGATCTTCGACCCGGCCCAGCGGCTGTCGTACCTCAAGGACCTGATGGTGTTCTTCCAGCCCGGCGACATCGTCAAGTGGAAGCCCATCGACCGCGCCGAGTACGACCGCCAGGTCGCGCAGGTCGAGGCCGGCACCTACGCGCTGCACATCGCGCCCGTGTCGTTCTCGCTCAATGAATTTTTGGCCGACCCGGACGGCTACAACCAACAGCTCCTGAAGGTGCTCCATGGCGATTGACGTGCTCAAGCCCGGCCTCGCGACCAGCGTGCAGGACGCCGGCCGCCCCGGCTACTACCACCTGGGCATTCCGCTGTCGGGCGCGCTCGACCAGCAAAGCCTGGTGCTCGCGAACCTGCTGGTGGGCAACGACGAAGGCGCGGCCGTCATCGAAAGCACGCTGCTCGGGCCCGAGCTGCAGTTCGACGCGCCCGCGCTGGTGGCCGTGACCGGCGCCGACGCGAAGATCAAGCTCAACGGCAACGAAGCGCCGCGCAACACCTCATTCGCGGTGCAGGCCGGCGACAAGCTGAGCTTCGACTTCATGAAGCTCGGCGCACGCATGTGCATCGCCGTGGCCGGCGGCATCGACGTGCCGGTGGTGCTGGGCAGCCGCTCGACCTACGGCCTGGGCGCGTTCGGCGGCTTCAACGGCCGCAAGCTGCTGGCCGGCGACAAGCTGCCCGTGGGCACGCCTTCGGCCAACGCCCGCGCGGGCCGCACGGTCGATGCCGCGCTGCTGCCGGTGCTCGAGAAGGAAGTGGCCCTGCGCGTGCTGCCGGGCATCTACTTCCACCGCCTGCAGGAGGTGTCGGTGCACAGCTTCTTCGCCGACACCTGGACCGTCGGCTCCGAGGCCGACCGCATCGGCTACCGCTACAAGCACGGCACGCCGCTGAAGTTCCAGGACCGCACGCCGCCCTTCGGCGCGGGCGACGACCCGTCGAACATCGTCGACGCGGGCTACCCCTACGGCTCCATCCAGGTGCCGGGCGGGCGCGAGCCGATCATCCTGCACCGCGATGCGGTCTCGGGCGGCGGCTACGCGATGGTCGGCACGGTCATCAGCGCCGACATGGACCTCATCGCCCAGATGCAGCCCAACCACAAGGCGCGCTTCGTCGAGGTCGACATGGCGCAGGCGCTCGAAGCCCGCGCCGAACGCCGACGACGGCTCGACCGCCTGCGGGCCGCGCTCGCGGCCTGACGCGCGCCCGTCCTTCCCTTTTTCTTCACCGCTGTCACCCAAGGAGTTCTTCATGAACAGCTCGCCCCTGCGCGTTTCATTGATCGCCGCTTCGCTCGCCACCGCCCTGGCGTGGCACGCCCCGGCCTCGGCCGCCGACTGGTTTCCCTACAAGGCCGAGGCCACCGAGCCCGCCTTCTCGGCCGAGGGCACGAAGAAACCCATCGACTACACGCCGCTGGCCAAGGCGTCGAAGAAGTGGGACATCTGCGTGTCGTTCCCGCACATGAAGGACGCCTACTGGCTCGGCGTGGACTACGGCGTGATCGAAGAGGCGCGCCGCCTGGGCGTGAAACTGCAGGTGGTCGACGCGGGCGGCTACACCAACCTGGGCAAGCAGGTCTCGCAGATCGAGGACTGCGTGGCGCGCGGCGCCAACGCGGTGGTCATCGGCGCGATCTCGGGCGACGGACTGAACAACGTCATCAAGGCCACGGCCGCCAAGAAGGTGCCGGTGATCGACCTGGTGAACGGCATCAGCTCGCCCGACCTGTCGGCCAAGTCGCTGGTGTCGTTCTACACGATGGGCCAGTCGACCGGCGAGTACCTCGCCAAGAAGCATCCGGCCGGTTCGCCGGCGGTGAAGGTCGGCTGGTTCCCCGGCCCGGCCGGCGCGGGCTGGGTCGAGGCCGCGCACAAGGGCTTCATGGAAGCGATCAAGGGCAGCGCCGTGACGGTGCTCGACCCCAAGTACGGCGACACCGGCAAGGAGGCACAGGCCAAGCTGGTCGAAGACGTGCTGCAGGGCAACCCCGACCTCGCCTACGTGGCGGGCACGGCCGTGACCGCCGAGGCTGCTACCGGCATCCTGCGCGCGCGCAACCTCGACAAGAAGGTGCAGGTGCTCTCCTTCTACATGACGCCGGGCGTGTACGAAGGCATCCAGAAAGGCCGCATCGTGGCCGCGCCCGCCGACTCGATGGTGATCCAGGGCCGCATCGCGGTCGACCAGGCTGTGCGCCTGCTGGAAAACAAGGACGTGGTGAAGCACGTCGGCCCGAAGATCTTCGTGGTCGACAGCGGCAACATCAAGACCGTGAAGCAGGCCGACATCCTGCCGCCGACCGGCTTCAAGCCGGTGTTCGAGGTCAAGTAGGCCGGCCATGGCTCCCGTGCTGCTGCAGACCCTCGGCCTGGGCAAACGCTACCCCGGCGTGCTCGCGCTCGATGCGATGGACTTCGAGCTGCGCGCCGGCGAGGTGCACGTGCTGTTCGGCGAGAACGGCGCCGGCAAGTCGACGCTGATCTCGCTGCTGGCCGGCGCCAATGTGCCGACGGCGGGCGAGATCCGCATGCACGGCGCGCCGGTGAAGTTCGCCAACGTGCACGACGCGCGGCGCCACGGCATCAGCGCGGTGTTCCAGGAGTTCTCGCTGATCCCCACGTTGTCGGTGGCGCAGAACCTGAGCCTGGGCGAGGAGCCGTGCCAGGGCGGCCTGCTCGACCGCGCGGCGGTGCGCGAACGCGCCCGCACGATGCTGGCCGATCTGGGCTTCGAGATCGACGTCGACGCACCCGTGGCGGGCCTCACGCGCGCACAGCAGCAGATGGTGGAGATCGCCAAGGGCCTGCGCGGCGAGGTGTCGGTGCTGATCCTCGACGAGCCCACCGCCTCGCTCACCGACACCGAGACGCAGCGCCTGTTCGAACTGGTGGCGCGGCTGAAGGCGCGCGGCGTGGGCATCGTCTACATCTCGCACCGCATGCAGGAGATCGCGCAGATCGCCGACCGCATCACGGTGCTGCGCGACGGCCGCAAGGTCACGACCGTGGACGCGCATGCGACCAGCGCCGACCGGCTCATCGAGCTGATGAGCGGGCGCGCCATCGACAACATCTACCCGCGCATCACGGCCAGTCCCGGCGAGGTCGTGCTGCAGGTCGAGGGGCTGGCCTCGCCCAACGGCGTGCGCCACGCGAGCCTCACGGTGCGGTGCGGCGAAGTGGTCGGGCTGGCTGGATTGGTCGGCTGCGGCAAGTCGGAGCTGTTCCGCGCGATCTACGGGCTCGACCCCGTGAGCGAAGGCCGCGTGCTGTTCAAGGGCCGGCCGCGCACCGGCGCGACGGTGCGCCAGCTGCTCGACGAGGGCCTCTTCTACCTGCCGCCCGACCGCAAGGGCGAAGGGCTGGTGCTCGGCTTCACCTCGCGCGCCAACATCACCTTGCCCCTCGTGCACGGGCCGTTGCGCGGGCGCGGCGGCTGGCTGCGCAAGCGTCTCGGGCGCCGGCTTTCGACGACGGCCGCCGAGCGCGTCGAACTCGCGCCGCGCAACCTCGAACGGCCCGTGGGCCTGCTCTCGGGCGGCAACCAGCAGAAGGTGCTGTTCGGCAAGGGCATGACGCGCGACGCCGCGCTCTACGTGTTCGACGAACCCACGGTCGGCGTCGACGTCGGCACGCGCAGCGCGCTGTACGAGGTGATCCGCAAGCTCTGCGAAGGCGGCGCGGCGGTGGTCGTGATCTCGTCCGACCTGCCCGAGGTGCTGCACCTGAGCCACCGCGTGTACGTGATGTGCCGCGGCGAGATCGCCGGCGAGCTGCATGGCGACGCCATCCAGGAAACCGCCGTGCTCAACCTGTTTTTCGGCCCCAGCGAGAACCCCTCCTCATGACTTCGCCTTCCCTCACCGCCGCCCCGGCGGCCCCCACGCCCGGCCTCGTCGGGCGCGCCCTCGGCCTGCTGCGCAGCCTCTTTTTGCGCCTGGGCGTGCTGCCCTTCATGCTGGTGATCGCCTGCGTGGTGTTCGCCACGCTGTCCGACCAGTTCCTCACGGTGCAGAACCTGGTGAACCTGCTGCGCCAGTCGGTCTACCTGATCCTCGTGTCGCTGGGCCAGATGCTGGCGCTGGTGACCGGCGGCTTCGACCTGTCGGTGGGCACGGTGATGGCGATCACCTCGGTGGTCTCCGCGCTTGCCATGCAGGCGCTGGGCGCGGCCTTTCCCGACGCGGCCTGGATGGTGGTGCTCGTGGGCTGCGCCTGCGGGATGCTCGCCGGGCTGGTGGTGGGCCTGGTCAACGGCTTCGGCGTGGCGGTGATCGGCGTGTCGCCCTTCATCGTGACGCTGGGCGTGCAGTCGATCGGCTTCGGCTTCGCGCTGTTCCTCACGGGCGGCGTGCCGGTGTCGGGCATGCCGGCGCAGTTCAGCGAGCTGTTCGGCTTCGGCACCGTGCTCGGTGTGCCGGTGCCGATCCTCGTCACGGCCGTGTGCGTGGCCGGCATGGGCCTGCTCATGGGCCGCCTGCCGACCGGCACGCACCTGCTCGCGGTGGGCGGCAACGCCAAGGCCGCGGCGCTGTCGGGCATCGACACGCGCCGCGTGCTGCTCATGGCCTACCTGCTGTGCGCGGGCCTGGCGGCCGTGAGCGGCCTGCTGCTCACGGCCCGCGTGGAAACCGGCGAGGCCAACCTCGGCGGCACCGTGGCGCTCGAATCGATTGCGGCCTGCGTGATCGCGGGCGTGAGCCTGCGCGGTGGCATCGGCCGCGTGCCCAACGTGGTGATGGGCGCCATCTTCATCGGCCTGGTGCAGAACGGCATGAACCTGGCCAGCGTGGGCTCGTACCTGCAGATGGTGGTGCTGGGCGCCCTGCTGATCGTGGCCGTGGTCGCCGACCAGATCCGCCATCGCATGGTGGCGCCGGGCAGCCACTGAGCCTCCAACCAACACAAGCAACGAAGGAATCTCATGACATCCAGGACCAACGCCGCCATCGACGCGCGCCGCATCGCCGCCACGCCGCGCGGCGTCGGCATCGGCTTTCCCATTTACGCAGAGCGCGCGCTCAACGCCGAGCTGTGGGACGTCGAAGGCCGGCGCTACATCGACTTCGGCTCGGGCATCGCCGTGCTCAACACCGGCCACCGGCATCCGCGTGTGGTGGAGGCGATCCGCGCGCAACTCGATCGCTTCACCCACACCGCGTACCAGGTCGTGCCGTACGAAAGCGTGGTGTCGCTGGCCGAGCGCCTGAACCGCCTGACGCCCGGCACCCACGCCAAGAAGACCGCCTTCTTCACGACCGGCGCCGAGGCGGTCGAGAACGCCATCAAGATCGCGCGCGCCGCCACGCGCCGGCCGGGCGTGATCGCGCTGGGCGGTGGCTTTCATGGCCGCACTTTCATGGGCATGGCGCTCACAGGCAAGGTGGTGCCGTACAAGACCGGCTTCGGGCCTTTTCCCGGCAGCATCTTCCACGTGCCCGCGCCGATCGCGCTGCACGGCGTGTCGGTGGACGATTCGCTGCGCGCCATCGACAAGCTGTTCAAGGCCGACATCGAGCCCGAGCAGGTGGCGGCCATCATCCTGGAGCCGGTGCAGGGCGAAGGCGGCTTCTACGCCGCGCCGCCCGCCTTCATGCGCGCGCTGCGCGAGATCTGCGACCGCCACGGCATCCTGCTGATCGCCGACGAGATCCAGACCGGCTTCGCGCGCACCGGCAAGTGGTTCGCCATGGACCACCACGACGTGGTGCCCGACCTCATGACGATGGCCAAGAGCCTGGCCGGCGGCACGCCGCTGTCGGCCGTGTGCGGCCGCGCCGAGATCATGGACGCGCCCGCGCCCGGCGGCCTCGGCGGCACCTACGCCGCCAACGCGCTGGCCATTGCGGCGGCGCATGCGGTGCTCGACGTGATCGAGGACGAACGCCTGTGCGAGCGCGCGCAAATACTGGGCGACCGGCTCAAGGCACGCCTCGAAGGGCTGCGTGCGAAGGTGCCGCAGATCGCGGACGTGCGCGGCCTGGGCGCGATGGTGGCGGTCGAGTTCGCCGGCGCCGACGGCGCGCCCGACCCCGAGTTCACCAAGCAGGTGCAAACCCGAGCGCGCGACGCGGGTTTGCTGCTGCTGACTTGCGGCGTGCACGCCAATGTGGTCCGCTTCCTGTTCCCCCTGACCATCGAAGACGCGGTGCTCGGCGAAGGCCTCGACATCCTCGCCGCCGCATTGCAAGCCTGAGACAAACCACCCATGCCACTGAAACTCCAAGACCCGACCCTGCTGCGCCAGCAGGCCTGCATCGCCGGCGCCTGGGTGAATGCCGACAACGGCACCACCGTCGCCGTCACCAACCCCGCCACCGGCGAGCACATCGGCACCGTGCCCATGTGCGGCACCGAGGAAACCGTGCGCGCCATCGCCGCCGCCGAAAAGGCCCAGAAGGCCTGGGCCAAGGTGCCCGCCAAGGAACGCTCGGCCATCCTGCGCAAGCTCAACGACCTGATGCTCGCGAACGTGGACGACCTCGCGTTGATCATGACCACCGAGCAGGGCAAGCCCCTGGCCGAGAGCCGCGGCGAGATCGCCTACGCCGCCTCGTTCATCGAGTGGTTCGCCGAAGAGGCGCGCCGCGTGTACGGCGACACCATTCCCGCGCCGCAGGCCGACCGCCGCATCCTCGCGCTGAAGCAGCCCGTCGGCGTCACCGCCGCCATCACGCCCTGGAACTTCCCCACCGCCATGCTCACGCGCAAGGCCGGGCCCGCGCTCGCGGCCGGCTGCGCGATGGTCGTGAAGCCGGCCACGCAGACGCCGTTCTCGGCGCTGGCCTTCGCCGTGCTGGCCGAACGCGCGGGCGTGCCCAAGGGCCTGCTGTCGGTGCTCACCGGCTCGGCCAGCCAGATCGGCGGCGAGATGACGCGCAGCCCCATCGTACGCAAGCTGACCTTCACCGGCTCGACCGAGGTGGGTCGCACGCTCATGAAGCAGTCGGCCGACACGATCAAGAAGCTGTCGCTCGAACTCGGCGGCAACGCGCCCTTCATCGTGTTCGACGATGCCGATGTGGATGCCGCCGTCGAAGGCGCGATGGTCTCCAAGTACCGCAACACCGGCCAGACCTGCGTGTGCGCCAACCGCCTCTACGTGCAGCGCGGTGTGCTCGAGGCCTTCACGCAGAAGCTGGTGGCCAAGGTCAACGCACTGAAGGTCGGCAACGGGACCGAGGCCGGCGTCAACCAGGGCCCGCTGATCGACGCCAAGGCGGTCGAGAAGATCGAGGAGCACGTGGCCGACGCCGTCGCCAAGGGTGGCACCGTGCTCGCGGGCGGCAAGCGCCATGCGCTGGGCGGCCTGTTCTACGAACCGACCGTGATCGGCGGCGCCACGCCCGACATGCTGTTCGCGCGCGAGGAAACCTTCGGCCCGCTGGCGCCGATCTTCGCGTTCGACACCGAGGCCGAAGCCATCGCCGCGGCCAACGACACCGAGTTCGGCCTGGCCGCGTACTTCTACAGCCGCGACATCGGCCGCATCATGCGCGTGGCCGAAGCGCTCGAATCGGGCATCGTGGGCGTGAACACCGGCTTGGTGTCGACGGCCGAGGCGCCGTTCGGCGGCGTCAAGCAATCGGGGCTGGGGCGCGAGGGCTCGAAGTACGGGCTCGACGATTTCCTCGAGGTGAAGTACGTGTGCCTGGCGGGGCTGGACAGCTAGGAACTCGCTGCCCGTGACAACGTACCAAGGCGCTTGCCACTGCGGCGCGTGCCGCTTCGAAGTCGACACGGACCTCGACCATGTCCGCAGCTGCAACTGCTCCGTGTGCCGGCGCCGCGGCGCGCTGATTCACCGCGTGCCCGCATCGGCGCTTCGCCTGCTCACGCCGCTAGAAGACCTCACGGTCTACGAATGGCACACACGGACCGCACGCGACTACTTCTGCCCCACCTGCGGAATCATGCCGTTCCGGATTCCCAGCGCGCCGACCGCGCAAGAGACCGCCGACGGCAAGCTGCCGTTCACGGGATGGGCCATCAATGCGCGCTGCCTGGAAGGCGTGGATCTGGCCAGCGTGCCGGTCCGGCTCGTGAACGGCGCGGACCTGTCCTGAGGCTCAGCTTAGGAGCCAGTGCACGCTGAACAACCGCTCGGGGTCGGTCCACACCGCCCCGACGCGGAAGCCCGCGCGCACCGCCAGGGCCTGCAGGCCCTCGACGGTGAACTTGTGCGAGTACTCGGTGTGCAGGGTCTCGCCTTCCTCGAACGAGAAGCGCTCGCCGCGCAGCTGCACGCTCTGCGCGCGCCGGCTCACGAGGTGCATCTCGATGCGGCGCATCGGTGCGTTGTAGAAGGCCGCGTGCGAGAAGCCGTCGAGGTCGAAGTCGGCCGACAGCTCGGCGTTCGCGCGCCGCAGCAGGTTGAGGTTGAACGCCGCCGTCACGCCCTGCGCGTCGTTGTAGGCCGCGTGCAGCCGGTCAGGGTCTTTCACCAGGTCGACGCCGATCAGCAGGCCGCCGCCGCGCAGCATGCGCGCCGCGAGCTGCAGGAACGCCAGCGCCTCGTCGGGCTCGAAGTTGCCGATGGTCGAGCCCGGAAAGAACCCCACGCGCCGGCCCGCCCCGGCCATCGGCGCGGGCAGCACGAGCGGCATGGTGTAGTCGGCCGCGATGGGCTGCACCGCCAGCGCCGGGTAGTCGGCCTTCAGGCGCGCCGCCGCGGCTTCGAGGTGCTCGCCCGAGATGTCGATCGGCAGGTAGCGCTTGGGTGATTCGAGCGCGTCGAGCAGCAAGCGCACCTTGGTGAGCGAGCCGGCGCCGAACTCGACGATCTCGGCGTTCGGCCCGATCTGCGCGGCGATCTCGCCGGCACAGGCGCCCAGGATGCCCAGCTCGGTGCGCGTGGGGTAGTACTCGGGCAGTTCGCAGATGCGGTCGAACAGCTGCGAGCCGGCCACGTCGTAGAAGAACTTGGGCGAGATGTGGCGCGGCGTGCGCGCCAGGCCGGCCTGCATGGCGCGGCCGAACTCGGACCACGGGGCGGTGTCGGGCGGGGTCGCTGCTTCCTGTCGCTGCAGGTGGCTGGCGAGGGCGAACGGGGCGGTCGGATTGCGCATGGTGCTCGGCTCCATCGAGGTGTCGGTCAAAGGTCTTTCGCGAGCCGCAGCCCCGAGAATTGCCAGCGTGCCGCCGGCGGAAAGAAATTGCGGTAGCTCGGCCGCGTGTGGCCGGCCGGCGTGGCCACGCTGCCGCCGCGCAACACCAGCTGGCCCACCATGAACTTGCCGTTGTATTCGGCCGCGATGCCGGGCAGCGGACGAAAGCCCGGGTACGGGTCGTACGAGGAACGCGTCCATTGCCAGACATGGCCGCTCATCTGCGCGATGCCGGGCGCGTCGAAGGCGGCCTCCCATTCGAACTCGGTGGGCAACCGTGCGCCGGCCCATTCGGCGTACGCGGCGGCCTCGTAGAAGCTCAGCTGGGACACGGGCGCGTCGGCCTCCATCGGCCGCACGCCGTGCAGGCCGAACACCTGCCAGCCGCCGGGCGCGGCAGGGCCGCCGCCGGCGCCGAGGGTGGCGATGCGCGGGTCGTCGGCTTCGAGCCAGTAGGCCGGGTGGCGCCAGCCCTGCGCCTGCACCGTGGCCCAGCCGTCGGACAGCCACAGCTCGGGCCGGCGGTAACCGCCGTCGGCGATGAACTGCGCGTAGTCGCCGCAGTTCACGAGCCGGTCGGCGATGGCGTAGGGGCGCAGCAAGGCGGCGTGGCGCGGCGTCTCGTTGTCGAAGCAGAAGCCTTCGCCCGCATGCCCGACCTCGACCGTGCCGCCCGGCTGTTCCAGCCAGCGCACCTCGGCCGGCACGGCCGCCAGCCGCCGCGCGGGGCCGCTCGCGGGCTTGTACGCCGGCAGCAGCGGGTTGCACGACAGCGCATGCAGGATGTCGGTGAGCAGCAGCTCCTGGTGCTGCTGCTCGTGGTTCAGCCCGAGCGCGACGATGGCCTCGATGGCTACCCAGTCGAGCGCCTCCGGCGCAGCCAGCAGCGCGAGCACCGCCTCGTCGACATGGCGGCGGTAGGCGTGCACTTCATCGAGCGAAGGCCGCGTGAGCAGCCCGCGCTGGGGGCGCGGGTGGCGCGGCCCGAGCGCCTCGTAGTAGGAGTTGAAGAGGTAATGAAAACGCGTATCGAAGGGTTGGTACCCCGCCGCATGCGGCTGCAGCAGCACGGTCTCGAAGAACCACGTCGTGTGCGCCAGGTGCCACTTGGTCGGGCTGGCGTCGGGCATCGACTGGATGCACTGGTCCTCGGCGGACAGCGGCGCGGCCAGCGCCACGCTGGCGGCGCGCACCGTGCGGAATTGCTCGCGCAAGGCGCTCGCCACGGGGGCGATCGGCCGGGAAAACGTCATGGTGTCTCCAGTCGGGTGAGCCGGAAGTTTTAGCCCATACCGGCGACAAAAGCACGTAGGACAAGACGCCGCCGCCGCGCCGCCGCAGGAGCCCGTCCTGCGCGCAAGCGGCCCGGAACGCCCCGGCCCGCTGCGTATGATTCGGGCGATGCAAACCCCCTCTCCTTCGGCCAGGCCCCACGTTGTCATCATCGGCTGCGGTTTCGGCGGACTCGAGGCAGCGCGCAAGCTGCAGCGGGCCGACGTCGATGTGACGGTGATCGACAAGACCAACCACCACCTGTTCCAGCCCCTGCTCTACCAGGTGGCGACCGCCGGGCTCGCGGCGCCGTCGATCGCGGCACCGGTGCGCGCCCTGTTCCGCAAGCAGGCCAACGTGACCACGCTGCTGGCTGAGGTGACGGGCATCGACCCGGCCGCGCGCACGGTGCAGCTGGCCGATGGCAGCCAGGTGGCCTACGACCACCTGATCGTGGCGGCCGGCGCCACGCACAGCTACTTCGGGCACGACGAATGGGCCCCCGCCGCGCCGGGCCTGAAGACGCTGGCCGACGCCTTCGAGATCCGCCGCCGCGTGCTGATGTCCTTCGAGACGGCCGAGACCACCGCCGACCCCGAGCGCCGCCGCGCGCTGCTCACCTTCGTGGTGATCGGCGCCGGGCCGACCGGCGTCGAGATGGCCGGCACGCTGGCCGAGATCGCCAAGCACACGCTCGCGGGCGAGTTCCGCCGCATCGACCCCGGCAGCGCGCAGGTGCTGCTGGTCGAGGGCGGCCCGCGCGTGCTGCAGGCCATGCCCGAAAGCCTGAGCCAGAAGGCGCTCGAGCAACTGGAACGGCTCGGCGTGGAGGTGCGGCTGAACGCGCGCGTCACCGCCATCGACAACGCCGGCCTCGAAGTGCAGACCGGCGGCGGCCCCGACGGCGCGCCGCTGCAGAGCTACCGCATTCCCAGCAGCTGCGTGGTGTGGGCGGCCGGTGTCGCGGCCTCGCCGCTGGGCCGGCTGCTCGGCAATGCCACGGGCGTCGAGTGCGACCGCGCGGGCCGCATCAAGGTCGAGCCCGACCTGAGCCTGGCCGGCCACCCCGAGATCAGCGTGGTGGGCGACCTGGCCGCCGCCATGAGCCACGCGCCCGGCAAGCCGCCCAAGCCGGTGCCCGGCGTGTCGCCCGGCGCCAAGCAGGCGGGCCGCGCAGCGGCGGCGAACATCCTGCGCCGCCTGGCGGGCCAGCCCACGGTACCGTTCCGCTACGCCGACTACGGCAACCTGGCCACCATCGGCCGCAACTCGGCCGTGGTCGACCTGGGCACGCCCTTCGGCCCGCTGCGCTTCAGCGGCCGGCCCGCGTGGCTGTTCTGGCTGTTCGCGCACGCGTACTTCCTCATCGGTTTCCGCAACCGCGTGGTCGTGATGTGGGACTGGGCCAGCGCCTACTGGAGCTTCCAGCGCAACGCGCGCGTGGTGGCCGACGTGCAGGGCCGCAGCGAGTCGTAAGCACGCCCCACGCCGCGCGATGACGTTGCTCTGGTGGGTCGTCTTTCATGCGCTCGATGCGCTGTTCTGGCTCTGGATCCTGCGCTGGGGCGGCGCGGCCTGGCTCGAAGGCACTTTCCTCTCGGGCTTTCTCGTGAGCATCTTCGCGCCGCGCTGGGGCGCCGAGGGCCTGCGCATGTTCGCGCTGCTCATGCTGATCGTGTGCGCGATCAGCTTCGTCTGGGGCCTGTTCATGCCCGAGATGCGCTGCTGGTACTCGGGCCACTGCTGAAGCCCAGAGGGCGCCCCCGCAAGGCGCCCCCTGGCCGCGTCAGCTGCCGATCACCCCACCGTCGATCTTCGTGATGACCACGGTCGCCGAGCGCGGCCGGCCCGCGCCGTCGGGCCACTTCGACACGGCGAGCGGGCGCTCGGGGTCGCTGCGCTCGTTGGCCGGCTCGCCCGGGTGCTGGATGTTGATGAACAGCGTGCGCAGGTCGGGCGTGGCCGTGAGACCGGTGATCTCGCAGCCGGCCGGGCCGAGCAGGAAGCGGCGGATCTCGCCCTTGGTCGGGTCGCAGGCCAGCATCTGGTTGTTGGGCAGGTTCGTGTAGTCGCCCTTGCCGAGCGTGGAGGTCGACACGTCGGTCTGGATCCACAGCACGCCGCGCGCATCGACCATCAGGCCGTCGGGGCTGCCGAAGGCATCGCCCTTGACGTTGCCCTGCGCCTCGTAGCGCGTCTGCTTCGGGTCGCCCGCGAGCACGAGGTGGTTCCACGCGAACTTCGTGGCGTCGAGGTCGCCGCTTTCCTTCCAGCGGATGATCTGGCCCATCGTGTTGTTGGAGCGCGGGTTGGCCGCGTCCATGAAGGGCTGGCCCGGGGCGCCGCGGTTGCTGTTGTTGGTGAGCGTGCAGTAGACCTCCTTCGTCAGCGGATCGACGGTGGTCCACTCGGGGCGGTCCATCTTGGTGGCGCCGAGGATGTCGCTGGCCTGGCGCGACTTGATGAGCACGTCGCCCTGCGTGGCGAAGCCCTTGTCGGCCACCAGCCCGTTCTTGCCCTGCACCAGCGGCAGCCATTCGCCCGTGCCGTCGACGTCGAAGCGGCCCACGTAGAGCGTGCCGTGGTCGAGCAGGTCGCGGTTGGCGGCGGCGCCGCCGGGGCGCACCTTGTCGCGGCTCACGAACTTGTAGATGTACTCGAAGCGCGAGTCCTCGCCCATGTAGACCACGGCGCGGCCGTCGTCGGTGAGCGCCACGGCCGCGCCCTCGTGCGCGGCGCGGCCCAGTGCGGTGCGCTTGCGCGGGGTGGAGCTCGGGTCTTGCGGATCGATCTCGACCACCCAGCCGTAGCGGTTCGATTCGTTCGGATGCTTGGCCACATCGAATCGTTCTTCGTGCTCGTGCCAGCGGTACTTGGCGCCGTTGCCCTTCTTGAGGCCCCAGCGCTTCTGGTGCGCGTCGGGCGTGGCGGTGCCCTCGAAGTAGTCGGCGAAGTTTTCCTCGCAGGTCAGGTAGGTGCCCCACGGCGTCTGGCCGTTGGCGCAGTTGTTGAAGGTGCCGAGCACCTGCGTGCCCGAGGGGTCGCCCGCGGTGCGCAGCATCGGATGGCCGGCCGCGGGGCCGGTGAGCGTCATCGGCGTGAGCGCGGTGATGCGGCGCGCGAAACGCGAAGGCAGCACCTGCTGCCAGGCCGCGCCGTCGCGCTGCAGCTCGATCACCGACACGCCGTGCGCGTGCATCGACTTGCGCACCTTCGCGGCGCTCCAGGTCTTCATGCCGTCGGTGTGCAGCAGGCCGTCGTCCACGTACTCGTGGTTCAGCACCAGCAGGCCGCGGTTCGATCCGTCCAGCGGGAAGAAGGCCATGCCGTCGTGGTGCATGCCGGCCTGCAGCGCCTGGTCGTCGGCGGAGTCGGAAGCGTCGGTCTTGAAGGCGGGCATGCGGCCCGCGATGCCGGTGGGGTCGCCCCAGCGGTAGATCACCTGCGTGCGGTAGCCCTCGGGCACGACCACCTGGTCGACCGCCGCCATGGGCACGCTCTTGAAACCGATGGCGCGGCCCAGGCCGCTCACTGCGCTATTGCTACTGCCGCTGCCCGTGCTGGCACAGCCGGCCAGCGGCCCGAACAGGCCCGCCACGGCCGCCGCCAGGCCGCCGCGCACGAAGACCCGCCGCTGCGGATCGGACACGTCGTGGATGGTGGGATTGCCGGAGGGGTTCGAGTCCTCCATGCGGGCGAAGTCTTTGGCCATGTCCTGAAGGTCCGTGGGAATCGTGGGAGCCTGCGATGCTCCCGCGCGCCCATGAAGCCGTCATGACAGGGGTTCGAAGCGCACGTCGCCCCAGGGCCGCGAGCCGCCGTGGCTGTTGTTGCCGTTGCGCGGCTGCTCCCGGCGTTCGCGTCGCCAGTCCCACGGCGGCGTCGGCGCGGTGTCGGCCCACAGGCCCAGGTGCTGCGCACGCGCCGCGGCTTCGAGGCGGAACAGGTCGCCACCGCGCTTCTTCGCGATGCCGTGGTAGTCGTACACCCAGGCCCAGCCCTCGGCCACCAGGCGGCGGCCGGCGTCTTCGCCGTTGCAGCGCACGTCGGCCACGGTGCGGCCGTAGCGGTCGGTGTCGCGTTCGGTGATGACGGCCTTCTCGGCGTAGCACAGGCGGCTCAGCGCCTGGCGGCTGCGCTGGCCGTAGGGCTGCGCTTTCTCGGGGGCGTCGATGGCGGCGATGCGCACCTTGACTTGTTCATAGGCGCCAATGCGGCCGCAGCGCGCGGTGAGCGTGTCGCCGTCGCTCACGCCCACGACGAGGCAGGTGCGCGGCGACGCGGCGTGGGTCAGCAGCGGGAGGGAAAGGCCGAGGGACAGAAGCAGGAAGACGGGGCGAAAGCGCATGCGGAAAGGGAACGGAACACGGGGCCAAGAATGGCCGACGATTCTCGGCGCGAAGTGTGCGCGCCGCCCTTCGGATGCATTTGTTTTCGTCTTCGTTCAGCGCGCGGCCGGCGCGGCCGTCGACTTGCGCACCACCAGCTCCGGGCGCAGCACCACGGTGGAGGCCGACAGCGCCTGCCCGTCGATCTCCTCGAACAGCATCTCGGCCGCACGCCAGCCGAGTTCGCGGTGCGGCAGGCGGATGGTGGTGAGCGGCGGATCGACCATGTCGACCAGCGGCATGTCGTTGTGGCCGGTGATCGAAATGTCCTTCGGCACGCGCAGGCCGGCCTCGCGCAGTGCGTCGTAGGCGCCCAGCGCCACGAGGTCGTTGCAACAGACCACGGCCTGCGGCGTGGCGCCAGCCGCGAGCATCTGCTTCATCGCGGCCGCACCCGCCTCGCGGCTGTAGCTCGCGCACTCGACGATGCGCGCCGGCTTCATGCGGTGGTCGCGCAGTGCCTGCTCCACGCCCAGCAAACGGCCCACGCCGGTGGGGATGGTCTGCGGCCCCGCCAGGTGCGCGATGCGCTTGTGGCCCAGGCCCACGAGGTGATCGACCGCGAGCTTCATCGCCAGCCGGTCGTCGCTCACCACGGCGGGCAGGCGGCCGGTCTCGTCGGCGCGGTTGACCAGCACCGCCGTCATGCCGGCCTTGGCGACGAAGTCGACCAGCGGGTCGTCGCGCGTGGCGGTGGCCAGGATCACGCCGTCCACGCGCTGGGCCAGCATGCGCTCGAGCACCGGCCGTGCGAGCGCCGGGTCGACCACGTTGGTGACGAACACGAAGTAGCCGCGCGCCGCCGCGCTGGCCTCGATGCCCTGCAGGATCGGCGGGAACACCGCGTTCGTGATGTCGGGCACCAGCACGCCGATGGTGTGGGTGCGGCCCGTGCGCAGCGCCGAGGCCGCGCGGTTGGGCCGGTAGCCCAGGCGCTGCGCGGCCTCCTCGACCACGCGCAGCACCTCGTCGCTGATCAGCGAACGCTTCTCGGGGCTGAGCGCGCGCGACACGGTCGACACATGCACCCCGGCGGCACGGGCGACGTCGCGGATGGTGACGGGGCTGGTAGGGGGATGGGTGCTCATTGGTGCAAACGATTGTTGGGCATTCGGTGCGCCATGGTTGGCGAATTCCCATTCTGGCATCCCGGATACCCAGCATTTTACTTTTTCGAAATCTGTCTTAAGATCATGCAAACGATTGCAAGGATTGCAGATGAACATCGCCACCTCCCCCGATTCGGTGCTCGGCTTTGCGCTCGACGCCATGAAACGCACCCCCGATCCGCGCCTGCGCACCGTGATGGACGCGCTCACGCGCCACCTGCACGCCTTCGTCCAGGAGGTGAAGCTGACCGAGGAAGAGTTCGAGCAGGCGCTCGAATTCATCGTCGCCATCGGCCACGCCACGGGCGAGACCAAGAACGAGGTGGTGCTGGCGGCCGACATCCTGGGCGTGTCCACGGTGGTGGCGCTGCAGAACAACCAGGACCCGCACGGCGAATCGCCGGCCGCGCTGCTGGGCCCCTTCTGGCGCGCCAACTCGCCGGCCTGCGCGGCGGGCGAGAGCATCGCGCGCTCGGGCACGCCCGGCACGCCGCTCGACGTGACGGGCACGGTGCGCGACGTGAGCGGGCAGCCGATGGCCGATGTCACGGTCGACGTGTGGCAGGCCTCGCCGGTCGGGCTCTACGAGAACCAGGACCCGGAACAGGACGACATGAACCTGCGCGGGCGCTTCACCACCGACGCGCAAGGCCGCTTTCATTTCCGCAGCGTGCGCCCCGCCGGCTACCCGGTGCCCACCGACGGGCCCTGCGGCGTGCTGCTGCGCGCACAGCAGCGCCACCCGAACCGGCCCGCGCACCTGCACTTCATGCTGAGCAAGCCGGGCCACAAGGTGCTGGTCACGCAAGTGTTCGCCGACGACGACGAGAACCTGGAGAGCGACCCGACCTTCGGCGTGACGCGCCAGCTCATCGGCCGCTTCGCGCTCGCGCCCGACGGCCGCAGCGCCACGCTGCAGTACGACTTCCAACTCGAACCGGGCGAGATGAAGTTCCCCCGCCCGCCGATCCCCTGATTTCCCAACTTCCCTTCATCCCATGAGCTTCGATCCCCAATCCCGACTCCACGGCAAGATCGCCGTCATCACCGGCGGCCTCGGCGCCATCGGCTACGCCACGGCCACGCGGCTGGCCGCGCTGGGCGCCACCTGCGTGCTGCTGCACCGCGGTGGCGACGACAACGCCGCCGCGCGCGCCGCCGCCCTGCCCTCGGACAGCGGCCAGCGCCACGGCGCGATCCGCGCCGACATCGTCGACACGCCGAGCCTGCAGGCCGCCGCCGCCGAGGTGAAGGCCGCGCACGGGCGCTGCGACATCCTGGTCAACAGCGCGGGCCACACGCAGCCCGTGCCGGCCGGCGACCTCGACGCGCTGACCGACGACCTCATCGACGACCTGCTGCGCGCCAACTTCCGCGGCGTGTTCGCCACCATCCGCGCCTTCGCGCCGATGCTCAAGGTCACCGGCGACGGGCTGGTGGTCAACATCTCGTCCATCGCCGGTTTCACGGGCGTGGGCAGCAACCTCGCGTACGTCGCGGCCAAGGCCGGGCTCGACGTGGTGGGCGACGCGCTGGCCAAGGCGCTGGCGCCCGCGGTGCGCGTGGTGTCGGTGTCGCCGGGCGCGGTCGAGTCGGGCTTCGTGCCCGGGCGCGGCGCCGAGTTCGCCGACAAGATGGCCAGCACCACGCCGCTGGGACGCATCGGCAAGCCCGACGACGTGGCGGCCACCGTGGAAGCGCTGGCGACGACGCTGCGCTTCGTCACCGGCACGCGCATCGTGGTCGACGGAGGGCGCCACCTGTGAACAACGCGAAGACGCTCATCACCTGCGCCGTCACGGGCAACCTCGTGAAGCCCGAGCAGACGCCGCACCTGCCGATCACGCCGGTGCAGATCGCCGACGAATGCCTGGCCGCCGCCGAAGCCGGCGCGGCGCAGGTGCACATCCACGTGCGCCACCCCGAGACGGGCAAGCCCTCGATGGAGGTCGATCTGTACCGCGAGGTGGTCGACCGCATCCGCCGCGAGAACCGCGAACTGATCGTGAACCTCACGACCGGGCCGGGCGGGCGCTTCATTCCGAGCGAGGACGACCCGAAGATCGCCGCGCCCGGCACCACGCTGCTGCCGCCCGAGAAGCGCGTGGAGCACATCGCGCTGATCCGGCCCGACGTGTGCTCGCTCGACCTCAACACCATGAACTCCGGCCCCGACGTGGTGATCAACACGCCAAGGAACGTGCGCCGCATGGCGAAGGTGATGCGCGAGGCCGGCGTGAAGCCCGAGCTGGAGATCTTCGACTCGGGCGACATCCACCTGGCGCTGGACCTCATCGCCGACGGCACGCTCGACGGCCCCGCCATGTGGACCTTCGTGCTCGGCGTGAAGTACGGCTTCGCGCCCACGCCCGAAACGCTGCTCTATGCGCGCAACCTGCTGCCGCGCGGCGCCTTCTGGAGCGCCTTCGGCATCGGCCGCACGGAGTTCCCCATCGTCGCGCAGTCGTGGCTGCTGGGCGGCCACGTGCGCGTGGGCATGGAAGACAACATCTACCTCGAGAAAGGCGTGCTGGCCGAAAGCAACGCGCAGCTCGTGGCGAAGGCGCGCGACATCCTGCGCAGCCTGGGCGGCGAGGTCGCCAACCCGCGCGAGGCCCGCGCGATGCTGGGGCTGGCCGGCACCCGCGCCGTTCAGGGAGCCGCACGATGAGCGCCATCCTTCATGAACCCCGCGCCCTGCGCGTGAACGCCAAGGCTGCCAACCCCGAGGCGCTGCACCTGGAGGCCGCACCGCAGCCCGAGCCCGTGGCGCCGCCCGGCCATGCCGTGGTGCGCGTGGCCGCCGCCGCCGTGAACCCGAGCGACGTGAAGGCCGCGCTGGGCCTCATGCCGCAGGCCGTCTGGCCGCGCACGCCGGGGCGCGACTTCGCGGGCACCGTGGTGAGCGGCCCTTCGGAATGGATCGACCGCGAGGTCTACGGCTCGGGCGGCGACGTCGGCATCACGCGCGACGGCTCGCATGCACGCTACCTCGTGCTGCCCGAAGCGGCCCTGCGCGCCAAGCCCCAGGGCATCTCGATGGACGAAGCCGGCGCGGTGGGCGTGCCCTTCGTCACGGCCTACGAGGGCTTCCGGCGCTGCGGCATGCCGCAGGCGGGCCAGACGGTGCTGGTGCTGGGCGCCAACGGCAAGGTCGGGCAGGCGGCGGTGCAGCTGGCCGCGCAGGCCGGCGCGCGCGTGATCGCGGTGCAGCGCGGCCCGGGGCCCTTCGCGGGGTTCGCGAGCGCGCCGGTCGACGTGGTCGATGCGCGCCACCACGCCGACGTGGGCGCGCAGGTGCGCGAGCTCACCGACGGACGCGGCGCGCACATCGTCTACAACACCGTGGGCAGCGCCTACTTCGAGGCCGCCAACAAGGCGATGGCCAAGGGAGCCACGCAGATCTTCATCGCCACGCACGACCGCGCGGTGCCCTTCGACATCTTCGCGTTCTACCGCGGCATGCACACCTACGTGGGCATCGACTCGCTGGCGATGGACTGCGTGGCCTCCACCGCGCAACTCGACGCGATGCGCGAGGGCTTCGAGCGCGGCACGCTGAAACCCTTTCCCGTGGCACGCCACTTCGCGCTCGACGAAGCGATCGACGCCTACCGGCTGGTGCTGTCGGGCAGCACCGACCGCGTCGTGCTGCGCCCCTGACCCCCGAGGACACCCACCATGCATGTGACCCGTTTCAACGAGGCGCCGCACTACGAGGCGCCCAACCACTTCGACATGCGCTGCCTGCGCCTGCAGGGCAAGGAGGCCGGCCCCTCGACGCAGATGTGGATGGGCATGAGCCAGATCCTGCCCGGCGGCCGCACCGGGCTGGACGGCTCGCCGATGGAGAAGCTCTACCTCGTGCTCGAGGGCGAGCTGCACGTCGTCGGCGAACTCGACGGCGCGCACCAGGAAGACGTGCTCCAGCCCTACGACAGCTGCCGCTTCGCGCCCGGCGAGAAGCGCCAGCTCGAGAACCGCAGCAACCGCCCGGTGCTGGTGGCGCTGGTGATGGCGAACGCACCGCCCGCCTGACGCGCTCCTTTCCCAGTCAGTCATTCATCGCTCGCACCAACAAATCAACGGAGACAAGACGCATGAAGAAGACATTCCCCTGGAGCCGCCGACAGGCACTCACGGTCGCCGCGGCACTCGCGGCCTGCACGCTCGGCGGCGCGCATGCACAAGGCGCGTGGCCTGGCACGCAGCCCATCAAGCTGGTCGTGCCCTTCACGGCGGGCAGCGGCACCGACATCGTCGCGCGCCTGGTCGCCGAGAAGCTGGGGCCCGCGCTGGGCACCAGCGTGATCGTGGACAACCGCCCCGGCGCGGGCGGCACGCTGGGTGCAGCCATCGCCGCCAAGGCGCCGGCCGACGGCTACACGCTGCTGGTGCATTCGGCCGGCCACCTCGTGAACCCGTGGATCTACAAGGGCCTGTCGTACGACACGCTGAAGGACTTCACGGGCGTGACGCCGATGGCCAGCCTGCCCAACGTGCTGGTGACCGCGCCTTCGCACTTCACCGACGTGAAAGACCTCGTGGCTAAGGCGAAGGCCAAACCCGGCGGGCTGAACTACGGCTCCGCGGGCAACGGCTCGGCCACGCACATGAATGCCGAGGTGTTCCGCCTCGCGGCCGGCGTCGATGCGCAGCACGTGCCCTTTCGCGGCACGCCCGAAGCCATGACCGAGGTGATGGCCGGACGCGTCGACTGGTTCTTCGCGCCGATGGTGTCGGCACTGCCGCTGATCAAGAGCGGCAAGCTGAAGGCGCTGGCCGTGGGCACCGCCGGTCGCTCGTCCGCCCTGCCCGACGCGCCCACCACGGTGGAGGCCGGCGTGCCGGGCTCGGCCTACCTGTTCTGGGTCGGCCTGTTCGCGCCCGCCAAGACGCCGCAGCCCGTGGTGGAACGGCTGCAGGCCGAGGTCGCGAAGATCATGGTGTCGCCGGAACTGAAGGAGCGGCTGGAGAAGCTCGGCGCCGAACCCTTCACCATGCCCTCCGCGCAGTTCAACAAGTTCATCGCCGACGAGACCGCGAAGGCGCAGCAGGTGGTCAAGGCCGCGGCCATCAAGGTGGACTGACCTCAGCGCAGCAGCGCCGCCAGCACCGGCACCAGCCCCGCACCACCGGCCACGGCGGCCGCGCCGGCGCCCCACGCCACGGCGCGCGGGCGGTACGGCAACAGCAAGGCCACCGGCAACGCACCCGCCGACAGGAAGCCCAGCCACGCGACCGTCCCGACCGTCGGGCCCCAGGCCATCACGCAGGGCACGATGGCCGCTGCCAGCAGCACCATGCCGATCACGCGCAAGCCCGTGCGCCGGCGCGCGGGCACTTCGCGCCCGCGCGTCAGCTGCTCGTGGTGCCGGTCCATGGCAAAGCTCAGGCACGACATGCCTGCATACGCCAGCGCAAGGCCAAGCAACGACGCCCATGCCGTCGTCATCGCGCCGCCTTCCGCAGCAGATGGCGCAGCGCGCCCAGCGCCGCAAGCCCGAAAGCCACGGCGCCCAGTTCGACGCCAAGGCTTTCCCAATCACTGCGCAGCAGCTGCGCCAGCAAGTGATCGCCCGTGGTCACGAAGTTGAGCAGCGGCAACAGCAGGCACAGCGCAGCCAGCGCACCGAGCTGCTCGCGCCACGCGCGCGCCGGCTGCCGCACGAAGGCATGCACCAGCGCCAGCGCCCACAGCGCGAAGAAGACCTGCAGTTCGCGGTCCGCGCGGTGCCCGATGCCGACCGGCACCAGCCGGTTGGCCCACAGGTAGCCCACGCAGGCGATCGCCAGGCCGGCGATGGCCGCGACGTTCAGCGCCTCGATCAGCCGGTAGACCCGCGCGGTCGCGCCGCCGAACTCGCCCAGGTGCTTCTGGCGGCGCTTGACGATGAACAGCACGGCGCCCGAACCCATCATCGCGGTGCCCGCGAGCCCGCACAGGAAGTAGAGCCACTTCATCGGCCAGCCGCCGAAAGTGACCATGTGCAGCCCGCCCATGGCCGACTGCGCGAGCATGGCCGTGCCGCCGTCCGCGGCGCCCGGCAGGCGCACGCGCTGCACCTCGCCACTGGCGGCCGAGAACTGCACCATGCCGGTGGTGGCGCTGAGCCGGCGCGCGGATTCGTCGTCGCCGTTCCATCCGTACACGCCGATGCGCGCAGCCGCGTCGCCCGGGTGGTCGATGACGACCGCGCGCACGGGCTGGCCCATGCGCTCCTGGCCGCGCGCCGCGAACGGTTCGAGCACGGGCACGGGCATCGCGCGGCCGGTGGCGGCGGGCTTGTCGCTGTCGCCCAGCTCGGACACGAAGCGCACCTGCGCCTGCGGGCCGGTGCCGTAGTGCAAGACCTTGGGGGCCGGCATGAAGCTGGTGCCCGAGATCACGAGGCCGGTGTAGGCGATCATGAACTGGAAGGGCAAGGTCAGCACCGCCACGGCGTTGTGCGCGTCGAGCCAGCTGCGCTGGCCCTTCTTGGGCCGGAAGGTGAAGAAGTCCTTGAAGATGCGTTTGTGCGTGATGACGCCCGACACCAGCGCCACCAGCATCGCCATCGCGGCGATGCCGACGATCCACAGGCCGACGGTGCCGGCGTGCAGCTCGTAGTGGAAGTCGACGAAGTGGTGCCCACCCAGCGTGGCGCGCGCCGCGTGGCCGCCGTCTTCCTTCAACGGCTTGCCGGTGGCGGGGTCGAGCGCGACGCCCGCGTACTGCCGGTTGGCGTCGAACCAGAACACCCGCAGCTCGCCACCGCCCTGCGCATCCGAAGGCCACAGCTCCCACATCGAGGCGCCCGCGTGGTGCTCGGCCATGTAGGCCATGCCCCAGGCCAGGCGCTGCGCACGGTCGGCCGTGGGTTCGCCCTTTCTGGCTGCGGCAGCGGCTTCCTCGGCGTGGTGCTCCGGTGTCATCCAATGGGTGATGGGCTCGTCGAACACCGCCAGCGTGCCGGTGAGGAACACCGCGAACAGCAGCCACGAGAACCACAGGCCGCACCAGGTGTGCAGCCAAGCCTGGGCCTGGCGAAAGCCCCCTCGCGAGGGGGCATTGGTTGTCTTCGTGCTCATGCGCCGCCTCCCGCGCCGCGCAATGCGAGGCCGAGCCCGGCCAGCACCACGGCGGGCAGCAGCAGGCCGGCCCAGGCGCGCGACAGCGACACGGGCGCGAACGCCCAGATCACGGCGACGGTGTAGACCGCGAAGCTGAACTGCATGCCCCCGAGCGCGGCCTCGGCGGGGCCGGCCGGCAGCACGGCGGCCAGGAAGACGGCGGCGGCCGAGGCCAGCGCGTAGCCGCCGAGCACGGCGGCCGCGACGCGGGACAGCAGCCGCAGGGCGGGAGAAAAGGAGGAGGTGCGGGTGTTCATCGGGGACCGGAAAACGGGGCGCGGACATGCGCCCCTCCCCTACATGACAAACGAGAACGAAAAAAGGGTCATGCCCCCCGCTCTTTCCCGCTCAGAACGCGTAGCTCAGCGTCGCCACCGCGTTGCGCGGCGTGCCGAAGTAGGCCTGCCCGTCGATGTTGCTGTAGTACTTCTTGTCGAACAGGTTCTCGATGTTCAGCTGCAGCGCCAGCCTGGGCGTGAAGGCGTAGCGGGCCATCAGGCTCACGACCGCGCGCGAGCCCTGCTGGTAGCGCAGGTCGACATCGCCCACGCTGTACGCGTAGTAGGTGCGGTTCTGCCAGTTGACGCCGCCGCCCAGCGTGAGCCGGTGCCACGCGCCCGGCAGCCGGTAGGTGGTGAACAGCGTGGCCTGCGTGGTCGGCATGGCGGTGTTGATGCGGTTGCCGTTGCCTTCGCGGCCCAGCGTGCGTGCGATGCCCGCGTTCAGCTGCCAGCCTGGGGCCAGTTCGCCCGACACCTGCAGCTCGATGCCCTTGCTGGTCACGCCGCGCGCGCCGTAGTAGGCGCCTTCGCTCGAGTTGGGCACGAGCTTGGTGCCGTCGCGTTGCGCCACGTTCTCCTGCTCGGCGCGGAAGACGGCGATGGAGGTGTTGAGCTTGCCGTTCAGGTGCTCGCCCTTGAGGCCGATCTCGTAGCTCTTGCCGGTCACCGGGTCGAGGTAGGCGCCGCTGGCGTCGCGGTAGTTCTGCGGCTGGAAGATGTCGGTGTAGCTCGCGTACACCGAGTAGTTCTCGCTCAGGTCGTACACCAGGCCCGCGTAGGGCGTGAACACCTCGTGCTTGCGCGTGGCCGGGGCGTCGGCGGTCAGACGCGTGGAGCGCCAGCTGTTCTGGCGCCCGCCCACGATGAGCTTGAGCGAATCGGCCAGCGACAGGCGCGCGGCGCCGTAGTAGCCGGTCTGACGCGTCTTGGTGATGGCCGACACCTTCAGCGGGTCCCAGCCCGGCTCGGGGTACGACGCAGCGTTCCAGTCGTAGAAGTTGCCGGTGTCGGGCAACGGGCTGGTGCGCGGATGGCTCGCCTCCACGTAGCGCGACTGGCTGTTGCTGACGCCCACCACGAGTTCGTGCGTGCGCCCCAGCAGCGTGAAGGGGCCGGTGGCCTGCAGGTCGAGGCTGTTCTGGCGGAACTGGTGCTCGAAGTAGCCGGGCAGCGAGCCCAGGCCGGTGCCGGTGAGGCGTTCGAGGTCGCCGTACAGGTACAGCAGCTTGGCGTTCTGCTTGCTCTGCCGGTGCGAGCCGTTGGCCTTGAGCTTCCAGCCGTTGTCGAACTGGTGCGTGAGGTTCGCAAAGGCGGTGGTGGTGGTCGTGTCCCAGTGGGTCCACGGTGTGCCGACGGTCTTGGAGCGGTCCCAGCGCGTGGCCGTGCCGTCGCTGAAGGTCAGCGGCAGGCCGCCCCAGGTCGACGAGGTGGGCCGCGTGGCCTGCGACTCGATGCCCACGCTCAGCGTGGTGCTGGGCGTGAGGTCGGCATCGACCACGCCGTACAGCACGTGCTTGCGGCCGTGGTACATGTCGATGAAGGAGTCGCGGTCTTCCGTCATGCCGATGAGGCGGGCGCGCACGCGACCGTCTTTCGTCACCGGCGTCTGCAGGTCGACCGTGCCGCGGCGCAGGTTCCACGAACCCAGCGCAAGCGACGCACTGCCGGCGAACACCTTGCTGTCGGCGTGCTTGCGCACCAGGTTCACCGAGGCCGAGGGGTTGCCCGCGCCGGTGAGCAGCCCCGTCGAGCCGCGCACGACCTCGATGCGGTCGTACAGCACCGGGTCGTTGGTGGAGGCCCCGAAGAAGTCGGTCGTGACGGTGGTCGGCACGCCGTCGTACTGGTAGTTGTCGATGTAGAAGCCGCGCGCGTACAGGTCGGTGCGGTCGCTGTCGGAGCTCACCGAGAACACGCCGGGCACGCTCTGCATGGCCTGGCCGAGCGACAGCAGGTTCTGGTCCTCGATCTGCTGGCGCGTGATGACGGTGACCGACTGCGGCGTCTCGCGCGGCGAGAGCGCCAGCCCGGTGGCCGCCGCCGTGGCGCGCGTGGTGTAGGCGCCGGTGCCTTCGGTGGTGCCGCTGCGGTCGGCCTCGGCCGTGACGGTGACGGGCGAGAGCGTGTCGACGCCGCCGGCCCCTGCGGCGGGCGTGCCGGCCTCGCGGCGGTTCAGCGTGTAGCTGCCGTCGGTGCGCGCCACCACCTGCAGGCCGCTGCCCGCGAGCAGCCGCTCGATGGCTTCGCGCGCGGTGTAGCGGCCCGCCACCGCGGGGCTGCTGCGCCCCTGCGTCAGCGCGGGGTCGAACGACAGCGCGATGCCGTTGCCGGCCGCGAAGGCGGCGAGCGTGCGGCCCAGCGGGCCGGCGGGAATGTCGTAGGCGCGGGACGCGGCGGCGTCGAGCGAGGACGACGACGCTTGTGCGAAGGCCGGCCCTCCCGCGCCGGCCAGGCCGCCAAGGGCAAGCGCCATCAAGGCATGGCGAAGGACGGAGTTCAGGCGGCGCTCTGCGAACGGGCGCAAGGCGGACGGGCGGGATGCGGACATGGAGACGGGCCTTTCGGTTGGGCAACGGTGGGTTCTTCACCCTCCTTGCCAGCCGAAACGAAAAAAAGTCTCACCCCCGGATCGATATATTTTTTGAAGCGCCCGTCGCGCGCTCTTCGGGTGCCGCTCGCGGCACCAGCGTGACCCAGTAGCCGCGCAGGCGCGTGGCCGCGTCCACCGGGTAGGTCGACACCAGCATGCGCAGCACGCCATCGGTGTCGGCCAGCGGAAAGGCGCCCGAGACGCGCAGCTCGGCCACCGCCGCGTCGCACTGCAGCAGGCCGGGGCGGTAGCGCGACAGCTCGGCGGCGAAGTCGGCCAGCCGCATGCCGTCGGCGAGCAGCATCCCTTGGGTCCACGCCAGCACCGAGGCGTCCGCCGGGCGGAAGTCGTCGATGCCGTCGACCGTGAAGCGGGCCTGCTGCCCCGCCGGCAGCACGCGCGCGGCGGCGCGCTCGGGCGTGATGCGCACCGCGCCTTCGAGCACGGCGATGTGGGTGGCGCCGCCCGCCTCCTTGCGCACGCTGAAGCGCGTACCCAGGGCCTCCAGCGTGCCGCCTGCGCTGGCCACGCGGAACGGGCGGTGCGCGGCGGCGGGGTCGGGCGCGGTGGCGATGAAGATCTCGCCCGCCTGCAGCACCACGCGGCGCTGCGTGCCGTCGAAGTGCACATCGACCGCGCTGGCGGTGTTGAGCGTGAGGCGGCTGCCGTCGGCCAGCCGCAGTTCGCGGCGCTCGCCGGTGGCGGTGCGGTGCCCGGCCATCCAGCCGCGTTCGTCCGCCATCTCGACCGCCTGCCAGCCGAGCCAGCCGGCGGGCACGGCCGCCAGCAGCGCGGCCAGCCGGCCGAGGGTGGCGCGGCGGTTGTTCGCGTTGCCGCGCGCAGGTCGCGCGAGCGACGACATCGCCAGCGCCGGCGGCAGGCCGCCGAGCTTGTTCATCAGCAGCTCGGCGCGCGCCCAGGCGCGTGCGTGGTCGGGGTGGCTCTGGCGCCAGCGCTCGCAGGCGCGGCGGTCTTCGTCGGTGACGGCGCTGTCGTGCAGCCGCATCAGCCATTCGGCGGCTTCATCGAGCACGCGAGGGGCGAGCGTCGATGTCTCGAAATTCATCGCGCTCATCAGAATGCCTTCGTGCTTCGCACTTCGGCGCGCGCTTGCTTGGGGCGGCCCGGCGCGGCGCTCATGCCATCACCGCCAGGCAGCCCCGAAAGCCCTGCTGCATGTAGCGCTTGACCGTGACGAGCGACACGCCCAGCTCGCGCGCGATGTCCTCGTACTTCATGCCGTCGAGCTGCGACAGCAGGAAGGCCCGGCGCGCGAGCGGCTTGAGGGCGTCGAGCATCGCGTCGATCTCGTGCAGCGTCTGCAGGATCACCAGCCGCTGCTCGGGCGACGGCGCCTCGGGCTCGGGCATCACGGCCAGCGCTTCGAGATAGGCCCGCTCCAGCGCCTGGCGCTGGTACCAGTTCACGAGGATGTTCTTGGCCACGCTCGTGAGGTAGGCGCGCGGCTGCGCGATGACCTCGGGGTTGCGCGCCGTCAGCAGCCGCGCGAAGGTGTCCTGCGCCAGGTCGGCCGCGTCGCACGAATTGCCGAGCTTCTTGCGCAGCCACGACTGCAGCCAGCCGTGGTGGTCGCTGTAGAGGGTGTGGACTTGCTGGAAGGCGGCTTCGGCAGCGGACATGGCGGGCGGCACGGCGGCGGGGGCTCCGCCTACAAATAAGAATTATTCTCATTTTAAGCAAAAAGGCCGCACTGCCGCCCTGGCCGTCCTGTCCGCACTGCGGACAGCGTGGCTCAGGCCGGCCGGGCCGCCACGAGCGCCACCGCGTCCGCGCCCGCCGGATAGCGCAGCGTCTCCGCCGTGTCGTTCGCGGCGCGCCAGACGGCCTCGGCCACGTCGGCCGCCGTGGTCACGGCCGTGGGGTTGCCCAGCGCCGCGAAGACGCCCTGCGCGAGCGGTGCGTAGTCCGGCGGGATCAGGCCCTGCATGCGCTGCGCCCCGTTCTCGGTGAACCGCGTGCCGGGCCCGTAGCCCGGCTCGACGAGCTTCACGCGCACGTCGAACGCCGCCAACTCGAACGCGAGCGAGGCGGTAAAGCCCTCGATGGCGGTCTTGCTCGCGGTGTACGCGGCCACCAGCGGCATCGGCGCGAGCGTGACGGTCGACGTGACGTTGACCAGCAGCCCCGAGCGCCGCGCCCGGAACTGCGGCAGCACGGCCTGCGCCATGGCCATCATGCCGAAGGTGTTGGTCTCGAACACCTCGCGCACAGTGGCCATGGGCGTAGCCTCGAAGGCGCCGAAGAGACCGACGCCGGCGTTGTTCACGAGCACGTCGATCGGGCCCGCGTTCTCGATGGCGGCGGCGATGCTGTCGGGCTGCGTCACGTCGAGCGGCAGCACGTGCAGGTTCGGCGCGTCGGGAAAGAGGTCGTCGCGCGGCGTGCGCATGGTGGCGACGACGCGCCAGCCCTGGGCGTGGAAGTGGCGCGCGGTGGCCAGGCCGTAGCCGGACGAGCAGCCGGTGATCAGTGCGGTTTTCAATGGGGTTCCTTGGTGGTGGGTGATGAAGAGAAGAGCCCCAACGATAGGGACGAGCGACCGGACTTGCTACCATCGAACGTCGCCATTTCTTTTGCAGGAGTCCAGCCATGGCCGATCCCCTGGCCGAGGTCATCGCGCTGCTTCGCCCGCGCGCCGTGTATTCCAAGGTGATCGCGGGCGCCGGCGCCTGGGCCGTGCGCTACACGGCCTTCGGCCAGCCCAGCTTCTGCACCATGCTCGAGGGCGAGTGCATCCTGGCGGTCGACGGCCAGCCGCCGCTGGCGCTGGCCGCCGGCGACTTCCTGCTGATGCCGGCCACGCCCGGCTTCACGCTGTCGGGACTCACGCCGGCACCGCCGGTGTTCCTCGACCCGCATGAACAGGCGGCGCGCGAGGACGCACACGGCGAGGTCCGCCACGGCGACCGGAACGGCCCGCCCGACGTGCGCATGCTCGGCGGCTACTTCGCCTTCGATTCGCCCGACGCGGCCCTGATGGTGTCGCTGCTGCCCTCGGTGCTGCACATGCGCGGCGTCGCGCGGCTGTCGCTGCTGGTGCAGCTCGTGCGCGAAGAGTCCATGGCGCAGCGGCCGGGGCGCGACCTCGTGCTCGGGCGGCTGGTCGAGGTGCTGCTGATCGAGGCGCTGCGCTCGGCGCCCGGCGAAGGCGCGCCGCCGGGGCTGCTGCGCGCGCTGGCGGACAGCCGGCTGGCCGCCGCCGTGCGGCACATGCACGCGGACCCCGCGCGCTCATGGACGGTGGAAGAACTCGCCGGCAAGGCCGCGCTCTCGCGCTCGGCCTTCTTCGAGCGCTTCTCGCGCGCCGTAGGCCTGCCGCCGATGGAGTACCTGCTGGCGTGGCGCATGGCGCTCGCCAAGGACCTGCTGCGCCGCGGCGGCTGTGCGCCGGCGGAGGTGGCCGCGCGCGTCGGCTACAGCTCGGCCAGCACCTTCAGCACGGCGTTCAGCCGCCATGTGGGCCAGGCGCCGGGGCGCTACGCCCGCCAGCCCTAGCAAGGACAAGGGCGACGGCTCAGGCCGCCGTGCCTTCCTTCTCCTGCAGCAACCGCCACATCACCTTCCCACTCCCGCTCTTGGGCAGCGCATCCACAAACTCCACCTTGCGCGGAATCTTGTAGACCGCCATGTTCTCGCGGCACCAGTCGATGATCTGCTGCTCGGTCGTGTCCTTGTGCGTGGCGCGCAGCACCACCACGGCCTTGACCGATTCGCCGCGGTAGTCGTCCTTGGTCGAGATGACGCAGGCCTCCTGGATCGCGGGGTGGCGGAACATCAGCAGCTCGACCTCGGCCGGCCACACCTTGAAGCCGCTCGCGTTGATCATGCGTTTCAGGCGATCGGTGATGAAGAAGTAGCCCTCCTCGTCCATGCGGCCCATGTCGCCCGAGCGGAAGAAGCGCTTGCCCTCGAACTCGACGAAAGCGGCCTTGGTGGCGTCGGGGCGCTTCCAGTAGCCCTGGAACACCTCGGGGCCGTGGATGATGATCTCGCCCGATTCGCCGATGGGCATTTCCTGCAGCGTGTCGGGGTCGACCACGCGCGCGTCGGTGCTCATGAACGGGATGCCCAGGCACTGCTGCTTGGGATGGTCCGAGGGGTTGGTGTGCGAGGGTGCGGCCGTTTCGGTGAGGCCGTAGCCTTCCTGGTACTTCAGGCCGTACTGCTCGAGCAGGCGCTGCGCCACGGCCTGCGGCATGGCGGCGCCGCCGCCGCCGATGTGGGTCATGCTCGTGAGGTCGTAGCTCGCGAAGTTGGGGCTGGCCATGAGGTCGATGACCATGGTGGGGATGTTGGTCCAGCTCGTGACCTTCCAGCGCGAGATGAGCCGGCCCGCCACGTCGCGGTCCCAGCGCGGCATGATGACCAGCGTGGCCGCCGCGAGGATCGAGGTGTGCATCATGCTCACCACGCCGGTGATGTGGAACATCGGCACCACGGCCAGCACCACCGCCTCCGACGTGGCCTGGCCCCAGAGCTGGCCGGCCATCGCGTTGTGCATGAGGCTCGAATGGTGGTGCACGCAGCCCTTGGGCAGGCCGGTGGTGCCGCTGGTGTAGGGCAGCAGCGCCATGTCGTTGGCGCCCACCACGTGCGCGGGGGCCGGGTGGCCGGCCGCGAGCGCGTCGGTCCAGGCCATGACCTGGCCGTCGGCCAGCGCGGGCAGCGGGTGGCGCGTGCCGAGCCAGTCGGCCCAGGCCGGCGCGGGGGCGTCGTCGCCGGTCACGTTCGCATCGAAGGCGTCGGTGAACTGGCTCACGACGAGGTGCGACAGGCGCTGCTCGGGCGGCAGTGCGTCGCTGGCCTTGGCCAGCTCGGCCGCGAGGTCGCCGGTGGTGATCGCCACCTTGGCGTCGGGGTCGACGATGTAGTGCTTGAGCTCTTCGGCCCGGTTCATCGGGTTGACCGGCACCACGACGGCGTTGGCGCGCAGGATGGCGAAATGCGCGATCACCAGCTGCGGGCAGTTCTGCATGTTCAGCACCACGCGGTCGCCGCGCTGCACGCCCAGCGCATGCAGCGTGCCGGCCAGCCGCTCGACCTGGTCGGCCACGTCGCGGTAGCTCAGCACGCGGCCGAAGAAGACCAGCGCGGCCTTGTCGGGGTAGCGCGCCGCCGAGGTGGCCAGGTTGTGCCACAGCGAGGTCGCGGGGACGGTGATCGAATGCGGGAGGCGCTTGGGCCAGAACTTGTAATGCGGGCGTGGTTGCATGGTCTGTGAACAGGCGAAGGAGGAAGGAGAGGGAAAAGAAAGCGGTGCGACAAAGGCGCAATGCGCCAGCCTAAGCCGCACCGGCCGCCGCTCCCATCGGGGAAGCCCCCGGGGCGTCACCTTGGCGACGCCCATTCTTCGTACGTCGGGTAGGCACAGCGCATCGGCTATCGTGCGGGCTCCGCTTCACCTGTGCCTGCCTGCCATGCCCGATCCCGCCCGCCCCACCTTGCGCCGACGCATCGCCCTGTTCAGTGCCGCACTGGCCGCCCTGGCCGCGGCGGGCTGCTCGCGGGTCCCCCGGTTCGGCATGTCGGCCCCTCCGACGGAGCCGCAGTCCAAGGAACCGCCGACATGGTTCGTGGCTGACTGCTGGCTCGGAACCGAGGACGTGGTCCCGCCGCACAAGGGCAAGGCCGGCGGCTCGGCGGCCGGTACGCTGACGCTGGCCACCGGGCTGTTCGAATGGCGCGTGAACGCCGCACGCCTGAGCGGCCCGGCGACGGTCGTCGGCTTCTACGGCCCCGCCGCCAAGGGCAGCAATGGCCCGCTGGCGATCCAGCTGCCGCTGCCCAGCGAGGGGGAGCCGCGCAACGACGGCGCCGGCTACGAGCGGACCGGCACGAGCCGGCTGACGCCCGCCCAGATGACTGACCTGATGGCGGGCCTCTGGTATGTGAGCGTGTCGACCCAGGCCTGGCCGGGCGGCGAGGTCCGGGGCCAGCTCAAGCGCAGCACCTGGGGCGTGCACGGCGGCTGACATCGGCCCCCGATGCGATGCGCTCTGCGACTACAGACAGGCGCGGATTTCGGAGCGATACCTGCGGTTCTCCCTCCGATCCACCCTCCACCTGACTGAAGGAATGTCCATGGCAGCAGACAAGCACGCAAGCGTTCACTGGGAAGGCGCCGGCAAGACCGGCAAGGGCCTGGTCAGCACCGAGACCGGCGCCCTCAAGGACTACCCCTACGGCTTCGCCAGCCGCTTCGAAGACGACCGGCGCGGCACCAACCCCGAGGAAATCGTCGGCGCGGCCCATGCGGCCTGCCTGACGATGGCCTTTGCCTTCGCGCTGGAAGCGGCAGGCCTGACCGCGACGCGCATCGACACCAAGGCCGCCGTGCGGCTGGCCAAGGACGGCGCCGGTTTCAAGATCGATCGCATCCAGCTCGAACTGGACGCGGCCGTGCCCAACCTCGACGAAGCGAAGTTCCAGGAAATCGCCGCCGCCGCCAAGGCCGGTTGCCCGCTGTCGAAGGCGCTGGCGAGCGTGCCCGAGATCACGCTGAAGGCCACGCTGGCCAGCTGACCGCGCTGCTTATGATCGTCTCCACAAAAAAGGAGACGGATCATGAGCAAGCCCACCCGGACCGCATCGGCGGTCCTTTCTTTCGCCCTCGGCGCGTTCGGTGCGTTCGGCACCACGGCGGCCCTGGCCGCCTACCCCGACAAGCCGATCAAGGTCGTCATCGGCTTCCCGGCCGGCGGCCCGCTCGACCAGCACGCGCGCCTGTTGACCGACAAGCTGCAGGCCGTGCTCGGCCAGCCGCTGATCGTCGACTACAAGCCCGGCGCGGGCGGCTCGGTCGGTGCCGACTTCGTCGCCAAGAGCCCGGCCGACGGCTACACGCTGGTGCTGGCCAACACCGGCGTGGCGGTGATCAACGGCGCGCTCTACAGCAAGCTGCCCTACAACACGCAGCGCGACTTCGTGCCGATCGCGCGCACCGCGATGCAGCCGCTGGCGCTCTTGGTCACGCCCAAGCTGCCGGTGCAGAACCTCAAGCAGTTCATCGACTACGCCAAGGCGCGGCCGGGCCAGGTCAACTACGGCTCGGCGGGCAACGGCGGCATCAGCCACCTCGTGCCCGAGATGTTCAAGACCGCGACCGGCCTCTTCATGGTGCACATCCCCTACCGCGGCAGCGCGCCGGCCTTCACCGACCTGATGGGCGGGCAGGTGCAGTTCATGGCCGAGTCGATTCCGCAGGCCGCCAACTATCACAAGCAGGGCAAGGTGCGCGCGCTGGCCGTGACCAGCCGCGAGCGCAACCCCGCGCTGCCCGACGTGCCGACCGTCATCGAGTCGGGCGTCAAGGGCTTCGAGGTGGTGGGCTTCTACGGCTTCCTGGCGCCGAAGGACACGCCCAAGGACGTGGTCGCCAAGCTCAGCGATGCATTCAGGCAGGTGCTGACCAGCCCCGAGGTGCGCGAGCGCATGGTGAGCCAGGGCGCGGACCCGGCCTACCTGGGCAGCGAGGACTTCGCTCGCTTCCTCGCGACGGAAACGCCGCGCTGGGACAAGGCGGTGAAGGCCTCGGGCGCGCGGATGGACTGAACCCCGGCGAGGTTCAACGCGGCGTGGCCGCGTGCCGCTCCAGCTGTGCGCGGTCGAGCAGTTCGATGCTGCGGTAGCGCACGCGCAGCGTGCCGTCTTCCTCCCACAGCTTGAGCTGGCGGTTCACGCTCTGGCGCGACACGCCGAGCATGAACGACAGGTCTTCCTGCGACACGCCCAGCAGCGTGCCGCCCCCTTCCTCCGCAGGCGCGACCGCGCGCGCATCCAGCGTGAGCAGCCGGTGCGCCAGCCGCACGGGCAGCGGCATCAGGATCACGTCGTCGATCCAGGCCAGCGCCTGGCGCAGCCGCAGGCACACGAGCCGGGTGAAGGCCATGTGCACGTCGGGATGGTCGGCCACCAGCCGGTGGAAGTCGGCCGCGGCGACCACGGCCATCTCGGTGGTGTCGACGGCGCAGGTGTCGTAGACGCGCTCGCGCCCCACCAGCAGCGAGACCTCGCCGAACCAGTGACCCGGCTCGAGCATCGCGATCACCGCTTCGCGCCCGCCCGGCGCGACCACGCTCACGCGCAACGAGCCGCTGACCACGCCGAACAGCGCGTCGGGCGACGAGCCCTTGTGGAACAGCGATTCGCCGCGCACCAGCGTGCGCCGGTGCGCCACCGCGAGCAGGCGCTGCTGCACGTCGTCGGCCAGCCGCATGTCGCTGTTGTGCACGGGCGAAGGCTGCGCGTCCGGCTCGGCGGGGCTGGCGCTGGAAGAAGGGGAAGAGCGTGGCATCGCGGGTTTGTCCGGGGCCTCGATTGCCAACACCGGACAGTCTGGCGTCGAGGCGCTGTCGATAGTACGCAGGCCACCCGGGTCGACGCATTCGCGGCAACCCGATGTCCCCTGTCACCCCTGTCGCATGGAGCACACCCCGATGACCACACTGACCGACCTGCAAGCCCGCCGCGAGCGCCTCGTGCTCGACCATTTCGCCGACGAAACCCGCCAGGACTTCGACGCGGTGCTGGGCACCTTCCCGCACCCGCACTACGAGCTGATTCCCAGCGGCGAGGTGCACGACGGCATCGCCGACGTGCGCCAGTACTACACCGACACGCGCCGCGCCTTCCCCGACCAGCGCCACGAGATCATCCAGCTGCGCCATGCCGACGACTCGGTGATCGTCGAGTTCTGGCTGCTCGGCACGCACCGCGGCCCGCTCAAGGGCCTGCCGCCGACGGGCAACAGCTTTCGCTGCCGCATGAACGCCTTCTTCATCTTCGAGGGCGACCGGCTGGTGTGCGAGCGCGTGTACTTCGACACGCTGACGATGCTGCGCCAGCTGCTCGTGGGCGTGCCCGCTGAGATGGTGGGCGGCCTGGTCGCCGGACTGCTCGGCCAAACCGCCCCGCGGGCCGAGGCCGCCACGGCATGACCGACGCGCTCGCCCGGCCACTCGAAGGACGCCATGCGATCGTGACCGGCGGTGCGCGCGGCATCGGCCTGGCCATCGCGCGGCGCTGCCTCGCGAACGGCGCGGGCGTCGCGCTGTGGGATGTCGAGGCCGCGACGCTGGCGGATGCGGTGGCGCAACTGGCGCCGCTGGGCACCGTGGTCACATCGTTGGTCGACGTGCGCGACGAAGACCAGATCGCCCGCGCGGCTTCGCAATCGCAGGAGCGCTTCGGCCGCGTCGACATCCTCGTCAACAACGCGGGCGTGCTCGGACCGACCGTGCCCGCGTGGGAGCACACGCCCGCGCAATGGCGCCACGTGCTCGACATCAACCTCACGGGCGCCTGGCTGTGCTGCCGCGCCATCGCGCCGCTGATGCTGGCGCAACGGCGCGGGCGCATCGTCAACATCGCCTCGGTCGCGGGCAAGGAAGGCAACGGCTTCAACGCCGCCTACTCGGCCTCGAAGGCCGGGCTCATCGCGCTGACCAAGTCGCTCGGCAAGGAGCTGGCCTCGTCGGGCGTGCTGGTGAACTGCATCACGCCCTCGGCGGCCGACACGGCCGTCTTCGCAGGCGTGCCCGCCGAGCACCGCGAACAGCTGCGCACCGCCCTGCTCTCGCGCGTGCCGATGGGGCGCTTCGTCGACGTCGACGAGGTGGCGGCGATGGCCGCGTGGCTGGCGTCGGACGAGTGCTCGTTCAGCACCGGGGCGGTGTTCGATATCTCCGGAGGGCGCTCGATGTACTGAGCGACGAACCCGCAAGCCCACGCATCCAGACACAGGAGACGACCATGACCCGAGACCCCGAACCCACAGGCTTCGCGCAGATCACCGAACTCGACGACACGCGCCACGCCGCCATGCCGCAAGACCGCCTGCGCGCCATCCGCCGCGGCGCCGAAGCCCTGCGCGAGCGGCTGCTCGACGCGCCGCCGGTTCACTTCGCGCGCAGCTTCAACCTGCTGCGCATTCCGTACCCCGCGTGGTTCGCCTTCACCGGCGTGTACTCGCAGCAGCTGCTCAAGCCGCACATGGTGCATCTGCTGGCGCGCACCGTGCTCGTCCAGTACGACGACTTCGAAGGCCGGCTGCGCACGCTGCTCTTCACGCCGGCCGACTTCGAAGCCGGCAACGAGACGCCCTACTTCAAGCGCCTGAGCGACCAGACGCCGAAGTTCCTGCACAAGGCGATCGCGCCGGTCTACCAGACCGTGCTGCAGGCGCTCGCCAGCTGCGGCGTGGCGCCCGAACAGATCGACCACATCACCTACGACCACCTGCACACGCAGGACGTGCGCCGCTGGCTCGGCAGCGCGGGCGCGCCGGGCCTGCTGCCGAACGCGAAGCTGCTGGTGCACCGCCAGGAGCTCGCGAACGTGCAGGGCTTGCTGCCGGTGCAGGCCGAGTGGTACTGCCCGCACGGCCTGGACGGGGTGCCGCCCGAACGCGTCGTCGCCTTCGACGGCAGCCTGCAGCTCGGGCCCGGCATCGCGCTGGTGCACACGCCGGGGCACACCGAAGGCAACCACTCGCTGGTGTACCGCACGGGCGACGGCCTGCGCGTGAGCAGCGAGAACGGCGTGGCCGCCGACAGCTGGGCGCCGCTGCAGTCGCGCCACAACGGCATCCGCCGCTATGCGCAGGCCACGGGCGCCGAGGTGATCCTCAACGGCAACACGCAGGAAAGCAGCAACGACCAGTACCTGTCGATGGTGCTCGAGAAGACGCTCGCGGGCACCTCGGCGCTGCACGGCTTCAGCAACGTCGTGCCGTCGGCCGAGTGCTCGCCGCACTGGCTGTTTCCCGGTGCGCCGACCAGCCACCTGTGGGGCGAAACCAGCTTCGGCGCGCTCGTGCGGGCCTGACCCGCCGGCACGCGCACCACAGCCAACAAGAAAAGGAGACACACCGATGAACACCGCCACCCTCGACGCCGCCGGCGCGCGCACGCCGGCTTCGGCCGATGCGCGCGACGACGCCGCGCTCTTTCGCAAGATCACCTGGCGGCTGATGCCGCTGCTGTGCGCCTGCTACGTGCTGAACTACCTGGACCGCACCAACGTCGGCTACGCGCAGCTGCAGATGAAGGACCAGCTGGGCTTCAGCGACGCGGTGTTCGGGCTGGGCGCCGGCATCTTCTTTCTCGGCTACGCGGTGTTCGAGATCCCGAGCAACCTGATGCTCGCGAAGATCGGCGTGCGTGCCACGCTGCTGCGCATCATGGGCCTGTGGGGCCTGGCCTCGGCGGCGATGATGTTCGCCACCACGCCCACGCAGTTCTACGTGCTGCGCTTTCTCATCGGCGTGTTCGAGGCCGGCTTCGCGCCGGGCGTGCTGTTCTACCTGACGCTGTGGTTCCCCTCGCGCCGCCGCGCGCAGGCCACCGCGCTCTTCTTCATGGCCTTCGGCGCGGCGCCCATCGTCGCGGGGCCGATCGCCGGGCTCACGATGACCTACCTGGACGGCGTACTGGCGCTGCGCGGCTGGCAGTGGCTGTTCCTGCTCGAAGGGCTGCCGAGCGTGCTGCTGGGCGTCATCGCCTTCCGCACGCTGTCGAACAGCCCGGCGCAGGCGCCGTGGCTCTCGGCGACCGAGAAGCAGCGCGTGGCCCACCTGCTGGCCGAGGACCAGGCCGCGCACGGCGCCGCCGGGCGCCACACCTTCGGCGCGGCGATGCGCGACGGGCGCGTGTGGCTGATCGGCTTCATGTCCTTCCTGATCATCCTGGGCATCTATGCGCTGTCGTTCTGGCAACCGACGATCCTGAAGTCGATGGGGCTCAGCGTGCTGCAGATCGGCTTCTACTCGGTGATTCCCGCCGTGGCCGGCATCGCGGCCAACATCCTCGTGGGGCGCCACTCCGACCGGCACCAGGAACGCCGCTGGCACTTCGCGCTGGGCGCGCTCGCGGGCGCGGCCGGCCTGGCGCTGACCACGCTCTTCATGCACAGCCCCGTGGCCGCCGTGCTGTGCCTGGCGCTGGCGTCGATGGGCATCTCGAGCGCCTTCACCGTGCTGTGGGCGATTCCCGGCAGCTTCATGTCCAGGAGCGCCGCGGCGGCGGGCATCGCGCTCATCAGCACCATCGGCGGCAGCGCGGGGCTGGTGGCGCCGATGATGGTGGGCGCGCTCAAGACGCTCACGGGCGGCTTCACGGCCAGCCTGTATGTGCTGAGCGGCGCGCTGGTGCTGTCGGCGCTGCTCATGCTGCTGGCCCTGCCCCGCAGCGCGCTCGGCCAGCGCTAGCGCGCACCGCCGGCGCACCGCGGCCGGCCCATTTCGGTGCACACAGCTTGCATACCAGTTGGCACGGAAGCTGCTGATATGCAGGCCTATGGCCATCTCCGCATCCGAAATCAGTGCACGCATCGTCGAAGCGGTGATGGCGCAGAAGCTCGCGCCCGGCGCGCGCCTGGGCGAGCAGCCGCTGGCGATGCTGTTCGACTGCAGCCGCACCATCGTGCGCGAGGCGCTCACGCGGCTGGCCGCGCGCGGCATCGTCACGGTGAGCGCGCGGCGCGGCTGGTTCGTCATCGAGCCTTCGCAGGACGAGGCGCGCGAGGCCTTCGAGGCGCGGCGCGTGATCGAGCTCGGCCTCATCCGCAGCACGGGCCGGATCGACAAGGCCGCCCTGCGCCAATTGAAGGCGCACCTGCAGCGTGAAAAGGCCGCACTGAAAGAGAGCGACGTCGGCCACCGCAGCTTCCTGCTGGGCGACTTCCATGTGTGCCTGGCCGAATGCCTGGGCAACACGCTGCTGGCCGACACGCTGCGCGACTTCACCGCGCGCACCACGCTGATCGCCATGCTCTACCAGAGCACGCATGACGCCGTGCAGTCGTGCGAAGACCACGTGCAGATCGTCGCGGCGCTGGAGCGCGGCGACCACGCCGCCGCCGAGGCGCTGATGGCCGAACACATCGGCACGGTGCAGTCGGCGCTGCGCGTGCAGGCGCCCGCCGACCCGCTCGCGCAGCTGCGCGATGCATTGGCACCGCTGAACAACACCCCCGCGCCGAAGCGCCGCCGCAAGGCCGCGCCCGCCGACGACGCCACCGATTCATCGACCTACCTAGGAGCCCTGCTATGACCTCTTTCGCCTCCCGCCGTCTTGCCCTCGCGCTGGCCAGCGCCGCCCTGCTGGCCGCCACCGGCACCGCCCAGGCGCAGAACGCGCTCGACAACGTGCTCAAGGCCAAGACCATCAAGATCGCCGTGCCCACCGACTACCCGCCCTACGGCTCGGTCGACCGCAACATGCAGCCGCAGGGCCTGGACGTGGAGATGGCGCAGCTCGTCGCCGCCAAGCTCGGCGTGAAGGTCGAGCTGGTGCCGGTGACCAGCGCCAACCGCATTCCCTACCTGCAGACGCGCAAGGCCGACCTCGTGATCTCCACGCTCGGCAAGAACGTCGAGCGCGAGAAGGTGATCGACTTCAGCGCGGCCTACGCGCCCTTCTTCCAGGCCGTGTATGCGGCCAAGAGCATGAAGCTCACCAGCTTCGCCGACATGGCCGGCAAGACCGTCGCCGTGACGCGCGGCGCCATGGAAGACCAGGAACTGAACAAGGTGGCGCCGCCGAACGTCGACTACCGCCGCTTCGAGGACAACAACGCGACGATCGCCGCCTTCGTGGCCGGCCAGACGCAAACCCTCGCCACCAGCGCGGCGGTGGCCGGCGACATGCTCGCGAAGAACCCGAAGGTGAGCGCCGAGTACAAGCTGCTGCTCAAAGACAGCCCCTGCTTCATCGGCATCGCCAAGGGCGAGACCGCATTGAAGACCCGGGTCAACGAGATCATTGCCGCAGCCAAGAAGGACGGCACGCTCGACGCGATGTCCAAGAAGTGGCTCGGCAAGGCCGCCGGCGACCTGCCGGTCTGATCGAAGGGCGCGGCCATGGGCATTGAATTCGACTTCGGCGCGGTGCTCGCCGAGTGGCCGCTGCTGCTGCGCGGCGCGGCGTGGACGCTGGGCCTCACGGCCGTCGGCACCGTGCTCGGCCTGGCCGTGGGCACGCTGTGCGCGTGGGCCCGCTCGGGCGGGCCGGCGTGGCTGCGCGCGCTCGTGGGCGCGTACGTGGAGCTGATCCGCAACACGCCCTTCATCGTGCAGCTGTTCTTCATCTTCTTCGGGCTGCCGGCCGCGGGCGTGAAGCTCTCGCCCGAGGTGGCCTCGGTGATCGCGATGGTGATGAACCTGGGCGCGTATTCCACCGAGATCATCCGCGCCGGCATCGAGGCCACCCCCAAGGGGCAGATCGAGGCCGCCGTGAGCCTGGCGCTCAGCAAGGCGCAGGTGTTCCTGCGCGTGGTGCTGCCGCCGGCGCTCAAGAAGGTGTGGCCCGCGATGGTGAGCCAGATCGTCATCGTGATGCTGGGCTCGGCGGTGTGCGGGCAGATCTCGACCGAGGAGCTGAGCTATGCGGCCAACCTGATCCAGAGCCGCAACTTCCGCGCCTTCGAATCCTTCATCGTCGCCACGCTCATCTACCTGGCGCTGGCCGTGGCGCTGCGCCGCCTGCTCCAGTGGGCGGGGCCGCGCTTCTTCTTCGGCCGCTGAACGCGAGGCCCTTGCACCATGGTCGATTTTTCTCTGTGGGACATCCTGCGCAACCTGCTGATGGCGCTGCGCTGGACCGTCGTGCTCTCGCTCATCGCCTTCGTCGGCGGCGGGATCGTGGGTGCGCTGCTGCCGTTCGCGCGGCTGCGCGGCGGCAAGGCGGCGCAGCGGGTCGTGGGCCTGTACGTGCAGCTGTTCCAGGGCACGCCGCTGCTGATGCAGCTGTTTCTCGCCTACTTCGGCATCGCGCTGTTCGGAATCGACGTGTCGGCGTGGACCGCCGCGAGCGTGGCGCTCACGCTGTACACCAGCGCCTTTCTCACCGAGATCTGGCGCGGCTGCGTGGCCTCGATCCCCAAGGGCCAGTGGGAGGCCTCGGGCAGCCTGGCGCTGAGCTTCGGCGAGCAGATGCGCCACGTGATCCTGCCGCAGGCCGTGAAGATCGCCATCGCACCGACGGTCGGTTTCCTGGTGCAGGTGATCAAGGGCACGGCGCTGGCGTCGGTGATCGGGTTCGTCGAACTCACCAAGGCCGGCAGCATGATCTCGAACGCCACCTTCCAGCCCTTCGTGGTGTTCAGCTGCGTCGCCCTGCTTTACTTCGTGCTGTGCTTCCCCGTGAGCCTGTACGCCAAGACCCTCGAGAGGAAGACCCATGGCCGCCGTGCTTGAACCCCAAACACAACCCGAAGCCGCATCGTTCGCCGCGCCCATCGTGCGCATCACGGCGCTGCGCAAGTCCTACGGCACGAACGAGGTGCTCAAGGGCATCGACCTGGACGTGAAGCGCGGCGAGGTGATCGCCATCATCGGCAAGAGCGGCTCGGGCAAGAGCACGCTCCTGCGCTGCATCAACGGGCTCGAGGTGTTCCAGGAAGGTGCGCTCACGGTCGACGGCAAGCCGCTCCTGCATGAGAGCGCGATGGCCATGCGCACGCTGCGCCAGCGCGTGGGCATGATCTTCCAGGGCTTCAACCTGTTCCCGCACCTCACGGTCGGCAAGAACGTGATGCTGGCGCCCACGCTGGTGAAGAAGCGATCGTCGATGGAAGCCGCTTCGCAGGCGCGCAAGCTGCTCGAGCGCGTGGGCCTGGCCGAGAAGTTCGATGCGATGCCCGAGCAGCTGTCGGGCGGCCAGCAGCAGCGCGTGGCCATTGCCCGCGCACTCGCGATGGAACCGGCCGTGCTGCTGTGCGACGAGATCACCTCGGCGCTCGACCCCGAGCTGGTCGGCGAGGTGCTGCGCGTGGTGGAGTCGCTGGCCGACGAAGGCATGACGCTGTTGATGGTCACGCACGAGATGAGCTTTGCGCGCAAGGTCAGCGACCGCGTGATCTTCATGCACCAGGGCCGCGTGCACGAGATGGGCCCGCCGGCGGAACTGTTCGGTGCGCCGCAGACGCCGGAGCTGAAGCAGTTCCTGTCGTCGCTGCACGACTGACCGCGCGCGTGGCAGCGGCAGCAGCGGCCGCCGCTACAGGTGCTGCGATTCGTCGATGCCCAGCCGCAGCCCCGCGGCCAGCGGCGGCACCAGCCGCCCGCCGCGCCGCTCGACCTCTTCGCCCGCCTTCAGCAGCTGCTGCACCTGCTGGAAGAGTTCGTCGCCGGCCGCGGTCAGCTGCACGCCCTGCTGGCTGCGCGCGAACAGCGCGTGCCCGAGGATGCCTTCGAGTTCCCTCACGCGGGCCGTGATGGCCGGTTGGCTGACAAAGAGGTGGCGGGCCGCCGCGTTGACGGAGCCCAAGGTCGCGGCCCAGTGAAAGGCCTCCAGTTGCCGGAAGGTGATGCGCAACACCGCAGCCACCTTTCAGCCGGGGGCTGTCGTGGACGTGCAGGGGTACACCGCGGCCTGTTCGCTCTTCTGCTTCATGTCTGCCTTCTTTCAAAGCAATTCAATCGCATCGAATGGCGAGAAGGCCACGCAACGGGGAATTCTAATTGCGTGAATTCCCATGACCACGGACGCAAACCACGGATCCAATCCAATTCAACAGAGGTGATTCCTTCTCATCAAATCCTTGAATTAACCGACTCCCAGGCTTGTAAGGCATCGCCGGGAGTGAATTGAGAATTTAGTGCAATCACAGTTCCTGTTAAAGAGAAATTTTTTGATATAGAACTTTGGAGGTAAGTGCAATTCGGCCGAAAGCCACGGGAATCGGTGGGCCTTGCGGGCCTGGCCGGGGCCGCGCGTCAATGCGCCGTCAATGCGCCGCCAACGCGCGCTCCCGCCAGGCCCCCAGGCCTTCCGGCCCGAAGCGCTCGGCGATGCGGTGCAGCCAGATCGTGAAGTGCGCCGGGGCCCGCGCCAGTTCGCGGTGCAGGTCGGGCAAGGCCAGCCATCGCCACTCGCGCACCTCGCCGGGGTCGGGTTGCGGCAGCCCGTGCGCGATGCCGACGAACACGTGGTCGTACTCGTGCTCGACCAGTTCCGCGGACACCGCCTCCCGGTAGAGAAAGGCCGTCACCGGCTGCAGCGCGCACCGCAGGCCCAGCTCTTCGTGCAGCCGCCGCAGGGCGGCCGCGCCGGTGTCCTCGCCGGGGCGCGGGTGCCCGCAGCAGCTGTTGCTCCACAGGCCGGGCGAGTGGTACTTGCCCAGCGCGCGCTGCTGCAGCAGCACGCGGCCCTGCGTGTCGAACAGGAAGATCGAGAACGCCCGGTGCAGGATGCCCTCGCGGTGGGCACTCATCTTTTCGACCGCGTGCAGCGGCCGGTCATCGGCGTCGACGGCGATCAGGAATTCGTCCATGAGCTGCTCCAGAAATGAGGGCCCGGAGCCTCGCGGCCCTGCGATTTACGTGGCCTGGCGGCTTCGAAAAAAACCGGTCCACTTCTTTAGCACGTATTTTTTGCCAGACTGCAATAAGAAATTCAAATTAGTTCGAACTGATTACACCGGCTAGGAATATAAAAAATGGAATAAACACAAATAATTACATAGATAACAAAAATATCGAATCCGATTCACAAATGAGCCCAAATCGCCCCACAGGTATTTCTTGCGCATTTCAAACCGTGGTTCCTGGTTCGCCCCTCGTGGCCCGGTCAACGGCGCGCCATCGGCAACGCGTGATCGCCGGCGCTTTCCCGCGCGCCCCGGGCCGGGTTAACCTCGCCCTCCATGGCCCGCCTTCGCACCGCATCGATCATTCGCCCGCTCTCGCGAGAGCGGGTGAGCTAGCGCACGGTTCGAAACCACGCCATGCAACCCGCCCCAGGAGGCGGGTTTTTCTTGTCCGTCTCCCGAGGTCTGTTCCCCACCCGCAGGAGACCGAATGACATCGACACCCCCCACATCTCCCTCACCTGTGCTGCACATGGTCTGCGGCAAGATCGGCGCCGGAAAATCCACGCTGACCCGGCGCCTGGCGCTGGCGCCCGCCACCGTGTGCATCAGCGAGGACACCTGGCTCGCCGCGCTCTACCCCGGCGAAATCCACGCACTGCCCGACTACGTGCGCGCCGCGGGCCGGCTCAAGCAGGCGATGGGCGAGCACGTCTGCGCGCTGCTGGGCGCCGGCGTGTCGGTGGTGCTCGACTTTCCGGCCAACACCGTGAGCCACCGCGCCTGGGCGCGCGGCCTCTTCGAGCAGGCCGGCGCGGCGCACCAGCTGCACTTTCTCGACGTGCCGGACGACATCTGCAAGGCACGGCTGCGGGCGCGCAACGCGGCGGGCGAGCACCCCTTCGAAACCTCCGACGCGCAGTTCGACCTGATCACCCGCCACTTCGTGCCGCCCACGGCCGAGGAAGGGTTCCACGTGATCCGGCACGCCTGACACCGGTGCCGGTAAGCTGCGCGCCGATGCACATCGAACCCGCCCTTTCCACCGAAGCGCCCGCCGTCGCCGCCGTGTTGACCGAAGCCGCGCAATGGCTCGCCGAGGGTGGACGCCCGCTCTGGAGCGCCGCCGACACCGGCCTCGAACGCATCCAGCGCGACACCGACGCCGGCCGCTACGTGGTGGCCAAGGAGAACGGCGACTGGGCCGGCGTGATGCGCCTCGATCTGGAAGACCCGTCGTTCTGGCCCGAGATCGCGCCCGGCAGCGCGCTCTTCGTGCACAAGCTGGCCGTGCGCCGCGCCTGGGCGGGCCGGGGCGTGTCGCGCGCGTTGCTGGGCCATGCGCGCGACCACGCCCGCGCGCTCGGGCGCCCCTGGCTGCGGCTGGACTGCGTGGCCGACCGCACCGCGCTGCGCACGCTGTACGAGGGCTTCGGCTTCGCGCTGCACAGCTGCATCGACCTGCGCGGCGGGACGTTTGCGCGCTACGAACTGCGCGTCGACGGCTGACCGTCCGACACGCCGACGCGCCCCTTCGGCGCTGGCGGGAACATCGCCGCCTGTGGCAAGCTCGCAAGCTCCATGACCGACCGAATCCCGCCCTCTCATTTCCGCCGTCGGGTGCTGCGCGCGCTGCTGGGCGCCGCCGCCCTGCCCGCGCCGTTCGCGGCGCTGGCCGGCTTCAACTTCTTCACCAACGAATACACCGCCACGCGCGAGGAGCTGCAGTCGCAGATCGCCAAGCGCTTTCCGGTGGCCGAGCGCTATGCCGAGATCTTCATGGTCGGGCTGCGCGACCCGCAGCTGGGCCTGGACGGGCGCGCCAACCGCGCGGCCATCACGGCCACGCTGACCATCGCCAGCCCGCTGCTGGCGGCCTCGCCGGTGCAGGGCGTGGTGTCGGTGAGCAGCGCGCTGCGCTACGACGCGGCGGCACGCGCGCTGCGGCTCGATCAGCCCAAGGCCGAGCGCCTCGAGCTGCAGGGCGTGGAAGGCCGCGACGCCGAGCGCCTGCAGAAGGTCGGCGCGGTGGTCGCGCAGGAACTGCTGCAGGGCCAGATCCTGCGCAGCTTCACGGCCGACGAACTCACGGTCGGGCGCAAGACCTACGAGGTGGGCGACATCACGGTGCAAGACAACGGCATCAAAGTGCAACTCAAATGAAACAACGTGCCGCCCTTCTTGTCCTGATCGCCGCTGCGCTCGTCAGCGCCGGCTGCGCCGCCATCGCCCCGAAGGCGAAACAGCATTTCGACCTGCAGGCCCACCGCGGCGGACGCGGCCTGGCGCCCGAGAACACGCTGGCCGCGTTCTCCAACGCGATGGACCTGGGCGTGACCACGCTCGAACTCGACATCGGGCTCACGGCCGACGGCGTGGTGGTGGTGTCGCACGACACGGCGCTCAACGCCGACCACACGCGCGACGCGCGCGGCGCCTGGCTCACGGCCAAGCCCGCCCCTTCCGTGCGCTCGCTCACGCTGGCGCAGCTGCAGACCTACGACGTGGGCCGCCTCAACCCCGAGAGCAACTACGGCAAGCAGTTCGCGCTGCAACAACCGCGCGACGGCGAGCGCATTCCCACGCTGGCCGCGCTGTTCGCGCAGGTGCAGGCGCGCGGCGCCGATGCCGCGCGGGTGCACTTCAACATCGAGACCAAGATCGATCCCACGAAGCCCGACGAGACCGCCGCGCCCGAGCCCATGGTGCGCGCGCTGCTGGCCGAGATCGACAAGGCGAAGATGGCCGACCGCGTGACCATCCAGAGCTTCGACTGGCGCACGCTCGCGCTGGTCGGCCAGCTCGCGCCGCAGCTGTCGCGCGCCTACCTCACCACGCCCCGCACGCTGAAGGACAGCCGCTGGACCGCCGGCCTCGACCCCGCGAGCTTCGCCTCGGTGCCGCAGCTGGTGAAGGCCGCGGCCGGTGCCTCGACCGGCCCGGTGATCTGGTCGCCGGCGCACGCCGACCTGGGCGCCCCCGCGATCCGCGAGGCGCAGAAGCTCGGCATGAAGGTCGTGCCCTGGACCGTGAACCAGCGCGCCGACATGGTGCGGCTCATGGACGCGGGCGCCGATGGCCTGATCACCGACTACCCCGACGTGCTGCGCGACCTGATGCGCGAGCGCGGACTGGCACTGCCACCACCAGCGAAGGCCACCTCATGAGCACCGTGACGCAACTCGACACCATCGCCTCGGGCATCGCCGCGCTGCAAGGCGGCGGCGGCTCGGTCGCCACGCTCTCCACGGCCGCGCGCGCCAGCACCGAGCTGCTCGCCGTCCTGCCGCCGCGCTACGGCGAGGTGCTGTTGAACCTGCTGGACCGCCTCGAATCGAGCGCGCTCTTCAGCGAGGAAAGCTGCTCGTTCAGCCAGAAAGACCTGCTCGACAACCTGCAGGTGTGGGTCGACAAGGCCCGCGGCCAACTGGTGTCTTGAGGCGCCGGCGCCCCGCCCCGGTTTATCATCGCGCCCAACCATGCGCACCCTGCTGCTCGCCCTCATGATCGCCCTGCTGCCCATCCGCGGCTGGCTCGGCGACGCCATGGCGGTCGAGATGGTGCGGCATTCGCTGCCCGCCGCCGAGGCGGTGGTGGCTGCAGCAGCCGGCATCGCCGAATCGCACTGCCATGACGCCACCATGGAGGCCGACACCGGCCACGACATGGCGGCCATGCACGACAACAGCGGCGATTCGCAGCAGTCCCACGGCACCGACCACGCGAACTGCGGCACCTGTGTCGCCTGCCAGGTCTGCCACACGGTGGCGCTCGGCGGCATGCCGCTGGTCGACACCCCGCATGCGGCGCCCCAGGCGCCGCCGGCCGCGCACGCGGCCCGCTTTGCCAGCGCCGAGCCCGTCCTGGGCTTCAAGCCGCCCATTTCCTGATCTTCCTGCCCGTAGTCCGTCCGCAGTGAGCCTTTGCCGGCTCGCAGCGTTCGCCGTATTGCCCATGGAGATCGCTCGTGAATTCCCTTGCTCGCCGGCCGTATGCCGGCATCCCCCGCTGTCGAACAGATAGCCCGCCCCCCGGGCGAAAAAGTCACTTTTCATTCCTCAGAACCGCCACCGCGCTGACCGCTGCGTTGGTGCTCGCCGGCTGCGCCAGCCTGTCGCCCGACGGCGGCGCCGGCGACGTGCAGGCGCTGGTCGACGGCAACCCGCTCATGGCGGGCGCCGCGGCCCAGCGCAAGCCGGACGACGCCTCGCAGCAAAGCGTCGACGCGCTGCTGGCCAAGCCGCTGGACGCCGAAGCCGCGGTGCGCATCGCGCTCGTCAACAGCCCGCGCGTGCAAGACGCCTTTGCCACGCTGCAACTGAGCGACGCCGACCGCGTGCAGGCCGCGAGCCTGCCGAACCCGGTGCTGTCCTTCAGTCGGCTGGCGCAGGGCAGCGAGCGCGAGTTCGAGCGCATGCTGACTTTCAACGTGGTGGGCCTGCTCACGCTGCCGTGGCAGGCGCGCTGGGCCGGCCAGCGGCACGAAGCCGCCAAGCTGCAGGCGGCGCAAAGCGTGCTGCTGCTGGCCGCCGACACCCGCCGCGCCTGGGTGCGCGCGGTGGCCGCGCAGCAGAGCGTGAGCTACCTGCGCGATGCGAAGGACGCCACCGAGGCCGGCGCCGAACTGGCGCACCGCATGGCCAAAGTCGGCAACTGGAGCGCGCTGCAGCGCACGCGCGAACAGCTGCTGCTGGCCGACGCATCCGCGCAGCTCGCACGCGCCGAGCAGGCGGCCGTGGCGAGCCGCGAACAGCTCACGCGCCTGCTGGGCCTGAGCGGCGCGCGCATCGGCTACACCCTGCCCGACCGCCTGCCGCCGCTGCCGAAGGCCGCGCCCGAACTCGGCGACGTGCAGGCCCTGGCGCTGCGCGACCGGCTCGACGTGCGCTCGGCGCAGGCGCAGAACACGGCCGTGGCCGGTTCGCTCGGCCTCACGCACGCCACCCGCATGATCAATGCGATGGAACTGGGCGTGGTGCGCAACACCACCTTCGAGAACGACGCCGATCGCTCGAAATCGACCACGCGCGGCTTCGAGCTCGAGCTGCCGATTCCGATTTTCGACTGGGGCCAGGCCCGCAGCGGCCGCGCCGAGGCGCAGTACCTGCAGTCGGCCGCGCGCGTGCGCGACGTGGGCGTGCTCGCGGCCAGCGAGGCGCGCGAAGCCTGGCAGGGCTGGAACACCGCCTACGCCCTGGCGCGCCGCTACCGCGACGAGGTGCTGCCGCTGCGCAAGCAGGTCAACGAGGAGATGGTGCTGCGCTACAACGGCATGCTCGCCAGCGTGTGGGAACTGCTCGGCGAAACGCGCGCCAGCATGCTCGCCGTGAACGCCGGCATGGAGGCCCAGCGCGATTTCTGGCTGGCCGACACCGACCTTCAACTGGTGCTCACGGGCAGCTCGCCCGGCGGCATGACGGCCCTGCAGACCGCGGCCACCAACGAACCTGCGGCGGGAGGCCACTGACATGAACCGTCGCAACTTCTTTGCGGGCGCCGCCACGGCCGTGGCCGCCACCACCGTGAGCCGCGTGAGCATGGCTGCACTGCCCGAGCCGGTGACACAGGCCTCGACCGCCACCGCGCCACCGCTCGTGCCGCCCAACGGCCGGCCCTACAACCCCGTCGTCACGCTCAACGGCTGGACGCTGCCCTGGCGCATGAACGCCGGCGTCAAGGAATTCCACCTCGTCGCCGAACCCGTCGTGCGCGAGATGGCGCCCGGCTTCAAGGTCAACATGTGGGGCTACAACGGCCAGTCGCCCGGCCCGACCATCGAGGTGGTCGAGGGCGACCGCGTGCGCATCTTCGTGACCAACAAGCTGCCCGAGCACACGACCGTGCACTGGCACGGCCAGCGCCTGCCCAACGGCATGGACGGCGTGGGCGGCATCACGCAGCCGCACATTCCGCCGGGCAAGACCTTCGTCTACGAGTTCACCGCGCGCCGCCCCGGCACCTTCATGTACCACCCGCATGCCGACGAGATGGTGCAGATGGCGATGGGGATGATGGGCTTCTGGGTCACGCACCCGAAGGCGGAGCATCCGCTGATCGAGAAGGTCGACCGCGACTTCTGCTTCCTGCTCGGCAGCTTCGACGTGGAGCCCGGCAGCGCCACGCCCAAGGTCAACACCATGACCGACTTCAACATCTGGAGCTTCAACAGCCGCGTGTTCCCGGCCATCGACACGCTCAACGTGCGCCGTGGCGACCGCGTGCGCATCCGCGCGGGCAACCTCACGATGACCAACCACCCGATCCACATCCACGGCCACGAGTTCGAGGTCACGGGCACCGACGGCGGCCCCGTGCCGCGCACCGCGCGCTGGCCCGAGGTGTCGGTGGACGTGGCGGTGGGCCAGATGCGGCAGATGGAGTTCATTGCCGACGAGGAAGGCGACTGGGCGCTGCACTGCCACAAGGCGCACCACACGATGGGCCCGATGGGCCACGACGTGCCGACCATGATCGGCGTGGACCACAAGGGCGTGGCCGAGAAGATCAAGAAGCTCGTGCCCGACTACATGGTGATGGGCGACAAGGGCATGGCCGACATGGGCGAGATGGAAATGCCCATTCCCGAGAACACCGTGCCCATGATGACCGGCACCGGCCCCTTCGGCTCGGCCGAGATGGGCGGCATGTTCACGCTGCTCAAGGTGCGGCGCGACCAGAAGCCGGGCGACTACCGCGACCCGGGCTGGTTCAAGCACCCGGCCGGCACGGTCGCGCGCGAGGTGTCGGCCAGCGGTGCGCCGGTGGCGCCGCGCAAGACGGGCACCGCACCCGCCAGCCCCGACAGCGGCAGCGCCACCGTGCGCAAGCCCTCGGGCCATGGGGCCCACAACCACTGATCGCATCGATCCAACTTTTTTGAGATTCCATTCATGAACACCCGTTTCTCCACCCTCGTCGCCGGCCTCGCACTCGCAGCCGTCACCACGCTCGCCACGGCTCACGAAAACCACGCGCCCGAAGCCGGCAAGGCCGCTGCCGCATCGCTCGCACCCGAGCAGAAAGCCTGGGGCATCGCCGGCAAGGCCAGCGCCGTGAAGCGCACCATCGACATCGCGATGGCCGACGACATGACGTTCACGCCCTCGGTCCTGGAGGTGCGCGAAGGCGACACCATCCGCCTGCGGCTGAAGAACCGCGGCAAGGACCTGCACGAGCTGGTGCTTGGCACCACCGCCGTCATCGAGGACCATGCCGCCATGATGAAGAAGCACCCCGGCATGGAGCACGACGAGCCCTGGATGGCGCATGTGCAGCCGGGCAAGACCGGCGAACTGATCTGGACCTTCAACCGCGCCGGCGACTTCGACTTCGCCTGCCTCGTGAAGGACCACTACGAACTCGGCATGGCCGGCCGCGTGCGCGTGCGGGCCGCTGCCGCGCCCGCACGATGACCCACTGAAAGGAACTCCACCATGCAACGACGAACCCTCCTGAAACTCGCCGCCGCCACCGCGTCCCTGCCGCTCGCCGCGCAGGCCGCCGCGCCGATGGTCGAGATCTGGAAAGACCCGAACTGCGGCTGCTGCCAGGACTGGGTCAAGCACCTCAACAAGAACGGCTTTGCCACGCGCGTGCACGACGAGGGCAACGGCCCCGCGCGCGAGCGGCTCGGCATTCCGGCGAAGCTGGGTTCGTGCCACACCGGCCGCGTCGGCGGCTACGCCATCGAAGGCCACGTGCCGGCGCGCGAGATGCAGCGCCTGCTGAAGGAAAAGCCCAAGGCCATCGGCCTGGCCGTGCCCGGCATGCCCATCGGCTCGCCCGGCATGGACGGCCCGGCCTACGGCGACCAGCGCGACGCCTACGACGTGCTGCTGGTGCTGGCCGACGGCAGCACGCGTGTCTTCCAGAGCTACCGCTGAGCCCCTCTTCACCCTTCATCCCATCCAAACCAGGAAGGAACACCGACCATGAAAAAAGTCCTCACCGCCCTCTCCACCCTCGTGCTCGCCGCCGCCGCGTTCGCGCAGGCCACCCTGCCTCAAGTCGAAGGCGAAGTCCGCAAGGTCGACACCGACGCCAAGAAGATCACCCTGCGCCACGGCGACATCCCGAACCTCGAGATGACCGGCATGACCATGGTGTTCCGCGTGAGCGACCCGGCGCTGCTCGCCAAGGTGAAGGCCGGCGACAAGGTGAAGTTCACCGTCGACAAGGTCGACGGCGCACTCACCGTGCTGTCGATCACGCCGGTGAACTGAACCTCAGGACCTGAAGCGCCCCGGATCGAAGGGCGCCAGCGGTATCTCCGGCGCAACGCCCGCCAGCAGCTGCGCCGCCAGCCGCCCGGTTCGCGCCGAGCCGCACAGGCCGACGTGGCCATGCCCGAAGGCCAGCACGATGTCGCCGCTGGCCGCCGACGGGCCGATGCACGGCAGTCCGTCGGGCAGGCTCGGGCGGTGTCCGAGCCAGTGCGCCACCGAAGACGCACCGGGCGCGGGCGGTGCCAGCGACGGGAACATCGATTGCAGATGCGCGTGCAGGATCTCGGCGCGGCGCCAGTCGGGCGCCGCTTCGAGGCCCGCGATCTCCACCTGGCCCGCCGCGCGCAGGCCGCCGTCCATCCAGTGCGCGATGAGTTTGCCGTCGGCCACCATGGTCGGCGTGCGCGGGCCGGCCGTGGCGCCTTCGAGCACCACGTGGTAGCCGCGCTCGGACTCCAGCGGCACCGCCGAGCCGGCCGCCGCGGCCAGCGGGCCCGAGCGCGCGCCGGCGCAGATGGCAGCACCATCGCAGGCGATCTCGCCGGCCTCGGTGTGCACGGCGCGCAGCCGGCCGCCCTCGATGCGAAAGCCGGTGGCCCGCGCGGCGACGCGTTCGGCGCCCGCGTCGAGCGCATGTTGGGCGAGGGCCGCCACGTAGGCGCCCGGATTGCGGCAGTGGCCGGCTTCGGGCACGAAGATGCCGAGCGTGTAGCGCGCGGCCAGATCGGGCTCGCGGCGGCGCAGTTCGTCCGCCGGCCATTCTTCCCACTGGACACCCGCGCGCCGGCGCACGCGCCAGCCCAGCGCGTCGCTGTCGAACTCGGCGCGCGAACGGTAGGCATGCAGCAGCCCGCGCCGTTCGATGAGCTGCGGCACGCCGGCCTCGGCAGCCAGTTGCGCATGCAGCGCGGGCGCATCGGCCAGCAGCGTGCGCAATGCGTCGGCGGTGCGCTGCACGCGCGCCTCGGTCCAGCCCGAGGCCAGGTAGCGCAACAGCCACGGCAGCGCGCGCGGCAGGTGGCGCCAGCGCAACGCCAGCGGCCCGAGCGGGTCGGCCAGCCAGCCCGGCACCTTGCGCCAGGCCCCCGGCAGCGCGGGCGGCACCACGGAGTGCGACGACAGCCAGCCGGCGTTGCCGTAGCTCGTGGCCTGCGGGCCACCCGGCTCGCCGGGCTCCACCAGCGTCACGCGCAGGCCCGCGCGCAAGGCCTCGATGGCGGTGGCGCAGCCCACCGCGCCCGCGCCGATCACCACCACGTGGCGGCTGCCGCCCTCGGGGGAGAAACTTCTTGCAACTGTCATTGTGGGGATCGTAAAGGTCGCAGTCCCATAATCGGCCGCCATGTCCGCTGCGTCTTCTTCCCCCTCTTCTCACGCCGGTGCCATCACCGACGTCGCCGGCATCGAAGTCGGCCATTTCTCCGACACCCGCCGCCCCACCGGCTGCACCGTGATCATTGCGCGCGACGGCGCCGTGGCCGGTGTCGATGTGCGCGGCGCTGCGCCCGGCACGCGCGAAACCGACCTGCTCTCGCCCGGCAACCTCGTGCAGGAAGTGCACGCCGTCATGCTCGCGGGCGGCAGCGCCTGGGGCCTGGCCGCCGCCGAGGGCGCGATGCGCTGGCTCGAAGAGCGTGACGTCGGCATGGACGTGCGCTTCGGCACCCTGCCCATCGTGCCGGCTGCCGTGCTGTTCGACCTGCCGATGGGCGACGCGCGCATCCGCCCCGATGCGGCCGCGGGCTATGCCGCCTGCGAAGCCGCCTCGACCGACGCGCCCGCCGAAGGCAACGTCGGCGCGGGCACCGGCGCGCTGGTGGGCAAGCTCTTCGGCGTGCATCGCGCGATGAAGGGCGGCATCGGCACCGCCTCGGTCACCGTGGGCGGCGTCACGGTCGGCGCACTCATCGCGGTCAATTCGCTGGGCGACGTGATCGACCCCGACACCGCGCTGCCCGTGGCCGGTGCGCGCACCGAGGACGGCGCCGCCCTGCTCGACACGCGCCGCGCGCTGCTGCGCGGCGAGCTGCCCAAGCCGCTGCTGGCGGGCACCAACACCACCATCGGCGTGATCGCCACCGACGCGGTGCTGACCAAGGTGCAGGCCAACCGGCTCGCCATGGTGGCGCACGACGGCCTGGCGCGCGCCATCAACCCGGTGCACACCATGAGCGACGGCGACACGCTGTTCGCACTGGCCACCGGCCGCGTGCCGCTCGAAGGCGATGCGCCCGGCATGACCGTGCTGAGCACCATGGCCGCCGAAGCCACCGCGATCGCCACGGTGCGCGCGGTGCGCGCCGCGCGCGCGATGACCGTGGGCGAGCTGCACATTCCCTGCGCCGCCGACCTGGCCGCACCGCGCGGCTGACCCGCGCACTGCACGACGAGGCACCCCATGGCGTTTCCCCGCACCCTGAAGCTGATCCTGCTGTCGATCCGCGACCTGATCGCCTCGGCCGGCCCGATCGTGTTCATCGTCATCGGCCTGCTGATTGCGGCCTACTGGTGGTTGCAGCCGCAGCCGCCCAAGCACGTGACGCTGGCCACCGGCCCCACGGGCAGCGCCTATGCGCAGTTCGGCAAGCGCTACGCCGACGCCCTGAAGCACAGCGGCATCACCGTCGAGCTCAAGGCCACCTCGGGCTCGACCGAGAACCTGCAGCTGCTGCGCACCGGCAGCGCCGACGTGGCCTTCGTGCGCGGCGGCAGCGCCGACCCGGTGGCCGACGAAGAGGCCGGCCTGCGCTCGCTGGGCGCGCTGTTCTTCGAGCCCATCTGGCTCTTCTACCGCACCGACACCGCGCAGAAGATCGATCGCAAGACCGGCACGCTGACCTCGCTCACGCAGCTGCGCGGCCTGCGCGTGAACGTCGACCTGCCCGGCAGCGGGCTGCCCGAGATCATGGAGCGGCTGCTCAAGGCCAACCGGCTCGGGCCCGACGACCTGCTGCTGTCGAACCTCGAGCAGGCCGCCGCGGCCGAGGCGCTGCAGGCCGGGCTGCTCGATGCCATCGTGCTGTTCTCGGCGCCGCAGTCGCCGCAGGTGCAGCGGCTGCTGCGCGCCGGCGACATCCAGCTCATGGACTTCGGCCAGGCCGAGGCCTACACGCGGCGCTTTCCGTTCCTCTCGGCCGTGTCGCTGCCGCGCGGCGTGGTCGACCTCTCGAAAGACCTGCCGCTGCACGACGTGTCGCTGCTGGCCGCCACCACCTCGCTGCTGTCGCGCGACGAGACCCACCCGGCCCTGCGCCAGCTGTTCGCGCAGGCCGCGCAGACCGTGCACAGCGACGCCGGCTGGTTCAACCGCGCGCGCGACTTCCCCAACACGCGCACCAGCGAACTGCCCGTGAGCCCCGAGGGCGACCGCGCGATCAACGGCACACCGCCGTTCTGGCAGCGCTACCTGCCGTTCTGGGCCAGCAACCTGGTCGAGCGCATGTGGCTGGTGCTGGGCGGCGTGCTGGTGCTGATGCTGCCGCTGAGCCGCGTGATCCCGCCGCTGTACCAGTTCCGCGTGCGCCGCCGCGTGTTCCGCTGGTACGCGCGGCTGCGCGACATCGAGGCCAAGGTGGACGGGCGCCAGAGCCAGGCCGAGCGCGACAAGCTGCTGGAAGAACTCGACGACCTCGACCGCGTGGTCAACAAGGTGGCCGTGCCGCTGTCGTACGCCGACGAGCTCTACGCGCTGCGCAACAACATCTACGCGGTGCGCAAGCGGGCACTCGCGGGCTCTGCGGGCGCAGCAGCAGCAGCAGCCGCGCCGGTCCGCGCGGCCACCTGACAAAAGGCCCGGGCGCGCGCTTGCTGTCCACGCTGATCGATTTCGCCGACCCGCGCACCGACGGGGCGACCCGGCTGCGCACTGCCTTCGGTGCGCCCGTGCGTGTGCTGGTCGCCCATGCACCGCACGAGGTGCGCCCTGTGCTGGAGGCCGTCGAGGCGCTGGCCCGCGAAGGCCGCTGGTGCGTCGGCCACCTGCGCTACGAGGCCGCCGCGGCGTTCGACCCCGCATTCGACGTGCATGCAGCCGACGGGCCGCTGGCCTGGTTCGGCGTGCATGACGAGGCGTTGCCATGGCCGGACGCGCCGGTGCCCGCCGTGGCGCCCGTCGCGTGGACGGCCGACCTCTCGCGCGAAGCCTTCGACCGCAACATGCAGGCGATCCACCGCGCCATCGCCGACGGCGTGCTGTACCAGCTCAACTACACGGCGCCGCTGCGCGCCACTTTCGACGGCGACGCGCAGGCCTGGTTCCATGCGCTGCGGCAGGCGCAGCCCAACGGCTACAGCGCCTTCATCGACACCGGCGACGAGCAGGTGCTGTCGGTGTCGCCTGAGCTGTTCTTCGACCGCGACGGCGACCGCATCCTCGTGCGCCCCATGAAGGGCACCGCCCCGCGCGGCGCCACGCCCGCCGAGGACGAAGCCCACGCGCTGCGGCTGCGCACCGTGCCCAAGGAGCGCGCCGAGAACGTGATGATCGTGGACCTGATCCGCAACGACCTCTCGCGCGTGGCCCAGCCCTTCTCGGTGCGCGTGCCGCGCCTTTTCCACACCGAGGCGCTGCCCACCGTGTGGCAGATGACCTCCGACGTGGAAGCCCGGCTGCGCGAAGGCACGACGCTGGCCGACCTGTTCGCAGCGCTGTTCCCCTGCGGTTCCATCACCGGCGCGCCGAAGGTGAGCGCCATGCGCATGATCCGCGCGCTGGAGCCCGACGCGCGCGGCGTGTACTGCGGCGCCGTGGGCGTGGTGCGGCCCGGCGGGCACGCGACCTTCAACGTGCCGATCCGCACCGTCACGCTGCGCGGCAACGCCGCGCGCTGCGGCATCGGCAGCGGCATCACGGCCGATGCGCAGGCGGATGCGGAGTGGGACGAGTGGCGGCACAAGCGCGTCTTTCTCGGCGCGGCGGTATCTTCGCAACCATGACGTCCTTCGAATTGCTCGAAACCCTGGCGCTGGCCGATGGCGCACTGCGCGATGCGCCCGCGCACCTGGCGCGCATGCGCAACGCGGCTGCGCACTTCGGCTATCCGTGGCACGAAGCACACGTGACGGCCTGCCTGGACCAACTACGCACCACGCATGCCGCAGGCACATGGCGCGTGCGCCTGCTGCTCGACGCGCAAGGACAACCGCGCGCCGAAGCCTTCGCCATGGACGCCCCGCCACCGCGCGTGCGCGTGCAACTGGCCGCGCGCGCCTTCGACGAGGCCGACAGCGAGTTCTCGCGCTTCAAGACCACGCGCCGCGCGCACTACGAAGCCTTCGCGCCCACCGAGCCGGGCGTGTTCGACACCCTGCTGTGGAACCGCGATGGCGAGATCACCGAATGCACGCGCGGCAACATCGCGCTGCAACTCGACGGCCGCTGGGTCACGCCGCCGCTGCACTGCGGGCTGCTCGACGGCATCGGCCGCGCGCGCCGGCTGCGCGAAGGACAACTGACCGAGGCGGTCGTGCGCGTGGACGACCTGCCGCGCGCCGAAGCCCTCGCCTTCGTCAACAGCCTGCGCGGCTGGCTCGACGCGGACCTCGTCGGCCACGGCGTTCCCTGAACGACAAAGCGCGCGGCCCCTTGCGGAACCGCGCGCTCTGGTTGTCGAAGCGGCCGAAGCCGCCCGCGTCCTGTCTTACTTGAGGGCCTTGTAGCGCATGCGCTTCGGCTTCGCGCCTTCTTCGCCCAGGCGCTTCTTCTTGTCGGCTTCGTACTCCTGGTAGTTGCCGTCGAAGAAGGTCCACTGGCTGTCGCCTTCGGCGGCCAGGATGTGCGTGGCGATGCGGTCGAGGAACCAGCGGTCGTGGCTGATGACCATCACGGTGCCGGCGAACTCGAGCAGCGCGTCTTCCAGGGCGCGCAGGGTTTCCACGTCCAGGTCGTTCGAGGGTTCGTCCAGCAGCAGCACGTTGCCGCCCGCGATCAGCGTCTTGGCCAGGTGCAGGCGGCCGCGTTCGCCGCCCGACAGCGTGCCGACCTTCTTCTGCTGGTCGGCGCCGTTGAAGTTGAAGCGACCCGCGTACGCGCGGCTGGCCATCTGGAACTTGCCGACGTTGATGATGTCCAGGCCGTTGGAGATGTCTTCCCACACGGTCTTGTCGGACGCCAGCTCGTCGCGGTGCTGGTCGACGAAGGCCATCTTCACGGTCTGGCCGATGACGACCTCGCCCGTGTCCGGCTTTTCCTTGCCCGCGAGCAGCTTGAACAGCGTCGACTTGCCGGCGCCGTTCGGGCCGATGATGCCGACGATCGCGCCCGGCGGCACGGTGAAGCTCAGGTTGTCGATCAGCATGCGGTCGCCGAAGGATTTGCTGACGCCGTGGAACTCGAACACCTGCTGGCCCAGCCGCTCCGCCACAGGAATGAAGATTTCCTGCGTTTCGTTGCGCTTCTGGTATTCCATGTCGCTCAGCTCCTCGAAGCGGGCCAGGCGCGACTTGCTCTTGGCCTGGCGTGCCTTCGGGTTCTGGCGCGACCACTCGAGTTCCTTCTTCAGGGCCTTGGCGTGGGCTTCTTCGCTCTTTTGCTCCTGCGCCAGGCGTTCACCCTTCTGCTCGAGCCAGGTGCTGTAGTTGCCCTTCCAGGGAATGCCGCGACCGCGGTCCATTTCCAGGATCCACTCGGCGGCGTTGTCCAGGAAGTAGCGATCGTGGGTGATGGCCACCACGGTGCCCGTGAAGCGCTGCAGGAACACTTCGAGCCACTCGACCGATTCGGCGTCCAGGTGGTTGGTCGGTTCGTCGAGCAGCAGCATGTCGGGCTTGGACAGCAGCAGGCGGCACAGCGCCACGCGGCGCTTTTCACCGCCCGACAGCAGGCCGATCTTGGCGTCCCACGGCGGCAGGCGCAGCGCGTCGGCGGCAATTTCGAGCTGGTGCTCGGAATCGGTGCCGGCGGTGGCGATGATGGCTTCGAGCTGGGCCTGTTCGGCCGCCAGCGCGTCGAAGTCGGCGTCTTCAGCACCGTAGGCGATGTAGACCTCTTCGAGGCGCGCCTTGGCCGCGAACACCGCGCCCATGGACTCCTCGACCGATTCGCGCACCGTGTGCTCGGCGTTGAGCTTGGGTTCCTGCTCCAGGTAGCCGATCGTCATCCCCGGCATGGGCAGGGCCTCGCCCTCGAATTCCTTGTCCACACCCGCCATGATCTTGAGCAGCGTGGACTTGCCCGAGCCGTTCAGGCCGAGCACGCCGATCTTGGCGCCGGGGAAGAAAGAGAGCGAAATGTCCTTCAAGAGCTGCCGCTTGGGCGGCACGGTCTTGCTGACGCGGTTCATCGAATAGACGTATTGAGCCATCTGTGAATGATTACCTTGGGTAGCTTGGGATTTGCGTAAAAGCACGGTCGTCCGGACAGTGATCCGGGCGCGGCGAACCAATGATTATCGACTCATGCGACAATAGTCCTCGTTGCCGGGTCCAGTTGCCCGCAAACCGGCTCTCTGCCGGGGACGAAGAAAACCCCAAATCACCGCGGGTCTTCCGGCTCCCACCCCTGACCTTCATCTGCCTTGACTGGCTCGGCGTCACCCCAAAACGACGCCTGGCGGGCCGATGCCACTGCGCCGTGTATGGCGCTTGTTGTTTCCACAATGAATTTTGACGAACTGAAGCTGGCTCCCGCCATCTTGAAGGCTGTGCACGAGCACGGCTACGACACCCCCACCCCCATCCAGGCGCAAGCCATTCCCGTGGTCCTCGACGGCCACGACCTGCTGGGCGGCGCCCAGACCGGCACCGGCAAGACCGCGGCCTTCACCCTGCCGATGCTGCACAAGCTCACCATGAGCCGCAGCGCCACCAACAAGTTCGGCGGCATCGGCATCCGTGCCCTCGTGCTGACCCCCACGCGTGAACTCGCGGCCCAGGTCGAAGAGTCGGTGCGCACCTACGGCAAGTACCTGCAGCTCGACTCCACCGTGATCTTCGGCGGCGTGGGCATGAACCCGCAGATCAGCAAGCTCAAGAAGGGTGTCGACATCCTCGTGGCCACCCCCGGCCGCCTGCTCGACCTGCAACAGCAAGGCATGCTCGACCTGAGCCAGGTCCAGATGCTGATCCTGGACGAAGCCGACCGCATGCTGGACATGGGCTTCATCCACGACGTGAAGAAGATCCTGGCCCTGGTGCCCAAGGAAAAGCAGAGCCTGCTGTTCTCGGCCACCTTCAGCGACGAGATCCGCGACCTCGCCGGTTCGCTGCTCAAGAACCCGCAGAGCATCCAGGTCACGCCGCGCAACACCACGGTGCAGCGCATCACGCAGGTGATCCACCCCGTGGGCCGCGGCAAGAAGAAGGCGCTGCTCGCGCACATCATCAACGAGAACAAGTGGAGCCAGGTGCTCGTGTTCACGCGCACCAAGTTCGGCGCCAACAGCGTGGCCGAGTTCCTCACCAAGAACGGCATCGAGGCGATGGCGCTGCACGGCAACAAGAGCCAGAGCGCGCGCACGCAGGCGCTGGCCGGCTTCAAGAGCGGCGACATCCGCGCCCTGGTGGCCACCGACATCGCCGCGCGCGGCATCGACATCGACGAGCTGCCGCACGTCGTGAACTACGAGATCCCGAACGTCAGCGAAGACTACGTGCACCGCATCGGCCGCACCGGCCGCGCCGGTTCGAGCGGCGAGGCCGTGAGCTTCGTGTGCCTGGACGAAGAAGGCTTCATGCAGGAAATCGAACGCTTCACGAAGCAGACGATCCCGGTGCAGAAGGTCGAGGGCTTCGGTCCTGAAGAAGGCGAACGCGCCGAGCCGATCGCCATGGGTCGCCAGACGATCTGGGGCGGCGCCGGCCGTCCGCCGAGCCGCGAAGTCATGCAGGCAGCCGCCAAGGCCGCCCGCACCGAGATGATGTCGCGCATCCGCGAGAACAAGGCCGGCCAGGGTGGCGGCAACGGCGGTGGTGGCGGCGGCAATGGCGGCGGTCAACGCCGCGGTGGTGGCCAGGGCGGCGGTCAAGGCCGCAATGCCAACGGCGGCGGCCAAGGCCAGGGCCAGGGCCCGCGCGGCCAGGGCGCAGCCCGTCCCGCACAGGGCCGCGGCCCGCAGCAAGGCCAGCCGCGCGCACCGCAGCAGCCCCATCACCACGCACCGCACGAAGAGCGCCAACCGCGCCATCACGGCAACAGCCACAGCCCGACGCAGGCCAACCAGGTCGCGCACCTGCGCGCTGAAGCCGTCGCAGGCGGCGGCGCCGGCCAGCCGGACCCGTTGCGCACGAGCGTCGACCACATGGGTGGTCGCGGTCGCGGCGGCCGTCCGGGTGGCGGTGGCGGCTACGGCGGCAACCGGTCGGGCGGCGGTGGCCGCTCGGGTGGTGGCGGCGGCTACGGCGGCGGTGGCAACCGTTCCGGCGGTGGCGGCGGCGGTCGTTCGTTCGGTCGCTGAAGCGCGCACACGCGTTGATTCCACAAAGGGCACTTCGGTGCCCTTTTTCGTTTCTGCCGGTGCGGCCGGCGCAGCAGGTTCGTTTGCACCGTCTCAGGACACAATGTGCGGGCCATGCCCTCCTACATCCCGCCCAACTACGCCACGCTCTTCGTCGCGACCTGCAACCTGCTCAATCTCGCGAACCCCAACCGCGTGTACTACGAGAACCAGGACGCCTACAACGAGCGCGAATACGAACGCAAGATCGACTGGATCGGCGAGCGCATCCACGCGCTCAACGCCGACGTGCTCGCGGTGCAGGAGGTGTGGGACGAGGCCGCGCTGAAGGCCGCCATCGGCCGCAGCGGGCTGCGCTACGACTTCGTCTCGGTGCCGGGCGCCGAGAACTCGCCGCCGCCCGCGAGCCCGCCGGGCACGCCCGGGCGGCCGGGCGCACAGGGCACGCCGCGCGTCGGCATCGTCACGCGGCTGCAGGTGGACAGCGTGCAGTCCTTCGTCGACTTCCCCTCGGGCTTCGGTGTCGAGGTGCCGGGCATCGGCCCGCACACGCGCTTCGAGCGCCCGCCCCTGCTGGCCACCGTGCGCATGAAGCACGGCCAGCAGGTGCATGTGCTGACGGTGCACCTGAAGTCCAAGCGCCCCAAGTTCCTGCAGGACGCGCAAGGCAACTCCCTGGAAGACCGCGACGACCGCAAGATCGGCGCGATGGCCTCGCTGCGCTCCTTGCTGATGCGCGGCGCCGAGGCCGCGGCCCTGCGCTGCATCGTGATCGACCTGCTGCAGGGCACCAACGTGCCGCTGGTGGTGATGGGCGACTTCAACGACAACCCGCACAGCGTGACCACGCAGCTGGTGGCCGCCACGTCCGAGGTGGCCTACGACAAGGCCGCGCGCGACGTGGCGCTGTTCAACGCCTACGAGATGCAGGGCGAGTCGGCGCTGAAGAAGGACGTGGCCTACTCGCACATCCACCAGGGCTTTCCGGACGTGCTCGACCAGATCCTGGTGAGCGAGGAGTTCGTCGCCAGCAGCCGCCACAGCCTGGGCGACGTGCGCCGCGTCGACTACTTCAACGACCACCTGCACGAAGGCCGCGACCGCTCGCGCTCGGACCACGGCTTCGTGCGCGCCCTGCTGCGGCTGCGCACCGACGACAACCGCTGACGAACGGCGCTAAGTCGCCTTCGACACCCGCACGATCGCGTCGGCGCGCTTGTGCAGGTCGGGCAGCAGCTCCAGGCCGAGGCCGGGCTTGTCGTTGAGGCTGATCATGCCGTTCTCGACCTTCGGCAGCTCGGTGACGAGTTCCTTGTACCAGCCGGTGAAGAAGGCGCGCACGCTCTCCTGGATCAGCGCGTTGGGCGCATGCAGGCTCAGGTGCGTGGACGCGGCCCAGACCACCGGCCCGGTGCAGTCGTGCGGCGCCACGGGCAGCTGCCAGGCGTCGGCCATGGCGGCGATCTTGCGCGCCTCGGTGAGACCGCCGCACCAGCTCAGGTCGAGCATCGCGACCCCGGCCACACCGGTCTGCAGGTAGTCCTTGAAGCCCCACTTGTAGCTCAGCGTCTCGCTGGCGCAGACGAGCGCCTGACAGTCCTTCGCGTACTGCTTGAGCAGGTCGAGGCTGTCCATGCGGATGGCGTCTTCGTGCCAGAAGGTGTCGAACTCCTGCAGCGCGCGTGCGATCTTCTGCGCCATCGGCAGCCGCCACAGGCTGTGGAACTCGACCATGATGTCCATCTTGCCGCCCACCGCCTGGCGGATCTTGCGGAAGGGCTCGAGCGCGGTGTCGAGATCGGCGTTGCTGATGTACTGCCCGTGGCTCTTCTCCGCCGCCGGATCGAAGGGCCAGATCTTCATGGCCGTGATGCCTTCGGACAGCAGCGATTCGGCCAGTTCGTCGGCGTGGTGCAGGAAGCCCTGCAGGTCTTCGTACGGCCCGTTGTTGTTGGCCAAGCCCCAGTTCGAGCTGGTCTGGTTCGTGGCGCTGCGGATGTACTGGTAGCCCGCGCAGGTGTTGTAGATGCGAATGGCATCGCGGCTCTTGCCGCCCAGCGCCGTGTGCACCGGCATGTTGGCGGCCTTGCCGAACAGGTCCCACAGCGCGATGTCGACGGCCGAATTGCCGCGCGTTTCCACGCCCGACCCGCGCCAACCGAGGTAGCCCGTGATGTCGCGGTTGCGCGCTTCGATCTGCAGCGGGTCGGTGCCCAGCAGCTTCAGCGCCGCCCACTCGTGCAGGTAGGCCTCGACCGCTTCGGCGCCCATGAAGGTCTCGCCGAGGCCGACCAGGCCCTCGTCGGTGTGCAGGCGCACCCACAGGATGTTGGGAAATTCGCCGAGGCGGATGGTTTCGAGCTGCGTGATTTTCATGACAAGGATTCCGCAAAAAGAAAAAGCCGCGGCGGCGGATGCCGCGCGGCTCTTGCAAACATTCAGCGCATGGCCGAAAGCCTCGGTCAGCCCCCGCGCGCCTTCTTCAGCGCGTCGGTGACCACGCCCACGGCTTCCGTGCCGATGTTGGGCACGTTCTTGTCGTACACGGGCTTGACCTTCTCCAGCATGCGCTTCTGTTCGGCCGCCGAGACTTCGTTCACCGTCATGGTCTTGCGCAGGCTGGCGAGCGACTTCTCGTTGAGCGCCCGGTTGGCTTCGCGCTGGACCTTCTGGCCTTCCTTCGCGGCCTCGCGCAGCACCGCCTGCTCCTGCGGGTTGAGCTGGTCCCAGAGCTTCTTGCTGTAGAGGATGAGGAACGGCGTGTAGGCGTGGCGCGTCACGCTCAGGTACTTCTGGACCTCGCTGAACTTGGAGGTCTCGATGGTCACGAAGGGGTTCTCCTGGCCGTCGATGGTGCGGGTCTCGAGTGCGGTGAACACCTCGCCGAAGGCCATGGGCACGGCGTTGGCACCCAGGGTCTTGAACGAGTCGAGGAAGATGTTGTTCTGCATCACGCGCAGCTTCACGCCTTCGAAGTCCTCGGCCTTGGCCACGGGCTTCTTGCTGTTGGTGAGGTTGCGGAAGCCGTTCTCCCAGTAGGCCAGGTTCACGAGACCGGCGGCCTCGAGCTTCTTGTTGAAGTACTCGCCCGCGGGGCCGTCGAGCACCGCGTCGGCCTCCTTCTCGTTGGCGAACAGGAACGGCAGGTCGAAGGCACCGAGTTCCTTCACGATGCCCACCAGCGGCGAGCTCGAGGTGCACACCATTTCCTGCGTGCCCGCGCGCAGGGCTTGCGTGGCCGGCAGGTCGCCGCCCGCGGCGCCGCCCCAGAAGGCCGTGATCTTCATCTTGCCGCCGGTCTTGGCAGCGAGCACTTCCTGCATCTTCTTCACGCCCACGCCCACGGGGTGGTCTTCGTTCACGCCGTTGGTGAACTTGATCGTGCGTTCGGCAAATTGCGCGAGGGCGCCGGTCGACGCCAGCAGGCCGCCGGCCACGAGGGCGGCGGTCATCAGGGTTCTGCGAAACAACATGCTTGTCTCCTTCGATTCGAGGGGTTGGTTGAACGAACTGACTGACAGGAAAAAAAGAAGAACTAGCGCCCCATCCACCACTGCAGCGGCACGGTCACGAGCTGCGGGAAGAACACCAGCGTGAACAGCACCACCAGGTGGGCGATGAAGAAGGGCATCACGCCCTTGAAGGCATCGTCCATCGAGATGCGCGCCACGCCGCTCACCACGTTGAGCACCGTGCCCACGGGCGGCGTGATCAGGCCGATGGCGTTGTTCATGATGAACAGCACGCCGAAGTACACCGGGTCGATGCCGGCCTTGAGCACCACGGGCATCAGCACCGGCGTGAGGATGAGCACGGTGGGCGTGAAGTCGAGCGCGGTGCCCACGATGACGATCAGCACCATCATCACGAACATCAGCAGCGTCTTGTTGTCCAGGAAGGGCTCCAGCAGCGACACCACCTCGGTCGGGATGTTGGCCACCGTGATGAGCCAGGCGCTCACCATCGCGGCGGCCACGAGGAACATCACGACCGCGGTGGTCTTGCCCGCCGCGAGCGTGAGACGGTACAGGTCTTTGACCTTGAGTTCGCCATAGATGAAGAGACCCACCACGAGCGAATAGACGGCCGCGACCACGGCGGCTTCGGTCGGCGTGAAGACGCCGAACTTCATGCCGCCGATGATGATGATCGGCAGCGCCAGCGCCAGGCTGCCCTGCGCCGTGACCTTCAGCCGCTCGCCCCAGGGCACGCGCGGCGAGGACTTCACGTTGTCCTTCCGGGCCACGATCCACCAGGCCACGCCCACCGCGAGCCCCATCAGGATGCCGGGCACGATGCCTGCGAGAAACAGCTTGGTGATCGACACGTTGCCCGCCACGCCGAACACGATGAGCCCGATCGACGGCGGGATCACCGGCGCGATGATGCCGCCCGCGGCGATGAGACCGGCCGAGCGGTTCATCTGGTAGCCGGCGGCCTTCATCATCGGGATGAGGAGCGCGGCCAGCGCGGCCGTGTCGGCCACGGCCGATCCCGACAGCGAGGCCATGATGATCGCGGCCAGCACCGCCACGTAGCCCATGCCGCCGCGGTAGTGGCCGACCCAGGCCATCGCCAGGTTCACGATGCGCCGGCTGAGCCCGCCCGCATTCATGAACTCGCCGGCCAGCAGGAAGAACGGCACCGCGAGCAGCGGGAAGTTGTCGGCGCCATCGACGAAGCGCTGCGCGATGATCTGGCTGTCGAAGGCCGGCAGGCCGCCGGTGTAGGCCAGCCAGCCCATCAGCGAGACACCGCACACCAGCAGCGAATACGAGATCGGAATGCCCAGTGCCATGGCGCCGAGCAGGGAGACGATGAAGATCGTGACAGTCATTGCGCCACCTTCCCGTGTGCGGCGGCGTCGAGCACCTGTTCTTCGGATTCCATGATCTGGATCAGCTCCTGGTCGGGCACCCGGCCCCTGAACAATCGCCAGAGCTTGTCGATGTTGAAGAGGGCCATCACCACCGACACCACGTAGCCGATGCCGTAGACCCAGATCATCGAGATGCCCACCACGGGCGAGATGTTGGTCACCTGCAGCTCGTGCATCTCGTAGGTGCCCATGAAGAAGAGCACGTTGCAGAACAGCATGAGCGACTGGCTCAGGAAGAAGCAGACCTTCTTGCCCATGAGGGGCAGGTGCTTGATGAGCGTGTCGACACCCAGGTGCGCGCCGTCGCGCATCGCCACCATGGCGCCGATGTAGGTGAGCCAGATGAAGCAGTAGCGCGACATCTCGTCCGACACCGAAATGCCCGAATTGAAACCGTAGCGCAGCACCACGTTGCCGAACACCATGACGACCATCGCCACCATGCACACGACGACGAGGAACTCCAGCAGGCGAAAAAATCCGTCGATTGCCCTTTGCATCAGCATCTGCGTCTCCTGACTTTCCAGTGTTGTTATGGGATGTCTGCGCGGCCGCCGCGTCTAGAGCGGGAAGGCCTTCAGCTGCGTCGCCGGGCGGCTGATGCGCGGAATCTTCTTGCGCGAGGCCAGCACCGTCTCGATGTCGTGGCGCGCGCCGTCGATGAGCACCAGCACGGCTTTCTCGGCGGCGGCCGGATCGCGTGCGATGACGGCGTCGAGCACCGCGCGGTGCAGCGGCAGCGAACTCGCGGGCCCGTTCTTGCGGGTGGTCGAAATCTCGAAGCTGGTGCGCAGCAGCGCGCCCAGCGCACGGCTCATCTGCACCAGCATGCGGTTGTGGCTGGAGCGGATGAGGCCCTGGTGAAAGCGCAGGTCGGGCGTGATGTAGTCGCCGCCGAATTCGATGGCGCGCTTCATGCCCGCGTAGGCGTCTTCCATGTCGGCGATGTCTTCGGCGGTGGCGCGCTGGGCGGCCAGCGCCACCGCGGCGGGCTCGACCACGCGGCGCAGGTCCTGCAGGTCGCGCAGGAACTCGGCCGACAGGCCCGCCTGCGTCTGCCACACGATGACGTCGGCGTCGAACCAGTTCCACTGGTCGGGCGGCTGCACGCGCGTGCCCACCTTCGGGCCGCTGGTCACCAGGCCCTTGGCGATCAGCGACTTGATCGATTCGCGCACCACGGTCCGGCTCACGCCGAGCTCTTCGCACAAGAGCGGCTCCGGCGGGATCGACGCGCCGGGCGCATAGCGGCCCGCGACGATGTCGCTGCCGATGCGGTCGACCGTGTTGCCGTGAACGTTCTTGATCATGCCTGCCTGTGGGTGTGTGGTTCTGGTGGTGTCCGGTGCCTGTTTGCCTGCCCGTATCGGGGCCGGATTCAGGCGGATTTGCCTGTGCCGGCCACTCGAAAACCCTGAATGCGCGACAGCTCGTCACGCTTATCATATGATGATTGAAACGGCCGTCCCGCAGGAAAAACCCTGAGGATTTCCGCAAAGCATCAACGACGAAGAGACACATCCCATGAGCAACGCCCCGAAGAAAAAGCCCGCCAGCGAACTGCGCAGCCAGCAGTGGTTCGGACGCCACGACCGCGACGGTTTCATCTACCGCAGCTGGATGAAGGGCAAGGGCGTGCCGCACGACCAGTTCGACGGTCGCCCGGTCATCGGCATCTGCAACACCTTCAGCGAACTCACGCCCTGCAACTCGCACTTCCGCACGCTCGCCGAGCAGGTGAAGATCGGCGTGTACGAGGCCGGCGGCTTCCCGCTCGAGTTCCCGGTGATGTCGCTGGGCGAGACGCTCCTGCGCCCCACCGCCATGCTGTACCGCAACCTCGCGAGCATGGACGTCGAGGAAAGCATTCGCGGCAACCCGCTCGATGGCGTGGTGCTGCTCATGGGCTGCGACAAGACCACGCCCGCGCTGATGATGGGCGCGGCCAGCGTCGACCTGCCGACCATCGGCGTCTCGGGCGGGCCGATGCTGTCGGGCAAGTGGCGCGGCCAGGAGCTAGGCTCTGGCACCGGCGTGTGGCAGATGAGCGAACAGGTGCGCGCCGGCACGCTCAAGCTGCAGGACTTCTTCGAGGCCGAGAGCTGCATGCACCGCAGCCACGGCCATTGCATGACGATGGGCACGGCCAGCACCATGGCCAGCATGGTCGAGTCGCTGGGCATCGGCCTGCCGGGCAACGCGGCCTACCCTGCCGTCGACGGCCGCCGCAACGTGCTCGCGCGGCAGGCGGGCCGGCGCATCGTCGACATGGTGCATGAAGACATGAACATGTCGAAGATCCTCACGCGCCAGGCGATCGAGAACGCGATCAAGGTCAACGCGGCCATCGGCGGCTCGACCAACTTCGTGATCCACCTGCTGGCCATTGCGGGCCGCATCGGTGTCGACCTCACGCTCGACGACTTCGACCGCATCGCAGCCGACCTGCCCTGCCTCGTGAACCTGCAGCCCTCGGGCCAGTTCCTGATGGAAGACTTCTGCTACGCGGGCGGCCTGCCCGTGGTCATCAAGGAAATCGCCGACCACCTGCACAAGGACATCCTCACCGTCACCGGCCAGAGCGTGTGGGAGAACGTGAAGGACGCCGAGAACTACAACCCGCAGGTCATCCGCACCCAGGCCGAGCCCTTCAAGGACAAGGCCGGCATCTGCGTGCTGCGCGGCAACCTCGCGCCCAACGGCGCCATCATCAAGCCCAGCGCGGCCACGCCGGAGCTGCTGGTGCACAAGGGCCGCGCGGTGGTGTTCGAGAGCGCCGACGACCTGCACAAGCGCATCGACGACGAGAACCTGGACATCGACGAGCACTGCATCATGGTGCTCAAGAACTGCGGCCCCAAGGGCTACCCCGGCATGGCCGAGGCCGGCAACATGCCGCTGCCGCCGAAGGTGCTGCGCAAGGGCATCACGGACATGGTCCGCATCAGCGACGCGCGCATGAGCGGCACGGCCTACGGCACGGTCGTTCTGCACACGGCGCCCGAGGCGGCTGCAGGTGGCCCGCTGGCACTGGTGCAGGACGGCGACATCGTCGAGCTCGACGTGCCGAACCGCAAGCTGCACCTGCATGTGAGCGACGAGGAACTGGCGAAGCGCCGTGCGAAGTGGGTCGCGCCCAAGGCCCCGCTCGATTCGGGGTACTGGAAGCTGTACGTCGACACGGTGCTGCAGGCCGATCAGGGAGCGGACCTGGCCTTTCTGCGTGGTCGCCGTGGGGCCTTTGTGCCGCGAGACAATCACTGATTTGGAGAGCTCCAGGGCGCGCTCCCGCCGACGGGGTACCTTGCTCCGCGAATGTCCCCCGCCCTTCGGGCTCCTCCTTGATTTCGCTGCGCAAGGCACCCCATCGACGTGAGCGGTTCAGAGCAGTTGTTGATCGGCCAGCACCACGACAGCGCCTCCCGGGCTCAGGACACCGGGTGCTTCCCGCAGCGAAATCAAGGAGGAGGCCGCAGGCCGGGGGACATTCGCGGAGGGAAGTACCCGGTGGCCTGTGCACGCGCCCCGAACAACCTCTCGAAACGCTACAGACGACAAACATGACAAGACTCATCGCCATCGACTGGGGCACAAGCTCGCTACGCGGTGCATTGCTCGACCCGAGCGGACAGGTCATCGAAGAGCGCAGCGACGCCCGCGGCATCCTCACCGTGCCCGAGGGCGGCTTTCCCGCCGTGTTCGAGTCGCTGTTCGGCGACTGGATGCGCCTGGAAGACACGCGCTGCCTGATCTCCGGCATGGCCGGCAGCAAGCAGGGCTGGGTCGAAGCGCCCTACTGCCCCTGCCCCGCGGGCCGCGTCGAAGTAGGCCGCAGCATCATCGCCACAGACGCCATCCCCGGCGCGCGCATCGCCATCGTGCCCGGCCTCAGCGACGAGCACGCCGGCGTGCCCGACGTGATGCGCGGCGAAGAGGTGCAGATCCTCGGCGCCATGACGATCACCGGCCTGGACGACGGCGTCTTCGTGCTGCCCGGCACCCACAACAAATGGGCCACGGTCAAGAAGGGCCGCGTCGCCGGCTTTCGCACCTACATGACGGGCGAGTTCTACGCGCTGCTGAGCCAGCACTCGATCCTGGGGCGCACACTCGATGCCGCCGCGCCGCTCGACGAAGCCGCGTTCCTCGAAGGCGTGACGCGCTCCGAGAACGGCCACGGCCTGCTGCACAACGCCTTCGGCACGCGCACGCTCGCGCTGTTCGAACGCATGCCCAGGGAAGAGCTGTCGAGCTACCTGTCGGGCCTGCTCATCGGCGAAGAGCTGCGCACGCAATCGGTACAGGCCGTCGGCGAGGTCGTGCTGATCGGCTCTTCCGCCCTCACCCAGCGCTACACCCTGGCCCTGCGCGCCACCGGCGTCGCCACGCGCACGCTCGGCGCCGAAGCCACCTGGGCCGGACTGCACACGCTGTCCGGCTTTCTCGACACCGACAGGACACCCGCCCCATGACCACGCCCCTCGATAAATTCAACGCCGCGATGCAGGCCCTGCCGCTCGTCGCCATCCTGCGCGGCCTCTCGCCCGCCGAAGCCGCCGACGTGGGCGACGCCATCGTCGAGCCCGGCTTCCGGCTGCTCGAAGTGCCGCTCAATTCGCCGCAGCCGCTGGAGAGCATCGCGCTGATGCGCCGGCGCTTTCCGAACGCGCTGGTCGGCGCGGGCACCGTGCTCGACGCCAAGCAGGTGCGCGAAGTGCATGCGGCCGGCGGCGAGCTGATCGTGTCGCCCAACTTCAATGCCGACGTCATCGCCGAGGCCGCGCGCCTGGGCATGGCGTGCCTGCCCGGCGTGATGACGCCGACCGAAGCCTTCGGCGCGCTCGCGGCCGGCGCCACGGGCCTGAAGCTGTTCCCGGCCGAGCTGGCCTCGCCCGCCGTGGTCAAGGCCCTGCTTGCGGTGCTGCCCGCCGGCACGCCCGTGATGCCCGTGGGCGGCATCGCGCCCGACAACATGGGCGCGTGGCGCGCGGCCGGCGCGGCCGGCTTCGGCATCGGCTCGTCGCTCTACAAGCCCGGCAAGACCGCCGCCGCCGTGCGCGAGGACGCGCAGCGCTTCGTGGCGGCCTGGGCCGGGCTGGCCCGCGCCTGATCCGACAAGACCCATCCACCACAAGAAAGAAGGAGACCCCCGCGATGTCCGCCGATTCCGAATACGCCAGCCCCGCCGTGCGCCAGTTGCGCGAAGACCTCGCGCTCGCGCTGCGCGCCGCGGCCCACCATGGGCTGTCCGAAGGTGTGTGCAACCATTTCAGCGTGTTGCTGCCGGGCGCGCAGGACCGCTACCTGATCAACCCGCGCGGGCTGCACTGGAGCGAGATCGGTCCTGACGACATCGTGCTGATCGACGTGCACGGCGAAGTGCTGGCGGGCCGCCACCGCGTGGAGCCCACGGCCCTCTTCATCCACGGCGCGGTGCACCGGCTCACGGGCCACGCCGTGGTGCTGCATTGCCACATGCCCTATGCGACGGCGCTGACGCTCACGGTCGACCGCGCGCTCGATCCGACCGCCAGCCAGAACGCCATGCGCTACATGAACCGCATCGCCATCGACGCCGAGTACAACGGCCTGGCACTGGACGACGCCGAGGGCGAGCGCATCGCGCGTGCCATGGCCGGCAAGGACGTGGCCTTTCTCGCGAACCACGGCGTGATCGTGGCGGGCGGCACCATCGCGCATGCCTACGACGACCTGTACTACCTGGAGCGCGCCTGCCTGCACCAGGTGATCGCGCAATCGACCGGGCGCCCGCTGGTGCCCGTCAACGCCAAGCTGGCCGCGCATGTGGCGGCGCAGATCCAGGGCGAGCGGGAACAGTCCGATCTGTTCTTCGAAGCCCTGCGGCGCATGCTGCCGGCCCCGCAACGCTGAAAAAGCGCGAGCGCAGCGGCTTACAGCTCTTCATGCGATTTCGCTTCCGGCTTACAAGAACTTCACATAATGGCGCGACGATGAGGCATCGCAATCACTCCCCAGGAGTCGCCATGAAAAAGCTGACATTCGCCTTCGGTGCTGCCGCCCTGCTGTCGCTGGCCGCCCTCACCGCGCCGGCCCATGCCCAGGCCGGCGGCCCGTTCATCCAGGCCCAGGTGTACGTGACACCCGCGCCACCGCCGCGCCATCACTACTACGCCCCGCCGCCGCCTCCGCGCCACTACCACCCGGGCTACTACGACGGCCCGCGCCGCCACGGTTACTACGACCATGGTCGCCGCGATTGGGAAGGCCGTCGCCACGGCCGCCGGGACAACGACGGCGACGGTGTGCCCAACCGTTACGACCGCCGCCCGAACAACCCCTACCGCTATTGACGCACGTCAGACCGGCGGGCTCGCATACGCGGGCCGCTCGGTCGACAGGCTCTGCTTGAGCTGGCGCGTGACCTCGTCGGCCAGCACCTCGGGCAGCCCCGCTTCCACGCCCGCCAGCGCCTGGCGCGCGGCGTCATCGGGAGAGGTCTTGGGGCCGGGCAGGCGCGCCGCCATGTCGGTGTCCATGAGCGCCACGTGCAAGCTCGTGACCTGTGTGCCCTGCCCCGCCAGCTCGTTGCGCAAGCCGTTGCTCAGCGACCAGGCCGCCGACTTGGTGGCGCTGTAGGTCGCCACGCCAGGGAAGGTGGTCCAGCTCAGGGCCGACAGCACGTTGAGGACCGCACCACCACCGTTCGACGCGAGCACCGGCGCAAAGGCCTGCGTGAGCGCCCAGGGGCCGAAGAAGTTGGTCTCGAACTCGGCGCGCGCCGCGGCTACCGCATCGGGCGAGCCGAGGAAGCTCGATCCGCGCGAGATGCCCGCGTTGTTGACCAGCAGCGTCACATCGCCGCAGGCACGCACGGCGGCCTCGATCTGCGCGGGCTGCGTCACGTCGAGCGCCACGGGCACGACGCCCGCGAGCGTGATGCTCTTGGGGTCGCGCGCGGCCCCGTAGACCTTGCGCGCACCGGCCGCGAGTGCCGCCTTGGCGAACGCCAGGCCGAGCCCCCGGTTGGCACCGGTGATGAAGACGACGGAATCCTTGATCTGCATGACGAGCCTTTCGTTGAAAAGAAATCGATGGGCACTCAGGCCTGCGCCACGCGGCGCAGCAGCCCCTGGGTCGTGCGCGGCCAGCCCACGCGGCCGAACCACGCACCGCCCGCGATGGCCGAGGCGATGACGATGCCGTACACCACCAGCGCCACGCCCTGCGCCGCGAACACGCCGGTGAGCCCGCCGCCCCAGCGCAGCGCCAGCCAGCCGCCCGTGCCCGCCACGGCGAGCCGCGCGATGTTGCCGAGCACCGGCCACAGCAGCCGGCCCGCGCCCTGCGAGGCGAAGTACAGCACCAGCCCGACGCCGAAGAAACCGTACAGCGGCCCCACCACGCGCAGGTAGTGTGCGCCGGTCTCGAGCATCACGGGGTCGTGGCCGAACAGCATCAGCCACGGACGCGGGAACAGCGCGGCGGCCAGCCCGATGACCTCGGCCATGCCGAAGGCCAGCGCCGCGCCGGCCCAGGTGGCGCGCAGCGCACGCTCGCGCAGCCCCGCGCCCATGCAGGTGCCGACCATCGCGACCAGCGGCGCACCGAGGCCGAACACCAGCGGCACCAGCAGGTACTCGAGCCGCGACGCGGTGCCGTAGCCGGCCAGCGCGCCCGCGCCGAAATGGCCGGTGAGTGCGGTGGCGATGCCGATCGACAGGTTGGTCGCCACCGTCGACACCGTGCCCACCAGCCCGATGCGCAGGATGTCGCGGAACAGCGGCCAGCGCATCTGGAACGCCGCCAGCGTGGGGCGCAGCAGGCTGCGCGGCGAGCGCAGGTAGGCGATGAGCGCGAGCGAGCCCAACAGGTAGTACAGCAGCAGCGCCAGCGCGCCGCCCGCGATGCCCATGCCGCCCCACGGCCCGATGCCGAAGATCAGCAGCGGCGACGCCGGAATGAGGAACACCACGCCCACCACCGTCACGTTGGCCGGCACCGCCATGTTGCCGGTGCCGCGGATGATGGCGGACAGCGAGTTGAAGAGCCACACCAGCACCGCGCCCGCGAACACCCAGTTCGAGTACGTGAGCGCGGCTTCCAGCGCGGCGCCAGTGCCGCCCATCACGCCATACAGCCAGCGCCCGCCCAGCAGCAGCGCGAGCGTGAAGCACAGGCCGAAGCCGATCGCGATGACCACCGCGTGCCACACCAGCGCGTCGGCGTCGCCCCGGCGACGCGCGCCCAGCGCACGCGCGATCGACGACGCAATGCCGCCGCCCATTGCGCCGCTGGAGGTCATCTGCATCAGCATGACGATGGGGAACACCAGCGCCATGCCGGCCAGCGCGTCGGTGCCGAGCTTGCCGACGAAGTAGGTCTCGATGAGCCCGACGGAGGCCTGCGCCAGCATCACGAGCACATTGGGCGCGGCCAGCCGCAGCAGCGTGGGGATGATGGGCGCCTCGAGCAGGCGGCGCGTGCGCGGGTCGAGGTCGCCGTTCGCTTGTTGGGGGGTGGTCATGCGGATCTCCGGCGGTCAGGCGCGCGCGGCGGCGCTGGTGGTGGCCGCGGCCGGTGCGGCGGCGGTCTTGGCGGGACGGCGGATCGCCATGACGATCACCGCCGCGAACAGGCAGGCCGCGCCGGCCGTGTACAGCGCCGGCGTATAGGTCAGCAGCAGCGTGCGCGCAAAGCCCGCGCCGTAGGCCGCGGTGGCCGCGCCCAGCTGGTGGGCCGCGAAGATCCAGCCGAACACCAGCCCGACCTTCGCGGGACCGAAGGCGGCGCCCGCGAGCTTGACGGTCGGTGGCACGGTGGCGATCCAGTCCAGGCCGTAGAACATCGCGAACAGGCCCAGGCCGTAGATCGTGAATTCGGAATGCGGCAGCCAGAACAGCGACAGCCCGCGCAGGCCGTAGTACCAGAAGAGCAGCTTGCGGTTGTCGTAGCGGTCGGAGAGCCAGCCCGACAGGATAGTGCCGACGAAGTCGAAGGCGCCCATCATCGCGAGCACCGAGGCAGCCGGCACGGCGCTCATGCCGTAGTCGCCGCACAGCGAGATGAAGTGCGTCTGCACCAGGCCGTTGGTGCTCAGGCCGCAGATGAAGAAGGTGCCGGCCAGGATCAGGAAGGTGCGGTTGGTCGCCACCTCGCGCAGCACGCGGAACGGCGTGGCGAAATTCATCGTGAAGGCGGGCGCCTGTGCCGGCTGCGTGCCGGGCGCTTCACCGTAGGGCTGCAGGCCGATGTCCGACGGCCGGTTGCGCACCAGGCACAGCGCGAGCAGCGCGATCACCACGCTGCCCACCACGATCGGCACGATGGCCGAGCGCCAGCCCCAGTGCTCGATCATCCAGGCCGCCAGCGGCAGGAAGGCCAGCTGGCCGGTGGCCGCGCTGGCCGTGAGCATGCCCACGACCAGGCCGCGCCGCGCGACGAACCAGCGGTTGGCCACCACGGCGCCCAGCACCAGCGCCGTCATGCCCGTGCCCAGGCCGAGCATCAGGCTCCACAGCACGAACAGCTGCCACAGCTGCGAGGCCGTGGTGACCAGCGCCATGCCCAGGCCGACCAGCGTGAGGCCGGCGCACATCACCGCGCGCAGGCCGTAGCGCTCCATCAGCACCGCGGCGAACGGGCCCATGAGGCCGAACAGGGCAAAACGCAGCGCGAGCGCGGACGAGATCTGCTCGGTGCTCCAGCCGAACTCCTCGCCGAGCGGCTTCATCATCGCGCCCGGCAGGCCGAGCGCGGCCGACATGGTGAGCATGGTCAGGAAGGTGACGGCGGCGACGATCCAGCCGTAGTGGATGCCGCGGCGCTGCAGCCATGCGGAGACGTGGGTGGCGAACATGGGACCTCTGGAACTGTTGGAATGGGTCGGGGGAGAAACGAAGAGACAGGAAATCCGGCCGCGCGACTGCGTAGACGCGGAAAGTGTTCGTTGTGGGGGTGGCGGGAAGCGTCAGTCCTGCACATCGGCCGGCTCGCCCGTGCCCAGCAGCGCGAGCGATTCGTCGATGAGCGCATGCAGCGCGAGCACGCGCTCCACGCCCAGCAGCGCATTGAGCTTGAGTTGCGCCGTCTTCCAGTGCTGCTGCGCTTCGCGCCACTTGGCATCGCCGGCGTCCGTGAGCGACACCAGCCGGCTGCGCGCGTCGGCACCCGCCACTTGCGCCACCCAGCCCGCGGTAATGAGCGGCTGCAGGTTGCGGCTCAGCGTGGACGCGGTCATCTTCAGTTCGCCCGCCAGGTCGACCGGGCGCATCGGGCCCAGGCGCTTGAGGTGCGACAGCAGCGAGTACTGCGTGGTCTTGAGGCCGCTGCGCGACACCTCGGCGTCATAGTGCTGCGTCAGGCGGCGCATCAGCTGGCGCGTCTTGAAGCTGGTGCAGCCGCGGGGTTGGGTGGGTGTGTCCATGGGGTATTATTGTATGTGCAACTATTGCATATGCAATCAACCCCTCCCCGCAAAGCCCCCAGCAGGAACACAGGCATGACGCAGCAAGCTTTCACCGACACCCCCTCCCATCTGCTCGACGCATGGATCGCCGAAGAGCGGCAGATCGCCGAGCGCCTCGAGAACGGCCCCGGCCCCGGGCTCGCGCGCCCCGAGCAGGTCGCCGGCAAGACCGGCCTGGAGGTCATGCAGGCCATGCTCAACGGCGAGATTCCCTACGCCGCCATCGCCAAGACGCTGGACTTCACCATCGTCTCGGTCAGCAAGGGCGTCGCCATCTTCCAGGGCACGCCGCTGCCGCAGCACCTGAACCCGCTGGGCACCATCCACGGCGGCTGGGTCGCCACGATGCTCGACTCGGCGCTGGGCTGCTCGGTCCACACCATGATGCCGCCCGGTCGCGCGTACACGACGGCCGAACTCAGCGTGAACTACGTCAAGGGCCTCACGCCGAAGGTGCAGCGCGTGCGCGCCGAAGGCAAGGTGATCCACTGCGGCAAGCAGCTCGCCACCGCCGAGGCGCGGCTGGTCGGGGCGGACGGCACGCTGTATGCGCATGCGACGACGACGTGCCTGGTGTTCGAGGTGCCGGCGGGGCGGTGAGGCAAGGGCCCCGTCCTCGTTGAACCGCAGGGCGCCCCGCCCTCCTCTGAAGGCCGACATATGTCGGCCTTTTTCGTTGGGGCGTTCGGCGAGAAAGTCGTCATCGCCAACCAAGGAAAAGACTGCCATGGCCGCCATGGGCTGGCCGGCGGCGGAACCCTCCGTCGCCGAACCCGAAGGCACCGCCTGCGTTCGCGCGAGGCAGCCCGCAGAGGACTCAACCAGATGACAACGACACTTACCGAAAAGACTTTTGCCGAGCTGTTCACCTATGCGGGCGGCACGAACGGCTCTCGCGTCAACACCCAAGGCTTCATCGAGCCCTGTGCCACGCCACGGTTCGACTTCGATCCGATCACGAAGGTGGCGAAGGGGCTGCTTATTGAAAACGCGCGGACGAACTTGCTGCCGTTTTCGTCTCGGTTCGAAAACCCGGCCTGGGTGAAGGCCAGCGTGACCGTCGCGCCTGGCGCCGCCCAGGCGCCGAATGGCCGGTGGGACGCTTGCAAGCTGACCCTCTTCAACGGCGTGAACGCAGGCACCGGAAACCTCCTTCGAGAGGACGCAAAGGCAGCGACGCCGATCACCTACGCCTTTTCGGTCTATGCGAAGGCCGCAGGATCGTCCGCCGGATGGCTCTACGCGAAGGGAACCACCGGCAGCATCAGCATCCCCTTCAATCTGTTGACGGCGACCGCTTTGCCTGGCCCTGCCACCGGAGGTTTTGTCGAGGTCTCCAAGAGAGTTGTCGATGTCGGCAATGGCTGGTGCAGGGTCGAGATCGCTTTCACGACCGATGCAACCACATCGATCAGAACGTGCATCTACCCCGGGTCGTCTGCAGGCAACACCGGCCCAGGGGACGGCAACGCCGGCATTTACATCTGGGGTGCGCAGCTCGAAGTGGGGGCGTTCACCAGCTCCTACATCCCCAGTGGGGATGGGGTCACGGCACGAACCTCCATCGGCAGCTACTACGACGCCAAGGGCATCCTGCGCTATGCGGCGGCAGGCGTTGTGCGCAACAGCTACGAGCCGTCGAATCTGACGCTGCCGCCTGTGTTGATGGTCGAAGAGCAGCGCACGAACATCCTGCAGCGCAGCAGCGACATGCACATCGCGCCGTGGACCTTGTCCGGCGCTACCCGGACACCCGGCAAGCAGGCACCAGACGGAACGCTCCGTGCCACTGAAGTGTCCGGAGCGACGACCAGTCCGTTCGCCCAGAACCTTCTTGCGACCGCGACGGTCATGACCTACTCGATCTACGTCAAGAACGTGTCGAGAACGCAGCCGCTCTCCCTGCTCGTGCGCAACAACACGACGGGCGTCAATTCTTCGTACGGCTACCCCGCATTGCATGGCGCAACGCCTTCGATCACCGGGGCTGGCTGGGAGATGCGCCCGGTCGGCAACGGCTGGTTTCGCTGCACGTACACAACGGCGATGCCGATTGCCGTTGGCGACTCGCTGTATGTCTATGCGGGATTCACTGGCACGACGGCGGACAGCGGTGCCTTCCAGGTCTGGGGCGCCCAACTGGAGGCCGGCGCCTTCGCCACCAGCTACATCCCGAGCACCGAGACCTTCACCAGCCGCGCGTCCATCGGGACCTATTTCGACTCCACGGGTGCAACCAAGGTCGCGGCCTCCGGCGTCGCTCGGATGACCTACAACCCGGCCGACTTGACCATTGCACCTTGGCTTGTGCAAGAGGGGCAGAGCACAAACCTAGTCCTGCAATCGGATCGCTTGTCGGTGTCGCCCTGGAGCGGCAGTCCAACAAGAACCGAGGCGCCTGAGAAGTTTTGCGGTCTCCCTTTCTGGGAGATCAAGAAAACGGCCGCCATCACCAGCGAAGGCGTCAGCCAGAGCAGTCTCGCGACGGCGGCCGTCGGTGACACGTTCACAGCGACGTGCGCCGTCCTGGCAGGAACTTCGACTCGGATTTCTTTAGGGCTTTACAACGGCACGACAGCCTCATGGGGAGTCTTTGCTGAACGGACCATCGAAATCATCAGTGGTCCTGGTACGGTCACAACGTCTTCGGGAGCGCTGGCCTACATCGACAACCTCTCTCAAACCGAAGCTACGATGGTCCGGATCACACGCACGTACACGTCGACGGGCATCGTTGCGTTCCTGCTCTATGCAGGTGGCGCCAACAGCGCAACTGCCACAGATTCCGTCAAGGTTGCGCGCGTTCAGGTTGAGCCCGGGGCCGTTGCAACCAGCTACATCCCCACAACGACGGCAACAGTGACGCGGGTTGCAGACATCGCGACGTCAGCAGCCACCACCCGCCAGGCAGACACCGCAACCTCGGCCGCCACCACGCGCACCGGCGACCTCGTTCGCGTCGACACGACCAAGGGCTGGTGCAATGCCGCCGAAGGCACCCTCTTCATGGAGTTCGGACGACCAAGAGAAGGTGACGCTTCAACTCGAAACCTGATCGAAATCGGCTCCGCCATTGCCAATCGCGTCGGCATCGGATTCAACGCGACGGGCTCGGCCTATGCCTACTCCAACGCCAATGGCGTGTCAGGCCCGAGCACGGTGGCGGTCGGCCTCCTCGGCACCCCCGTTGGAAACCCGGTCAAAGCCACGGTCAGCTATGGCGCCGACGGTCTTCGCTACGGATGCAGCGGACAGTTGTTCAAAGCGGCCATGGCGACGGTCCCGCCCATGAACTTCCTTGGCATCGGGAACCTGGCCACTGGCGGCAACCAGCCCTTCCTTCATGTCCGATCGGTGCAATATCGGCCGCAGAAGCTGACCGACGCGGAAGTCGTGGCCTTGACCGCCTAGCGACACCCAGGCCCGAAGCAACGCCAACGCGCCGCAGTAAGCCCTCAAGCTGTAAGCCAAAGGAAAACCCGCTCCTCCCCGTCAGTGATAATTGTTCTCATCAGCGACGCACCCGCCGTCGCCGATGCCTTTTCTAGAACACCTCACCGCACCTGGAGGATCCTCTTCATGACCGACCGTTCCGGCCCCCAGGGCCGCGTGGCGCACGCCCTCCTCGGCGTTTCCGCCGCCTGGCTCGCCCTCTCCGCCCTGCCCGCGCACGCCGCCAATGACGAGCTCACGCTCTACACGACGCGCGAGCCGGCGCTGATCCAGCCGCTCATCTCGGCGTTCAGCGCGCAGAGCAAGATCAAGGTCAACACGGTGTTCGTGAAGGACGGTCTGCTGGAGCGCGTCAAGGCCGAAGGCGCGCGCTCGCCGGCCGACGTGCTGATGACGGTGGACATCGGCAACCTCGTCGACCTCGTCGAAGGCGGCGTGACGCAGCCGGTGAAGTCGGCCGCGCTCGAGTCGGCCATTCCGGCCAACCTGCGCGGCGCCGACGGCCAGTGGTTCGCGCTCTCGCTGCGCGCGCGCGTGCTGTACGCCGACAAGAACCAGCCGCTGACCAGCTTCCGCTACGAAGACCTGGCCAACCCGAAGTACAAGGGCAAGGTCTGCATCCGCGCCGGCCAGCATCCCTACAACACGGCCCTGGTGGCCGCGATGATCGCGCACGACGGCGAGGCCAAGACCGAGCAGTGGCTGCGCGGCGTCAAGGGCAACCTGGCGCGCAAGGCCACCGGCGGCGATCGCGACGTGGCGCGCGACATCCTCGGCGGCATCTGCGACATCGGCGTGGCCAACTCGTACTACGTCGGCCAGATGAAGAGCGCCAAGGAAGGCACCGACGCGCGCAAGTGGGGCGACGCCATCAAGGTGATCCGTCCGACCTTCGCCAGCGCCAAGAGCGGCGGCACGCATGTGAACATCAGCGGCGCGGCCGTGGCCAAGAACGCGCCGCAGCGCGCCAACGCGGTCAAGCTGCTCGAGTTCCTGGTGTCGGAACCGGCCCAGGCGCTGTACGCCGACGCCAACTACGAGTACCCGGTGCGCAAGGGCGTGGCCCTCGACCCGATCATCGGCCAGGCCATCGGCGAGCTGAAGGTCGATCCGCTGCCGCTGACCGAGATTGCCAAGTACCGCAAGCAGGCCAGCGCCCTCGTCGACAAGGTCGGCTTCGACCAGTGACCTTGCATGGCCGGGCACACCTTGCCGGCAACTGAATGCTGATTTCGCGGCGCCAGCCGCCGGGCCTGCGCGCCGCGGGCCCGGCATGGCGCTGCGCGTCGTTCCTGATCGCCCTCGGCGTGCTCGCGCCGGTGCTCACGCTGGCCTGGCTCGCGTTCGGCTCGGGCGTCGGCCACTGGGGGCCGCTGTTCGCGCACGTGCTGCCGCAGGCGGCGCTCAACACGGCGCTGCTGCTCGCAGGCGTCGGCACCCTTGTCCTCGTGATCGGCACCGGCTGCGCCTGGCTGGTCACGGCGTATGACTTTCCCGGCCGCGGCGTGCTCAACTGGGCGCTGCTGCTGCCGCTGGCGATGCCGACCTACATCGTCGCCTTCGCCTACCTCGACCTGCTTCACCCCATCGGCCCCGTGCAGGGCGCGATCCGCTGGATGCTGGGCTTCGACAGCCCGCGCCAGTTCCGCCTGCCCGACCTGCGCTCGATGCCGGGCGCGATCTTCGTGCTGGGCTTCGTGCTCTATCCGTACGTCTACATGACGGCGCGCGCGATGTTCATGACCCAGCCGGCGCACCTGCTGGAAGCGGCGCGCACGCTCGGCGAGAACCGGCGCGGCGCCTTCTTTCGCGTGGCGCTGCCGCTGGCGCGGCCGGCACTGGCCGTGGGCCTGAGCCTTGCGCTGCTCGAGACGCTCAACGACATCGGCGCCTCCGAATTCCTCGGCGTGAACACGCTCACGGTGGCGGTCTACACCACCTGGATCACGCGCTCCGACCTGGCCGGCGCCGCGCAGATCGCCTGCGCGATGCTGTTCGTGGTGGTGGCGCTGGTCTGGCTCGAACGCAACGGCCGCCAGCACCAGCGCTTCGGCTCCGCGCAGCGCATGCGCGCGGTGCAGCCCCGGCGCCTGCACGGCGGCGCGGCCTGGGCGGCGACCGCGACGGCGGCGCTGCCGGTGCTGATCGGCTTTGTCGCGCCCGCGCTCTACCTGGTCTGGGAAAGCGGCAAGCGGCTGCACCAGGGCGGCGGCATTTCGCAGGGCCTCGTGGCCAGCCTGGGCAACACGCTGGCGTTGGCGGCCGGCGTGACGGTGGTGGCCGTGGCGGCGGGGCTGGTCGTGGCCTGGGCCTCCCGCAGCCAGGGAACCAGCCTCAATCGCGCCCGATGGCAGGCGCGCGCGGCCACGCTGGGCTACGCGGTGCCGGGCACCGTGCTCGCCATCGGCCTGCTGACGCCGGCGCTGGCCTTCGACGCGGCGCTGGCCGGCGCGATGGGCTGGCAGGGCCTGCCGCTGATGGGCGCGGGCATCGTGCTGGTCATGGCCTGCGCCATCCGTTTCCTTGCGATGCCCGTGGGTGGCATCGAAGCCGGGCTGGCACGCATTCCGCCGGCCATCGAGCAGGCCTCGCGCCTGCTCGGCGAAACCACCGGCGGCACGCTGCGCCGCGTGCACCTTCCGCTGCTGCAGCCCGCCATCGCGGCGGGCGCGCTGCTGGTCTTCGTCGACGCCATGAAGGAGCTGCCGGCCACGCTGCTGCTGCGCCCGGCCAACTTCGACACCCTCGCCACCTGGCTGTATGCCGAGGCCGCGCGCGGCACCTACGAGGAAGGCGCGATCGCCGCGCTGGCCATCGTGGTCGCCGGCCTGCTGCCGGTGGTGCTGCTGGCGCGCAACCAGCTCGGCACGACACCGGCGGTGACGCCTCCCGACACGGACCCCGCATGAGTTCCCCGCTTCATCTCGACTTGCTCCAACTCGCGTACGACACGCCGCGCGGCCCGCACACGGTGGTCGACGGCTTTTCGCTGGACCTGGCCGCGGGCGAGATCGCCTGCCTGTTCGGCCCCTCGGGCTGCGGCAAGACCACGGTGCTGCGCGCCATCGCCGGCTTCGAGCCCGTGCGCGCCGGCACCATCCGCCTCGGCGACACGCTGCTGTCGTCGCCCCAGAAGCACCTGCCGCCCGAGCAGCGGCGCGTGGGCATGATGTTCCAGGAGTACGCGCTGTTCCCGCACCTGTCGGCCGCCAGGAACGTCGCCTTCGGCCTGCGCCGCCTGGGCCGCGCAGCGCAGCAGGCGCGCGTGGCCGAGATGCTCGCGCTGGTCGGCCTGGCCGAGGCCGGCGAGCGCTACCCGCACGAACTGTCGGGCGGCCAGCAGCAACGCATCGCACTGGCCCGCGCGCTGGCGCCCTCGCCGGCCTTGCTGCTGCTGGACGAACCGTTTTCCAACCTCGACGGCGGCACGCGCGAGCGCCTGACCGCCGAGGTGCGCGGCATCCTGAAGAAGGCCGGCCAGACTGCGATCCTGGTCACGCACAACGAGGCCGAGGCGCATGCGATGGCCGACCGCATCGGCGTGATGCACAACGGGCGGATCACGCACTGGCTGGAGACGGCCTCGTAGAAGGAGGCACTCCGATGCACAAGGCGACCCGACTCTTCCTCGCGTGGGCGATGTTGCTCGGGTCGGCGATGCCGGCCCTGGCAGAAGTCCGCACGGTCTACCAAGGCACCCTCGGCACCAGCGAGGTCGTGCTCGAAGTGAATGCCACTGGCGGCGGGCGGTACTTCTATCGCCGCCACGGCGTCGACATTCCTCTCTCCGGGCCAGTGACGAAACTCGTGGAAGCCCTCCCGATCCAGGGCGAGGCGATGTACCGGGCGGCACAAGGCGGCAACGCGCCGTTGTTCGAAGACGCGCAGACCCGACAGCCGGGTCCGACATGGCGCGGCCAGGCGATCGACGGCACTTTTGCCGGGAGCTGGAGCGATGGCCCCGGCAAGCAGAACGTCGCGTTCGAGCTTCGGCAAGTTCGCCAGTACGACCCAGACCGGAGTCCCGGCGCCACTGCGCCGGTGACGCGCGCCATCCCGCCAGGCAACACCACTGGCGCGGCTTCGGACGCACCGGTTTCCATCGAGACGGCCCCCTACGACCACCTGAAGCTGCAGACCCCGCTCAAGCAAGGCGCGGAGCACGTCAGCGGAGCGGTGGCATGGCGCATGGTCATCGATCCGCGCACGCGCTTTTCCTATCCGCGGCTCACGCGACACCCGAATGCGCGCGTGGTCGAGAAGGTCAACGCCATCCTCGCGCGCAGGCACGGACAGCTCAGCCTCGCCGCGCTCGAATGCAAGGCCACCCTCTACACCGCGACGCACCCGGCGGCCAGCTCACTGGGAAACTACGACGCGGAATCGGTGCGCGTCACCTTTCTTAGCCCGACGCTGATGAGCGTCGTCGAATCGGGAAGCGCCGACTGCGGCGGCGCCCATCCCCACAACCACTACGCGCCCTACACACTCGACCTGGTCCGTGGCGAGTACCTCGACTTCGAACGCCTGTTCCGCGCGTTCACCAGGACGCCGGACGGGTTCGTGCCGAGCAAGACGCTCATGGCGCTGATCGGGAAGAAGCTGAAGGCAGAGGGACGTGGGCCCGAATCCGCAGCCGCCGCAGACCCGCAGCACTACACGGGTTGCGACGAGGTGTGGCCCGAGTACCTGGCATTGCATTTCGAGCGCATCCGCGGGCGCGATGCGCTGGCCGTCGCGGTCAGCGGCGTGCCGCACGCGCTCGGCGCCTGCCTCGGCACCACGGTGGCGCTGCCGTTCACCGAACTCAAGCCCCTTCTCAAGCCTGCGGCCGGCGCGTACCTTTTTCCCAAGCCGTAGCACCCGGGCGCCGCCCGAATGGGCTTTTCCAGAAAAGGTTGTTCAGGCCCGCAAGAATCGCGGCGATCCGACCACCCATTTCTTCGAAGACGGAATGCCCCATGACCCAGGCCCTCACCCTCGTCAGCCACCTGCTGTGCCCCTACGTGCAACGCGCCGCGATCGCGCTGCACGAGAAGAACGTGCCCTTCGAGCGCGTCGTGATCGATCTCGCGAACAAGCCCCAGTGGTTCCTCGACATCTCGCCGCTGGGCAAGGTGCCGCTGCTGAAGGTGCAGCGCCCCGACGGTACGGAAACCGTGCTGTTCGAGAGCAACGTGATCTGCGAATACCTCGAAGAGACGCAATCTGGCGCCCGCCTCCACCCCGAAGACCCGCTCGCACGTGCGCAGCACCGCGCATGGATGGAATTCGGCTCGGCCGTCCTCGCCGACCTGTGGGGCTACGAGACCACGCAGGACGCCGCCGTGTTCGCGCAGAAGCGCGAGGCGCTGGCCGCCAAGTTCGAACGCGTCGAGGCCGCGCTGGGGCAAGGCCCCTACTTCGCGGGCGAAGCCTTCAGCCTCGTCGACGCGGTGTTCGCGCCGGTGTTCCGCTACTTCGAGGTGTTCGATGCGATCAGCGATTCGCACCTGTTCGACGCGCTGCCCAAGGTGAATGCCTGGCGCCATGCGCTGGCGGCGCGCCCCAGCGTGCGCGCGGCAGTGCTGCCCGAGTACCCGCAGCATCTGATGGATTTTCTGAAAAAGTACCAAGCGCACCTGCTGACGCTGGCAGCTTGATCGTCTTGAGCAGAGGGCGACAATAGCCCCCTTCCCCCCATAACGACAGACCCACGAGATGCGACTTCTCCACACCATGCTGCGCGTTGGCAATCTCCAGCGCTCCATCGACTTCTACACGCAGGTGCTCGGCATGACGCTGCTGCGCACGTCGGAAAACCCCGAGTACAAGTACAGCCTCGCCTTCGTCGGCTACGGCAACGGCAACCCCGACCAGGCCGAGATCGAGCTCACCTACAACTGGGGCACCGAGAGCTACGAGCTCGGCACCGCCTACGGCCACATCGCGCTCGGCGTGCCCGATGCCTACGCGGCCTGCGACAAGATCAAGGCCGCGGGCGGCAACGTGACGCGCGAGGCCGGTCCGGTCAAGGGCGGCACGACGGTGATCGCCTTCGTGACGGACCCCGACGGCTACAAGATCGAGCTCATCCAGCGCAACGAGAACGCCGCGGGCGGCGGCCTGCGCTGAGCCGTTTCGGGCCGCACCCCACGCCATGGCAAGCCCGAAGACAAAGAAGAAAGACGCGCCGCTGACGCGCTACGTCGCCCTGCTGCGCGGCGTGAACGTCAACGGCATCACGATCAAGAGCGCCGACCTGAAGGCGCTGTTCGTCGACGAACTCAGCTTCGGCGCGGTGCGCACGGTGCTCGCCAGCGGCAACGTGCTGTTCGACACCGACGCGCCCGATGCCGCCGCACTGCGCACGCGCATCGAGAAAGCGCTGCGCCAGTGCTTCGGCTACGAGGCATGGATCGTGCTGCGCACGCAGCAGCAGGTGGCCGACATGGCGGCGAGCTATCCCTTTGAACGCATCGACGACACGCATCATCCGTACCTCGTGTTCGGCTCCGACCCCGCGATGCTCGACGAGATCATGGACAAAGCCGGCACGGTCGACGCCAAGGTCGAACAGCTGGTGCGCGGCGACGGCGTGCTGTACTGGCAATGCCCGCGCGGCGAAAGCCTGGAGACGCCGGTGGCCAAGCTGCTTGCGAAGACCCGCTACAAGTCGAGCACCACCACGCGCAACCTGCGCACGGTGGAAAAGCTCATCACCGACTGATCGATCAGCAGCCCAGCCGGTCGGCCAGTGCGACGATGTCGCGCACATGCAGGCTGTTGTCCGGCTGCGGCGACACGTCCTTCGGCTGCTTGCGGCCGAACTCGTGGGCCCGCTCGATGTACGCCGTCTTCAGGCCGCACACGCGCGCGGCCGCCAGGTCGTCGTGGTGCGCCGCGGCGAGCATGACCTGGCCCGGCGTGGCGTCGAACACACCCGCCACGCCGAGGTAGGTGCGCGGGTCGGGCTTGTAGGCCTTGAACACCTCGGCCGACAGCACGCAGTCCCAGGGCAGGCCGGCGCGCTTGGCCATCTCGGTGAGCAGGCCGATGTTGCCGTTGGAGAGCGTGCAGATGGTGAACTTCTTCTTCAGCCGCGTGAGCCCCTCGACCGCATCGGGCCAGGCCGGCAGGCGGTGCCAGGCACGGCTCAGGTCGCGCTTGGCGGCGCTGTCGAGGTGGTCGGCCAGGCTGAAGTCGTGCAGCACCTGTTCGAGCATGCTCAGGTGCAGCTCGTCGAGCAGCGTGAAGCCGCCCTCGCCGGCCGCGATGCGTTCCATCACGGCCTTCATGGCGGGCTGGTAGCCGGCGCGCCAGGCCAGTGCAAAGGCCGCCCCGTCCACGCCGGGCAGCACGCGCTCGACCTCCGCCGCGATGCCGCTGTGCCAGTCGACCACCGTGCCGAACACGTCGAACGCGATGACCTTCAGGTCGCCCGCGTCGAAATCGGCCGACATGCTCAGCGCGGCAGCTGGCTCGCGGCGCGCGCCAGTTGCTCGATGCGGGTCCAGTCGCCGTCGCGGATGGCGTCGGTCGGCACGATCCACGAACCGCCCACGCAGGCCACGTTCGACAGCGCGAGGAACTCGGCCGCGTTGCCCGCATGGATGCCGCCCGTGGGGCAGAAGGTGACGTCGCCGAACGGGCCCTGCCAGGCCTTGAGCATCGGCAGGCCGCCGGCCTGCAGCGCGGGGAAGAACTTCAGCTGGGTGTAGCCGTCTTCCTGCGCCGTCATGATCTCGCTGCCGGTGGCCACGCCGGGCAGCAGCGGCAGGCCGAGGTCGTGGCAAGCCTTGCCGACCGCGCGCGTGTAGCCCGGGCTCACGCCGAACTTGGCGCCGGCCAGCGCCGAGGCCTGTGCGTCGGCCGCGCTGCGGATGGTGCCCGCGCCGGCGACGGCCTCGGGCACTTCCTTGGCGATGGCCTCGATGCACTGCAGCGCCTGCGGCGTGCGCAGCGTCACTTCGAGCATGCGGATGCCGCCTGCGACCAGCGCGCGCGCCAGGGGCACGGCGTCTTTCACGTCGTTCAGCACGATGACCGGAATGACGGGTGCGTCGCGCATCACGTCGAGGGGGGTGAGTCTGTCTGTCATCTCATGGCTCCAAAAATTTCTTGCGGCCCGCGTGGGCCCCGTCACATCCAGGTGCAGGCGCCCTCTTCGGCGGTCAGGGCGTTGCGGCGCATGCCGGCGAACAGTTCGCGGCCCAGGCCGTGGCCGTCCGCGATGCGTTGCGCGTCGGACAGCGTTGCGGTCTCGCGCGCGGCCCATTCGTCTTCGGGCAGCAACACGGCGAGCGTACCCGCTACGGCGTCGAGGCGGATCAGGTCGCCGTCGCGCACCTTGGCCAGCGGGCCGCCGGCAGCGGCTTCGGGCGACACGTGGATGGCGGCCGGGATCTTGCCCGAGGCACCGCTCATGCGGCCGTCGGTGACCAGCGCCACGCGGAAGCCCTTGCCCTGCAGCACCGACAGCGGTGGCGTGAGCTTGTGCAGCTCGGGCATGCCGTTGGCCTGCGGGCCCTGCCAGCGCACCACGCAGACCACGTCGCGCTCCAGCTCGCCGGCCGTGAACGCTTTTTGCAGCGCGGCCTGCGAGTCGAACACGCGCGCGGGCGCTTCGATGACGTGGCGGTCGTCGGGCACCGACGACACCTTGATCACGCTGCGCCCCAGGTTGCCGCTGAGCAGCTTGAGGCCGCCGGTGGCGCTGAAGGGGCTGGCCACCGGGCGCGTGACGGCTTCTTTCTGCAGCGGCGCAGCGGGCGTCCATTGCAGCGTGTTCTCGCCGGCCAGCGACGGGATGTTGGCGAATTCGCGGATGCCGCCGGCGCGCACCGTGAGCACGTCGGCGTGCATGAGGCCGGCCTCGACCAGCTCGCCGATCACGAAGCCCGGGCCGCCGCAGGCCTGGAACTCGTTCACGTCGGCGCTGCCGTTGGGGTACACGCGCGTGAGCAGCGGCACCACGTCGGACAGCTGGGAGAAGTCATCCCAGTCGATGAGGATGCCCGCGGCGCGCGCCACCGCCACCCAGTGGATCAGGTGGTTGGTGGAGCCGCCCGTGGCCAGCAGCGCGACCATGGCGTTGACGATGCAGCGCTCGTCGACCATCTCGCCGATGGGCGGGCAGTTGAAGGCGGTGTCGCTGGCCTTGCCGAGCACCGAGCGCACCGCTTCGCGTGTGAGCGTTTCGCGCATGGCGTCGCCGGGCTGGATGAAGGCCGTGCCGGGCACGTGCAGGCCCATGGCCTCCAGCAGCATCTGGTTGCTGTTGGCGGTGCCGTAGAAGGTGCAGGTGCCGACCGTGTGATAGGCGGCCATCTCGGCCTCGAGCAGGCCCTGGCGGCCCACGAGGCCCTGCGCCGCCTGCTCGCGCACCTTCGACTTGGCGGTGTTCGACAGGCCCGAGGGCATCGGCCCGGCGGGCACGAAGACGGTGGGCAGGTGGCCGAAGTGCAGCGCGCCGATCAAGAGGCCCGGCACGATCTTGTCGCACACGCCGAGCATCAGCGCGCCGTCGAACATGTCGTGCGTGAGCGCGACGGCGGTGCTCATGGCGATCAGGTCGCGGCTGAACAGGCTCAGCTCCATGCCGGGCGTGCCCTGCGTGACGCCGTCGCACATGGCGGGCACGCCGCCCGCGACCTGCGCGGTGGCGCCGTGGCGGCGGGCCTCGTGCTTGATGATGTCCGGGTAGCCCTGGTACGGCGCGTGGGCCGAGAGCATGTCGTTGTAGGCCGTGACGATGCCCAGGTTGGGCGCGCGCTCGGCCACCACCTTGAACTTGTCGTTGGCCGGGATGCCGGCCACGGCGTGCGCCACGTTGGCGCAGCCCATGCGGTCGGAGCCGCGGTCGCGGGCGCGGATCTCGGCCAGGCGCGTGAGGTAGGTGCTGCGCGTGTCGCGGCTGCGCGCGCGGATGCGATCGGTGACGTCGCGGACGGTGGGGTGTGTGCTGCTCATGGGGAAGTTGGCTCTTGCTGCGTGTCGCCGGCGCGACTGTGGGCCTGGAGGCCCATCGTACCAATTCGAGCGCGACGCCCCGATGAAATCAGGCCGCAGAACGATACGAAATTACTCAGGCATGCAGCCGGCCGCGTGCAGGCACAAAAAAACCCGGCCATGCCGGGTTTTTTGCTGGGGGATGCGAAAGGCTGGATCGCTCAGTCGACCAGCCGGACCTCGACGCGGCGCGCCTCGGCGTTGTTGCCCGATCCGGCGGTGACGGCGGGCTTCTGCAGGTCGATCTTCTCGGCCGGCACGCCCAGGCCCGCCAGCACCTCGCGCACCATCTGGGCGCGCTTCTTGGCCAATTCCTCGTTGACGGCGGCGTCGCCGGTGGCGTCGTGGAAGCCCGAGACCACCGCCTTGCGGCCACCCTCGACGCCCTTGATGACCAGGGCCAGCGCCTCGGCCGCGCCCGGTGCGAGGTCGGCGCTGCCGGTCGCGAAGTAGAAGTTCACCACGCCGCCGACCACGCGGATGCTCGCGCCGTCGGGGATCACCACGGTGACGGTCTCGGTGACTTCGGTCACCTGCACCGCGCCGCCCGGTGCCGCTGCCGCCGAAGCGGCGACAGCGGGCTTGGCCTGCGCGGCCGTCGCGCCCAGGCCCTTGTGCCAGAAGGCGACGCCGATCACGAACATGATCACGAGCATGATCAATGCCACCAGGAAGCCGAGGGCGAAATTCTGCTGGCTGTCGTCGTTGTTCATGGAAGCGCGATCTCCGTAGGAAAGGGGTCGGTAAATAATGGTGCGGTGAACCATGATCACGAAATTGTAGGCGCCACCCCCGACACCCCCGTGTCAGCCGGCGCGCCGGACCCTGGTCCGCCGGGGCTGGACCCCATGCCCCGTCCGCTGCGCGACCCGCAGCCGATGCTGGAACGCGCGATCGCCGACTGGGGCGGACGCGACGATCTCTGGCTGTTCGGCTACGGCTCGCTGATCTGGCGGCCCGAGTTCGGCTTTGCGGAACGGCGCGCGGCCTCGGTGCACGGCTGGCACCGCGCGCTCAAGATGTGGAGCCGCGTCAACCGCGGCAGCGTGCAGACGCCGGGCCTGGTGTTCGGCCTGCTCTCGGGCGGCAGCTGCCGGGGCGTGGTGTTCCGCGTGCCGAAGGCCGAGGGCCTGGAGACGCTCAAACGACTCTGGCTGCGCGAGATGCCGACCGGCGTGTACGACCCCAAGTGGCTGCAATGCGGCACCGCCGAAGGGCCGGTGCGCGCGCTGGCCTTCACGCTGTCACGGCGCAGCCCCAACTTCACGGGCGAGCTCAGCGACGAGCGCTACCGCCACATCTTCGCGAATGCCGTGGGCCGCTACGGCAGCTCGCTCGACTACGCACGCCAGACCCTGCTCGAGCTGCAGCGCCACGCGATCCACGACGCCGCGCTGGCCCGGCTGGTGGCGCTGGCCGCCGAACCGCCATTTCAGACACCCGCCGATTGCGGGACAGCCCCGGCTCCGGTATACGTTGCGGGGTCTTCGGACACCGCGTCCTCTCAACCCTCCACCCCGTTCAACAAGGAAAACCAATGATCCATCGCCGTCTCCTCGCCACTGGCACCGCCCTCCTCGCCACTGCCGTGCTCGCCGCCTGCGGCAGCATGGGCGGCAAGCCGAGCACCACAGTCGAGCTGACGCCGACCGCCGCCGTCACGCCCAACCCCGCGCGCGGCTCGGTGACGCTCACCGCCCTCGACCACGGCGTGCGCGTGTCCGGCGAGGTGCGCGGCCTGGCGCCGGGCAGCGAGCACGGTTTCCACATCCATGAAAAGGGCGACTGCGGCAACAACGGCAACGCCTCGGGCGGCCACTTCAACCCGGCCGGCGGCACGCACGGCAAGTTCTCCGCCCCCGGCAGCCACGCCGGCGAACTACCCAGCCTCGTGGCCGATGCCAGCGGCGTGGCGCGCTTCAGCGTCGAGAACCACGCGATCTCGCTGACCGACGGCGCCGCCAACAACGTGCGCGGCCGTGCGCTCGTGGTGCACCGCGACCGCGACGACTTCACGACGCAGCCCGCCGGCAACTCCGGCCCGCGCGTGCTCTGCGCGGTCGTTGCCCAGAACTAAGCAAAAAGTGTGAGTGGTCAGGCGCCCGCGCGCGCCTGCCAGAGCGCCTCGGCCCGCGCCAGGGCCTCGGGCGTGTCGATGTCGGTCACGACGCCGGCATCGTCCACGGCCAGATCGATGACCGAATCGATGGCACGCATCGCCCGCAGCACGGACGACGCGCCCAGATTCCCCTCCAGCGCCGCCAGCTGGGCCCTGCAGCCCGCCGCAAAACCCACCGGGTGCCCGCGCTCGCCCAGGTACTGCGGCTGCACGGCATTCACCCGCCCGCCGAGCGCGGCGGCCACCGCCCGCAGCGTCGCGGGCTGCACCAGCGGCAGGTCGCCCGGCAGGATCAGCCAGCCCGCCGCGTCGGGCGTGGCGCGCACCGCGGCGGCGATCGAGTCGCCCATGCCGGGGTGACCCGCGTCTTCCAGGTGCCACGGCAGGCCGCTCGCGCGCACCGCGTCGAGCGTGCGCTCGAGCACCGGCCGGCCCGCGAGCAGCGCCTTCAGCTTGGAGCCCGTGCCGCCGGCCGCGATGAAACGCTCGCCACGGCCCGAGGCCAGCACGATCACGGTCGGGGAGTTCGCCTCTGTCGTCGTCATGGGCCGAGTATGTGCGCAACAATCCCGGCATGACTTCTTCTCCTCTTTCCAAGGACGCGCTGGCCGCGCTGCGCAAGAGCTACGAGCGCGCCGAGCTCGACGAGACCCGCAGCGCCCCCGACCCGCTGCAGCAGTTCGAGCGCTGGCTCACCGAAGCCGTCGACGCGTACATCCCCGAGCCCAACGCGATGACGCTGTGCACCGTGGGCAGCGACCTGCGGCCGTCCAGCCGCATCGTGCTGATCAAGGGCTACGACGCGCGCGGCATCGTCTGGTACACCAACTACGACAGCCGCAAGGGCCGCGAGCTGTCGGGCAACCCGTATGCCTCGCTGCAGTTCCACTGGGTCGAGCTGGAGCGCGTGGTGCGCATCGAAGGCCGCGTGGAACGCGTCAGCGCCGAGGAGAGCGACGCCTACTACGCCAGCCGCCCGCTCGATTCACGCATCGGCGCCTGGGCCAGCCCGCAAAGCGAAGTGATCAGCGGGCGCGACGTGCTGGTGAAGAACGCCGCCGTGTACGCCGCCAGGCACCTGCTCTCGCCGCCGCGTCCGCCGCACTGGGGCGGCTTCCGTCTCGTGCCCGACCGCTGGGAGTTCTGGCAGGGCCGCAAGAGCCGGCTGCACGACCGGCTGCGCTATCGGCTCGAAGGTGCGGACTGGGTGCGCGAACGGCTCGCGCCCTGAGCCTGGCTCAGGCCTCGCAACCGGCCACTTTGAACTCGACGCGCCGGTCCAGCGCGTCGCTCGCATCGTCGGCGCCCGTGCCGACGATGTTCTCGCGAAAGCCCATGCCGGCTTCGCGCAGCTTCTTCGACAGCGGCGGCGCCTCACCCACCAGCCGCGCCTTGACGCTGGTCGCGCGCTGCAGCGACAGCCGCTCGTTGACCGCCTCCGAGCCCGTGCGGCTCGTGTGGCCCGTGACCACCACGCACGACTCGATCTGCGCCGCCTGCCGCGCGATCTGGCGCAGCCACATCGGGTAGGCCGCGCTGATCTTCGGGTCGGCCAGGAAGTCGGTCGAGCCCGGCTTGAACAAAAACTTGACGCTCAGGTTGTTGCTCTCGAGCCCCAGCCGCGCCAGCGTGCCGAAGGTGCGCTCGGCGTCGGCCGTGCGGCCCAGCTGCGACTGCGTGAGGTACAGCCCGCTGTAGATGCGCAGCTGCTGGCCGTCGGCGCGTTTCGACGCGGCTTCGTAGCGGCTCAGGGCCTCGCTCATGCGGCCGGCCTCGTAGGCAGCAGTGGCCTCCTGCAGCACCGTGGCGGTCGGCAGGCGCTCCAGGTACAGCGCGTCGGCGGCCTGCCCGGCCGGCGTCTCGGCGGTGCGGATGTAGCCTTCCACGCCGCGGTCCTTGCCGTTCACCGGGCTGTCGCGGAAGAAGGCGGTGGGCCGCGTGTCGAGCGAGGCATCGCTGATGCGCGCCACCGACTGCGCGATCACCATGCCGCTCTTGATCTCGGTCATGGCGAGGTTCAGCCGGTACGGCGCGCCCGAGGCGTCCTTGTCGCGCACCAGCGTGCCGTTGAGCACGTACTGCGCGTTGCCGATCTCGTTGGCGTTGAACGGCGTCACGGTGAACTGCTTGAACTGCGCCTGCATGCGCTGCACGATGCGCTGCTCGGCCACGCGCGTCACCTCGGTCTGCTGGCCGCTGGCGCCTTCGAGCAGCGGGTCGATCACGATGCGCCGCTGCGTCAGCGTCGACTCCACCTTGGCCAGGAAGGCCGGCAGCTTCTGGGTCTGCACCATGAGGTCGTCGACCGCCTGGGTGACGGCCTGGTCGAAGGGCATGGCGCTGCTGGGCGCGGGGCGGTGCGCGCAGGCGGTGGCCAGCAGCGCGGCGGTGCACAGCGCCAGCACGCGCCACAAGGCTCGGGGGATGGCGGTGTTCTTGGTCGTGGTCATCAGCACTGGCTCCTCAAAATGGTCATGTCCTGGTCCGACAGCGGCTCGCCCACGGCGGCGCGCATGTTGATCTCGCTGCAGCGTTTCGAAGGCGCGGGGCGCCGCTCGACGGGTTCGCGATGCACCTCGGGCGCCGGTGCCGGGGCCGGCGCTGCGGTGGCGGTGATCTGCGGGCGCGGCTTCGGCGCCGGCCGCACGACGGCGGGCTTGGGCTCCACGTCCCTGGCCGGCGGTGCCTCGGCCGGCACGGGAACGGCCAGGCAGGGCGTGCGGCATGGCTTGGCCTCGCCCGCCGCATGCGCGCGCGCGCCGTGCAGCGCGATCACCGTCGCGACCACCGCCGTCACTGCAAGGGCAAGGGGCGAAACACGCGCCGGGTAGATCGTCATCAGCCGGCAAATGTAGGGGCGCGAACGCCGCTCGCCAGCCCACCAAACGGCCACCCCTGCCAAACGGCATAGGGCTAGCGCTGTCGCTCAGTCGGGCAAAAGTTCGCGAAAGGCGCGGAAGAAATGGGGGCCGTCAGGGCAACCACTGCACCCAGGTCATCACCAGGGTGAGCGTGCCCAGCGCCAGCACGGTCGACACGGCGACGCTGGCCGTGACCAGGTCTTCGGCGCTGCGGTAGCGCTGCGAGAACAGGAACACGTTGGCGCCGATGGGCAGCGCCGCCGCCACCACCATCACGGTGAGCGGGATGCCGCGCACGCCCAGCAGCCAGCCGATGAGCGCCACCAGCAGCGGGTGCACGAGGTTCTTCACCAGCGCCTGCACCAGCGCGCCGCGCCAGTGGCGCCCGATGGGCGTGAGCGCGAGCGTGATGCCCACCATCACCAGCGCGACCGGCCCGAAGGCCTGGCCCAGCAACTGGATCGGCTTGTCGATCACCTCGGGCATCACGAGGCCCGTCTGCGCGAACAGCAGGCCCGCGATGATGGGCAGCGGCACCGGATGGATGATGGCGTTGCGCAGCGCGCGCCCCACGGTGCGCGCCATGGAGCGCCGGTCGGCGCCGCTCACCGCCGCGTGCTCGCGCGCCACGGCCAGTTCGAGCACCACGGTGGCGCTGGTCATGAGCACGAGCGAATGCAGCGAGATCAGCGTGAGCAGCACCACCATGCCGGGCTCGCCGTAGGCCAGGCCGATCAGCGCGATGCCGATCATCACGGTGTTGCTGTAGGTGTTGGCCAGCGCGAGCACCGCGCCCGTGCGGTTGAAGCCGCGCCACGCGAGCGTGGCCGCGAACAGCAGGCCCGAGGCGATGAAGTACGCCGCCACGGGCTTCAGGCTCAGCTGCTGCACGTGCACCGTGCTCATGGCGCGAAACAGCAGCGCGGGCGCGAGCAGCAGGAAGATGAGGTTCGACAGGTCTTTCACCGCATTGCCGCCGATCCACCGGCGCCGTCCGGCGAGGTAGCCGGCGGCAATGAGGAGAACGACGGGCAGCAGGGAGGAAATGACGAACGAATTCACCCGGCGAGGATAGCGCGCGCCCGCCGCATGAAAGGCCGGCGCCTCAGAACGTGACGCGCAGGCCCACCTTCAGCGAACGCCCCGGCAGCGGCGCCTTCGGGAACACCGTGGTCGTCAGGATCGAGGTCGGCGTGTAGGCCAGCGTGTTCCCGATGTTGTCCATGCGCGCGTACCAGGTGAGGTTGGCGCGCTGCACCTTCATGCGGTAGCTGATGGACGCGTTCCACAGCGTGTACGCGTCCGTCTCGCGCGCGCCCACGCTCGGCACCCGGCGCTGCGCCGCGTTGTAGTCGAAGCCGACGCGCGCGGTCCACGGCCCGTTGCCGTAGGCCAGCGTGGCGCCCAGGCGCAGCGGCGCGATGCGCGGCAGCGGCTCGCCGGTGTCGAGGTTCTTCGCGCGCACGATGTCGCCGCGCCATTCGAGGTCGAGCGTGCCCGCGTCGGCCATGCGCGCGAAGCCGTCGGTGCCCAGCAGCCGCAGGTTGCCGTTGGCCTCGATGCCGGTGAAGCGCGCGCGCATGCCGCCGTAGCGGTACTCGGCCAGCGTGTCGGTCGCCTCGGGGTCGGTGACGACCTGCCCTTCCTCGTCGAGCGTGCGGCCCGACGCGGTCAGGCCGATGTAGTTGCGAAAGCGCGTGACGTACGCGTTCACGCGGGCCGTGTTCGGGCCCGACTTCCACTGCGCGCCCAGGTCGAAGCCGGTGGACTTTTCCTTGCCCAGGTTCGGGTCGCCCACTTCCCAGGCCGCCGTGGCCACGTGCGGGCCGTTGGCGAGCAGTTCGTAGTCCTTCGGTGCGCGCTCGGTGTAGGCCAGGTTCGAGGTCAGCTGCCACTGCGGCGTGAGGTTGACCAGCGCACCGAACGCCGCGCTGTGCGGGTTGAAGGTGCGCTCGCCGATGGCGAAGCGCGTCACCGACAGGTCGTCGGGGTAGCCCAGCGAACGCACCGTGACCTTCTCGGTGCGCGCGCCGAAGCTCAGGCGGCCCCACGAGGTGCCGAGCTCTTCGTGCAGGAACAGCGCGTTGGAGCGCGTGCGGCTGTGCGGCGCGAAGGCCTCCGAGCCGTCGGCGGCGAAGCGGTTGGTCTCGCGACTGAAGCCGACCAGGCCCTCGAGGTTGCCGATCTTTTCGTGCCGCGCCTCGATGCGCAGGTCGTTGCTCAGGTTCGAGAAGGTGGTGCCGGCCTCGCGGCCCTCGAACTCGGTGTGGCGGTAGTCGGTGCGGCTCACCTTCGCGTGGATGCTGCGGATGAAGCCGCTCGGGCGCCACTCGCCTTCCAGCGCGTAGCGGTCGGACTTCATGCCGATGGTCACGTCGTCCTCGGCCACGGTGCCGTAGTTGCTGCGGTAGGTGCTGGCCGAGGCGCCGATCCAGCCCTGGCTGAAGAACAGCGTGCCGCCGACGGCGCCGCCGTGCGCCTCGTTCTGCGAGTTGCAGATGCGGCGCGCGAGCGACAGGCGCCCGGGCTTGCTGCATTCGAGGTCGACCGGCACCGCCACGTCCTTCGAATCGCGGTTGAAGGCGTCGACGTGCAGGGCGAAGCGGTCGTTGCCGCCTTCGAGCAGCACGCCACCGCTCTTTTCCTTGTTGCCGCTGGCGTAGCCCAGCTCGGCACGGCCGCCGAAGCCGTTGATGGGCTCGGTCGGGATGCGGTTGTCGATCACGTTGACCACGCCGCCCACGGCGCTGCCGCCGTACTGCAGCGCCGAGGGGCCGCGCAGCACCTCGATGCGCTCGGTCACCAGCGCGTCGACGGGCACCGCGTGGTCGTAGCTCAGCGCCGAGGCGTCGGGCGCGCCGCCGCCGTTCTGCAGGATGCGGATGCGGTCGCCGTCCTGCCCGCGGATGCTGGGGCGGCTGGCGTTGGGGCCGAAGTAGCTGCTGCTCACGCCGGGCAGGTTGTTCAGCGTTTCGCCCAGCGTCGATTCGGAGCGCAGCAGCAGCTGGTCGCCCGACAGCGAGGTGGTCGGCGCGATCAGGTCGCTCGCGCCCAGCGGGTTGCCGGTGACGGTGACCTCGCGCAGGCTGGAGGCGTCAGCGGCCGGGGCCGCGGCGGTGTCGGCGGTCTGGGCCAGGCTCGCCACCGAGGCGAGCGAAAGAACGGCAGCGCCGATGGCGTTGCGACGGAATTGGGGGGTCATGAAGAAAGAACACTCGTTGAATCGGGGAACGACCGGCCGCCCTCACCCGCCCGAAGGGGTGCGGCAACCGGAACACGGGGGATTCAGCGAGTGGACGGCGGGCCGCGCGCGTCGAAGAGCGCGACCCAGCGGGCGATGGCTTCGCCCTGCAGATAAGCAAACGTGGCCGCCGGCAGCAGCATCGGCAGCACCACCAGCGGCACGCCGGGCACGCCCGTGCCGTGCGCGAGCTGGTCGTACAGGCGGCAGTCGGCGTCGTCGTGCACGCCGAACAGGCTGGCCAGCGTGTGGCCGGTGTCGTGCCGGTGCGCGGCCTGTGCCTGCGCAGCCGCCGCAGCGGCGGGCAGGCCCGGCACGTGCAGCGAACGGTGCATCAGCCCCATCGTGCCGGCGAACCAGAGCGCGAACGCCAGCGCGACGACGAGCGCGCGGGTGGCGCGCGTCATGCGGGTCGGGGTCTGGCGCAGGGTGGCGGACACGGGACGTGAAAGAAGAGACTCAGGCCTTGACGCGCGAAGCGAAGGTCTTCTGGAACTTCTCGACCTTCGGGCCGACCACGAACGCGCAGTAGCCCTGGCTCGGGTGGTTCAGGAAGTAGTCCTGGTGGTAGGCCTCGGCCGTCGAGTAGTTGGCCAGCGGCGCCACTTCGGTCACCACGGGCGAGCTGTAGGTCTTGCTGGCCTCGATCTCGCGGATGACGGATTCGGCGACGTCCTTCTGCGCGTCGCTCGTGGTGTAGATGCCGCTGCGGTACTGGGTGCCGACGTCGTTGCCCTGGCGGTTGAGCGTGGTGGGGTCGTGCACCACGAAGAAGATCTCGAGCAGCTCGCGCAGGCTGATCTGCGCCGGGTCGAATTCGAGCTTCACGACCTCGGCATGGCCGGTGCGGCCGGTGCAGATCTGCTCGTAGCTCGGGTTCACCGTTTGGCCGTTGCTGTAGCCCGATTCGACGTCCAGCACGCCCTGCACCCGGTCGAACACCGCCTCGGTGCACCAGAAGCAGCCTCCGCCGAGCACGATGGTTTCGGTGGGCGACGGTGAGGAAGACATGGCGCGGCTCCGGGTGGGTTGGAAAAAGCGGGGACCGGTATTGTCGCGGCTTGACGGGCCGGATGCCGGTCACTACATTACTAACCCGTCAGTCATTAACACCATGGCCTCCCCCCGTTCCCTCGTCGACAAGTTCTGCCCGCTGCCTTCCAAGCGCGAGCGGCGCAAGGAGGCGCGTCCGGGTGAGTTGCTGGCGGCGGCGCTCGACCTGTTCGTCGAAAAGGGCTTTGCCGCCACCCGCTCGGAAGAAGTGGCGGCCCGCGCCGGCGTGTCCAAGGGCACCCTCTTTCTTTACTTTCCGAGCAAGGAAGAGCTGTTCAAGGCCGTGGTGATCGAAAACCTCGGCGGCCGTTTCACAGAGTGGAACGCCGAATTCGAGGCTTTCGAGGGCACGACGGCCGAGATGCTGCGCTACTGCATGAACGTCTGGTGGGAGCGCGTCGGCCTGACCAAGGCCTCGGGCCTGACCAAGCTGATGATGAGCGAAGGCGGCAATTTTCCCGAGCTGGCGGAGTTCTACCGCGAGCAGGTGGTGCGCCCGGGCCACGAGCTGCTGCGGCGCATCCTGCAGCGCGGCATCGACCGCGGCGAGTTCGTGCCCATGGACATCGACCACGCCATCTATTCGGTGGTCGCGCCCATGGTGTTCCTGATGCTCTGGAAGCATTCGGCCATGGTCTGCGTCGACGGCGTGAGCACGCTCGACCCTGAAAAATTCATCGCCACCCAGTGCGAAACCGTGCTTCACGGCCTGTGCGTGCGCCCCGGGAGCCCCGCATGACGCCCGCCGGATGGCCGACTGGCGCGGTGGCGTCATCGGCGCGACCTAAAATTGAAGGTTTGTCCCGTCCAGAGCCTTCAAGGAAAGCCACGCCATGAACCCCACGCCCACCCTCGAGCGCTTGCGCTTCAACATGATCGAACAGCAGATCCGTCCCTGGGACGTGCTGGAGTCGGACATCCTCGAGCTGCTGGCCGAGATTCACCGCGAAGACTACGTGCCCGACGCGCACCGCACGCTGTCCTTCTTCGACATGGAACTGCCGCTGCTCGACGGCTCGGTGCCCGGCGAATTCATGCTGTCGCCCAAGGTCGAGGCCCGCACCCTGCAGGACCTGCACATCCAGAAGCACGAATCGGTGCTCGAGATCGGCACCGGCTCCGGCTTCATGGCCGCCCTGCTCGGCGCCCGCGCGGCCCAGGTGCTGTCGCTCGAGATCAACCCCGTGCTGGCCGCCCGCGCCGCCGAGACGCTGCGCAGCAACGGCGTGACCAACGTCGAAGTGCGCCACGCCGATGGCGCCGTGCCGCTGGCCAGCGGCCCGAGCTTCGACGTGATCGTGCTCAGCGGCTCGGTCGCGCGCATTCCGCAGAACCTGCTCGGTTCGCTCAAGGTCGGCGGCCGCCTGTCGGCCATCGTCGGCGACGAGCCCATGATGCGCGCCCATTTCGTGACCCGCACCAGCGAAAGCAAGTGGGAGACGATCCAGCCCTGGGACACGGTGGCGCCGCGCCTGCTGAACTTCCCCGAGCCCTCGCGCTTCGCCTTCTGATCGAGCGGCCCACCGAATGATCGATCAAGTCCGCCCCGCCGACCTGGCCGCCTGGTTCGCACAGGACGCCGACGCCGCCCCGGTGCTGCTCGACGTGCGCGAGCCCTGGGAGCTGCAGACGGCGAGCGTCGCGCCGCAGGGCTTCACGCTGGTCGCGATCCCGATGAACGAGATCCCCGGCCGGCTGGCCGAACTCGCCGCCGGCGACGGACAGCCCGCGCCGCGCATCGCCTGCCTGTGCCACCACGGCGCCCGCAGCCAGCGCGTGGCCGCTTTTCTGCACCAGAACGGCTTTGACTCGCTCGCCAACGTGGCGGGGGGCATCGACGCCTGGTCCGCGCAGCACGACCCGAGCGTGCCGCGCTACTGATTCTTTCCCTCCCAAGGACGTTCAATGCCTCCCAGGCCCCGGTTTCTGCCACTTTCCGCAGCCCTCGCAAGCGCCATTGCGAGCCTGCTCGCACTGCCGGCCCAGGGCCAGACACTGAACGAACTCTACGATTCCGCGCGCGGCTTCGATGCCACCTACCAGGGCGCCCGCGCCCAGTACGAGGCCAACCTGGCGCGCGCCGCGCAGGCCAAGGCGGGCATCCTGCCGGCCGTCGGGCTCACCGCGGGCGTGAACCGCAGCAACCTGGACATCGACACCCTGACCGGCACCGGCCGCGGCAGCAGCGCCTCGCGCGACTTCACCACGCAGAACGTGGGCATCAACGCCACGCAACCGCTGTACCGCCCCGCCAACTGGGCCACCTACGAGCAGGGCAAGCGCCAGGCCGAAGTGGCGCAGGCGGTGCTCACCATCGCCGAACAAGACCTCATCGTGCGCGTGAGCCAGGCCTACTTCGACGTGCTCGCCAGCCAGGACAGCCTGGCCCTGGTGCGCGCGCAGAAGGTGGCCGTGGCCGAGCAGCTGGCCTCGGCCAAGCGCAACTTCGAGGTCGGCACCTCCACCATCACCGACTCGCGCGAGGCCCAGGCCCGCTACGACCTCGTGATCGCCCAGGAAATCGCCGCCGAGAACGACCTGCAGGTCAAGAAGGTGGTGCTCGACCAGCTGGTCGGCCGCCCGGGCAGCGTGCCCGTGCCGCTGGCCGCGCCGGTCGTGCTGCCGACCGCGCAGCCCGCCGACATCAACGCCTGGGTGGCGCAGGCCGACGAGGCGCACCCGGCGATCCGCCAGGCGCGCCTGGGCCTGGACGTGGCCGGGCTCGAAGTGCAGAAGGCGCAGGCCGGCCACAAGCCCACGCTGGACGCCAACCTCGGCTACAACGTCACGCGCAACCCGACCGGCACCAGCACCAGCACCGTGGGCACGCGCGTCAACGCCGCCACGGTCGGTGTCACCTTCAACCTGCCGCTGTTCGCGGGCTTTGCCACCGAGAACCGCATCAAGGAAACGCTGGCCCTCGAAGACCAGTCGCGCAGCGTGCTCGAGGGCACGCGCCGCAGCGTGGCGCAGGCCACGCGCGCGGCCTACCTCGGGCTGGTGTCGGGCGCCGGCCAGGTGAAGGCGCTCGAAGCGGCCGAATCCTCCAGCCAGAGCGCGCTCGACGCCAACAAGCTGGGCTACCAGGTGGGCGTGCGCATCAACATCGACGTGCTCAACTCGCAGAGCCAGCTGTTCCAGACCAAGCGCGACCTGGCGCAGGCGCGCTACAACGTGCTGCTGGGCAACCTGAAGCTGCGCCAGGCCAACGGCACGCTGACCACCGACGACATGAACGCGATCAACGCGACGCTGGCACGCAACGGCGCCACGCCGGCCGTGCCTGCCGCGACCACGGGGGCACCCGTGGTGCCGGTCACGCCGCCGGCCATTCCGGTGGTGCCGCCGGTGCCGGTGCAGCCGTTCAACCCGCCCGCGCCGACGATGCCGTCGGCACCGCCGCCGCCGGTGATCCTGAACCCGCCGGTGCGCTGACCCGGCAACGGGCCGCTCAATCCAGCGTGGGTTCGGCCCGCGCCGCTTCGGGCGGCGCGCCGTCGTCGCCGGCCACAGGTGTCGTCACCGGCTCCGCCGCCTGCGCAATCGCCAGCACCGCCGCCGCCGTGCGTTCGGCCGCGCCACGGTTCGACGACGAGAAGGCCAGCGCGGCCTGCGCCATCACGGCGCGGCGCTCGGGGTTCTCGACCAGCTTGAGCGCGGCCGTCACGGCCTGCTCCATGCCCTCGACACGCAGCGACGCGCCCGCCGCGAGCGACAACTGCGCCGCCTCGGCGAAATTGAAGGTCGAAGGGCCCATGACCACCGGGCAGCCGCAGGCCGCCGGCTCGATGAGGTTCTGCCCGCCCAGCGGCTCGAAGCTGCCGCCCAACAAGGCCACGTCGGCCAGGCCGTAGTACAGCGCCATCTCGCCCAGTGAATCGCCGAGCCAGATCTCGGCCTCGGCCGGCTGGCCGGCCGCGCTGCGACGCGCCACCGCGAAGCCTTCGGCCTCGATGAGCGCCGCCACTTCGTCGAAACGCTGCGGATGGCGCGGCACGATCATCCATTGCACGTCGTGCACGCGCTTGGCGATCGAGCGGATCGCGCCCTGCTCGGGCGGCACCGGCGAGGTGGCGCCGAAGCGCTTGAGCACCTCGAGCAGCAGGCGTTCTTCGCCGTCGCGCGAGCTGGCCAGCACGACCATCGGACGCGGCAGGTGCTCGCGCAGCGACACGGCCGTGGCCAGTTGCCGCGCGTCGGGCGTGGCGTCGAACTTGAGGTTGCCGTAGATCCCGGCCACCTTGGCGCCCAGCGACACCAGCCGATGCGCGTCGGCCTCGGTCTGCGCCCAGACGGCGGCGAGCGCCGAGTACGCCGGCCGCGCCAGCCCGCTGAGCCGTTCGGCCGCGGCGCGCGATTTCTCGTTGAGCCGCGCATTGGCCAGCACCAGCGGAATGCGGCGCTCGGCGCAGGCGGCGGCCATCTCGGGCCAGACCTCGGTTTCCATCAGCACGCCGATGCGCGGCTGGAAGCGGTCCAGAAAGCGGGCGACGGCGCCCGGCGTGTCCCACGGTTGCCAGACCTGCGTGTCGCCCGGCTCGAGCAGCTTGGCGCCCTCTTCGCGGCCCGTGGCGGTGCCGTGCGTGAGCAGGATCGGAATGCCCGGGTACTGGCGCCGCAGCTCGGCGATCAGGATGGCGGCGGCGCGCGTCTCGCCCAGCGAGACGGCGTGCACCCAGCACTGGGCAAAGCCGGTGGTGGCCTCGTCGTAGTGGCCGAAGCGCTCCTCGACGGCCACGGCATAGCCGGGCTCGGCGATGGCGCGGCGGCGCAGCTTGCGGCGGACCAGCGGTTGGACGGCGGTGGTGAAGACGCCGTAGAGGCGAAGCAGCAGGGAACGCACAGGTTCTTCAGTGGGCAGCAGCGGCCAGCGTGGCGTCGGGCTTGACCGTTCGCAGCACCGCAAGCATCTCGGTCTCGATGCGTTGGAGCGCCGCCTCGGTCTGGCCTTCGAAGCGCAGCACCAGCACGGGGGTGGTATTGGAAGCGCGGATCAGCCCGAATCCATCGGGCCAGTCCACGCGCAGGCCGTCGATGGTCGAGACCTGGGCGGGCGCGTCGAAGCGCGCGTTCTGCACGAGCTGGGCGACCAGCGCGTGCGGCTCGCCTTCGGCGCAGGCGACGTTCAGTTCGGGGGTCGAGAAGCTGGTGGGCAACGCATTGAGCACGGCGTTCGCATCCGGGTGCTTGCTCAGGATCTCGAGCAGGCGGCAGCCGGCGTAGGTGCCGTCGTCGAAGCCGTACCAGCGCTCCTTGAAGAAGATGTGGCCGCTCATCTCGCCGCCCAGCGGCGAATCGATTTCCTTCATCTTCGCCTTGATGAGCGAGTGGCCGGTCTTGTAGATCATCGGCGTGCCGCCCGCGGCCTCGATGGCCGGCGCCAGGCGCTGCGAGCATTTCACGTCGTAGACGATGGTGCCGCCAGGCACGCGCGAGAGCACGTCCTGCGCAAAGAGCTGCATCTGGCGGTCGGGGAAGATGTTCTGGCCGTCCTTCGTGACGATGCCCAGGCGGTCGCCGTCGCCGTCGAAAGCCAGGCCCAGCTCGGACTGGCCCTTGGCCAGTTCGGCCATCAGGTCCCGGAGGTTGTCGGGCTTGCTCGGATCGGGGTGGTGGTTGGGGAAGTTGCCGTCGACCTCGCTGAACAGCTCGACCACGTCGCAGCCGATGGCGCGGAAGATGGCCGGCGCGGTCGCGCCCGCGATGCCGTTGCCCGAATCGACCACGATCTTCATGGGGCGTGCGAGACGGATGTCGCCCACGATGCGCTGCACATACGCCTCGGTCACATCGACCTTGCGCACGCTGCCGCCCGGTGCGAGCTTTGCAGTGCCCTCTTCCATGGTCTTGCGCAGGCCCTGGATCTCGTCGCCGTAGATCGCGCGGCCGGCCAGCACCATCTTGAAGCCGTTGTAGTCCTTCGGGTTGTGGCTGCCCGTGACCTGGATGCCGCTGGTGCACAGCGTGTGGGCCGCGAAGTACAGCATCGGGGTCGTGACCGCGCCCACGTCGATCACCTCGACGCCGGTGGCGACCAGGCCGTCGATCAGCGCGTCCACCAGCGCCGGGCCCGACAGGCGGCCGTCGCGGCCCACGGCCACCGCGGTCTCGCCGGCGGCGCGGGCTGCGCTGCCGAAGGCACGGCCCAGCGCCTCGGCCACTTCGACATCGAGACTGAGGGGCACGACGCCGCGGATGTCATAGGCCTTGAAGATCGATGCGCTGAGCTGCATGAAGGGCGGGGTCACTGTTGGTTCGGAGTCGGGCATTGTAGGCAACGCGTTGTAGACATCGATGTCCGAAAACGGCCAGTTGAAACGAGTCGAAACCGTATCATTTCCCCATGTCTACCGCCCACGCCCCCTCCGAAGTGCTCGAGAGCGACGCCTGCTACCTGGCGATGAAGACGCACGACGCGCGCTTCGACGGCTCGTTCTTCACGGCCGTGACCTCCACCGGCATCTACTGCCGGCCGGTGTGCCGCGTGAAGCTGCCGCGGCGCGAGAACTGCCGATTCTTCCGCCACGCGGCCCAGGCCGAAGCGGCGGGCTTCCGGCCCTGCCTGCGCTGCCGGCCCGAGCTGGCACCGCGCGCGGCCAGCTGGTCGACCGAAGACGCCTCGCGCATCCTGGCGCTGCAGGCGGCGCGGCTCATCGACGAGCCCGACGCCTGGTCCGAGGAAGGCCCCGGCGCGGCGCAGATCGCGGCCCGCCTGGGCGTGAGCGACCGCCACCTGCGGCGCATCTTCGAGGCGCAGTTCGGCGTGTCGCCGCTGCAGTACCTGCAGACGCGCCGCCTGCTGGCCGCCAAGCAGCTCATTGCCGACACGCGCCTGCCGATGACGCAGGTGGCGCTGGCCAGCGGCTTCGCGAGCGTGCGGCGCTTCAATGCGGCCTTCGTGGAGCACTACGGGCTCAACCCGAGCGCACTGCGCCGCGCGGGCGGCACCGAGGGCGGCGAAGGCAAGGCCATCGAGGTGAAGCTGGGCTTTCGCCCACCGTATGACGCCAACGCCATGCTCGGCTTCTTCGCACGGCGCGCGCTGCGCGGCGTCGAGACCGTGCACACCGCCGACGGCAAGGAGCCCGCCAAGGGCAGCACGCCCACCTATGTGCGCCTGGCGCGCACCCTGCGCGTGCAGCAGGGCGGGCAGGCGCACGCCGGCTGGCTGCAGCTGCGCTTCGACCTCGAACGCGAGCAGGTGCTGCTGGCCGTGAGCGATTCGCTGGCCGCGGTGCTGCCCATCGTCATCAGCCGCGCACGCGCGCTGTTCGACCTCGACGCGGAGCCGATGGCGATCAACGCCGCCCTGCATGCCGCCTTTCCGCACGGCGACGGGCTGCGCGTGCCGGGCACGGTCGACGGCTTCGAGCTCGCGGTGCGCGCGGTGCTGGGCCAGCAGATCACCGTGGCCGCGGCGCGCACGCTGGGCTCGCGGCTGGTCGAGGCTTTCGGCGACGCGATCGACACGCCCATCGACGGCCTGACCCGCCTCTTCCCCACGCCCGCCGCGCTGGCGGCGGCCAGCGGCGATGCGCTCGGGCAGCTGGGCATCGTGCGCCAGCGGCAGGCCGCGCTGCAGGCCATCGCGCGCGAAGTGGCCTCGGGCCGGCTGGCGCTGCATGCGGGCGCCGACGTGCCCTCCACCCTGTCGGCGCTGCAGGAACTGCCCGGCATCGGCGCCTGGACCGCGCAGTACATCGCGATGCGCGCACTGCGCTGGCCCGACGCCTTTCCCGCCGGCGACGTGGCCCTGCAGAAGGCGCTGGGCGTGACCACCGCGCGCGCCGCGGGCGAGGCCTCGCAGGCCTGGCGCCCCTGGCGCAGCTACGCGGTGCTGCGGGCCTGGCACACGCCGCCCGCGCCCTCCGAACCGGCACCGGCCGCCGCGCCGATCGCCACTTCTTCCGACCTCGCAACGGCAGGCCCCGTGCCTGAAAGACCATGAAATTCAAGCGCACCGTCATCTACACCTCGCACACCGACACGCCGCTGGGCGGCGTCACGATGGCCGCCACCGACCAGGGCCTGGCCGGTGTCTGGTTCGACCACCAGCGCCACTGGCCCGACACCACGGGCTGGCAGACGAAAGACGACCACCCCGCGCTGGTCGAGGCCGCCGCGCAGCTGCGTGACTACTTCGCGGGCCGCCGCAGCCACTTCGACATGCAGCTCGACCTGTCGCACGGCACGGCCTTCCAGCAGAGCGTGTGGCAGGCGCTGCTGGCCATCCCGGCCGGCGAGACCACGACCTACGGCGCGCTGAGCCAGCGCGTGGGCAACCCGGCCGCGGTGCGTGCAGTGGGCGCGGCGGTCGGGCGCAACCCGATCAGTGTGATCGTGCCCTGCCACCGCGTGCTGGGTGCAGACGGCTCGCTGACCGGTTACGCTGGCGGGCTCGAGCGCAAGACGGCCTTGCTCGAACTCGAGACCGGCAAGTAAGACAGAAGAAAACACCGCCCATGGCGCAGCGCCACATCACCTCGATGTGGCGCCGCGCCATTCCCCAAAGAGACGCATGACCACAACGAACAACAACACCACCGTCGCTCCCCCGCCTGCCCCCGCTTCCGCCGCGCTCGCACCGAAGGCGTGGCTCGTCGATCTCGTGCTGCTGGGCGCGCTGTGGGGCGCCTCTTTCCTGTTCATGCGCATCGGCGCGGCGGAGTTCGGCGCGCTGCCCACGGCCGCCGTGCGCGTGGTCATCGCGGCGCTGTTCCTGCTGCCGATTGCGCTGCTGCGCGGCCAGGGGCCGTCGATCGCCAAGCACTGGAAGGCCAGCCTCACGGTCGGCATCTTCAACTCGGGCATGCCCTTCGCGCTGTTCTGCTTTGCGCTGCTGACCATCAACACCGGCCTGGCGGCGGTGCTCAACGCCACCACGCCGATGTTCGGCGCGCTCGTGGCCTGGGCCTGGTTCCGCGAGCGGCCGAACGGCTCGCGCCTCGTCGGCCTGGTGATCGGCTTCGCGGGCGTCGCGATGCTCGCCAGCCGCAGCGCCGGCCTGCATGCCGGCGCCAGCAACCACGCCGCGCTGTGGGCCGTGCTGGCCTGCCTGGCGGCGTGCCTCTGCTACGGCATCTCGGCCAGCGCCACGCGGCGCCACCTGTCCGGCGTGCCCGCGCTGACCACGGCCACCGGCAGCCAGATCGGCGCCAGCCTGTTCCTCGCGCTGCCCGCGATCTGGCTCTGGCCCGCGCAGATGCCCAGCCTGCGCGCCTGGCTGGCGCTGCTGGCGCTGGGCATCGCCTGCACGGGCGTGGCCTACATCCTGTTCTTCCGGCTCATCGAACGCGCCGGCCCGGCCCGCGCGCTCACCGTGACCTTCCTCGTGCCGGTGTTCGCGCTGTTCTACGGCGCTGTGTTCCTGGGCGAGCAGATCACGCAGTGGATGCTGATCTGCGCCTTCGTGATCGTGTGCGGCGTGGCGCTGTCGACCGGCATCGTCAAGCTGCCGTCGCTGCGCAAGGCCGCGGGCTGAGTTTTCTTCAAACCACCCCGGCGACCACGTTCACGGACAGGGCCAGCACGAGCATGTTGAAGGCGAAGGCGAGCACGCTGTGGACCAGCGTGATGCGCCGCATCTCGTGCGAGGTGGCCTGCACGTCCGACACCTGCGAGGTCATGCCGATCACGTAGGCGTAGTACATGAAGTCGAAGTAGTCCGGTTCTTCCTTGCCCGGAAAGTCGAGCCCGCCGTCGGAGGCGCTGTCCTTGCGGTCGATGTAGTAGCGGTGCGCGTAGTGAAAGGCGTAGATCGTGTGCATCATGAGCCACGAGCCCGCCAGCGCCACCAGCCCCAGCGCCACGTGCGCGCCGCGCGCCCAGCCGCTGAGCTGGCGCACCTGCTGCAGCAGCATCGCGATGGCGACCACGCTCACGCCCACCGCCACCAGCATCGACACCAGGATCACGACGTTGGGTTGGTCCAGCTGCTGTGCGCGCTCGCGCGTGCGCTGGGCGTCGAAGGTCTCGGCCAGCCACCAGCTGAGCACCTGGTACACCGCCACGCCTGCGCACCAGCCGGCCAGCGCGCGCGCCGTGAGGCCCATCGGCCAGGGCACGAGCGCCACCGCGACGGCCGCCGCGGCCCCGTAGAGAAGACGTTGGGGACCGGTGGTGGTGGAAAGGTGTTCGCGCATGGGCGGACTGTAGCGCCGCGACATGCATCGGCGCGCGATCGGCAATTTCCTACAGGCACATCGGCCAACGGCGCATGCGCGGCGCGATGCCGCGTCACTAAGGTGATGCGGTTTCAGGGAGCCTCAGCCCGGAGGCATTGCGCCATGCACATGCCCGAGGCATCTTTCACCCGAAGGATTTCTTTCATGCTGTTGCTTCGTTCGCGTCCGTTCGACCGGACCGCGAGATTCGGCGCCCTGGACGCCCTGGCCGGAACCGGCGCCCTCTCCCTGCTTTGCTTCGCGCCCTTTGCTGCGGCCAAGCCCTCGCCGGCGCTGGACCGTTTCAGCTTCTCGGTGGGGGCCTTCAGTGCCGATCCCAAGTTCAGTGCCTCGGTCGAAACCCCCTACGGCGTGCTGCGCTCGAACGAGCTCAAGCCGGGCCGCGTGACCATGCCGCGCATCTCGGCCGACGTGCTGATCGGCGACAGCCAGGGCCTGTCTTTCGACTACTACCGCTACAAGCGCGACTACGAAGGACAGGTGGCGGGCAACACCTCGTTCGGCAGCTTCGGCTCGCTGAGCGCCATCGGCAACGCGAACCTCTCGGCCCAGCTCGACTTCGCCAAGCTCGCCTACAAGTGGTGGCTCGGCTCGGGCAACACCGTCTTCGGCCTGGGCGCCGGCGCGGCCTACTACCGCGCGACGCTCGGTGCCAGCGCGCTGGTCGGCGTGAACGGACAGGTGCGCTCGGTCAGCGAGCGCTCGAGCGACAACGCCATCGCGCCCCTGCTCGAGGTCGGCGTGCGCCACGCGATCACGCCCGACCTTCGGCTGTTCGCCGACGCCTCGGGCGTGTGGAAAAGCAGCGGCCGCTTCCACGGCAACATCTACAACGCCGCAGCCGGCGTGGAGTGGTTTCCGGTGAAGAACGTGGGCCTGGTGCTGTCGTATGGCGTGACCAACATCGACCTCACGCGCGAGGGCGGCTTTGCCGATTCGCGCCTCAAGGTGCGGCTGCAGGGGCCCTCGGCCTTCCTCAAGGCCCGCTTCTGACGCGGCCCCGGCGGGCGGCCGGCGCCGCATAGCCACTCTTCGCAAGACTGGCAGGCGGTGCCGGTCTTAGTCTGCGCTCCGATCGAACACCCCCAACGACCGGAGACACGCCCCCATGCCCGCCGCCCGCCCCGAGCCCACGCCCTCCTCCTTCCAACGCATCGCCCGCATCGCGCTGGGCGACGTGATCCACCGCAGCGCGCGGCGCTTCGGCGCGCGCACTGCGCTGATCGAGGGCGAGCACCGCATGAGCTACAGCGAGCTCGACGCCGCATCGAACCGCTTCGCGCACCACCTGCTGGGCCTGGGCCTCGCAAGCGGCGAGCGCGTGGCCATGCTGTGCAACAACTCGATCGAGATGGTGGTCGCGCTGCTCGGCATCCAGAAGGCCGGCCTCGTGTGGGTGCCGATCAACACGGCGCTCGCGGTCGATGCCATCGGCTACATCCTCGAACACGCCGAGGCGCGGCACCTGGTAATCGACACCGCGCTGCACGCGCGCCCCGAGCTGCGCCAGCTGCTGGACACGGCGGGCGTCTCGCCGCTGCTGTGCGTGCTCGACGGCGACACGCCGCCGCCCGGCGTGCCCACCGTGGCGCAGGCCATCGCGCAGGGCCCCGCCACGCTGCCCGACGTGGCCATCGACACCAACCAGCTCGCCCTCATCATGTACACCAGCGGCACCACCGGCCGGCAGAAGGGCGTGATGCATTCGCACGCCTCGGTGCACTCGGTGCTCCAGAGCAACATGCTCGAATGGGGCGGCGGCCCCGCCCACCACGACGTGTGGAGCAACGTGCTGCCGCTCTTTCACTGCGGGCAGCACACGGTGCTGATGTCGGCGCTCGCGGTGGGCGGCACGAACGTCATCCTGCGCGGCTTCGACCCCGGCGCGATGCTCGCGGCCATCGAGCGCCACAGGATCACCGTGACGGTCGGGCTGCCCATGATGTACGGCGCGCTGCTGGCCCACCCGCAGCGCGAGTCGCGCGACCTGTCGAGCCTGCGGCTGTGCGTGTATGCGATGGCGCCGATGTCGCGCACGCTGCTGCTGCGCCTGCTCGACGCGCTGTGCCCGAACTTCGCGCTGGCCTCGGGGCAGACCGAGATGTACCCCGGCGCCACCATCTTCGAGACGCACCGGCAGCGCGAGCGCTTCGGCTCGTACTGGGGCGTGGGCACGCTGGTGAACGAGGTCGCGGTGATGGGCGACGAGGGCGAGCTGCTCGCGCCGAACCAGGTCGGCGAGATCGTCTTTCGCGGGCCGAACGTGATGCTCGGCTACTACAAGGACCCGCAGGCCACGGCGCACGCGCAGCGCTTCGGCTGGCATCACTCGGGCGACCTGGGCAAGCTGGACGACGACGGGCAGCTGATCTTTCTCGACCGGCTCAAGGACATGGTCAAGTCGGGCGGCGAGAACGTGCCCTCGCTCAAGGTCGAGGAGGTGCTGCTGCGCCACCCGGGCGTGCTCAACGCGGCGGTGGTCGGCCTGCCGCACGAGCGCTGGGGCGAGGCCATCACGGCCTTCGTCACGCGCCGGCCCGATGCGCCGGCGGAGTTCTCGGAGGCCGCGCTCACGGCGCACTGCAAGGAGCACCTCGGCGGCTTCGAGGTCCCCAAGGACATCGTCTTCGTGCCCGCGCTGCCGATGACCTCGACGGGCAAGATCCAGAAGTTCGAGCTGCGCCAGGCGCACCAGGGGCACTACCAGCGCGACTGAATTAGGATGACGACAGCTTCTGCAGCAGCGACGCCCGCACTTCCTTCTTGAGCACCTTGCCGACCTTGGAGCGCGGCAGGTCGGCCCACACCTCGACCTGCTTGGGCGCCTTCACGCTGCCGATGCGCGACTTGACGAAGGTCTTGATCGCCTCGGCATCCACGCTGCGGCCCGCATGCAGCTGCAGCACGGCCACCACGCGCTCTCCCCACTTCTCGTCGGGCAGGCCGACGACGGCGCTGTCCTGCACGTCGGGGTGCTGCATCAGCACCTGCTCCACCTCGGCGGAGTAGACGTTGAAGCCGCCCGAGATGATCATGTCCTTGGCGCGGTCGACGATATACAGGAAGCCGTCGCCGTCGAGGTAGCCGATGTCGCCCGTGTGGTGCCAGCCGTGGCGAGAGGCCTCCTGCGTGGCCTTCGGGTCCTTGTAGTAGCCGCGCATCACGAGCGAGCCGCGCACCACGATCTCGCCGCTCTCTCCCGTGGGCAGCAAGGCGCCCTCGCCGTTCATGATGCCGACCTGCACCAGCGGCCCGGGCCGCCCCGCCGAGGCCAGGCGCTGGCGCGCCACCGAGCCGTCGGCATTGAAGTGGGCGCGCGGCGGCATCATCGAGACCATCATCGGCGCCTCGGTCTGGCCGAAGAGCTGGGCCATGACGGGGCCGATCTTGTCGAGCGCCTCTTCGAGCCGCGCGGCCGACATGGGCGCGGCGCCGTACCAAAAGCACTGCAGCGAATCGCGCTTCGTCTGCGCCAGCTCGGGGTGCTGCAGCAGCATGTAGATCAGCGTCGGCGGCAGGAAGGTGTGGGTGACGCGCCGGCGCTCGATGAGCGAAAGGAACTCGCTCAGGTCGGGCTTGGGCATGATGACCACGCGCCCGCCCAGCGCCATCACCGGCAGGCACAGCACGCCGGCCGCATGCGTGAGCGGCGCGAGCGCCAGGTACACAGGCCGGCCTTCGAAGGGATATCCCATGAGCGTCAGCGCCGACATGGCCTCCAGGTTGCCGCCCGAGAGCATCACGCCCTTGGGCTGGCCGGTGGTGCCGCCGGTGCCGGCGATCATGGCCACGTCGTCGGGCGGCGCGATGTCGATCGGCGCATCGTCCAGCCCGTCGAGCCATTCGTCCATGGCGGGCGCGAAAGCCTGCCGCTGGTCGAGGCACACCAGCGCCTTCAGCTTCGGCAGCTGCGCGCGCATCTGCTCGACCATGGGCGCGTAGTTGCTGTGGAACACGAGGCACGCGCAATCGAAGGCATCGAGCACGAAGGCGTTCTCGCTGGCTTCGTTGCGCGGGTTGATCGGGCACCACACGCCACCGGCGCGCGAGATGCCGAACACCGTGGCGAAAGCCAGGGCGTCGTTGCTCGAGAGCACCGCCACCTTGTCCCCGGGCTGGACGCCCGCGCGCTGCAGGCCGCGCGCCACGCGCCAGCTGATGCGTTGCACCTGGCCGTAGCTCAGGTCGGCGTCGCCCATGGTGAGGCACGGCGAATCGGCGCCCTGCTGGGCGCCTTTGTCGAGGTAGTCGACGAGGCGCATGCGCGTCAGCCCATCCGCGTGAGCACGGGTTCCTGCACCAGCCCGAAGCTGCGCAGCGCCCCCAGCAGCTCGCGGTGTCCGAAGGCCTGGCAGCCCGAGGCAAAGCCGGCGCGCCGCGGCGCCTGCTGCAGCAGCGAGGCCGCGGCATAGGCCTGCAGCAAGCCGGTCTGCTTGTAGTTGCAGTTGCCGAAGATCACGCAGTGCGCACGGCCCAACGGACCGGAGGCATGCACCGAGTCGACCGACTTGTTGATGCGCGGGTTCTCGCGCGGCGGCATGGTGTTCATCACGCCCGCGGCCGTCTGGGCCAGCGCCGCATAGCGGTCTTCGTCGTTCATGCCTTCGGTGGCCTTGAGCGCGGCGGCCACGATCTGCGGCACGCCCAGCATCAGCGGCTTGTTGAAGACGCCGCCGAGCACCTTCACGTTGGCCACGCGCGGATCGCGCTTGAACCACACCGGGTGCGAAGTGCCGCCCCAGGGCAATGCCAATGCGGCTTCGTGCTGGCCGGGAATCGACAGGTGGTACAGGCCCGCGTCGGGTTGCCATTCGACGTACTGGTTCTGCTCCAGGTAGAAGGCCTTGGACGTGGCCGCGTTCACCAGGATGGTCTGCGTCGACGCGATGGTCGGACTGCCGCCCCAGAACACGGCGATGTCGAGCGTGTCGAGGCCTGGCGTTTCCAGGCACAGCTGCGCCGCGATTTCGCCGGTGGTGTACATCTGCGCCAGGCCGGGCGAGAGCAGCAGGCCGGCTGCCGCGAACTTGGCGCCGTATTTCTGGTCGAGCGTGATGAGCCAGTCTTGTTCGCCGGTGGTGTCGGTGTAGTGGCAGCCGGCGGCCAGGCAGGCATCGACCACCTCGGGACCGAACTTGGCGAACGGCCCCACCGTGTTGAGCACCACCGAGGCGCCGGTGAAGAGCTCGGTGAGCGCTTCGACCGTGTGCGCGACCTCGACCACTTCGTAGTCGGCGGTCTCGATGCCGGGCACGTTCGATTTCATCGCGGCCTCGAGCTTTTCTGCGCTGCGGCCTGCCGCGATGAAGGGGATGTGGTACTCGCGCAGGTACTCGCAGACCAGGCGCCCGGTGTAGCCGGAGGCGCCGTAGACGATGACGGGTTTCTTCTTGCTGCTGCTCATTGTTTCTCTCCTGGTTGATCGCTCACATGCCCATGCCGCCGTCCACCGCGAGGCCCGCGCCGGTGATGAACCGGGCGGCGTCGGAGCAGAGGAAGACCACCACGTCGGCCATGTCGCCGATCTCGCCGAGGCGGCCCAGCGGCGTCTGGCCGATGACGTCGCCCACGGCGGCCTCGACGCTGGGCGCAAGCCCGGCGGCCACGATGTCGTTGGCGAGCTTCATGCCCATGTCGGTGGGCACGAGGCCGGGGTAGATGCAGTTGACGCGCACGCCGTAGCCCAGCTTGCCGGACTCCATGGCCGCCACGCGCGTGGCGCGGTCGACCGCCGACTTGGTCGCCGAGTAGCCGGCGATGGCGGGAAAGGCGATGGTGGCCGCGACCGAGGCGATGTTGACCACCGCCCCGCCGCCGCCCGCGCTGCCGCCGGGGCGCATGGCGCGAAAGGCGTGCTTCATGCCCAGCAGCGTGCCGGCCACGTTCACGTCGAGCATGCGGCGCAGGTCGTCGCCGTCGACGTTGACCACCAGCGAGGTGATCTCGATGCCGGCGTTGTTGACCAGGATGTCGAAGCCGCCCAGCGCCTTCACCGTGGCCTCGGTGGCAGAGGCCCAGTCGCCGTCCTTCGTGACGTCGAGCGGGACGAAGCCCACCTTCGCCCCTTCGGCCGAGAGCCGCTGCGCGGTCTCGCGGCCCAGATCGGCGAGCACGTCGCCGATCATCACCGACGCACCCGCCTGCGCCAACGCCTGGGCGATGCCCGCGCCGATGCCGCGCGCACCCCCTGTCACCAGGGCCTTGCGCCCCGTCAAGTCGAACTTGGCCATCACTTGTCTCCTGTGGATATGTGTATGAGATGGAGCGGTCATGCTAGGAATCGACTTGACGAGTGTCAAGAATTTTTTTGACGACTGCCCAAATTTCGTAAAATGCCTCTGGAATGCACGCACGAGGGATTTCCCACGCCGCGTGCTATGGTTTGCAATCACCAGGAAACACAGCGGCCGGCACTCTGCGGCCTGGCTAGAAATGACCACTCATTCACGGGTAAAGAAGCACGCCGGACGGGTGCAGAAGGCACCGGCCGACAAGTTCGAGCAGCGCCGCGCCGAGCTCGGCGAAGCCGCCCTCACCACGCTGGCCACGCTCGGCTACGCGCGCACCAGCCTGCGCGAAATTGCGCAGAACTCCGAGTTCTCGCATGGCGTGCTGCACTACTACTTCAGCGACAAGGTCGACCTCATCGTCTGCAGCGTCAAGCAGTACAAGGCGCGCTGCGTCACGCGCTACGACCACGCCGTCGACACCGCCACCACGTATGACGAGCTCATGGAAGGCTTCCTGCAGAGCCTGGGCGACACGCTGCTGGGAGAAGGCCACGTGCACCGGCTCTGGTACGACCTGCGTTCGCAGGCGCTGTTCGAAGCGGCCTTCCACGACGACGTGGTGCAGATCGACAAGAGCCTCGAAGACATGATCTGGCGCATCATGAGCCGCTTCGCCGAACTCTCGGGGCAAGCCCCCGGCCTGCCGCCCTCGGCCTGCTACGCCCTCTTCGACGGGCTGTTCTTGCAGGCGCTGCTCAAGCACCTCTCGGGCGACACCAAGGCCATCGCCGACATGCAGGCCGACGTGCGGCAGTCGATCGAGCGGCTGTTCGCTGCACCCGCCGCGCCGGCCTCCCGCAAGCGGCGCGCCTGACGCCGCCATGGCGCCCTTCAACACCGCCTACCGGCAGACGCTGCTCGCCGGGCGCCTCACCCTGGGCTTGATGACGCCGCTGGCGCGCCCGCACGGCGCGATGGCCGACCCCGCGTCCGAACTGCAACTGGCCCGGCTGGCCGACACGCTCGGCTTTGCCGCGCTGTGGACGCGCGACGTGCCCGTGATGGTGCCGCAGGGCGAAGAGACCGCGGTGCTCGACGAGCCCTTCGTCTGGCTCACCGCGCTGGCCGCCGCCACGCAGCGCATCGCGCTCGGCACCGCCGCCGCGGTGCTGCCGCTGCGCCATCCGCTGCACGTGGCCAAGGCCGCGCTCTCGCTCAACCGCCTGTCGAACGACCGCTTCATCCTCGGGCTGGGCTCGGGCGACCGCGAGGCGGAGTTCGCCATCTTCCAGCAGGACATCGCGCTGCGCGGCGACGTCTTCCGCGAACGCTGGAACCTCGTGCGCTCGGCGCTCTCGCCCGATGCGCACGAGCGCGCCGCGCTGCACGAAGCCACCGGCGGCCACGACCTCATGGCGGCGCCCGCCGCGCGCATCGGCATGCTGGTGGTGGGCTCGGCGCGCCAGTCGCTGCAATGGACCGCCGCCCACGCCGACGGCTGGGCCACCTACCACCGCGACGAAGCGCGCCAGCAGGGCCGCATCGGCCTGTGGCAGACCGCGCTGCGCGAACGTGCGGGCGGCGAGCCCAAGCCCTTCGTTCAGTCGTTGCAGCTCGACCTGCTGGACGATGCCGACGCGCCCGCCGAGCCCATCGAACTCGGCCTGCGCGCCGGACGCCATGCGCTCGTCGACTACCTCGACCGCATGGAAGACGCCGGCGTCGCGCACGTGCTGCTGAACCTCGTGCGCAGCAGCCGGCGGCCCGCGCAGGACGTGGTCGACGAACTCGGCCGCGAGGTGCTGCTGCGCCTGCAAGGCCATGCGCGCACACCGCCCGCCTGAGCCGTGCAGAATCCGGCGCTCGCCGTTGTCGCCCCTATTCCAAGGACTTTCCCCATGACCGATCTCTCGCACTTCCCAATCACGAAGAAATGGCCCGCGCAGCACCCCGAGCGCCTGCAGCTGTACTCGCTGCCCACGCCCAACGGCGTGAAGGTGACGATCCTGCTGGAAGAAACCGGCCTGCCCTACGAGCCGCACCTCGTAAGCTTCGAGACCCAGGACCAGATGTCGCCGGAGTTCCTGTCGCTCAACCCGAACAACAAGATCCCCGCCATCCTCGACCCGAACGGCCCGGGCGGCCAGCCGCTGGCGCTGTTCGAATCGGGCGCGATCCTGCTGTACATCGCAGAAAAGACCGGCCAGTTCATTCCAAAGGATGCGGCGGCCCGCTACGAGACCATCCAGTGGGTGATGTTCCAGATGGGCGGCATCGGCCCGATGTTCGGCCAGCTCGGCTTCTTCAACAAGTTCGCCGGCAAGGACTACGAAGACAAGCGCCCGCGCGACCGCTACGTGGCCGAATCGAAGCGCCTGCTCGGCGTGCTCGACAAGCACCTTGCCGACCGCACCTGGATCATGGGCGACAGCTACACCATCGCCGACATCGCCACCTTCCCGTGGGTGCGCAACCTGATCGGCTTCTACGAGGCCGGCGACCTCGTGGGCTTCAGCGAGTTCAAGAACGTGGCGCGCGTGCTCGAGGCCTTCGTGGCGCGGCCGGCGGTGGTGAAGGGCCTGGGCATTCCGAAGCGGGGCTGAGGCCCCGGCAACAGCCCCTAGTTCGCGCTCAGGTCCATGAGCATCCGCGACAGCAGATAAAGCCGCGGCACCACGCTCTCGACCTCGGCGTATTCTTCCGGCGTGTGGATGCCGCCGCCCACGATGCCGAAGCCGTCGAGCACGGGCACGCCGACACCGGCCACGAGGCTGGCGTCGGCGGCGCCGCCGCTGCTCTCGATGGTGAGCTTCTTGCCGATCTCGCCGTAGATGCCCTCGGCCATGCGCACCAGCTTGTCCGATGCGGGCGAGCGCGGCATCGGCGGCAGGCCGCGCACGAGGCGCACGCGCACCTCGGTCTCGGGGATGAGCTTGTTCTGCGCGATGCGCGTGAGGTCCTTCTCGACGCGGTCGAGCTCCTCGGGCGTGGCGGCGCGCACGTCGCCCTTGGCGCTGGCCGAGGCGGGGATCACGTTGGTCGGTCCGTTGGCCGTGAGCACCGTGAAGTTGACCGTGGTCTTCTTCGCCGCATCTGCCACCTTCGACAGTTGCAGCACCTGGTGCGCGACTTCCATCGCCGCGTTGCGGCCCGCTTCGGGCGCGACGCCCGCGTGCGACGCGAGCCCCTTCACCTCGATGAGCGCCGTGGCCGAGCCCTTGCGCTCGACCACGAGGCCGTCGGCCGGGCGACCCGGCTCGAGGTTCAGCGCCACGTCGTGCTGCTTGGCCACGCGCTCGATGAGCGCGCTGGTGCCGACCGAGCCCGTCTCTTCGTTGGTGTCGATCAGAAAGGTGATCTGGCCGTAGTCCTTGAAGCCGATCTTCTGCAGGATCTTCAGCGCCTGCAGGCCGGCCACGACGCCGCCCTTGTTGTCCATCACGCCGGGGCCGTAGGCGCGGCCGTCCTTGATGTAGAAGGGCTTGGCCGCGGCCGTGCCGTCCTTGAACACGGTGTCGATGTGGGCCAGGATGAGGATCTTCTTCTTGCCCTGGCCGGTCAGCGTCGCGACCAGGTTGGTGCCCGGGTGCGGCTCGGCGGGAAAGCTCTCGATGCGCGCGTCGAGCTTGCGCAGTTCGTCCGCGACCATCTCGCGCACCTTGGCCAGCCCTTCGGTGTTGGTCGAGCCGGAGTCGATGTTGACCATGCGCTCCAGCAGCTGCAGCGTCTCGTCCTTTTGCTGCGTGGCGGCGTCGAGCACGCCCTGGTGCGGCTTCTGGGCCATGGCGTTGACGGCGAGCAAGGCACTGGCCAGCACGGCGCCCTGGCAGGCGGCGCGCGTCCATGAACGCGGGGTGGAGCGAAGGTGCATGAGGAAGCCTGTTCTTTCTGTTGTGGAGGTTCGTTCGAAGCGAACCCCACACTAGCACCCGCTTCGCGAACGGGTCAAGCCGCGAGGCTCGGTGCCGGCGCCTCGGTGGCCTGCGCGATGCGCCCGGCCTTCATGTGGACGATGCGGTCGGCCACATGAAAGTAGCGGTCGTCGTGCGAGATGACCACCAGCGAGTGCCCCTTGGCGCGCAGCTCGGGCAGCAGCTCGGTGTAGAACAGGTGACGAAAGGCCGGGTCCTGGTCGGCGGCCCATTCGTCGAACACCAGCACCGGCCGGCCTTCGAGGTACGCGTGCACCAGCGCCAGCCGCTTGCGCTGGCCGGTCGAGAGGTCGGTGGTGCTGAAGGCGCCGTCTTTCACCGACACCTTGTGCGCGATCTCCAGCCGTTGCAGGTAGGGCATGGCGGTTTCGGGCAGCGCCTGGTGGCCGCCCTCTTCGCCGGCCACGAGGTCTTCGAACAGGTAGAAGTCGGAGAACACGGTGGTGAAGAGCTGGCGGTAGTCGTCGCGCGTCTGCGGCGTCACGGGCTTGCCGTCGAGCAGCAGCTCGCCCGACACCGGTGCGTAAAGGCCGAGCAACAGCTTGATGAGCGTGGTCTTGCCCGAGCCGTTGTCGCCGACGATGAAGACGATCTCGCGGCGGCCGATGCGCAAATCGACCGGGCCGAGCACGAAGGGCTCCGCGCCCTCCACCGCCGGGAACGCATAGCGCGCGCCGCGCAGCTCGATGGCGTCGTGCAGCACCGGCGTGGCGGGCGGCGCGTGCAGGTCCAGGTGCGGTTCGGGCGTGGCGAAGCGGGCCGACAGGTCGCCGATGCGCTCGAAGGCCACCTTCGCGCGCCCCAGGTGCGGCAGCGCCGCCACCACCTGGTCGAGCGGCCCCTTCAAAAACAACAGCACCAGCACGAAGCCGCTGAGCACGACCGGCGCGGTGTCGCGGAACGCGGCCCAGCCGAGGATGAGCGCAATCAGCAGGAAGAACAGCGCCGAACCGAAGGACGAGGCGAGCACGAAGATGTTGATGGCGCGGCGGTTGATGTCGTGGATGCGTTCCACCGTGTGCGCCACCTGCTGCTCGTACACCTTGGCGCGGCGCGCGCGGTGCATGCGCAGCTCCTTCGCGCCTTCGCTGATGCCGCGGTAGGCCTTGTGCAGCGCCTCTTCCTGCTCGCGCGCCTTGAAGAAGCCCGAGATGCCGCGCGCATGCGCCAGGCTCTGCACGGTGATGCCCACCAGCAGCGCCACCAGCAGCAGGCCGAACAACGGCGGCGAGAGCCACGCCAGGTAACCCAGGCAGCCGAAGGAGACGGCCAGCGCGATCATGGTCGAGGCCAGCATGAAGGCCACGTCGCTGATCATGTCGACGTCCTGCGTGAGCACGGGCATCAGGCGGTGCATGCGGTAACGCTCGAGCGCATCGATCGGCGCGGCGAGGATCTTCAGCGCCAGGCTCTTGCGCACTTGCGCCACGAGCCGCTGGCCGACCACGTTGTTCGACATGTCGGAGGTGGCGCGGCCGACCAGCGCCACCACGCACAGGCCGATGAAGGTCAGCAGCAGCCCGCCGGCCAGGCCGCCGGGGCGATGCAGCACCTCGTTGATGGTCGCCAGCAGCGCGACGGTCGCGATGCCCGCGCCGATGCCGGTCACGGTCGACAGCGCGATCCACGGGAAGTAGGGCCGCAACAGCCGGACGAGTTCGGACGCGGGGGCGCTGGCGGGTGTGAGGTTCATGCGGCGGACGGTTCGTTGCAAAGGGAGACGGGCTCCCTGCAATGACGTTCGGCGCGCCTGCTTGTTTAGCAGGAAGACGCGGCGCCTATTGCAGCAGCGGCTGCGCGCCCGCCTCGCGCGCGGCCTCCACCACCGAGGCGCCGGCCAGCGCCCACAGCGTCAGGGCCTCGTCGAGCGCGCGCACGTGGCCCGGGTCCTGGCCGAGCCAGGCCACGAGCTGTTCGGCGCGCTCGGGCGACGGTGCGTCGTGCAGCTCGCGAAAAAGCCGCCAGGCCATGCTGAAGGCCGGATCGGAGGGACGGTGTCTCGGGAAGCTCATGGGGATTCGCACGCCTGCACTGCTGTCGATGAGTGAGTAGACGCTCCGTGGGGCAGGCTGTTTAGGCGCGGGGCCTGCGCGGACTAAATTTCCGGCTCGCCGGCGCGTCTTCTGCTGCATGCCTGTGCGTCTTCTTCTTCACGCCACCTTCGGCCTCGCCCCGTGATCCCGCTGCTCGCGCCGATCTTCCAGGGCGAGTGGGCGCCCTACGGCGAAACGCTGGCCTGCGCCCCGCACCCACCGCCCGACGCCGTGCGCGTGGCCGACCTGCTGGCCGATCCGCCGCGCCTGCTGGCGCTGCTGCGCCTGAAGGCGCGCACGCTGAACATGCCGGAGCGCGACCTGCGCGCGGTCGCGTCCGCCTGGAGCATGAACTACCTGCACGCGCTGCTGCCGCCCGTGGCCGCCGCGGCGAGCCTGCTGCAGCACGGCTTTCCGATCGGGCCCGAGCAGGTCTGGGTCAGCCTCGACGACGCAGACGGCGACCCGGAGTGCTTCCACATCGTCGAGCTCGGCACGCCGTGCCCCGGCACCGACACGGCCGCGCGCTACGACGTGCTGCTGTGGACGCACCTGACGCCCTTGTTCACGCGGCTGACGCAGCTCACGCGGCTGGCGCCCAAGATCCTCTGGGGCAACGCCGTGCGCTACCTCGAGCCGGTGCTGGAAGAAGGCCTGCGCATGAGCGGCCAGGCGCCGGCCGTGACCGCCGACCTCGAGCACCTGCTGCACCGCCCGACCTGGCCACAACCGTGCGGCGAGGCGCGCGACAACCCGATGTTCATGCCCGCGCGCCGCGGCGTGCGCGTGGCCGACCGCAGCGCGCCGCCCGTCACGCTGCACCGCCAGTGCTGCCTCTACTACCTCGTGCCGCGGCTGGGCTACTGCGGCGCGTGTCCGCTCTCGCCCGAGTTCGAGCGGGAGCGCTGTGCAAGCACCGCCGACTAAACATCCGGCCGCAGCCCGCGTCTTCCTTCTACATCCCACATCGACCACACGACGGAGGTTTTCCTTGGCCGCCCACGACACTGCATGGCGCTTTCACGCGCATCCCGAAGGCCGGGTGCTGGACGTCCGGCTGGAAGGCACCGCGCTCAAGGTGACACCGCTCGACGGCGACCGCCACGGCAGCACCTGGGCCCTGCGCGCGCAGCCCGGCACGCCGCGCCTCGAATGGCTGGGCGCCTGCGCGGGCGAGCCTGACGAAGCGCACCTGCTGGCGGCGATCGAGGCGGCCTTTCAGCGCCACCCGGCCGCGCGGCAGCTCGCGCTGCAATCGCCGCTGCCGACCGGCACGCGGCTGGTGGACGCGGGCATCGTCACGCCGGCCGAGGGCGCGCTGCCCACGGTCGCGCGCGAAGCCTTCTGGCAATGGCCGCGCGCCTGGCTACCGCAGCCGCGCGAGCCTTTCGCGCAGCGCTTCGTCGTCACGCAGGGCAAGCGCCATCCGCTGCGCCCCGCCAAGCCGCAAGGCACCGTGTACCGCCGCCACATCCCGTGGTTGGGTAAGACGCTCACGCTCGACACGGTCGACATCGAACGCGACCTCCCCGCCTTCCACCGCTGGATGAACGACCCCGTGGTCGCCCATTTCTGGGAAGAGGAAGGCGACCTCGCGCGCCACCGCCAGTACCTGGAAGGCATCGCGGCCGACCCGCGCGTGACCGGTCTCGTCGGCCGCTTCGATGGCGAGGCCTTCGGCTACTTCGAGGCCTACTGGGCGAAGGAAGACCGCATCGCGCCCTTCTACGACGCGGCCGACCACGACCGCGGCTGGCATGCGCTGGTGGGCGAGGCGCGCTTTCGCGGCAAGCCCTTTCTCACGGCCTGGATGCCGTCGGTGTCGCACTACCTGTTCCTGGACGACCCGCGCACGCAGCGCCTGGTGATCGAGCCGCGCGCCGACAACGAAAAAATGATCCGGAGCCTGGGCCGCTGCGGCTACGCCCATGTGAAGGAGTTCGACTTTCCGCACAAGCGCGCCCTGCTGGGCGTGCTGTGGCGCGAGCGTTTCTTCGGCGAGGCGCTGTGGATTCCGCGCGCCGACCCCACCGCCGCTTCGCCGGCCCCGGCTCGTCGACACGAGCCATCCCTGGAGGACATCCATGCAAATCCATGACCTGATCGGCGTCGGCTTCGGCCCGTCCAACATCGCACTGGCCATCGCGCTCGACGAGAAGCGCCAGAAGGGCCACTTCGTCGATGCGCTGTTCATCGAGAAGCAGCCGGGCTTCGTCTGGCACCGCAACATGCTGCTGGACAACGCGCACATGCAAATCTCGTTCCTGAAGGACCTGGCCACGCTGCGCAATCCGTCGAGCCGCTTCACCTTTTTGAACTACCTGCATGAGAAGGAGCGCCTGCAGGACTTCATCAACCTCAAGAGCTTCTTCCCGAGCCGCCACGAGTTCAACGACTACCTCGGCTGGGCCGCGGCGCAGTTCGAAGACCGCTGCGCCTACGGCGAGGCCGTGTTCGAGGTGGTGCCCGAGATGAAGGGCAACGAGGTCTCGCTGCTGCGCGTGCGCTCGCGCGACGCCAACGGCGCGGTGCGCGAGCGCCTGGCGCGCAACCTGGTGGTGAGCGTGGGCGGCGTGGCCAACATCCCGGCGCGCTTCCAGCCCCTGCGCGACGACGGCCGCGTGTTCCATTCGAGCACCTACCTGGAGGCCATCGCCCGCCACCCCGGCGCCGACCGCATCGCCATCGTGGGCGCGGGCCAGAGCGCGGCCGAGATCTTCATGGACCTGCAGTCGCACCCGGCGAAGCCGCAGGTCGACCTGATCATGCGGGCGCGCTCCATCAAGCCCTCGGACGACAGCCCGTTCGTGAACGAGATCTTCAACACCGACTTCACCGACTTCGTGTTCAACCGCTCGGTGAACGAGCGCGCCGAGCTGCTCGAGGAGTTCTGGCACACCAATTACGCCGCGCCCGACCTGGAACTGATCCAGCAGATCTTCAACGTGTTCTACCGCCAGCGCGTGGCCGGCTCGACGCGCCACAGCTTCCTGCGGCGGCACGAGGTGTCGGCCGTGCGCGCCGCGCAAGACGGCATCCACCTGTCGCTGCACGACCTGAACACCGGTGCGCGCCACGACAAGGCCTACGACGCCGTGGTGCTCGCCACCGGCTACGCTCGCGACGCGCACCGCACGCTGCTGGCACCGCTGGCGCCCTACCTGGGCGATTTCTCGGTCGACCGCGACTACCGCGTGCAGGGCACGCCGGCGCTGCGCCCGGGCATCTTCCTGCAGGGCGCCTGCGAGACCAGCCATGGCCTGAGCGACACGCTGCTGTCGGTCACCGCCATCCGCTCCGACGAGATCGGCCAGGCGCTGCTGAACGCCACGCCGCGGCACACGGCGCAGGCGCCGCAGGCCCCCGCCGCGGAGCGCCCCGCCCACGCCGCGCCCGTGGTCTAGCCACGGAAACGCAAGGCTTCGGTGCTACACTCAATAAGAATAGTTCTTATTCACCCCATCCCCGGGGTCACCGAAGCCAGCGCCCTCGCCTCCTTGTTCACCGGCGCGCACCAGCCATCGGCCCAGGGGTCCTTTGTCGATGCTTGCGAGAAGGCGACCGGATGCGCGACCTCGTCCAGGAACTTGTGTCTCACTACGCGGACTTGCGCCGGCAGCTCACGCGCGACCTGCGCGACCCGCACCATGCGGCCGACATCGCGCAGTCCAGCTTCGAGCGCGTGTACACGCACACCCTCGGCCTGCGTGACGGCGCCGCCATCGAGTCGCCGCGCGCCCTGCTGTTCCGCGTGGCGCGCAACCTGTGCATCGACGAAGCGCGCCACCGCAAGGTCGCGCAGGAGTGGGCCGTCTCGCATGCCGTCGTGGGCACGCACCTCACGGCCCCCTCGTCCGAGTACGTCGTGGCCCAGCACCGCGTGCTGCGCCGCGTGGTGGAAACCATGGAACAGCTGCCGCCGCGCCGGCGCGAGGTGTTCCTGCTGTTCCGCGCCTACGGCCACTCGCGCGCCGAGATCGCGCAGCGCCTGGGCATCACCGAGATGGCGGTCGCCAAGCACCTGCTGCGCGCCACCATCGACTGCTCGCGCGTGTTCGCCGAGCTGCGCCATGAACTGATCGAGCCGCAGGCGGTGAACAGCCACGCCGGTTTCGACACCGCACTGGCCGAAGACTTTTCATGAGCCGTGCGGCCACAGCGGTCGTTCCGCGTGAACGGCTGATCGAACGCGCGCTCGCGCTCATCGTCGAGGACGAGATCGCGCCGCCGAGCCCGGCCGCCAACAGCGCCCGGCTCGCGCTCGACCAGTGGCGCACGCGCTCGCCCGAACACGCCGCCGCCGTGCGCGAGGCGCGCGAGCGCTGGAACGCCCTGGGCGGCATGGCCGACGACCTGCGCGCGCACTTCGACGAGCCCACACCCGCACCGGCCCCGCGCAACCCCTCGCGCCGCAAGATGCTGCTGTCGGTCGCCGGGCTGCTCGGCGCCGGCGTGGTCGCGGGGCGCGGCGTGCAGTGGTACTGGCAGCAGCCCGTGTTCCAGGCGACGTACCGCACGCCGAACGCGCGGATGCTCAAGGTCACGCTGGCCGATGCCGCCGATGCCTCGGCCGGCAGCCGCCTCGACCTCGCGCCCCAGAGCGCCGTCGACGTCACGCTCTACCGCCGCCGCCGCATGATCGACATGGCACGCGGCGAGGTCCGCTTCGACGTCGCCCCCGACGCCGATCGTCCCTTCGTGGTGCGCACGCGCGAGGCGATCATCGAAGTGGTCGGTACCGCCTTCACCGTGCGCGACCGCGGCGGCCCGATCACCGTGGGCGTCGAGCACGGCCATGTGCGCGTGCAGGTGCTGCGCCAGGCCGGCACCGAACGCAGCGGCGAAGTGGTCGACCTGCGCGCCGGCGACATGCTCGAGGTGCGCGACGGCCACGCCGACCCGGTGCGCCAGGCCGACACCGCCGCCCTCTCGGCCTGGCGCGACGGCTGGCTGGTGTTCGACAACACGCCGCTGGGCGACGCGCTGGCCGCGGTCAACAGCTACCGCAGCGCGCCCATCGTCGGCGCCGACGCCCGCATCGACGCGATGCGGCTCTCGGGGCGCTTTCGCACCAACGACTCGGCCGGCCTGCTCGACGCACTGCCCGCCATCCTGCCGCTGGTGGCGGTGGCCCGGCCCGACGGCAGCGTGCGCCTGCAGGCGCGCTGACCCGGGTGCGCCTGCCGGCGCGCCGCTCCCTTTTCCCGCTCGTTTTCGGCCCGCATCGACGCGGCGGCCGATGCCTTGTCACGGGCCTGTCTCTCTTTTTCGAGTTCAAACGTCTTACATCCAGAAGCACCCCGCATCCGATCGACGGCTGCGGCGCGCCCCCGTTTCATGCCGCACCGATTTATTTGTCTGGAGCCTTCACCCATGCGTTTCTCGCCTCGCCACCGACTCCTGAGCGCCGCGCTTGCCGCCGCCTTCGGAACCGCCTTTGCCAGCTGGAGCGGCCTCGCCGCCGCCCAGGGCGCCGACCAGGCCGCTGCACAAGCACGCGACATCAACGTCCCCGCCCAGCCGCTGGGCGCCGCGCTCAACGAACTGTCGCGCCAGACCGGCGTGCAGGTACTCGCCGCCGGTGACGTGGTCTCGGGCCTGGCCGCACCGGCGGTGTCGGGCCGCCTGAGCTTCCAGCAGGCGCTCGACCGGCTGCTGGCCGGCAGCGGCCTCGTGGCGGTGCGCAACGGCCCCACGCGCGTCACCATCCAGCGCCAGAGCACGGCCGGCGCGTCCACGCTGCCGGCCGTGACCGTGGCCGCGCAGGCCGCCACCGACGGCACCACCGAAGGCACGGGCTCGTACACCACGCGCGCCGCCGCCGGCGCCACGCGCATGGACCTGTCGCTGCGCGAAACGCCGCAGTCGGTCAGCGTCATCGGCCGCCAGCAGATCGACGACCAGAACCTCGTCACCCTCGAGGACGTGCTGCGCCAGACGCCCGGCATCGTGGCCGACCGCAACGACGAGCGCGTGACCTTCTCCTCGCGCGGCTTCGCCCTGAGCACCATGATCGACGGCGTGCCCACGCTGGGCTTCAACAGCGTGGCCGGCGAGTCGAGCATGATCAGCACCGCCTTCTACGACCGCGTCGAGGTGATCCGCGGCGCGGCCGGCCTGCTCAACGGCGTGGGCTCGCCCGGCGGCGCCATCAACCTCGTGCGCAAGCGCCCGACCTCCGAGTTCGCAGGCCACATCTCGGGCGGCATCGGCAGCTGGAGCCGCTACAACGCCGAGATCGACGTGGGCGGCCCCCTCAACGCCGACGGCAGCGTGCGCGGGCGCTTCATGGCCTCGCGCACCGACGGCAAGAGCTTCATCGAGAACAAGAAGCGCAGCGAAGACGCGCTGTACGGCATTCTCGAAGTCGACCTCGCGGCGGGCTCGCGCCTGTCGGTGGGCTTCGAGCACCAGAAGACCGCCATCGACGGCGCCAACTACGGCCAGAGCCCGCTGTTCTTCAGCAACGGCCAGCGCACCAACCTGCCGCGCTCGTTCAACTCCAGCGCGCCGTGGAGCTACTGGGACATGTACAGCGACAAGCTGTTCGCCAACCTCGACCAGCGCCTGGGTGCGGGCTGGCAGCTCAAGGTGGACGCCAGCTACCTCAAGAGCAAGCGCGAGCGCGCCTCGGGCGACCTGAGCATCTACCGCGCGATCAACGCGCGCACCGGCGCCTCCACCATCGACATCCGCGAGAACCCCGCCGAAGGCGCCAACAAGGCCCTCGACGTGCACTTGAAGGGCCCGTTCGAGGCCTTCGGCCAGACGCACGAGGCCGTGGTGGGCATGAGCTACAACACCTACGACGCCACCGTGTACACCCGCGGCGCCGTGCCGCGCATGATCGACCGCCGGCCGCTGAACTTCTACCAGCTGCAGAGCTTCCCCGAGCCGACCTCCTTCTCGTACCCGCTGTACACGGCGCCGCTGAACACCACCGAGAAAGCCATCTACGCCTCGACCCGGCTGAAGCTGGCCGAGCCGCTGTCGCTCATCGTCGGCGCGCGCGGCACCTGGTACAAGTCCGACGCGTCCACGCTCGACTGGACCACCTGGCGGCGCACCGGCGTGAGTTCGATGCGCGAGAACGGCGTGGTCACGCCCTACCTGGGCGTGGTGTTCGACGTGAGCAAGGAACTCTCGCTGTACGGCAGCTACACCGACATCTTCCAGCCCAACACGGTGCGCGACCGCAACAACTCGCTCATCGCGCCGCAGCGCGGCAAGAACATCGAGCTGGGCCTGAAGGGCGAGCACTTCGGCGGCAAGCTCAACACCAGCGCCGCGATCTTCAAGACGCGCGAGACCAACCTGGCCGTGATCGACACCGGCGCCGGCTCACTGCTGCCCGACGGCGGCATCCCGTACCGCGCGGTGCAGGGCGCCAAGAGCAAGGGCTTCGAGCTCACCGCCGCCGGCGAAGTGCTGCCGGGCCTGCAGATGCTCGCGGGCTACACCTACCACGCCAAGCGCGACGCCGACGGCGTGCTGCTGAACCCGCAGTACCCGCGCCGCCTGTTCCGGGTGGCCACCAGCTACCGCCTGCCGGGCGAGTGGAGCAAGCTCACCGTCGGCGGCAGCGTGAGCTACCAGAGCGGCATCTACTACGACGAGTTCAACGAACTGGGCCGCGCCTCGCAAGGCGGCCTGACGCTGTTCGGCCTGATGGCGCGCTACGACATCAACAACCGCCTGAGCGCCTCGCTGCACATCGAGAACCTGGGCGACAAGCGCTACTACAACGGCCTGGGCGCCTACAACGGCTACACGCAGGGCAACCCGCGCAACGCCTGGCTGAAGCTCAGCTACAAGCTCTGACACGCACCAACGAAATGAAATAGGGCGGCACCGGCAGAAGGGTGCCCTTGACGCACGACCCGGCTTCCGGGTCGTGCGTTTTTTTATGCCCGGGCGTCAGGCCGCGAGGGCTTCGGCTTCGCCCAGTCGCTCGGCCAGTTGCGTCAACAACACCGGGCTACGCAGGATCGCGTGGTGGTCCTCGTCGAGCGCCGCAGTGCTCGCGAGATCCGGCCGCCCCAGCTGTAGCGCGAGCGCGGCGCGGTCCGCCGCCGGGCGCCGCGCGATCCACCAGCACTCGGCGTGGCAACGCAGCGGCACGAGCGCCTCGGTCTCGATCGCCTTCAGCTGCTGGCTCACGAGGAAGATGCGGGCCAGCTCGTCGTCGGGCAGGTTCGCGTGCGCCGGCATCTCCAGCGCATCGCCACGGGCCTGCGCCTTGGCACGCGCCTGGGCGATCAGCGCAGCCACCGTCGCCTCGTCGCAGACGAAGTCGTCGATGTCCAGCAGCCCGTCCAGGCGCGCCGCCGGCCAGGCCGAGGCGACGAAGTCGGCGAAGTCGCGGCGGCCGTCGTCGTCCACCGTCTGCAGGGGCGCGTCGGGCTCGGGCACGTAAGGATCGACCAGGCCGAGGAACGCCACGGCCTGCCCTTCGGCTTCGAGCCGCGCGGCCACGGCCGCCGCGAGCGCGCCGCCGAGCGACCAGCCCAGCAGGTGGTACGGCCCCTGCGGCTGCACGCCACGGAGCATGCGGGCGTAGTCGTCGGCCATGCGCGCCAGCGACACGTCGCGGTGCGCGGGGTCGGCGAGCATGCGGCACGGCAGGCCGTACACAGTGCGCACGCCCTGCAGGCGACGCGCCAGCGGCGCGTAGTCGTACACCGTGCCCAGCGCGGCGTGCAGGCAGAACAGCGGCGCCGCACCGGGCACCACGGCATTCAGCGCGACCAGCGACGGCGCCTCGGCACGCCCGCCCAGCAGCCCCGCGATGGTCGGCGCGCGCAGGAAGTCGTGCAGCTTCAGGTCGAGCGCCGGCAGACCCAGTCGCCGTGCCTGCGCCATCACCTTCAGGCTCAGCAGCGAATCGCCGCCGAGTTCGAAGAAGTTGTCGTCGCGGCCCACGCGTGCCACGCCCAGCACCTCGGACCAGATGCGCGCGAGCGCCTGCTCGGCGCTGCCGCGCGGCGCGTCGTAGCCGTCGCCGCCGGCGAACACCGGCGCCGGCAGCACATGGCGATCGACCTTGCCGCTCATGTTCAGCGGCAGCGTGTCGAGCACGACGATGGCCGCCGGCACCATGTGCTCGGGCAGCAGTGCTGTGAGGCCGGCACGCAGTTGCGAAGGCTCGATGCGCTCGCCCGCCAGCGGCGACACATACGCCACCAGCCGCGCGCCGCCCGCGCCCTGGCTGGCGACGACCACGGCCTCGCGCACCTGCGGCAGCGCCAGCAGCTGCGCCTCGATCTCGCCGAGCTCGATGCGAAAGCCGCGGATCTTCACCTGGTGGTCGATGCGCCCCAGGTAGGCCATCTGCCCGTCGGCCTCCCAGCGCACGAGGTCGCCCGTGCGATAGAGCCGGCCGCCCGGCGCGCCGAAGGGGTCGGCCACGAAGCGTTCGGCGCTCAGGCCCGCGCGCTGCAGATAGCCGCGCGCCAGGCCGTCGCCGCCGAGGTACAGCTCGCCGGCCACGCCGGGCGGCACCTGGTTCATGGCGCCGTCGAGCACGTAGGCCGTGCGGTCGCCGACGAGGCGGCCGATGGGCATGTAGGCCGCGTCGAAGCCTTCGCCCGGCGCGGCCTTGGCGATCATCGGCGTGATCACCGTCTCGGTCGGCCCATAGCCGTTGACGATGCGCGGCGGCTTCAGCACCGACTGCACCAGCGCGAAGCTGGTGCGCGGCATCGCCTCGCCGCCCACGGTGTAGGAGCGAATCGGCAGCCGGCTCGCGGCCTCGCCCATCAGCTCGGCCATCTGGTGCAGGTAGCCGGGCGTGAAGCAGGCAATCGTGATGCCGTGGCGCGCGATTTCGGCGCAGGTGCGCTCCACCGGCCAGACCTCTTCGTCGCGCGGCATCAGCGCCGCGCCGAAGGCCAGCGGCACCCAGGTGCGCTCGTGTGCGCCGTCGAAGTTGATCGATGCGAACTGCAGCTCGCGGTCGTCCGGCGTCATGCCGTAGGCCTCGCCGATGGACTGCACGTGCATGGCCAGCGGGCCGTGCGCCACGGCCACGCCCTTGGGCTTGCCGGTCGAGCCCGAGGTGTAGATCACGTAGGCCAGGTGGTCGCGGTGCACCGCCACGCCGGGGTCGTGCGACGGGCCGTTCGACAGGTCGAGCGTATCGAGCGTCAGGGCCTTCACACCGGGCAGGCCGATGCGGTCCAGCACCACGGCGTCGTCGGCCAGCAGCAGCGCGACGCCGCTGTCTTCCACCATGTAGGCCAGGCGCTGCGGCGGATACGCCGGGTCGAGCGGCACGTAGGCGCCGCCCGCTTTCAGGATCGCGAGCAACGCCACGACCATGTCGGCCGAGCGCCGCACCGCGAGACCCACGCGCACTTCGGGCCGCACGCCCGCGCGCACGAGGTGGTGCGCCAGCCGGTTGGCGCGCGCTTCGAGCGCGGCGTAGCTCAACGTGCGGTCGCCGAAGATCAGCGCCGTGGCCTCGGGCCGCAGCGCGGCCTGGCGTGCGACCAGCACGTGCACCGGTGCGGTGTCTTGGTAGGCGGGCGTGTTCTCGCCCCAGGCCTGCAGGCGCTGCGCCTCGTCGGCGGTGTGCAGGTCGAAGGCCGCGACCGGGTGCGTGGCCGCCTGCGCTAGGTCGTCGGCCACGCGGCGCACCGCGTCGTGCATGTACTGGCACACGCGCGCGGCGCCCACCGCCGCATCGACCTGCGCGGTCAGTGCGAAGCCGTCGGCGCGTTCGTTCACCGACAGCGCGAAGGCGTAGTTCGAACGCTCCTGCGCGCCGAGCGTCTCGATGCCTTCCCAGCCGCCGGCATCGGCACCCACATCGGGCGCCTGCGCCACATAGCGGTAGTTCAGCAGCGTCGAGAACAGCGGCGTGCCCTTGGGCACTGCGCTGCAGCGCTGCGCGAGCGACAGGCTCGCGTGCTCGTGGTGCAGCAGGCCGGCCAGCGCGGCGTGGGTCTGGCGCACGCAGGCCAGCGCGTGGCTGCGGCCCAGCGTCACGCGCAGCGGCAGCGTGTTGATCATCATGCCGAGCGCGCGCCCCGCGCCCTCGCCGCCTGCGAGCCGGCCGAACAGCACGGTGCCGAACACCACGTCGTCCTTGCCCGTGGTCTTGGCCAGCACCAGCGCCCACGCCAGGTGGAACAGCGTGGCCGCACTCACGCCGCTGCGCTGCGCCTGCGTGCGCACAGCCTGCGCCAGCGCCGCATCGAGTTCGAGGTGCGCTTCTTCGACGGCCATGCCGTCGCCGCGCGCATCGAACAGATCGAAGGGTGCGGTCGGTTCGCGCACGTCGCCGAGCATGCGGCGAAAGAAAGTCTCCTGCTCGGCCACATCGGCACCGAGCCGTGCCTGCGCGACAAAACTGCGGAACGGCACGGGCGCGGGCAGCGCATCCGCGCGGCCCTGCAGCAGCAGCGTGATCTCCTCGACCAGCAGGTCGCGCGACACATGGTCGAGCGCCAGGTGGTGGCTCGGCAACTGCAGCAGCCAGCCACCGCCCGCGGCGTCGTGCGCGGCAATGGCGCGCAGCATGGGCGCGCGGCGCACGTCGAGGCGGTAGTGGCCGGGGCGCACATGGGCTTCGAGTTGCGCGGCGACATCGCCCGCGGCGGCGTCGATAGCCAGCCATTCGATCTTGGCGGGTGCATGGCGGTGCACCACCTGCACCGGCTCCGCCAGCCCTTCCCATAGCACCGCCGTGCGCAGCATGTCGTGGCGCGCGATGACGCGGTTCAGGCAGTCCATGAACGCATGGAGCCGGGCCTCGCTGTCGAAGCGCATCTGCAGCGACTGCACATAGACGTCGCCCTCGGCCTGCATCAGGTGATGGAACAGCAGGCCTTCCTGCAGCGGCGCGAGCGAGTAGATGTCCTGGATGTTGGCCGCGCCGCCGGGCACCGCGGCTTCGATGCGGCGCAGCTGCGCATCGTCGAGCGTCACCAGCGGCAGCATCTGCGGCGTGAGCAAAGTGCAGCCGTCGGGAATCGCGTTGTCGGGCACTACCGGCGCCGGGCGCGACGAGGCACCGGCCTCCAGCGTGGCGCGTGCGAAGTCGACGAAGCGCGGGTTCTGGAACAGCGTGCGCACTTGCGCACCGAAGCCCTGGCGACGCAGCCGCTCGAGCAGCTGCATGGCCAGCAGCGAATGGCCGCCGAGTTCGAAGAAGTTGTCGTTGCGGCCCACGCGCGGCGCGCCCAGCACCTCGGCCCACACGGCGGCCATCGCCTCCTCGGCCGCGCCCTGCGGCGCTTCCCAACTGTCGGCTGTAGCAGCGAACACGGGCTCGGGCAGCGCGGCGCGGTCGACCTTGCCGTTGGCGTTCAGCGGCAGCGCCGCGAGCACCGTGATCGCCGACGGCACCATGTACTCGGGCAGCACCTGCGCCAAGCCGTCGCGCAGCGTGAAGGCCTCGACCGGGCGCTGCGCGTCGAGGCTCGACACGTAGGCCAGCAGCAACGCACCGCCTGCACGCTCGCGCGCGACCACCACGGCCTCGCGCACGCCGGGCTGCGCGCGCAGCCGCGCCTCGACCTCGCCGAGCTCGATGCGGAAACCCCGCACCTTCACCTGGTGATCGAGCCGCCCCAGGTACTCAAGCTGCCCGTCGGCGCGCCAGCGCACGAGGTCGCCCGTGCGGTACAGGCGCCCGCCGTTCGCATCGAAAGGGTCGGCCACGAAGCGCTCGGCGCTCAGGCCGGCGCGGTTCAGGTAGCCGCGCGCCAGCCCCGAACCGCCGAGGTACAGCTCGCCGGCCATGCCGGGCGGCACCAGGTTCATGTCGGTGTCGAGCACCACGGCGCGGCGGTCGCCCACGGGCGCGCCGATGGGCAGGTAGGCCGCGTCGAAGGCGGTGCCGGCATAGGCCTTGGCGATGGTCGGCGTGATCACCGTCTCGGTCGGGCCATAGCCATTGATGAGGCGCGGCGGCTGCAAGGTCTGCATCACGCGCTCGCAGGCCACGCGGCCCATGGCTTCGCCGCCGACGGTGTACGAGCGCAGCGTGGGCACGCGCCCTTCTTCGCCGAGTTCGTCGGCCATCTGCTGCAGGTAGCCTGGCGTGAAGCAGGCCACCGTGATGCCGTGGCGGCGCATCTCTTCACGGCTGCGGTGCACGGTCCACAGCTCCTGGCTGCGCGGCATCAGCGTGGCGCCGAAGGCCAGCGGCGTCCAGATGCGCTCGTGCGCGCCATCGAAGTTGATCGACGCGAACTGCAGCTCGCGGTCCTCCGGCGTCATGCCGTAGGCGCGGCCGATGGTCTGGATGTGCATGCTCAGCGGGCCATGCGCCACGGCCACGCCCTTGGGCTGGCCGGTGGAGCCCGAGGTGTAGATCACGTAGGCCAGGTGCTCGGGATGCACCGCGACATCGGGTGCGTCTTCGGGCCCGCTGTCGAGCACGCCGCCATCGAGCAGCAGCGCGGGCAGCGCCTTCATCGATGCGCCCAGCCGCTCGCGCACGCGCGCCTGCGTGAGCAGCAGCCGCACGCCGCTGTCGGTCGCCATGAAGTCGAGCCGGTCGGACGGGTAGTCGGGGTCGAGCGGCACATAGGCCGCGCCCGCCTTCAGCACGCCGAGCAGCGCCACCACCATCTCGGGCGAGCGCTCCACCGCGAGGCCGATGCGGTCCTCGGGTCGCACGCCCTGCGCGATGAGGGCATGCGCGAGCCGGTTGGCACGCCGGTCGAAATCGCGGAAGCGCATCGGCACGCCGTCGACGATCAGCGCCGTGGCTTCGGGTCGCAGCGCGGCCTGGCGCTCGACGAGGCGGTGCACGGGCACCTCGTCCCAGGCCGTGTCCCGGCCCTCGCCCCATTCACGCAGCTGGGCGTGCTCCTGCGGACCGAGCAGCGCCACCTCGCGCAGCGTGCGCGACGGGTCGTCGGCCAGCTGGCGCAGCACCGCGACGTAGTGCGCGGCCATGCGCTCGATGGTGGCGGGCTCGAAGATCGCGCGGGCGTAGGTGAAGCTCAGGCCGAGCGTGCCGTCGGCCTGCTCCAGCGTGTCGAGCGCGAGTTCGAAAGGCGCCGCCTGTTCATCGAGTTCGCAGGGTTCGATGCGCAGGCCTTCAAGCCGGTCGAGCGCGCCCAGGTCCTGCTGCCGGTGGTTGAAGATCACCTGGAACAGTGGCGGGTGGCTCAGGCTGCGCTCGGGCTGCAGCGCCTCGACCAGCTGCTCGAACGGCAGGTCCTGGTGCGCCTGTGCGCCCAGCGCCGCCTCGCGCGCCTGTGCCAACGCCTGGGCCAGCGTGGTGTGGCCGGCCAGCTCGGCGCGCAGCACCTGCGTGTTGACGAACAGGCCGAGGATGCCGGCCGTCTCGGGCCGGTCGCGGTTGGCCACGGGCACGCCGAGCCGGATGTCGCCCTGGCCCGTGTAGCGGTGCAGCAGCGCCTGGAAGCCGGCCAGCAGCACCATGAAGAGCGTCGCGCCCTCGGCGCTCGCGCGGCGGCGCAGCGCCTGCGTCAACTCATCCGGCAGGTCGAGCCGATGGCGCGCGGCCAGATACGGCCCTTGCGGCGGACGCGCGCGGTCGGCGGGCAGTTGCAGCAGCGGCTGTTCGCCGCCCAGGCGTTCGGTCCAGTAGGCGAGCTGGCGTTCGCCCTCGCCTGCTTCGAGCCAGTGGCGCTGCCAGGCCGCGTAGTCGGCGTACTGCAGCGCCGGCGCGGCCGGCACGGCGGCGTCGTTCCCTTGACGGTGCGCCTGGTACAGCGCGCCGAAGTCGTCGACCAGAAGCTGCATCGACCAGCCGTCGGACACGATGTGGTGCATCACCAGCACCAGCAGGTTCGCGGTCTCGCCGGTGCGCAGCAGGCCCACGCGCAACAGCGGGCCGCGCGCCAAGTCGAAGGGCGTGCGCACGAGGCGCGCAGCCTCGTCGCGCACCTGCGCGGGGTGGGCGCGCAGGTCGGCTTCACGCAGGTCGAGCACCGCCTCGGGCGAGACCGTCTGCTGCGGCACGCCGTCGTCGCTCACGCCGAAGCGCGTGCGCAGCGACGGATGCCGCGCCACCAGCGCCTGCAGGCTCGCGCGCAGCGCCGCATGGTCGAGCGCGCCGTGCAGCGTAAGCGCGGCCGTGATGTGCTGCGCCGTGCTTTCGGGGTCCATCTGCCAGAGGAACCACTGGCGCGCCTGCGCGTACGAGGCGGGCCGCGGCGCACCGGGCACGGCGGCCGGGTCGGGCACGATCGGCAGGCGACCGAAATCGATGCCCTGCGCACGAAGCGCGGCGATGAATTCCTTTTGCCGCGCCGGTGGCAAACCCGCCAGCCGCTGGGCGATGGCCCTGCCGCGTTCGCTGCTGCTGCTGTTCGTGCTACTGCTCACTCAACCCCCCAGACTTTCCAACAATGCATCCATGCGATCGAGATCGCTCTCGGCCTGCGCGGCCTGCTGCGCCTGCGCCGGCCCTTGCGCGTCGAGCGCCTGCGCGCACGCCGCCAGGTCGGGCAGTTCGAAGTAGCGCTGCAGCGGCAGGTCGATGCCCATCTGCGCCTTGACCTGCTGGCGCAGCTTGAGCACCGCGAGCGAATGCCCACCGAGCTCGAAGAAGTTGTCGCCGCGTCCCACGCGCGACAGCCCCAGCACCTGCGCCCACAGACCCGCCAGCGCGGTTTCGGTGGCGCCCTGCGGCGGCACGTGGGCGCGCTGCTCCGCCGCTTCGGGTGGTGGCAGCGCCTGCCGGTCGACCTTGCCGTTGGCGTTCAGCGGCAGCCCCTGCGGCATCGCGACGATGACGCTCGGCACCATGTAGTCGGGCAACGCCGCTGCCAGCCCCGCACGCAGCGCCGCGGGACGCAGCGGCTGGCCTTCGGCGCCGGCCGCATAGGCCACCAGCCGCGCACCGCCCGGTCCTTCCTGCGCCAGCACCAGGGCCTGTCGAACGCCGGGCTGCGCGAGCAGCTGCGCCTCGACCTCGCCGAGTTCGATGCGAAAGCCCCGCACCTTCACCTGGTGGTCGAGCCGGCCGAGGTACTCGAGCTGGCCGTCGTCGCGCCAGCGCACGAGATCGCCGGTGCGGTAGAGCCGCCCGCCGTGCCCATCGAACGGATCGGCGACGAAGCGCTGCGCCGTCAGGCCGGCGCGGCGCAGGTAGCCGCGCGCCAGCACCTCGGCGCCGACGCACAGCTCGCCCGCCACGCCGACGGGCACGGGGTTCAGTTGCGCGTCGAGCACATGCAGCCGCGCGCTCGATGCGGGCGTGCCGATGGGCGGCAGGTCTTCATCGCCTGCGCCGTCGAGCGCGAACTCGCTCACCACGTGCGTCTCGGTCGGCCCGTACTGGTTGATGAGCCGGCACTGCGATTCGCGCGCCAGCCATTCGGCGAGCGCGGGCGTGCGCTTGAGCTGCTCACCCGCCGTGAGGATTTGCCGCAGCGCCGGCAGCCGACGGCCGGAGGCCAGCGACTGTTCGGCGAAATGCTGCAGCACCGAGAAGGTCAGGAACATGCGCTCGACGCCTTCGCGGTGCACCAGGTCTTCCAGCGCATCGAGGTCGAGCCGCTGCGCGTCGGCGGTCTGCACGAGACAGCCGCCGCCGGCCAGCCCGCTGACCATTTCCTGGAACGCCACGTCGAAGCACGGCGACGCGAACAGCAACGTGCGGCTCGCACCCGGCAGGCGTTGCAGCTGCCACGCGATGAGGCGCGCCACCGCGTCGTGGCGCATCGCCACGCCCTTGGGGCGGCCGGTGGAGCCCGAGGTGTAGAGCACGTAGGCCAGCTGCTCGCCATGCACCGGCACCGCCGGGTCGTGGTCGGGCCAGGCGGCCATGCCGTCGTCAGCCGCGTCGAGGTCGAAGGCCAGCCGCTGCACGCTCGCTGCGTCGGGCAGGCGCGGCATCAGCGCGCGGCGCGTGAGCAGCAGCGAGGCGCCGCTGTCCTCGACCATGTAGGCCAGCCGCTCGGGCGGGAATGCCGGGTCGAGCGGCACATAGGCGCCGCCGGCCTTGAGCACGGCGAGCAGGCCGACGACGGTTTCGGCCGAGCGATCGACCGCGATCGCAACCGGCATGTCGGGCCGCACGCCCTGCGCGATCAGTCGGTGCGCCCAGCGGTTGGCGAGGCGGTTGAGTGCGGCGTAGGTGAGGCGATGCTCGGCCGTGACCAGCGCCAGTGCGTCGGGGTTCGCCTTCGCCTGTTGTTCGATGAGGTGGTGGACGGGCACGACCGCCTGCGGTGCGAATGCACCACGCGACCATGACGACAACCGCTCGCGCTCGGCCGCATCGGCCAGCGTCATCTGGCCCACAGCCTGCGCCGCATCGCCGGCGAGCGCCAGCAGCGCCGCGCGCAACTGACCCACGAACGCCGCGGCCTGCACCTCGTCGCACACGTCGAGCGCATGCACGAGGTCGATGTGCAGCGCCGCATCGTCGTGCACCATCAACGTGAGCGGGTACGAGGTTTCTTCCTTCGTATGCACCGCACCGAAGCTGAGGCCCGCCGCCGCATCGTCGCGCAAGGCCGCATCGACCGGGTAGTTCTCGAACACCACCAGCGTGTCGAACAGCCCCTGCCCGCCCATCCCGGCCCAGGCCTGGATCTCGTGCAGCGGCGTGTGCTCGTGTTCGCGCGACGCGACCTGCGCCGCCTGCAGTTCGTGCAGCCAGTCGCCCACGGGCTGGCCGGGGCGCAGGTGCGCGACCACGGGCAGCGTGTTGATGAACAGGCCCAGCATGCGCTCGGCGCCCGGCATCTCGGCGTTGCGGCCGGCGACGGTGGCGCCGAACACGACGGTGCCGGTGCGCGTGCGCTGGCCCAGCAGCAGCGCCCAGGCGGCCTGCACGAAGGTGTTGAGCGTGACGTGCGCGGCGCGCGCGGCCTCGCGCAGGCCGCGCGTGGCCTCGGTGTCGAAGGCCAGGCGCTGGCGGGCCTTGCCGGGGCGCGGTGCAACAGGCGGCACCAGCGCGGTCGCCAGGCGCGTCGGTTCTTCCACGCCGGCCAGCACGCGGCGCCAGTGCGCCTCGCCGGCTTGTGCGTCGCGCGCGGCGAGCCACGCGATGTGGTCGCGGAAGCGCCCGGGCGCGGGCTCGCTCGCCTCTCCCGCGTAGCTGCGCAGCACCTCGGCCAGCAGCTGCGCCACGCTCCAGCCGTCGAGCAGCAGATGGTGGTAGGTCCAGACGAGGTGATGGCGCTGCGCCTGCGTGCGGGCCAGCGCGATGCGCATGAGCGGCGGGCGCGCGAGGTCGAAGCCGCTCGCGCGCTGCGAGGCGGCCAGCCGCGTCAATGCGCCCGGCACGTCGGCGCTCTCGCGCAGGTCTTGCTCGGCCCACGGCATCTCGGCACTGCGCGCCACCCATTGCAGCGGCGTGGCGCCGTCGGCCAGGAAGCCGCTGCGCAGGATCTCGTGGCGTGCCAGCACGCGCTGCCATGCGGCGCGGAAGCGCTCGGCATCGAGGCCGTCGATGTCCATGCACAGCTGGTTGATGTAGGCCTCGCCCTGCGCATCGACCAGACTGTGGAACAACATGCCCGACTGCATCGGCGAGAGCGGGTAGAGGTCTTCGAGTTGCGCCACGGGCAACGGCAGCGCATCGAGCTGCGCGGCGTCGAGCCCGGCCAGCGGGAAGTCCGACGGCGTGACGCCGGAAGCGCCCGAGGTGCAGTGCGCGATCAGCGCTTCGAGCTCGTCGCCGAAGCGGTTCACCCAGCCTTGCACGTCCTCCTGCGCATGCCGCGCCGCGCTGAAGTCCACCGTCAGCTGCAGCGCACCGTCGCGCACCTGTGCGTTGACGCTGAATTCGTGCAGCAGCGGCGCGCTCGCCGCGACGGGCTCGCCCGCGTCTTCGGTCGCGAGCGACCATGCGGCCTCGGGCGCACCATCGACCTGCCCCAGGTAGTTGAAGACCAGCTGCGGACGCGGCAATGCGCGCAGCGCCTGCTGCTGTGCGTCCGTGCCCAGATGCATCAGCACGCCATGGCCGAGCCCGCGTTGCGGCACGCGGCGCAAGTCTTCCTTCACGCGCTTGATCGCGTCGCCCCACGCGCCCAGCGGGTCGAGCCGCACGGGGAACAGGCTCGTGAACCAGCCCGTGGTGCGCGAAAGGTCGAGTGCCTTCTGCGCGGGGAGGATGTCTTCACGGCCGTGCCCTTCGAGCAGGATCGCGAGCTGCGCATGCCCGCTCCAGCCGCACAGCGCGCGCCCCAGCGCGGTGAGCAGCAGGTCGTTGACCTGCGTGCGGTAGGCGGCCGGCGCCGTCTTGAGCAGCGCCTGCGTGCGCGCGCGGTCGAGCTGCCACGCGATGCTGGCGCGGCGCGCCACGGTGTTCACGCCCTCGGGCCGCGCGCAGGGCAGCGCGACCGGCACGTCGGCGAAGGCCTGCCAGTGCGCGAGTTCGCCGTCCATCGCGGCGGCCTGGCCCTGCAGCTCACGCGCCCAGGCCTGCAGGCTGGCGCTCTTCGGTGGCAGCGCGACCGACCGGCCGTCGCGGCACTGCGCGTACGCGGTGGCCAGGTCGTCGAGCACGATGCGCCACGACACGCCATCGACCACGAGGTGGTGCGCCGCCAGCAGCAGGCGCCAGTCGCCGCCGGGCAGGCGGATGACCAGCGGACGCAGCAGCGGCCCGTGCGCGAGGTCAAGGCTGCGTTGCGCTTCGTCGCACAGCGCGGCGATCTGCGCCGGGTTCGCTGCATCGCGCACCCAGAGCCATTCCTCGCGCCAGCGCGCCGGCAGGGCCTCGTAGACCTGCCGCCAGCGGCCATCGGCCGCGCGATGGAAGCGCAGGCGGAAGGCATCGTGGTGCTGCACCACGGCCGCCAGCGCGGCTTCGAGCGCGGGCACCGCCAACGGCTCGCGGCCTTGCAGCAGCAGCGACTGGTTCCAGTGGTGGCGCTCGGGCATGTCGGCCTCGAAGAACGCGGCCTGGAACGGCAGCAGCGGCACCTGGCCTTCGGCTGCGGTCTGCTCGGCCTGCACCGCCGCGCCCACGGGCTCGGCCACGGCCGCCTGCCCGGCGACGGTCTGGCGCTCGAACATCTGGCGCGGCTTGAGCTTCCAGCCCGCCGTGCGCAGCCGCGACACGATCTGCAGGCTCAGGATCGAATCGCCGCCGAGTTCGAAGAAGTTGTCCTGCCGACCCACGCGCGGAAGGCCGAGCACCTCGGCCCAGACCGTGGCGAGCGCCTGTTCGACCACGCCCTCGGGCGCCTCGTAGGCCTGCGCCCCGCTGCGTTCGGGCTTGGGCAGCGACTTGCGGTCGATCTTGCCGTTGGCGTTGAGCGGCAGGGCCGGCAGCACGCACAGCTGCGCCGGCACCATGTACTCGGGCAGCACCTCGGCCAGGCGCGCCTTGAGCACGGCCGCGTCCACCGCCGCACCGGGCTGCGGCGACACGTAGCCGACCAGCCGCGTGCCGCCCGGGCCTTCATCGGCCACCACCACGGCCTCGCGCACCTGCGGTTGTGCCAGCAGTTGCGCCTCGATCTCGCCGAGTTCGATGCGGAAGCCCCGCACCTTCACCTGGTGGTCGATGCGGCCCAGGTAGGCCAGCTGGCCGTCGTCGCGCCAGCGCACGAGGTCGCCCGTGCGGTACAGGCGCTCGCCGCTGTCGCTGAACGGGTCGGCGACGAAGCGCTCGGCCGTGAGGCCTAGCCGGTGCAGATAGCCGCGCGCCAGGCCGATGCCGCCCAGGTACAGCTCGCCGCCCACGCCCGGCGGCACGGGGTTCAGGCCCGCGTCGAGCACGTAGGTCTTGCAACCCGCGATGGGGCGGCCGATCGCGACATGGTTCAGCCCGTCGGCGCGGCAGGTCCAGTGCGTCACGTCGATGGCCGCCTCGGTCGGGCCGTAGAGGTTGTACAGCCCCGCGCCCGGCAGGCGCTCGAACACCTTCGCCTGCGCCTCGGCGGGCAGCGCCTCGCCGCTGCAGACGATGCGCCGCAGGCTGGTGCAGGCCTCAATGCCGTCGTGCGCCAGGAAGGCCTGCAACATCGAGGGCACGAAATGCAGCGTGGTCACGCCGTGCGTGCGGATCAGCTCGACCAGGCGAGCCGGTTCGCGATGGTCGCCAGGCGCGGCGACGACGAGGCGCGCGCCCTGCATCAGCGGCCAGAAGAACTCCCACACCGACACGTCGAAGCCGAACGGCGTCTTCTGCAGCACGGTGTCGGCGTCGTTCAACGCGTAGGCGTCCTGCATCCAGGCCAGGCGGTTGTAGAGGGCGTTGTGGCGGTTGGCCGCGCCCTTGGGGCGGCCCGTGGAGCCCGAGGTGAAGATCACGTAGGCGAGGTTTTCGCCATGCAGTGCGACCTGCGGGCAGGCGGTGGATTCGGCCGACAGGTCGAGCGCATCCAGCGCAAGCAACTGCACATGCGCCGCCACCGGCAACGCCTCGCGCAACTGCGACTGCGTGAGCAGCAGCGTCACACCGCTGTCTTCGAGCATGTAGGCGATGCGTTCACGCGGCAGCTCGGGGTCGACGGGCACATAGGCGCCGCCGGCCTTCAGGATCGCCAGCAGCCCCACCACCATCTCGAGGCTGCGCTCGGCGGCGATCCCCACGGGCATGTCGGGCCGTACGCCCAGGCCGATCAAACGATGCGCGAGCGCGTTGGCGCGCGCGTCGAGTTCGCCGTAGCGCAGCACCGTGTCGCCGAACACCAGCGCGACCGCCTCGGGCCGCTCGCGCGCCTGCGCTTCGATCCGCTGGTGCACGGGCTGCGTGTACGGCCGGTGCGGCAGGTTCTCGCTCCACGCACGCAGCCGCGCCTCATCGTCCGCATCGGTGAGCACGAGGTTCGCGAGCACGCGGTCGGGGTCGTCCGACATCGCCTGCAGCACGCGCTGGTAGGCGCGCACCAGGCGCTGCGCCGTCGTGGCGTCGAACAGGTCGGTGTTGTATTCGAGCCGCCCGCGCACGCCGCGCGGGTCGATGTAGAAGTCCAGCGACAGGTCGAACTTGGCACCCGCGTCATCGAACTCTTCGAGCTCGGCGCGCACGCCCGCGAAGTCGAGCGCCACGGCCTCGCCGGCCATCTGCACGCCGAACATGGCTTGGAACAGCGGGCTGCGCGCGGGATCGCGGCGGTCCTTGCGGCTGGCCAGCAGCACCTCGAACGGCAGGTCGGCATGGTCGAGCGCGGCCAGCGCATCGGCACGCACCTGGCGGCACACCTCGCGCAGCGTGCGCCGGGGCGCGAGCCGCGCACGGAACACCTGCGTGGTGATGAAGAAGCCCAGCAGGTCTTGCACCTCCTCGCGGTGGCGGCCCGCGTTGGGCACGCCGATGGCAAAGTCATCCTGCCCGCTGCAGCGCGACAGCAGCACCTGCCAGGCCGCGAGCAGCACGACGAACGGCGTGCAGCGTTCGGCGCGGCAGAAGGTCTGCAGCGCCGCCGCCAACGCAGGCGGCAACTCGAAGCCCAGCGCGGTGCCGGCGAAGGTCTGCTGCGCGGGGCGCGCGCGGTCGGTCGGCAGATCGAGCGAGGGCACCTCGTCGCCGAGGTGGCGGTTCCAGTGCGCGAGCTGCGGCGCGAGCACCCCGCCCTGCACGCGGGCACGCTGCCACACGGCGAAGTCGGCGTACTGCACGGGCAGCGGCGGCAGCTGCACCGGGCCTTCGCTGCGCAGCGCCAGCGCGTAGGCCGCGCCGAGGTCGCGCGCCAGGATCGGGTTCGACCAGGCATCGGAGACGATGTGATGCAGGCAGACGGTCAGCACATGCCGGTCGTCGGCCAGCGTCGCGAGCCGGGCCACCAATGCGGGCGCGCGGCCCAGGTCGAACACATGCGTCGCGGTGCGGTGCACGAGCGCGTCGACAGCGGCTTTCTGTGCGTCTGCACCCTGGTCCGCGAGGTCGATGCGCTCCAGCGCGAACGGCACTTCGGCCTGCACCACCTGCATCGGCACGCCGTCGTGTTCGACGAAGTGCGTGCGCAGGATCGCGTGGCGCGCGACGACCGCCTGGAACGCGCGTTCCAGCGCATCGGCGTCGAGCGCGCCGCTCAGCCGGAACACGCGCAGCAGGTTGTAGGCCGTGAGCCCGGGCTCCAGCTTCTGCAGGAAGCACAGCTGCTCCTGCGCATACGACAGCGGCACCGCCTGGCCGTCGTGCACGGTGCGGGTGATCTCGTCCATGGCGATGCTCATGCGGCCTCGCCCACGGATTCGTCGGCCAGGTCGCGCTGCCGGTGCGTCTGCGCCAGCTGTTCGAGCGCGATGGCATCGGCGCTGGCCTCGCGCAGCACGGCGGCGAGCGCCGCGGGCGTCGGGTGGTCGAACACCACGCCGGCCGCCACCTCGACCTGCAGCAGCTTGCGGATGCGCGCCACCAGCTTGATGACCTGCAGCGAGTGGCCGCCGAGTTCGAAGAAGTCGTCCTCCACACCGACCGGGCCGCTGCCCAGCAGAGTGGCCATGCCGTCGGCGAGCAGCGCTTCGAGCGCGTCGCGCGGGGCCTTCACTGCACGCTGCGGCGCTTCGGCCGGGGCCGAGGCCGCCAGCGCGAGCCGGTCGATCTTGCCGTTCGGCAGGCGCGCAAACGCGCTCACCGCCGTGCAGCTCGCAGGCACCATGTGTGCGGGCAGCAACGCGGCGAGTTGCTCGCGCAGCGCGCGGCCATCGGCCGCCTCGCCGTCGCCAACGAAGAAGGCGGCGAGCGTGGTCGTACCGGCCGCATCGGGCACGGCCAGCACCACCGCCTGGCGCACGCCGGGCCGCGCCAGCAGCGCCGCCTCGACCTCGGCCGGCTCCACGCGGTAGCCGTGGACCTTCACCTGGTGGTCGGCGCGCCCCGCCAGGCGAAGGCCGCCTTCGGGCAGCACCCACGCGAGGTCGCCCGTGCGATAGAGGCGCTCACCGGCGCGGAACGGGTCCGCGACGAACACGTCAGCGTTCGCGCGGTTCAGGTAGCCGCGGCACAGCTGCGTCCCGCCGATGCAGACCTCGCCCAGACCGCCGGTCGGCACGAGGCCGCGCGACGCATCGAGCACGCGCACACGGTTGTTCGCGAGCACGCGCGTCAGCGGCAGCTGCTCAGGCACGGGCGCGCCGGCTTCGACCGCATGCACCATGACACCGACCGTGGCCTCGGTCGGCCCGTAGTGGTTGTAGATGGCGCACTGCGGCGCCAGCCGCGCGATGCGCTCGACCAGCGCGCGCGGCGCGGCCTCGCCGCCCAGCACAAGGGTGCGCGGCAGGCAGAGCGTGGCGCTTTCGAGCAGCGCCTCGAGGTGCGAGGGCACGATCTTCAGTGCGTCGATGGCGTGTGTGCGCATGAAGCGCGCGAAAGCCTCGGCGTCCTTGGCCTCGTGCGGCGCCGCCACGACGAGACAGGCGCCGTTGTGGAACGCGCCGAACAGTGCGGTGTTGCCCAGGTCGGCCGCGACCGAGCTGGTGAGCGCCCAGCGGCGGCAGGTGTCGAGCTGCATCGCGGCCGATGCGGCTGCCACGTAGTTCTGCAACTGGCCCTGCTCGACGGCCACGCCCTTGGGCGTGCCGGTGGAGCCGGAGGTGTAGAGCACGTAGGCGAGGTCGCTCGGTGCGGCGATGTGCGATGCGGCTTGTGCTTCGGGCAGCGTGGCCGCATCGGGCAACGCCGCGTCGATGGTGAACAACGGCTTCGCATCGGCCAGCACCGCCGCGCGGCGCGCCTCGGGCCAGTCGGGGTCGAGCGGCAGGTAGGCGGCGCCCGCGCGCCAGACGGCGAGGATCGCCACCGGCAGGTCGAGCGCACGCGGCAGGTTCAGCGCGACGATCGCACCGGGCGTCACGCCCTGCCCTTGCAGCCAGTGGGCGATGCGACCGATGCGCTGGTCGAGTTCGCGGTAGCTCAGGCGCTGGTCGCCTGCTTCGAGTGCGGGCGCATCGGGCGTTTCGACGGCCCAGTGGGCGATGCGCTGCGTGACGGTCGTACCGACATCGGCCACGGCTTCCTGCGACTGCAGCAGCAACTCGCGTTCGCGCGGGCCGACCAGCGGCAGCGCGCCAAGCGCGGTGTCGGGGCGTTCGACGACGGCGTCCAGCAGGCAGAGGTATTGCATCAGCAGGCGCTGCGCCGCCACCTCGCTGTGGCGCGCCGCATCGGCATGCACCGAGAGCGCTGCGCCCTCGGCGTCCCATGCGACCTGCAAGGCGAGTTCGAACGTCGGCAGCGGCCCCGGCAGCGCAGCCAGTTGCCATTGCGGATCGACGCCGTGGCGGCGCGGCCGCTCGTGGCACGCGAAGCCGACCGCGAGGTGCGCGGCGATGGGCGGCGACTCGACGGCCCAGTACTCCTGCGCCTCGACATGCGCGGCCAGCGTGCCGTCGACGTTGTCGAACCAGTCGGCAAAGCGCGTCTCGGGCGCGGTCTCGACGATGAGCGGCAGCACCTTGTCGAACACGCCGACCGCACCCTGCATCGGCGGGTAGTCGCGGCGGCAGTCGTGCTGCCAGCCGGCGATGAAACGGCTGGTGCCGTCCAGCCGCGCGATCAGCAGCCACCAGACGGCCTGCAGCAGCGTGTCGGGCTGGGCGCCCAGTGTGTCGGCGCAGGCGGCGATGCGGCCCGCGAAAGTGGCGTCGACGGATTCGTCGGCACGCACGCGCGTGGCCTGTTGCGAGACAGCAGCCTGCCGACCGACGAGGCGCGGCGGCGTGAGCGTGGCGGCCTGCGCGAGGTAGCGATGCCAATAGGCACGGCCCTCGGCGGCATCTTCGCCGTCGAGCAGGTCCTGGCGCCACGTCACGAAGCGTGCATACGGGAACACCTCAGCGGCATCGAAAGCGTGTTCGTCCGCGAAGGCCGTGGCGATCTGGTCGAACAGGTGCTGCAGGCTGCCGCGGTCGCCGACCCAGGCATGTACGGAAAGCGCCAGCGTGTGACGTGCCCCACCGGTGCGTGCGAGCCCGGCATGGACCATCTCGCCGCGCGCGATGTCCAGCGGCGCGGCTTGCAGATTCGCCAGCCATTCGATGACCGCAGATTCGGGCGCATCGCGCAGATCGGCGTTCCTCCAAGCCAGCGGCGCCATGCCGTCGGTGTACTGCTGGCGCAGACCGCGGTAGCCCGGCACCGCACGGATGGCACTGCACAACGCGCCGTGCGCACCCAGCACGCGCGCCACCACGTCGCGCAGACGCGCCGGGTCGGTTGCGCCCTCGATGTCGGCGCGCAGCAGCAGGCGCGGCGCATCGGCCGGCACCGCGCGTTGTTCGGGGCTCAGCGGGAAGGTCGTGTCGTCGAAGGGGTCGGTCATGGTCGTCATTTCAGTCATGCACCTTGCTCATCGGCCAGGCGGGACTCGGTGCCGCGCGCGCCGTCGTCGAGCGCGGCGCGGTCGAACATCGCGCCCATCGCCACCACGATCTTTCGCGGGCCCTCGAAGGGGTCGCGTGCATGGGCGGCGAGCATGTTGTCGAGCATCACCACGTCGCCCTGGCGCCAGTCGAAGCGCACGGCGCAGGCCTCGTAGGCCTCGCCGACGATGGCCATGGTCTCGTCGGCGATGGGCGAGCCGTCGCCGTAGGTCACGTGGCGCGGCAGGCGCTCGACACCGCCCATGGCCAGCAGGTCTTCGCGCACCTGCGGCTCGAGGCAGGCGACGTGGTGCAGCTGCACCTGGTTGAAGAACACGCGCTCGCCGGTCAGCGGGTGGCGGATCACGGCCGGGCAGCGGGTGCGCGTCTGCAGCGTGCCGCCGTCGAACCAGCGCCATTCGATGCCGGCAGCGGCCAGGCGCGCCTCGACGTCTTCGCGGCGGTCGGTCTTGTAGAAGTCCTGCCAGCTCACGTCCAGGCCGGGCGTGAAGGTGCGCACGTACTGCAGCCCCTTGCGCTCGAAACCGGCGACCACCTCGGCCGGCAGACGGCGCAGCATCTCGCGGCAGTCGACGATGGGCGTGGCGCCGCCCACGGGCGACGGCAGCTCGCAGAAGAACCACTGCTTGCGCGGCCAGCGGTCCAGGTGCGCGCTCTCGTTGTGGAACAGGATCATCTGGCGCTCGGGGTACGGCGTGGAGCGGTAGGTCTTCTTGCCGCCCTCCTTCTTCGGCAGGTCGCCGTAGCTGCCGTACAGCTCGGGCTCGATGGCCTCGGCAAAAGCCTCGAAGTCCTGCGGGGTCTTCAGGCCGAAGTCGCGGAACAGGATGCCGCCGTGCTTCGCGACCAGCATCTCGATGTAGTCGGCCTGGCCCTTGGCCCAGGCCACGGTGTCGAGCTCGGGGCTGGTGGCCTGCAGCACGATGGGAAATTCGGCGCCGGGCTTCAAAAACGAGGTCTGCACGGCGGGCCGCGCGGCGGCGCGCACGGGCGCGCGGCCGGCGCCCAGGGCGTCGAGCTTTCCAATTTTGCCGAGCTTGTCCAGTTTCGAGGCCGGGCGGACGTTGGGAGCGTTTGTCATGGCGATGGATTCCTCCGAGGGCATGGGGGCCAGCGCGTCAATCGGCTGGCCGGGTGTGGCGACGATCCGCTCCAGCAGCGCATGCCACGAAGCGGTGAAGGTTTCGACGGTCTTCCGCCGGTAGAGGTCGGTGGCGAACACCCACTCGGCGGTGAGCGCGCCGTCGTGTTCGCTGGCGAACACCGCCAGGTCGAACTTGGATTCGTTCATCTGCTGGGGCAGCACCTGGACCTCGGCGCCTTCGATGGCGAACCGGATCTCGGGTGTGTTCTGGAGCACGAAGAGCACCTGCACCAGCGGGTTGCGGTCGCGCGCACGCGGCACACCCGACAGCTCGACGATGCGGTCGAAAGGCACGTCCTGGTGGTCCATCGCGGCCAGGGTGTCGGCCTTGGTGGCAGCCAGCCATTGCGCGAAGTCGGCACCTGTCTTCGCACGGCGCGAGCGCAGCGGCACCACGTTGACGAAGAAGCCGAGCAGCCCTTCGAGGTCCGGGTGGCCGCGGCCCGCGACGTCGGTGCCGATGACGATGTCGTCGGCGCCCGAGGCCTGGTGGAAGAACAGGAAGAACGACGACAGCAGCAGCGTGAACAGCGACGTGTCCGACGCTCGCGCGAGCGCGGCCAGCGATTGCGACAGCGCCGGCGACAGCGTGAGCCGCACCGAGTCGCCGGCATGCGTGGGCACGGCCGGGCGCTGGTGGTCGGGTTTGATGCCCGAGGTCTGTGGCGCGCCCGCCAGCCGCTCGCGCCAGAACGCGGCCTTCGGCGCGAAGCCGTCGGAGGCCAGCGCGCGCGCATACCAGGCGGCATAGTCGGCGTACTGCACGGGCAGCGGCGCCAGTTGCAGCGGCTGGCCGCGCCGTGCGCGCTCGTAGAAACCGGCCAGCTCGCGTGCGAACACGGCGATCGACCAGCCGTCGAACACGATGTGGTGCACCACGAGCACCAGCACATGCTCGCGCGCGGCCATGCGCACGACGGTGGCTTTGATGAGCGGGCCCTCGGCCAGCGCGAGCGGTGCGCGCACCAGTTCGTCGAACAATGGGCCGTAGCGCGCGCTGTCGTCGAGTGCGATCACGGGAATGTCGAGCGGCGCGCCGGGGCGCACGACGGCCATCGGCTCGCCCTCGTCGTCCTCGGTGAAAACGGTGCGCAGCACCTCGTGGCGCGCAACGATCGCGTCGATGGCGGCGCGCAGCGCGCCGATGTCGAGCTCGCCGTGCAGCGCGAGGCCGGCCGACATGTTGTAGGCCGCGCGGCCGCTGCGGTTGGCGGCGTCGGTGAGGCGGTCGACCAGCCAGAGGCGGCGCTGCATCGGCGACAACGGCAGCGCGCCGCCGCGCGCGACGGGCGTGATCTCCATCGCGCTGCGCTGCGGCGCGGCGGCGGTCGAGGCGACGCCGAGCCGCACGGCCAGGCCGGCGATGGTCGGCGCCTTGAAGAACTCGCTGGGGTGCAGCTCGGTCGCGTAACGCTTGCGCACGCGCGACAGCAGCTGGATGGCGACGAGCGAATCGCCGCCGAGTTCGAACAGGTTGTCGTCCACGCCGATGGGCGCGATGCCCAGGCGCTCGGTCCACAGCGCGGCAAGCGCGGTCTCGACCTCGCCCTGCGGCGCGACGAACGGGGTCTGCAGCGCGGGCCGGGGATGGGCCGCGCCCGCGGCGGCGGCCGGTGCCTCGTCGCCGAGCAGGTCGAGCATGCCGTTGTCGAGCGGGCCCAGGCGTGTGGCCAGGTCGGCGGTCGAGATGACGGTCTGCGCGCGCGCCGGACCGTTGACGATGCGCTCGAAGACGCGCGCGCCTTCGGGGCCGTCCATGCCGATGTCGTCGGGCACGTCCATGTGCGCGGCCATGCCCAGGCCGCGCCAGGCGTCCCAGTTGACCGAGAACACCGGAAACGCGCCGAGTCGTTCGTGCGCGACGGCCACGGCGTCGAGGTAGGCGTTGGCGGCGGCGTAGTCGCTCATGCCCAGGCCGCCGGCCACGCTGGAGATGGACGAGCACAGCAGCACGAAGTCCAGCGGCTGGCCGCGCAGCGCGTCGAACAGCACGCGCGTGCCGTGCACCTTGGTTGCGAACACGGTGTCGACCTGCGCGCGCGTGCGTCCGGCCATCATGCCGCCGCCCGCATCGCCGGCCGCGTGCACGACGCCGTGCAGCGCACCGAAGCGATCGTTCGCCTGCGCGAGGGCGGCGCGCACCGCGTCGACGTCTGACACGTCGGCCGACACGGTGAGCACCTGTGCGCCGAGCGCTTCGAGTTCGAGCAGTTGCTGCAGCCGCGCCTTCAGATCGGCGGGTGTGCTGTCGGCCGCCACCAGCGCCGGCCAATCCGCGCGCGCCGGCAGCGCCGTGCGGCCGAGCAGCACCAGCCGCGCCTGCCAGTGCACGGCCAGGTGCTTCGCCAGCGCGAGGCCGACACCGCCCAGGCCGCCGGTGACAAGGTAGACGCCCTCGCGGCGCAGGCGCGGCTGCGCAGCGGCGGTCAGTGTTGCGGGCTCATAGGTCTTGATCCAGCGGTGCGCGCCACGGCAGGCCACGAGCGGCTCACCGGGCTCGGCTTGCAGCGCCGCGGCCTCGACCACGATCTGCGCGACCAGCCGGCCTTCGGCGTCGCTTTCGGGCGCGGGCAGCACCACGTCGATCACGCGGCAATGCACGTGCGGGTATTCCTGGCCGATCACCTTGCCGATGCCGCGCAGCGTGGCCTTCTCGGGGCACAGCGGCTCGGTGCCGGTGACGTCTTCGAGCTGGTTGGCGACGACGGCGAGCGGCAGCGTGCGCTCGCCCGCGTCGAGCGACTGCACGAGCGCGAGCAGGCTGAAGAAGCTGCGCTCGAGCAGCTCGGCCTGCGGCTGTTGAGCGGGCAGCGCTTCGTCGAGGCTCCAGAGGTGGTAGATGCCGGCGATGGCGCCGAAGTCGGCCGCGATCTCGGCCTGCAGGCGCGCGTGGTCGTCGCGCGCGCCGGGGCGCAGCGTCCAGTGGCCGTGGCCCGTGCGCGCGAAGGCGCTACCGCGCTCGGCCAGCACCACGGTGCGGCCCTGCGCACGCAGCTGGCGCACGAGGTGGCCCGTGAGGCTGCGGCTGTCTCCGAGCACGAGCAGGCAGCCGCCGGTATCGGTCGAAGGCGCGACGACCAGCGGCTCCGTGCGCTGCCACGAGGGCACATAGAACGCGTCGGCGTTGGTGCGCTGCGGCGCCTTCGCACCACGGGGCGCTTCGACCCAGTAGCGGCGGCGCTGGAACGGATACGCCGGCAGCGGCACGCGCCGACGCGCGGCGCCCGCGTGGCAGGCAGCCCAGTCGATGTCCACGCCCGCGACCCACAGCTGGGCCAGCGTCTGCGCAATCTGCTGCGCGTTGCGTGCCTGCTGCTGCGGATGCGCCTGGCTGGCGAGCACGCCGGCGGCGGTGTCGGCCAGCGGATGCTGGCGCGCCAGGCCCGCCAGCGTTTCGCCGGGACCGACCTCAAGCAGCACGCGGCCCGGCACCTGCAGCAAGGCGCCCACGCCGTCGGCGTACTGCACGGTGCCGCGCAGATGGCGCGCCCAGTAGGCGGGGCTCATGGCGTCTTCGGGCGTGATGAGCTGGCCCGTGACGTTCGAGACGAAGGGAATCGTCGGCGGCCGGCGCGGCACCGAGGCGATGAGCGCCTCGAGCGGCGCGAGCAGCGGCTCGGTCATCGCCGAGTGCGAGGCGATCGACACATGCAGCCGGCGCGGCAGGTGGCCCGCCGCGCGCAGCCGCGCCTCGGCGGCCTCGACCGCTTCGCGCGGGCCGGAGATCACGCTCAGCTGCTCGGCGTTGGCGGCAGCGAGGTCGCAGCCCGGCGCCAGGAAGGGCGCGAGCGCGGCTTGCGACAACGGCACGGCGGTCATCGCGCCGGGCGGCATCGACTGCAGCAGGCGTCCGCGCAGGGCCGCGACTCGCAGCGCATCTTCGAGGCGGAACACGCCCGCCAGGCAGGCGGCGACGTACTCGCCCAGGCTGTGGCCCATCATCACCGCGGGCCGCACGCCACGGCGCATCCACCACTGCGCCATCGCGTAGGCGACGACGAAGAGCGCGGGCTGCGCGAGCGCGATGTCGAACAGCCGCGCGTCGGCCTCGGCTTCGCCGCCCAGTGCGGGGAACAGCACGGTGCGCAGGTCGAAGCCCAGCTCGGGCTCCAGCAAAGCGCAACAGCGGTCGATGTCGTCGCGGAAGGCCGCGTCGTCCTCGTAGAGCGCGCGGCCCATCTGCGCATGTTGCGTGCCGCCACCGGGGAAGAGGAAGACCACCTCGGGCGCCTGCGCGGGCGCGGCGCGCACGGCCAGTCCTTCGCCCGCCGAGAGCAATTGCACGGCGCCTTCGGCATGGTCAGCTACCACGGCGCTGCGGTGCTCGAAGACGCGGCGGCCCGCCTGCAGGGTGTGGGCGACGTCGGTGAGCGGCAGTGTGGGGTGCGCGCGCAGGTGCTCGGCCAGTTGCTGCGCGGCTTGTCGCGTTGCGGATGCGCTGCGGGTCGACAACGGCAACACCTGCCAGCCGGCCGTTTCGGTGGCGGTGGCCACGGGCGGCGCCTCTTCCAGCACGACGTGCACGTTGGTGCCGCCGATGCCGAAGGAGCTGACACCCGCGCGGCGCGGCGTATCGCCCTCGGGCCACGGGAGCGCCTCGGTGTTCACGCGGAACGGGCTGTTCGCGAAATCGATCTGCGGGTTCGGTTGCTCGAAGTGCAGGCTTGGCGGCAGCGTGCGGTGGCGCAGCGCCAGCGTCGCCTTGATGAGCCCGGCCACGCCGGCTGCTGCGTCGAGGTGGCCGATGTTGGTCTTGACCGAGCCGATGGCGCAGTAGCCGCAGCGCCCGCCATCGCCGCCATCCGCACGGAAGGCCTGTGTGAGCGCGGCCAGCTCGATCGGGTCCCCCAGCGTGGTGCCGGTGCCGTGCGCCTCGACATAGCCGACCGTGTGCGCGGGCACGTCGGCCATCAGCTGCGCCGCGCGGATCGCGCCGGCCTGGCCTTGCACGCTCGGTGCGGTGAAGCCGATCTTGTCGGCGCCGTCGTTGTTGGCGGCCGTGCCCTTGATGACGGCATGAATGGTGTCGCCGTCGCGCAGCGCATCGGCCAGCCGGCGCAGCACGACGATGCCCGCGCCGCTGCCGATCACCGTGCCCGCGGCCCGGGCGTCGAAGGCGCGGCAGTGGCCGTCGGGCGAAAGGATGGCGCCGTTCTGGTAGCGGTAGCCGCCGTCCTGCAGCAGGTTGAGCCACACGCCGCCGGCCAGCGCCATGTCGCAGTCGTGGCTCAGCAGGCCCTGGCAGGCCAGGTGCACGGCCACCAGCGAAGTCGAGCATTCGGTCTGCACGCTCAGCGCCGGGCCGCGCAGGTCGAGCTTGTAGGCCACGCGCGTGCACAGCGAGCCGGCGGAGTTGCCGCTCATGAGGCCCAGCATGTCGGCGATGCCGGTGCCCGCGTCGATGCCGACGGCGGGCAGCAGGTGCTTCATGAGGTAGAGGTTGGGCCCGTCGCCCGCGTAGACGCCGACGGGCGCCCCGCCCTTCGGGCCATCACGCCCCACTGGCCAGCCCGCATGGTCCATCGCCTCCCAGGCGCATTCGAGAAAGATGCGCTGCTGCGGATCGAGGTGCTCGGCCTCGCGCGGCGAGTAACCGAAGAAGCCGGCGTCGAAGCGGTCGAAGCCGTCGAAGAGCACGCCGGCCTTCACGTAGTCGGGATCGGCCAGCGCGCGCTCGGGCACGCCGCGCGCACGCAGCTCGTCGTCGCTGAAGACGGTGACCGACTCGACGCCGTCGCGGATGTTGCGCCAGAAGGCGTCCACGTCGGGCGCGCCGGGGAAGCGGCCGGCCATGCCGACGATGGCGATCTCGAGGCCCGTGGTGTCGGGGGAAGAAGGCGGGGTGTCGTCTTGCGCGTGCATCAGAGGGTTCTTTCCGTGGGTCGGCGGCGTTGCAGCAGGGCGGCGCGCTGTTGCTGCGCGCGCTGCTTCGCCTGCGCGGCGTCGTCGGTGGCGGCAGCGGCGGGGCCACGCCCCTTCTGCTCGATGTGACGGGCGAGCGCGCCGACGGTCGGGTACTTGAAGAGGTCGACCACCGCCAGGCCCGGCTGCAGGCGGTCTTCCACCAGCCGGTGCATGCGGATCACGAGCAGCGAGTTGCCGCCGAGGTCGAAGAAGTTGTCGTGCAGGCCGACCTGCGCGACCTTGAGCAGCTCGGCCCAGATCGCGGCCAATGTTTGCGCGACGTCGCCGCGGGGGGCTTCGTAGCCTGGGGTGCCGGCGGCCGCCGGTGCGGGCAGCGCGCGGCGGTCGACCTTGCCATTGGCGCCGAGCGGGAAGCTGTCGAGCACCATCAGCGCCGAAGGCACCATGTAGTCGGGCAGCGCCTGCGCCAGCTGCGTCTTGAGCGTGGTCGCGTCGAGCGATGCGCCTGCAGCGGGTGCGACGTAGGCCACGAGCGACGGGCCCGCTGCGCCCTCGTGCAGGCACACCAGCGCCTCACGCACGCCGGGCTGCTCGCGCAAGCGCGCCTCGACCTCGCCAAGTTCGATGCGGAAGCCCCGCACCTTCACCTGGTGGTCGAGCCGCTCGAGGTACTCGAGCTGGCCGTCGGCACGCCAGCGCACGAGGTCACCGGTGCGGTACAGGCGACCGCCGGCCCCGTCGAAGGGATCAGCGACGAAACGCTCGGCCGTCAGCGCTGCGCGCCCGAGGTAGCCGCGCGCGAGGCCGTCGCCGCCGAGGTACAGCTCGCCGGGCACGCCCTGCGGCACGGGCTGCAGATCGGCGTCGAGCACATGGGCGGTGCGGCGGCCGACCGGGCGGCCGATGGGGGCGTAGCCCTGCACGATGGCCTCGGCGTCGGCGGACCACAGGGTCGGCGTGATCACGGCCTCGGTCGGGCCGTAGGCGTTCACGATGCGTGCAGGGTGCAGCACGCGACGGACCAGCGCGAGGTCTTCGCCGGTCCAGGCCTCGCCGCCGAAGAGCGCGAGGCGCACGGCGTGGTGGAACGGCGGCTGGTCTTGCAGCAGCTGGCGGGCGTAGGCCGGCGGCAGGTCGACCACGCTGACGCAGTGGCGCTGCAGCAGGGCGTCGAGTTCGCTGGCGAGCGAGCACCACTGCGGCTGCAGCACCAGCGCGGCGCCGGTGGTCAGCGGCAGCAGGCACTGCTCGATGGCGGCATCGACATGCGGCAGCGCGAACTGCAGCGAACGATCGCTCGCCGTGAAGCCGCAGGTGTCGGCCATGGCCTGCAGATGCATCGACAGCGCGCCGTGCGCGACCGCCACGCCCTTGGGGCGGCCGGTGGTGCCCGAGGTGTGGATCACGTAGGCCTGGTGGTGATCGTGCAGCGCGACTTGCGGCGCCTCGTTCGGTTCGTCGTCGAGCGATGCGTCATCGACCGTGATGCGCGTGACGGGTCCGTCCACCGAGCTGTGGCTGCCGGTCAGCAGCAGCGCGGCGCCGCTGTCGGCCAGCAACTCCGACAGTCGCTGCGGCGGGTGCGACGGGTCCATCGGCAGGTAGGTGCCGCCGGCTTTCAGCACGGCGAGCAGGCTGACGACGCGATCGACCGGGGCATCGACGGCCACGGCGACCGGCGTGTCGGGCCGCACACCGTGGCGCAGCAGGCGGTGCGCAAAGCGGTTGGCGCGGCGGTCGAGGGCGGCGTAGGAGAGCTCGGTGTCGCCTGCGATCAGCGCGATGGCATCAGGTGCGCGGCGGACGTGCGCTTCGAACAGGCGATGCGCGGGCGTCGCGGCGGATGCGGGCGATGGGCCCGTGCCCCAGGTGTGCAGTCGCGCCTGCTCTTCGGCAGCGAGCCACGGCGCATCGCCGATGGCGCGGGCCGGGTCGGCCGTCAGCGCGTCGAGCAGCGCGCGGTAGTGTGCGGCCATGCGCGCGACGGTCTCCTCGTCGAACAGCTCGGCCGCCGTGGTGAAGACCGCACGCACCTGGCCGTCGGCGCGCTCGCGGATGTCGAGCGCGAGTTCGCACTGCGCGGCGCTGTCGTCCATGCGGTACTCGTCGACCGCCAGGCCCGGCAGGCCGCGCAGCACGGCCGTGTCTTCGCGCAGCAGGTTGAACATCACCTGGAACAGCGGGTTGTGGCTCAGGCTGCGCTGCGGCTGCAGGGCGTCCACGAGCTGTTCGAACGGCAGGTCCTGGTGCGCCTGTGCGCCGAGCGCGGCCTCGCGGGTCTGGGCCAGCAGTTGCGCGAACGGGGTGCGGCCGTTCAGCGTGGCGCGCAGCACCTGCGTGTTGACGAAGAAGCCGATGAGGCCCGTGGTCTCGGGGCGGTGGCGGTTCGCGACCGGCACGCCCACGCGCACATCGGGCTGGCCCGTGTAGCGATGCAGCAGCGCCTGGAAGCCCGCGAGCAGCACCATGAACAGCGTGGCGCCGTGCGCCTGCGCGGTGGCGTGCAGGCGGGCGACGAGGGCGGCGTCGAGGTCGAAGGCATGCGCGGCGGCGCGGTAGTTCGCGACCGCATGGCGGGGGCGGTCCGTGGGCAGGGCCAGCACGGGATGGTCGTTGCCGAGCTGGGTGCGCCAGTAGGCCAGCTGGCGTTCGGCCTCGCCGGCGGCGAGCCAGTCGCGCTGCCAGGCGGCGTAGTCGGCGTACTGGATCAGTGGCGTGGCGAGCGACGGCGTCTCGCCCTTCGCGTGCGCCGCATAGGCCACGCCGAACTCGTCGAGCAGCACCTGCAGCGAGGCGCCGTCGGACACGATGTGGTGCGTGACGATCGCGAGGATGTGGTGCGCGTCGCCGAGCTGGAGCCAGGCCGCGCGCAGCACGGGGCCGGCCACGAGGTCGAAGGGCTCGGCCTGCAGCTTGCGCGCCTGCGCGGCGGCGGCGCCTTCACGGTCGCCGTCCGGCAGCGCGCGCAAGTCGATGTGGGCGAGCGCCAGCGGCGCCGCCGGCAGCACCTGCTGGTCGACCGTGCCGTCGGCCGCCGAGCGGAACACGGTGCGCAGGCTCTCGTGGCGCGCGAGCAGGCCTTCGAGCGCCGCCTTCATTGCGTCGGCATCCAGCACGCCCGACAGGCGCAGCGCCACGCCCACGTGGTAGGCGCTGTTCTGCGGATCGAGTTGCCAGAGGAACCACTGGCGCGCCTGCGCATGCGACAGCGCGAGCAGCCCCGTGCGGCGCTCGGCCGGCAGGGCCAGGATCGGCTGGTGCGCGCGGCGCTGGCCGAGCGCCCGCACGCGCCGCAGTTCGCGCGCGAGGTCGCCCAGGCGCGGCTGTTCGAACAGCGCGCGCAGCGGAAAGTCGATGTCCCAGCGCTCGCCGATGCGCGCGGCCACCTGCGTGGCGGCGAGCGAGTTGCCGCCGTGGGTGAAGAAGTGCGCATCGCGCGCCAGCGGCCGTTCGGCCGGGCGGCGCAGCACCTCGTGCCAGATCGTGGCGAGGGCCTGTTCGACGTCGTCGAGTGCGGCTTCGGTTGTCCCGACTGCAGGGGCGCTGCCGCCCAGCACGAACACGCCGTGTGCGTAGATGGCATAGGCGTCGGCCGTGCGATCGATCCATCCCTGGCGGCAGGCGCCGCGCTGCAGCTTGCCGCTCGTGGTCTTGGGCATGCCGCCGGGGTTGAGCAGCATCACGACCGACAGCGGCTCGCCGCACTGCTCGCTCACGGCCGCGCTCAGTGCCTCGACCAGCACCTCGGGCCGCACCAGCTTCTGGATGCTGCGCGACACCTCGGCCGCGAGGCCGATGCCCTCGCCCTCCGCCCCCTCGACAGCGAAGGCCGCGACGCGGCCCTTGCGCACGGCTTCGACCTCGCGCTCGACTTCGCGCTCGATGTCCTGAGGGTACAGGTTGTGGCCGCGCACGATGATCATGTCCTTGATGCGGCCGGCCACATAGAGCTGGCCGTCGTGCACGAAGCCCAGGTCGCCGGTGCGCAGCCAGCGCGTGCCGTCGTGCTCGACGAAGGCCTTCTGCGACACCTCGGGCTTGTTCCAGTAGCCGCTGCCCAGGCTCGGGCCCGAGGCCCAGATTTCGCCGACGGCGCCGTCCGCGCACACGCTCAGCGTGGTGGTGTCGACGATGCGCACCGCGTGGTGCGTGACGCTGCGGCCGCAGCCCACGAGCATGCCGCCGCCCTCGTCGCGTACCACGGCGCCTTGCGCCAGGCGCGCCTTGTCGAAGGCGTGCGCGACCATGCCGGTGCCGCGGTGTCCGCCCGCGACGAACAGCGTCGATTCGGCGAGGCCGTAGCAGGGGTACACCGCCTCGGCCGGAAAGCCCGCGGGCGCGAAGCGTTGCTGGAACGACCGCAGCGTGTCGGCGCGCACCGGCTCGGCGCCGGAGAACGCGAGGCGCCAGGACGACAGGTCGAGTCTTTCCAGTTGCGCGTCGGACACGCGGTCCAGGCACAGGCGGTAGGCGAAGTCGGGCCCGCCGCTGACCGTGGCGCGCAGCCGCGAGACGGCTTCGAGCCAGCGCACGGGCCGCTCGAGGAAGTAGCGCGGCGACATCAGCGCCACGACCGCACCGCGATGCATCGGCTGCAGCAGGCCGCCGATGAGACCCATGTCGTGGTTCAGCGGCAGCCAGGTGACGAAGGTGTCGCTCGTGCAGACGGAAAGGCCCTCTTCGATCGCGCGCATGTTCGCCATCAGGTTGGCGTGCGTGACCATGACGCCCTTGGGCGCCGAGGTGGAGCCGGAGGTGTACTGCAAGAAGGCGATGTCGGTGGCGGCCGGCGTGTGCGGGCGCCATGCGTCGGCACCGGCGGCATCGATCTCGTCCACGGCGATGAGCGTGGCCTGCGCGAAGGCATCGGCCACGCCTGCCATCGCATCGCGGATGGCGGCGTGGGTCAGCACGCAGCAGGCACCCGCGTCGGCGGCGATGCCCTCGAGCTTGCCCAGGTGGCGCTTGCGCGTGGACTCGGGCGGGAACACCGGCACGGCAACGAGGCCCGCATAGAGGCAGGCGAAGAAGCTCACGACGTAGTCGTCGCTGTTGTCCAGCATGATGAGCGCACGGCCGCCGGGCGCGAAAGCCTGCTGCAGGTGCGCCGCGAGACCGCGCACGCGCGCGTCGAGGGTGCGGTAGCTGATGGGCGTGTCGAGTGCGGCGCCGTCGCGGTCGGTGATGGCGATCAAGGCGATGTCGTCGGGGCGCTGCGCGGCGAGGCTGCGCAGGTGGGTCACGAAGTCCACGGGATGCATCGGGTTCACAGGGGTTGTTCCTTGGTGTGCCAGGCCAGCGCGGCGGCATAGCCCGGCGGCGCGGACAGCACCATCGCTTCAATGCCGGCCCACGCGGGCACGGCGCAGTCGACGGCAATCGCGCCGTGGGCGTCGGGGTGGATGCCGACGCTTTGCAGGTGTTCGGCCATGCCGACGCCAGCGGCTTTCAACACAGCTTCCTTGCCGACCCAGCGTCGGTAGAAGGCGCGTGGCAGGTCGGCGTCGCTGCGGATTTCGCGCTGTTCGCGCGCGGTGAAGGCCATGGCGAGCAGCGCATCGGCGTCGGCCATGAGGTCGCGCGCGCAGGCTTCGATGTCGACGCCCACGCAGCGCATGCGCACCGGGTCGGCCAGCGCGATGAGCGCGTGGTCACCGGCGTGCGAGATGTTGAAGAGGGGCACGGCGTTGTCGCTGCCGGCTTCGACGAAGGGCTTGCCGTGTGCGTCGGCGCGCAGCGGCACGTCCGCCGGACGGCAGGCGAGGCGCTGCGCGATCAGGCGGCGCACGGCGGCGCGGGTGTGGGCGAAGCGCACGCGGTCGGCGCGGCGGGCGAAACGGTGGGCGCGTGCGTGTTCGTCCGGCGTGAGATCGGCCCAGGCATCGCCGTCCTCCGTCGCAAGGTCGAGGTCCAGGCGGTGCAACGCGATGCCCGGCGGCAACGGGTCACGCCAGGGCACGAGCCGCATCGATGCCTCCTGCCGCCATCACCGCCGGCGCAAGGTGCCGCGCCAGCGCAGCCAGCACGGGAGTCTCGTGCTGGCGGATGAAGAAATGGCCGCCCTCAAACCAGTCGAGCGTGAAGCGCGCGTGCGCGGTCTCGGCGGCCCAGGCCTGCATGCGCCACGGCGCGATGTCGTCCTGGCGGCCCCCCAGCACATGCAGCGGCACGGGCAGCGGCGCAGGGTCGGCGTGCACGAAGCTGCGGCACAGGCGGTAGTCGGCGCCGAGGGTGTCGAGCGTCATGCGCAACAGCTCGGGGCTGTCGAAGAGTTCGTCGGGCGTGCCGCCCTGCTTGCGCAGGTCGGCGATGAGGGCTGCGTCGTCGGTGATGTCGAGAAAGCGGTCAGGGTCGCGCTGCGAAGGCGCTGCGCTGCCAGAGACGATCAGCGCGCCCGGCAGCGGGCGGTGCTGCTGCCGCTGGTGCTGCGCCATGCCCCAGGCCAGCAAGGCGCCCATGCTGTGGCCGAAGAGCGCGTAGCGGCCGCGCAGCAGGCCTTCGTGCTCGGCGCACAGCTGCGCGACCATGCGGTCGAAGCTGTCGACGAAGCGTTCGCCCAGGCGCCCGCCGCGGCCCGGCAGCTCGACCGGCACGACCTCGATCCAGCGTGGCAGCGCACGCCGCCAGCGCAGGTACATGGTGGCGCTGGCGCCCGCGCAGGGCAGGCACAGCAGGGGCAGCGAGGCCTGCATGTGCGTCAGGCGGAGGCGGACGCGTTGTCGCTCTGCTGCTGCGCGGCCATCCAGTCGCGCAGCGACTTGGGGCGCATGTCGGTCCACTGGGCTTCGACGTAGTCGAGCACGGTCTTCTTGTCGCCCTTGACGCCGTCGACAGCGCTCCAGCCGCCGGGCACGGCCTTCCAGTGCGGCCAGATGGAATATTGCGCTTCGTGGTTGACGAGCACGATGAAGGTCTCGTCCTCGCGGTCGAAACAGCTGGTAGACATGGGCGGTCCTCTTGGTAAGTGCAATGACGGGCAGGGTTTGCCCTTGCGATACAAGACGCGCCGCGAGGCTGGGTGTTTAGTCCCGCATGCATCCAGACCGTGCACGGCTGCGCCGCGGCGAGGGCCGCTGCAGGAGCTGCGAAAAAAAGAGGGAGCGGGCTAGCGGGCCGCGTCTTCGGCGTCCGGCGACGGGACGTCGTGCGCAGGCGGCACCAGGCCGACGAGCAGCCAGAGGCGGGCCGCCTCGGCATAGGTCTGGCGATGGGCGGGATCGGCGGCGAGCCAGTGCGCGAGCTCGGCGCTCGCGACGGCATCGAGCTCGCCCTCACCGGCGTGCTGGCGGCGGACCCACGCCCAGGCGGTCTGCCAGGTGGGGTCGCTTTGCGTGTCGTTGGGGCTGCTCATCGGCGGCCATCGTAGCGCCGATGCGGTGCGTCGGAAAATCAGCCGGCTTGCACGAGGTAGCGGCAGCTTTCGAGCGCGGCGTCGGCGTCCTTGATCATGAAGTTCACGAGCGTGGCGGAGCAGCCCAGGCGCGTGGCGATCTCGCGCTGGGTCAGGCCGCCGAGGCGGTTGAGTTCGAACGCGAGGCGGGTGCGCGGCGGTAGAGCCTCGAGCACGCGGTCGATGGCCACCAGCGCCTGCCGGCCGCCGAGCACGCGGTCGGGCGCGTCGTTGCTGCTGGGCGGGCTCACGAGTTCGACGTCGTCGCAGTAGGTGCGGTAGCTGGCCTCCACGGAATGGTGGCGGTGGTAGTCGACCGCCACGTTGCGCACCACCTGGCAGCAGTAACCGAGCGGCTTGCGGACATCGCGCACCGAAGCGCCGTCGGCGAGCTTCAGGTAGGCGTCCTGCAGCACTTCGTCTGCGAGGTCAGCGGTGCGGACGATCTTTTGCGCGACGCGCTGGAGCTGGGCACGGTTCGCGATGAAGACCTCCCCCAGCGTGGGCGCGGACGGGGAAAGCGACAGATCCATGGGTACTCCTGAAGTGTTCAAGGGCAAAGATGCAAATAAGAACTATTACCATTTGATGACGCAAGAAGGCCCTGTTTTTCCCGGTGGCGCCTTCTCGTCTCTCTCCCTGTCTAGACGTTCGAGCGGCCGAAACCGAGACACCTAAAATTCCGCCCCTTACATCGCACCCGTACCCATGAACATCGTCGTCAACGAAGAACTCAAAGCCTATATCGATCCCTTGACGCCGGAGGAGTACGAAGCCCTCGAACGCAGCATCCTCACCGAAGGCTGCCGCGACGCGCTGGTGCTGTGGGGCGACGTGCTGGTGGATGGCCACAACCGCTATGGCATCTGCCAGAAGCACGGCCTGCCCTTCCAGACCGTGCAGAACACGCGCTTCAAGACGCTGCAGGACGTGCACCTGTGGATGATCGACCAGCACCTGGGCCGCCGCAGCATCTCGGACTACCTGCGCGGCGTGCTGGCGCTGCGCAAGAAGGACATCGTGGACGAGCGTCGCGCCCGCAGCAGCGCCGCCACGCCGACCACCCCGACCACGGCGGACGACCCGCCCTTCGACGTCGACGATGCGCCCGCTTCGATCTCGGCTCCCGCTTCCGACGAGGCCCTGCCGCCGCCCGTGCCGCTGAACAGCCGCGAGGCCATCGCCCGCGCCGCGCGCCTGAGCAGCAGCCAGGTCGTGATGATCGAGAAGATCCAGAAGCAGGCCGCGCCCGAGCTGGTGGCGGCCGTGAAATCGGGCGTGATCTCGATCAACACGGCCGCGGCCGTCGCTTCCCTTCCCGCCGAGGAGCAGGTGTCGGCCGCCAACGCCGGCAAGGACGAGCTCAAGCAGGCCGCCAAGCGCGTGCGCGAGGCCAAGCGCAAGCCGCGCGAAGCGGCGCCCGACACCGAAGAAGGCGCCGAACCGGCGGCGCTCGACGCCGTGCAGCAACTGCAACAGCGCGTGGCCGAACTCACGGCCGAGAACGCGGACCTGCGCCGGCAAGTGGCCGAGCTGCAGGCGCAACTGGCGCACTGACGCCCCGGCGGGCGCCCTTCTCCCCGCCCGCCGCTTTCACCGCCCCCTCCCTGAAACCTCGCGCGCCGCACTGCGGCCCGCGAGGCTTTGTCGCGTCCGCGACCCACTGAAAACAGTTGTTCGTAATCTTGTGTTTTTATTTGCAACAAGTGTTATATTTTTGACGCCACCTCCAAACAAACACTTTAGTTCTCCCCGCCAGCGTTGCGATCGGCGTCTCCGTCCAACTTCTTACAGTGAGTGCTTAAGTTGCAAAAAGAACGGCGATGCCGCCTCCAATCGGTGTTTTCGATGCGGTTGAACGCAACATCCCACAGCGGCCGGCCGATGGGCACGGTGGTGCGGAGGCTGCATGACGGCCGTTAACACCGTTCCCAAAAGTCAACGCGCCCTGCTGAGCTACAGCGTCGAAGGGCTGCCGCACCGCGAAGAAGTGCTGCTCAAGTCGCTGATCCGGCTGCTCGACCACCGCACGCACCAGAACTGGTCATGGAAGGCCGAACAGGCCGACCTGCGGGTCGTCGGCGACCAGGTCGCCCTTGTCGCCGCCTCGCCCCAACCGGCGGTGCCCACGCTGACCGTGGCCCATGCCGACCCGCAGCGCGGCCCTTTCCTGGCCCTGCCGCTGCACACCGATGCGCTGGAAGTGGCGCTCAACCGCCTCGGCGCGATGGTGGTCCACGCCCGCGGCCTGGGGCTGGCTACGACCGAGGTGCCGATCGGCGAGCACGAAGAATTCCGCATGCTGCGCTGGCCGCCCGCGGCCGTGCTCGAGGCGCCGATCCGCCTGCGGCTGGCAACGCTGATGTCCAACCGGCCGGCGTCGGTGCTGTCGCTGCAGCAGCGCTCGCCCGCCACGCGCCAGGAGTGCGCGGATTTCCTGGCCGATCTGCAACGCGCCGGCCTGCTCGAACGCGCCGCCAGCCCCGGCGTTCTTGTGGCCGCCTCGGCCCCCGACAGCGTCTTTCCCGACAGCCGCTTCCCGGCACCCGCCCGCGAAACCGTGCAGCCCGGCCTGCTCGCACGCATCAGGAACCGACTCGGCTTGCTGCCGTCAGGCCCTCAATGACCGTAGAACACAAGATCCTCTTCACCGGCACCATGGGCGCCGGCAAAACCACGGCCATCGCCGGCGTGAGCGAGATCCCGCCCGTGAGCACCGACGTGCGCAACAGCGACACCTCGGTCGCCAAGGCCACCACCACGGTCGGCCTGGACTACGGCGAACTCACGCTCGACAACGGCGAGAAGCTGCGCCTGTACGGCACGCCCGGCCAGATGCGCTTCGACTTCATGTGGCGCATCCTGGGGCGCGGCGCGCTCGGCGTGGTGATCCTGGTGGACAACAGCCGCCCCGATCCGCTGGCCGACCTGGACATCTACCTGGACGGCTTCGCCGAACTCATTGCGCAGACCGCCTGCGTGGTGGCGGTGGGCCGCATGGAAACGCACCCGAGCCCCGGCATCGACGCCTACGCCCGACGCATGGAAGCCAAGGGCGTCGTGTGCCCGGTGCTGCCGGCCAACGTCACCGATGCGCAGCAGGTCGTGCAGCTGCTGGAACTGCTCCTGCTCCAGCTCGAGGTCTGAACGCAGGACGCCCCCTCTTTTTCTCCTTTTCCTTCCATTCAGGCAGCAATGAACATCACTCCAAGAATCAGGCTTGCAGCGGAATCGGCCATCGACACCCTGATGCGGGAAATCAAGGGCGTGAAGGCCGTGGTGATCTCGACCGAAGACGGCCTGGAGCTGGCCGCGCGCGTCGAGAACACCGCGCAGGTCGCGCGCCTGTCGGCCATCGCCAGTTCACTGGCCGCGCTGGGCGCCGTGGCCGGCGAGGAAAGCCAGCTGGGCCATTGCGACAACGTGGCGATCGAGGCCACGCACGGCCACATCCTGATGCTGCAGGCGCGGCATCCCGAGATGACGCTGATCGTGAGCGTGGTCACCAGCCGCGAAGCCATCATCGGCCAGGTCCTGTACTTCGCGAAACAGGCGACGCAGCTGCTGCAGCACGCCTGACGCCGGGCTTCGGCGCACCACACCCATTCGACACCGGCAGCCGCCCATCCCCTTCGCCCGGGTGGCCGCCGACTTTCAGGGGCGAGGACTAGGAAAGATTTCGATGGCAAATATCAAGCAATCCATGGACGAACTGATGACCTGCGACGGCGCCCTGTGCGCGGCGCTGGTCGATTCGAGCAGCGGCATGATCCTGGGCCAGATCGGCTCGGGCGTCGATCTCGAGGTGGCCGCCGCCGGCAACACCGAAGTGGTCCGCGCCAAGCTGCGCACCATGCGCGACCTCGGCCTGAACGACAGCATCGAAGACATGCTGATCACGCTCGGCAAGCAGTACCACATCATCCGCCCGATGCAGAAGAAGGAAGGCCTGTTCGTCTACCTGGTGCTGGACAAGACCAAGTCGAACCTGGCGATGGCGCGCCGCAAGACGCTCGACGTCGAACAAGGCATGACGGTCTGAGACGCCCGCCGCGTCCCGCGCGGCAGCTTCGCCGCGCGGACGCCTCAGGTTCGCATCAAGCGCGCGTCAGCAGCGTGTTCGACGGCAGCGTCTCGTCGAGCAGCTTGCGCGCCGTTTCCACGCCCGCCACCGGCAGCAGCGCCGCGTCGAGCAGGCCCACCTGCACCAGCACGCTCGCCTGGTCCCAGTAGATGTGCTCGTGGTAGAGCTTGTCGCCGCGGAACTTGATGACCGCGAGCAGCGGGATCTCCACGCGCTTTCCGGTGGGCGCCACGCCGGGCAGCATCCACGGGATCTCGGTGGTGTGGGTGAAGCAGAACAGCATCTCGTCGACCACCTGCGTCGCGCCCACGGTGCGCGAGATCGGCACCAGCGAGGTGTCGGGCGGGTTGCTGTTGACGAAGTGGTTCGTATAGAACGCGTGCAGGTTCTTGTAGCCCACGCCACCGGTCATGGTCGGGATGTGGTTGACGTAGGGCTCGGCCACCATGGTGCCCATGGTGTCGTCGACGTTGCGGGTGCCGAACTCGTACTCGCAGTGCTTGTCCCACAGCGCCGCCAGGTCGTAGTTGGGGCCGATGGCCGACTTCAGCGCGGCCACGCTGCGCTCGTGCGCCATGAGCGCCGAGGCACGGTGGAAGTGCTCGCCGCCCACGCGCGCAAAGGCGTGGTCGACGCCGGGGTACACGTGCACCTCGACGTTCGGCCGGCCGCGCAGCGTCTGCACGATGCGGTCGCGCGCCTCGGGCGGGCAGAAGCCGTCGAGCTCGGCCACGTGCAGCGCCAACTTGCAGCGGATGCGGTCGGCCTCGTCGAGCGCGGCGTCGATGCCGACGCCGTAGTAGCCCACCGCCACGTCCGCGTCGGTGCGGCAGGCCGCCAGGTAGGCGAGCTTGCCGCCCAGGCAGAAGCCGAGCACGCCGACCTTGCCGCCGGGCACCTCGGGGCGCTGGCGCAGCGCGGTGATCGCGGCCTGCATGTCCTGCATGCCGAGCGCCTCGTCGAAGCCCTGGTACAGCGCGAAGGCGCGCTGCCAGTCGTCGGGTGCGTAGCCCAGCTGTACGTCGGGCTCCTGGCGCCAGAACAGGTCGGGCACGAGCACCACATAGCCTTCCTCGGCGTAGTAGTCGGCCACGTCGCGCATGGTCTTGTTGACGCCGAAGATTTCCTGCGCGAGCACCAGGCCCGGGCCGGTGCCGCCGCGCGGCAGGGCCAGGTAGGCGCCGAAGCTGCCGCTGCCGTCGGCGGCCTGGATGCGGATGTCTTGCGACGAGGAGGTGGATGCCTTGTTCTGCATGGGTGTGTGACTCCGTTCAATGCTCAAAGGTGGACGTGGGGAACCAGGGGCTCACTGTACGCACTCCGGATGGCGCGTCGTGACCTGGTAGTAGCCCGAGTGAAAAACCAGCGGCTCGCCGTCGAAGCGTTCGTAGCCTTCGACCTCGCCGATGAAGATCAGGTGGTCGCCGCCGTCGTACTGTCGCACGTTGCGGCACACGAAGCGCGCGAGCACGCCGTTGAGCAGCGGCACGCCGGCCGTGCCTTCGCAGCAGTCGACGCCGCCGAACTTGTCGGCCTGCGGTGTCGAGAACTGGCGCGACAGGTGGTGCTGCGGCGCGGCCAGCACGTTGATCGCGAAGTGGCTCGCGCCGGTGAAGTCGGCCACGCTGGGCGCCTGCCGCGCCAGGCTCCACAGCACCAGCGGCGGATCGAGCGACACCGACGAGAACGAGTTGGCCGTCATGCCCACGCGGCGCCCGTCGAGCGCGCGCGTGGTGATGACGGTGACGCCGGTGCTGAACTGGCCGAGCGCCTTGCGGAAGTCGCGCCGGTCGAAGCGATCGACCGCGGCCTCGCGCGCCTTGGCTTCGAGAAAGCGGTCGGCCTCGGCCGCATCGAACCACCAGGGCGCGAAGTTGCGCGGGTCGTCGAAACCGTTGACCACCGCGCTCGCCACGGCCGGCCTGTGCGTGGCGCTCTGCAGCAGCTTCTGCAGGTGCGGCGCGGGCGGCGTGAGCAGGCTGTGCGTCCAGTCGGTGGCCCAGCGGGCGTAGCCCTCCCAGTAGCGGTCGAAGGTCTGCTGCATCCATGCGGCGTCGAAGGGCGCGTCGCCGTGCTCGAGGATGCGCTTGAGGTAGATGTCGGCCGCCTTGGCCGCGTTGTTCGAGCCCTGCCCCGTGATCGGGTCGTTGAGCACCACCGCGTCGGCGAGCCCCAGCACCTGGCGGCCCGAGGGCAGCGTGGCCACCGGGTGGCGCACCACGGGCGTGACGCGGCCACGCAGCACGCCGTGGTCGTCGGTGAGCTCGATGTGTTCGCAGCGCTCGGCCTCCCACGGCAGGAAGGTGGCAAGAATCTGCTTGCTGCGCGCCAGGTGCTCCTGCGGTGTCTTCACGTCGTCCCAGCAATCCATGGGGCCGCCCGGCACGCCTTCGAACACCATGATTTCGCACGGACCGCTGGTGGTGAGCGCGGGGAACACGAAGTATTCGCCGACACCCGGAATGAGATTGAAGCTCACGGCCGCGAACGGTTCGCGCGGGCGCATGCCCTTCACGTAGGTGAGCGCCAGCGCGCGCTGCGGCGCGTCGAACGGCGAGCGCGCCGCGTCGCGCGGGAACAGCGCCGAGATCTCGCCCTTGCCGCTCGCAACGACCACGAGGTCATGCGTGCGCGCACAGTCTTCCAGCGTGTCGATGTCGGCGTCCTGGTGCACGAGTCGGCCGCCGCGCGCTTCGAAGAGCTGCATCCATGCCGAGATCTTCAGGCGCTGATCGACCGACTGCGCGGGGCCGTCGAGCTTCGCCTCCCACGCGATGGCGCGCTGGCCTTCGGGGCTGCGCACCGACATGCCGATGCCCTCGACCACCGGGCAGGTGTCGGTCCAGCTGTCGAGCCCCAGTTCGCGCTCGGTCTGCAGCGCGGTCTCGAACATGCACTGGCTGGACATCACCGGCCCGTCGAAGATCTCCTGCGCCGTGCGGTTCGCATACACCGTCACGGCGTACCCTTTGGCCCGCAGGCCCAGTGCGAGCTGCATGCCGGACTGGCCGGCGCCGACGATGGCCACGCGTCGTGTCATGGGCTGGCTCCGCCTACGCGGCCGCCGCGGCGGCCGCGCAGGTGTCGAGGTAGCGGTCGGCCTCCTGCGGGTCGGCGAACCACGGGAAGAAGGTGCGCGGATCGTCGAAGCCGTTGGCGATGGCGCTGGCCATCGGCGGCACGGCGCCGGCGCTGCCGAGCAGCTTGAGCACGTGCGGCGGCGGCGGTGCGAGCAGCATGTTGGTCCAGCGCGTGACCCACTGCGCGTAGCCGAACCAGTAGCGGTCGAAGGTCTGCTGCATCCACGGCGCATCGGCCGCGCCCTCGCCGCGCGCCAGGATGCTTTTCAGGTAGGTGTCGGCGCACTTGGCCGCGTTGTTCGAGCCCTGCCCCGTGATCGGGTCGTTGAGCACCACCACGTCGGCCAGGCCGAGCACCTTGCGGCCCGAAGGCAGCGTGGCGATGGGCTTGCGCACGGTGGGCGCGAAGCGGCCGGCGAGGATGCCGTTGTCGTCGGTGAGTTCGATGTCGGCGCAGCGCTCGGCCTCCCAGGGCGTGAAGGTGTCGAGAATCCACTTGCTGCGCGCCAGGTGCTCCTGCGGCGTCTTCACGTCGGCCCAGCAGTCCATCGGGCCGCCGGGCACGCCTTCGAACACCATGATCTCGCACGGGCCCGTGGTGGTGAGCGCCGGGAACACGAAGTACTCGCCCACGCCCGGAATGAGGTTGAAGCACACGGCCGAGTACGGCGTGCGCGGGCGCATGCCCTTCACGTAGGTGAGCGCGAGTGCGCGCTGCGGCTGGTCGTAGGTCGACTTGGCGGCGTCGCGCTCGAAAAGCTTGGAGATCTCGCCCTTGCCGCTGGCCACCAGCGTGAGGTCGTGGCTGCGGGTGCAGGCCTCGAGGTCGTCGATGCCCGCGTCCTTGAAGACCAGCTCGCCGCCCTTCTGCTGGAACAGCGCCATCCAGGCCGGCACCTTCACGCGCTGGTCGACCGACTGCGCGCTGGAGTTCAGCCGCGCCGCCCACTCGATGGCCTTGGCGCCTTTCTGCTCGGGGTGCGGCACGGCGAAGCCGATGCCATCGACCGTGGGGCAGTCGCTGGCCCAATGGTCGAGCCCGAGGTCGCGCTCGACCTGCAGCGCGGTGTGGAACATGCACTGGCTCGACATGACCTTGCCGTGGCGGATGTCGTCCGCCGTGCGGTTGCTGTACATGGTGACCTCGTAGCCTGCGTCCAGCAGACCGAGTCCCAGTTGCAGGCCCGACTGGCCCGCGCCGACGATGGCGATTCGCTTCATGGCTTGCTCCTTCTGTGTTGTCTCGTGGGGGTGTTGTTGTCGATGCGATTCAGAAGGTGTGAATGAATCCGACGTGGCCGAGCAGCCCGCCCAGGCGCGGCCCCTCAAGGCGCAAAGCGCAGCCATAGCTCGGGCTATGGCGAGCATTTGCAACGCCGAGGGGGCGTGTCTGGGCGGGATGAGCGGCCATGGCGGGTTCGTTCACACCTTCTCAAGGTTCCATCAGGCGGGGAATGGCTGGCACGGCCTGCTCGGGGCCCATGGCGGAGTAGCCGCCATCCACCGCGTAGTCGGCGCCGGTGACGAAGCTCGCGTGCTCGGAGCACAGGAACAGCACCACTTGCGCCACCTCGTCGGGGTCGCCGACGCGCCCGAGCAGGTGGTAGGGCGCGGCCACGCGGTCGGTGCGCGCGCGGTCGCCGCCGGTCAGCTGGTCCATCACGGCCGACCAGGTCCAGCCCGGCGAGACGCTGTTCACGCGGATGCGGTCGGGTGCGAGGTCCATCGCCATGTTGCGCGTGAGCTGCGCCATCGCGGCCTTGCTCACGGGGTAGAGCCAGCGCCCGGTCTGGGCCACGCGCGACGAGATGCTGGTGAAATTGACCACCGCCCCGCCGCCGGCCGCCACCATGTGCGGGTGCACCGCCTGCAGCATGGCCACGGCGCTGGCCACATTCACGTTGAACGAGGTGAGCCAGTCGGCGCGCGGCGACTTGAAGCCGTCGTCCACGTACGAGCACGCCAGGTTCACCAGAAAGTGCACGCCGCCGTGGCGGGCCGCGGCCTCGTCGACGCAGGCCTTCACCTGGGCGTCGTCGGTGATGTCGGTGCGCACGAAGCGCACCCCGGCGCCCAGCGCGTCGGCCAGCGGCTGGCCCTTGTCGGCGTCGATGTCGGCGATGACCACCTTCACGCCCGCGGCGTGAAAGGCGCGCACCACGCCGGCGCCTATCAATGTCGAACCACCCGTGACGATGGCGCTCTTGCCTTCGAGACCTTTGAACATGACGCTTGCTCTCCTCGGTTGAATCGCCGGTTCGGCGAATGGGCCAAAGGTAGAACGCAAGGCCTCGCCGGCCGATCCGGAAAACGCAGGCGCTGTCCCTGCCGCGCAGGTTTTTTCGGGGGTTCCAAGGGACGGCCCGAATTGTGGGCTGGAAGGCTTTTTGCTACGGTCTGCCCGCTTCCCTATGGAAACCGCCACCGCCCCACGGCTGCCGCTGCAGCGTTACCGTTTGTTCGAGAGCCACGACATGGACGAGGCGCGCGAGAGCGTGGCCCGCGTGTTCTGCCCCCACGGCCTCACGATGCTGCGCCCGCGCACCGAACTGGACGCCTGCCACCACAGCGCACGCCTGCACCGCGACGTGAGCCTCAATTACGTACAGTACGGCCCCGGCGTGCAGATCGATCCGGGCTACCTGCAGGATTTCTTCCTGTTGCAGATTCCGTTGCGCGGCGGCGCCGACATCCGCTGCGGCGGCCAGCAGGTCGACGCCACGCCGCGCGTCGCCTCGCTGCCCTCGCCCACCGAATTGCTGTCGATGCGCTGGGCCGACGACAGCCCGCACCTGATCGTGCGCATCGCGCGCGCGGCGCTGCTGTCGCGGCTCGAGGCGCTGCTGCAGGCGCCCGTGCGCCAACACCTGGTGTTCGACCTCGGCGTGCCGCTGGACAACCCCGCGCTCGCGCCGCTGGTGCACTTCATCGACTACCTGCGGCTCACGCTCGATGCCGGCAATGCGCTGCAAGGCGGCGGGCGCCTGGCCGAGCATGCCGAGGAGTACCTGATGTCGAGCCTGCTGATGTCGGCGGGCCACAACCACTCGCGCGCGCTCGCCGGTGACGCGCAGCGCCACCTGCTGCCACGCGCGGTGCGCAAGGCGCAGGAGTTCATGGCCGCGCACGCCGAGCAGCCGCTGTCGCTGGCCGACGTGTGCCGCGAGGCCGGCTGCAGCGCGCGCGCCCTGCAGATCGCGTTCCGCCAGCATGCGGGCCAGGGACCGATGGAGTTCCTGCGTGAGCTGCGGCTGGACCGGGTGCGCGCCGAGTTGCAGGCCGCGTCCACGCAGACGGGCGTGCGCGACGTGGCGGAAAAATACGGTTTCCTTCACCTGGGCCATTTCGCCGCCCAGTACCGCGCACGCTTCGGCGAGCGGCCCTCGGACACCCGCGCGCGCCACGCACCGGCGGAACACTGACCCGGCGCGTCGGGCTCAGGCCCGGTCGCGGTGGTCGGCCTCGCCGTGCTTCCAGTAACCCTTGGCGGTCAGGCGCGTGCGCGCCAGGCCCTGGTCGTTCAGGAAATGGGCGCGCAACGTGCGCACCACGCCCGACTCGCCCGCCAGCCAGATGTAACCGGGCCCCGCCGGCTGCGGCCGGTGCATCAGCTGTTGTTGAAGCGCCAGCCCCGGCTCGGCCGGATCGCCGGTGAGCCAGCAGGTGCGCAACACAGCCTGGCTGCGGATCTCCTGCACATCGGCCGCCGTGGGCACTTCGACATAGGTCTTGAGGCGGATCTCCGGCCCGAGGCTCGCGGCAATCGATTGGATCGCAGGCAGCGCGGTCGCGTCGCCGGCCAGCATCACCCAGCGCGCGTCGTCCGGGAGCGCGAAACCGCCGTCGCGCGGCCCGGCGAAGCCGATGCATTCACCCGGTTGCGTCCGTGCCGCCCAGGCCGAGGCGGGGCCTTCGTGGCCGCTGTCGCCGTGCAGCACGAAGTCCAGCTCGAGCGTGGCGGCGACGCGGTCGATGCGGCGCAGGGTGTAGGCGCGCCCTTCGCCGCCGGGCACGAACACCTTCACCCAGGCGCCGGGTTGGTCGGCCGCCGCGTGGCGCAAGAAGGCGACGACGTCCGGCCCGCCGAGGGTGATGCGGCGCATGTGCGGCGTCACGAGGCGGCACTGGAGGACATGGGCTTCCAGCCGCGTGCCCCGTTCGGGTGGGACCGCGGCGATCGGCTGCAGGAGCGGGAAGGCGGAAGGCAACGCACGCGGCGCGTGGGCCTCGGAGGCATTGGCTGTCATGGTGTGTGTATCGATTCGGATGTTGCGAACTCTTGAATGCGAGCATTTACTCGGTTCTCCTTAGAATACGAGCCTTCACTCGCATTGAAAACTCGCATTCGGAACGCCCGATGAAATCCCTTCCCCAGCCAAGAAAGGCGCCGCGCCAGGCGCGCTCGCAGCAGATGGTCGAGGTCATCCTGGAAGCCACGGCTCGCGTTCTGGGCGAGCGCGGCTATGCCGGCACCAACACCAACGTGGTGGCCGAACGCGCCGGCGTGAGCGTGGGTTCGCTCTACCAGTACTTCCCGAACAAGGACTCGCTGATCACGGCGCTGCACGAGCGGCACGCGGGTCAGATGTACGGGGTGATCGACGAGGTGCTGGCCGCCTCGCGTGCGCGCAGCCTGCGCGGGCGCGTGCAGGCCATGGTGCGCGCGCTGCTCGCGGCGCATGCGCTCTATCCGGCGCTGCATCGCGTGCTCGAAAAGGAGTTTCCCTTCTTCGACACGCCGCACGAAGAAAGCCCGGCCGACCACGACATCTTCCGGCGCGTGCGCCAGCTGCTGGACGAGCACCGCCCCGAACTCGCGCCGCGCAACCTCGACCTCGCCACCTGGGTGGTGCTGCAGATCATGGAGACGCTGGTGCATGCGGCCGTCATCGAGCCGCCCGCGCAGTTCGAGCCAGCCGCGCTCGAGGCCTCGATCGTCGATGCGCTCATGGGCTATCTCTGCGGCCCGGCCGGGCGCTAAATAGTGGGATCTCATGCGTGAACCTCCAGGAGGACAGGGACAGAAACGGAAACACGCCCCCTCCTGCGCATGACAAATGAAAAGGAAAAATGGGAAGCCCAACCGCGCGCGCCCTGCACCGCGCGGCTCCAATCTGGCAAAGGTTGTGCGGGTACTGAGCGGATTCGGCCGCATCCGGCCTAGACTCCCCCGCATGAACGCCCAGCCCTTCCTCCACACCTCGACGTCCCGCCCCGGCGGTTGCACGCCTGCGTGGGCGCGGATGACAGCGGCGGCCCAGCAGACGCCCGCACATTCCTGAGCCCGGCGGTCCGCCTCTTTCCCCCTCTCTCTTTTCAGCGCAAACCATCGACCGCCGGGCACCTGCCCCGCGCGGCTGCGCTCCCGTCATCCGGGGTCGCGTTCGACTGGAGTGCGTCATGCATCATCATCAGGTTCAGCGGGAGCACGCCCTTCCCGGAGGCGGCGTCGCATCCAGCACGCCGTCCTTTCAATCCATCCTCGCGGTCACCGACCTGACGGCGCGCGGCAACCGCGCGGTCGAACGCGCCGCCCTGCTCGCGGCCGAGCACGGCGCGCTGCTGAAGCTCGTCTACGCGCCCGCGGACCTGGCGCCGCTCGCGCACGCCGAAGCAGCGACCGCCCTCGCGGGGCTGGCCCGCGCCATGGCCTCGCGCTTCGATGTGCTGGTCAAGCAGGTCGCGGGGCCGGGCGGCGGCCTCGCGCAGATCGTGGACGAGGCACGCTACGTCGACCTCGTGGTGCTGAGCCACGAACGCGACCGCTCGCCCGCCGCCTTCTTCACCGGCCAGCCCGTGGAGCGCCTGCTGCGGCAGCTGCGCTGCCCGGTGCTCGTGACGCGGCTCGACACGCGCCTGCGCTACAGCCGCATCCTCGTGGCCGTCGACTTCACGCCCGCCTCGCGCGAGCTCGTGAGCCTGGCCCACGGGCTGGACCCCGACGCCGCGCTGGAGCTGTTCCACGCACTCAACACGATGCACGAGAGCAAGCTGCGCTACGCCGAGGTGTCCGAGCACGCCATCAAGACCTACCGCCACGACAGCATGCGGCAGGCGCGCGAGCGGCTGTTCTCGCTCACAGACTCGTCGAGCGCGCGGCGCAACCGCGTGCTGTCGGCCATCGGCCGCGGCGACCCGGCGCGGCAGGCCACGGTGCAGCAGCAGCACGCGCGCGCCGAGCTGCTGGTGGTCGGCAAGCGCCGCGCCCATCCGCTGGCCGACTTCCTGTTCGGCAGCGTGGCGCAGCGCGTGCTGTGCTGGGCCACGGGCGACGTGCTGGTCGTGCCCGCCGACCGCCGCGCCGACACCCCGTCGCTCGTCATTTCGAGGAAGCTGCAAGATGTTCGCTGAAGACCCCCTCACCAAGTACCCGCTGCGCCAGTCGCTGCTGCCCGGCGCCGAAGGCCTGGCCGTCTTCGCCCAGCGCGGGCCGGTCGACTGGCTTTCGCGGCCCGACCAGTACGTGTTCATCTGCGAAGGACGCGGCGGCCGGATCTACGCGGCGAACGAGGCCGCGCTCGAAGAAGCCCAGCAGCTGATCCGGGACGCGCACGGCGACCAGGTCGTCTCGCGCGAACCCGAGATCCACACCTTCGTCGATCCCGCGCTCGACGCGGTGGTCGAGCCGATCATGTTCCTGCGCCTGAAGAGCCCGCGCGCCTACGCCACCGTGCTGCGCGACGAGCTCGACCGGCGCCGCGCGGACGTGAAGGAAGAAGACCTGCAGCGCCACGACGTCGTGATCCGCGCCGAGGTGCGGCTGGCCGACCTCATGGGCTACGCGAAGGCGGCATTGGCGATGTCGAACGGCTCGGCGGTGATCTGGAACTGGCTGCTGCGCTACGGGATGGCCTGAGGGCTGCGGCCGGGCGCCTCTTCTCCCTCCCACAAACCCGGTAGCCGGATTTCGGCCGGCGCGGCTAGATTTGCGGCATGGCCGACAACCCGCTGTTCCTCTTCTTCACGATGACCGAGAAATTCTCGGACCACCTGAGCGCGACCGGCGCCTATCCGGAGAAATTCGTGCTGAACCTGGCGCAGTACGACACCTACCTGCGCGACGTGGCGCTCTTCAACGCGGGCCGCCAGCGCCCCCTGGACCCGGCCTTGCACATGGGCATCCGCATCGAGATCGATGCGGCCTCGCCGGGTGTGATGGTGGCCTCCGACGGCACGCAGGTCCTGCTGCTGGGGTAGCGCTGCGCCTGAACTCGCGCAATCTGGGAAGGCGCGAATCGGTCAATGACCGGACAGGGCGCCCGATCAAAACCGGCGCACCGCCAGGCAAAGGCGGCTGACGAGATCCTCCGCAGAATCGGACTCCCCTCGGAGCGACGCGCATCGCCAAGCGTCGATCGAAGTCCAAATGAACCTGAATCTGGGAACTGCTGCGTTCTTCACGGCGCTGGCGGAGTTTGTCCTTGCCGCCGGCATGCTGGCGCTGTGGGCGAAGGGACGCGCGCGCTATCTGGTGGTCTGGGGCGTCGGCTTCCTTGTGTTCGGCGTCGGCGCCTTGCTGCTCATCCTGCGGGACAGGATCCCCGACTTCTTTTCCATCCTCCTCGGGAATTTCCTCACGACACTGAGTTCGGTTCTGTTCTACGTAGGCATCTGCCTGTTCTTCGATCGGCGCCGCGCGTGGCTGCCCTGGATGGCAGGGGTACTGGCGGTGGAAGTGACCTTGCTGGCCTGCTTCTCCTATGTCACGTACGACACCTCGGCGCGTGTCTACGTGTACGGTGCGGCCCAGTCCGTGATCGCCCTGATGACCCTTCAGGCACTGTGCACGATGGGTCGTGGGCGCGGGGGAAACAGCAACCCCGAAGTGGTCGTCGTCGCCTTGCTGGCGTTGCTGGTTCATGGTGCACGCCTGGTCGGCACGCCCTTCTTTCCCGTGCCACAGGATTTTCTGGCGTCGGGCAATTTCCAGACCCTGCTGGCCTTCGGCTTGAAGTTGACCCACATCGGCTACGCGCTCGCGTTCGGCAACATGCACGCCGCCGCCTTGCATGCCGATCTGCGCGCGGCCCTTGCCCACATCGAGGCCAAGGCCCATCAGAAAGTCGAGATCCTGGGCTACATCGGCCACGACCTGCGCGCACCGCTTGCGACGATCGGCGGGTACGCGTCTCTCCTGCTCGCCGACGCGCACGACAAGCAGCGCAAGCACCTGCTGACCATCCAGCGCAGCGTCAAGTACCAGCTCCACCTGATCGACGAACTGCTGGAGTACGCCAAGGCAGAACTGCAACCGCTGACGGTCCACCCCGTCACCACCGACCTGCCACGCCTGCTGGACGACATTTCCGACTACGCCGTCGCCCTGTGCGCGCAGCGGAACAACCGCTTTCGCTATCACCCTTCCGAGCGAATGCCCCGAGAGATCGGCCTGGACGGAAAGCGCATGCAACAGGTGCTGCTGAACCTGCTGTCCAACGCCGCCAAGTTCACGCGCGACGGCGTGGTGACCTTGTCCGTCACGGCCAGGCCCGAAGGGCACGCCTGTGTCTTGAGCTTCGCGGTCAGTGACACCGGGATCGGCATCGACATGAGCCGGAACATCGACATCTTCGGCGCCTTCCAGCAGATGCACCCCGCGAGCGGCAGCACGGGATTGGGCCTGTTCATCGCACAGCGCATCGTCTCGGCCATGGGCGGAACGCTGGGCGTGGCCAGCGTGGCCGGTCAGGGTGCGACGTTCTCCTTCGCGCTGTCGGTGCCGGTCGATGCACCCGACGCGGACTGGCCCGTCGTCGCGCAGCGGGAGACAGCGCCTGGCGAGCCAGCACCGGCGCTCGCGATGCCCCGACATGCCATGCCGGGGGACCGTGCCCTGGACGAACTCGCCAGCCTGGCGCTGCAGGGCCGCGTCACGGACATCGAGCACTGGATCGAACGCCACGCCGACGAAGCCGCCTACGCGCCGTTCATGGCTCTGCTTGTCGACCTGCTGGAGCGGTTGGACTTGCGCGGGATTCACGCGCTGGTGAATCGCCCCGCCCCGTCCTAGATGTGCAGCGCGGCCAGCGCGCCGATCGCGACGCCCGCGACGGCCACGCCGTACATGGCGCGCTCCAGCCATTTCTTCCGGGTGAGCAGCGCAATGGCCGCCAGCGCGATGGAGACCTGCAGCACGGTGGTGGCCTGCGCCCAGCGGTGGTGCTGGTGCATCTGGGTCTCGGACTGCGCGTCCCAGCGGCTGGCCTCGTCCTCGAGCTTCTTGGCGGCGGCCTGGATCTCGGTCTTCTCCTGCTCGTAGCGGGTGACCTTCACCTGCCAGCCCTGACGACGGCCGTCGTCGGTGGCAGTGTCGCGTGCGAACTCCGCCAGCGCCTGCTTGGTGCTCTTCGACTGGAAGTAGTTCCACTGGTTCGAAGCCTCGGTCTTCTTGATGGCCGCGTTGTTCTTGTAGAGGCCGGCGTTGGCCTGCGTGGCCCCGCCCATGTACGCGAAGATCGCGCCCGCCGTCGCAATGGCGGCGGTGCTCACGGCGATCTTTCCGGTCGTGCTCATGCCCTTGCCTGAGGAGGCTGCATCACCGTGGCCGTGGTCGTGGCCGCCGGAGGCGGCATGTTCGAGTTCGTGATCGTGCGGACCATGCACGTGAAAGCCGTGTCCTGACATGAAGTTCTTCTTGGCGTAGTTGTTGGAAATCTTGAGGGCGCGCGAGTATGCCCGGACTTCGCGTGTTGATGGCTCGGTGAAAGTCCTGTCGGCCCTGCGGATGCGCAGGGCGCGCAGGCAACCGCCGGGAGCGCGTGGCTGCGCTCCGGAAACGTGCTGCGCTCAGGTCAACCGCGCGTGCGTGCGAGCCGGGCCTGGCAGCAGATCACTGATGCCAGGCCCGGCAGATTCGCAGGGATCGACGTTCCCGATGTCAGTCGCGATCCTCGTAGTAGCGACGGTGCTGCTCGCGCTCCCACTGCCGACGACGCCATTCACGGCGCTCTGCGCGGCGTTCCTCCCAGCGTTGCGCGCGACGCTCTTCCCAACGGGATTCAGGCTCGTAGTAGACAGGTGCCGGGGCGGAGTAGACCGGCTGTGCGGGCTGGTAGTAGGTCGGGGCGGGCCTCGAATAGACAGGCGCCGGCTCGTAGTAGACCGGTGCGGGCTCGCTCACGACCACGCCAGGCAGGTTGACGCCAATGGACCAGCTGGTGGCCGCACTGGCCGATGCGGCGGTGAACAAGGCTGCGGCAGCAACGAGACCTGCGAAACCCAGCTTGAGAGTGGCTCGGGGGAAAGTCATTTCATCTCCTGGAGGGCGAGAAATAGCCCTGATGCACAACCAACGCCTGGCCTTGCGGCGCCGCGTACATCGCCACGGTGAAGAACGTTCCCAAATGTCACGCTGCCAGCTGGTAGTGGTGGGGTTAGCCGGAATCCCTGGAACAAATGCCAATCCGCGCCCAAGCCTCGGAGCAAAACAAAAAGCCCCAGTAGCAGAACTGCTACTGGGGCTTGTGTTTGGCGGAGTGGACGGGACTCGAACCCGCGACCCCCGGCGTGACAGGCCGGTATTCTAACCAACTGAACTACCACTCCTGGTAGACAACGTTCGTTCCTTGCGGAACCGAGTGTTGACGACTCGTGCCGACTTCACCGAAGTGAAACTGGCGACCCTACGGGGATTCGAACCCCGGTAGCCACCGTGAAAGGGTGGTGTCCTAGGCCTCTAGACGATAGGGTCAAAACCTTGGACGTGCTGCGATCAGCATCTCTAACCTACTCGACACTTTGATGGTGGAGGTAAACGGGATCGAACCGATGACCTCTTGCATGCCATGCAAGCGCTCTCCCAGCTGAGCTATACCCCCGTGTGGGTGTCGAGCCTCGAATTATAGCCCGATTTTTCAGGCCTTTTTCAATCGCTCGATAACTTTTTCGCGGGAAAAAATTTCGAGCACTGAATCGAGGGACGGTGTCTGCGATGTTCCCATCACAAGCACTCGTACTGGCATCGCTAACACGGGCATTTTCAGCGCGTGTGTCGCGAGGACTTCCTTGATCATAACTGCGATTTCGGCCCTCTCCCAGGCGACCGTCATCAATTTTTCAACGAGTGTTGCGATCGCGGGCTTCACTGCATCGGTGATGTGCTGCGCGCGGTCTGCATCGCTCACTTCGATGTCCGCATAGAAGGCCGCAGCCCAACCAGCGAGCGCCACCGTGGTGTCGCAACGGTCCTTGAAGAGCGCACAGATCGCAGGCAGACGCTCGTCGGCGACGATGCCGCGCTTTTGCAACTGCGCTGCAACAAGCGGCGCGAGCTCGTCGCCGCTCTTGGCCTTGATGTACTGCGCATTCACCCATGCGAGCTTGGCCGCGTCCCACTGCGCGGGGCTCTTCGACAGGTGCGATCCGTCGAACCAGCTCACCATCTGCTCGCGCGTGAAGAGCTCATCGTCGCCGTGGCTCCAGCCCAGGCGCGCGAGGTAGTTGAGCATGGCTTCGGGCAGGTAGCCGTTGTCCTCGTAGGCCGTGACGCTCACGGCACCGCGGCGCTTCGAGAGCTTCTGTCCGTCGTCACCGAGGATCACGGGCACGTGGCCGAACTGCGGCAGCGGTGCGCCGAGCGCGCGGAAGATGTTGATCTGCCACGGCGTGTTGTTGATGTGTTCGTCGCCGCGGAACACGTGCGTGATGGCCATGTCCCAGTCGTCGACCACCACCGCGAAGTTGTAGGTGGGCACACCGTCGGGCCGCAGGATGATCAGGTCGTCGATCTCGCGGTTGTTGATGGTGATCTCGCCCTTGACGAGGTCGTTCCACGTCACATCGCCTTCGGGCGGATTGCAAAAGCGCACCACAGGCGGCACGCCTTCGGGCGCGGGCGGCAGCACCTTGCCGGGCGCCGGACGCCAGCGACGGTCGTACAGCGTCTTCTCGCCGCGCGCGCGTTGGGCTTCGCGCATCTCGTCGAGCTCGGCCGGCGTGCAGTAGCAGTGGTAGGCGGTGCCAGCCGCGAGCATCTGCGCGATGACTTCGCGGTAACGCTCGAGGCGCTGCATCTGGTAGATCGGGCCTTCGTCGTAGTCGAGGCCGAGCCAGTGCATCGACGCGAGGATCTGGTCGGTCGAGTCCTGCGTGGAGCGGGCCACGTCGGTGTCCTCGATGCGCAGCACGAACTCGCCGCCGTGGTGGCGCGCGTAGGCCCACGAATAGAGTGCGGTGCGCGCCGTGCCCAGGTGCAGGAAGCCGGTGGGAGACGGTGCGATGCGGGTGCGAACTTTGCCGGTCATGAAATGAAAAATCAGGAAGTCAGGGTGCTCAGGCCGCGCGAAAGATCGGCCGTGATGTCGTCGATGTATTCGAGGCCGACCGCGAGGCGAATCAACCCCTGGCTGATGCCCGCGGCCTGGCGCTGCACTTCGGTGAGGCGGCCGTGCGAGGTCGTGCCGGGGTGCGTGATGATGGTCTTGGTATCGCCCAGGTTGGTGGCGATGCTCACCACGCGCGTGCTGTTGATCACGTGGAAGGCGTTGGCGCGCGCGGCGTCGGGCGTGTCGCCGACCACGTCGAACGACACCACCGCCCCGCCCTGCCCCGACTGCTGGCGCATTGCGAGCTCGTGCTGTCCATGCGAGGCAAGACCCGGGTAGTACACGCGCGCAATGCCGGGCTGCTGCTCGAGCCACTGCGCCACGGCCAGCGCATTCGCGCATTGCGCCTTCATGCGAATGCCGAGCGTTTCCATGCCCTTGAGCACGACCCACGCATTGAATGGCGACAGCGCCATGCCGGCGGTGCGCACCACGGGGCCGAAGACATCGACGATGAGCTTCGACGGACCGCAGATCGCACCGGCCATCACGCGGCCCTGGCCGTCGAGGTACTTGGTGCCCGAATGAATGATCAGGTCGGCGCCCAGTTCGGCCGGGCGCTGCAGGATCGGCGTGCAGAAGCAGTTGTCGACCGCGAGCAGCGCGCCCACGCCGTGGGCCAGGTCGGCCAGTGCCTGGATGTCGCAGACTTCCGTCAGCGGGTTGGTCGGCGTTTCTGCGAAGAGCAGCTTGGTGTTGGGCTTGAGCGCAGCACGCCACTCGGCCACGTCGGTCTGCGAGACGAAGGTGGTCTCGACGCCGAACTTGGCGAACTCCTTGCCGAACAGGTTCAGCGTGGAGCCGAACACCGAGCGCGAGCAGATCACGTGGTCACCGGCCTTGAGCAGGCCCATGCACATCATGAGGATCGCGCCCATGCCGGTCGAGGCGCCGATGGCGGCCTCGGTGCCTTCGAGCGCGGCCAGGCGCTGCTCGAAGCTGGCGACCGTCGGGTTCGAGGTGCGCGAATAGGTGAAGCCGGCCTCGGTGCCGGCGAAGCGGCGGGCCGAAGTTTCGGCGTCGGGCTGCACGAAGCCGCTCGTGAGGAACAGGGCCTCCGAGTGCTCGCCGTGCTGGCTGGGCGCCAGGCCGGTGCGCAGCGCGAGGGTGTCGCGGTGCAGGCCGGGTGGCAAGGTGCGTTCGTCTTGGCTCACGTCGGCCCTCTCTTCTTTCTCTTACTCGCTGGGGTTCGGCAGGGCGAGGCGCGAAGCGTCTTCTTCGTTTTCCTCGATGCGCGGACGGTTGCCGTTCATGCGCGAGATGGCGGCGGTGTCGATGTCGCCGGTCACGTACACGCCGTCGAAGCACGAGGCATCGAAACCGGCGAGCTTCGGATTGAGCGAACCGATGGCGCGCTTCATGGCGTCGACGTCCTGGTAGATCAGCGCGTCGCAGCCGATGAGCTCGCGGATTTCCTCGACGGTGCGGTCGTGCGCCACGAGTTCGTCCTTGGTCGGCATGTCGATGCCGTAGACGTTCGGGTAACGCACCGGCGGTGCGGCGCTGGCCAGGTAGACCTTGCGCGCGCCGGCGTCGCGCGCCATCTGCACGATCTCGCGGCTGGTGGTGCCGCGCACGATGGAGTCGTCGACCAGCAGCACGTTGCGGCCCTTGAATTCGCTGCCGATCACGTTGAGCTTCTGGCGCACCGACTTCTTGCGAACCCCCTGCCCCGGCATGATGAAGGTGCGGCCCACGTAGCGGTTCTTCACGAAGCCTTCGCGGTACGGAATACCCAGGAGGTGCGCGAGCTGCGTGGCGCTCGGGCGGCTCGATTCGGGAATCGGGATGATCACGTCGATCTGGTTCGGCGGCACGGTCGAGACCACGCGCTTGGCCAGCGTTTCGCCCAGGTTCAGGCGTGCCTGGTAGACCGAGATGCCGTCGAGCACCGAGTCGGGCCGCGCGAGGTACACGAACTCGAAGATGCACGGGTTGAGCGACGCGCCCTCGGCGCACTGCATCGAGTGCACGTTGCCTTCGAGGTCGATGAACACGGCCTCGCCCGGCTCGATGTTGCGTTCGAACACGTGGCCCGAGCCTTCGAGCGCGACCGACTCGCTGGCCACCATGACGGTGCCGTCGGCGTTGCGGCCCATGCACAGCGGGCGGATGCCGTAGGGGTCGCGGAAGGCGAGCAGGCCGTGGCCGGCGATCAGCGAGACCACGGCGTACGAGCCGCGCAGGCGCTTGTAGACGTTCTTGACGGCGGCGAACACCTCGGCCGGGTGCAGCGGCACGCCGCGCGAGGAACGCTCGATTTCGTGGGCCAGCACGTTGAGCAGCACTTCGGAGTCGCTCTCGGTGTTGGTGTGGCGGTGGTCGGTGGAGAACAGCTCCGCGCGCAGGGCGTGCGCGTTGGTCAGGTTGCCGTTGTGCACCAGCACGATGCCGAAGGGCGCGTTCACGTAGAAGGGCTGCGCCTCTTCTTCGCTGTAGGCGTTGCCCGCGGTCGGGTAGCGCACCTGGCCCAGGCCCACGTTGCCCGGCAGCGCGCGCATGTTGCGGGTGCGGAACACGTCGCGCACCATGCCCTTGGCCTTGTGCATGAAGAACTTGCGTTCCAGCAAGGTCACGATGCCGGCCGCGTCCTGGCCGCGGTGCTGCAGCAGCAGCAGCGCGTCATAGAGCAGCTGGTTGACGGGTGCGTTGCTGACAACGCCGACGATTCCACACATGAACGATTCCTCTCAGGGCAGGTAGCTTGCCAACTTTTCAGGCAGCGAGGGTTTGAGGCCCTGCAATGCCGCATCGAGAACAATGGCGCTGCGCGATTCGTGCCACCAGGCACTGTCGCTCAACGCCAGCAAATGAACAACGACCGCCAGCACGAGCAGGGCCACCGCCCCCCGTGCCGCGCCGAACGCTGCTCCCAAAATCCGGTCCACCGGCCGCAGGCCGACCGCGGCGATCAGCTTGCGCGTGAGGGCTGCCGCCAGCCCCACGCCGAACGCCACCGCCACGAACACCAGCACGAAGGCCAGCGGGTAGCGCCAGGTGGCCTGCGGGTCGCCGAACGGCAGCCAGGCCGCCACGTCGGAGGCCACCCACTGGGCCACGATGAAGGCGGCCACCCAGCCGATCAGCGAAATCACTTCGAACACCAGGCCGCGCACCAGCCCGAACAGCATCGACAGCACGATGAGCGCGATGGCGATCCAGTCGAGCAGGGCCACGGCAATGAACTACAGGCAGCGGGCGACGGCGGTGCTTACAACGTGAGGATGGCTGCGGCCAAAGACAAGCCCTTGACCCGGTCCGCGGCCTTCTCGGCCTCGGCACGCGAGGCGAACGGCCCGACACGCACACGCGTGCGCTCGCCGTCGGTCGTCTTGGCGACGTGTACGTAGGTCTTGAGGCCGGCGCGCTCGAGCTTCTGGCGCACTTCGCGCGCCTTGTCGGCATCGGCGAAGGCGCCGACCTGCACGACGAAGCGGCCGTTGTCGTCGGCGGCCGGCTTGGGTGCGGCGGCGGGCGGCTTGCCTTCGAGCAGCGCGCGGGCGCGGGCGCCGTCGTCGGCGTTCGCGGCGGGCTTGGCGGGTTCCGGCTTCGGCTTGGGCTCGGGCTTCGGTTCGGGCTTTTTCGGCTCCGGTTTGGGTTCGGGCTTCGGCTCGGGTTTGGGTTCCGGCTTGGGTTCGGGCTTCTTCGGCTCCACGGCGGGCTTGGGCGCCGCCGGGGTGGCGGGCACGGTCGTGCCGGGCTCGATCACAGTGCCGTCGGCGGTCTCGGTGATCATGCCGCCGGCCGACGAGGCTGCCGCCACGCGGGAGCTGCCGTCGGACGACGTCGAAGGCGCGCTGCTCGTCGCGGGTGCCGGCGTGGCGGGCACGGGCAGCGGCTTGGCCTTATTGCGGTCGGGAATCTCGATCGGGATATCGACCGGCACGGGGCGCGGCTGGGTGTCGAACAGCAGCGGGAAGCCGATCACGCCGACCAGCACCAGCACCGCCGCACCGAGCAGCCGATGGCGCGCACGCCGGCGCATGGATTCGACACTTTCCGCCGGCACCGCCGCGGGGGCGCTGCGTCCTTCGTTGCCTTGTGGGCCGCGCGCGCGGAACTTGAAAAACGCCATGAAGTTCGATCCCTGGAGGAGTGCAGCGAGGTGGTGCCCGATGGTGCCGGATGGGTGTGGACAGCCCGACGATCAGCCGCCTGGCAGCAGGTGTTTGGCTTGCAGCCGGGGGGTGCCGTTTTCGAGGACGCCACCCACGGTGAAGAACGATCCGAAGACCACGATTCTATCAGTGGCACCTGCCTGCTCGATGGCCGCGCGCAAGGCGTCCATCGGGCTCGCGTGCACGCTGCCCGAGGCGTCTTTGCGCGTGTTCTGGGCCTGCCACGCGGCCAGCAGATCGGCCGCCTTGGCGGCGCGCGGCGTGGGCAGGTCGGTGAAGTACCAGCGGTCGATCAGCGGCCCGATGCGCGCCAGGATCGGCGCGAGGTCCTTGTCGGCCATGACGCCGAACACGCCGTGCGTGGTGGGCGAAAAACCCATCGCGTCGAGGTTCTCGGCCAGCGCCGCGACGGCGTGCGCGTTGTGCGCCACGTCGAGCACCAGCGTGGGCTCGCCCGGCACGATCTGGAAGCGGCCCGGCAGCTCGACCATCGCGAGCCCGTTGCGCACCGCCTGCGCCGTGATCGGCAGCTGCGGACGCAGCGCCTCGAGCGCCGCGAGCACGCCCGCCGCGTTGAGCAGCTGGTTGGCGCCGCGCAGCGCCGGATAGGCCAGCCCGCTGTAGCGCCGCCCTCGGCCCGACCAGCCCCACTGCTGTTTGTCGCCCGAGACGTTGAAGTCGTGCCCGAAGCGCCACAGGTCGGCGCCGATGGCGTTCGCATGGTCGATCACACTTTGCGGCGGCACCGGGTCGCTCACGATGGCGGGCTTGCCGGCGCGCAGGATGCCGGCCTTCTCGAAGCCGATGCTTTCGCGGTCGGGGCCGAGGTACTCCATGTGGTCCAGGTCGATGCTGGTGATGACCGCGCAGTCGGCGTCGATGATGTTCACCGCGTCGAGCCGGCCGCCCAGGCCGACCTCGAGGATCGCCACGTCGGGCTTCTCCTGGATCATGCAATGCAGGATGCCGAGCGTGGTGAACTCGAAGTAGGTCAGGGCCATGTCGCCGCGGGCCTTTTCCACCACCTCGAAGCTTGCTATCAGTTTGGAAGCATCGACCGCCTCGCCCTTGAGCCGCAGCCGCTCCTCGAAGCGCACCAGGTGCGGCGAGGTGAACACGGCCGTGCGGTAGCCCGCGTGCGTCAGGATCGATTCGAGCATGGCGCAGGTCGAGCCCTTGCCGTTGGTGCCCGCCACCGTGATGACGGGGCAGTCGAAACGCAGGCCCAGACGCTGCGCCATTTCTTTGGCGCGATCGAGCCCGAGTTCGATCTTGTCGGGATGAAGGTGCTCGGCGCGCGCGAGCCAGTCGTTCAGGGTTTCCATGGAGGCCGGCATTGTCGCCGACCCGCCGCTCGCGGCATCATGGCGGCCATGACAACCCTATACGGCATTCCGAACTGCGACACCGTCAAGCGCGCCCGCGCCTGGCTCGACGACCATGGCGTGGCCTACGCCTTCCACGATTTCAAGAAACAGGGCGTGCCCGAGGCCGAGCTCGACCGCTGGCTCCAGGCCCCCGGCTGGGAGGCGCTGGTCAACCGCAAGGGCACCACCTGGCGCAAGCTGGACGAGGCCACCCGCGACGCGGTGGTCGACGCCGCCTCGGCCCGCCCCGTGCTGCTGGCCAACCCCAGCCTGATCAAGCGGCCGGTGGTCGACTGGGGCCCGAAAACCGGCGTAACGACAGGTTTCGACGCGTCGAGCTGGGCTGTGAACGCCGTGTAAACACCGGAACCCCGTCCCGCCGGCGGGCCTCCAACCCCGATCTGCAGGAGAGAACACCATGAACAGACACGTTTTTCGCATCCTCACGGGGCTTTCGGCGGCCGGCCTGCTGGCCACGGGCGCCAGCGTCGTGCAGGCCCAGCAAGTGGTCCAGGCGCGCGTGATTTCCGCCACGCCGATCCGCGAAACGACCGGCAGCGACGTCAGCTACAACGTCACCTACGAATACCAGGGCCGCCAGTACACGACCCGCACCACCAGCCGGCCGGGCGCCACCATTCCGATCCAGGCCAGCGCTTACGGCGTGACCACGTCGGGCGTGACCACCGCGCCGGTCCAGCCCCAGTCGCAGTTGCAGCCCTACCCGGTCGAGGCCAACAACGGCCCGCAGTACCAGGAACAGTACCAGCCGTACCCGCAACAGGGGCAGTACCAACAAGGTGCCAACTCCCCCTGGGACAGCGTCGTACCCGAACCCGGCGTGGTGGTGTCCAACGCGCCCGCGCCGGTCTACGTGCAGCCGGCCCCGGTGTATGCCCCGCCCGTCTACGTGCAGCCCGCCTACACCTACCCGTATGCGCAGCCCTACGTCTACCCGCCGGTCGGCATCTCGCTGAACCTGGGCTATTCGCGCGGCTGGGGCGGTGGCGGCTACTACCGTGGCCATCGCGGATGGGGCGGCCATCGCCACGGCTGGCGCTACTGAGTTCCCCCACAGCGGGCCGGCTCTCCCGAGCCCCTAAAATCGAGGGCTTCTCCAACCCCGGGGGTGCTGCTGCCGCGGCGCGTCCCTCGATCCGCCGAACGCGCAGGCGCCGGCGCCATCCATCCAATGACGACGACTACCGACACCATCAACAGCGCCGCAGTGGCCACCAAGGCCAATGTGTATTTCGACGGCAAGTGCGTGAGCCACAACCTCACGCTGGCGGACGGCACCAAGAAATCGGTCGGCGTGATCCTGCCGTCCACCCTCACCTTCAACACCGGCGCGCCTGAAATCATGGAAGGCGCCGGCGGCAGCTGCGAATACCAGCTCGCAGGCACCAGCGAATGGATCGCCTCGGGTCCCGGCCAGAAGTTCAGCATCCCCGGCAACTCCAGCTTCCAGATCCGCGTGAGCGGCGAGCCCTACAGCTACATCTGCCACTTCGGTTGAAACGGAACCCCTGACATGTCGACCATTCTCCAAAACGTTCCCGCCGGCCAGAAGGTCGGCATTGCCTTCTCGGGCGGCCTGGACACCAGCGCGGCGCTGCACTGGATGAAGCTCAAGGGCGCTGTCCCCTACGCCTACACCGCCAACCTCGGCCAGCCCGACGAGCCCGACTACGACGAGATCCCGCGCAAGGCGATGCTCTACGGCGCCGAGAACGCTCGCCTGATCGACTGCCGCGCACAGCTGGCCAACGAAGGCATCGCCGCCCTGCAGGCTGGCGCCTTCCACGTGACCACCGCCGGCGTCACCTACTTCAACACCACGCCGCTGGGCCGCGCGGTGACCGGCACCATGCTGGTGTCGGCCATGAAGGAAGACGACGTCCACATCTGGGGCGACGGCAGCACCTACAAGGGCAACGACATCGAGCGCTTCTACCGCTACGGCCTGCTGACCAACCCCGCGCTGAAGATCTACAAGCCCTGGCTCGACCAGGTCTTCATCGACGAGCTGGGCGGCCGCGCCGAAATGTCGGCGTTCATGCAGAAGGCCGGCTTCGCCTACAAGATGTCGTCCGAGAAGGCCTACTCGACCGACTCGAACATGCTGGGCGCCACGCACGAGGCCAAAGACCTCGAGCACCTGAACAGCGGCATGCAGATCGTGCAGCCCATCATGGGCGTGGCCTTCTGGAAGGACGAAGTCGAAGTCAAGCGCGAAACCGTCTCGGTGCGCTTCGAGGAAGGCGTGCCCGTCGCGCTGAACGGCGTGCGCTACACGAACCTGGTCGAGCTGATCCTCGAAGCCAACCGCATCGGCGGTCGGCACGGCCTGGGCATGAGCGACCAGATCGAGAACCGCATCATCGAGGCCAAGAGCCGCGGCATCTACGAGGCCCCCGGCCTGGCGCTGCTGTTCATCGCCTACGAGCGCCTGGTCACCGGCATCCACAACGAAGACACCATCGAGCAGTACCGCGACAACGGCCGCCGCCTGGGCCGCCTGCTGTACCAGGGCCGCTGGTTCGACCCGCAGGCCATCATGCTGCGCGAAACGGCGCAGCGCTGGGTGGCGCGCGCCATCACCGGCGAAGTGACGGTCGAGCTGCGCCGCGGCAACGACTACTCGATCCTGAACACCGAGTCGGCCAACCTCACGTACAAGCCCGAGCGCCTGAGCATGGAAAAGGTCGAAGGCGCGTTCACGCCGCTGGACCGCATCGGCCAGCTCACGATGCGCAACCTGGACATCGTCGACACGCGCGAAAAGCTCGCCATCTACACGCAGGTCGGCCTGCTGTCGTCGGGCGAAGGCGCCTCGCTGCCGAAGCTGGCGAACGACGGCGACGCGAGCTGATCGATCGTTCCCCCTGCCCTTGCCACGCGCGAGGGCTGCAATGACAAACGGGCCCTCGCGGCCCGTTTTTCTTTGGGAGGTGCGCCAGCAGCGTCAGTCGCCGCCTCCTCCGCACCCGCCACCGCATCCACCGCCCCCATCGGACGCGCCACCGCCGTCGCTGGAGCCGCCATCGCCGCTCCCGCTCGCCTCGCTGCCGCCGAAGCCTCCGGCATCGCCCGAGCTGCCGCCGTCGGACGACGAATCGCCGAAGCTCGAGCCGCAGTGCGCGTCGGTGCCCGTTGCGCGCTCGATCGCCCGGCAATCGGGGATGTAGTGAAAGCCGTCCGCAATCGCAAACTTGATGTCCAGCGCAAACAGCAGCGGCAGTCGCGCCGGATTACGCGGGTCGATGCTTTCTTCCTTGCAGGCCCAGTACCAGGTGCGGCGCAGGCCGTCGTTGCGCCGCGCGTCCTGGCCCAGTACCTCGGCCGGGCTGTGGTGCAGCAGGCGCCCGAAGGCCGCCTGGCACCAGGTCTGGTAGCCCTGCGTGTGCAGGATGAACTCGTGCCAGGCCGTGTCGACCACCCGCGAGGGCATGGCGACGAACTTGAGGTTGCTGCGCAGGTACGCCATGAAGAACTGCCGCAGCCCGCGCAGCACCAACTCGGCGTCGCGTCGGCTCAGTTGCGGGTGCGCCGCGCGGAGCTTGCCGATCAGGAACGGCGGCAGCCGGGCCTCGCGGATGAACTGGCGGCGCAGGCTGAGTTCGATCTGGCTCAGGAGCCCCGCGAATAAGAGGGCCGCGAGGATCAGCAGCACCGACCCCCACCAGCCCGCCCGCACCAGGAACACCGAGGCGATGCCCGCCACGATGACGACAAGCTGCGCCCAGCCCAGCACGGCGATGCGCCGGCGGTAGTTCAGGTGCAGGAAGTCGAGATCCACCGCGTCAGACCACCACCGGCTCCGGCTCCAATCGGATGCCGAAGCGCTCGTACACGCTGGTCTGGATCGCCTTGGCCAGCGTCATCACCTCGCCGCCGGTCACCGGGTTGGCCGAGCCGCCGCGGTTGACCAGCACCAGCGCCTGCTTTTCGTACACGCCGGCGTTGCCGACCGACTTGCCCTTCCAGCCGCAGGCGTCGATGAGCCAGCCGGCCGCGAGCTTGATGCTGCCGTCGTCCATGGGGTAATGCACGATCTTGGGGTCGCGCGCGATGATGTCGGCGCACTGCTCGGGCGTGACCGTCGGGTTCTTGAAGAAGCTGCCGGCGTTGCCCAGCACGCGCCAGTCGGGCAGCTTGGCGCGGCGGATGGCGCAGATCCACTCGAAGATGTCCACCGCGCTGGGCGTGAAATTGCCGGTTTCTTCCATCTTGCGCTCGAGGTCGAGGTAGCCGACCACGGGCTTCCAGGGCTTGGGCAGCCGGAAGCGCACCCGCGTGATGACCGCCCGGCCCGCCAGGCCGAAATCGTTCGGGCCGCTGCGCACGTGCTTGAAGACCGAGTCGCGGTAGCCGAAGGCGCACTGCGCCGCGTCGAGCGTGAAGGCGCGGCCGGTTTCGAGGTCGAAGGCGTCGAGCGAATCGAAGCGGTCCTGCAGCTCGACGCCATAGGCGCCGATGTTCTGCACCGGCGCGCCGCCCACGGTGCCGGGAATGAGCGCCAGGTTTTCCAGCCCCGGATAGCCGCTGCGCACCATCCACTCGACGGTGTCGTGCCAGGTTTCGCCGGCGCCGGCCTCGACGATCCAGGCGCGCGGCGTCTCTTCGACCAGCCGCCGACCCTTGATCTCGACCTTCAGCACCAGCGGCTTGACGTCGCCCGTGAGCACGATGTTGCTGCCGCCGCCGAGCACGAAACGGGGTTCGTCGCGCCAGGCCGGATCGGCGTGCAGCGCGGCCAGGTCGGCCTCGCTGGTGATGCGCGCCAGGTGCTGCGCGCGCGCGACGATGCCGAAGCTGTTGTAGGGCTGCAGCGGGACATTGGACTCCACGATCATGGGAGAATTGTCGCATTCAGTCCCCGTGCGTCCAGGAGAGCCTATGCCGTCTTTCGATACCGTCTGCGAGCCCAATCTGCCCGAAGTGAAGAATGCGGTCGAAAACACCGCCAAGGAAATCGGCACGCGCTTCGATTTCAAGGGCACCGCCGCCGCCGTCGAGCTCAAGGACAAGGAGATCACCATGATCGGCGATGCCGAGTTCCAGCTCGTGCAGGTCGAGGACATCCTTCGCAACAAGCTCACCAAGCGCAACGTCGACGTGCGTTTTCTCGACAAGGGCGACGTCCAGAAGATGGGCGGCGACAAGGTCAAGCAGGTCATCAAGATCAAGAACGGCATCGAGAGCGAGCAGGCCAAGAAGATCACCCGCATCGTCAAGGACAGCAAGCTCAAGGTGCAGGCCGCGATCCAGGGCGATGCCGTGCGCATCACCGGCGCCAAGCGCGACGACCTGCAGGCCGCCATGGCCCTCATCAAGAAGGACGTGCCCGACATGCCGCTGTCCTTCAACAACTTCCGCGACTGACCCGCGCATGAAGGCGCTCCTCGTCGCGGCGCTGTGGGCGGCCGCGGCCATGGCGGCGCACGCCGCCGACTCGGTCACGCTGACCGGCTCCATCGGCAGCCGCGCCATCCTCATCGTGAACGGCGCGCCGCCCAAGACGGTGGCGGTCGGGGAGACCTTCCAGGGCGTCAAGCTGGTGTCGCTGCAGGCCGACCAGGCGGTGGTCGAATCGGCGGGCAAGCGCTTTTCGCTGCGCATGGATTCGCCCGTGAGCATCGGCCGGGGCGGTATTGCCGGCAGCGGCGGCAACCGCATCGTGCTGCAGGCCGACAGCCGGGGCCACTACATGACGCAGGGCCAGATCAACGGCCGCGCCGTCACCTTCATGCTCGACACCGGCGCAACCACCATCGCGCTGTCGGCGGTCGATGCCCAGCGCATCGGGCTCGATTACAGCAAGGGGCAGCTGGTGCAGATGCGCACGGCCAACGGCAACGCTGCGGGCTACAGGCTGCGGTTGCAGAGCGTGCGCGTGGGCGACGTCGAGGTCTACGACATCGACGCCATCGTCTCGCAGCAACCCATGCCCTTCGTGCTGCTGGGCAACAGCTTTCTCAATCGCTTCTCGATGCGGCGCGACGCCGACGAGATGATTCTCGAGAAGCGGTACTGAGACCGCTCCCGTTCTGGTCTCAGGCCTGTGCGGCCGTGACGACGATCTCGATCTTGTAGGCCGCATTGGCCATCTTGGCCTCCACGGTCGCGCGCGGCGGCGTGTTGCCGGCCGGAATCCATGCGTCCCACACCTCGTTCATGGCGCCGATGTCGCCGATGTCAGCCAGGAAGATCTGCGTCATGAGGATGCGCGACTTGTCGCTGCCGGCCTCGGCCAGCAGGCGGTCGACCATGCCGAGCACCTGGGCGGTCTGGCCGCGGATGTCCTGCGTGGTGTCGTCGGGCACCTGGCCCGCGAGGTAGATGGTGCCGTTGTGCACCGCGGTCTCGGACAGACGCGGGCCGACGTGGAAGCGGGTGATGGATGCCATGGTGAGTTCAAGCCTTTTTCTTCGAGCCGAGTTTCGACTCCGTGCCGGCCGCGAGCCGGCGGATGTTTTCGCGGTGCCGCCAGATCAGCAGCAGACTCATGATGATGATCGCAATCAGCACCGTGCGGTCGAGTGGCCACGCAATGTTTCCACCCAGCAGGTAGTAGGCCGGCGCAAAGAACGCCGCCACCAGCGACGACAGCGACGAATAGCGGAAGAAGATCGCGATGATCAGCCAGGTCGCGCCCGTGGCCAGCCCCAGCCAGGGCGCGATGCCCACCAGCACGCCGGCGGCCGTGGCCACGCCCTTGCCGCCCTGGAAACCGAAGAACACCGGGTACAGGTGGCCCAGGAAGGCCGCCAGGCCCGCCAGCGCCGCCACGCCCTCGCCCAGCCCCCACTGCGCGCCGAACTGGCGGATCAGGAACACCGGCAGCCAGCCCTTCGCCGCATCGAGCAGCAAGGTGGCCAGCGCGGCGCCCTTGTTGCCCGAGCGCAGCACGTTGGTGGCACCGGGGTTGCCGCTGCCGTAGCTGCGCGGATCGGCCATGCCGAGCGACTTGCTCACGATGACCGCAAACGACAGCGAACCGATCAGGTACGACGCCACGATGGCAAGGAGGGAAGGCAGATCGAAACTCAAGGCGGTCTCCGGGGAACGGATTGTTGTTGTGCGCCGCCGGCCTGCATGCCCGGCGGGAAAAAGCAAACGCCGGCTATTCTGCCAGCGCGCACTGCACGGGCTTTGCGCCCAGCAGCGTCACGCACACCTGCGGATCGATACCAACCAGGTAGCCGCGCCGCCCGCCGTTGATCGCGATCGTCGGCAGTTCGAGCACGCTCGACTCGATGTAGACCGGCATCTCGCGCCGCGTGCCGAAGGGCGAGGTGCCGCCCACCATGTAGCCGCTGTGGCGCTGCGCCACCTCGGGCTTGCAGGGCTCGACCGACTTGGCGCCGATCTGCCGCGCGAGGTTCTTGGTCGACACCGTGCGGTTGCCGTGCATCAGCACGATCAGTGGCCTGGCGTCCTGGTCCTGCATCACCAGCGTCTTGACCACGGTGAACGGGTCGAAGCCCAGCACCTGCGCGCTGTGCTGGGCGCCGCCGTGCTCCTGGTACTCATAGGGGTGCTCGGTGAAGGCGACCTTGTTCGCCCGCAGCAGCTGGGTGGCGGGCGTCTCGGAAACGTGGGCTTTCTTGCTCACTTGCTCAGGTCAGGCGGCGGGGTCGCGGATGTCCAGGCGGATCTTGTCGATCTCGGCCAGCACCTCGGCCGACAGCGTCGTGCCGTAGGCGTCCAGGTCTTCGTCGAGCTGCGCCACCGAGGTCACGCCGATGATCGTGCTCGCCACCTGCCACTTGGTGTAGCAGAAGGCCAGCGCGAGCTGCGTCGGGCTCAGGCCGTGGTCGCGTGCGAGCTGGTTGTAGCGCCGCGCCGCGCGCAGCGCGTCGGGCTTGCCCCAGCGCTGCTTGCGCACCGATTCGTAGCTCGAGATGCGCGCGCCCTTGGGCGCGTCGGGGCCTTCGATGCCACTCTGGTCGTACTTGCCCGTCAGCAGGCCGAAGGCCAGCGGCGAGTACGCCAGCAGCGACACGCCGAGCCGGTGCATGGTCTCGTCGAGCGCGTTCTCGTGCGCGCGGCTCACCAGGTTGTAGACGTTCTGCACCGACACCACGCGCGGCAGCCCGTGCTGCTCGGCCAGCCGCACGAACTCGTGCACGCCGTAGGGCGTCTCGTTCGACAGGCCGATGGTGCGCACCTTGCCCGCCTTCACCAGCTTGCCCAGCGCTTCGAGCTGCTCGTGGATCGGCGTCTGCGAGGTTTCCTTCTCGGGGTTGTAGTGGATGTTGCCGAACACCGGCACGTGGCGCTCGGGCCAGTGGATCTGGTACAGGTCGATCACGTCGGTCTGCAGGCGGCGCAGGCTGCCGTGGCACGAGGCCTCGATGTCGGCCGCCGTCATGCCCGTGCCTTCGCGCACCCAGGGCATGCCGCGCGAGGGGCCGGCCACCTTGGTCGCCAGCGTGATCTTCTGGCGCGTGCCGGGGTTGGCCGCAAACCAGTTGCCGATGATGGTTTCGGTCGCGCCGCAGGTTTCCTTGCTTGCCGGCACCGCGTACATCTCGGCCGTGTCGATGAAGTCGACGCCGCGCTCGAGTGAACGGTTCAGGACGGCGTGGGCGGTGGGCTCGTCGACCTGCTCGCCGAAAGTCATGGTGCCGAGGCAGATCGGGGTGACGTGGAGGTCGCTCTGACCGAGTGGAATCTTTTTCATGCGCGGAATGCTAGCGCGCCCGCGCGGCAGGCGTTGCCCCGGCCCCGAGAAACCGAGCGCCGCCCTGTCCTGTGGCGGACTGCGCGCGGCGCGGCCTCTCCGTATCATCGAGCGCCATATGTACCAAGCCCTCCGCCCCTCGCGCAGCGAATTCGTGCCCGTGCGCAACCTGAACTACCACGTCCGCCTCTGGGGGCAACCGTCGAGCGAGCGCCCACCGCTGGTGCTGGTGCATGGCTGGATGGACGTGGCGGCCTCCTGGCAGTTCGTGGTCGATGCGCTGAAGGACGACCGCTTCATCATCGCCCCCGACTGGCGCGGCTTCGGCCTCACCGACGGCGGCGGCGTCGACAACTACTGGCTGCCCGACTACCTGGCCGACCTCGAATGGCTGCTCGACCACTACGCCGGCGAAGGCGACGATGCCCGCCCGGTCGACCTCGTGGGCCACAGCATGGGCGGCAACGTCGCCATGCACTACGCGGGCGTGCGCCCGGCGCGCATCCGTCGCCTCATCAACCTCGAAGGCTTCGGCATGCCCGCGCGCCAGCCCGCCGAGGCGTCCGCGCGCTACGGCCAGTGGATCGACGAGCTCAAGGGCCTGCACCGCGGCGAGAAGGCGCTCGCAGGCTATTCGGTGGTGGACGGCGTGGCACGCCGCCTCATGAAGACCAACCCGCGCCTCACGCAGGACAAGGCCGACTGGCTGGCCGGCCACTGGTCGGCGCCGCAGGCCCAGGCCGACGGCAGCACGCGCTGGCAGATCCTCGGCGAGGCCGCGCACAAGATCGTCAACGCCAACATCTTCCGCGTCGACGAAACACTGGCGCTCTATGCGCGCATCACCGCGCCGACGCTGATGGTCGAAGCCTCGGACGACAGCCTGCACGGTTGGTGGAAGGCGCGCTACACGCTCGCCGAATTCCACGAGCGGCTGAAGTCCGTGCCCTCGGTGCGCATCGAGCAGCTCGACGACGCGGGCCACATGCTGCACCACGACCAGCCGCAGCGCGTGGCGCAGCTGATCGAAGGCTTCCTGGCCTAGTTTTGCTTCTGCGTGGCGCGGCGCAAGGCCGCGCGCGCCAGCAGCCGCGTCGAGTCGAGCGTCGGCAGCGGCGAGTTCGCATCGCTCATGATCAGCGGGATCTCGGTACAGCCGAGCACGACCGCGTCACAGCCCTCCTCGTCCTTCAGGCGCTGCATCACGCGCTGGAAGGTGGCCACGGCCTCGGGCTTGAAGATGCCGCAGACCAGCTCGTCCATGATGATCCGGCCGATCTCGGCGCGCTCGTCGACGGTGGGACGAACATATTCAAGACCGCGCGCCGAGAGCTTCTCGGGATACACCTCGCTGTCGGTCAGCCAGCGCGTGCCCGTGATGCCGATGCGGCGAAAGCCCCGGCGCACGGCCTCGTCGGCCACCACCTCGGCGATGTGCAGCCAGGGCCGTGGCGAATGCGGCGCCACGTGGTCGAAGGCCTGGTGGATCGTGTTGTCGGGGCAGATCAGGAAATCCGCGCCCGCCGCGGCGAGCTTGCGCGCGGAGCCGAGCATCAGCGCGCCCACGCCCGCCAGGTCGCCCGCGTCCAGGCAGCGCGTGTACTCCGCGAGCGAGGGCGTGTGCATCGACACCTCGGGGTGCGCATGCGGGCCGAGCAGCGCCGCACCCTCGATGCAGATGGTCTTGTAGCAAAGGGCCGCGCCTTCGGCGGAGCAGCCGACGATTCCGATGTGCAGGGTCATGGGGCGCATCCTACAAAAGCCGGCGCGGTTTATCCGGCCTGCGGATATGCAAGCGCGCAAATCTTCGTTCGCGGCGCGCAGCGTGCGTCCTAGAGTGCCCGACTCCCCTTGCCGTCTCCCGGAGTTGTCGCCATGCCTTCCCTTTCGCGCGCCCCCTCGTGGCTGCGCCGCCTTGCCCCGCTGTCCGGCGGACTCGCCCTGAGCCTGCTGCTGCTCGCGCCCGCCCACGCGGACGACCTGCGCGTCGGCTTCATGCCGGGCCCCTACCGCGACGCCTTCACCCACGGCATCGAGCCCCAGTTGAAGAAGCTGGGCTACAGCATCAAGTACGTCGAGTTCAGCCAGGGCGTGCAGCCCAACGACGCCGTGGAGCGCGGCCAGATCGACGCCAACATCTTCCAGCACTCGCTGTACCTGAACGCCACCAACAAGCAGCAGGGCTTCGACCTCGTACCCGTGGTGCATGTGCCGACGCCGCCCATGGGCCTGTATTCGCGCCGCCACAAGACGCTCGACGCCGTGCCCGACGGCGCCACCGTCACGCTGCCGGCCGACCCGGTGAATGCGGCGCGCGCGCTCAACATCCTCGCGGCCATCGGGTGGGTCACGCTCAAGCCGGGCGTGAGTCCGCTGAGCGTGTCGGAGCGCGACATCGCGAGCAACCCCAAGCGACTGAAGATCGTGCCGCTGGACGCCGCGCAGGCGCCGCGCTCGCTGGCCGATGCCGACCTCGCGGCCGTGCAGGGCAACTTCGCCGTGGCCTCGGGCCTGAAGCTCACCGAGGCGCTGAAGCTCGAAGACATGACGCTGCCCTACGTCAACGTGGTGGCGGTGAAGCGCAGCAACGAACACGCGAAATTCGCGAAGGACATCGCCACCGCCTACCAGTCGCCCGAATTCCAGAAGTTCTTCAAGGCCAACCCCGTGTGGGCGGGCTACCGGCTGCCGGACTATTTCAGCCAATGAGCAACAACAATACCACCGCGCCACGCCGGCAGCTGCACCTCAACGTCAACATCCTGCATTCGGGCTTCGTGCCCTCGGCCTGGCGCCTGCCCGAGAGCGACCCGTGGGCGTTCGCCGACATCCAGCACTACATCCGCACCGCGCAGATCGCCGAGGCCGCCAAGCTCGACGCCGTGTTCCTGGCCGACAACGCGGCCATCGTCGACCAGATCCACTTCCGCCCGATCACCGCGCTGGAGCCCACCATCCTGCTGGCCTGCGTGGCCGCCGCGACCACGCACATCGGCCTCATCGCCACCGCCTCCACCAGCTACAACGAGCCCTACAACCTCGCGCGCCGCTTCGCCACGCTCGACCACGTGAGCGCCGGCCGTGCCGGCTGGAACATGGTGACCACGGCCGACCTGCCCTCGGCGCGCAACTTCGGCCTGGACACCACACCCGACCACGCCAAGCGCTACGCCCGGGCCTCGGAGTTCGCCGACATCGTCAAGGCGCTGTGGGACAGCTGGGAAGACGACGCCTTCGTCGGCGACAAGGCCGCCGGCCGCTTCATCGACCCTGCCAAGGTGCATGCCCTCGCGCACCGCGGCGAGCACTTCGCGGTGCAGGGCCCGCTCAACCTGCCGCGCCCCCCGCAAGGCCACCCGGTGCTGGTGCAGGCCGGCGCCTCGGCCGACGGGCGCGAGCTCGCTTCGCGCCATGCCGAAGCCGTGTTCTCCGCCTCGCAATCCTTCGAAGAATCGCAGGCCTACGCACGCGCCCTCAAGACCCGCGCCGCCGAGCTGGGCCGCGGCCCCGATGCGGTGAAGGTGCTGGCCGGCCTCACCACCATCGTCGGCGCCACCGAAGCGCAGGCGCTTCGCCGCCGCGACGCACTGGTCGACCTGATCCCGTGGGACTACAGCCTCACGCGCCTGGCCGGTACGCTGGGCATCACGCCCGACCGCCTGAAGCTCGACGAGCGCCTGCCCGACGACCTGCCGCTGCCCGGCAATGGCAACGGCAACCACACCTTCTTCAACGCCGTGGTCGCGGCCGGGCGCACGCACGGCTACACGGTGCGCCAGCTGATCCGCGAACTCGCGGGCGGCGGCGGGCACCGCGTGATCGTCGGCACGCCCGAGCAGATCGCCGACGACATCGAGCGCTGGTTCAAGGGCGGTGCAGCGGACGGTTTCAACCTGATGCCCGACGCGCTGCCGCATGGGCTGCAGGACTTCGTGGAGGGCGTGGTGCCGATCCTGCAGAAGCGAGGCATCTTTCGCACCGAGTACGAGGGACGCACGTTACGCGACCACCTGGGATTGGCCCGGCCTGCAGGGCGGGCGGCACAGCGGCTCGCAGCCTGAAGCCGGCCTTTCACGCAGGGCGAACACCCACAGCGTGCCCTGTGCGCAGGGCATTGGGTGCTCCCCGCAGCGAAATCAAGGAGGAGGGGCGCAGCCCCGGGGGACATTCGCGGAGGGGAGTACCCGATGTCCTGTGCACGCGCCCTGAACAAACCCCGTCAGGCGTCCCACCACCCCTCATCAAACCGCCCCTGCAGAAACGCCACGAACCCCGACACCTTCCCAGGCACCAACTTCGGTGAGGGAAAGACCGCGTGAATCTCCTGCTCCGGCAGCGCATGGTCCCCCAGCACGGCGTTCACCTTGCCCGCAGCCAGCGATTCACTCGCCACATAGCGCGGCATCAACGCGATCCCCAACCCATCACGCGCCGCAGCCAGCACCGCCGACAGGTTGTTCGACCGGAAGCGCCCCGACACCGGCACCGTCACCGGATCGCCCTTGGGCGTGTGCATGCGCCAGAACTCGTCGCCCACCACGCTGCTGTAGATCAGCGCCACGTGCGCGCTCAGGTCCTGCGCGCGCTTGGGCGTGCCGTGCTTCTTCAGGTAGGCCGGCGACGCCACCATGACCCACGGATTCGCGCCGAGGTAGCGCGCGCCCAGTGACGAATCGGCCAGCTTGCCCATGCGGATCGCCACGTCGATGCCCTGCGCAATGAGGTCCACGTAGCGGTCCTCGAAGCTCAGGTCGAGCTGCACCTGCGGATGCCGGCGCATGTACTCCAGCGCCAGCGGCACCACCACGCGCCGCCCGAAGGCCACCGACGTGCCGACGCGCAAGAGGCCCTGCGCCTGGTTCTGGCGGAGCTGCACGATGCTGTCGGCCTCCTCGGCGTCGCGCACGATGGTCTTGCACTTCTCGTAGTACAGCGCGCCCGGCTCCGTGAGGCTCACGCCGCGCGTGTTGCGGTTGAGCAGCCGCACCTTCAGGCGCGCCTCCGTGGCCGCGACCTGCTTGGTCACGGTGGGTTGCGTGGTGTTGAACTCGCGCGCCGCTTTCGAGAAGCTGCCGGTCTCGACGACCCGCACGAACATTTCCATAGCCAGTAGACGATCCATGGCCGGATGGTAGCCAGTTATTCCATGGCGGAATAGGTTTTATGGCCCCCAGCCGTCTTCTTGGAATGCGCCCCGCTTCCTACAGTGAGGCCACCTCAAGGAGACTTTCAAATGGCAAAGATGACAGCGGTCCAGGCCGCAGTTCTGGTGATGGAAAAAGAAGGCGTCACGCAGGCCTTCGGCGTGCCGGGCGCAGCAATCAACCCGCTGTACTCGGCCCTGCGCCAGCGCGGCAGCATCTCGCACATCCTCGCGCGCCACGTCGAGGGCGCCTCGCACATGGCCGAGGGCTACACCCGCGCAGTGGCCGGCAACATCGGCGTGTGCATCGGCACCTCGGGCCCGGCGGGCACCGACATGATCACGGGCCTGTACTCGGCCTGGGCCGACTCCATTCCCATTCTCTGCATCACCGGCCAGGCACCGCGCGCACGCCTGTACAAGGAAGACTTCCAGGCGGTCGACATCGAGTCGATCTCCAAGCCCGTCACCAAGTGGTCGGTCACCGTGCGTGAACCCGGCCAGGTGCCACAGGTGTTCCAGCAGGCCTTCCACCTCATGCGCTCGGGCCGGCCCGGCCCCGTGCTCATCGACCTGCCCTTCGACGTGCAGATGGCGCAGATCGAGTTCGACATCGACGCCTACGAGCCCCTGAAGCCCTACAAGCCGGCCGCCACGCGCGCCCAGATCGAGAAGGCCATCGGCATGATGCAGGCGGCCGAGCGCCCGCTGATCGTGGCCGGCGGCGGCATCATCAACGCCGACGCGTCCGACCTGCTCGTGCGCTTTGCCGAAGCCACCGGCGTGCCGGTGATCCCCACGCTCATGGGCTGGGGCGCCATTCCCGACGACCACCCGCTCATGGCCGGCATGTGCGGCCTGCAGACCAGCCACCGCTACGGCAACGCCACCGTGCTGGCGTCGGACTTCGTGCTGGGCATCGGCAACCGCTGGGCCAACCGCCACACCGGCTCGGTCGACGTCTACACCAAGGGCCGCACCTTCGTGCACGTGGACATCGAGCCCACGCAGATCGGCCGCGTGTTCACGCCCGACTTCGGCATCGTCTCCGACGCCAAGGCCGCGCTCGAACTCTTCGTCGAAGTGGCCGAGGAAATGAAGGCCGCCGGCAAGCTCACCGACCGTGGCGCCTGGGCCGGCGAATGCCGAGAGCGCAAGAAGACCTTGCTGCGCAAGACCAACTTCGACACCGTGCCGATGAAGCCGCAGCGCGTGTACCAGTGCATGAACAACCACCTCGAACGCGACACCTGCTACGTGAGCACCATCGGCCTGTCGCAGATCGCGGCCGCGCAGTTCCTGCACGTGTACAACCCGCGCCACTGGATCAACTGCGGCCAGGCCGGCCCGCTGGGCTGGACCATTCCCGCCGCGCTGGGCGTGCGCGCCGCCGACCCGACGCGCAAGATCGTCGCGCTCTCGGGCGACTACGACTTCCAGTTCATGATCGAAGAGCTGGCCGTGGGCGCGCAGTTCAAGCTGCCCTACCTGCACATCGTGGTCAACAACTCCTACCTCGGCCTGATCCGCCAGTCGCAGCGCGGCTTCGAGATGGACTACTGCGTGCAGCTGGCCTTCGACAACATCAACGCACCGGCCGACGCCGGCATCGAAGGCAGCTACGGCGTCGATCACCTCAAGGTGGTCGAGGGCCTGGGCTGCAAGGCGATCCGCGTGCACAAGCAGGAAGAGATGGCACCCGCCATCGCCCGCGCCGAAGCGCTCATGGCCGAGTTCCAGGTGCCGGTCGTCATCGAGGTGATGCTCGAGCGCGTGACCAACATCGCGATGGGCACCGAGATCGACGCCATCAACGAATTCGAACCGCTGGCCGAAAGCACGGCCGACGCACCCACGGCCCTCGCAGTGGCGATGCTGGATTGATCGAGGAGACAAGAGACATGCCCAAGTTCGCAGCCAATCTCACGATGCTCTTCACCGAGCTGCCGTTCATGCAGCGCTTCGAGGCGGCCGCCAAGGCCGGCTTCGAGGCGGTGGAGTACCTCTTCCCCTACCCCTTCGACAAGAAGGAACTCGCGGCGGCCCTGCGCGCCAACGGCCTGCAGCAGGTGCTGCACAACCTGCCGGCCGGCGACTGGGACAAGGGCGAGCGCGGCATCGCCTGCCACCCGGACCGCACCGGCGAGTTCCGCGAAGGCATCGCGCAGGCCATCGACTACGCCACGGCGCTGGGCTGCCCGCAGCTCAACTGCCTGGTCGGCAAGGTGCCGGCGGGCGTGAGCACCGACGCCGCCCACAAGACCGTGGTCGAGAACCTGCGCCTCGCAGCGCGCGAACTCGAAGCCGCGGGCCTGCGCCTGCTGATCGAGCCGATCAACACCTTCGACATCCCCGGCTTCTTCCTCACGCGCACCGACCAGGCGCTGGCGTTGATCGACGAAGTGGGCTCGGACAACCTGCGCGTGCAGTACGACATCTACCACGCGCAGCGCATGGAAGGCGAGCTGGGCAACACGCTCACCAAGCAGCTGGCGCGCATCGGCCACATCCAGCTGGCCGACAACCCGGGCCGCGGCGAGCCGGGCACGGGCGAGATCAACTACCCGTGGCTGTTCCAGCACATCGATGCGCTGGGCTACGACGGCTGGATCGGCTGCGAATACAAGCCCCGCGCCACCACCGTCGAAGGCCTCGGCTGGCGCGAAGCCCTCACGAAGAAGCAATGAACGTTCACGAAGGAAACAGAGACATGACCACTGCAGCAGCACAAAAAATCGGATTCATCGGCCTGGGCATCATGGGCGCCCCCATGGCGGGCCACCTGCTCGACGCAGGCCACGAACTCTTCGTGAACACGCACGGCAACACGCCGGAGCCCTTCGTCTCGAAGGCCACCATCTGCGGCTCGGCCGCCGAAGTGGCGCGCAAGGCCGACATCGTCTTCATCATGGTGCCCGACACCCCGGACGTGGAGAAGGTGCTGTTCGGCGCGCCGGGCGCGGAAGGCGTGGCCGACGGCCTGAAGGGTTCGCAGGGCAAGATCGTGGTGGACTGCAGCTCCATCGACCCGATCGCCACCAAGGAGTTCGCGCGCCGCATCGTGGCGCTGGGCGCCGGCTACATCGACGCACCGGTCTCGGGCGGCGAAGTGGGCGCCAAGGCCGCGAGCCTGACGATCATGTGCGGCGGCGACGAAGGCACCTTCGGCCGCGTGAAGCCGCTGCTGGACAAGATGGGCAAGAACGTGACGCTGGTGGGCGGCGCGGGCGACGGCCAGGTCTGCAAGGTGGCCAACCAGATCATCGTGGCGCTGAACATCGCCGCCGTGAGCGAAGCCCTGGTGTTCGCCTCGAAGGCCGGCGCCGACCCGGCCAAGGTGCGCCAGGCGTTGATGGGCGGCTTTGCCAGCTCGCGCATTCTGGAAGTGCACGGCGAACGCATGATCAAGCGCACCTTCGCGCCGGGCTTCCGCATCGCGCTGCACCAGAAGGACCTGAACCTGGCGATGCAAAGCGCCCGTTCGCTGGGCGTGGCGCTGCCGCAGACCGCGAACGCAGCGCAGCTGATGAACGCCTGCGCGGCGATGGGCTACGGCCAGCTGGACCACTCGGCGCTGGTGAAGGCTTTGGAAGCCCTCGCCCAGCACACGGTCACTCCAGACTGAAACTAGGTCTTTGCAGTCTCGAGAGACTCTTTCAGATTGCGTCGGCGCCATGCCCAGGTCTTCACGGCCTGCGGCAGGATGCCGATGCACGACGCGTAGTACGTCACCTTGAAGCCCCAGAAGCGCGGCCCGATGGGCGTGTTGCGGAACAGGTCGCCGGCCAGGATGGACAACAGCGCCTCCTGCATGCGCCAGATGTTGCGCGGCGCCATGAACAGGCGGCGGATGGCGGGCGAGGTGATGCGGTAGATGAACCACGAGAACATCTTCGGCCCGTGCTTCATCACCTTCTCGTAATGGCGGAAGGCCTTCTCGGCCTCCTTCGCCTCGCCCTTGAGCCAGTGGTCGGCGCAGGTCGCGGCCTCGAAGCCGCTGTTCATCGCCAGGTACACGCCCGAGGAGAACATCGGGTCGACGAAGGCGTAGGCGTCGCCCACCATCATGAAGCGGTCGCCGCGGCAGAACTTGGAGTCGTAGGCGTAGTTGCCGGTGGTGGTGGCGCCTTCCATCAGCGTGGCGTTCTTCAGCCGCGCAGCCAGCTTGGGCGCCAGCGCGATGGTCTGCATCAGGAAGTCCTCGAGCGAAGCGCCCTGGCGCCGCTTGAAGTAGGCCGGCGAGGCCACGGCGCCCACGCTCACGGTGCCGTCCTTCAGCGGGATGTACCAGAACCAGCCGTGGTCGAACCAGAAGAGCGAAATGTTGCCCTCGAAGCGGCCCGGCCTGCGCTCGGCGTTGGCGAAGTGGCCGTACAGCGCCGCGCTCGCATGCTTGCGGTTGCGCTGCTTGGCGTCGAACTGGTTCGACAGCAGCGTGTCGCGCCCGCTGGCGTCGATCACGAAGCGCGGGCGCCATTCGGTCTCGGTGCCGTCGTCGGCCTTGACCTTCACCAGCGCCCGGTTGTCAGGCGTTCCCTTGCCGGCGTCCATGTCAACGCCGGTGACGCGCCGGCCCTCGAAGGTGCGCGCGCCGCGCTTGCCGGCGTGGCGGAACAGCAGCTCGTCGAATTCCGAACGGCGCACGTGCACGGCATAGGGAAAACTCTTGTCCATCGCCTGGCCGAAGTCGAAGTGGCTGCTGTGGTCGTGCCAGGGCGAGACGAACTCGGCGCCGTGCTTGCGCAGGCCGATGGCCTCGACCTCGGTGCGCACGCCGAGCCGGTCGAACAGCGGCATGTTCATCGGCAGCAAGGATTCGCCGATGTGAAAGCGCGGATGTTGCGCCTTCTCGAGCAGCACCACGTCGTGGCCCTTGTCTGCGAGCAAGGCAGCCACCGTGGAGCCCGAAGGGCCTCCGCCGATGACCACGACGTCCGGCTCGGTGCCGGTGAAAGGTCCGGGTGTCATTCGATGTCCCTCCGTGTTGTTCTGTGGTTGTGGACGTTGGTTCGCCGCACCGCCCGTGCGGCACGGATTTGCCCCCCGGAAACGGGGGTGTTGAAGTTTAGCGAGTCGGCAGACCCTCTCGATCAGGCGGAAGATAGAGGGTCTCGTCGTTCCCCCCGAGAGAAGAGGCCGCGCTTTTGCGGTAGCCTCATTGCCCGCCAGAACCTAGGAGACTTTTCAAATGGCTGCATCCCTGTCCCCCGCTGAAGAAGCACTTCGAGAAGCAGCGCGCGAATACCACCGCTCGCCCGTCAAGGGCAAGATCTCGATCACCCCCACCAAGCCCCTGCTGAACCAGCGCGACCTGTCGCTGGCTTACTCGCCGGGCGTGGCCTACCCCTGCCTCGACATTGCGGAAGATCCCGCGCTCGCGGCCGAATACACCGCCCGCGGCAACCTCGTGGGCGTCATCACCAACGGCACCGCCGTGCTGGGCCTGGGCAACATCGGCCCGCTGGCCTCCAAGCCCGTGATGGAAGGCAAAGGCTGCCTGTTCAAGAAATTCGCCGGCATCGACGTGTTCGACATCGAGCTGGCCGAGAACGACCCCGACAAGCTGGTCGACATCATCGCGGCGCTGGAACCCACGCTGGGCGGCATCAACCTCGAGGACATCAAGGCGCCCGAGTGCTTCTACATCGAGAAGAAGCTGCGCGAGCGCATGAACATCCCCGTGTTCCACGACGACCAGCACGGCACGGCCATCATCTCGGCCGCGGCGCTGCTCAACGGCCTGGAACTGGTCGGCAAGAAGATCGAAGACGTCAAGATCGCCGTCTCGGGCGCCGGCGCCGCCGCCATCGCCTGCCTGGACGTGATGGTCGGCCTGGGCGCCAAGCCCGCCAACATCTACGCCTGCGACTCCAAGGGCCTGATCTACATGGGCCGCGCAGGCGGCTTCGACGAATCGAAGGCCCGCTACGCCCAGAAGGACACCGGCGCGCGCACCCTGGCCGACGTGGTGAAGGACGCCGACGTGTTCCTGGGCTGCTCGGCCCCCGGCGTCATGAGCGCCGAGATGGTCAAGACCATGGGCACGCAGCCGATCATCCTGGCGCTGGCCAACCCCGAGCCCGAGATCCGCCCCGAGCTGGCCAAGGCCGTGCGCCCCGACTGCATCATCGCCACGGGCCGTTCGGACTACCCGAACCAGGTCAACAACGTGCTGTGCTTCCCGTACATCTTCCGCGGCGCGCTCGACTGCGGCGCGAGCAAGATCACGGAAGAAATGAAGCTGGCCTGCGTGCGCGAGATCGCCGACCTCACCAAGGCCGACATCAGCGAAGAAGTGGCCACCGCCTACGCCGGCCAGGAGCTGGCCTTCGGCCCCGACTACATCATTCCCAAGCCCTTCGACTCGCGCCTGATCCTGCGCATCGCGCCGGCCGTGGCCAAGGCGGCCGCCGCCTCGGGCGTGGCCTCGCGCCCGATCGAGGACATGGAGGCCTACCGCCAGCACCTGACGCGCTTCGTCTACCAGACCGGCATGTTCATGCGCCCGGTGTTCAGCGCCGCCAAGATCTCCACCACCAAGCGCGTGGCCTACGCCGAGGGCGAAGACGAGCGCGTGCTGCGCGCCGCGCAGTGGGCGGTCGACGAAGGCCTGGCCCAGCCCATCCTGGTGGGCCGCCCCGCCGTGATCGAGGCGCGCATCCAGAAGGCCGGCCTGCACATCCGCCCCGGCACCGACTTCGAGATCGTGAACCCCGAAGACGATCCGCGCTTTCGCACCTACTGGGAGAGCTTCCACAAGCTCATGGGCCGCCGCGGCGTCACGCCCGAGGCCGCCAAGACCATGGTGCGCCGCTCGAACACCACCATCGCCGCGCTGATGCTGCACCTGGGCGACGCCGACGCGATGATCTGCGGCCTGGTCGGGCGCTTCGACGTGCACCTGGAGCACATCCGCAACCTGATCGGCCTGAAGCGCGGCGCGCCCGGCTTCGCCACGCTGAACGCGCTCACGCTCGAAAAGCGCACGGTGTTCATCACCGACACCAACGTGAACGAAGACCCGAGCGCCGAACTGCTGGCCAGCATCGCCGTGATGGCCGCCGAAGAGGTCCGCCGCTTCGGCCTGCCGCCGAAGGTGGCCTTCCTGTCGCACTCGAACTACGGCACCTCCAGCCGCGGCTCGGCGCGCAAGATGCGCCTGGCGCGCGACCTGTTCTCGCAGATGGCACCCGACATCGAGTGCGACGGCGAGATGCACGGCGACGCCGCGCTGTCCGACGAGATCCGCCGCACCGCCCTGCCCGAGACCACGCTCACCGGCGAGGCCAACCTGCTGGTGTGCCCGAACCTCGACTCGGCGCACATCCTCTACAACGTGCTGAAGATGACGGGCGCGAACGGCATCACGGTGGGCCCGATCCTGCTGGGCGCCGCCAGCTCGGCCCACGTGCTGACGCCTTCGGCGACGGTGCGCCGCATCATCAACATGACGGCGCTGGCCGTGGCGAAGGTGAAGGCCCAGGACTGACGCCGACGTTTCTTCCATGAAACACAACGCCCCGTCGCGGTCTCCGCGGCGGGGCGTTTCTCATGGGACGGTGCTCAGACGCGCACGGGCGACACCACCGGCACGTCGGCCGGGTCGAACACGTTCCAGGCCAGCAGCTCCCGGTCTTCGGGCGGTGGCTCGCAGCCGCCGACGCGGCTGGGCTTCCAATCGAAACGCTGTTTCGTATCGGCCAGCGCCTCGGCACGCTTGAAGGCGGCCAGCGCCGAATCGATGACGGGCACGCCCAGCGCGTCCTGCAGCTGGCGGTAGAAGCCGAACTCGAGCGTGCAGCCCAGGATGAGCGCTTCGGCGCCGTCCTCGTCGATGGCGCGGCGGCCCTGCGCGATCATGCGGCGCACGGTCTCGTCGCGGTCGCGCTGGAAGTCTTCCACGCCGAGTTCCAGCGCGCGGAACGAGGCGATCAGGTGTGCATGGCCGTACTCGCGCACGCGCGCCTCGATGCGCGGCACCCACTTGCGGCGCCCCACGATCACCGACACCTTCTGCGCCAGGTTGGACGCGACCTCGAACGAGGCCTGGCAGGGCGCGACCACCACGGTCTGGCCCGATATCTCGCGCGCCTCGACCAGCACCGGGTCGTAGAAGCAGCCGACCACCACGGCGTCGAAGCCCTGCTGCGCGGTGTCGCGCACGGCGCGCACGATGTCGGCGCCCAGCAGCGCCTCGTAGCTCTGGTACTCGACGTGGTGCTGCACCGAGGCGTTGCGCAGCGACACCACCTCGACCTCGGTGCCGGGGTTCTTCACCTCGGCGAACTCCTGCGCGAAGCGCGCGTTGTAGGTGTCGTTGCCGACGGCCCGGATCCAGCGGATGCGCAGTGTCATGGCGTGTCTCCGTTCAGGCCGGCGCGAAGGCTTCGCCCAGCGACTTCTCGAGCGGGCGGTACAGCTCGGGCATGAACATGGTGCGCGACAGCAGCAGCCGCGCGCGCGGCGCCACCAGCACGCGCAGCCGCGCGCCCTGCCGCACATGGGCCGACACCACGGGCTGGCCGTTGTCCGAGAAGGTCATGATCAGGTCGGGAAAGCGCGCGATGCGCTCGCCGCCCTGCGCCAGCAGCATGTACTCGTTGATGAAGCGCAGCGTGGTGCCGGCCGCGTCGTCGAGCTCGACCACGCCGACGTCCAGCCCTTCCTGCTGCTCGCAGCGGTAGGTGCGCACCGTGCCCTCGGCGACGAGGCGGCCGTCGAGCGAACGGGCCACGGCATCGACGCCGCCGTCCAGGAAGGCCTGGCCCAGCGCGATGGCGTGGCTGATGGCGCCCGGCGCGCCGTGCTGGCGCGCGTAGCCCACGGTCACGGGGTTGCGCGCCACGGCCACCAGGCCGCCCGCCTCCACCGAGGCGCGGCGCACCACGGCCGAGGTCTGCTCGAGCCGGCCCGACACCACGCCTTCGACATAGCGGTGCGGCTCGCCGCCCGCGTAGGCCTGCACCGAGAGGTAGTCGGGCTCGGTGTGCAGGCCCAGCGCGCCCATCACGCTCGAGGGGTGGGCACGGCCGTTGCACGCGAGGTCGATCACGGGCAGGCCGGTCATGGCGGCATGGAACCAGCCGTTGACCGTGGTCTCGGCGCCGTTCTCGTTGGCATGCAGCGCGACCAGCTTCTGGCCCGCCGGCAGCTCGCGCCGCAGCAGCTCCAGCGTGCGCAGCAGGTGCGCCGGCTGCACGTGCGGGTCGGGCGCGGCCGGCGCACCCACGAGGGCCATGGTGGCGGTGAGCGCGGCGTCGTCGAACTCGTCGACGCTCCACAGCTGCGGCGTGCCGACCTGCAGGGCCAGCCGCGCGGCGCGTTCGCCGGCCGCGATGAGCCCGCCGCCCCCGCCGCCGAGGATGGCGCCGCCCCAGATGGCCGCGCGGACGTCGTCACTGGTCAGATTGCGTTTCATGGATTCGATTCCTGTGTGTGTGAGATGAAAGAAAAAAGGAGATGAAGAACTACTTGCGCAGGCTCTTCACCGCGCCCGAGAAGAAGCTGTAGAGCGCGTCGCCCGCGATCACGCCGCCGGCGAACACCTCGAGCCGTTCGCGCGCGGCGGCGCCGAGCACGCCGTGCACCGCGAGCCGGCAGGCGATGCCGGCCGCGACCATCCAGCCGGCCATCGGGCTGGCGATGAGCAGGCCGGTGGCGAACAGCACGCCCAGCTGCTGGCGCGGCCCGCCCGCCAGCTGCAGCAGCGCGCCGGGCACGGCCCACAGCGCCAGGTTGCGCGCGGTCTCGCCCGAGATGCCGGCTTTGATCGCGGCCACGTAGGCGGCGTTGATCGGCGCGGTCTGGTGGTTGGCGAAGAACAGCGGGTACGCGCAGGCCACCACCACGATCGCCACGCCGAAGCCGACCATGCCGGCGATCATCTGTTCGCGCCGGCCTTCGAGTTCGAAGGCCGAGCCCGAGGCCTCGCCGCGCAGCAGGTGGCCGGCCTTGAGGTCGTAGCCCATGTCGGCAAAGGCCGGGCCGGTGGCAGCCGAGAAGCCGGCCAGCACCACCAGCGCCTCGGGCGGAAAGCCGATCAGGATGCCCAGCAGCAAAGAGATCAGCGCCACCGCGAAGGCCGGGAACCAGCCCGAGTGCATGGCCGCGATGCCCACGATGAGTTCGTGCACGAAGGCCGCGAAGGTGCCGTACACGATGAACAAGGCCAGCATGCCCGGCGACATGCCGGTGTAGATGCCGGTGCCCGCGCACAGCAGCACCATGATCGCGAGGTAGCCCGCGCCGCCCAGCTTGAGCGAGCGGCCGAGCACGCTGGCGCCGCGGGCCTCGGCCAGCGCTTCCTTCGTCGTGGCGCTGCTGTCGACCACTCGTCCGTGCTTCTTGAGCACCACGCGCGCCACCTGCACCAGCGCCACGAGGCCGGCGCCGATCATCATCCCGTGCGGCACGTAGCGCGTGCCGATGTCGAAGCCGAACAGCGGCGCCGAATAGCCGCGCACCAGCAGCCCGATGCCGAAGGCGGTCATGGCGCCCAGCCCGCCGATCAGCGCCACGCCGAAGGCCGACATCGGCAGCTTGAACACCGCGCCCGCCACGCCGGTGGCCAGCCCGCCCAGCAGCAGCCAGGCCTGCTTGCCGCCGCCGTCGCCCGCCTTGATGGCCTCGGCCGCGGCGATGCCCAGCGGCCACGGGTTCTTGGCCGGGAAAGCGGGCGTGTCGAACATGCGGTACAGCAGCCAGGCGTCGAGCAGCATCGCCAGGCTCACGCCGATGAGCATCGGCACCACCATCTGCGGCAGGCCGAACAGGAAGGGAATGCCGATCGGCAGGAACAGGCTGTTGGCCGCGCCGAAGGTGGCCGACGAGATGCTCGTCTGCGCCAGGTTCTGCGCATGCACCGAGCGAAAGCCCCGGAACATGGCCAGCGGCACGCGCGCCAAGGTCATGGCCGCGAGCGCGCCGATCAGCGAGGTGCTCGGCGTGATGCCCAGGCTGGCCAGCATCTGGATGCCGACGATGGCGCCGAACACGCTCAGCACCACCGTGAGGATCAGGTTGGCGGGCGCGAGCGCCTTGGGATGCAGCGCGGCCGGCGGCAACGCGGTGTGCCCGGCGCCCTTGTCTTCCAGCGGCGCGACGGCGGTCACTTCATGGTGCATGGTCATTCCTTGTTAGTTCCATATTTTGGAACCATGTCCAATAAACTTGAACTGAATGATAAAACCGTACTTTCGGCTGTCAAGCGGGCGTTCACCCGGGTCGGCCGAAAGACGCACCGGCGCCGAACCTATGATTCCCACCCCAACCTACCGAACACGATGAGCACCCTTGCCAACGCCATGGACGTCCTGAAGCTGATCGCGCGGCTGCGCCGCGACATCACGGTGACGGACGTCGTGACCGAGCTGGGCCTGCCCAAGAGCTCGGCCTCGCGCACGCTGAGCATGATGGCCGGCTACGGCTTCCTGGACCGCGACGCAGCCACGCGCGCCTACCGCCCGGGCGGCGTGATCATGGAAGCCTCGTACCACTTCCGCGCCTCGCGCAACACGGCCTCGCTGGTCGAGGAGGCGCTCGACGCGCTGGTGCGCGAGACCGGCTGCACGGGCTACATCAACGTGCTCGACGGCGCCGACACGCTCGTGATCCAGATGCGCACCGGCGCCGGCGCGCTGCAGATCTACACGCCGCCGGGCAGCCGCGCCCCCGCCTATTCCAGCGCCATGGGCCGCGCGCTGCTGGCCCGCCTGAGCGACGACGAAGTGGGCGCCCTGATCGGCACCAAGCTCGACCAGGGCCGCGGCCACGCACCGAAGACACGCAAGGACCTGCTCGCGCGCCTGGCCGTGATCCGCGACACGGGCTGGGCCCTGTCGCGCGGCGAGTACGTGACCAACGTGGCGGGCATCTCGTCGGCGGTGCTCGACCCCGCCACGCGCCAGACCTATGCCTTCGGCATCGCGCTGCCCGCGGAGCAACTGTCGGAAGCACTGGTGGAGCGCTTCGGCGCCACCGTGCGCGACGCCGCCAGCAGCGTGGGCAAGCGCGTGGGCGATCCGTACTGGCTGGGCTTCGGGGCGACCGCCGCGCTGACGTAGCCGCACCAACTCCGGCGCAAGCCGCACGCCCCGCCGCGTTCACCGCTGCGGGGCTTTTTTTCGCCTGCCGCATCGTGAGGCGCCTCCGTGCGCAGGGTGCGCCAAGGCGGTGCTTCCGGGGGCCCAAACGCCCTTTCCAGAAGCCTCCAACCACCATTTCGGCTGGCATGCAATCTGCTAATACCCTGAGCAGATATTTCTCATATCTTACTAATATATTTAAAAACCAAGCCTTCAAGCCCTGGTTTCGACCGCTGTCCGCAGCGCCCTTTTCTTCTTTTTTTCGAGGTACACGTCCATGAGCAATCCCCGCTGGCAAGGCATCTTTCCCGCCATCACCACCAAGTTCCACGCCGACGAAAGCATCGACGCCGAGGGCACGGCCCGCCACATCGACTTCCAGATCCGCAACGGCATCCATGGCCTCGTCACCTGCGGCTCGCTCGGCGAAGCCAGCACGCTGACGCTGGAAGAAAAACTGCAGGTCGCGAAGATCGCCCTGGAAGCCGCCGACGGCCGCATCCCCGTGCTGGCCAACGTGTCGGAGACCAGCACCCGCGAAGCCCTGCGCTACGTGGATGGCGCCAACAAGCTGGGCGTGGCCGGCTACATGGTCATGCCCTCGGTGATCTACGTGGCCGACGCACGCGAAGCGATGCTCAACGTGCGCACCATCGCCAACGCGGCCCAGAAACCCATCATGGTCTACAACAACCCGGTGGCCTACCGCGTGGACCTCAAGCCCCAGCACATGGTCGAGCTGGCCGACTGCGAGTGGATCGCCGCCATCAAGGAAAGCACCGACGACATCCGCCGCATCACCGACCTGCGCAACACGGTGGGCGACCGCTACCAGCTGTTCCTGGGCGTGGACGACCTGGCCTACGAAGGCCTGGCGCTGGGCTGCGACGGCCTGCTGGCCGGTGTCGGCTGCGCCTTCCCGCGCGAGACGGTGGCGCTGTACGACCTGATGAAGGCCGGCAAGTTTGCGGAAGCACTCAAGCTCTACCAGTGGATGACGCCGATGCTGCATCTGGACGTGTCGACCAAGCTGGTGCAGAACCTCAAGCTCATCGACCTGCTGGTCGGCGTGGGCACCGAGCACATGCGCCGCCCGCGCCTGCCGCTCATCGGCGAAGAGCGCGCCTTCATCGAGAAGGTCGTCGCCAAGGCGCTGGCCACGCGGCCCGCGCAGTACCAGTCGGTCATGTAATCGCCGCGCGCACGACGCACCGCAAGGCCCAGAACACCATGCAAGAAAACGCCTTGAAAGAAAGCGGCGGCCTGTCCCGCCGCGTGCTCGACGCGTCGGACCTCGTCCTGCGCTGCGAGCGCCACCTGCTCAGCAGCCTCATGGGGCTGCTCATCGTGCTGGTGCTGCTGAACGTGGTCACGCGCTACGGCGGCTTTCCGCTCTACTGGGTGGACGAGGCCTCGGTGTACTGCGTGGTCTGGCTCACCTTCATCGGTGCGTCGGCGATGACGCGGCTGCGGCTGGACTTTGCGGTGACCCTGCTCACCGACAAGCTCGGCACCCGGGCCGCGCGCATCGCCAAGGCCAGTGCCTCGGGCGGCGTGCTGCTGCTCGGGTTGGCCCTGCTCGCGATGTGCTGGTTGTGGATGGACCCGGCCGGCATCGTGCGCCACGGCTTCGACGCGAAGGAGTTCGCGGCCGAGAGCTTCAACTTTCTCTACACCGAGCGCACGCAGACGCTCGACTGGCCGACGTGGGTGGTGCAGCTGATCCTGCCGATCTTCGCGCTCACCCTCAGCGTGCATGCGCTGGCCAACCTCCTCGAAGACCTCGGCCTGCAGCCCAAGCGCACGCACGACGAGTTCCATGTCGCCAACGCGGACGCCGTGAACTGAAATGCTGACCTCTGCCTTCTTCCTGCTGATCATGCTGGTCGGCGTGCCGATCGGTGCCTGCCTGTGCCTGTCGGGCATCGTCTACATCCTCAACTCGGGCGACACGGTGCTGTTCCAGTCGTTCCCGGTGCAGATGTTCGGCGGCGTCGACAGCTACAGCCTCATTGCGATTCCGCTGTTCATCCTGATCGGCGAGATCATGAACGGCGGCGGCATCACGCGGCGCCTCGTCGACCTCGCGCTGGCCTTCATCGGCTCGGTGAAAGGCGGCCTGGCCTACGTGAACATCCTGGCGAACATGCTGGTGTCGTCGATCATCGGCTCGGCCACCGCGCAGGTGGCGATCATGAGCCAGATCATGGTGCCCGAGATGGAGAAGCAGGGCTACGACAAGACCTTCGCGGCCGGCATCACGGTGTACGGCGGCATGCTCGGCCCGATCATTCCGCCCTCGGTGATGTTCGTGGTGTACAGCGTGCTCGCGCAGGTGGCGGTGGGCGACATGCTCATCGCCGGGATCATCCCCGGCGTGATCCTCACGGTGCTGTTCTTCATCGTCATCGCCGGCATGGGCGTGATCTACAACTACCCGCGCACCGAGAAGCGCACCGCCCGCCAGCGGCTGCACACGATCCTCACGGCCTGCCCGACGCTGCTCATTCCGATCGTGATCGTCGGCTCGATCCTCGGCGGGCTGGCCAACCCCACCGAATCGGCGGCGGTGGGCGCGGTGGCCGCGGTGCTGGTGGGCCGCTACGTGACCAAGGAATTCCGCTTCGCGATGATTCCGCAGATCCTGCTGAAGTCGGCGATCTACTCGGCGGTGGTGCTGTTCCTGGTGGCGGCCGCTGCGGTGTTCTCGTGGCTGCTGATCTACGGCAAGGTGCCGCAGGCCACGGCCGCATGGATACAGACCGTGGCGAAGGACCCGATCGCCTTCCTGCTGCTGGTGAACGTGATCCTGCTGGTGATCGGCACCGTGATCGACGGCATTCCCGGGCTGATCATGACCGTGCCGATCCTGCTGCCCATCGCGACCGAGATCTACGGCATCGACCCGCGCCACTTCGGCGTGGTGGTGGTCATCAACCTCGTGCTCGGACTGATGACGCCGCCAGTGGGGCTGAGCTTCTTCGTGGCCTCGGCGGTGACCGGCGCCAAGCCCGGAAAGATGTTCATCGTCACGCTGCCCTTCTTCCTGATCTGCTGCGTGGCGCTGGTGCTGCTGTCGCTGTTCCCGAGTCTTTCGCTGGCGCTCATCAAGTAAGCGCTGAACCGATCTCTCTCTCTCGCTTCCCTTCACCTCACCTCACCCCACAGGAGCTTCGCATGGCCCTCTCCCGCCGCCAGTTCGTCCAGGCCGCCGCCGGCACCGCCGCCGCGTCGACCGCCCTCTTCGGCACCGTGTCGCGTGCCGCCGCCGCCAAGGAATTCCGCCTGGGCCTCATCACACCTGCGGGCCACTCGTGGAACCGCGCCGCAGTGAGTTTTGGCGAGGCACTGAAGAAGGCCACCGACGGCCGCCTGAGCGCCACGGTGTTCCACTCGGGCCAGCTCGGCAACGAGTCGGCCATGATGCAGCAGCTGCAATCGGGCGCGCTCGACATGGGCTGGATTCAAGCCGCCGAGCTCGGCTCGCGCGTGGCGAGCGTGGCGGCCATCAACGCGCCCTACCTCGTGCGCTCGACCACGAACGTCGCCTCGCTCGTGCGCACGCCCGCGGCGCTCAAGCTGCTCGACGTGCTGCCGCGCGAGACCGGCACCATCGGCCTGGGCTGGGGCATCACCGGCATGCGCGTGGTGTTCGCGACCAAGGACATCGCCTCGCCCACCGACCTGAAGGGCATGAAGCTGCGCATCAACCCCACGCCGGTGTACCGCGACTTCTACCAGTTGCTCGGCGCCGCGCCCACGCCCATTCCCACACCGGGCGTGTTCGACGCCATGTCCAACGGCCAGGTCGACGGGCTCGAAGCCGACATCGAGTTCTCGTGGAACCAGCGCTTCGACCGCGTCTCGAAAAGCCTGCTGCCGATGAATGCGCTGTTCATGCCCTTCGCCCCGCTGGTGTCGGGCCGCATCTGGCAGACGCTCGACGCGAAGGACAAGGCGCTCATCACCGACCTCGTGAAGCAGCAGCTCGACGCGCAGATCAAGGACATCGTGACCACCGAGCTGGGCCTCATCGACAAGTTCAAGGCCAGCGGCATTGCGATCAAGAGCGCCAGCAACTACAACCCCGCGCCGGTCATCGCCGAATTCGACAAGGTCTGGCTGCCCAAGGCGCCGCAGATTGCCGAGCTGCGCAAGATCGGCGCCGCACTCTGACGGCGGCCCGAGACCCCGATTCCCAGGCGCGGTGCACGCCGCACACGCCCTGGGCGCACCGCGCACCTCGGTGATTCACCGGAAGGGTTCGCACCAATCGCGTGCGGGCACCGTTTTTGCTTGAATGCCGAAGCATTCACCTTCACGGAACCCGCATGAACAAGCGTCAACTGATCCAGTCCTTCCTCGCCGCCTCGGCCCTCAGCTTCGGCCTGTCTTCGGCCATGGCCCAGAGCCCGACGCCGATCAAGTTCCAGCTCGACTGGCGTTTCGAAGGACCGGCCGCGCTGTTCCTGCACCCCGCGGCCAAGGGCTACTTCAAGGCCGCCGGCCTGGACGTGACCATCGACGCCGGCAACGGCTCGGGCGGCACCGTGACGCGCGTGGCCTCGGGCGCCTACGACATGGGCTTTGCCGACCTCGCGGCGCTGATGGAGTTCCACGCCAACAACCCCGACAGCCCGAACAAGCCGGTGGCCGTGATGATGGTCTACAACAACACACCGGCCTCGGTCATGGCGCTCAAGAAGAGCGGCATCACCAAGCCGGCCGACCTCGCCGGCAAGAAGCTGGGCGCGCCGGTGTTCGACGCGGGCCGCCGCGCGTTCCCCATCTTCGCCAAGGCCAACAACATCGGCGCCGTGAACTGGACCGCCATGGACCCGACGCTGCGCGAGACCATGCTGGTGCGCGGCGACATCGACGCCATCACGGGCTTCACCTTCACCTCGCTGCTCAACCTGGAGGCGCGCGGCGCCAAGGCGGCCGACGTGGTGATCCTGCCCTACCCCGACTACGGCGTGAAGCTGTACGGCAACGTGATCATCGCCTCGCCCAAGCTGCTCAAGGACAACCCGGCGGCGGTGAAGAAGTTCCTCTCGGCCTTCGCCAAGGGCGCCAAGGAAGTCATCGCCAACCCGGCGCTGGGCATCGAGTCGGTGAAGGCGCGCGACGGCATCATCGACAGCAAGCTCGAGACGCGCCGCCTGCAGCTGGCGATCGACACCGTCATCAACAGCGCCGACGCGCGCACCGACGGCTTCGGTGCCGTCAACGCGGGCCGCATGTCGCTCATGGCCTCGCAGGTCTCCGACGCCTTCAACACCAAGACGCGCGTGAGCCCCGATGCCGTGTGGACCGCGGCCATGCTCCCGCCCGCGGCCGAGCTCAGCGGAATCCTGCGCAAGTGATGGCGGCCGGCGCAACGACACCCGACGCGGCCGCCCCCTTCGTCGATTTCCAGGACGTCTGGCTCGCCTACAACGAAGAGCTGCTGCGCGCCAACCACTTCGCGGTCGAGGCCATCGACCTGAAAGTGACGCGCGGCGAGTTCATCGCCATCGTCGGCCCCTCGGGCTGCGGCAAGTCGACCTTCATGAAGCTCACCACGGGGCTGAAGATGCCCTCGATGGGCAAGATCCGCATCGACGGCCAGCCCGTGACCGGGCCGCTGAAGATCTCGGGCATGGCCTTCCAGGCGCCTTCGCTGCTGCCGTGGCGCACCACGGTCGACAACGTGCTGCTGCCGCTGGAAATCGTCGAGCCCTACCGCTCGAACTTCAAGGCCAAACGCAAGGAATACGAAGAGCGCGCCCGCCGCCTGCTGCAGAAGGTGGGCCTGGGCGGCTACGAGGACAAGTTTCCGTGGCAGCTCTCGGGCGGCATGCAGCAGCGCGCGAGCATCTGCCGTGCACTCATCCACGAGCCCAAGATGCTGCTGCTGGACGAGCCCTTCGGCGCGCTCGACGCGTTCACGCGCGAGGAGCTGTGGTGCATCCTGCGCGACCTGTGGACCGAGCAGCAGTTCAACGTGATCCTGGTCACGCACGACCTGCGCGAGTCGGTGTTCCTGGCCGACACGGTGTACGTGATGAGCAAGAGCCCCGGACGCTTCGTGGTCAAGCGCGAGATCGACCTGCCGCGCCCGCGCGAGCTGGAGCTGACCTACACCAAGGAGTTCACCGACATCGTGCTCGAGTTGCGCGGCCACATCGGCGCCATCCGCGGCAACGCCACCACAACCTCCGCCGCGGCGGCGGCAGCGCACTGAGGAGGCGGCGATGAAAAACACCAAACAACTCGAGCGCTGGTCGCCGTGGCTGCTGCTCGTGGCGGTGCTCCTGCTGTGGCAGGTGATCTGCGCGGGCTTCGGCGTGTCGGACTTCATTTTCCCGAGCCCGCTGCGCATCTGGGAGCAGTTCTGGGAGTTCAAGGAAATCATCGCGGGCCACGCGTGGCGCACCTTCTGGGTCACGATGGCGGGCTTCGGCCTGGCGATCGTGGTGGGCGTGTTGCTGGGCTTCGTGATCGGCAGCTCGCGCCTGGCCTATGCGGCGATCTACCCGCTGATGACGGCCTTCAACGCACTGCCCAAGGCGGCCTTCGTGCCGATCCTGGTCGTGTGGTTCGGCATCGGCATCGGACCGGCGATCCTCACGGCGTTTCTGATCAGCTTCTTCCCGATCATGGTGAACATCGCGACCGGCCTGGCCACGCTCGAGCCCGAGCTGGAAGACGTGCTGCGCGTGCTGGGCGCCAAGCGCTGGGACGTGCTCGTCAAGATCGGCCTGCCGCGCTCCATGCCCTACTTCTTCGGCTCGCTGAAGGTGGCGATCACGCTGGCCTTCGTCGGCACCACGGTGTCGGAGATGACGGCCGCCAACGAGGGCATCGGCTACCTGCTGATCTCGGCCGGCTCGGCCATGCAGATGGGCCTGGCCTTCGCGGGCCTGATGGTGGTGGGCGCGATGGCGATGGTCATGTACGAACTCTTCAGCCTCATCGAGAAGCACACCACCGGCTGGGCGCATCGCGGGTCTCAGAACCAATAAATAATCGGGGCATGACTCCCGAACAGATCACCCGCGCGCTGCGTCGCGCCGACGCCGTGGCGCGACGCGCCATGGCCATGGGCCGCCACCCCTTCGGCGCCGTGCTCGTCGCGCCCGACGGCGAGACCATCCTCGCCGAGCAGGGCAACATCGACACGGTGCATCACGCGGAGGCCACGCTCGCGCGCCACGCGGCGCAGAACTGGCCGGCCGAGTACCTGTGGCAATGCACGCTGGTGACCACCTTCGAGCCCTGCGCCATGTGCGCGGGCACGAGCTACTGGGCCAACATCGGGCGCGTGGTGTACGGCGCGGAAGAATCGGCGCTGCTCGCCCTCACCGGCGACCACCCCGAGAACCCGACGCTGAGCCTGCCCTGCCGCGAGGTCTTCACGCGCGGACAGAAACCCGTCGAGGTGATCGGCCCCGTGCCCGAGGTGGCCGACGAGATGATCGCCACGCACCGGGGGTTCTGGGAATCGCGCTAGTGGTTCCGCACGGCGTGTTCGCGCCTTACCTGCAACGCTGGCAGCTCACGCCCGACGGCGAGGCCTTCGCCTCGCTGAGCGGCACGCTGCTGCCCGTGCGCCAACAGGGCATTGCGGCCATGCTCAAGGTGTCGCACGAAGCCGAGGAACAGGCAGGCAGCCTGCTGATGGCCTGGTGGAACGGCGACGGCGCCGCGCCCGTGCTGGCCCATGACGGCGAAGCCCTGCTGATGGTGCGCGCGCAAGGCACTGGCTCGCTCGCGCAGCTGGTTCACGAAGGCCGCGACGACGAGGCCACGCGCATCCTGTGCGCCGCCGCCGCGCGCCTGCATGCCCCGCGCGACACGCCGCCGCCCCCGACGCTGGTGCCGCTCTCGCGCTGGTTCGAATCGCTGTGGGCCGGCGCGGCCACGCACGGCGGCATCTTCGACCACAGCGCACGCACCGCACGCGAGCTGCTGGCCGCGCCGCGCGAGGTGGTCGTGCTGCATGGCGACATCCACCACGGCAACGTGCTCGACTTCGGCCCGGCCGGTTGGCTCGCCATCGACCCCAAGGGCCTGCACGGCGAGCGCGGCTTCGACCACACGAACATCCTGTGCAACCCGGATGGCGAGAGCGCATTAGCGCCCGGGCGCTTCGCGCGCCGCATCGAGGTCATCGCGGAGGCCACGGGCATCGAGCAGCGGCGATTGCTGCAGTGGGTGCTGGCGTGGGCCGGGCTGTCGTCGGTGTGGATGCTGGAAGACGGCGAGGCACCCGGGAGCACGCTGGAGGTGGCGAAGCTGGCGGCTGCGGCGCTCGGGATCGCCGGCTAGATTCGGACGCATGTCTCGCCCTCACTCCTACCTCGATGTCCTCGCGCGGGTTCTGGCGCTGCCGGTGTCGGAAGGCCTTGCGTCTTCTGACGAGCGCTTTCATGCGGCATCGGCGGGTGCGGACACGCTGATCGTCGACGTCGAGAAGCGCCGCTACCACCGCGTGCCCGATGCGCGTCCTCTGAGCTTTGAAGACGCGACGCACGACGGCGTCGCGCAGGCCGCGCTGCAGCTTGAACACCGCGATGGCATCCGCACGATCGCGCTGGCCGCGCAGGACGACAGCTTCTGGACACCGCTGCCCGATCCGCGCGTGATCGGCCTGCCGCGCATCGTGCAGCGGCATGACACGGCGTGGGCGTCTCCAGCGCCGCCGCCTTCAGATGCTCCCCAACGGACCCGCATCACCGACTGGCTGGGGTCGCTGGTCGCGCTGGCGGTGCTGGCCTTCTTTGCCGCCTTCGGTTTCAACGCACTGCGCTGGTCGCTGGAGGGCGGTTGGAACCTGCTGTGGCTGCTGGTGGGGCTGCCGGTGTTTCCGGTCTTCACCGTGCTGACACTGTCGACCGCCTACGGCCTTTTCCGAACTGCGGTGCCACCGCGCCAGGCCCTGAACGCGATCGATGTCAGTCGCGACGAGCGCTTTCGCATCGGCGAACCCCTGGCGTTTCGCGTGGATGCCACGGTGCCAGCGTCAGTGGGCGATCAACCCGCGGAACCGCCGCCCCAAGTCTTCGCTCGCCTGATCGTCCAGACGGTGAACGACAAGGAGGATGGCAGTTGGTCGGTGAACGATTGGGCCTGGGACGCGGACCCCGCCGACTGCGTTTCATCGACGCTCACCGGCACAGGTGAACGCCACGTGCACTATGCCGGCACCGTGACGGCATCGCGCAACATGCCGCGCAAGGCACAGGAGCGCTGGCACCTGGCGTTGTCCGCCAACCAGGAAGCGGGAACCGAGCCGTTCTATGTCACCAGCCTCGCCACGCCGCCCTTGATCACGCCCCACCGGATGGTGCAACCGCCGGATCGCCTGGCACAACTCAATGCCCTGCTGCACGACGATGAGTTTGAGTTGGCCCGCACGGCCTACGGCAGAGAAGGCAGCAGGGCATTCTTCGACGACTTCACGCTGGAAGATATCCGGGCAGTGTTCACGGTCGACGCCGAGGCAGTGGTGGACCACGCGATGGCCACTGCTTGGTACGAAGGCAAGATCAAGACCGAGCGAGTCGGCGGCGACAGCTCCTACTACCTGCTGAAGGAAGGCTCTGCCTACAAGGTGATGTTCACCGAACGCTGGTGGACCGAGTCACTGTACGAGTCGACCGACCTGCGCAGCGCCGTGGCACGCTACCTCGTGGCAACCAACCTCTTTGTCCGACGCCTGCCGGGCGCGCAAGCGCTGGAGATTCCAGCGCCCTACAGCGACATGAGGTCCGACTCAGCCCCTTCGGTTTCCGCGACCGACGAAACGCCCCCTCAATCCAGCAGCAGCGACGCCTCATCCCGCCAATAGGCCACCGCCGCCAGCCACCCTTCCCACACGCACCCATTGCAGCCGCGCCCGCAGCAGGTGGTGGGCTCGGGCGGCGGCGCGCGCATCGCCACGCCTTCGGCATCGAGCATCGCCTGCACGCGCGCGATCAGCGCTTGCGCGCCGGCGAGGTTCGTGGGTTCGGGCAGCCGGTCGATGGCGTTCATGGTGGGCGGGTCTTCTTCAGGCCTCGAGGTTCATCAGTTCGAGCCGCATCTTCGCGCCGCCCGATTCGCTCGAGCCGATGCTCAGCTGGCCGCGGTGCAGCCGCGCCACCTCGGCCACGAGGTGCAGGCCCAGCCCGGCGCCGCGCCCGCGCGGCACGAGCCGGTGGAACGGCGCCACCACGCGCTCGCGGTCGGCCTCGGGGATGCCCGGGCCCGAGTCGCGCACCTCGATGCACGAGGGCTCGCACAGCCGCACCTGGATGTCGCAGCCCGGCCCGCCGTGCTCGATGGCGTTCTGGATCAGGTTGGTGAGCGCGCGTTCCAGCGAAGGCGCGTCGCCGCGCACCGTGAGCGGCTGCGGCGCATCGACCGACAGCGTGCAGCGGCTGCGGATGGCGAGCGGCGCGATGTCGGCCGCCACGCGCTCGCACAGCGACTTCAGCTCCACCTGCTGGTCCAGCGACAGGCCGTGGTCGAGCCGCTGCAGGTCGAGCAGCTGCTCGGCCAGCGTGGCCAGTCGCGCCGAGGCCTGCATGAGCTTCATCTTCAGCGGGTCGTTGGGCAGGCCTTCGAGGTGGATCTGCAGCGTGGTGATGGGCGTGCGCAGCTCGTGCGCGGCATCGGCCAGGAAGCGCTCCTGCCGGTCGTAGCCTTCGTTGAGCCGGTCGAAGGCGCGGTTGACCGCGTTGACCAGCGGGCGGATCTCGCTGGCCACGTTGGCCAGCGGCAGGCGCGTGGTGCGCTCGTGCACGTCGATGCCCTCGGCATGCTCCGCCGTGGCCACCACGCCCTTCAGGCCGCGCTTGACCACGAACGGCGTCGCCAGGATCACGCCCAGGCAGGTGACGAGCGCCATCGGCGCCACCAGGAACAGGAAGGCGATGCCGGTGCCCTTGAGCGTGTTCTCCACCGTGAGCGGACCGCCGGTCTGCGCCATCACGGCCACCGGGCCGGCGCGCGATTCGATGCGCTCGAAGCGGGCCTTGGGGCGGGTGCCGTCGCTCTCGGGGTCGATGGCCACGCGCTCGGTGTCGTCGAGCGCATCGAGCAGCCGCAGGTAGGCGGGCGGCACCTCGCCGTGGCGCAGCTGCACGCCGTTCGGGTCGCGCACGATGAACCAGAACTGCGGGTCGGCCTTCTGCAGCCGCCGCAGCGCGCTCGTGGGCTCGACCACCAACTGGCCGTCGGTGCCGCGCATCAAGGCGCGCTGGATGGCCGCCACCGTCTCGTGGCCGGTCTCGTCGACCACGCGGCCCAACGCCCACGCCAGCCCGAGGAAGCCGCCCATCACCAGCAGGCCGACCACCACCTGCAACAGGATCAGGCTCCAGATCAGTCGCCAGCGCAGCGAAAGCAAGCTGAGGCTCATGCGGACTGCGGCGCGCACATCAGGTAGCCCACGCCACGGATCGCATGGATCTCGACCTGCGCGCCCGCCTTGTCGAGCTTCGAGCGCAGGCGCGAGACGTGCGTGTCGAGCGCGTTCGACTGGATGTCGTCCTTGTGGCCGTACACGCGGTCTTGCAGCGCCTCGCGCAGCACGGTGCGGCCTCGGTGTTCGAGCAGCGTCTCGAGCACCAGCAGCTCGCGCCGCGGCAGCGTGAGGCAGGCCTCGCCCACATGGGCCTGGCGCGTGTGGTGGTCGAAGCGCAGCTGCCCGAGCGTCATGATGAAGTTGGCGCGCACCGCGGGACGGCGTGCCAGCGCGCGCACGCGGGCCAGCAGCTCGTCCATCGAGAAGGGCTTGGCCAGGTAGTCGTCGGCGCCGCCGTCCAGGCTCAGCACGCGCTCGGCCACGTCGGTCATGGCGGTGAGCACGAGCACGGCGCAGGCGATGTGGTTCTGCGCGAGGAACGCGACGAGCGAGAGGCCGTCGCCGTCGGGCAGCCCGCGGTCGAGCACGACCACGTCGTAGGGCGCGCCGAGCGCGGCCTCCTCGGCCGCGCGCAGCGAGCTCGCCACATCGACCACCGCCTGGTTCTGGCGCAGCGCCGACGCGAGCGCCTGCGCCAGGTCGGCTTCGTCTTCGACAAGCAGGATTCTCATGGGGGGATGGGGAGAGACCGGACAGGCGGGTGATTCTAGAGAGCCCCACATGAGGTAACGCAATGTTCACGCAATGCATGCGCCTACGCTGTGGCGCTTCCCTCTCCTGAAAGCGCACCGGTGACGCTGCCCTCCCGCCCGAACCCCGCCGCCCTCCCCGTCACGCCCTGGCACCTGGCGCTGGGGCAGCGCTTCGCCACGCTGTGGGTCGTGAAGATGATCGGCACCACGCTCGGCATCTCGGGCTTCTTCGTCCTGTACTTCTGGGTGATGCACCACCCGCCCTCGGTGCCCACGGTGATGCCGCTCACCCCCATCGACCACTGGGTGGACGTGAGCGACGACGCGATGCTGCTGTACAGCTCGCTGTGGTTCTACATCTCGCTCGCGCCGGCCTTCACGAAAAACAAGGCCGAGCTGTGGGCCTGCGCGCGTGGCGCCGCACTCATGGCGGCCACCGGCCTGGCGGTGTTCTGGTGCTTTCCGACGGTGGTGCCGAGCTTCGCGATCGACTGGTCGCAGTATCCGGCGCTGCAGTTCCTCAAGAGCGCCGATGCGGGCGGCAATGCCTTCCCGTCGCTGCATGTGGCCTTCGCCGTGTTCGCGGCCGTGTGGCTCGGCCGCCAGCTGCGCAGCGTGCAGGCGCCCGCGTGGACGCAATGGGTGAACGTGCTGTGGGCCGCGGGGATCGTCTACTCGACGCTGGCCACGCGCCAGCACGTGCTGCTCGACGTGCTCGGCGGTGTGCTGCTGGCGGGCCTGGTGTGCTGGCGTCGCACGCCGCGTGCCCGTTTGATACTGGCTGAGGCCTGAGCAGCGCTGTCAGGCTGGATCCTTCAAGAACCACCGCGGAACCGGCTTTGCCGGGCCGCCGGTGGTGCCCCCGGTAGGGGGTTGGCGCAGCGACACGAAGTGCGCGTAGCCTGGGGGCGAGCCTAGTTCACCAGAAGATCCAGAGCGCCAGGCCGCCGAAGATCGTCCACTTCACGAGGTAGTACGCGCGCTTGTCCCAGGCCTTCAGGCGCTTGCCGACCACGCGGATCTGGTAGATGTACTTGAAGGCGCGGTTCAGGCCGCCCGTCTTGTCGCCCGCGTCGTTGGGCGAGGCGGCGGCGGCCAGCAGGTTCTTGGCGAACCAGCGGTTCACGGCGCTGGCCCAGCGGTACTTCAGCGGACGCTCGATGTCGCAGAACAGGATCACGCGGTCGTGGTCGGTGGTGTTCTCGGCGTAGTGGATGTAGGTCTCGTCGAACACCACGGCCTCGCCGTCGCGCCAGTGGTAGCGCTGGCCGTCGACGTCGATGTAGCAGCCTTCGACGCCCGGCGTCCACAGGCCCAGGTGGTAGCGCAGCGAACCGGCGAACGGATCGCGGTGGCGCACGAGGCGGCTGCCCGGGGGCAGCTCGGCGAACATCGCGGCCTTGATGGTGCCGATGCCTTTGAGCAGCTCGGTGGTGCGCGGGCACAGCACGGCGGCCGAGGGGTGCGCCTCGTCGTACCACTTCAGGTAGAAGCGCTTCCAGCCGCTCTTGAAGAAGGAGTTGAAGCCCACGTCGTTGAACTGGCTCGAGGCCTTGATGCTGCCGCCGTTGCGCATGGCCAGCGCCTCTTCGCGGATCACTTCCCAGTTTTCCTCGAGGATGCGCATCTCGGGGAACTGCGCGGGCGACAGGTACGGCGTACCGGGCACCTTCGAGAAAAGGTACATGAAGACGTTCAGCGGCGCCAGGAAGGTCGAGTGATCAGAGAGCTGTCTGAAGAACTTGTGCCGGACCTGGCCGCGGAAGTGAACGTAGAGTGCGCTGAGCACGAAGATGGCAAGAATGACCCACTTCATTGGTGAAAGTGTCCTGTAGACGAGCGCCGGGGGAGCCGGCTAGTGTAAATCCTTGCCCCGAAACAAGCCCGGCCGGGGCCTTTTCCCCCGGGCTCAGGCGCCGACGAGCAAGGGCTGCGGCACATCGGCCTGCGCCAGCGGCAGCCGCACCGTGGCCAGCAGGCCGCCGCCCGGGGCCTCCCCCAGCACCGCGTCGCCGCCGTGCCGGTCAACCACCGACTTGACGATGGCCAGGCCCAGCCCGCTGCCGCTTTGCGTCTGGTCGGGGTTGCGGAAGAAGCGGTCGAACACGCGCTCGCGCAGCGCGGGCGGAATGCCCGGGCCCGTGTCGGCCACGGTCAGCAGCGCCCGCGCGCCCTCGCGCGCCACGTGCACCGTCACGGTGGCGCCGCAGGGGCTGTACTTGATCGCGTTGTCGATCAGGTTGTCGATCATCGAGACCAGGCTTTCGCGCTCGCCGAGCACCGGCACGGCGTCGTCGCACACCAGTTCGAGCTCCACGCCGCGCGCACGCGCCAGGCCCTCGATCATGGCCAGCCGGTCCTGCACCAGCCCGTCGAGCGACAGCATCACGGGCAGCGCGTTGGTGGCGACGGCGTCGCTGCGCATGAGCTGCAGCAGCTGCCCCACCAGCCGCGCCGCGCGGTCGTTGCTGCGCAGCAGGTTGGCCATGAGTTCGCGCTGGCCCTCGTCGCTGCTCTGCTCCTTCAGCGCCTCGACGTTCACGCGCATGGCCGCCAGCGGCGTGCGCAGCTCGTGCGCCGCATCGGCGATCAGGCTGCGCTCGCGCGTGGTGCTGTCGCGCACCCGCAGCAGCAGGCTGTTGATGCTCTGCACCATCGGCTTGAGCTCCTTGTGCGGCGGCGTGTACGACAGCGGCGTCAGGTCGTCGGGCCCGCGCTCGGCGGTCTCGCGGCTCACCTGGCGCCACGGACGCAGCGCCAGCCGCACCGACAGCCAGGCGGGAAAGACCAGGAACGGCAGGCTGATCACCAGCGGCAGCAGGTAGTAGCCGCGCGACAGCACGGTGACGGCCAGCCGCCACACGCTGGGCTCGGCCAGCACCACGCGGGTGTCGGCGATGGGCGAGGCCATCGTGCGCGCGCGCCACTCGCGGCCGCCCGCTACCACGGTCTCGTTGCGGTCGGGCACCGAGTTCAGCAGCACGGGCACACCGGCGCGCGAGTTGTAGATCAGCTTGCCGTGCTGCCACACCTGCATCACCGCCAGGGCTTCGTTGGTTTCGTCGCCGTCGCTGAGCGCCTCAATGAGCGCGGCGTCGAAGGCCTCGAGCGCTTCTCGCTGCCGCTCGGGTTGGTCCTCCAGCTTCTGCGCAATGGAGATCGCCGCCTTGAAGATGCTGGTGAACCGGAGCAGCCCCGGGTCCTTGTACGAGTCGTACAGCAGCAGCCCCACGGCCGAGGTCCACAGCAGTGCGACCACGGCCATCTGCGCCACCAGCAGGCGGCGCATCAGGGACGGCTGGTTCCAGTTCTTCCAGCCGCGCGCCAGCTGGCGCATCATTTGGACGGGCTCCGCACCAGCGACTGGGTGTCGATCACGTAGCCGATGCCGCGCACCGTGCGGATGTAGCCCTGCCCGATCTTCTTGCGCAGGTTGGAGATGTGTACCTCGAGCGAGTTGCTGCCGTTGGCCTGGCCGCCGGGCAGCACCTGCTCTTCCATCACGCGGCGCGTGACCACGCGGCCGGTGCGCTTGAGCAGCAACGCGAGCAGGTCGAACTCGCAGCGCGACAGCTCCACCGGCTCGCCATCGACGATCACGCCGCGCGTGGGCTCGTGCAGCGCCAGGCCGCGCATGCGGATGGTCTCGTCGTTGAAGCCGTAGCTGCGCCGTGCCAGGGCCCGCACGCGCGACAGCAGCTCGGCCAGCGCGAAAGGCTTCACGAGGTAGTCGTCGGCGCCGTCGTCCAGGCTGCGCAGGCGGTCGTTGAGCGCATCGCGCGCGCTCAGCACCAGCACCGGCAATATCTGGCGGGTGCGGCGCAGGCGCAGCAGCAGGTCGAGCCCGTCGCCGTCGGGCAGGCCGAGGTCGAGCAGCACCATGTCGAAGGCGCCGTTGTCGAGGGTGCGCAAGGCGTCGTCGAGCCGGCGGACCCACACCACGTCCAAGCCCTGGTTGGCGAGCGCAATGCGCACGCCGTTGCCAAGATCAAGATCGTCCTCAACAAGCAAAAGATTCATGGGAAGGATTCCAAGCGAACAAGCCCGGTTCCGGGAAGTGGCCGAAGTATCTGCCACACCCCGTCGCTGCGCTTCAGGAAGCCTTCATGAAGGCTGCAGGGCTTCTTCAGGCGGCGTGCCCACACTGCAAGGCTCCTGTTTTCTTCTTCATGCCTGGAGCCCCGACGTGCCTCGCCCCTGTCTTTCCACGGTCCGCCCGCACTGGGCGAACCCGCTTCACTTCCAGCGCCGCGACCTGCTGCGCGCCGTGCTCCTGGGCAGCGCGGCCGGGCTGGCCGCTTGCGGCGGCGGTGGTGGTGGTGGCGGCAACGCCGGCCCTGCCCCCATCGGCAACGACCTTCCCGTGGCGGCCACCGACCGCCGCGTGAAAGTGTCGACCACGCCCGACGTCTCGCTGCAAGTGCGCGACTGGCAGCGCAGCGACGACGGCGGTCCCGTGCTCGTGCTGCTCGCCGGCCTGGGCGGCAACGCGCGCTGCTTCGACAGCCTGGCGCCCGCGCTGGTCGCGGCCGGCGCCGCCTCGCGCGTGCTCGCCGTGAGCCGGCGCGGCTACGGCCTGTCGGACAAGCCGCTGCCGGTGAAGAGCGCCACGCAGCACTACGAGGTCGACACGCTGGTCGACGACCTGGCCGCGCTGTGCGATGCGCTCGGCCTCACGCGCGTGGTGCTCGGTGGCCATTCGATCGCCGGCAACGAACTCACGCGCTTCGCGGGCCGCTTTCCCGAGCGGGTGCGCGGCCTGGTGTACCTCGATACCACCTTCGACTACACGAAGGACGCCGACACCGGCGGCGAAGACCCGCCGCTGAACCGCCGGCTCGACGAGCCCGCGCCCACGCCCGACGACGGCCGCTCGATGAAGGCGGCCATTGCGTACCTGCGGCGAAAGTCCAAGAACTGGTGGCCGGCGCTCGAGGCCAACCTGCGCGACGCGCTCGACGCGCTGGCCGACGGCAGCGTGCGACCCAACACGCCCGACGCGGTGGAGACCGCGATGGACACCGCGGCCCACCGCTTCTCGCCCGACTACCGGCCGGTGCGCGCGCCAGCGCTGGTGGTGACCGCGCTGCCGTTCGACCAGCGCGACCTGTTCCCCTGGCTCGAACGGCCGCTCGACGCGCAGACCGGCCAGGACGCCGCCGACTTCCTGCGCATCTTCCGCCGCGTGCGCCGCGCCGACGCCGACCGCCTGGCTGCCGCGCTGCAGACCTCGCACCGGCTCACGCTGGACCACTGCAACCACACCGACTTCTTCATGGAACGCGAGGCCGAGGTGGTGCGCGCGATCCAGTCGATGCGCTGGGCCTGATCCTTACTTGCGCAGCAGCTTGATCAGCGCCGCCAGTTCCTCGCCGCCGAGCCCCGCCGCATCGGCGCGCCGGAACAGGCCCGCGGCAAAGGCCGGGAACTCGGTGTTGATGCCCGCCTCCTTCGCGGTCTGCAGGATGCGCTGCGTGGCCTCGACCGAGATGCGCATCGGGCTCTGCGTGATCGCGAAGTCGCCCGACTGGATCACCGCGCCCTCGTGCTGGAGAAAGCCCGCGAAGGTCGGCATGATGCCGGCCACGATGCGGCCGTACTCGGCCACGTCGAAGCCTTCGTGCTCGGCGATGCGCGCGCCGTGCAAAAAGCCGAGCATCGTGCCGTAGATGCTGGACAGCGTGGCCAGGTCCATGGCCGCGGCCGCACTGGCCTTGTCGCCGAGGTAGACGATGCCGCCGGCCAGCACCTTCAGCAAGGGCTCGGCCTCGGCGAACACGGCCTGCGCACCCGACACCAGCAGCGGCGTGTCGGGCCGGCCCATCTGGTCCGGTGCGGCCTGGATCGCGCCTTCGAGGTAGGCGGCGCCGTGGCGGTGCGCCCAGGCCTCGGCCTCGCGCGCGTCCTTCGGGCTGCCCGTGGTGAGCTGCGCGAGCAAGCGGCCGTCCATGGCGGCGGCCACGCCGTCCATCGCGAAGATCGCGTCGGCGGCGCGGTAGTCGTACACGCACATCACGGCCATGCGGCTCGCGCGCAATGCCTCGGCCGCGCTGCGCGCCAGCACGGCGCCGCGGGCGACCAGCGCGTCGGCCTTGTCGGCCGTGCGGTTCCACAGCGTGACCTTGTAGCCCTGGTCGAGAAAGAGCCGCGCGATGACGACGCCCATGGCGCCCAGGCCCAGAACCGAAACTTCCTTGTTGGTGTTGCTCATGGCAATCCGATGCAGTGGTGGTTGATGACGCCTGCATGGTAGAAATTACACTTCCACATGGTCAAGTACCTACGATAAAGTAAGGTACTTACCAAATGGAAAGTATTGGAATCGCAAGGAGCAAGAGATGGCAGCGAAGAAGCCCTACAACTGCGGCATCGGCCCCGCGTTCGAGGTCATCGGCGGCAAGTGGAAAGCCGTCATCCTGTGGGAGCTGCACCTGCAGCCCTACCGCTTCGGCGAGCTGAAGCGGCTGCTGCCCGAGATCAGCGAGAAGATGCTGATCCAGCAGCTACGCGAGATGGAAACCGACGGCCTCGTGCACCGCGAGGTGTTTCACGAAGTGCCGCCGCGCGTCGAGTATTCCGAGACCTCGCTGGGCGCCACGCTCAATGCGGCGCTGGGGCCGCTGGCCGATTGGGGCGACCGCTATGCCAAGCGCGTGGCGGCGGCGCGCAAGCAGGCCGAAGCGGCGAAGTAGGAACGCAGCGCGTTCAGTCGGCCCAGCCGGTTTCGATCTCGGTCTTGACCTCGGTCATCAGCTTGTGCACCGGGCACTTGCCCGCCACGCGCAGCAGCTCATCGCGCTGCGCCTCGCTCAGATCGCCCGTCAGGCGCAGGCCCGACTTCAGGCGGTAGATGCCCTTGCGTTCCTCGCTGTCGTCGCGGTCGACCACGACCTCGATGTCTTCCACCGGAATGCCCTTGCGGCGCGCGTAGAGCAGCACCGTGAGCGCCTTGCAGGCCGCCAGCGACGCGTCGTACAGGTCGTGCGGCTCGGCGCCACCGTCGCTGCCGCCGCCCGCGGGCGAGGCATCGACGGGGATCTCGTGGTTGCGGATCTTGAGGATGTGGCGCGTGCCGGTGGTGCCGTCGCGGCGGATCGAGAGGGTCATGCCGATGTCCTTGAAGGGGTGAAAAGAAAGCTCAGGCCAAGTCTTTCACATACAGGATGGTCGTGAATCCGCTGTGCCATTCGAGGTCGGGGTAGCGGCCGGCCTCGCGGTAGCCGAGCGCGCGATACAGGCCCTGGCTCTGCGTGTTGAAGGTGTCGGTCTCGAGCCGCGCCTGCGCCACGCCGTCGGCGCGCATGCCGGCTTCGGCAAAGGCCATGAGCGCGCGGGCGATGCCCTTGCGCTGGTGCGCGGCGGGCACGTGCAGGGCCTGCACGAAGTCGTGTTCCCAATGGACCATGCCGACCACCTCGCCGTCGAGTTCCGCCACGAAGAAGGCCGGGCCGCTCTCGTCGATGTAGCCCACGGGCTCACCGCTGTCGGCATAGGCCTTGGCGGCCTCGGGCGTGAGCTGCGGCAGCCAGGTGCTCGCGAAGGTGTCGTCGAGGATGGCCTTCACGGCGTCGAAGTCGGCCAGGCGCCAAGGCCGGATGACGATAGCGGCCCCGCTCACCGGTCCACCGCCAACATCAGCGTTTCCTTGATCTCTTCCATCACCACGTAGCTGTGCGACTCGGCCGCCACCGGCAGCTTCTTGAGGATGTCGCCCAGCAGGTGCCGGTACTCGCTCATGCCGCTCAGGCGCGCCTTCACGAGGTAGTCGAAGCTGCCCGACACCAGGTGGCATTCGAGCACCTCGGGCATGTGCAGCAGCTCCTGCTTCACCTTGTCGAACACGTCGCCCGACTTGGCCGAGAGCTTGATCTCCACGAACACCAGCAGCGTCTTGCCCAGCGCCTCGGGCGACACGTGCGCGTGGTAGCCGGTGATGACGCCGTCGCGCTCCATGCGCTTGACGCGCTCGGCGCAGGGCGAGGCCGACAGGCCGATGCGCTCGGCCAGTTCGGTCATGGAAATGCGCCCCTGGCGCTGCAGCAGGTCGAGGATCTTGCGGTCGATTCGGTCGAGTTCGGGCATTTCACTCCGCGCGGGGCCTTGGACGGTTTTCGACAGCGATTTTCACTGCCAAAGACCTAAGAACAATGGAATCCACTGCATTGTGCACTTTAGATTCACATCATTCCATTCAGATCAGCGGATACACCATGAAAGTCATCGTTCTCGGCGGCGGCGTGATCGGCACCACCACGGCGTACTACCTCGCGCGCTCCGGCGCCGAAGTCACCTTGCTCGACCGGCAGGCCGGCCCGGCCGAGGAAACGAGCTTCGGCAACGCCGGCCAGGTGTCGCCCGGCTACTCGACGCCGTGGGCCGCGCCCGGCATTCCGCTGAAGGCGATCAAGTGGATGTTCCAGAAGCACGCGCCGCTGTCGATCCGACCCGACGGCACGCTGTTCCAGCTGCGCTGGATGGCCGCGATGCTGCGCAACTGCTCGCCCGAGCGCTATGCGGTCAACAAGGAACGCATGATGCGCGTGGCCGAATACAGCCGCGGCTGCCTGCAGCAGCTGCGCGCCGACACCGGCCTGCAGTACGAGCACCGCACCGGCGGCACGCTGCAGCTGTTCCGTACGCAGGCGCAGCTCGACGCGGTGCAGCGCGACATCGCCGTGCTCGAGGAATGCGGCGTGCCTTATGAACTGCTCGACCGCGACGCCCTGGCGCGCGTCGAACCCGGCCTGGCCGGCGCGCGCGAGCGCCTCACGGGCGGCCTGCGCCTGCCCAACGACGAAACCGGCGACTGCCACCTGTTCACGCGCGGCCTCGCCGAGATCGCGCGCGGCCTGGGCGTGGACTTCCGATTCGGCCAGACCATCGACGGCCTGGAGACCGACGGCGGCCGCATCACCGGCGTGCGCACGCGTGCCGGCAAGATCCTCACGGCCGATCGCTATGTGATGGCCTTCGGCAGCTACTCGCGCGCCGCCATCGCCTCGCTGGGCCTGGACATCCCCGTGTACCCGGTCAAGGGCTACTCGCTCACGGTGCCGCTGCTCGACGAATCGCTCGCACCGCAATCGACGGTGCTCGACGAAACCTACAAGGTGGCCGTCACGCGCTTCGACAACCGCATCCGCGTGGGCGGCATGGCCGAGCTCGGCGGCTTCGACCTGCGCCTGAACCCGGCGCGCCGTGCCACGCTCGAGAAAGTGGTGAGCGACCTGTTCCCGGGTGGCGACCTGCCCAACGCCAGCTTCTGGACCGGCCTGCGCCCGATGACGCCCGACAGCACGCCCATCGTCGGCGCCACGCGCTACCCCAACCTGTTCCTGAACACCGGCCACGGCACGCTGGGCTGGACCATGGCCTGCGGCTCGGGCAAGCTGATCTCGGACCTGGTGACGGGCCAGCGGCCGGAGATCCGCACGGACGGGTTGGCGATGGACCGCTACACGCAAGGGCCGTCGCGTTCGGCGCGCCCGAACCCGACGACGGCGCCGGCCTGAGCGACGCCTGGGATGCGACGGGCCGCCCGAGCCCGCGCTGACCTACTCGTCGCTCGCGTCGTTGCCCGTCATCGCGAGCACCTCTTCGACAAAGGCCTCGAAGCGCGGCAACGCGGCAGGCAGCCCGTCGGGCGAAGCGGCCTCGCCCGCATCGAAGAAATGCGGCGCATCGGCGGGCATGGCGACCCACTCCCCGCCCTCGACCAACAGCCCCAGATACCCCTCCGCCGTCGGCAGGTAGAACAGCCCCGCGCTGTCGAGCACGCGCTGGCCGTCGGCCTCGCCGCGCCCCCAGCGCACGCCGTGGCGCGCGAGGTGGTCGCTGATCCAGCCGTCGCACACGTGCGTGTCGCGCCAATTGGCCTGGCCATCGAACACGGCGAGCACGGGCATGGGGCGTCCTTCGCTGAAGCGTGGTGGATTACTGCAGGAAGCTGGGCTTGGCGTAGCCCTGGAACTTGCTGTCGACCACCGTCTTGAATTCCTTCGAGCGGTAGGCCTCGGCGATGTCCTTGGCCCAGGCGGCGTTTTTGTCGGCGCTCTTCACGGCGACCACATTCAGGTAGTAGTCGGGCGTCTTCTCGAGCACCACGGCTTCGGTGAGCTTCAGGCCCGACGAGATCGCGAAGTTGCCGTTGACGATGGCGTACTCGGTGTCACCCAGCGAACGCGGCAGCTGCGCGGCCTCGAGCGGAATGAACTTGAGCTTCTTCGGGTTCTCGGCCACGTCCTTCTCGGACGCGCGCAGCGGATCGATGCCGGCCTTGATCGTGACCAGCTTGTTCTGCTCCAGCAGCACCAGCGCGCGCGCCAGGTTGCTCGGGTCGTTCGGCAGCGTCACGCGGTCGCCTTCCTTCACGTCGGCCAGCGTCTTGCGCTTGGTCGAGTACACGCCCATGGGCGCGATCGGGCCCTGCACCAGCTCGGCGAGGTCGAGCTTCTGGTCGGCCGAGAACTTCTGCAGGTAGACCCGATGCTGGAAGAAATTGGCGTCGAGCGAGCCCTGGGCCAGCGCGAGGTTGGGCTGCACGTAGTCGTTGAACTCGACCAGCTTTACCTTGTAGCCCTTCTTCTCGAGGATCGGAATGATGCCGGCCTTGAGCTGGTCGGCGTTGGAGCCGGCGGTGCCGCCGATCACGAGGTTCTTCTTGGCGTCCTGCGCCTGCGCCGACAGCGAGAGGCCGCCGAGCGACAGCGCGACGAGGGAAACGGCGAGGACGGAACGGCGCAGCAGTGCGGTTTTCATGGAATGAGCAGAAAGAAGGGAGAAGAAAAAGAAGAAAGAAAAATCAACGCTTGTCGAGCCGGCGCGCCGTGGTGTTGCCCACGAACTGCAGGATCTGCACCAACACCACGAGCAGCGCCACGGTAAGCACCATCACGTCGGTCTGGAAGCGGTAGTAGCCGTAGCGGATGGCCAGGTCGCCGATGCCGCCGCCGCCCACCACGCCGGCAATGGCCGAGTACGACAGGAAGCTCACGGCCAGCACAGTGAGCGCGAGCACCAGGCCCGAGCGCGCCTCGACGATCAGCACGCGCCAGACGATCTGCAGCTCCGAGGCGCCCATGGCATGCGCCGCCTCGATCACGCCGCGCGGCACCTCGCGCAGGCACTGGTCGACCAGCCGCGCGAAGTACGGAATGGCCGCGAACGACAGCGGCACCGCGGCCGCCAGCGGGCCGATGGAGGTGCCCGCGATGATCCGCGTGAACGGCACCAGCGCCACCAGCAGGATGATGAACGGGAAGGAACGCACCGTGTTCACGATCCAGTTGAGGATGTGGAACGCGGGCTTGTTCTCGAGCGACTGGCCCGGGCCGAGCAGGAACAGCAGGATGCCCAGCGGCCCGCCGATGAGCACCGCCGCCGACAGGCCGATGGCCAGCATCAGGAAGGTCTGGCCCGTGGCCGTCCACAGCTCGGGAAGGATGGGGGTGATGTTCTCAAACATAGGCCAGCTCCTGCGCGTTGCGCTGTGCGGTCGCCACGCGCGGCGCCACGGGTTCGCGCGCCTCGCGTTCGCGGCGGCGCACCAGTTCGTCGATCTCGCGGCCGAGCGCGGTCTTGCGTTCCTCGCTCGGCGCATCGACAGCGAACTGCTCGATGAGGCGGCCCTTTTCGAGGATGGCCACGTTGCGGCACAGCACCTCGACCACCGAGAGCTCGTGCGTGACGATCACGATGGTCACGCCGATCTTCTGGTTGATGTCGCGCAGCGTTTCGAGCAGCGCGCGGGTGGTTTCGGTGTCGAGCGCCGAGGTGGGCTCGTCGCACAGCAGCACCTGCGGGCGCGGCGCCAGCGCGCGGGCGATGGCCACGCGCTGCTTCTGGCCGCCCGAGAGCTGGGCCGGGTAGGTGTCGATCTTTTCAGCCAGGCCGACGAGGTCGAGGCATTCGCGCACCCGCTCGTTGATCTCGGCCTTGGAGTGGCGGCCATGGATCTTCAGCGGGAAGGCCACGTTGTCGAACACCGTGGCGTTCTGCAGCAGGTTGAACTGCTGGAAGATCATGCCGATGTTCTGGCGCGTGTCGCGCAGCTCGCGGCGCGAGAGCGTCGTGAGGTCGCGCCCGCCGACGAACACCCGGCCCGCGTCGGGCCGCTCCAGCAGGTTGATGAGGCGCAGCAAGGTCGACTTGCCGGCGCCGCTCTTGCCGATGAGGCCGAACACGTCGCCCTGCTGGATCTCGAGCGAGAGAGATTGCACGGCGTCGAACACCTCGCCGCTGGGCAAGGCAAACGACTTCTGCACCGATTGAAGACGGATGACCGGCGCCGCGTTGCCGCGTGCCGCATCAGGCGAAGGGAAGGTCATGAAAGAAGGCGCGGGCCGCACAGGCGCGACCGCGCAGGTTCGCAAAAAGGTGCCGAGTATGAAAAGAAACAAGCCGAAAGGGAACGAACAAATCGGCTCGTGCTTATATGAAAAATCAGATAAGAAAGACCACATGGAGCGAGTGGACGCCATATCGATATGAGGATTGGTTCGTTCCCGATCCGCGGCGGCAATGCCACATTCGGCGCCTTCATTTCTTCGATTTCGCGCCACCATGCATTCCACTTTCCGCCGCCGCGGCCTCATGCTCGCCACCCTCGTCACCGCCCTTTTCGCTGGCGGCACCGCCTTTGCGCAGGACAACAAGAACACCGTCAAGGTCGGCATTTCCGTCGGCAGCGCCGAGCAGGTGTTCGAGGTGGTCAAGAAGGTCGCAGCCAAGGACGGCCTGACCGTCCAGGTCGTGGTGTTCAACGACTACCAGCTGCCCAACGCGGCGCTGGCCGCCGGCGACCTGGACGCCAACGCCTTCCAGCACCAGCCCTTCCTGGACAACCAGATCAAGGCGCGCGGCTTCGACCTCGTGCCCGTGGGCCTGACCATCACCGCGCCGCTGGGCTTCTACTCGCGCAAGATCAAGTCGATCGACCAGCTGGCCGACGGCGCCTCGGTCGGCATCCAGAACGACCCGTCCAACGGCAACCGCGCCCTGCTGCTGCTGCAACAGGCCAAGCTCATCACCCTCAAACCCGAGGCCGTGAAGAACAACAACGCCACGCCGCTGGACGTGGTGACCAACCCCAAGAAGCTCAAGCTGGTGTCGCTGGACGCCGCCCAGCTGCCGCGCTCGCTCGACGACCTGGCCATTTCGGCCATCAACAACGACTACGCCGAGAAGGCCGGCCTGTCCTTCGGCAAGGACGCCGTCATCAAGGAATCGGCCCAGAGCCCCTACGCCAACCTGATCGCCGTGCGCCGCGCCGACAAGGACAAGCCCTGGGCCAAGCGCCTCGTGGCGGCCTACCAGTCGCCGGAGGTGCGCAGCTTCATCGAGACGCAGTTCAAGGGGTCGCTGATTCCGGCGTTCTGATTCCGGTGCCCGCGCCTTCCCCCCGAGAGGGAAGGCGCAATACAGGGGCGCTGCCTGGCGGGTTGGCGGACCGTGAGAAAATGACGGGTTCCCCCGAACACCAACCTCACACAGTCAGGACACCCCATGGACGCAGAACAGATCAACCAAATCGGCGCAATGCTCGCGGACCTGAGCGTCCGTACGGTCGATTTACGGAGGTATCTTTGACTACGATGCCAAAGCTGAACGACTGAGGACAGTCAACGCATCGCTCGAAGACCCGAACGTCTGGAACGACCCCAAGAAGGCCCAGGAACTGGGCAAGGAAAAGAAGTCGCTCGACGACGTGGTCGTCACGCTCGACCGGCTCACCAACGGGCTGTCGGACAACACCGAGCTCTTCGAGATGTCGAAGGAAGACGGCGACCTCGATGGCCTGCAGGCCATTGCCGATGACGCCGCCACGCTCGAAGCCGACATCAAGCAGCTCGAATTCCGCCGGATGTTCAACAACCCGGCCGACCCGCTGAACGCCTTTGTCGACATCCAGGCCGGCGCCGGTGGCACCGAGGCCTGCGACTGGGCCAGCATGCTGCTGCGCCAGTACCTGAAGTACGCCGAGCGCAAGGGCTTCAAGACGCAGATCGAAGACGAAACGCCCGGCGACACCGCCGGCATCAAGGGCGCGACCATCAAGGTCGAGGGCGACTACGCTTTCGGCCTGCTGCGCACCGAGACCGGCGTGCACCGCCTGGTGCGCAAGTCGCCGTTCGACTCGTCGGGCGGGCGCCACACCAGCTTCGCATCGATCTTCGTGTACCCCGAGATCGACGACTCGATCGAGATCGAGATCAACCCTTCGGACGTGCGCACCGACACCTTCCGCGCCTCGGGCGCCGGCGGCCAGCACATCAACAAGACCGACTCGGCCGTGCGCCTGACGCACATCCCGACCGGCATCGTCGTGCAGTGCCAGGACGGCCGCAGCCAGCACAGCAACCGCGACGTGGCGTGGAAGCGCCTGCGCTCGCGCCTGTACGACCATGAGATGCGCAAGCGCCAGGAAGAGCAGCAAAAGCTCGAGGACAGCAAGACCGACGTGGGCTGGGGCCACCAGATCCGCAGCTACGTGCTGGACAACAGCCGCATCAAGGACCTGCGCACCAACGTCGAAGTCTCGGCCACGCAGAAGGTGCTCGACGGCGACCTCGACGTGTTCATCGAAGCCTCGCTCAAGCAAGGCGTCTGACCGATGAGCCTGAACACCGGCAGGGTCGAAGCCCTGATCTTTGACATGGACGGCACCATGATCGACTCCATGCCCTGGCATGCGCGCTCGTGGGTGACCTTCGCGCAGCGCCACGGCGTGCAGCTCGACGTGAGCGAGATCCTCGCGCGCACCACGGGCCGCACCGGCACCGAGAGCATGCGCGAGCTGTTCGAGCGCGAGCTCTCCGATGCCGAGTGCCAGGCGATGGTCCACGAGAAGGAAGAGATCTACCGCGAGCTCTTCCACGACAACTTCACCGAAGTGGCGGGCTTCACCGCCTTTGCCAAGGCCGCGGTGGCACGCGGCCTGAAGGTGGCGGTGGGCACGGCCGGCGACCGGCACAACATTGCGTTCGCCATGTCACGCCTGAAGATGGACCCGCTGCCGCTGGCCATCGTCGGCGGCGACGAAGGCTTTTCGGGCAAGCCCACGCCCGCGATCTTCCTGGAAGCCGCGCGCCGCATCGGCGTGGCGCCCGAGCGCTGCATCGTCTTCGAAGACGCGCCCTTCGGCATCGAAGCCGCCCGCCGCGGCGGCATGCGCGCCGTGGCCGTGTGCAGCACCCATACGGCCGCCGAGCTGGCCGGCCCCCACGTGATCGCCGCCGTTCGCGACTACAACGAACTGGCCCATTCGAATTTTCTGGAGACCCTCGATGCTGCTTCAGCGTGACGCCCAAGGGCAACCCATTGCCATCCGCCGCGAAGACTATGCCGCGCCGGCGTTCTGGATCGACACCGTCGACCTGACCTTCGACCTCGACCCCGCCAAGACCCGCGTGCTCAACCGCATGCAGCTGCGCCGCAACCCCGAGGTGCCGGCCCAGCCGCTGCGCCTGGACGGCGACGAGCTCAACCTGGCGCGCGTGCTCGTGAACGGCCAGGGCGCCTCGTTCCGCATGGAAGGCGACCAGCTCGTCATCGACGGTCTGCCCGACGCGTTCGAGCTCGAAATCTTCACCACCTGCTGCCCCATCAAGAACACCAAGCTGATGGGCCTGTTCGTGAGCGAAGACACCTTCTTCACGCAGTGCGAGGCCGAGGGCTTCCGCCGCATCACCTACTTCCTCGACCGTCCCGACGTGATGGCGATGTACACCGTCACGCTGCGCGCCAGCAAGGCCGCCTACCCGGTGCTGCTGTCGAACGGCAACCTGGTCGACCAGGGCGAGCTGCCCGAGGGCCGCCACTTCGCCAAGTGGGTCGACCCCTTCAAGAAACCCAGCTACCTGTTCGCCCTGGTGGCGGGCAAGCTCGTGGCGCGCGAGCAGCGCATCACCGCGCGCAGCGGCAAGGAGCATCTGCTGCAGGTGTACGTGCGCGCCGGCGACCTCGACAAGACCGAGCACGCCATGAACTCGCTGGTCAACTCCGTGCTGTGGGACGAAGCCCGCTTCGGCCTGCCGCTCGACCTCGACCGCTTCATGATCGTGGCCACCAGCGACTTCAACATGGGCGCCATGGAGAACAAGGGCCTGAACATCTTCAACACGAAGTACGTTCTGGCCAACCAGGCCACCGCCACCGACGCCGACTACAGCAACATCGAAAGCGTGGTCGGCCACGAGTACTTCCACAACTGGAGCGGCGACCGCGTGACCTGCCGCGACTGGTTCCAGCTCTCGCTGAAAGAAGGCCTCACCGTCTTCCGCGACCAGGAGTTCAGCCAGGACCTGTGCGCCGATGCCTCGGCCCGCGCCGTCAAGCGCATCGAAGACGTGCGCGTGCTGCGCACCGCCCAGTTCCCCGAAGACGCCGGCCCCATGGCCCACCCGGTGCGGCCCGACAGCTACATCGAGATCAGCAACTTCTACACCGTCACCATCTACGAAAAGGGTGCCGAGGTCGTTCGCATGATGCAGACGCTGGTCGGCCGCAAGGGCTTCGAAAAGGGCATCACCCTGTACTTCGAACGCCACGACGGCCAGGCCGTGACCTGCGACGACTTCGCCCAGGCCATTGCCGACGCCAACCCCGATTCCGAACTGGCCCGCCTGCTGCCCCAGTTCAAGCGCTGGTACAGCCAGGCCGGCACGCCCCGCCTTGCGGCGCACGGCGTGTACGACGCGCAGAACCGCAGCTACACCCTGAGCGTGGTGCAAAGCTGCCCGCCCACGCCGGGCCAGCAGACCAAGGAACCCTTCGTCATCCCGCTGAACATCGGCCTGCTCGACGCCGCCACCGGCCGCGAGCTGCCCATGCAGCTCGAGGGCGAAAGCGACGTCGCACGCGGCACCCGCACCATCGTGCTGTCGCGCGCCGGCGAGCAGATCACCTTCGTGGGCCTGGACGCCGAGCCCGTGCCGTCGATCTTGCGCGGCTTCAGCGCGCCGGTGATCCTCGACTTTGCGTACACCGACGCCCAGCTGCTCACCCTGCTGGCCAACGACCCCGACCCGTTCAACCGCTGGGAAGCCGGCCAGCGCCTGGGCCTGCGCGCCGCACTGCAAGCCATTGCCGCGCACGCCACCGACACCACGCCGGTGCTGAACGACGCCTACCTCGACGCCATGCGCGGCGTGCTGCGCCACCCGCAGCTCGACGCCGCCTTCAAGGAACTGGTGCTCACGCTGCCGTCGGAAACCTACATCGCCGAGCAGCTCGACGTGGTCGATCCGCAGCGCGTGCACCTCGTGCGCGAAGCCATGCGCGCCCAACTCGCCACCACCCTCTTCGCCGACTGGGAACAGGCCTACGAAGACAACAAGGACACCGGCGCCTACACGCCCGACCCGACCTCGTCGGGCCGCCGCGCGCTGGCCGGCATGGCGCTCAACTTCCTGTGCCTGGCGGCGCGCGCCTCGGGCGACACCGTGTGGCCCGGCAAGACCCTGCAGCGCTTCAAGGACGCGGGCAACATGACCGACCGCTTCAACGCGCTCAACGCCCTCGTGTCGTCGGGCCACACCCTGGCGGCGCAGGCGCTCGCGCGCTTCCACGCCATGTTCAAGGACGAGGCGCTGGTCATCGACAAGTGGTTCTCGCTGCAGGCCGGCGCCAGCGACCGCGGCGGCGACATCCTGCCACTGGTGAAGCAGCTCATGAAGCACCCCGACTTCTCGCTGAAGAACCCCAACCGCGCGCGCAGCGTGATCTTCAGCTACTGCAGCGGCAACCCCGGCGCCTTCCACCGCGCCGACGCCGCCGGCTACGTGTTCTGGAGCGACCGCGTGATCGAGCTCGACGCCATCAACCCCCAGGTGGCCGCCCGCCTGGCGCGCGCGCTCGACCGTTGGAGCAAGCTGGCCGAGCCGTACCGCAGCGCCGCACGCGAAGCGATTGCCCGCGTGGCCGCCAAGCCCGACCTCAGCAAAGACACCCACGAAGTCGTCACCCGCGCCCTTGCCGGAAACTGAACCCACCGAACCCCACAAGATCCATGGCTCAACAAAAAATCTCCTTCACCCGCTACCTCGTCGAGCAGCAACGCGCCGACGGCCTCATTCCCGGCCAGCTGCGCCTGTTGCTCGAAGTGGTCGCCCGCGCCTGCAAGAGCATCAGCCAGGCCGTCAATAAGGGCGCGCTGGGTGGCGTGCTCGGCACCGCCGAGAGCGAGAACGTGCAGGGCGAAATCCAGAAGAAGCTGGACATCATCGCCAACGAAGTGCTCATTGAAGCCAACGAATGGGGCGGCCACCTCGCGGCCATGGCCAGCGAAGAGATGGAAACCATCCACGTGGTGCCCAACCGCTACCCGCAGGGCGAATACCTGCTCATGTTCGACCCGCTCGACGGCAGCAGCAACATCGACGTCAACGTGAGCATCGGCACCATCTTCAGCGTGCTGAAGAAGCCCGACGACACCCCCGGCGTGCAGGAAGCCGACTTTCTGCAACCCGGCAGCCAGCAGGTGGCTGCCGGTTACTGCATCTACGGCCCGCAGACCACCCTGGTGCTCACCGTGGGCAACGGCGTGGCCATGTTCACGCTCGACCGCGAGCAAGGAAGCTTCGTGCTCACGCAGGAAGACATCCAGATTCCGGCCGATACGAAAGAATTTGCCATCAACATGAGCAACATGCGCCACTGGGACGAGCCCGTGAAGCGCTACATCGACGAATGCCTGGCCGGCAAGGAAGGCCCGCGCGGCAAGGACTTCAACATGCGCTGGATTGCCAGCATGGTGGCCGACGTGCACCGCATCCTGATGCGCGGCGGCGTCTTCATGTACCCGTGGGACAAGCGCGAGCCCGAAAAGGCCGGCAAGCTGCGCCTGATGTACGAGGCCAACCCCATGAGCTGGCTCGTCGAGCAGGCCGGCGGCGCCGCCACCAACGGCAAGCAGCGCATCCTCGACCTGAAGCCCACCAAACTGCACGAGCGCGTGAGCGTGATGTTGGGTTCGCGTCACGAAGTGGAGCGTTTGACGCAGTACCACGCCGAGAAGCCTTGATTTCTTGGCTATAATCTGAGGCTTCGCCGGTGTAGCTCAGTCGGTAGAGCAGCTCATTCGTAATGAGAAGGTCGGGTGTTCGATTCATCTCTCCGGCACCAAATAAAAAGCCCCTGATTCGCAAGGATCAGGGGCTTTTTTCATTTGCGATAGACAAAGCTGCACTCACCGGCACGCATCTCTTGGCAAGTCGCGCAATCAGCGCACCGTGACGGCCGGCCTGTTGATTGCCGCCGAAATTTGACCCAGTTAACGCAGTAATTTCCGTCTAAGACTGACCCACGTAAAACCCTACCCTGCTGATTTTTAGAGCAGGGGATCCTAGGAGTGATAGACGTGGCGACATTGAGTGTCATCAGACGCTGGGCCCTGCGCGAGCAGATGTCCATTCGCGAGATAGCCAGGCGTACAGGCCTGTCTCGCAACACCGTAAAGAAGTACCTGCGAGCCGGCGATGAAGAGCCGCGCTACGCCAAGCGGACGAGTTCAAGCAAGCTCGATCCCTATGCCGAGAAGCTCGCAACCTGGCTCGCGATCGAGGCCACCAAATCGCGGAAACAGCGGCGCAATCTGCGGCAGATCCACACACTCAATCTAAAAAGGAGAACATCAAGCACTTATCCACACCGTGAAGCCGTCAGGCTCACAAAGCGGGTGGGTCAGTATTGAATGGAAATCTAGGGTCAGAGGTCGGCGGAATCCAACACGCATGGATCTGATTCATATCACCAGGGTATGAGTACTCAATGGCGGCCTCAAACAGGGCTGCTTCTCGTGCGGCCGCACCCTGATCGAGTGCCAAGAGTTCGCTGAACCGAACTTCGTCCATCGTCTTCAGCAAGATGAGATATGCGGAAACCCTCGGCCACTGATCAGTGCTCAAGATGGCTATCTGAGCAGCAAACTGGATTGCTTTTTGCAGAGCTCGGAGACTTGGATTCAAGACGCCACTTGCCTGAACCATGGCAGCGCGAAAGTCATGGCTGGCAGCCGCGCTCGGCAGGTGTATATCTGCAACCGCTCGAACGAAGTTCTCGTATCTGCCGCCGACCCCGTTAGTCCTAGATTCTCCTAACTGAAGCGGCACATTGAACGCGACGAACTTTGCGAGGTAGTTGGTTGCATCGGTACGACGGCCGTAAGTGTGCCGAATTGATTCGTGAATCGAGTGAGAATTCCAGAAGAGCATGAAGACGACGTTCTCTGCGCCGAAAAGGTGCTTGATCCGTTCAAGCACTTCTAACGCAAAAGATGGGCGGCATCTGTCAAGCTCGTCAACCAGCACGACCAACGGGTGATCCAGCTTACCGGTTAGCTCGCTGAGCATCTGCATGAAATTTTTCTGAACGCGCTCGGTGGCGGAGTAGGAATCGAAGAGCTTCTCGACGGCTTTTTCCGAGAACGACCCTGCGCTGTCTTTGAGCGCACCTACAGCGCCTTTGGTCAACTCGTCAGTGTCGTCCGCGGAGAGCCCGATGGCTCGGGCGCCAAGGGTAATTCCTGCCTTGGCCGCGACTGGAGCTGCGCTCTTGAGCACCGCTCCCGCCGCAGCTAGGAACTTCTTCTTCACGGCTGAGGTCGGCTTGAGTGCTTCATAGATCGCTGCCGCAATCACCGCGAATGGGTCATCGTGGTGGTCATATCGGAAGACATCAATTGAAACTACCGGCCGTGCCCCTTCGGGGCCACGAAGCCGCCGAGCCAGTTCGGTTGCGATCCAAGTCTTGCCGTCGCCCCATTGAGCATCGATCGCAATGACTCTGGGTGTGGCCAGGTGCTCCGAGGGCACCTTCGCGAGTACCTCGATGTTGCTCTCCAGCGCGGCCAGGAACGCCCCTCGATTGAGATGGTCGGGGGATTGCGGCTCTGAGGGGGGCGACATTCGTGGGCTCCAACTGAAAGCGGGAATCCTAGCGTTAGAGGGTAGGTTCATCACGACCGAAAAGCCCGTGTTCAAGCTTTCTGAGGATCAGCGCTAGAAAGGCGCATGCCTGAACCCCTCGGCCGCCGCCACCCTCTGTTCCTCCGGCTGACCAAGTCGATCGATCCGATCTACCCCGACGCAGTGACTCCCGTGGCTTGGGACGATGACGAAGCGCTGGAAGAGGTGGAGGGCGTGGTCTATATCGTCACGCGGCAGTGCGCTCGGATGCGAGCCTGGGCGCGACAATTACGCGCGCTGCACCAGGCCGACGAGACCTACAAGACGGAGGAGGGCATCAGCCCACTCAGTGCGGCGCCGTTGAGGGAGCCCGATTCGATGTTCCCGATCGAGCTTTGGGTAACGCCTGCCTCGTCGGCCAGTCGCACCTGGCTCCAGCCAATCGCGCATCTTGATTCTTTGATGCGGCTGCCAATGGACATGGGGTGCTATCGCTTCGCACCGTTGAGGCCGCGTGCCATCGTGAGCATTGCGACTTGGTGCCCATCGTTGAGCGAACGATAGATCTGGAGCAGCTCTGCTTCTTCAGGGCTGACGACAGCTTGAGCTGGAAACGACGTTGTGCCCGCATGCGGCTCGATGTCGCGCTCGATGCGGCTCGCTGCTTTCGTTCGAGCCACGCCGCGCTGGCCAGCCTCACGCTGCTGCTGCCCGTGCCCGAACCGGGGCTCGATTGGCAACTGGCCGGCGACGCCGATGCAGTCCGGATGCTGGTGGCCGCTGCAGCGGGCGCGTCGCCGTCCGCTGCAGGCCTTTGTGACTCGGTGACCCGGTTTTCCGGTGTCGGCCGGCTCCGGCGGCCAGCGGGGCGCCAACCGCTCGACCGCCGACGTGTACGCCGCGTGCGAATGGCCGCAGGAGCTTCAGGCCTTCAGGGCCTCGCTCGCCGCAGCGCGAATCCGGTCCGCCGATTGCCGCGCGCGCCGCATGATGCCGCGCGTGTCGTAGGCCAGCAACCGCCCGTTGCGCTTCACGATCCGCCCGTCGACCATCACGGTGTCGACGTTGGCCGCACTGCCGCTTTGCACGATGGCGGTCTCGACGTTGCCGACCGGGCCCATGTTCAGGTCCTGCGTGCGCACCAGGATGAGGTCGGCGCGCTTGCCTTCGGTGATCGAGCCGGTGACGTCGCCCAGCCCCATCGCGATGGCGCCGTTGAGGGTCGCCATCTCGATCGCCTCGGGCACGCCGATCGCCTTCGACTGCGCGCTGGGCGTGCCGGCCCACGGCACGCCCAGGTTCCAGGTGAAGCGCATGGCCTCGAACATGTCGGGTGGTGCGATGGAGGTCGCATCGCTCGACAACGAAATGGTCAGGCCCGCGTTGCGCATCGCGAAGAGCGCGGCGCGTGCATCGCCGGTGCTGCTGAGCCGCAGCTCGGAATGCGTGGCAAAGGACAGCGGCGTTTTCGTGCGTGCCATGGCCGCCAGGTCGGCCGTGCTGGCGGGCACGTAGTGCGCGAGCATGAAATCCGAGCCCAGGTAGCCGCGCCGTTCATAGTCGACGGCATCGACGTTGTTCGGTGCCTCCTGCGGTGCGTGGATCGCAACGGGCAATCCGCTGGCCTTGGCGGCCTTCATCTCTTCGTGGAACACGGCGTCGGTGCTTTGCTGCGGGCCGCGCAGGTTCAGCCCCAGGTGCACCAGCCCGTCGAAAGGCGAACGCTCGCCGAACCATTCGCGCCGCACGCGCGCCAGGTCCTCGTAGCGGTTGAGTTCGTCGGCGGGCATCTTGTCGACGTGGCCGTAGGCGTAGCGGGCGCGCAGCAGCGAGTGCTGGTGCGCACGCAGTTCGGCATCGGCATGGGCGGGGGAGCGGGTGTTGTGCGACCAGTTGTGCACGGTGGTGGTGCCGCCGTTCGCCAGCTCGGCGCAGCCCAGCATCACGCTGTTGTAGAAGTCGTCGGGCGTGTACAGGGTCGAGGTCGCGTTCTTGGCGGGGTAGTACGAGAAGCCGCCGTCGCGCGCGGTGAAGCTGCGGCCGATGGCGCTCCACATGTGATAGTGCGAATTGACGAAGCCCGGCATGACGATCATGTCGGTCGCATCGATGATCTCCGTGCCAGCCGGTGCGCTCAGGCCGCGCCCGATCTTCTCGATCACGCCGTTGCGGACCCATACGTCGGCGCGCGGCAGCACGCCCTTGCTGCGGTCGACCGTGATGACCGCGCCGTTGCGGATCAGGTAGCTGCCGCGCCGGATGGCGGGCGATGCGGGCGCACGCGCTGTGCGGGCCGACACCGACGCCGAGCCGACGAGCGCCGGCGCACCGGTGGCGGCGACCATCAAGGCGCCTGCAAAACGGGTGAAGTCTCTTTTGGTTGTTTGCATGTCCAGACCCAATAGTTGCCAGTGATTGAAGTGATGGAAAGAGGAGGCGAAAGCCCCGCTCAGTACGCCTTGAGAAGAAACGCCGCGGTCATCGCCAGCCCCGTCAGCACGACGAAGCCGCGCACCACCTCGGGCTTCAGTCGCCGTGCGAGCATGCCGCCGGCATAACCACCCACCGTGGCACCGAGGGCCATCCACAGCGCGTGCGTCCAGACGATCGCGCCGCTGGCCGCGTAGATGGCGACGGCGATCAGCGTCAGGATCGCGGAGACGAAGTTCTTGATGCCGTTCATGCGGCCCATGTCCGTGTGCCCCAGTGCACCAAGCACGGCGAGCAGCAGGATGCCGAGGCCGCCGTTGAAGTAGCCGCCATAGACGGCGACCGCGGCGATGCCCAAGTCGGCGATCCAACGGCCTCGCGGCTTGTGGTTGTTGTCGGCGGCGGCGAGCCTTCGGCGTACCAAGCCGGGCCCGATCGCGAAGAGCAGCGTCGCGGCCAGCAGAAGCCACGGCACGATGCGGGCAAAGGCATGGTTCGAGGTCGACAGCAGCAGCACCGCACCGGCCGCGCCGCCGAGCACCGACAGCACGCCCAGCCGCAGGAGCGAAGGCGACATCGGGCCCGACAGCTCCTTGCGCAATGCCCAGGCACCGGCCAGGTAGCCCGGCAGCAACGCGGCGGTTCCGGTGGCGTTGGCCGACACCAGCGGCACGCCGACCATCGCCAGTGCCGGCAGCGTCAGGAAGCTGCCGCCGCCCGCCACGGCATTGAGTGCGCCGGCCAGGGCCGCGGCGCCGCCGAGCAGCACCCCGTCGAGCAGCATCACGGCTTGCGTGCCGGCAGCGACATGCGGTCGGTGTGCAGCAGCAGCGTGAGCAGCACGCCGACAGCCGCCAGCAGCGTGATCTGCACCAGCCCGGCCGTGCTCCAGCCGAAGCGCGAGGCGATGCCGCCGATGACGAAGCCCGCGACCGCACCCGCGCCGTACAGCGTGGTGACGAACACGCCGGTGGCGCGGCTCGTGAGCGAGGCATGCACCGCCTTGATGTGATACCCCGCCAGGTTCACGTACAGCACGCCGCTCACCACGAAGCCCCACGCGAAGGAAAGCGCCGACTGCGCCACCATGTCGGTCGGGCCCGAGAACATCAGGAAGCCCAGCAGGCCGGTGCCCACGAAGCTCGCCGACAGCACGAGCTTGGGATGGAAACGGTCGCCGAGCCAGCCGCCGAAGATCGATGCGAACACACCGAAACCGAAGGTGCTCATCACGCGGCCGGTGTCCGACGGCGTGTAGTGCAGGTGCTCGCGCAGGAAGGTCGGGTACATGCCCAGGTAGCCGTAGATGCAGAGCCCGCCGATGACGCTCATGCCGGTCAGCAGGGCCGTGTTGCGGTTCCACAGGGTGGTGGCGCCGCGCTGGTCGACGCGCCCGCCGGTGGCCGCCACGTTCTCGGTCATGCGCTTGCTCACGGTGAGTGCGATCACCGCCATGGCCGCGAAGCCCGCGACGCCGAACACGATGAGCGGCAGGCGCCAATCGCGCTCGACGCCGATCAGGTGGCCGCCGAGCAGCGGCCCCAGGATCGCGCCCATGCCGAAAGAGAAGTTGATGGCGCCTACGGCGGTGGCCCGGTAGCGCGCGAAGTAGCTCGCGGCAATGGCGATCACTACCGTCAGTTGCATCGCTTCGCCGATGCCGGTGACGGCCCGGTAGACGATCATGTCGGCGAAGCCGTACGAGTAGGCCGCCAGCAGCGTACCCAGCGAGAAGATCGCAATGCCGATCTGCAGCACCGTCTTGCGCGACAGCCGCGCCAGCAGATAGCCGGTCGGAATTCCGGCCACGGCCATGCCCAGCGTGAAGATGGTCGACAGCAGGCCGGTGTCGGCCAGGCTGAAGCCGAACTCCTTGCGCACGTCCGCGGCGATGAGTGGAAAGATCTGCCGGTCCATCGCGTTGAGCGCGTACGAGGCGAGCAGCACCAGGAACATGCCGATCTCCAGCGCGGTGATGGGCGCCTCGCGGCGCGCGCCACCGGCCGGTGAAATGACCGAGGTTGAGGAATGCACGTGTTGTCTCCTTCTCGTCGAGCGAGAAATCTGTTTGTTGTTCGTTCGTTGCCCAGAGTCGCCGGCGCTGTGCCGGCGAAGGTTCACGCGGCGGTGCTAGCTGGGCTTGCCGCGCCGTACCAGTCGAGGATCTGCTCGCCGGTCATGAAGGCCACGCCGTCATGCGTCTGGATGTGCGCCAGCGCTTCTCGGAAGTAGCGCAGGCGGTGCGGCGCGCCCATGATGTAGGGGTGCACCACCAGCGCCATGACGCGGGCCGAGTCTTTCGCGTCTGCGTAGAGCTGTTCGAACTGGTCGATGGCGCGGTCGCGGTATTCGCTGGCCTTGTGGTGCTGGATCAGCATCATTGCCACGTCGTTGCATTCCTGCGTGTAGGGCACGTTCACGATCGTGCCGCCGTCGCGTGTCTTCAGCCGTACCGGCTGATCGTCGAGCACCCAGTCGCACACGTACTCGTAGCCCTGCTCGGCCAGGATGTCGGGCGTGTGCCAGGTCTCGGTGAGCCCCGGGCCGAGCCAGCCGCGCGGGCGCTTGCCGGTGTAGGCGCGAATGGCCTCGGTGGTCTTGGCGATGTCCTCGACCTCGTCGGGGACCTTTTGCATGTTGCGCTGCCCGAAGCCGTGGCCGATGAACTCCCACTGGCGTTCCTTCGCCGCCTTGGCGATGGGCTCGTAGGCGCCGATGGCCGAACCGTTGATGGCGAGCGTGGCGTTGATGCCGAGTGCGTCGATCACTTCGAGCATGCGCCAGAAGCCGACGCGGTTGCCGTACTCGTGCCAGGCCCAGTTCGGGATGTCGGGCATCGGCGAACCACCGGCCGGTGGTGTCAGCACGGTGCGGGGCATGGTCTCGTCGATGTTCCATTCCTCGACGTTGACGATCACCCAGACGGCCAGTCGTTTGCCGCCGGGCAACTTCAGTGCGGGGCGATCCGCGATGGACGAGTACGAGATGCGTTCGAGTGGTTTCATGGTGTCTCCGTGTGCTGTTGCGGGCTCAGACGATCTCGACCTGCAGGGGCGCGAGCCCGTCGATGCGGCCGGTGAGCTTGTCGCCGCGCTGCACCGGGCCGACCCCTTCGGGCGTCCCGGTGAAGATCAGGTCGCCGGGCAGCAGGCGGTATTGCTTGGACAGCTCGCTGACGATCTCGTGGACATTCCAGATCATCTTTTCGAGCACCGAGTCTTGCCGCACCGCGCCGTTGACCGAGAGGTTGAGTGTTCCCGAGCGGATGTGCCCGACCTTCGCCACCGGATGGATCGGGCCGCAGGGCGCCGAGTGGTCGAAAGATTTGCCCTGTTCCCATGGCAGGCCGCGCTTGTTGCATTCGCGCTGGCGGTCGCGCCGGGTCATGTCCAGGCCCGCAGCGTAGCCAAAGACGTGATCCAGCGCGTCCTCGGGCGTCACGTTCGACGCATGAGTGCCGATGGCCACGACGAGTTCGAACTCGAACTGGAAATCGTCCGTCAGCGTGGGGTAGGGCACGCGCCCGTCGGTCACCACCGAGTCGGACGGCTTCTGGAAGAAGAACGGCGGATCGCGCTCGTCGCCTTCCTTCATCTCCCGGATGTGGGCCAGGTAGTTGCGGCCCACGCAGTAGACGCGGCGCACCGGGAAGCGTTGGTCGCTGTCCACGATGTCGATGGACACGGGCAGGACTTGCAGGGCGTCGGTATTTGCGGGGACATCGGTCGCTTGCGCGAATTCGGCCGTCGGTTGGGGGGACATGGGTTTGTCTCTCTGGAAGGTTGGGAAAGGAGTGGCTAGAGTCTAGGAACGAGGCCTTCTCACCTCAACGCGCAGGCTTGCGCAAAGATATGCAATCCTTGCGATCTTGAGATCAGCTCTTCATGCCACCCACGCCTTCCCTCGACGAATTCGTGCCGCCGCCCCGCGCCGGTGCCGCGCGTGCCACCATCAGCAACTACACGATGGCGGCGCGGGCACAGCGCGCCTATTTCGGTATCCACGACCAGAGCAACTGCCTGCCGAACCCGGTGCCGCACCGGCATGAGTACTTCCAGATCTACGTCAACACGCGGGGCGAGACCACGCACTACATCGGCGGCAACCAGCGCGCCATCGGCGCCGGCACGGTGAGCTTCGTGCTGCCCTTCCTGGTTCATTACATTCCGAACGCGGCCGACGGCGTGTTCCATGTGATCAACATCAGCAAGGATTACCTGCTGCCGTCGCTGGACCTCGACGTGTTCGAGCTGTCGGAGGTGCCGTTGTCACGCGCGCCCGAGCTCGCGCCTTTCCGGTTCCAGCATTGCCTGGATTTCCGCTTCGATGAAACCGAGACCCACCAGCTCCAAGCGCTGTGCGAACACATGGCGCAGGAAGCGCAGCGGCCGCCGGGCGAAGACACCGCCAGCCACCTGCTGATTCGCAGCCATCTGCTTCACCTGATCGGCATGGTGTGGCGACGTTACGGCGAGGAGTTTCGCAACTGCGAGGCGCAGGGGATGGCCCTGCAGTCGTACCGGCCGGCGGTGCTGCGCTGCATCCGCTACATCAGCCGCAACCTCGCGCAGGAGCTGACGTTGGGCGATGCGGCGCATGCGAGCCATGTGTCGCCAACGCATCTGGCCCACCTGCTGAAGAGCGAAACGGGCAAGACCTTCCTGGAGCTGGTGACCGAACGCCGGATCGAGCGCGCCAAGACGCTGCTGGTCTTTACCGGCGCCTCTGCGGCGGAGATCGGCGAAAGCACCGGTTTCGGAGAGCCGACGCAGTTCGCGCGCCGTTTCGGGCAGATCGTGGGGGCGACGCCTTCTGCGTACCGGCGGCAATTTCAGCGAGGAGGGAATCGGACGTGGGACTGACGGCGCGATGCTCCCAGTAGCAATCAGGCTCTCGAGCTTGACGTCGGTGGCTGCGAGTCCGACGTGGGCATTCGTTGCATGGCAGTCCTTCGCGTACGGCGGCTCCAGACGGGTTGCTGACACTCAACGTAGCCCACCTGAGTCTCCGCTTCCACTTGTGTTGCAGCCCCAGCCTGGCTTCTTCAGAACGAGCGCGGCAGACCGAGCAGATGTTCCGCGACATACGCGAGGATCAGGTTGGTCGAGATCGGCGCCACCTGGTAGAGCCGGGTCTCACGGAATTTGCGTTCGACGTCGTACTCGTTGGCAAAGCCGAAACCGCCATGAAACTGCAGGCACGCATTGGCGGCCTCCCAGCTGGCCTTGGCGGCCAGGTACTTCGCCATGTTCGCTTCCGCGCCGCAAGGCTGCCGGGCGTCGAAAAGCTCGCAGGCACGCCAGCGCATGAGGTCGGCGGCTTCCACCTCGATGTGGCTCTCGGCAATCGGGAACTGCACGCCCTGGTTCTGACCGATCGGGCGGCCGAAGACGACACGGTCTTTCACGTACCCGGTCACGCGGTCAATGAACCACTTGCCGTCGCCGATGCATTCCGCGGCAATCAGCGTGCGCTCTGCGTTGAGTCCGTCGAGGATGTAGCGGAAGCCCTGGCCTTCCTCGCCGATCAGGTGGTCCGCCGGAATCTCCAGGTTTTCGATGAACAGCTCATTGGTCTCGTGGTTCACCATGTTCGCGATCGGCTGTACGGTCAGGCCGTTGCCGATGGCCTGGTGCAGGTCGACCAGAAAGATCGACATGCCTTCGGATTTCTTCTTCACCTCGGCCAGCGGCGTGGTGCGCGCCAAGAGGATCATCAGGTCGGAGTGCTGCACGCGCGAAATCCACACCTTCTGCCCGTTGACGACATAGGTGTCGCCCTTGCGCACGGCCGTGGTCTTGATCTTCGTGGTGTCGGTGCCGGTGGTGGGCTCGGTCACGCCCATCGACTGAAGCCGCAGCTCGCCGCTGGCGATCCTTGGCAGGTAGCGGCTTTTCTGCGCCTCGCTGCCGTGGCGCAGCAGCGTGCCCATGTTGTACATCTGGCCGTGGCAGGCGCCGGAGTTGCCGCCGCAGCGGTTGATCTCCTCCATGATCACCGAGGCTTCCGCGAGCCCGAGGCCGGAACCGCCGTAGGACTGCGGGATCAGCGCTGCCAGCCAGCCCGCGGCAGTCAGTGCATCGACGAAGGCTTCGGGATAGGCGCGTTGCTCGTCGATCTTGCGGTGGTAATCGTCGGGAAATTCGGCGCACAGCGCGCGCACGGCGTCACGGATGTCCTGGTAGTTGTCGGAAGAACGGTTCATGGTGTATCTCGATGGCAGGGTGAGTGGGGCATTGGCCGCGCGAGCGCGCGCATCCCTTGCGGCCACGAGGGCGCAATGAACGACCGATGCAGGGAACGGAAAGAAGCGAAAGGGGCCGAGCGGCCCCGGGGTGTCAGGCGGGCGCCGTCATAAGTGGGATGAGTTCGCGCACGTCAGGCAGTTCTTCGAGCCGGCGCAGTGCCGAATCCAGTGTTTCGGCCTGGGACGGCGGCAGCCGCGGCTTGGCCGAGGCGCAGCAGGCCATGAACTTGGCCTGCTGATCCGGTGCGGGCAGCGGCCGGCCGGGGCTGCCGAGAAAGTGCGGCACGGCCAGCCGCAGCGTGTCGCCCCGTTTGAGCACCACCTCGACCACTTGCGGACCCAGGGCGTTCGGATTGGGGTTGCCGTCGTCCAGCACCTCGACCCGGCGTGCCAGTTCGAAGGTGCGCGTGTCGTTCAACGCGGGCGGGTCGAAGGCCTCGATGCCCACCCGGCCCTTGCGCAGTGCCGTGGCCACCACGTAGCCCATGCTGAGCTTGGCGCTGGCCGAGTCCATGCCAGGCTGCGCCGGCCGCCCCACGAGTCGCGCGATCAGCGCCGAGGCATGCACGCGCACGGTTTCCACGTCGTCCGCTCCGAAGCCGTGCGTGGCCATGAGATCGACGACCGCATCGACGCCCGCATGGGTCGCGCGGCCGGTAGGGTAGGGCTTGTGGCTCATGCGCGCGATCTGGAAGACCTGGCCGACGTCGTTCGCCACGTCGGCCCAGCGCGACTGGCCGAAGTCATAGAGCGCGAAGTAGCCGAACGGGCCCTCCAGGATGTCTCGCGGTCCCGGGAAGCCGGCACGCGCCAGTTCGAAGGCGGTGACGGCTGCGCGTGCGTTCAGGCCCACCTGCAGGCCGACCGCGGGCGAGCCCTCGGCATGGGCCTGCATGGTGCCGGAGAGATGGCTGTACATGAGGCCGAGTGCGTTGTGCATCGTGTCGGCGTCCATGCCGGCGAGCTTGCACAGTGCGGCCGTGGCGCCGAGGCCGCCGCACATGGCAGGGCGGAAGAAGCGCATCGGCGCACGCTGCGCCAGCGCGACGTAGATGGCCACGTCGAGTCCCAGCGTCACCGCCGTGATCAACGCCTTGCCCGAGACGCCGCCTTCGCGTTGGGCATAGCCGAGCGCGGCCGGCACGATGCAGGCGAAGGCGTGGACCACGGCGACGTCGTGCACCGCATCGAACTCCTGGTTGAACACCTGGTAGGCGTTGAGCATCACGGCCGACGGAAAGGGCAGCTTCTCGCCGCTGCCCCAGACCGTGACAGCGTCGCCGTCGCCCAGGGACTGCGCGGCTTGCTTGAGGGCCGGCATGCGCGGATGGCGCGAGCCGGAGATGCCGACGCCGATGGTGTCGTAGATGAACATCCGTGCCGCATTCACCGCTTCGGGTGGCAGGGAGTCGAAATCGCGCGAGCGCACGTGGGCGATGAGGGTGTCGATGGCGTTCATTGAGGCATCGGGACAAAGGGGACGTCGCCGGACCGGGCAACGAGCGGCGCCGGCGCGGGGACCTGCGCGGCGTACCAGTCATGGAGGGATGAGCCCGTCACCACCCGCACCATCGGGTGCGCGAGCAGCAGGTCCAGCATGGCTTCGAAATCGCCGAAGCGGTGGGGCACGCCCATCAGGTGCGGATGCAGCCCGATGGCCAGCACCCGGGGCTGGCCCAGGCGGGCGACCTCGCGCGCAAAGACCTCCAGGGTGCGTTCGAGCCGCAGCTTCATCTCGGGCGACGAGTGCTTCTCGACCGCATAGATCACCGAATCGTTGACCTCCAGCATGTAGGGCAGGGCCATCAGCGAACGGTGCTCGGTTTGCATCCAGCACGGCAAGTCGTCCAGGCACCAGTCGAACACATGGTCGATGCCGGCGGCGGCGAGGATGTCGGGTGTGTCCGCCGCTTCGCGCAGCCCGGGCGAGAGCCAGCCGCGCGGACGAACGCCGGTGAAGGCGGCGATGCGGTCGAGCGACTTCACGATGGCTTCCGCCTGGGCGTGCCCGTCGAGTTGCGCCAGCGACTGCTGCTGCACCCCGTGGCCGATGAACTCCCAGCCGGCCTCCAGGATGGCCTGCGCGGCACTCGGGTGCGAGTCGATCACGGAGGCGTTGAGGCTGGCGGACGCGCGCAATCCGCGACTGCGCAGCGCCTCGATCATGCGCGGCAGCCCGCAGCGCAGGCCGTACTCGGCCCAGCTGAAGTTCGGCACGTCGGGCACCGTCTCCTTGCCGTGCGGCGGCGTCAGCAGCGTGCGCGGCATGGGGCGGTCGAAAGGCCAGTGCTCCACGTTCACGACGATGTGCGCGAGGATGTGGCCGCCGTCCAGCGGCATCAACGGCGGGCGCTCGGACGAGAGTTGAAAGGGGACGCGTGGATTGCTCATGACAGGTTCTCTTGCAGGGTGGCGGTCATCGGTTCAGCTCCCTTCGAAATGCGGCGCGCGCCGCTCGGCAAATGCAGCCTGGCCCTCGGCGTAGTCCCGGCTGGCGAAGCACTGGCGCACCATCGCGTCGATCGCTTCCCGGGCCTGCGCTGTCGGGGGCTCCAGCGTAGCGAGAATCGCGGCCTTTGCGGCCCGCAACGCCAGCGGCGCGTTCTGGGCGATCAGCGCCACGCGTGACGCCACTTCGGCGGCGAAGATCTCGGCGTCGATGCAGTCGTTGACCAGGCCCAGGCGCATCGCCTCGGGGGCGTGGAGGCTGCGCGCCGTGTAGAACAGGTCGAAGGTGGCCGGTGCGCCCAGCAATCTCACCAGCCGCTGCATGCCCTCGAACGCGTAGCCCAGGCCGATGCGCGCGGCCGGCATGCGAAAGCGCGCGTTCGATGCGGCGAAGCGAAGGTCGCAGGCGAGGGCGATGCCCATGCCGCCGCCCATGCAGATGCCCTGGATGCGCGCCACTGTCGGCTTGGCACATTCGGCCAGCACGCGCTGGGCGGTCGCCACCGCGTGGTCGTAGGCGGCGACGGCGTCGGTGCCACTGCGCTGTTGCGCAAACTCGCTGATGTCGGCGCCCGAGACGAAAGCGGCGTCGCCTTCACCGGTGACGACAATCACGCGCACGGCGCGGTCGTCGGCCAGCACCTGTACGGATTCGGCGAGCTGCTGCCACATGGCCAGCGTCATCGCGTTGTGTTTGCGCGCATGGCTGATCACCAGGGTTCCGACCCCCGCTGCGGTCTCGGTCCGGATGTGTCCTTCGCTCATACCGCGGCCTTCGCTTGCAGCTGTTCGATGTCGGAAGGCGTGTAGCCGATCTCGGTCAGCATCTCGGTGGTGTGCTCGCCCCAGGCCGGGGCGGCGTGCGCGATGCGCGCTGGCGTGCGCGCCAGCGTGATGGGCTGCGACACCAGCCGGTAGCGCCGGCCATTGCCCGCCTCCACATCCTGCGCGATGCCCAGGTGGTTCACCTGGGCGTCCTCGAAGACTTGCGGAATCGAATAGACGGGGCCCGCGGGCACGCCGGCGCGGTTCAGCAGTTCGACCCAGTGCGCAACTGTCTGGCTCTTGAAGACCTCGGCCAGGGCCTCGTTGAGTGCCAGCCGGTGTTCGACACGCAGCTTCTCGGTGGCGAATTCGGGCACCGCCCTCAGCTGCGGAGCCTGCAGGCATTCGCACAACCGCACCCAGTTGCCTTCGCCCGACGCGCCGAGATTGAACACGCCGTCGCTGGCCTGGAAGAGGCCCATCGGGCTGCTCGTCGGGTGGTCGTTGCCTGCCTGGGCGGGCACGTCGCCGTCGTTGAGGTAGCGCGCGGCCTGGAAGTCCATCAGCGCCACCTGCGTGTGCAGCAGCGAGCCGTGCACCCATTGCCCCTGCCCGGAACGCTCGCGCTCCAGCAGCGCGATCAGGATGCCCGCTGCCGCATAGACGCCGGTGCCCGAATCGGCCACCGCGAGGCCGGCGCGCACGGGGCCCTGTGCCGGGAATCCTGTGACCGACATCAACCCGCCCATGCCCTGGATGATCTGGTCGAAGCCCGGGCGCCAGGCATAGGGACCGTCCTGGCCGAAGCCCGAGATGCTCGCGAGGATGATCCGGGGATTGACCGCGCGCAGCGCCTCGTAGTCGATGCCCAGTCGCGCCTTGACGTCGGGGCGCCAGTTTTCCACCACCACGTCGGCTGTTTCCACCAGCCGCATGAAGGCCTCGAGCCCTTCCGGCTTCTTGAGGTTCAGCGTCATCGATCGCTTGTTGCGGTTGAGGTTCTGGAAGTCGCCGCCCCAGCGGTCGGCTGCGAACATCGCCTCGTTCGGGTCGACACCCGCCGGGGGCTCGATGCGGATCACGTCGGCGCCGAAATCCGCAAGGATGCGCACGCATGTGGGGCCGGCGCGAACGCGGGACAGGTCGAGCACGCGAAAGCGCGCGAGGGCAGGGGAGGCGTTGATCTTGGGCATGGTTTCTCCGTGGGAAGTCAATGAAGCGGGGTGCTGGCGCGATGGGCGGTGCGCGCCGCGGGAATGGAAGGAGCGCCCGTCGGTGCGGCGAACTGGTGTCCGAAGGCCAGCAGCTCGGCCTCGGTGCCCGGCGCACCGATGGCCTGGATGCAAACGGGCCGGCCGCGCGCATCGGTGCCGATCGGGAACGACAACGAAGGGAGCCCGAGGTAGTTCACGAAGGCGTGATAGTGGTGAAGCGCGACCAGTTCGCGCGGGTCGAAGCGGTCGGAGGTGGTGGTCACCGCTTGCGCGTCGGGCACGCCGCGCGGCAGCGAAGGCAACAGCAGCACGTCGGCTTGCGCAAGGTGCCTGGTGACGAAGGCGTCTCGCCAGCCCGCGCGGGCTTCGCAGGCGTGCCGGTACCAGGCGGCCGGAGCGGCCCAGCCCGGCAGGAGGATCGCCTGCGTGATCGGCGCCAGCGAGCCGAGTGCGTGGCGCACGCTGTGCGCATGCGTGGCCGCGGCCTCGACGTGCAGCACGATCTGGGCAAGACACGACAGTTCGTCGAGTCCACGCAAGGACGCGCGGTGCCATGCCACCGCGTGCGAGGTGGCGCGAGATTCGAAGGCCCCGAGCCGGCTTGCAACGTCGTCGCGCAGGTCGGGCTGGTCCAGTGCCGACGCCACACGCCAGCGGCGGTGGCGCGACAGGTCTTCCTCGATGCCTTCCAGGCTGAGCAGACGCTGCGCCATCGGCGCTTCGTCGGGCAGCAGCGCCGCGAACACATGGGCCGCATCCGACACCGAGCGCGCCACCACGCCGACGGTGTCCAGCGACGGCGCCAGCTGCGACACGCCATCCGCGTCGATCACGTCGGCGCCGGGCTTGAATCCGACCACGCCGCAGGTGGATGCGGGAATGCGCACCGACCCCGCGGTGTCCGTCCCCAGCGAGGCCCGGCACAAGCCGGCAGCCACCGCCACGGCCGAGCCGCTGGATGACCCGCCGACCGCCGCCGCCGGGTCCAGCGGATTCAGCGGTGCGGGAAAGTGCGGGTTCTCCGCGGTGGCGCCGCAAGCGTACTCCGCCATCACAAGGGCGCCGAGGTAGGTCGCGCCACGCTCGGAGAGGCGTCGCAACGGGGCGGAAGGAGGGCTGGTCACCGCATCGGCCGCAGCGCCTTCCGGTCGTCCTTGCCCTGCGGCGCGCAGCCCTGTGCCGAACACATCCTTGTGCGCCATCGCGATGCCGGAGAGCGGCGCATGTGCGACCGGCCGGCTGTGTGTCGCGCGCTGGACCACGCAGCGATGGACGGCAGCGCCGCGCTCGAAGGCGTCGCGCTGCAAAGCCAGCGCTTCGTCGGCCGAGCTGGCGCCCGTGGCAATCGACCGGCGCAGCGCGGCAATGGAGGGCGTGCCCGTATCACTCATGCGCGTGCTCCACGGGGCGGATATCGAACGGCGGTGTGGTGCCGGCGGCCAGACGACTCGCCATGGGCGCCAGCCGTGCCAACGTGCGCGCCGCGCGGACCTGAAGTCCGGGTGCGGCATCGATGCCATGCAACTGCAGGCTCAGCGTGACCCATGTCTTCCATGGCTCGAGGGTGGGGTCGGTCAAAGCGGTCTCCTGGCACCGTGCGCTCTCTCTGGAGCAGGTAAAATTAAAAGATGGATGAGGCCTATAAATATATTTATAACTCACAAAAATGTTTTATTCAATCGTTGTTTTACGGGAGCTCGCCCCATGAAAACCGCTGAACGCATCCGCCTTGCGGTCGAGGAGTCCATCCGCGACGGCACGCTCTTGCCTGGAGACACGGTGGACGAACAGGCGCTGATGACGGCCTACGAGGTCTCGCGCACGCCGGTGCGCGAGGCGCTGCTTCAGTTGCAGGCCCAGGGGCTGGTGGAAAGCCTGCCGCGTGGCGGCATGGTCGTCGCGAAGATGGACATGACCCAGCTGCTGGCCATGTGGGAGCTGCTGGCCGAGCTCGAGGGCCTGTGCGTGCGGCTGGCCTGTGAGCGCATGACGCCCGAAGAGCGGCTCGACCTCGCCAAGTCGCACGAGCGCGCCGCCGCCGCGGTCAAGAAAGAAGACGTCAAGGCCTGGCAGGAGCACAACAGGCGCTTCCACGAGGCGCTTTACCAGGGGGCGCGCAATCCCTACCTGCGCCAGGAAATCCTGCGGATGCGTTCGCAGACGGGCGCCTACAGGCGCCACGCCTTTGCCGCGTTCGGTCGCCTCAAGTCGTCATGGGAGCAGCATTCCAAGCTGCTCGACGCGATTCAGCGGCGCGATGCCAGGGCGGCGGCCGAACTGATGGTCGAGCACATGAGCCCCGGCCAGGGCTCGACCAACTTCGCGTCGTTCATGGCGGCGCTGCCGAAGGAACTGATGGGGTGAGCGGCGGCAACTGCTGCTTCAGGAAGGTGACCAGCGCGTGCACCTTCAGCATCAGGTGGTCGCGCGTCGGGTAGACCGCAAAGAGGCGCCGAGGCGGCGCCACGTAGGCGTCGAGCGCGGTCTGCAACGAGCCATCGGCCAGTGCATCCTTCACCATCACCGACGGCACCAGGCCCAGCCCGACGCCCCGGCGCATCGCGTCGATCAGCAGCAGGCTGTTGTCGGCGCGGAACGTGCCGCTCACCCGCACACGCGCGCGCCCGTCCGGTCCGTCGAACACCCATTCATCGCGGTCGTCGCCCAACAGGTACTGCAGGCAGTTGTGGCCCGACAGGTCGGCGGGTGTCGAGGGCCGGCCCTGGCGCTCCCAATAGGCGGGTGCGGCGCACACCACGCGGGCCAGGTCCATCAGCGGCATCGCGACCAGGCTCGAGTCTTCCAGCCGTGCCTGGCCGCGCAGCGCGACGTCGATGCCTTCACGCACCAGATCGACCGGCCGGTCGTTCAGCCGCATCTCGAGTTCGATGCCCGGGTGTTGCGCCTGGAACGCATGCAGATACTCGTGGAGATGCGACAGCGTGAGAGACACCGGCGCCGCCACGACCAGCCGCCCGGTCAACCCGCGGCTCACCGAGCGGACATCGGTCAGCGTGCGCTCGGTGTCTGCCAGCGTTCGCTGGCAGAAGCTGTAGAAGCGCTCGCCGGCTTCGGTGAGCTGCATGCTGCGCGTGGTTCGCGCGAGCAGGCGGCAATCGGTCCAGGCTTCCAGCGACTGGATGGCCTTCGTGACGACCGAGTTCGAGAGGTTCAGCGCGCGGGCGCCCGCGGCCAGGCTGCCCTGCTCGACGACGCGGCAAAAGTACTGCATGGCAGCGTAGCGATCCATGGCGCCGAGCGTACCAGCCGACGAGGCCAACGCAGCACGCGCGAGCGTCTCAGCGCCGCAGCGGGATGGCGATGGGGCGCATCGGTGCGGCGTCGCCGCCACGCAGCTTGAGCGACGCGCCGATGAACGCGAACTCGTAGACGCGGTCCTTGGCGAGCGCTTCCAGGTTGACCAGCTCGATGATCGGCGCGCCCTGCTGTGCGAGCAGGTAGGTGTGCACCGGCACGTAGTTGTCATCGGCATCGGGCGGGAAGGTTTCAAAGCTCAGGTTGTCGGCACCCACGACCATCGCGCCACCCGACTCCACGAGAAAGCGCGCGGCATCCACGCTCATGCCCGGTGGCGAATCCATGTAGGCATCGGCCTTGTCGTAGAGCTTCATGCGGCCGGTGCGGATCAGGACCACGTCGCCGGTCTCCAGCTTCACGCGCTGCTTGTCGAGCGTCTCCTGCAGATCGGCCCGGGTGACGCGGTAGCCGGGCGCCAGCATCTCGACGCCCTTGGCGGCTGCAACGTCGATCAGGACGCCGCGGGCCACGATCGGCGGGATGGTCTCGGCGCCGGTCTTCTTCCAGCCGCGGTCGCCCAGGTGTTCGCGCGCCTCGAAGCCGTTCCAGATCTTGCCGTCGAGGCCGAAATGGTTGAGCGCGTCGATGTGCGTGCCCATGTGGGTGTACATCGAGATGGCCGCGCCGGTGTAGCTCACGTGCTTGTTCTGCGTGTGGCCAACGCCCATGGGGTCATCGACCACGGTGCCGTGCGGCGTGTGCGTCATCCAGATCTGGTAGCGCGGATCGCCGATGCCGTGCCAGCTCGGCATGCCGACGAAGTACTCGACCGACAGGTCGTACACACGCGCACCGTCCGCGCGGGAAAGCACCTGGGCCTTGGTGCTCGCGGTCATGAGGTTGAGTCGGCCGAGTTCGTCGTTCGGGCCCCACGGGCTCTTGCCCACGACGGGGGCTGCGAAGGCGAGGGTGACGCCCATTGCACCCCATAGAGACGCTGCGGCGCCGATCTTGCGTATCCATTGCGACATTGAAAACTGCTCCATTTCGTTCGGTTGCTTGGTTGGCTAGGCACGCACTGCGCGGTGCCAGGTGCTGACCTTAGGAGGAACGAAGTCGCGCGGAAACCGCGCCGGCGGCAAAGGTCCTTTCTCGATTCGCGAACGATGAAACCGGCGGAGACAGATCCCACGGAGGGTAACTACCAATGTGCGATGGAATGCCTATAAATATATTTATAAACATTATGCGTACACCATGAAGGGCGACGCATTCCTGGAGTTCTGTCATTGAAGAAAAAGGAAACTGCTGTGGACGCTACCTCTGTCTCATCCCTCGCGCGGCCTTCGGCCGGCGCCCATTCCCTCTCGGACCACGACCGCATGCATCGCAAGATCGCATGGCGGTTGGTGCCGTTCCTGGTGTTCCTGTTCCTGCTGGCGTGGATCGACCGCGTCAACGTGGGCTTCGCCAAGCTGCAGATGCTGCAGGACCTGCAGTTCAGCGAAGCGGTCTACGGGCTGGGTGCCGGCATCTTCTTCATCGGTTACTTCCTGTTCGAGGTGCCGAGCAACCTGCTGCTGCAGAAGATCGGCGCGCGCAAGACGCTCGCGCGCATCACGATCCTCTGGGGCCTCACGTCGATGGCGATGATCTACGTGGAAACGCCCACGTCCTTCTATGTGCTGCGCTTCCTGCTCGGCGCATTCGAGGCCGGATTCTTCCCGGGCGTGATGCTGTACCTGACGTACTGGGTGCCGGCGCATCGCCGCGGCAAGATCAACGGGCTCTTCATGACCTCGTTTGCCATCGCGGGCGTCGTCGGTGGGCCGCTCGCAGGGCTGATCATGAGCGGCATGGAAGGCGTCGCGCCGTTTCGAAACTGGCAGTGGCTCTTCTTGCTCGAAGGCATTCCTTCGGTGCTTGCCGGCTTCGCGGTGCTGGCCTGGCTGCCGGACCGGCCCCAATCCGCACGCTGGCTGACCGAGGCCGAGAAGCACGCGCTGGCCGCCGAACTGCAGAAGGAGAACGCCGACGTCCCCAAGCAATCGAGCTTCGGCCGGGCGTTGCGCAACCCCATGCTGTGGCTGTGCACCGCCGCCTATTTCTGCATCGTGAGCGGCAACGCCACCATTGCGTTCTGGACGCCCTCGATCGTCAAGGAGCTGGGTGTGAAGGGCACGCTGAACATCGGCCTGCTGTCGGCCATTCCGTTCATTTTGGGAACGGTCGCGATGGTGCTCAACGGCATGCATTCGGATGCCACCGGTGAGCGGCGGCGGCACTGCGCCTATGCGACGCTGATCGCCGGCGTCGGGCTCGTGGCCACCGGCGTGTTGATCGAGCAACCTGTGTTCGCCATGGTCGCGTTGAGCTTCGCGACCATCGGCATCCTCGCCGCCTTTCCCGTGTTCTGGTCGATCCCCGCTTCCTTTCTCACGGGCACCGCTGCGGCGGGGGGTATCGCTTTCATCAACTCGGTCGGCAACCTGGCGGGGTTCGCTGCGCCCTTCACGATGGGGTGGCTGAAGACGTCGACGGGAAGCGTGGCCGCGGGCCTCTATGCGGTCGCGGGACTGGAGATCATCGCGACGCTCGTGCTGTTGTATGCGATGCGCAATCGAGCACGCTAGACAGTGATGCATCGCTCCTTCTGGATCCTTGCCGTTGCACCGCATGCGCCTTGTGAGTCAAGGAGCGTTGCCCTTCCGGGGCGGAAGAGACGGCCCCTGTGCGGGCCTTCTCTTTGCCCGGCAAGCGCGCAATGCCGCAGTACTCGAAAGTTCCGGGCCGACGACCGGAACCGTCCGCAGCGCGAGTCAGAGCCCTCAGAAGGCGTGCCGAATGCCCATGTCGTAGCCGGTGGTGCTCGAGGGGACATAAGGTGCGCTGATCCCGGCAACGCCGTTCGCAAACCTCACCCCGCCTCCGGGACTGATGGCCATCGCCGCATTCACGGACCCGTTCCACTTCATCTTGGTTCGCGCAACAGTGGCATAGAGCGCGGTGCGCTTTGACAGGTTGTGCACATAGCCGACGGCGAACTTCTCGATCCTGGCGTCGTTGTCTTGCAGCCATGTCGTGGGATTCAAGGCATTCACCGTACGGGGAGAGGCGTAGTTCACGCGCGAATAGGACGCACGGATCAATCCAGGCCCGACCGGGGCCGTGATGCCGATCAAGCCGCCGGTGTACTTCCCATTGCTCTCGTTCCTGAAGGGATGCGGAATGCCGCCGATGTTGGCTACGTTCATCTTGCTGCGCTCATCCCTGATCTGCGACAACTGGCCGAACAATTTGACGACATCGAAATCGTAGGAGACCCCAGCGTTGAGGATCTTCAAACGGTCCTTGTCGAATCCGCTGAGATCGTCCTTGGTGTCTTCCTGGTAGGCGATGGCCAGGTTGAGCGGTCCACGTTGATAGCCGAACCGCCCCCCGACGTTTCGCCCTCCCTTGCTCGGACTGTGGCTCACGCCACTCTGCTTCGGGTTCTCATGCAGCGAGTACATGACCTGGCCGTAGAACCCGCCAAGATGGCCCGGCAGGAAATAGCCGACGCTGTTGGAGGCGCGAACGTAGTTGTCAAAGGGCATCAGGTTCGCGGGCGACTTTCCGTGGCTGGTGGTGAGCCCCGTGCCGATCGGATTCCATAGGTTCGCGCCAACCCCGACCGTACCGAAGGGATCGAAGACCGTCAGATTCCAATAGGTCGGTACATAGTCCCGGCCCAGGCGCACTTCGCCGAACGGCCCCGACAGGCTGACCGTCGAGCGGCGGTCGAAAACGCCAAGCCCCTGGGCTCCGTCGTCCGGTGTGAGTGTGGATTCCAGCCAGAAGCCTGCAGCAAGCCCGCCGCCCAGATCCTCCTGTCCGCGAATGCCCAAGAGAGAAGGGGTGTGCGCGCCCGACGCGAGCTTCGTGGCGGCTTGCGAGATGGATGCCGGCGCTGCCAGCGACCACCAAGGCAGGCCTGCGGACAGCACGCTCTTGGTCTGGTAGTGGCTCACCGAGATGTCAATGACGCCGAAGAGCGTCACAGAAGACTGCGCCCAGCTCGAAGGCCCGATGAACAGCGATGCAAGTGAGATGGGAAGAAAAAGCTTACGCCCGCGGTTGTGCATGAATGTCTCCTTCGTTGTTGTTGATTGCGCAGGGGGAAAACGGCCTGCCGCCGCCTGCGCCCAGGTCTTGTGTCTAGGCTGAGGGCGCCTCGAACACGGTCGCGACCGTCCCGTCGCGCAGCCATTCCTCCAGAACCCGCGCCAACGGCTTTTCCGACGCGGTCTTGGGGATCGCTTCGATGGCCATCAGCCGTCCGGGAAGGGCGTTCTTCGACAGCGTCTCGCGCAAACGCGCATGGAGCACCGAAAGGTCCAGGTCGGCGCGATGCGGGACAACGGCTGCGACGACATCGCGTTCGCCAGGCGCCCCCGAGGCCGCTGCCGTGCCGAACACAAACGCATCGCGGACCAGTCCGGTGTCCGCGATGGCTTTCTCGATCTGCGCCGGGTCGATGAATTCGCCGTTGCGGCGAATGCCATGGCCGCGGCGGTGCTCGAAGTAGAGCCAGCCGTGCGCATCGGCGCGCACGATGTCGCCGGTCCAGAGCCAACCGTCCTTGCCTTTGCTCTGCGAGGCCTGCGGGTCTTCGAAGTACGCGATGTCGAAGGGCGCGCCGCTGGCCGGCCGGAACGCCAGTTCGCCCGGCGTGCCCGCAGGCGCATCGCTGCCGTCTTCGGCAACGATGCGGACGGAGAACGCCGGGTGCGGGCGGCCGATGCTGCCGATCGGACCTTTCCCGAAAGGGTTGACCGTCAGCCCGCCTTCGGCGGTGCCGTAGAACTCCAGAACATGGACGCCGAAGCGCTGCTCGAAGTCACGCCAGATGGCCTGCGGCATGCCCGCGGCGACGACGAAGCGCACGACATGATCCCGGTCGCTGGGCGACGGCGGCTCGCAATAGACGGCGGTGGTCATGCCGCCCAGCAGGGTGAAGGCGGTGCACCGGTGTCGACGCACGATCTCCCACAACCGCGATTTGGTGAAGCGGCGCGACATGACGCAGGCGATCCCGAGCCTCAGGGCTGCACCCAGCGTGACCAACTGGGCATTGGCGTGCGTCAGCGACAGGCCGGAGTAGAGGCGATCGTCGCCGGTGTAGCCGAAGGCGGACGCCGCAAGTGCCGCCGTGTCGACGAAGCGGCGGTGGGTGATCACGATCCCCTTCGGCTCTCCGGTCGTGCCGGAGGTGAAGAGAATCTGCATGGGGTCATCGGGATCGACGGGCGTGAAGTGCGCCGAGGGGAGGTCTGCCTGTGTGTGGCGGGCCAGCAGTTGCGCGTAGTCCAGCGCTTCGCAGGCGCGCGGCGCATCTGCCGCAAGTTCGCCCGAGACCACACGCACGACCCAGCGCAGGTGGGTGGCGCGCGATCGAATCTGCGCGACCGCAGCGGCGGCATAGTCCGCCGCGATCACACCCACGCAGTGCGTGCGATCGATCAGTGCGGCGAGCCTGTCGCCTTGCGCCCGCGCATCGATCGGTACCAGCACCGCCCCGAGGTGCGCGGCCGCCACCATGGCTTCGACGAACTCGGGGTGGTTCGCCATCACCAGCGCAATGGCGTCGCCACGTCGGATGCCCAGGCCTTGCAGGGCCCGGGCCAGCGCCAGGCCGTTCTCGTGCAGTTGCAGGAAGCTGCGCTGCTGCTCGGGCAAGGCCGGGCCCGCCTCGAACGTGAGGGCGATCGCATGGGGACGTGTGCGCGAATGGTGGCCGACGAGATCGGCCAGGGTCTTGAAATCCGTCATGTCAGTCCGCCTTGATGCCCGTCTTGTCGATCAGGGCCTTCCATTGCGCCGTCTCTTGCGCCGTCAGCGCAGCCAGTTCGGCCGGCGTCGAGCCCTCGGGTGTCAGGCCGAGTTGCAACAGATGGCTTCGGAATGCGTCGCTCTTCAGGATCTGCTGCACTTCGGCGTTGAGTCGCACGATGACCGGCGCGGGCGTGCCCGCCGGTGCCCACAAGGCGTTCCAGCCGCTCAGCTCGAATCCGGGCAGGGTCTCCCGGACCGTCGGCACTTGCGGCAGGACGGGGAGTCGCGTGGGTGTGGTCACCGCCAAGGCCTTGACGCGACCGCCGCGAACGAGCGCCAGCGCCGAGGCCTGGGGCTCGAGCCGGACCTGCACGCGCCCCGCCATCAGCTCGGTGTTGGCATTGGCGCCGCTGCGGTAGGGCACATGCAGCAGATCGATGCCGCACTGCGCCTTGATCAGCTCCATGCCCAGGTGGAATGCGCTGCCGTTGCCCGTGGAGGCATAGGCCAGCTTGCCGGGCTCGCGCTTGGCCAGGGCAATCAGCGACGGGAGATCGGAGGCCGGCAGGCCACTGTGAGCGAGCAGCACATACCCGCCGCGCGCGACCAGGCTGATCGGCGCCATGTCCCTGGCCGGGTTGTAGGGAAGCCGCGGGTAGAGGTGCGGGTTCATCGTCGCCACCTGGTTCATGGCGTAGAGCAGCGTGTGCCCGTCGGCGGGCGCCTTGAGCGCCTTGTCGGTGCCGATGATCCCCGAGGCCCCCGGCATGCCTTCCACATAGACGGGGTTCGACAGGCGTGCCGACAAAGCTTCGGCGATCAGACGAGCCACGATCTCGGGTGCGCTGCCGGTGGTTGCGGGCACGATGATCTGGATCGGCTTGGATGGCCAGGCCGCCGTGGCGGCTCTGGCAGCGTTGTCGGCAAGGCCGGACAAGCCCAAGGCGAGCGATCGCCCGAGGAGAGTGCGTCTGGAATACATGGTGGCGTGCTTCATGTGCGTTGTGCAGCCCGTTCAAGAATGGTGATGGTTGCGGCCGCTTCCTCGTGGCCCAGGAAGCCGCCGCCGTTCTCGGCGAGGGCCAGGCGCGCATTGGCCACCTGTCGCCCGCCGGCCTCGCCGCGCAATTGCAGGACGAGCTCATGGATCTGCATCAGGCCGGTGGCGCCGATGGGATGCCCCTTCGACTCCAGTCCTCCCGAGGGGTTGACCGGCCGACGGCCGCCCAGTGCGGTGTGGCCATGCTCCGCGAGCCATCCGCCCTGGCCGGGTTCGCACAAGCCCAGGTGTTCGCACTGGACGATTTCTCCGAAGGCCGTGGCGTCATGGACCTCGCTCACGTCGATGTGCTCAGGCCCGACGCCCGCATCAGCGTATGCGCGCAGTGCCGCGCGGCGGCTGATGGGCGTCTCGCTTCCGCCGGCGCGTGCCGACCCGCTGGCCAGAACGCTGGCCCGCACGCGCACCGCACGCTTCGCATCGAAGCGCTCCAGGGCGTCCTCGCGCACGATCAACGCTGCAGCCGCGCCATCGCCGATCGGCGCGCACATCGGCAGAGTCAGGGGCCAGGTGATGGCGCGCGCCGCGAGCACCTCGTCGACCGACATCGCGACGCGATGCTGGGCCAACGGGTTGTGCACGGAGTGGCTGTGGTTCTTGGCGGCCACATGGGCCAGCTGCCGCTGCGTGGTGCCGTGGCGTGCCATGTGCGCGCGGGCCAGGGCCGCATAGATGTCCATGAAGACGCTGCGTTGCTGTGCGACGGGGGCTTGTGTGGGGTCCTCACCAGCTTGTTGTGCGAGAAAGCGCAGCAGTGCCTCAGGCCTTTCGGCGTCATGGGCGCCATCGAAGATGGAAAAGGTGCGGGCCTTGTCCGGGTGCGACAGCTTCTCCGCCCCCACCGCCAATGCGACGTCACACAGTCCGGCGCGCAGATGGGCGCAGGCGAGGTAGAAGGCGGTCGACGCACTGGCACATGCGTTCTCGACGTTGATGATCGGAATGCCATCCAATCCTGCCTCGCGCAGCGCCACCTGACCACCGATCATGTGCTGTCCCTGCAGCAGCGACTGGCCGACGTTGGCAAAGAACGCGGCACCCACCTGGTCGGCCGTCGCACCAGCGTCGGCCAGGGCGAGATCGATGGCCTGGCGGGCCATCGTGCGCAGCGCAACGTCCGCGAAGCGGCCCGTGGGCGTGCTGCCCACGCCCACGATGTACAGCGGAACCGTCATCTCAGGCCTTCGCTGCCGCGGCGGGCGCTGCCGTGCGGCGGATCCGGTTGCGCAGCGTGCCGATGCCCTGCGCCTCGAGTTCGATGACATCGCCATCGCGCAGCAGCCGGCCGGTCTCCACGCCACAGCCACCTTCGAAGGTGCCCGAGGCGAATAGTTCGCCAGGGTGCAGCGTGCACGAGCGACTGGCATAGCTCACGATGTCCTCGAAGGTCAGCTGCATGTCGGCGGTGCTGCGGGTGGTCTGGACGAGGCCATTGAGCCTCGACTGCACCTGCAGCTGATAGAGGTCGGGGATCTCGTCCAGCGTGGCGATGCAGGGGCCGATGGCATAGGCGCCGTCGAAGTCCTTGCTCTTGCCGGCCGGACTGCCTTCAGCCACTTGCGTATCCCGCGCGGTGAAGTCGTTGAACAGCGTGACCCCGAAGATGTGGTCGCGTGCTCGCGACACGGGGATGTCCTTGCCACCCGCGCCGATGACGACGGCCAGTTCGAGTTCGTAGTCCAGCGATTCGGCGAAACCCGGCCAGGCGATCTCGGCATCCGGCCCGGTCATGTTGAGCGGATTGCCGGTGTAGAAGCGAGGCACGGTGAACCAGTTCGGGGGCAACTCGAGCGAGCCATCGGCTTGTGCGGCGGCCATGGCGGCCTCCGGGTCGGCTGTTCGGGCGGCCAGTTGCTCGGCGCGTCGCCGCAGGAAGAACCTGGGGTGCTCGATCATGGTTCCCCAGTCCCGGATCAGCGGCGGATTGGGCAGCGGGGGAAGCAACGCGGCGCCGGCCAGGGACTCTGCAGCGCCGCCGTGCTTGGCGACCTGCGCACGCGCAAGGTCCCAGGATGCAGGGCCTGCGCGCAGGAAAGCCAACGCAGAGCCGAAGGCCTCTTCGCCAGGGTGGCGAGCCGTGAGGTCCAGCACGCCGTCGACGCCGATGAGGGCACCGAGGCGAGATGCGTCAAAGCCCTCACGCACGAAAGTCACGATACGCATTGAAGTCGCTCCTCAGTTGGACAGGAAGGCCACGGCACGGGCGGGGGCGGCGCTGGCGCGTGCCAGCTTCAACGGGAAGAAGCCGACGTGGAAGCCGCGAAGCGGCAAGGCGCCGAGGTTGCACAGTTGCTGGACGATGAAGGCCTCCTTCTCGCGGATCGCCTTGTGGCCGTCCCACAGCTGCTGCTTGTCGCCCGTTTCCTTGAAGGCCTGGGCCATCACGGCGAAGGGACGATCCCATCCGACCGCGTCCGTGCCGAGCACGGTGGCGCCTTGCTCCGACAGGAACAGCGTGCCTTCGCGGCTCATCCCCGGGTACTGAAAGAAGGCCGGCTCGCCCAGGCGATATCGCTCTTGCCCGGTCCGGATCAGCACGGCGTCGCCGGGACGGATGGGCTCGCCCACTGCGGACAACGCCTGGCGAAGCGCATCGACCGGGATGGCCTGCCCAGGCTGCGCCCAAGGGCGCACATCGAGCACCTTGCCGGGGCAGAAGAGCTCGTTCAGTTCGACCTGGTCGATGGTGCGTGAGGTTCGTCCCTCGCAGGTCGATCCGCTGTGCAGCGGTGCGTCCACGTGCGTGCCGCAATGCGACGACATGTCGTTGAGCACCTCCGAACCCCAACCCTCGCCGTCGGGCAAGTCATCGTGGCTGCAGCCGAAGAAGTGGCAGAAGCGGTCGCGGCCGTCCGGCGTCGCCGGGTGGGAATAGTCCACCCGGGGCGCCACCACGCCCGCGGCGGCGGCCATGGCGGGAGGAAGCAGATCGCGGTCGTGCGGGTCCAGCGTCGAGGACAGATCGATCAATCTCATGAAGTCTCCTTTAAGTCATACGTACGTATAAATATACAACTGTATGATTTCAAGGATTGGCTGTCAACGAACTTCAATACCTCGCCACTTCCCCCATGCCCAAGCCCACCGCAGCGAAAACCGCCGTCTCTTCGAAGCGGCAGGCGCTTTCCGACACCACCGCAAACCAGATCCTCGACGCCGCCGAGGCCCTGTTTGCTGCACATGGCTACGGGGGCACCAGCATGCGAGCGATCGCGGAGCGGGCCAACGCCAACCTGGGAGCCTTCCACTACTACTGGGGATCGAAGCAGGCGCTGTGCAAGGCCGTGCTGGAGCGCCGCCTGGGGCCGGTGATGAAGGAGCGCAAGGAGCGCCTGGATGCATTCGAGGGTCGGAAGGTCCCGTTGCGAGACATCCTGCGGGCCTCCATGGCGCCCTCACTGCTTGTCGCGGGAGCCAGTGTCCAGGAGCGCGAGTCGTTCCGTGCGTTCTATGGCCGCATGTTGATGGACCCTGCCGATGAAGTGCATGCGCTGACAGCATCCATCGTGGACGACTTCGCGCGACGCTTCGTGGATGTCGTGAGCCACGAGCTTCCTCACTTGAGCAGCGAAGAGTTCTACTGGCGCGTCATCTTCGTCTACGGCGCCTTCTTCTATGCGCACAGCACGCACACGCGGGTGCAGGCGCTGTGGCCCGAGAAGCTGCAGCAGACCAGCATGGAGGCCGGCGTCGACTTCCTGGTGAACTTCATCGAGGCGGGCCTGAAGGCAAAGCCGGCGCCCAGGTCCGCGGGTTGACGGGCCACCTGACAGACAAGCGTCTGGGGGGGCAGCACTGAGATACGTGATTCGAATGTTCCGGTCGCGCTGGCGGCCATGGCACTGCTCGTCCGAAACAAGAGGCCGGAGCGCCAATAACAGGACCCTGCACGAACACCGGCCGCAGTGATCGAGATCGAAAGCGACCCGATCAAATGACGCTCAGGAAATGCGACTTCGCTCTCTACGCCGCGTATTCCGGCATGCCACCAGCACCAAATGCGACACCGCGCTCTTCCAGCTTCTCGCGCGCGGCGTGGTGCACCACGCCGCGTTTGCGCGTGTCGGACTCCAGCAGCCTGCGCAACGTGGCCTGGCTGACATTGGCATTGCGCACCACTTCCATGCGGACGCCCCAGAACTTGTCATTCGCAAAACGATCCAGGATCTCTTCGTCTGCATCCGAGTTCATGGCCGCCACGGCGCGTATGGCCTGATTGGGATCAGTCAAGAAGGGCTCGAGCTCAACCGCATTGGCCGCTCCACTGGCAGCGATGTAACGAAGCGCCTCTGCAGCTTTCTGTTCAGTTGTCTTTTTGACCATTGCGCTCTCAAAGTGATGAAGCTCACCGAGCTTCTCATGCGCAATGGTTGATGCATCCGAATTCCGGCTGCCCGGGTCGGATATGCGGCCATGAATCCCGCAACAATCTTCGCGAGCTGTGGGGGACGAAACGACTTTTCTCCAGCTTTCGGCTCAAGCCGGCGACGGGCGCGCAGCCAGTGCCAATGGGGCGGCAGGGATGCCGCCAGCATCGGGCCATGAGGCATGCCGGGAAAGGTGAGGTACTGCGCACGCACGCCTGCGCGGTCGAGTCGTCCCGCCAGGTCCCGGCCAGCCTGCGGTGGCACGGCGGCACGCTGGTGTCGCAGGCGTTCGGCGCGCGCCGCGCTGACACCTGCAGGAGATGGCGCGGCAGGACTCTCGCCTTCGGTCGAGGCGCCCTGCATGAACAACAGCATGGTCTCGCGTCCCGCCGGCAGGGGGCGGGGTGTTCGGCCTCGCGCAGGATGAAGCCGTCCTGCCACCACAACGAGGGGTCCGCCGCCGCGCAGCGCGAGAAGAACTGCGGCCGGCGCAACAACGCGTGCAGCGCGAACAAACCACCGTACGAGTGTCCCGCACAGCGTGCGGCGTCGCGGATCCAGCGGTGCGCGCGCCGCCAGGGCCGGCACCGCTTGGGCGACGATGAAGTCGAGAAAATGATCGGCGCCGCCGCCTGGTCGGCCAGGTTCCTCGTCGTCCCAGGTCGGACCGTCCGCGCGCACCGACGGCGTGTAGTCATCGGCGCGCATCGCCACGTCGAAACGCAGATCACTGTCGGGGCCGATGGCCAGGATCATCGGCGCGTCGCCGCGAGCGCTCAGTGCATCGAGTCGTGCATTGCCGAGCGAGCAGGCGGCAGTTGCTGCGATCGCACAGGAAATTTCAGGTCAAGGGGAGTTCCAATGCGGTCTACGACAGGCCGTTCTACGGACCTGCCTGTCGGGATCGTCCTTCAAGCAGGCATCGGCGGCCCCCGAGTCCGGCGGCGGAAATCGCTGCAAAGCAGACAAGCGCGACTGGCTACATGCAAAGAAGGCGGGATGAGAATGAGCTTCTCACAAGCCACACAGTCGATAGCTGAAAACGGTGGCCGATCAGTGCGCAGGATCCATGCGCAGCCGGTACGCCACGCCATCGCGGCCAGGGTCGGCGCCGCCATGCAGGCCGTCGGCCTGTACCTGCACGCCGTGCACCCAGCCGATGGTGTAGTTGTACGGGTTGCGGCCAATGGCGTAACCCTGCGCTTCCAGCGCGCGCGTGGTGGAGCGCGGAATGCGGTTGCACACGTCGATGGCGTTGCTGGTGGACGAGAAGCGAGGTGCCGACACGGCGGCCTGCATCTCCATGCCGTGATCGATCACGTTGAGCAGCACCTGCAGCACGCCCATGGCGATCTGCGTGCCCCCCGGGGCGCCGAGCACCACGTCGAGCTCGCCGTCTTTGAAGGTCATGGTGGGGCAGGACGAAGTGAAGCGGCTCTTGCCCGGCTGGATGCTGCCGGCGCGGCCCGGACGCGGGTCGAACACGCCCATGCAGCCGTTGTACAGAAAACCCATGCCCGGGGTGATGATGCCCGAGGGCATGGCCAGCGAGTGGGTCAGGGACACGGCGTTGCCGTCGGCGTCCACCACGCTCAGGTGGGTGGTGTCGCGCGGCACGGGTGCGCCAGGGTTCACGCGCTCCACGTTGAAGCGATGGCCCGTGCGGATCTGCTCGGCCACTTCCCAGGCCATGTCCTTGGACAGGAGCTGATCCAGCGGCACATCGAAGAAATTCGGGTCGCCGATGCAGCGGTCCTTGTCGATCGTCGCCTTCTTCATGGCCTCGCACACCCGCTGCAGGTAGGCGGGGCTGTTGTGCTCCAGGCTCGCCAGATCGAAGTGCTCGAGGATGTTGAGCATCTCCAGCAGCATGGCGCCGCCGCCCGGGGGCTGGTTGGTCGTGATGGTGCGGTCGCGGTAGCGGCCCACCAACGGCGGGTTGCGCTGCACCTGATACCGGGCCAGGTCGTCGAGCGTGATCAGCGCCCCCAGCGACTGCAGGTGCGTCACCATTTTTAGCGCCAGGTCACCCTGGTAGAACGGGCGCGCACCTTCTTCAGCAATTTGGCGCAGCACGGCGGCCATGCCTTCGTTGCGCAGTGGTGCGCCGATGGGCTTGGGGCGGCCATCGGGGCGGCAGTACAGCTGGCGGCTTTCCTCGCAGTACTGCAGCCGCTCCAGGTTGCCGACGCGGCCCATGGTGGGCTCGTCGATCCAGAAGGCGTGCATGCCGGGGCGCACAAAGTAGCCGTCCGCTGCCCAGCGGATGGCGGGCTCCACCACCTGCCGCCACGGCAGGCGGCCGTGCGCCTGGTGCATGGCCTCCAGGCCCTTGAGCGTGGCCGGCGTACCGATGGACTGGGGGCCGATGTCGTTGACGCGGCCCTTGAGGATGAAACCGAAGCCGTCCTTGGTCTCGCCCTCGAGCAGGTGCTCCCACATGTTTTCCTTGGCCGCCAGCGGCGCGGGCGAATGGAAGTCGAAATATTCATGCACCTGGGCGCCCGGCAGGTAGACGGCGGCGGTGCCGAAACCTGCGATGCCGCACATCAGCGGATCGACCACGGTCTGGGCCAGCGCGGTGGCCACGGCGGCATCCACCGCGTTACCGCCCGCGCGCAGGATGTCGATGCCGGATTCGGCGGCCTCCGGCTGCGGACAGACCACCATTGCTTCTTTTTTCATGAGGTGTGATGACGAGCCCCTTGCTGCATCGGCGATACGGCAAGGGGTGAAGATGGGAGAAAAAGGGGGCGGCGCTTGTGCGGTCGCCGGCTTACTTGGCGCTGAGGTTCAGTGCCCCGAGCGTGGGCCCCCAGGCCTTGGCGTCACGCGCCGCCGTTTCCATGACCAGCGCGGAAGGGCCGGACATGGGGATCACGCCCATGCTTTTGAGCTTGGCCTGCACGTCGGGACTCTGGTGGAAGGCCGTCGTCGCCTTGTTGAGCTTTTCCACAATGTCGGCCGGCGTGCCGGCGCGCGCCACCACGGCACTCCAGCCCATGTTGTCAAAGCCCTTCACGCCCAGCTCGCCCAGGGTGGGCACATCGGGCAGCTCAGGGGTGCGTTGCGGCGACAACACGGCCAGTGGATTGAGCTTGTGGTTCTTGATGTGGGGCAGGGCGGTGCCATACACCGGTGCCATCACCTCGGTTTGTCCGCCAATGGTGGCCAGGATGCCGTCGGCCTCACCCTTGTAAGGGATGTGGGTCATCGAAATGCCCAGGGCATTGGACACGAGCTCGACCGCCAGGTGGGTGGAGTTGCCCAAGCCGGCGGACGCGAAGTTCAGCTTGCCGGGTGCCGCCTTGGCTTTTTCCGTCAGATCCTTGAGCGTCTTGATGCCCGTGGCCGGGTTGGCCGACAGCACGAACGGCACCGTCGTCAGCATGGTCACGCCAACAAAATCCTTCTCGGGGTTGTAGGGCAGTGGCTTGTAGGTGAACTGATTGAGCACCATCAGCGACACGCTGCCCAGCAGCAAGGTGTAGCCATCGGCGGGCGCATTCAGCGCGTTCTGTGCGGCAATGAGGCCGCCCGCACCGGGCTTGTTCTCCACCACGATGGTGGCGCCAATGGCCTTGCCTGCGTGTTCAGCCCACATGCGCGCGATCGTGTCGCTGCTGCCGCCCGGGGCCTGCGACACGATCAGGCGCACGGGACGACTGGGGTAGGAGGCTTGCGCGAACACGGTGGTGGCCGTGGCGGCTGCGACTGCGACACCCATCAGGATCTTGTAGACGTTCGTGATTGCTTTGGGCACAGGGATTCCTCAGAGGGTCTGTCATGGAAGATGAAGTAATTTTCATGACAACCCCTGCCATCTGCCTAGTGAAAATGCAAAATAGATGCATGAAGGTTTACTCATGATCGAGCGTTCGGAAGGCCTGTCATGGGCACGGGGCATCAAGGTCCGGCATCTGGAGTCCTTTCTGGTGCTGGACGAGGCGGGCACGCTGACCGAAGCGGCGGCGCGGCTGCACATGACGCAATCTGCCATGTCGCACTGGCTGGCAGAGCTCGAACGCGTGGCGGGCACGCCGCTGGTGGTGCGCGGGCGCAAGGTGCAGCTGACGCCTGCCGGGCATCTGCTCAAACGCCTGGCCATCACGGTGCTGGGCGATATCGCCCGCACCGGCCTCGAAATGCATGCGGTGGCTGCGGGACGCGTGCCGCGACTGAACGTGGGCAGCGTCTGGGCAGGCATCGCCGGCGGCCTGCCCGAAGCCGTGACCGCGTTCCAGCAGCGCCATGCCGATGTGGCCGTGTCCATCCACGACGGCCTGTTCGACGACCTGCTCAAAGGCCTGGACACGCGTGCCATGGATGCCGTGATCGGCGTTCTGGATGCGCGGGCGCACCAGCCGCAACTGGCGCACCACGTGCTCTTTGACGACCGGGTGAGCATCGTCATCGGCCAGGGCAGCAAGCACTGGGACCGCAACCTGCCGCTGGGCTTTGCCGACGTGCTGCGCGAGCATTGGGTGATGCCACCCCTTGGCACGCTCACTCGCATCCAGATGGATGCCTACCTCATCGAGCAACAGGCATCGTGGCTGGTGCCCAAGGCAGAAACCGCCTCGTTGGCCATGATGCAGGCGCTGCTGCAAAAGGGCGACTATGTCGGCGTGTGTGCGGAATCCATGGCGGACTACATGGCCTCGCTGGGGCTGTTCCGGAAGGTCGCCATCGATTCGAACATCCGCTTCGGCCCCATCACTGTGGTGTGGAACCGCGAGCACGTCTCGGCCACGCTCATGGACTTCATTGCCTGCCTGAAGGCGCACGCGCGGGGCTTGCCTGCTGCACACGTGCAGGAGGCGCCCAGCGCTTAGCGGCTGGGCAAGGCAAGTGTCTCAGATCGAATCGGAAGCTTCGTAGACCACCACTGCCGCGGCCAGGTCCTCCAAGGCGGTGCCCACGGCCTTGAAGACGGTCCGCCCGTCACCATCGGCGCGTCCCTGGATCCGGCCCGCGGCCAGATCGGCCAACTCCCCTGCCACATCGTCGGCGGCGAACACGCCGCGCGACAGGGGCCCGAGCAATTCGCCACTCTTTTGCAGCGCTTCCTGCGTATCGACAAACAGACGCGCACCCGCAAAGCAGGCATCGTCGGCCTCGCGCATCTGTGGCGTGAAACTGCCGATCAGGTCGAGGTGGCTGCGAGGCCGCAGCCACGCGCCCTGCACCACCGGCTGCGTGGCGAGCGTGGCACAGCTCACGATGTCGACGTCGTTCACCGCCTTGGCGAGATCCGGCGCAACGGCCGCCTCGATGTCCTGCGCGCACAGCCGCGCAGCGAGTGCCTTCGCCGCAGATTCGTCGCGGTCCCACACCACCACGCGTTCGATCGGACGCACGGCGCGGTAGGCCTCGGGAATCAGACTGCCGACACGCCCGCAGCCGACGACCAGCAGGCTGCGCACATCGGCAGGCGCGAGATAGGACGCGGCCAGGGCCGAGGCCGCAGCGGTGCGGCGCGACGTGATCTCGTTGCCGTCGATCTGCGCCAGGGGCTCACCCGTGCTGGCGTCGTACAACACATAGGTCGAGAACAGTCCGGGCAGGCCGCGTTGCGCGTTGTCCGGGAAGATGGTCACTGTCTTGATGCCCAGGTAGCGGTCGTGCTGCCACGCCGGCATGACCAGCACGGTGCGGGGCGAGGTGTGCGTCCCGGCCTGCAGCGAATGCGTGTGTCGCAAGGGCACCTCGCAGCCAGCGATGAACATCTCCCTAAGCGCCGGGATCAGGCAGTCGAAGGGCAATGCACGGCGGGTGCTTTCGGTATTGATGATTTTCATGGGGTCACGGATGGAGTCAGTTGAGTGAAAGTGCCGGCCGTTATGCCTCGAGCACCACGTCTTCGAGCGGGATGGCCTGGCAGGCCAGGCACACGGCCGGGTCTTCCGGTTCGCTGCCGTGCAGATGGCGCACCTTGCCGCTCAACAGGCGCACGGCGCAGCTCTCGCACTGGCCCACACGGCAGCCGCTGGCCATCTGCACGCCGAGCGATTCGCCAAAGGTCAGTAACGTGCCCTGCTGGGACGTCCACGTTGCGGGGGCGCGGCCTGAGCGCGCAAAGCTGACGGTGAAACGCTGGTCGCCGTCGGTGGGCGGCGTGGTGGGCGAACGGAAGACCTCATTGAAGATGTCGAAGCGCGGAACGCCCCGCGCCACGAGGCCGGCGGTCACCGCGTCCATCATGGCCGGCGGTCCGCACAGGTAGAAACGGGCGCGCTGCGCGATCAACGCGTCGTCCACCACGCTCGCGTCGATGAAGCGGTCCGACTGGTAGTCGATGCCCTGGCGCTCCTGCGGCCGTGGTGCGTTGTAGTGATCGACAACCTGCAACTGCGGCAGCCGCGCGCGGTGCTGCGCGATGCGCTCGCGAAACGCGTGGGTCGTGCCGTTCTGGTTGGCGTAGTAGAGCCAGATGGCCGGCCCCTGCGCGCCGTCGGGCAGCGATTCGAGCAGGCTGATGAAGGGCGTGATGCCGATGCCTCCCGCGAAAAAGACCAGCGGCTGCGGCGAGTGGCGCGGCAGCACGAAGCCGCCGGACGGCGCCCGCAGCGAGAGGGTGTCACCGACCTTCAACGCGCGGTGCAGATGGCTCGACACGCGCCCCTCGTGCGGCGTGCCGTCGGCCGAGCGGCCGCGCTGGTGGCGCACGGCCACGCTGTAGCTGCGCCGGCCCGGCACCTCGGCCGCGCCCGTGAGCGAGTAGGCGCGCGTGACCTGCGTGCCATCGTCCAGATGCAATTGCATCTCGATGTGCTGACCGGGTCGGTAATCGGGCAGTTCGCCGCCGTCGACTGGCTCGAAGTGGATGCCCAGCACGCCGTCGGCCTCGGGCCGCAGCGCGCTGATGCGGAAGGGGCGGTAGCCGGACCACTTGCGCTGCCGCACCTCTGTGGCCGGGTCGCGTTCGATGTCGCAGAGAAACGAGCGATGCGGCACCGAGCCGCTCACCGGGTCGCAACTGTCGGCGGATATCAGCGCGTTGAAGTTGCTGCCCAACGCGCCTTCAATCGGCAGGCCGTCGCGGTCGAGCTCGGGGCAGCTCTGCCACCAGCCGAACTCGGCCACGATGACGTCGTCCGCCAGTTGGGGCGTGACGCAGGCGACGAAGCGGGCCTCGCCCACGCGCGTGCGGATGCGCATCCAGTCGTCGTCCACGATGCCCTTGGCGGCCGCGAGCGCGGGGCTCAATTCGGCCACCGGATCGGGCGCGCGCTTGCGCAGCGAGGCCAGACTGCGGTGCTGGCTGTGGCAATAGAAGCCGTTCTTGGCCGAACTCAGCACATAGGGAAAGCGGCCCTGGCGCGTGGCCTTCGCATCGCGCGGCGTGTCTGCCGGTTCGACGAAGGTGGCGACCGGCGGCTGGCCGTGGCGCAGCAGGGTTTCGGAATAGAGCTCGACGCGTCGCGTCGGGGTGTCGAAGCCGCGCACGCCGGTGGGCGTGGCGCGGGCGTACTTCTGCTCGCTCGCGTCGATGGCGCAGGCCATGCCTTCGGGCCGGGCACGCAACTGGTCGACCGTGAGGCCGAGCGGCTCGAGCATGTGGTTCCAGCCCGCGTCGAGGCTGCCGCCGAAGAAGTCGTCGCCCATGCCCAGGCGAACGGCCAGATCGAACAGCACGTCGTTGTCGGCGCGCGATTCACCGCGCGGCGTCACCATGCGCTGGCGCAACTGCACCCAGCCGGCCGCACGATCGTCGATCTCGAAGCCGATGCGCAGGCCTTCGCGCTCCCAGGGGGTGTTGACCGGCAGCAGGATGTCGGCGTACCGGGCGGCGGGTGTTTCGAACAAGTCACAGTGCACGTGGAATTCGAGCTGCGACAGCGCCCGGTGCGCGAGCGCCGTGTCGGCCTGCGATACGGGCAGGTTGGTGCCGAAGGCCATCATCGCGCGCACCTTGTAGGGCTCGCCTTCGAGAATCGCGCGGTAGGTGTCGCGCGCCGTCACCCAGCCGTGTGCGGGAGGGCCGATCGGGCGCTGCGCCAGGCCGAGCGCCTTGGCGCGCTGCGCGTCGGGCAGCAGTGAGAGCGAGTTGACGGCGTTGACGCGCGGACCGACGCGAACGCGGTTCGCGCCGATGCGGTCGAAGCTGCCGCACAACGCATACAGCGTGGCGACAGCGCGCTCGGCTTGCGTCGCGTTGGTGTGCTGGCCGATGCCAGTCCAGGCGTGATAGGCCACGCGGCGGCAAGTGCCGAAGAGGTCGGCGACTGCGTGCAACGAAGCTTCAGCAACGCCGGTGATGCGTTCGACATTCGACGGCGTGTAGTCGGTGCAACCCTGGGCCAGCAGTTCGAAAGCTGGCGCGCACGACACGCGATGTGCGCCCACATCGATCTCGACCGCGCCGCGCAGGCGGAAGTGGGCTGCGTCCTGGGATTTCGCTGCCTGCTCGGTGTCATAGGGCACCGCGCAGGCGAGCGCGTCGTTCCAAGCCATGAAGCGGTTGCCCTGGGCATCGGGCCACAGGTCCTGCTCGCGCAGGAAGTGTCCGTTGTCGCTGCGCACCAGCAACGGTGCGTTGGTCCACGCGCGCACGAAGCCTTCGTCGAAGCGCGCGTCCGCGATCAGCAGGTGGATCAGCCCCAGCGCTAATGCGGCATCGGTGCCCGGCCGCACAGGCAGCCAGGTGTCGGCCTGCCGCGCGAGCGCGGTAGGGCGCGGATCGATCACCACCATCTTCGCCCCGTTCGCGCGGCCACGGCCGATGGCGTTGGCCTGCGCCAGCCAGGTGTTCGCTGGGTTGTGCCCCCACAGCACGATCAGTTCGGCCTGCGCGTAGTCGGCCGCGGGCATGCCGCAGCCGAAGGTGAAGGCGTGCGCGAAGTCCTTGTGCCAGTTGCAGACCTCGGTCGCGTAGCAGATGTTGGGGCTGCCGAAGAGGCGCACGAAGCGCTCGATCCAATCGATGCTGTCCGTCAGCGGCGTGCCGCTGGGGGTGGTCACTGCGAACACCACCGACTCGGCACCGCTCTCGGCCTTGATGGCGCCCAGGCGCTGCGCGGTCTCAGCCAGTGCCTCGTCCCAACCGATGCGCACCCAGCCCGGATCCGCCTCGGTCTTGGGCCTGGTGCGGCGCATCGGGTAGCGCAGCCGGTGCGGGCTGTGCACCAGTTCGGGCGCGGCCTTGCCCTTCATGCACATCGCCTGGCCGGTGGGGTGCGAAGCGTCGGGCCTCACCGACACCAGCATGTCGTCACGCACCTCGTTGAGCGTGCCGCAGCGCGAACGGCAGAGCGTGCAGTAGCCCTGCTTGGTTTGCGTGGGCGCCGTCGTCGTCATCACTTGCATCCGGTATCTGCGTGACTCAAGGCATCACCGGCGCGACATAGCTCAGCGTGCGCCCGAAGGCCCAGAGCATGAAGAGCACCAGCGGTGCATGCACCAGCAATTGCAGGAAGGTAAAGCCCACGATGTCGCGTGCCTTCAGCGACAGCACGCCCAGCAGCGGCAGCATCCAGAACGGGTTGATCAGGTTGGGCAGCGCCTCGGCCGCGTTGTAGACCTGCACGGCCCAGCCCAGGTGGACCTTCAGGTCGTTGGCCGCTTGCATGACGTAGGGCGCCTCGATGATCCATTTGCCGCCACCCGAGGGAATGAAGAAGCCCAGCACGGCGGAATACGCGCCCATCACCACGGCGAAGCTGTCGACGCTGGAGATGCTCACGAACAGATGCGCGATGCGGTCCGACAGCGTGATGCCTGCGTCGCCCTTGGCGCCGGTCAGCATGGCCGCGATGGCGCCGTACAGAGGAAACTGGATGATCACGCCCGCCGTCGACGGCACCGAACGCGACACCGCGTCGAGAAAGCTGCGCGGGCGCCAGTGCAGCAGCAGCCCGATCATGAGGAACAGCAGGTTGTAGGTGTTGAGGCCCGAGATCGCGATCAGCGGGCTCTTGGCCATGAACTCCTGCGCCAGCCAGCCGAAACCCAGCGCGCACAGGAGCAGCGTGAGCAGCGGACTGCGCTCGAACCACTCGCCGGGGCGGCGCTCGGCGGACTCTGGGGAAGCGGGCTTGGCTTCCGTGAGGTCCACGCCCAGGTCCTGCGCCGTGACCGCGTGCTTCGCGTCGGGCGCCGACCACAGTGCGATGGCCACCGACACGACCATCAGCACCAGCGCCATGGCGACCGACTGCCACAGGAAGATGGTCTGACTGAACGGGATCACGCCGGTGATGTCAAGAATGCTCTTGGGCAGGCTGCTGGCGTTGGCCTGCAACTGCGCCGCCGACGAACTGAGCCCCAACGCCCAGGTCGCGCCCATGCCGAGGTAGGCCGCCGCGCCGCCGGCGCGGTAGTCCATGCGCAGGTCGAGGCGGCCGGCCAGCGCGCGCACATAGAGCGCGCTGAAGATCAGCGAGATGCCCCAGTTGAAGAGTGACAGGATCATGCTGATCGCCGCCACATACGCGATGGCCTGGCGCCCCGACACGGGCAGTGCGGCCAGCTTGCGGATGAGTCGCGCAGCCGGCGGCGAGGTCGCCACCACGTAGCCGCCGACGGCCACCAACGCCATCTGCATCGTGAAAACAATGAGGCTCCAGAAGCCGTCGCCGAAAGACTTGGCCACCGCTTGCGGGCTCGACCCGTTCAGGAGCGCGGCGCCCGCGACCACCACCACGGCGATGGCCGCGAACACGAAAGCGTCGGGAAACCAGCGCTCGGCCCAGGCGGTGAAGCGCAGGCCCAGGCGGCTCAACAGCCCGGCATCGGTCGAAGCCTCCTGGGGTACAGAAGGGTGGGCGCCGTGGCCGGCGGAAGTGTGTGATGTCGATGGCATGGGGGTCTCCTGCTACTGCTGCTGGAACGGTGGGCGTCCTCGTCACACGCCTGAAATGGCGTGCTGTCCGGATGTTAGGAATTGCCATCGACAATTCATAATCTCTATTTTCAATAGAGCGATATAGGATGTATCTATGTCGATAACGATCAAGCAGCTGCAGCACTTCGTGGCCGCAGCGCACACGGGGCAGGTGTCCCGCGCAGCCCAGCGCTGCTATGTGAGCCAGCCGTCGCTGACCACTTCGCTCAAGAACCTGGAGTCGACGCTGAAGGTGCAGCTCTTTACGAGACACTCCGACGGGCTGCGGCTCACGGTGCAGGGCGAGGGGTTCCTGCGGCATGCGGAGCACATGCTGCACACGCTCGATGCGGCGGTGGAGGAGACGCGCAACTCGGTGTCCTCGGTCGAGGGGCGGGTGCAGATCGCCATCACCGACACCGTGTCCGAATACATGCTGCCCAAGATCATCGGCGCGATGCGCAGGCAACTGCCGTTGGTCGAATTCGAGCCCGTGGAGCGCAACCGGCTCGAGATCGAGAACGGCTTGCGCAGCGGCGAATTCGACCTGGCTGTGGTCCTGGTGTCGAACCTCTCGCGCGCGCCGGACATCCGGCGCGAGAACCTGCTGAAGTCGGAGCGTCGTCTGTGGACTTCGTTCGACCATCCGCTGGTGGCGCAGAAGTCGGTGTCGCTGCGCGAGATCGCGCAGATGCCCTTCGTGCTGCTGGACATGGACGAGCACGTGGACACCGTGGGCCGCTACTGGAGCGCGATGAAGCTCAAGCCCAAGGTCGTGTTCCGCACCAAATCGATCGAGGCCGTGCGCAGCCTCGTCGCACAGAACGTGGGTGTGACCATCCTGTCGGACCTGGTGTTTCGCCCCTGGTCGCACGATGGGGGGCGCATTCGCAGGACGGTGGTGTCGAGTGCGGTGCCCTCGATGGACCTGGGGCTGGCCTATCGGCGTGGAGCCGTTCTTTCCGAGGCCACGGCAGCCTCTGCAAGCACCTTGCGGTTGTTGGCCAAGACGCTGACGAGAGAGTCACAGCCGCGGATGGATGACGAGCCGCTGTAGCTTTCGAGAAGGCCGCTTCAGTTGCAGGTCCAGTGCTCGCTGATGCACTTGAAGGTTGGCCGACTGTAGCCAGCCGGGCGGAAGCTTCGGCACCGCTTCACGGCCGCCGAGCCCGGTGCATCACGGTCACTCGGTGGCCATCCGACGTGATCAGCTCCACTGCCGCTCATAGGCTGCGACACGCATGGCAGGCGTGGGTTGAGCGACAGCTACCGGCAGTTGTCGCCCAGTCGCCGAAGGCGGGCTTATCGCAAGCCAGAAGAATCGCGTCCAGGACCGCGTCTCTGGCAGCCTCATCGGCATTGTCCCGGCAGGCCGCGCAATACGGGCAGCAGTTGCTGCGTTCGCACAGGATATTTCAGAACAGCCGGAATTGCGGTGCGTCACCCTGTTAAGAAGGCGGAAGGGGGCGGTTCGCACTGCGCCGACCGATCAGGCAGTTCCGGCTTCAGCCACGCGCAACCGGTAGAGGCCGACGTCGACGAGCCCCGCGTGGAAGCCGGCCTCGCAGTAGGAGAGGTAGTAGGTCCACAAGCGCTTGAACGCGGCGTCGAAGCCGAGTGGCTCGATCTGCGGCCAGGCGTCGAGGAATCGGCGACGCCACTCTGCCAGGGTTCGCGCGTAGTCCTTGCCGAAGCAGCGAGAAGCCTCGATCACCAACCCTGCGCGTTGCGCCTGTTCCCGCAGCACGCGCGGGCTGGGCAGCATGCCGCCGGGAAAGATGCAGTGCTGGATGAAATCGGTCCCCTGGCGGTAGCTGTCGAACTGCGCATCGGCGATCGTGATCGCCTGCAGCACCACGACGCCACCGGGCTTGAGGCGCTCGCGCAAGGTGGCGAAGTAGGTGGGCCAGTAGGCCTCGCCGACGGCCTCGATCATCTCGATGGACACGATGCGGTCGAACCGGCCCTGCACGTCGCGGTAGTCCTGCAGCCGCAGGTCGACCCGGTCGGCCACGCCCCAGTCCTGCGCGCGTTCGCGGGCGAAGGCCAGTTGCTCGCTCGACAGCGTGACGCCGGTGATGCGCGCTTCGTGCCGGTGGGCCAGGCTCGCGGCCAGCGTTCCCCAGCCGCAGCCGATCTCGAGCACGTCGCCCCCTTGCGGGGTGTCGAGCATGTCGGCGATGGCAGCGAGGCGACGCGCCTGGGCGGCTTCCAGCGTGTCGTCGTCGGCATCGCTGAACATCGCGCTCGAATACAGCATGCTGTCGTCCAGCCAGTGCCGGTAGAACGCGTTGCCCAGGTCGTAGTGGAACGCGATGTTGTGCCGGCTTCCGCGCCGGCTGTTGCCGTGGGTCAGGTGCCGCAGCCGCGCCGCCCAGCGCGCCAGCCCGCGCCCCTTGAGCAGCGATCCCCAGGCCGACTCGTTGGCCAGGCCGAATTCGAACAAGGCCAGCAGGTCCGGACTGTCCCACTCGCCATCGCGGAACGACAGGGCCAGGCCCAGATCGCCTTGCAGCGCCAGGCGCAGCAGAGGGCGCCAGCTCAGCAGGCGCAGGCTCGCGTGCGGCCCGGGTTCGCGGCCGGCCACCTCGATGCACCGGCCGCCCGGAAGGCTCAAGGACAGCCGGCCGAAACGCGTGCGGGCCAGCAGCCGGCGCAGCGGCGAGAAGACCGGCGCGGCATCGAGCGCGGGTGCGGAAGGTGTGGTCAGGCTCATGGGGTCTTGTTCGAAGGAACGATGGTGAGGTCGTGGTCGGGGGCAGCCGGTCGCGGATGCAGCGGCACGCGCTTGATCCACAGACGCAGGGCCTGCCAGTGGATGGCGGCCACCACCTTGAGGGTCAGCAACGGATGCGTGATGAACACGCGCAGCAGCGCCAGGTCGCTCAGGGGGGCGCGTTGGCCGTCGAGCCGCGCGTTGAGTACGGCGCCAGCCGCGTCGTGCACGCTGATGCCGACCGAGACCGCCTCGCCCGGCGGTGCGACGCGGAACCGGTAGTGCAGGTCCATGCCGTTGAAGGGAGAGACGTACATCTGCTTGTCGCAGTGCTGCTCGACGATGGACGCGCCGTCATCAGCGACGGGGATCAGGTAGCTGTGCCGTTGCCCGAAGGTGTTGTTGACCTCGTACAGCAGCGCCTGCAGCGCGCCGCCGGGTGCATGGCAGAACCAGACGCTGAGCGGGTTGAACACATGGCCGAGCAGCCGCGGCATGGCCAGCAGCCGGATCGCGCCGCCGGTCGGAAGGCCGGCCTCGCGCAGCCGCGCTTCCACCTGGGTCCGCAGGTCGCGGCCCGAACCGTCGCCGTGGTCGGCGGCATGGAAGCTGAACAGGTTGAACCGGTCCACCGAGAAGCAGCGCAACCGGGCGTGCAGTTGCGGCAGTTCGTCGATGTCGATCAGCAGGTTGTAGACCCGGTAGCTCAGCCGATGCCGCTTCGGCCGCAGCCGCTGGTGCATGACGCGCCCGATGTAGAGTGCCGAGCCTCCGTGCGCATTCATGAGGCGACGGTCTGTGCGCCTTGCGGCAGGTGGATGCGCCCGGACTCCTGCGCCACGCGCCAGGGTCGGCGCACGCCGCCGAGCGCTTCGGCGACGGCCAGGCCGGCCTGCAATCCGTCCTCGTGGAAGCCGGCGCCGAAGTAGGCGCCGCAGAACCAGGTGCGGCGCTGGCCCTGCAGCTGCCACAGCTGGCGCTGCGCGGCCATGGCCGCGGCATCGAACAGCGGGTGGTCGTAGACCTCTGTGCGGATCAGGTGCTCGGGCCGCGGGTCGATCGCCGGGTTCAGGGTCAGGAACAGCGGCTCGGCCGCCGCGCCCTGCGGCAGGTGGGGCTGCAGGCGGTTCATCCAGTAGGTCACCGTCGGGGCCGCCCCGCTGCCGCGCGTGCCGAGGTAGTTCCAGCTCGACCACACGGCGCGCCGCGTTGGCATCAGGGCGGGGTCGCGGTGCAGCACGGCCAGGTTGCGGCTGTAGGGCAGGGCACCGAGCAGGGCCCGTTCGGCACCGGTGGGCGCGTCAAGCAGCGCCAGCGAGCGGTCCGCATGGGTGGCCAGGACCACCTGGTCGAAGCGCTCGGGCCACCAGCCGGCGCTCGTGCGAAGCCGCACACCCGCCGGCTCGCGATGCAGTTCGAGCACGGCCCGGTCCAGCTGGATGCGGTCGGCGAAAGGCTGGCTGAGGCGCCGCACGTATTCGCGGCTGCCGCCCACCACCGTGCGCCAGATGGGGCGGCCGCTGATCTGCAGAAGCCCATGGTTCTCGCAGAACCGCACAAAGGCGGCAACCGGATAGCGCCCCACCTGCGCCGCTGGCGTGGACCAGATGGCCGCAGCCATGGGATAGAGGTGGTCGTCGCGAAACGCGCGGCCATAGCCGTGGGCATCCAGGTAGTCGTCGAGCGCCTGGTCGCCTGCGACCTGCGCATCGTGCGGAGCCTCGCGGTAGAACCGCAGCAGGTCGCGCAGCATGGCCCAGAAGCGGGGGCGCGCCAGGTTGCGCTTTTGCGCGAACAAGCCGCGCAGGTCGGTGCCGGCGTATTCGAGCCCGCCGGCGTCCAGGCTCACTGCGAACGACATGTCCGAGGCCGCCGTCGGCACGGCCAGGTGCTGGAACAACGCGGTGAGGTTCGGGTATGCGGGCTCGTTGTAGACGATGAAGCCGGTGTCCACCGGCACCGGGCCTTCCCGGCCCGGCGCGTCCACGGTATGGCTGTGGCCGCCCAGCCGGGGCTCGCTCTCGAACACCGTGACCTCGTGGCGCTGGGACAGCAGCCAGGCACAGGACAAGCCCGAGATGCCGGTGCCGACGACGGCGATGCGCTGCTCGGGAGGCACGGAGGCAGGCGTCGGCAAGGCGGCAGACGGGGCAAGAAGAGGCAGCATGGAGAGTCTCCGTCGGGTCGTGCTGCCTGTACGCAGGAAATGGCCGTTTGGATTACCGGCGTGTCGCTGCGATGATCCGAACGCGGCTTCCTTGCGTATGACAGCACATGACCGCGGCTCCTGATCCGTCCAACCCCTCTGCGGGCACTCCGGTGCCCCGCAGTCGTCGAGCGTCCCTCTTGACCGTTGTCTCCCCCGATTCCGAGCCATCTGCCTTGCCCGACGACCTCTGGGTCGAGGCGATGGCCGCCGTGGCGCAGCGACAGGACCGGGACGCGTTCGCGCAGCTGTTCTCGCATTTCGCGCCGCGCATCAAGCACTACCTGATGCACAGCGGCAGCCCGGCCATCCAGGCCGAAGAACTGGCCCAGGAAGCCCTGGTCACCGTCTGGCGCAAGGCCGCGCTGTTCGATCCGGCCCGGGCGGCCGCCACGACCTGGATCTTCGCCATCGCGCGGAACCTGCGTGTGGACGTGCTGCGGCGGCGCCAGGGTGTGCAGTCGTCTGAGGACGCGTTCGACTTCGACCTGCTCCCCTCGGATGACCCGGCCGTCGAAGACCAGCTGCACGACGCGCGCCTGAGCGAACGGCTGCGCGGCGCGCTGCGCCAGCTTCCGCCCGAGCAGCAGCAGGTGCTGCACCTTTCCTATTTTGAAGACGCGCCGCATGCCCGCATCGCGGCCCAGCTGTGCATTCCGCTGGGCACGGTGAAGTCGCGCGTGCGCCTGGCGGTCGCCCAACTGCGCCGCCTGCTGGAACATTGACGATGGACATCCGACACCACCCCGACGACGACCTGCTGCTGGCTGGGTCCTCCGGCCACTTGCCGGCTGGCATGCGACTGGTCCTGGCCAGCCACCTGGAACTGTGCCCGCTGTGCCGCGAGCGCGCGCGCGCACTCGATGCCGTGGGCGGCATCCTGCTCGATGACCTGGAAGCGGTCCCGCTTGCCGATGACGCGCTGTCGCGCACCTGGGCCCGGATCGATGCGCACGAAGGCGCTGAACCCGCCCCCGTGCGGGTCAGCGCGCCCCCACCGCTGCCGCCCGGTGCGCGCTGGCCGCGCGCGCTCGCTCATTGCAGTGCCACGCCCTGGCGCTGGATCGGCCCCGGCATGCGCTGGAGCCGTGTGACCGTGCCCGAGGCCCCGGAGGCCAACGTCTTTCTTCTGCGCATCGCGGCCGGCAAGTACCTGCCGCAGCACACGCACCAGGGGCAGGAGTTCACCCAGGTGCTGCACGGCCGCTTCCACGATGGCCGGGCCTTGTTCGGCGCCGGCGATTTCGATGCGGCCGATGCCGAGATCAACCACCAGCCGGTGGTCCAGGACGGCAGCGAGTGCATCTGCCTGGCCTCGCTGGACGGCCGGCTGCGCTTCGACGGGGCTATTGCGCGTTTCTTCGGCGCGCTGGTCGGGATGTGAGGCGCGCCGCGACCCACGCCGACACGCCGCTCACGGCCGTGCCCCATGCCAGGTCGGCGGCCGTGACGGCCCAGGGCCAGTCGCGCAGCGTGGCCTGGTTCGTCAGGTCATAGGTCGCGTAGGCCACGAGCCCGAGCAGCGCGCCGCGACGCAACGCCACGGCGGGCTCGCCAGCCTCCAGTGCCGGCGCGATCGCCAAGACGACCAGGCCGACCAGGTAGAGCGCATAGAACAGCGCCGCCGCCGTCCAGTCCACCTGCGGCGCCATCAGCGCACCGAGCGCGGGCTGGTACAGGCGCGGTCCCATGACCGACAGCCAGACGGCGTCCAGCACCAGAAAACACACGAGCGCCCACAGGTAGGCAGCGAGCAAGGTACGCGGGGATGGCTTCATGGGGTGCTCCGTGCAGGAGAGGTCAGTCGGTAGCTCAGTGGGCGATCGCCCTTGGTGTCGGCGTCGAGCCCGATCCAGCGTCCGCTGTCGGCGGCATACCAGATGCGGATGCGCTGCTGCGCCGCCTGCAGTCGCCAGCCGCGCGCCCGCACGGGCTGACCGCGGACCTCGAGGGTCGCATCGGGCAGCGGCTCGAAGCGGACCGGCTCGACCTTGCCCGTCTGGGGGTCGATCAGGCGCTGTTGTTTCACCAGCCGGGGATTCCAGTAGGCAAAGCTCATCGGGCAGTCGCCGTCGAAGCGCTGCGCGATCTGCTGGCGGGTGCCGTCGTCGTCGGTCTCGGCGCGCAGCTCACGCAGGCAGTCGCCGGCCCAGCGCTCCTCGGCCTGGTGCCGGTAGCGGTAGACCGGGATGCCGAGCATGCGCACGGTGAACAGGGCACGACTGTCGACGCTGCGCGTCGCCGCCGTGCCGCCGACGACAAAGCGATGGGTCCCGATCGGCTTGCCATCGAGCATGGCGGTGAAGTGCCATTCGCCCGCTTCCTCGTCGCCTTCCTGCGCCAGCGCCAGGCAGGTCACCAGTGCCAGCATCAGCCCCAAGGCGCGGTGCTTCATGGACGGGCGCCGCGCCGCGGCGGCCAGGGGATGAAGGCGCTGGTGCGTGCCGCGTAGCTGCGGTAGGCGGGCCGGCGCTCGGCGATGTCGTGCTCCAGCAGCGCCACGCCCGACACCTTGAGCAGCAGGACGGTCATCAGCAGCGGAGACACCAGGCACCACGCCATCGCCCATCCGCCCGCCGACAACGCTGCCAACCCGAGGCCCCACCAGACGCAGGCCTCGCCGAAGTAGTTGGGGTGGCGCGACCAGGCCCAGAGGCCGCGGTCCATCACCGCATCCTCGCGGCGCGGGTTGCGCAGGAAGCGGGCGAGCTGGGCGTCGGCCACGGCCTCGAAGACCACACCGCCGCCGGCCAGCAGCAGGGCCAGCACATCCAGCCAGGACAGGGGCGACGGGTGCGCGAACGCGGCCAGCAGCGGCCAACCGACGATCCATGCCAACACCGCCTGGAGCCCGAACACGAGGTAAAGGCTTTTCAGGCCGAAGTGTGGTTCGTTGCGCGCACGCATGGCTTGGTAGCGGCGGTCTTCGCCGTGGCCCCAGTTGCGACGCCCGATGTGCAGCGCCAGCCGGCAAGCCCATATCAGCAGCAGCCCGAGCATCCAGACGCTGCGGGCGTCGAGCGCGCGGGCATGGGCGCCGGCGTAGGCCAGGGCCGGCGCCGCGATCATCAGGGGCCAGATCCGGTCCGCCAGGCTGGCGTCGCGCACCACGACGCTGAACACCCAGACCGGCACCGCCAGGCCGAGGGCGATCGCCAGACCCAGGCATGCGAGCGACAGCATCACCGTTTCTCGAACAGGTAGTGACCGACCCACCACTGGCCGCCCTCGGCGTAGCCGAACAGCTCTTCCACCGAAATGAAGAAGAGCCGCCAGCGGGTCCACCACACCGGCGCGTCGCGCTCTCCGTAGACGGCGGCCAGCAGGGGCATGAGGGTGACCCGCTGGGCGTCCATGCGCGCCAGCCAGGCGGCCGAGGTCCGCGCGTAGTGGCGGCCATCCCAGCGCCAGCGGTGCAGCAGGCGCAAGTCGTCCTGGCAGCGCAGGGCGAGATCGTCGCTCGGCATCATGCCGCCGGAGAAAAAGTGGCGGCTCATCCAGTCGCTGGCATCGCGCGCCTCGAACGGGTAGGGCGCTTCGCGGTGAACGAAGACGTGCATGAAGAACCGCCCCTGCGGTTTCAACCAGCGGGCCACGTGCGAAAAGGCGCGCGGCCAGTTGCGCAGGTGCTCGAACATCTCCACCGACGCGACCCGGTCGAAGCGCTCGCCGGTCTCGAAATCATTGAAGTCGCAGGTGATCACCTCGAGGTTGTCTAGGCCGCGTGCGGCGGCCTCGGTCGTAATGAACAGCCGCTGCGAGTGCGAATTGGAGACCGCCGTGATGCGAGAGCGTGGGAAGTGTTCGGCCATCCACAGGCTCAGCGAGCCCCAGCCGCAGCCCAGCTCCAGAATGCGCAGCCCGTCTTCCAGGCCGGCGCGGGCGCAGGTCTCGGCCAGGGCCGCCGCCTCGGCCTGCTCGAGCGTCTGCACTCCTTCAGGCCACCAGCAGCAGCTGTACTTCCGGTGGGGCCCCAGCACGCCTGTGAAGAACTCGGCGGGCAACTCGTAGTGCTGCTCGTTGGCTTTTTCGGGCAGCAGGGCCAACGGTGCCTCCCGCAGTCCATCGAAAAATGCCTCCGAACGCAGGGCGACGGCTTCCGGGTCGCCGCTGTCCAGCTCGACCAGGCGCTGGCGCAGCAGCCGCCGCACGCCCAGCCGAACGGCGCCGTCGGGCACCAGGCCTTGTTCAACCCAATGGATGGCAGTGGAGGTGCTCGAGGCTTGGGGCATGGCGGTGGGTGCAGGAGGAGAGTCTCTTCTTCCTACGCCAGGCCGGCCGCAATGGATCACTGTTCGTCGACTTCAGCGCATGGGGACTGGGGCGACGGTGCGAAGTACGGCGGTCGGACACTTGGCGGCGCTACAGGCCAGGCCCACTATCTCTGGACAAACTGGACATGCACCGCAAGAGCTGCGAAGCGGACGTAGCTGTGCACACGGCTCCTGGCGTCAAGAGAGGGCTGAGCCCGCGCCTACGTTGATTTCACGAGGCTTGATGCATCGGCGCGTGGCGCGACCGGCCGACGATCCGGATCGCAGACGCAGGGGCCGTCTGAATCGCCGGATGGGCGGGCAGGTGCAAACCCTGGGTGAACGGCTAGACCACGCCCCGGAACAAGGGCAGGCAGGCCATTGCAAGCTGTTTGACGTGGCGGTCGTCGGTGCCGCAGCAACCGCCCATGACATTGAGGCGCTTCAACCGGTGCATCTTGAGCGCGGCATAGGCCTGCCCCAACTCCACCGGGTCGCCCGCATCCAGTTCGGGCGCCTCGTTCAACTCGGCATGGCTCATCCTGGAGGCGTTCGCGCGCAGACCGCGAATCCGCTCGGCCCACGGCGCGTCGCCATGCACTACCTGCTGGAAGTGGCTGGGGTGGGCGCAGTTGATCATGAAGTAGGTCGGATAGCCCGCGGTGGCGCCGTCCACCTGCTGGATGGCGTCCGCCAGGGACTGCCCCGTCGGCAGCCTGCCATCGGTCTCCACCGTGAAGGAAATGACGACGGGCATGCTCGCCTGCTTTGCGGCCAGCGCGATCCCCGACGCCTCTTCGACGTAGTTCATGGTGATGGCGGTCACCAGGTCGGCCGCGGTGCCGGCGAAGGTCTCGACCTGCGCACGATGGTAGTCCTGCGCTTCGCGCACCGACATGGCACGGTCCGGGACATAGCCGTCGCCGCGAGGTCCAAGGCATCCGCTGATGACGATCGGCGTCCGGCGGGTCTGGTAGGCATCGCGGATGTCCTCCAGCAGACCCACCAGCTGTCGGTTGACCGCCGCGAGCTCCTCGAGGCTGTAGCCCAGCCTGCTCCCCCAGTCTGGATTGGACCGCCAGGTTGCCGTTTCCAGAATCAGCCCGACGTCGAAGCTTCTGGCCAGCGCCGCGTAGGTCCGGAAATACTTCCGCAGCACTCTTTCGCCTTCCGGCGTCCGGAGCAGGTGAAAGGCGGCAAAGTCGGGAAGTTCCTGCCCCTCCAGAAAGATCAGGGTGGTCTCGATGCCGCCGTCGGTCATGAAGAAATCATCGCCGAGCTGCGGCAATGCGCTCCTGTAGGTTGCCATCGCTGACTCCTCTCATTCGGGTGTCCGAATGGCCGCGGCCGCCAAGGCGCCGGGCCCGCGAAGCGGATGATGACAGTGAGCGCCTCGCGGGCCAAGTGCTTGGCCAGCGGCGCGCCTTTTCCCCCTTCAGGCTTCGGCTGTCGTCGGCGGACACGCCGCAGGTGATTCTCGATGTTGCGTTCGGAAAGGCCCATGCTGGATGCCGGCTTCCGCCGGCCGCTTTCCGGCAGCCATCCAGCGCATGACCGTTTGTTCGCGCGGAGTCAGGCGATGCTCGAACCGCTGAGCCTTTCCGGTCGACGCCTGCACCCGGCGGCTCCGTGCAACGGCGTCAGCTCGTTCGGCGCTTCACATTCGGAACCAAGGCCTTGATCACCGCGTCAGCCATCCGATGCAGAGACGGCGCGTTCTGATAAACCCGCTCCATCACTGCCAGGCCTCGGGTGAATGTGATGACAACCTGCGCGGTTTCCTTGGGGGACAGCGAAAGCTGTGTCGACATGTCTTCCTTCGACATGGCGGCTGAGACGACGCCCTGGAGCTCGTCGAGCAACTGACGCAGCCGCTCCTGGATGCGCGGGCCTGCACCATCGACCTCCGTTGCCGTCTTCGTGGTGAGACAGCCCCGAGGCGGTACGCCTTGCGTCATGTTGGCGATCGCGACCTTGAAGAAGGCGCGCAACGCCGTCTCTGCACGGGGTTTGTCGAGGGCTGTGCGCGCGTTGTCCAGAAACCTGGTGGCGTAAGCCTCGAAGGCCAGCAAGAACAGCTCCTCCTTGCCGCCATAGGCGTGATAGAGCGAACCGCGCTGCACATCGGCGGCCTCTGCCAGATCGGCCATGGACGTGGCCCGCCAGCCTTTTTGCCAGAACACGTCCAGCACGGCGTCCAACACCTTGGCCTCATCGAACTGCCTGACTCCTGCCATGAGAAATCCTCGCGCTTTCTATTTTTGACAACAGCGTCAAACTTGACAATACTGTCAATGATAGTCCGTCCGCCACGCAGGCGATGCCCGCGGCGCCAGGCAAGACACTTCCATCGTTCTGAAGGAACCTCACTCGATGACTCGGCTTTCTGCCTCACCGCCAGTTTCCCAACTCGGCATCGATCGTCGATGGGTGGGTGTGCTGTTCGGACTCGCTTCGGCCCTGATCTGGGGCGCCTTCCCGGTCGTGACTCGCTTCGGGCTGACCCACACGGCCTTGGACGTCTACGACATCACCTGCATCCGGTACACGGTCTCGGGCGTGATGCTGCTGCCGTTTCTCGTACGACGAGGTCTCATGGGGCTGAGCTGGACAGCCATCGCATTCATGACCGCCGGCATTGGCGCGCCCTACATGCTGGTGGTCGCCTTCGGCCTCGGCATGGCGCCGGTGGAGCAGTTCGCCGTGGTCACGCCTGGCAGCATGATCCTGTTCTCCGCGCTCATCAGTGCTTGGGGACTCGGCGCCAGGCTCTCGCGCAGGGAGACGGCGGGCATTGCGCTGATCATCCTCGGGGTCGCGCTGGTCGGCTTCCACAATTTCAGCGCCGTCCGCTCCTCGCCGTGGGCCTACCTGATCTTCCTGCTGGGCGGGCTGCTGTGGGCCATCTACACGGTCTCGTCCAAGCAGTTCTCTGCGTCGGCGCTGCACGCCACCGCCATCGTTTCGGTGTTCTCGATGATCATCTACCTGCCCGCCTACCTCGCGACGCGCGGGGTGCACCTGTTGCAAGCGCCGCTGGGCGATATCGGTGTGCAGGCGTTCTATCAGGGGGTCATGGTCTCCACGGTGGCCTTGTTCTTTTTCAGCAAGTCCGTCCAAATTCTGGGCGCAGCCGTCGGTGCCACGTTCGCTGCACTCGTTCCCGGCGCAGCGACGCTGCTCGCCCTGCTGGTCCTTGACGAGCGGCCCAGTGCCACAGCCATTGCCGGGCTGGTCATCGTCACAGGCGGCATGACGGCGATGCTGATACAGCAACGTCGATCCTCGTCCCCCGTTGAATCCAGAGGACATTGAGTCCCTGAATCCGGCAATTTCCGTCGAGGCGTTTCTGCATTGAAGGGCGCAGCTTCCTCGGTGGTTCATTCATCGAACAGGCGGCGCAGCCGCGAGGCCGTGGAGCAGCACCGTCCAGTGCTGCAGTCGGGCCATGGCGGTCTCGCGGCCTTTCTGCGCCGCTTGTGGACCGCTGCCGTCGTCGGCCAGCGCGATCAGTTCATGGGCAGCCGTCGTCACGGCCCGCGCGAAGTCCTCGGTGCGGCCCTGCCACACCACGATGCGATGGTGCAGGCCCATTTGCGCGGCGCGCTGCGCATTGATCGCCTGCTCGGGCTGGTCGGTCAGCAGCAGCAAGATCGGCTTGCGGTACACCGCCGCGACCGACAGCGCCGCCATGCCGGGCGCGGAGACGATGAAGGCGCTGCGCGCAGCCCGCTCGATCCAGTGCTCGTCCTGCGCGTGCCAGCCCGCGCGCTGTGCATAGCCTTCGCCGACGAGATGCGCCGGCGTGCGCGCCTCGGCCAGCCCGCGCTCCAGGCCGTCGGCCAGTGCGGCTTCCTTGAAATGCGGGTTGAGGTACACGGCGGCCTGCGGTGCGAGGTCGTCGTGCGCTTCCGTGTCGACGCCCACTACGGCCACCGGCGTGGCGAGCCGGTGGCCGCCGCGTCCGTCGGCCTGCGGCTCGCCGTAGGCGAAATCGTGCGCGATGCGCGCGCGGCTGCGGTCGATCTGCCACGCGACGATGCGGCCGAAGATGTTCGCCATCCACGCCGGCATGCGCCCGCTGAAGTTGGTCTGCAGCGCGTGCCGCAGGCTCGCGCCGTACACATGCACCACCTTGCGCCGCCAGACCGGCATCCAGCCCATGAACAGCAGCGCGGGGTGGAAGGAGTCGTTCACCACCAGGTCCGCATCGCGGAACCACGCGCGCAGCCGAAGGATGTCGCGCAGCATGCGCTCCGGACGGAACACGTAGTGCGCCACGTTGCGGTCGGTTTCGCGGCGCAGCATGTTCTGCTCGCGGTCGAACTGCACCGCGTAGTGGCGCGAGAGCACCGGCGCCTCGATGCCGAAGCCGGCAAGAAAACGCGCGCCTTCGTCGGAGGTGGTGAGCACCTGCACGCTGGCGCCCGCGGCGCGCAGCGAATGCGTGAGCAGCTGCACGCGCATCAGGTGGCCGCGCGCGTCCGCAGTCGCGAGGTAGACGATGCGCGGCGGCATCGACGGACTCAGGCCGCCACCGGCCGCGCACGGCCGGGGCGCAGGCGCAAGGCCACGCCCGCGAGGTACATGCCCAGCGCGCCGGTGATGCCGAAGCCGCGCTCGGTGTCGCGCACCTCGCGCATCAGCTGTGCGAGCCTCGCTTCCTCATGCGGCGCCACGCAGCGCTGCAGCGTGTGGCTGCACAGGCGGATGTGGCGGTCTTCGTCGGCCAGCACGCGCGTGAGCAGTGGGTGCAGCGCGTGCCGTGCGCCGATCAGCGCGCAGTGGCGCTGCAGGATGCGCGAGGCCATCTGCTCGGCGGCGAGGCCGATCGCATACGCTGGCACGAGGCCACCGTGCGCGAAGTGCGGCGCATGGCGCTGGATGAGGCGCTGCCAGCGCGCGAGCTTGCGCTGGCTCAGCCAGTCGGGCTGCGGTGCCTCTTCCGGTGATGCGGCCGCCTGCGCGGTGCTGCCGCGCGCGACGATGGCGTCGGCGAAGAGCCGCGCATGCAGTTGCTCGTCGGCCAGGTGCTGGTCGAGCTGACGTGTGAGCCACTCGGGCGCGTTGGTGCGCAGCTCGCGCTGCAGCGCCTGCTCGGACGATTCCTCGCCGATCAGATAAAGGCGCAACAACATCACTTCACCGGCGCGGCTCGCATGCATCTGGCGCAGCGCGGCGCGCTTGATGTGGTGGACCAGCCGGGCCTGCAGCGCCGGCCAGCCACGCAGTTGCGGCGGTGCGAGGCAGTCGAATGCCGCGTTCGCCGGGGCAGTGTCAGCGTCCATCGGATTTTTTGGCCACCGGGGTTTGCGGCTGCAGTTGCTGCCAACCGAGCACGAGGCCGATGAAGCTGCCTTGAAGGAAGGCGCGCGCCGATGCATCGGCACCGGCGAACTCGCGCTGCTGGCCGTCGTAGCGCACGTAGCCCTTGCCGCCCGCGGCACCGAGCACCAGCTTCTCGTTCTTGTGGAAGCCACGCTGCATCAGCGGCAGCAGCAGCGACTGCGACTCGAGGCCATAGAGGAACAGGTCGCGCTGCACCACCTGGCGCGGAATCTGTCCGCTCAGCGCCTGCAGCTCGAGCGACCAGTCGCCTTGCCGCATCGTTTCGGACAGCTCGCTGCCCTTGGCCCCCGGCGCGTGGAAATGCGCGCGGGCCACCGACTTGGAGGCACGGCTCAACCCCAGCCCGACAGTGATGTCCGCATCGGTGGCGCCGCCTTTGCGGTTGTCCCGCACCTGCACGAACTCGTTGGCGAGCCGCGCGGCGATCGAGGGCCTGGAGAGCGTCTCGGCGATCTGCGCCGGCGTGAGCACCACGCGCTCGGCGCCGCCTTCGATCACCACGACCTGGTACGGGTCGATGCGGATGTCGCTGAACTCGCCACCGACGGGCGAGTGCGCATGGCTGCTCACCGACCACTCGTTGCCTGAGCGGCTCAGCAACGCATGGAAGGTCAGCGGCACGGGCTGGCCACTGTGGCGCGACTGGCCGGAGCCTTGCAGCAGCACGTCGCCCACGATGGTCTTGCGGCCGTAGCTGCGCGGGTTCGCAAAGCGCAGGGTGTGCGCCGTGCTGTCGAGTGCGGCGCGCGTGTCGGCGTCGTCGAGGGCGAGGCGGTTGCACTCGTTGGCGGGGCCCGCGAGCGCGGAGAAGGGGCAGCCGCTGTCGGACTTGAAGTTGAAGACGCCGCGCCCGGTGAAGTCGGCGGCGCCTGCCGTGGCGCATGCGCCGGCCAGCACGAGAAGGCTGAAGATGTTTTTCTTGTTCATGTCGGGCGATGGTAGGACAGCGCCTGCGCATCCGCGTTCGTGCGGCCCGTCGTGTGCAGGCCGATGCCGCGCGCGAGGGCGCCCAGCATGTCGATGGCCGAGAAGCCCACGATCAGCGCCACGCCCGCGAGCCAGCGCAGGCCGCGCAGGGGAGGCAGGTCCTGGTGGTTGAGCGCGCGCACGCTGAAACCCAGCCGCGTGAACAGCACGCACAGCGGCCCGATCGGCCCGCTCTTCGCGAGCCACTGCCAGCGCGCCGACACATAGCTGCGCAGGAGGTGCGGCGTGAGCGAGTACGTGTCCTGCCCGCGCATCCAGCGCAGCTTGAGCGCTTCGGCGCGCGTGTCGGGCAGGCGGTGCTCGGTGTGGGCCGCGGCCGCGTAGTGAATGGGAACGTTGGCCGCCTTCAGCCGCATGCCCAGCACCTGGCAGTGCGCGCGGTACACGCCATCGAGCGCCTGGTAGCTGTGCAGCTCGAACACGTCGCGGCGAAAGGCCACGTTGTTCGCGTAGAAGTTGCTCGTCGCGCCCGCGTGGTCGGCATTGGGAAAGTACATGAAGTCGATGGTCGTGAGCGCGGTGCCCACGATGTTGGCCACGTAGCTCGTGCGGCCGGCCACCACCGCGGGCGCGTCGGCGCCGCGCGTGAAGGGCGTGAGCATCTGCAGCAGCCAGTCGTCGTCGGGCAGGCAATCGGCATCGGCGAACACCACGTGGTCGCAGCGCGTCGCATCGGTGGCCGCGAAGCCGACGTTCTTGGCGTCGTAGTAGCCGGTGGCGGCGTCGATGCGCACGAAGTCGATGGGGCGGCCCGCCAGCGCCATGACGGCCTCGCACGACGCTGCGCTCAGTCCGTCGTGCGTGATGACCACCTGGGCCAGGGCCGTGAGCGGCAGCTTCTGCTTGGCCAACAGGGCGATCAGGCGCTGCAGGCTGGTGCTTGCGGCGGCTTCGGCATCCGCTCCGCCGCGCAGGTTGTTGGTCTCCAGGACCAGCGCGCAACGCGCGGCAACGTGATCGGGCATCATCGAATTTTCCTGTCGGGACATTGTTTTGAAGGCTTGCATCCTGCTTTTATCTCACAACCGCCGCGGCTGCCAGTGCCTGAAGGGAGGGGCTTACGCATGAAGCTCGCCATCTTCGGCGCCGGTTATGTGGGCCTCAGCTTCGCCGCCTGCATGGCCGAAGCGGGGCACGAGGTGCTGTGCGCGGATGCCGATGCCGGCCGCATCGAGGGGCTGCAGCAGGGCCGGATGCCGCTGCACGAGCCGGGGCTGGAGGCGCTGGTGTCCGCAGGTCTCTCGACGGGGAAGCTGCGCTTCACGGCCGACGAGCGCGCGGCGAGCCTGCACGGCGACGTGCTCTTCATCGTGGTCAACACGCCGGCCGATGCACAAGGCGATGTCGACCTGCGGCATGTGATGGCCGTGGCCCGCAGCATCGGGCAGCACCGGGACCGCGATGCCGTGGTCGTCTGCAAGTCCACCGCACCGGTTGGCACCGCGGAGCAGGTCGAGGCCGTGCTGCGCGCGGCGCTTTCGCAGCGCGGTGCGGCCCATCGCGTCGCGGTGGCGGTGAACCCCGAGTTCCTGCGCGAGGGCTCGGCCGTGCGCGATTGCCGGCAGCCCGACCGCGTGGTGATTGGTGCGACGGACCCCGCGGCCATCGACCTGCTGACACGGCTCTACGAACCCTTCGTGCGCGACCCGGCGAAGCAGCTGCTGGTGATGGACCGGCGCTCCGCCGAGCTCACCAAGTACGCCGCCAACGCGATGCTCGCGACCCGCATCAGCTTCATGAACGAGATGGCGCGCGTGGCCGAGCATGCGGGCGCCGACATCGAGATGGTGCGCCGCGGCATCGGTTCGGACCGGCGCATCGGCCCCGACTTCCTGCAAGCGGGCGTGGGCTATGGTGGTTCGTGCCTGGCGAAGGATGTGCGGGCGCTGCGGCATGCGGCCGATCGCGAAGGGCAGCCGCTGCGCCTCCTCGCGGCCGTCGAGACCGCGAACCACGAGCAGAAGGGGCGCCTCTTCGACCTGATGACGCATCACTTCGAAGGCCGCATCGCGAACAAGACCATCGCCCTCTGGGGCCTGGCCTTCAAGCCCGACACCGACGACATGCGCGATGCGCCGAGCCTCGTGCTGCTGGAGCGCTTGTGGGCGGCGGGCGCGCACGTGCGGGTGCACGACCCGGCGGCGATGCCGAATGCGCGCGCCATCGTCGGCGAGCGCGCCGATGTGCGCTGGTGCGACACGCCCGAAGACGCATTGCGGGGCGCCGACGTGCTGGCGCTCGTGACCGAATGGCCCGTGTTTCGTCGCCCCGATCTGGCGCGCATCGCCAGCACATTGAAGGCGCCCGCGATCTTCGACGGCCGCAACCTCTACAACGCCACCGAGGTCGAAGCTGCCGGCATCGCGTATTACGGCATCGGGCGCGGCCGGTCAGTGCGGCGCTGAATCGTCGTCCGCAGCGCATGCCGGTCACTCGCCGGCTTTTGATCCATTGAAAACGTCAACCCCATGTCGGAACGCATCGAACTGAAGCTTGATTGGACAAGAGAACAGGTCCGGCAACTGGCGGCAAACGGCGAGGTGTCCATCCTGCAATTTTCCGCCGCACTGGAGGTGCCGCCTTCGCTGCTGGAAATCCTGAACGAGGATCTCTTCAGGGATCGGCCGGACATCACATGGCGGATGTATGGAAGCTACGCGCGCGTGTGCGATCTCTCTTGCCTGAGGCTCATGCCCCATGTCGAAAGGTTGAGCCTTGACTGCCTCACTCGCGTCAGCAATGCGCATGCCATAGAGGCCTTGCCGAAGCTGAAGGAGTTCGTCTTTGATGTGTACGAAGCAGATTCACTGGGTGTGTTGAACGCAGTGCCCGCAGACCTGCAAAGACTCCGAATCGGCAAGACGAAAACGAAGAAGACCGATCTTTTCGGACTGGAGCGCTTTTCCCATCTGAGACAACTCGTGGTTGCCGGCCACACGCATGGCCTCGAGGTGATTGGAAAGCTGTCGACCTTGAATGAGGTGTCCCTCATGGGGATGCCTCTGTCGAACCTGGTCTTTCTACGGCATCTTCCCCACCTGCATGCGCTTCAACTGGGATTCGGAAGCGCGCAGAACCTGGACACGCTTGCGGGCCTGAACGCCCTGAGACACCTGGCACTGCTGCGGATCAAGGATTTGTCGGACCTGTCGGTCGTCAGCCAACTGGAGACACTGCAAAGGTTGACCGCGCAAGATCAGCCACACCTTGCCAGCTTGCCCTCGTTGGCTGCGCTCGAGGATCTGGCGCTGATCGTCCTCAACAACGTGGGGCTGAAGAACCTGAGGTGGGTGGCCTGTGCACCGGCGCTCGAAAGCCTGGCCATGTTTCAGATGCCAACGCTGGCGCACGGTGACATCCAGAGTCTCCTGCGTCAGCCCGGCCCCCTGAGGCGCCTGATGGTGGGGTTGAAAAGCGCCCGCGAGCACAAGCTCGCGCGGCAGGCGATCGAGGATTCAGGCCTGTGGGACGATGGCGGATGGTGGCGGTGACATCGCGACCCTTGGTGTGGTCGTCGCATTGAACTGCGAGGTGACGTCTGTACTCATCAATTCGGAGACGGCCTGCATGAGCATGGCCGCACTGACCGGCTTGGGCAGCCTCACTCGCATATTCGGGCCTACGCTCATTCTCGGCGCGCGTGGCTTTGGCACACGGCTTGCAGATACCCGTCCAATGCCAGCAGGACCTCCTGAACCATGACGTCCGCGCTCGGCAACACGGCGCTCACCAGCAGCGTCTGCTTCACCAAAGCATCGACGACGGTGTAGGCGCCGAAGGCCACGCGCGCATCGTGCAGCCCTTCGGGCCAGTCCACCGCGCTCGTCAGTGCCTTGCCGAAGAGGTTGACGTTGTGCTGGTACAGGCGGTTGTAGACGAGCTGCGGCGAGACGCGGCGCTCGATGGAGCTCAGCACCCGCCAGCGTCCGCCGCCCTCGAGCATCGTGTGCACCTGGGTCTGCGCCAGCAGACGCGTGATCTCGCGCAGCGTGCGTTGGCCTTCCGCCTGGACGACCTCGTCCACCGCGCTCGACAGCGCCGTCGAGAGCTTGCGCACCCAGGTGCGCACCGTCATGGCCGCGACCGCTTCCTTGCCGGGGAAGTATTGGTAGACGCTGCCGACGCTGACGCCGGCCACGTTGGCAATGTCGCGCATCGACGTCTTCTCGTAGCCCTTTTCCAGCAGCAGGAGCACGAACGCGTCCTGGATGGCGATGGAGGTCATCCATGCGCGTGACTGGGAGGGCTTGCGTCGGGGTTTGAGGGCGGTCGTCATGGCTGAAAAGCGAACACCGGGACGGCGCACGCAAGGAGGAGGGCCTCGTTGCAGAGGGAAATCGAGGCCTCGGGGTGCGTCCCGAAAACTGAACATGCCTGCCCGGTCGATTTCCTAGACTTCTTTCTTCCAACCCAAGGCAGCCGGTGGCCGCGAGCCCCGAACCTCACTTCAATCCAAGGCCAACGCGCGCACTCGTCATTCTTGCATGTCACCTCCTGCGACCTACAAAGCACCTCTGCGCGAACTGCGCTTCGTCCTGAACGATCTGCTCGGCATCGATGAAGAACTGACGACGCTTCGTCCCGCCGACGTCCCGCACCGCCTCGCGAGGGCGAAGGGAGACCCGACGCGAGGCGTTTGCCCCGCGCCATGACCACCATCTACATCGACGAAAGCGGCCACAGCGGCGACATGGTCGACAGCGGCACGGGCTACGACTTCAAGCGGCAACCCTACTTTGCATTGGCGGGCGTGGGGCTGCAGGACGAAGAGGAGTGGGATGCACGCCTCCAGGCCTTGCGCGATCGCCACCGCATTCCCTCGGGCGAACCCGGTGCCCGATCGCTGGCATCCAGGCCGGAGTTCTCCGCTGCGGTGATCCACGCCTTGCTCGACCGGCGAGCCCCGCTTTTCGTGGAGCTGGTCGACAAGCGCTACTTCATCTGCAGCTGCATCACGTCGTTCCAGCTGCTGCCGTCCTGCCTTGGCTACCCCGAGTCGATGCGGCTCGACTTCCTCAGGAACGCCGTCGCGGATTTCCTGCACGTCCATGCCGATGCGCAGGTGCTGGACAGCTTCGTCGCGTCCTGCCTGACGCCCGAGGCTGGAACACTTCACGCATCGTTTGCCAGCCTGCGCGACCTGGCCACGCAAACCGCCGAGGAGGAGGAAGAGGCCGCGGCGCAGGTCGCGAAAGGGTTCGGCCGCATCGTCGAAGCGGCGAACACCGAGTACCACGCGCTGAGCGAGGCCCAGCACCAGCCCTGGCTGGAGTTTCTTCCGCCTCCCGAGCTCAACACGTCGTCGACGCAGGCCTGGACGCTGCCGAACCTGACGTCGTTCATGCGCATCTACGCGCGGATCCACCTCTACTACCGGCACTGCCTGGCCGATGTCCGGCTGGTGCACGACCAGAATTTCGAGGTGCAACGCATCCTGGGCCAGGGGAAGGCCGCGGCCGAAGGAGCGGACCGTGCGATGGAACTGCTGTGCACGCCCCCGTCCGACCACCGCTTCGAGGACGTGGTCGCCCTCGATTTCAGGCAATCGCACGAAGCGGCTGGCGTGCAGATGGCCGAGGTGGTGGCGGGCGCCACGATGCGGTTCTTTCGTGACCTGCACGCAGGCACAGGCGTGTGCCCCGCGCTGCGCGAGGCCATGCTGCGGCTGATCTCCGAAGGGGACGAGCGCACGGGGTACGGCCTCAAGCAGGTGGTGCCGACCCGCCAGGTTCGCATCGGTGCCGAAGAGGCGTGGGCCTGAGCGGACGATCGCGTCTCGTCGACCGCCGACGCGGAACCTTCGGGCGAGCAGGGCCTCCTATCTGGCTTCTCCGCTTCTTTCCCCACCCCGTTTCGCCCGATGAATGAAATCCGCAATGCCGCCGCCGAGCTCGCTCTTTTTCGCCGCCGCGTGGTGGTGGTCGGCTGTGCGGTGCTGTTCGGATTCGGGCTGATCGGCGCGCGGCTGGTCTATCTGCAGGTAGTGCGCCATGAAACGCTGGCGGACCGGGCCGAGAGCAATCGCACCGCGATCGTTCCCGTGGTTCCCAACCGCGGCCAGATCCTGGACCGCAACGGCGTGGTGCTGGCGTCCAACTACGCGGCCTACACGCTGGAGATCACGCCGTCGAAGGTGGGCGACATGGCCACGGTCATCGACGAGCTGGGCGAGCTGCTCGAAGTGACGCCCAGGGACCGCCGTCGCTTCCAGCGCCTGCGCGAGGATTCGCGCAGCTTCGACTCCCTGCCCATCCGCACCCGCCTGAGCGACGAAGAGGTGGCGCGCTTCGCGGCGCAGCGCTACCGCTTCCCCGGCGTGGAAATCCGGGCGCGGCTGTTTCGCACCTACCCGCACGGCGAGGTGGGCGCGCACGTGATCGGCTACATCGGCCGCATCAACCAGCGCGAGAAGACCGCGATGGACGACTGGGAAGAAGACGAGCGCGCCAACTACCGGGGCACCGACTACATCGGCAAGGTCGGCATCGAGCAGAGCTACGAAAAGGCGCTGCACGGCCAGACCGGCGTGGAGCAGATGGAAACCTCGGCCGGCGGACACGCGGTGCGCCGCCTGTCGCGCCACCCCGCCAGGCCGGGCCAGACGGTGATGCTGTCGCTCGACATCAAGCTGCAGAAGCTCGTGGAAGACATGTTCGGCGAACGCCGGGGCGCGCTCGTGGCCATCGACCCGAAGACTGGCGAGGTGCTGGCCTTCGTGAGCAAGCCCACCTTCGATCCCAACCTGTTCGTCGAGGGCATCGACACCGAGAACTGGAAGGCGCTGACCGAGTCGCCCGACAACCCGTTGCTCAACCGCGCGCTGCGCGGCACCTACCCGCCGGGCTCCACCTACAAGCCCTTCATGGCAATGGCGGCGCTGCAGACCGGCAAGCGCAGCGCCGACAAGGTGGAGAACGACCCGGGCTTCTACAACTTCGGCGGGCGCACCTTCCGCAGCCACCGGGGCGGGCTGGGCGGCGTCGACATGCACCGCGCCATCCAGTTTTCAAGCAACACGTATTTCTATTCGCTGGCCGCCGAGATGGGCGTGGACCTGATCCACGACTTCATGGCGCCCCTGGGCTTCGGGCAGTTCACCGGCATCGACCTGCAGGGCGAGTCGCGCGGCGTGCTGCCCAGCAGGGCGTGGAAGCGCGCGGCCTACCGGCGTGCCGACATGAAGACCTGGCACCCGGGCGAGACGATTTCGCTGGGCATCGGCCAGGGCTACAACAGCTTCACGATGCTGCAGCTGGCCTCGGCCAACGCCACGCTGGCCAACGGCGGCGTGCGCTACCAGCCGCACCTGGTGCGGGCCATCCGCGATACGGCGACCGGCGAGGTGGTGCGGCAGGTCCAGCCGCCGGCGCAGGACCTGGGCTATGCGCGCAAGCACGTCGAGGTGGTGCGCGACGCGATGGTGGCGGTCACCAAGGGCGGCACCGGCACGCGCGTGTTCGCGGGCGCGGCGTACACCTCGGCCGGCAAGACCGGCACCTCGCAGGCCGTGGGCCTGAGCCCGAAGGCGCGCGCGAGCGGCAAGGCCCTGGAGGCGCGCCAGCGCGACCACGCGCTGTACATGGCGTTCGCCCCGGCCGAAGACCCGACCATCGCGGTGGCCGCGATCGTCGAGAACGCGGGCTTCGGCGCGGCGCACGCGGCACCGATCGTCCGGCGGGTGTTCGACTACTGGATTGCGGGGCAGTACCCGAACGATGCCGACATGGCGGCGGTCCAGGTGGGGAAGGCCGGCGCGCCCATCGGCAAGCCACTGGTGGCCAGCGAGGTGCCGGTGCTGGACGACGGTGTGCAGGGGGATGAGGCTGGGGTGCTTTGAGGGGCCGGGGGCGAAGCGTCAACCCGGCGCGAGCCGCTGGGCAAACCAGTCCGCAACAAAGGCGGTTCGTTCCGCAGAGTGGTTGTAGATCGTGTGTTCGCCGTCCTCCCACACGCGCAAGGTGACGTCGGAATTCGTCGCGGCGTCCAGGAAGGGTTGCTGGTCTTCCATTCGAACCAACGGATCGGCACCGCCATGCAGCACCAGCAAAGGACAGTCGATGCGGTCCCGCCCGGGGCGAAAGCGCATGCGCTCGAAGTTCTGCTGGATGGCTTGCTCGTCGTCGGTGCCCAGCATGGCCGCGGCCTGCTCCGCAAAGGTCCGGAAGGGCAGCAGCGTCGGCGCGGCCAGGCTGCCGTTGATGCAGCAGGCGCGAATGCGTGCATCGGCCGCGGCCGTGCGCGCGGCCCACAGGCCTCCGACGCTGTTGCCCCAGATGCCGGGCGCACCGAGCGAGGCGTCGTTCGCGATGAAGTTGACGAACTGGCTGTAGGCCGCTTCCATGTCCACATCGACATGGATGCCCTGATTCATGCGCGTCTCGCCCTGGCCCGGCCCTTCGGCCAGCAGGGTGGCCAGGCCGCGTCGCGCGAGCGCGCGGGCAATGGGCAGGTAGGCCACGCCCCAGCCGCTCTGGCCGCCGAACACCAGCACGGTGCCGCGCGCCGGCGTTGCATGCGGCCGCACCAGCCAGCCGACGAGATGGCTCGGGCCGAAGGGCACCTCGACCCGCGTCATGCGCCCTTCGGACCCCTCGCACAGCTGGCGCGTCGCCATGGCCAGCTGGTGGTAGAGGGCACGCTTGCGCGGGGTGTCGTGGTTGAAGGCCATCTGGGCGAACAACAGGTCGGCCAACGCCGCCGCCTGGGCCTCGGCCGCCGTCACGCGATGGCCGGCGGCCTCGGCCTGGCGGGCGCACTCCAGCTGCGCCTGCGCCAGTGCCTCGGCCACCTGGTCCCATGCCTCGCCGGCGCTGGTGCGCTGGAACAGGGCCTGGGCGTCGGCGAAGTCCATCCCGCAGTCCAGCAGCCGCGTCATCGGCATGGCCCGCTGGAAGGCCAGCGTGGCGGAAGAAGAGGGAGAAGAGGGCGCGCTGCTCATGCGGCCTGCTCCGCGGCAAGCGGGGCGGCCCGTGCGCCGGTGTCGTCGCTGTCGAGCCAGTGCAGCTTGTTGCGCAGGTCGTCCACCAGGGCCGCGAGCGCATCCATGCGGGGCACGGAGCCGAAGACGATGAAGTCGGGCCGGCCGATGTAGGCTTGGAGGCCGTGCTCGGCCATGAACCCGGACATCTCGCCGTCCAGCTCGACCACCGCACCGGGCACTCGCTCGTCCTGGGTCAGCACCACGACGTGGCAGCCGAGTTGATCCAGGAACGCCTTCTGGCCGGCGCCCAGGAACGGCGTCGGGTCCTCGTGCGCCACCAGCAGGAAACCATGGCCCACGACATCATCCAGCAGGCCTTCGGCCTCGCCACGGCGCACGAGCGCCTGCGGCCCCGGCACGCCGGTGGACGCCAGCAGGCTGCCGTCGGCCTCGCGGTGCAGCACGCCGTTCTCCACCTTCGGGAAGGGCGGCATCGGCGGCATGGTGTGGGTGCGGAAGGCTTCGTCGCGCGCAGCGGCTTTTTCCACGTCGTCCTCGTTGGTCACCTGGCCGAGGAACAGCGACATCTCCATGATCTGCTGGGCGTGCGGCCGGCGCTCGGCTTCGTAGCTGTCCAGCAGTGCGGGCGACGCGCGGCCGCTGAGCACCAGGTCGAGCTTCCAGGCCAGGTTGATGCCGTCGCGCATGCCCGAGCAGGCGCCCTGTCCCATGTAGGGCATCATGGCGTGAACCGCGTCGCCACCCAGCAGCACGTTGCCTTCGCGCCAGCGTTCGGCCATGCGCGTCTGGAAGGTGTAGACCACGTGGCGCAGGAACTTGAAGTCGCTCGGCCCGACGCCGTACTTCTCGCCCAGCCAGCGCCAGCCGTGAGCCGGGTTTTCCCACGCCTCGATGCTTTCGCCGTCCAGCAGGCGCACTTCGAAGCGCGTGCGGTTGTCGCCGATGGGCATGTACATGTGGCCGCGTGCCGGGTCGCAGAAGATGGTCAGACGCTTGAAGCGCTCGGCGGCGTCCGACAGGTTCTCGGAATCGAGGTTCAGCCAGCGGTGCTTGTGGCCGTAGTCGTTGCGCTCGATGCCCAGCGCGCGGCGCACGAAGCTGTTGGCACCGTCGGCACCGATCACGTAGCGGGCATTGAACGTGCGCGCAGGCTCGGCCCATTGCTCCTCGCGGGCCTCGGGCGCGCCGTCCTTTCCGCTGTTCGTGCGCTGGATGGCCACCGTCACCCCGTCGGCGCCCTGCTTGAGGAACACGGCCTCCCAGCCGCGCAGCAGCTCGACATTGGGCAGCGTGGCCACGCGGTCGTGAATGGCGTCCTCGATGTCGGGTTGGTAGATCGAGTTGTGCGCCGCGTAGCCGCACTGCTTGCCTTTCCACTCCAGCTCCAGCAGCAGTTCGCCGGTGGCATTGACGTAGTGGTAGGTGTGCAGCGGAAGCGAGTCGCGCATGGCCTGGTCGACATTGCCGCAGGCCTGGACGATGCGCGCCGCCTCGCCGTCGATGTGCGTCAGGCGCGGCAGGCCGTACATGGTGGGCCAGCGTTCGACGACCACGACCCGGTGGCCGGCCTGGCCCAGCAGCGAGGCCGCCACAAGGCCGGTGGGGCCGTAGCCGATCACGGCCACGTCGTAGGACGCGTTGGCGTCGGGTTGCGGATTCGCTTGAGGGGGATTCATTGTTTGTCTCCTGGAGATTTTTGAGGGGCGCAACCGGGCTGCGCCATGAACGAACGAGCGAAAGAAAAGAACGGGAAATTCAGTCCGGCCTGACGCCATCGAAGGCCGCCTGCAGCACGGCGCGCACGGCGGCCCGGTCGACTGGCCGCGGGTTCCAGTACGGGCGCTCGGTGGCGATGCCGGCGGCGCGGTCGAGATCACTCTCGGCCATGCCCAGCTGGCGCAGCGAGGTTGGCGCGCCGTTGCGATGGGCCAGCTCCCACACGCCGGCAGCGGCACTGCCGTGCGTGCCCAGTGCCTCGGCCATGCGGCGCATCGCTTCTTCGGCATGCGAGGCGTTGAATGCAAGCACATACGGCAGCACGACCGTGTGGGTCGGCGCATGCGGCAGGTTGAAGCTGCCACCCAGCGTGTGGCACAGCTTGTGGTGCAGCGCCATGCCGCCGTGGGCCAGCACCGTGCCGCACAGCCAGGCGCCGTACAGGGCCGAGCCGCGTGCCTCGAGGTCCGTCGGGTCGGCGTGGAGGGCCGGCAGCCCGGAGGCCAGCGCGCGGATGCCTTCCTGCGCCATCAGGCGCGTGACCGGATTGCCGTTGGCGGCATACAGGCCCTCGGCCGCGTGTGCGATGGCGTTGATGCCGCTGGTGACCGACAGGCCCACCGGCAGCGTCAGCGTCAGCTGCGGGTCGTAGATGACGGTGCGGGGCAGCACCCGCGCATCGGTGCCGGTGCGTTTCTCGCCGTCCTGCGTGATGCCGTAGATGGGCGTCATCTCGCTGCCGGCGTAGGTGGTCGGGATCGCCACGATCGGCAGGCCACTGTCGAGCGCGATCGCCTTGCCCAGGCCGATGGTGGAGCCGCCGCCGATGGCGATGGCGCAGTCGGCGTTGCGCTCGCGGGCCACCTCGCGTGCCTCGCGCGCCACCTCGAGCGGAACGTGCATGGTCGCCCGGTCGAACACGCCGGCGGCGCGGGCGCCGAGCCGCGCGGCGATCGCTTCGGCCGCGTGCCGCTGGTCGGGCGTGCACAGCACCAGCGCGCGCCGGACGCCGAGTGCGTCGAGTTCGGCTTCGAGTTGCTGCAGGGCGCCTGCGCCGAAGACGACGCGGCCCGGCAGCGCCTGGTAGACAAAGGATGAAGGCATGCGAGGCTCCTGTCTCAGCGCTGGTAGTCGACCTGGTGGCGCGACGTGCGCAGCGCACCGAGTTCCTGGCGCACCCGCAGGTGCTCGGGGTGGACCGCGTACGAGTCCAGTGCTTGCTGCGACTCGAAGTCGGCCACCAGCACGGCGTCGCAGGCATGGTCCACGTCGCTGCGGTCGATGCCCACCTCGATGTGGTGCAGGCCGGGAATGCGTCCGACTAGACTTTCGAAGGCCTGCTTGACGCGTTTGCGTGCCTGCGTCCTTTCTTCCGGCGACTCGCCTGCGACGCGCCACATGACGATGTGCCGGATCACGCCTGCACCTCGGCCTTGGGTGCCTTGGGGTTGAGCACGAAGTCGTACTGCAGCGTGTGGAACGGCACGTCGGAGTGCGTCCCGTCCGGCGCCGGGCCGGCCTCGTGGCGCACCCAATCGGCCACCAGCGTCGAGCGCACGCCGAAGACCGCATCCGAATCGAGGTAGCTGTCGCCCTCGCGGAAGATGTGGGTGATCAGCCGCTCGCAGCCGGGCGCGTCGATCATGAAATGCAGGTGCGCCGGGCGCCAGGGATGCCGGCCCAGCCCCGACAGCATGCGACCCACCGGGCCGTCGTGCGGAATCGGGTAGGGCACCGCCAGGATCGAGCGGAAGTGAAAGCGCCCATCGACCCCGCTGCGCAGTCGACCCCGCGCCCGGTGCTCGTGGGTGCCCGAAGCATCGGGAAGCTGCACGTCGTACAGGCCGTCCTCGTCCGATTGCCACACATCGATCCACGCGCCGGCGATGGGGCGACCTTCCAGGTCGCGCACCTGGCCGCTGACGTGGCAGGGCTCGCCGTGCGCGCCATTGGCGATGTCGGCGCCGTGCTCGTACACCGGCGCGTCTTCGACAAAGAAGGGGCCGAAGACCGTGGCCTCGGTGCAGGCCGGCGGCTTGGCGTTGTTCTGCGCCGTGACGAGCGTGGAGAGACCCAGGGTGTCCGACAGCAGGATGAACTCCTGGCGCTTGTCGTCCGTGATGTGTCCGACGTCGGTGAGGAAGCGGATCGCTTCCATCCACTCGGCCTCCGTCAGCCGGACCTCGCGTGCAAAGGAATGCAGGTGCTGCACGAGGCTCGTCATGACCGTCAGCAGCCGCGGATTCTCGCAGCGGCACATCGCGGCGATCACGGCCTGGGTGATGGTGTCTTCATTGATGTTGCGCACGGTGCTTTGCTCCTGGTGAACCAACCCTGGCCCTCGATGGGCGAATGATGTACCGTCAAAGAACGGAAAAAAAGAGCCAAATATGAAATGTCATTTCCTCAAAATGGAAGAATCCTTTGAGCATGGACCGCTGGGCGCAGATTGAACTTTTCGTGCAGGTCGCGGAGCTGGGCAGCCTCACCAAGGCGGCCGAGCGGCTCGGCCTGTCGAACGCGGCGGCAAGCCGCTACCTGACGGGGCTCGAGGAACGGCTGGGCGCGCGGCTGGTGGAGCGCACCACGCGCCGTATGTGGCTGACCGACGCCGGGCGCAGCTACCACCAGCGCTGCAGCGGCATGCTGGCCGAGATGGCGGAGGCCGAGGCCGAGGTCAATTCGGCCAGCACCAACCCCAGCGGGGTGCTGCGCATCACGAGCTCCGTGTCGTTTGCGATGATCCACCTGGCGCCGGCGCTGCCGGAGTTCCACCGGCGCTACCCCAAGCTCACCGTGCAGATCACCGCGGCCAACCGCTACCCCGGCTTCATCGAGGCGGGCATCGATGCGGCCATCCGCACCCGGGAGCACGAAGGCGACTCGGGCATCACCGTGCGCCGCCTCGCGCAGATGCGGCGCGTGCTGGCCGCATCGCCGGCCTACCTGTCCGCGCACGGCCAGCCCGCCTCGCCCCGGGAACTGCCCGCTCACCGGATGCTCGTGTACTCGCTGGCGAACGATCCCTACGTGCTGCACTTCAAGCGCGGCAAGGAGGCGCAGGCGATCGGCATCGCGCCGACCCTGGACGCCAACGAAGGCCAGGTCATCCGGGCCGCGGCCCTGGCGGGCCTGGGCATCCTGATCCAGCCGCAGTACATCATTCACGACGACATCGTGGCGGGCCGGCTGATCCCCGTGCTCCGGGACTGGGAGCTGCCGCAGCTGACGATCAACATCGCCTACCAGAGCCGCCGGCACCAGCCTGCGAAGCTGAAGGTCTTCACCGAGTTCCTGGTCGAGCGATTCGAGAAGCTCGACCTCGAGAGAAAGTGGGCCTCTTGGGCGAAGGCTTCGGGATGAAGCGCTCCGGCTCGCGCTGAGGCGCGGCCATCGGCTTCACCGACAAGGAGGCCGCCCTCGAATTCCCGAAGTCCGATCAATAGCTGGGAGGCGCCGGGGCGTCGGCGGGGATGGCGCCGGGTTGGAAAACCTGCGTGAAGTCGCAGCACTCCTGTGCAAGCAGCACCGTGGAGTCGATCAACGTGCTTCGCTGCTCGCTCCTGCTCATTGCGACGTAGGTGATGTCGGGGATTGCCGGCGTGACCTTGATGGGTTGCAGCAAACCCAGGTCGACCATCGGAGCGAGGCAATCACGAGGAAGGGGACTGATCCCTATGCCAGACACGGTCATGCCGATGATGGCAATGATGCTGTTGCTGGGCAGCGATTGCTTCGGGGTGAGGCCGAAGGACTTGAACCAGTTCTCCGAGGCGAGGCCCGCCCCCGAGCGACTGCCCTGGGTCAGGATGCGATGCGAGGCCAGTTCGTGGAGGCGCAACGTCCTGTCCGCAGGCAGCATGCCGGGCTTGCACATCCAGGCACTGACCACCTTGCCGATGGCTTTCTTGGTGATCCGGCTGTCGTCTTCCGCGTCGGGAACGATCGCAAGATCAATCTCGTCGGCCAGGAGTCTCTTGCGAATGGTCACGCTGCCGTCGACGTCGGGCTCCAGGACAACGCGGGGGTGATGGACCTGCATCATGCCCACCAGCCGCGGGAACCAGGTCATTGCGGTGAGTTCGGTGAGGCCGATCCGCAGTCTGCGCTCGACAACCTGTGCCTGTGCAAGCTGCTCCATCGCCTCGTCGCGCTGGGAAAGAAGCCGCTTTGCGATCGCAAAGGTCTGCTGCCCCTTCTCCGTCAATCGGGCGGCGCGTGAAGAGCGGTCAAACAGTGAAGTGTCCAGGAGGCTCTCCAGTTCCTGGACTCGCCGCGAGATCGCCGACTGCGTGGTGTGAAGCTTCTCAGCGGCCTGCGAGAAGCCGCCAAGCTTGACCACCCAATAGATCGCCTCAAGTTGCTTGAACGACATCATGTTCGTTCTGCCGGTGGGACTTCATGCACTGCGGGTTCCCCCTTGGTATATGTGTAAAACAGATGCAATTCTATAAAAATAAATCGTTTTTTTAAATTTTTCAAAGTCTCCAGAATGCGGGCTTCCACCTCATTTCTAGGCCTCTGGCATCAAGCCGCTTCAGGAGTTGCGCTCATGTTCCGATTGACTTTCACTCGCGTCATCGCCGTCGCTCTTTGCGTCTGCGCCACCACGGCACAGGCCGATCGCCTCAGCGACATCAAGGCGCGCTCCAAACTGGTGTGCGCCACGCTGACGGGGGCGGAACCCCTTGCGTTCCAGAACCCTGCCACCCGCGAGTACGTCGGCTTCGACGTGGATACGTGCAAGAGCCTCGCAAAGCACCTCCACGTTGAATTGGAGCACCGCCCGATTTCCGTCGAAGCTCGCATTCCCGAGTTGGCGCTGGGGCGCGTGGATGTGGTGGCGGCCTCCCTGGGCTACACGAAGGAGCGTGCCGAGCAGATCGCCTTTTCGGACATCTACTACCAGCTGCCCTTGAAGATCATCGTGGCGAGCAATTCGCCCATCCAGACGTTCGCCGACCTTGCGGGGAAGAAGATCGCCGCCAACAAGGGCTCGACCTCGGAGCTCAACGCTCGCAACAAGCTTGCGGGTTCCGAAGTGGTGACCTACCAGGACGGCACCATGGCCTTCCTGGCGCTCGCACAGGGAAAGGTTCAGGCCTATGCCATTTCTCAAGCACCCGGCGCGCGACTGCTCCACGAAAGCTCGGGCAAGTTCCGCTTCCTCGACGAGTCCCTCGTCTACGAGCCCACGGGCCTGGGTGTGAAGAAAGGCGAGAGCGAACTGCTCGATGCGGTGAACAAGGCGCTGCGCGACATGGAGTCGTCTGGGGAACTCGACGCGTTGTGGCGCAAGTGGTTCGGGCCCGACACGAAGCTGAAGATCGTTCGCGAGAAGAAGCTGACGCCGCTCAGTGCATTCTGATCAAGCTCGCAAATCAGAGCCACGAGCACATCCATGCTTGATCTGAATTTCGGGGCCGTGTTGAACGGCCGCTATCTGGACTGGTTGATCGCCGGTGCATGCAACACACTCGTGCTCTTCGCCGCTGCATGGGTGTCGGGCCTCCTTCTGGCACTTGTCGTCGTTTCCATGCGGCAGTCCGGGTTGACCGGACTCCATGCGGTCTCCAAAGGGTTCGTTGGCTATCACCGGAACGTGCCTGGCCTGGTCCAGATCTTCATCTGGTACTTCGGCGTGCCTCAGGTGTTGCCCGAGGCCTGGCAGGCGTGGATCAATGCCCATGGGAGCGAATTCATCTTCGTCTGGATCGCGCTGACGCTGAACGCGGCGGCCTTCATGTCGGAGGATCTGCGCAGTGGTGTGCGGTCCCTGTCGCCCACGCAGATGGAGGCGGCGCGAGCGCTGGGCTTGTCCTACGCCAAGGCGATGCGCTTCGTCGTTCTTCCGCAGGCACTTCGCGTCGCAGTGCCGCCTTTGACCAACCAGTCACTGGGGCTGTTCAAGGCGACGAGCTTGGCCATGGCGATCGGCCTCGCCGAACTGACCTACGCGGCCCACCAGATCGAGAGCGAGAGTTTTCGCACCTTCGAGGTCTACGCCATTGCGTCGATCTTCTACTGGGTCTGCTCGTTCGCGCTGATGGGCATCGGCCACGCCTGGAGCGTTCGCCTGGATCCGCTGCGAGGTGTCCGATGATCGACATCCTTCGTGACTATGGCCTTCTGCTCCTGGTCGGCCAATTTCCGAACGGTCCCGTTGGCGGCTTGGCGCTCACGCTGTTTCTCGCCGTGTCCGGGCTTGTGCTTTCGTTTCCCCTCGCCATCGTGATGGGGGTGGCCCGAACGTCCCCCATCAAGGTCGTTCAGTACCCGGCGACCGCTGTCGTTTACGCCGTGCGCGGCCTGCCTGTCCTGATGCTGATCTTCTGGGCCTACTTCATCGTGCCGATGGTCGTGGGGCACAGCATCTCCGGGATCACCACCTTGATCGTCGCACTTGTCGTCTACGAGCTCGCCTTCATGGGCGAGGTCGTGAAGGCGGGCATCGTGGCCGTCCCCAAGGGCCAGGTCGAGGCCGCTCGATCGTTGGGAATGACCTACTTTGCAACGATGCGCAAGGTGATCCTGCCGCAGGCACTCGTCAACATGATTCCGAGCATCCTGAACCAGTTGATCAACCTGATCAAGAACACATCGCTGGGCTACATCATCAGCGTCGGCGAACTGACCTATTCGGCCTCCTGATCGCTCGACCCACCTGAGTCGGCGATCCGCCATGCAACTCGTGACCGCCGGTCTGGCGGTGTGGACTGCAGGTGCATGGGCGGCGTCGGCGCAGAGCGATGCCTTTCCCGTGCGGCCCATTCGCATGGTCATTCCATTTCCTCCGTCGGGCGCCGCCGATCTCGTCGGCCGCGTGTATGCCAAGGCTCTGGCAGAGCTCTCGGGCCAGCCGGTGGTTCCTGACAACAGGCCTGGTGCGAGTGGCCTGATCGGTGCACAGAACGTGCTCGCCTCTGCGCGCGACGGATATTCGCTGCTGATCGGGAGTTCGTCGACGCTTGCAGTGAACGCCGCCATCGCCAAGAGCTTGCCCTACGATCCCCTGACCGACTTTATACCCGTGGGCGTCCTGGCAACGGGGCCCGTTGTGCTTGTGACGGGGGCATCCTCGGGAATCAAGAGCTTCGAAGACCTGGTCCAGAAAGCACAGGCCCGTCCCAAGACCCTGAACCTGGGCATCGGCTCCACGGCCTTGCAGCTGCAAGCCGAGTGGCTCAACGAGACGGTGGGCATCAAGACCACGACCATTCCGTACAAGGGTGGCAGTGAAGTGGCCTCCGCCTTGTTGGCAAACGCCGTCGACGTTGGAATGCTGGATGTGTCGGCAGCACATGCCCTCAGCGTGTCGCTCAATTGGCCACTGCGTTTCGAATGCAGACGATCGCGGTGAGTCGATCGCCCGGCGTCTCCCGCGAGCTGAACTGGTGGCGCGGCATGGAGGCTCTGCCGACCCTCCTTGCGCAGAGCGACTATGTTCTTCTGTGTGTACCGGGTGGCGCAGAAACGCTGAACCTGATCGACAAGGATGAGCTGTCTCGCATGAAGTCGAACGCCATCCTGATCAACGTCGCACGCGGGCCGGTCGTCAACGAGGCGTCACTTTTTGGAGCGCTTCAACGGCGCGAAATTCGTGGTGCCATCGTTGACACCTGGTACACGTATCCGCCGCCGTCTTCGATGATGGGCGCGCCCGGCAGCCTGGCGTTCGAAACCTTGGACAACCTGGTGATGACGCCGCATGCCGCGGGATGGACGGATGCGCTGGAAACGCGCCGGGTTGAAACTGTCGTGCGCAACGTGCACTGCTACCTGCATCGCAAGGCGCTCACCGACGTTGTCATCGACAAGCGCTCAGCGACGAGCGAATGCCTTTGATTTCCTGGAAACCGCTCACTGTGTCTGGAGAAGAACGATGCAATTGACAGCAGCCTGCCTGCCGCCGCCGGAGAACTATGCGGCCCCCGACTTTCAGGTCCCCGCGCGGGCGTGCGATTCTCATTGCCATGTCACGCCTGAAGATTTCTTGAACACGGTGACGGACGCGAGCTACGAGCCCGCACCGGCACCGCCTGCGGAACTGCGCCGCCTGCGCCGATCGATCAAGTTCGAGCGATCGGTGGTCGTTCAGGCCAGCGTGTATGGCAAGGACAACCGCGCCGTCGAGCAAGCGCTGCGCGCTGAGCCGCAGGTGCTGCGTGGCGTGGTCGTTGGTGATGCGGACACGACCGATGCACAGCTCGATGCCTGGCACGCCATGGGCGTCAGGGGAATGCGATTCATCATGTCGGGCCAGCTTGGCGGTACCGTCGATCTCCATGACCTGAAGGTCCTGGCGCCGAAACTGGCGGACCGTGGTTGGCATGCCGAGATTCTTCCCAGGGAGGATCAGTGGCCCTCGCTCAAGTCAACGCTGGAGCAGTTGCCCTGCACGCTGGTCGTCGACCATCTCGGCGGGTTGTCCTTGGGGGCGCAGTCCGGTGAGGCTGAGCGCGTCTTGTCGTCGCTGCTCTCGACGGGCCGCGTGTGGGTCAAGCTGATCGGCTATCGCCTGTCGGCCGACCTTCGAGATCCTCGCATCGCTCACCGCGCCCAGCGCTTGTACTCCGAAGCGCCAACTCGCATGGTCTGGGGAACCGACTGGCCCCATGTGGGCTTCTCGGTGGAGCAGGACGCTGGCATCTTGCTCAATGCTCTGGCGAGTTGGTTTGACCACGATGCAAGCGCCATCGAGAGGATCCTTGCCTCCAATCCTGAGGAGCTTTTCGACTTCCCGCGCGCTGCCGTTCGCATGGATCCCGTCGATCCGATCATCGTTACTGGAACCCCACAGCGCCGAACTTGACGCTCGGGGCGAGAACGGGGAAGGCGATTCGGCACGGTCAGCGCATCTGTTCAATCCGGTAGCCCCGCTCGGACGGGTTGCGATCACCGGGCGCCAGCTGGCCGGGCCGGGCGAGAATCCTCCGATTCCCCGTCCGCCTTCCCGCCCCACCCGAATCGCCCAGCGCCCGTGACCTCCACCGACCTCCAGGGCTTCATCCTCACGCGCCACTGGCGTGATGCACCGACCGGCACCGAGATCGAGTACTGGCTGGCCACCGAGGCAGGGCCGAGGAAAGTCGTCCTGACCTCCCGCAGCAGTGTCGCGTTCGTCGCCGCCCGGCACAGGGCGGCGGTGGAAGCCCACCTTGCGGCCATGTCGGGCGTGCAGCTGCGTGAGCTGGAACTCCAGAATTTCCAGCAGGAATCCGTGCTCGGCGTCTATGCGACGCACTTCCGCCAGATCGGCCGGTTGGCGCGCGCCCTGCAGGCGCAGGGCATTCCCTTGCTCGAAGCCGACGTGCGCCCGCACGACCGCTACTTGATGGAGCGCTTCATCACCGCCGGTGTGCGGGTGGAAGGCGGGCGCGGCGAGGGCGCCACGCTCGTCGACTGCAAGCTCAGCCCCGCGCCCGAATTCCGGCCGGTACTCAAGGTCGTGTCGCTGGACATCGAGACGAGCCAGCATGAAGGGCTCTATTCCATTGCGCTGGACGGCACGGCGGAGCGCGTCGTCTTCATGCTCGGCGAGCCGCCGCCCGAGCCGGGCGACCCCATGGACTTCTCGCTCGTCTACTGCCCGACCCGCAAGGCGATGATCGAGCAGCTCAACGACTGGTTCGAGCGCAACGACCCCGACGTCCTCATCGGCTGGAACGTGGTCCAGTTCGACCTGCGCGTGCTGCAGAAGACCGCAAACGACTGCGGCGTGCCGCTGCTGGTGGGGCGGGAGCGCCGGCCCATCGAGTGGCGCACGCACCCGGGCAAGCAGGGCTACCTGTTCGCACCCACGCCGGGGCGGATCGTCCTCGATGGCATCGAGGCGCTCCGGGCCGCGGTGTGGAGCTTTCCGTCGTTCAGCCTCGAGAACGTCTCGCAGACGCTGCTGGGCGAAGGCAAGGCCATCGGCGACGAGTACGACAAGATGGCCGAAATCGAACGGCGCTACCAGCACGACAAGCCCGCGCTCGCGCTGTACAACATCCGCGACTGCGAGCTGGTCCTGCGCATCTTCGACAAGGCAAAGCTGCTGCAGTTCATGATGGAGCGTGCCCAGGTCACCGGCCTGCAGGCCGACCACTTCGGCGGCTCCATCGCCGCGTTCAGCCACCACTACCTGCCGCGGATGCACCGCCTGGGCTACGTCGCGCCGAACGTGGGCGAGATCGCGAGCAAGGCCTATCCGGGCGGCTACGTGATGGACTCGAAGCCGGGCTTCTACGACTCCGTTGTGGTGCTGGACTACAAGAGCCTCTATCCCTCGATCATCCGCACCTTCCTGGTCGATCCGGTGGGCCTGGTCGAGGGCTCGAACGCCGCCGATCCGACCGGGCTCATCCACGGACCGCAGGAGACCGTCTTCTCTCGCGACAGGCACTGCCTGCCGCAGATCGTGACCACGCTCTGGCACGCGCGGGACGAGGCCAAGCGCGCGAAGAACGAGCCGCTGTCGCAGGCGCTGAAGCTGCTCATGAACTCCTTCGCCGGCGTGCTGGGCGCGTCCGAGTGCCGCTTCTTCAACCCGAAGCTGGTGTCCGCCGTGACCCTGCGCGGGCACGAGATGATGAAGCTCACGCGCGAGTTCGTGGAGCAGCGGGGCTACGAGGCGATCTATGGCGACACCGACTCGATCTTCATCTGGCTCCGGCGCACCCACACCAACGAGGAGGCGCATGCCGTCGCGGCGCGCCTGGCGGCCGACATCAACGAATGGTGGGTGCGCACGCTGCGCGAGGAACAGGGCCTGCAGAGCTTTCTCGAGATCGAAGTCGACACGCACTACAAGAAGTTCTTCATGCCCACCATTCGCGGCTCGGAGGTCGGCAGCAAGAAGCGCTACGCCGGTCTCAGCGTGGATGCGGCGGGCAGGGAGGAGATGGTGTACCGCGGCCTCGAGATGGCGCGCAGCGACTGGACCCCACTGGCGCGCCAGTTCCAGGAGGGCCTGCTGTCACGCATCTTCCAGGGCGAGCCCTACAAGGCCTTCGTGACCGACTATGCGAAGGCGACGCTGGCGGGCGCCAAGGACGACCTGCTCATCTACCGCAAGCGCCTGCGCCACCGGCTCGACGACTACCTGGTCAACGTGCCGCCGCAGGTGCGGGCCGCGCGCATCGCCGACGAGCACAACGCCCGGGTCGGCCGGACCCAGCAGTACCAGAAGGGCGGCTGGATCCAGTACGTCATGACCCGCAACGGGCCGGAGCCGCTGGAAACCCGCCACTCGCGCATCGACTACGAGCACTACCTCACCCGGCAGCTGCAGCCGATCGCCGACGCCATTCTTCAGCCCATGGGAGACAGCTTCGCGGCCTTGACGACGTCGCAGCGCGAGCTCTTCGAGCCAGGATCGCCGTGAAGCGACCGCAGGATCAGGTGCCGGGCCGCGGGTCCTTGTCCGTGATGGACAGGTCGACCGGCACTCGCGTCTCGTGCCGGATGTTCCCGGGCATCTCGAACACCACCGTGAGGTGCCCCTTGACGCGCTCGAAGGGCTTGTCCAGCTTCACGTAGAAGCCCCGCTGGCTGCTCAGGGCGTTGTCGTAGGTCCAGAGCGAGAAGTCCTGCAGCGACGGCGCGCCGCCGTCGTCCTTCAGGCGCAGCTTCTCGTTCTTCTCGTTCGTCAGCGCGTAGTCCTTGATCCGGTAGGTGGCGACGTCGGCGATGTCGTCGTTCGTGTTGACGATGTGGCCGTTGCGCTTGTATTCGTCGACCTTGGCCTTGGGCAGCGGGTAGTAGGTCAGCACGTCGAACGCGCTCGCCGGCTTCTTCTTGATCAGCGTCTGGTCGGAATTGATGACCATCACGTGCGCACCGAGTTGCGTGAGCAGCGCCCGCGCCTGGTCCGGGGTGTACGGCTGGCGCGGTGCGGCGTGGGCCTGGGAGGCGGGCAGAACGAACAGGGTGGACAGGACCAGTGGCAGCAGTTTCTTCATCGGGGAGCCCGTGCGGGATGAATGGCGGATGCGAGCCATTAGGCCATGGCGACGCCACGCCCCCGGGTGCTCCTAGTCGTCGTCGCGCACCCGGTACTGCCCCATCAGCGTGCGCTGCACGGTCGGCGGCACGGCCTCGTAGTGCGACAGCGCGATGGTGTAGCGGCCCTGGCCGCTGGTCATCGCGTTGAGGCGCGACTGGTAGTTGGCCAGCTCGACCTCGGGCACCTGTCCGCCGATGGCCACCGTGCCGGCCCCCAGGCCCGACGTGCCGGTGACCAGGCCGCGCCGCGCCGACAGGTCGCTCGTGACGTCGCCCACGGCATGCTCGGGCACGGCGATCTCGATCTGCACGATCGGCTCGAGCACGGCCGGTTGCGCCTCGCGGATCGCCGCCATGAAGGCCTTGCGGCCGGCGGTCGCGAAGGCGATGTCCTTGCTGTCCACACTGTGGTGCTTGCCGTCGTAGACCACCACGCGCACGTCGACCACGGGGTAGCCTGCGATCGCACCGTAGGCCAGCACCTCGCGCACGCCTTTCTCGACCGCGGGAATGAACTGGTTCGGAATGGCACCGCCCCGGACTTCGTCCGCGAACTCGAAGCCCGCGCCGCGCGCCAGCGGCTCGATGCGCAGGAAGACCTCGGCGAACTGGCCGGCGCCGCCGGTCTGCTTCTTGTGGCGGTGGTGGCCCTCGGCCGGCGCGGTCACGGTCTCGCGGTAGGCGATGCGCGGCGGCCGCGTCTGGACCTCGAAGCGGTACACCTCGCGCAGGCGTTCGAGCACGAGGCGCAGGTGCAGCTCGCCGAGGCCGTAGAGCACCGTCTCGTTGGTCGCGGCCACATGTTCGATGCGCAGGCACGGGTCTTCGGCCGCGAGCTTGCCCAGGATTTCCCAGGCGCGCTGCTCGTCGCCATGGCGCTTGGGCTCCACGGCCAGGCCGTACACCGGCACCGGGAACGGCAGCGGCGCGAGGTGCACATGGCTGTCTTCGGCCGCATCGTGCAGCACGGCATCGAAGTGGATCTCGTCGACCTTGGCCACCGCCACGATGTCGCCGGGCACCGCGTGCGACACCTCGACATGGTCCTTGCCCTGGAGCATGAACAGATGCCCCACCTTGAACGGCTTGCGGCCGTCGCCGATGTAGAGCTGGCTGTCGCGCGTGACCGTGCCCTGGTGCACGCGAAAGATGCCCATCTTGCCGACATAGGGGTCGATCGTGACCTTGAACACATGCGCCAGCACGTGCAGCGACGGGTCGGGCCGGGCCTGCATGGGCTGGGCCTGCGCGCCTTCGCCGACGAGGAACTCCGGCGGGTTGGCCTCGGTCGGGTCGGGCAGGAGCTTGACGATCACGTCCAGCAGCTCGGCCACGCCGGCGCCGCTGCGCGACGAGGTGAAGCACACCGGGATCAGGTGGCCTTCGCGCAGCGCCTGCTCGAGCGGCGCGTGCAGCTCCGACGGGTCCACGTCGCCTTCTTCGAGGTAGCGGTCGACGAAGGCCGCGTCGACCTCGACCACCTGCTCCACCAGCGCGCGGTGCGCCGCTTCGACGGGGCCGAAGTCGGAGCGCCCGAAGCGGTTGAAGAAGCAGTCGATCACCTGCCTGTTGACCCCGTCGGGCACGTTCAGCGGCAGGCATTCGCGGCCGAAGGTGGCCTGGATGTCGGCCAGCAGGCCTGACAGCGAGACGCCCTGCGAGTCGATCTTGTTGACGATGAGCATGCGGGCGAGGTGGCGCGAGGCCGCGTACTCCATCATGCGCACTGCCATCGGCTCGATGCCGGTGGCGGCATTGATGACCACCGCCACCGTTTCGACCGCCTCCAGCGCCGGCAGGCTCTGGCCGAGAAAGTCGGGGCCGCCGGGCGTGTCGATGAGGTGGATGCGCGTGGCGGCATGCGTGAGGTGCATCACCGAGGCGTTGAGCGAATGCAGCATGCGGCGCTCGAGCGGGTCGTGGTCGCTGACGGTGCTGCCGCGCTCGACGCTGCCGCACGCGCCGACGGCGCCCGCCTTGAACAACAGGGCCTCGGCCAGGGAGGTCTTGCCAGCGGCCGCCGCGCCCACCAGCGCCAGCGTTCGCACTGCTTCCATTTCGGCCGCGAGGCCGTTCGATCGGCTTGGCATGGCGGGACTCCTTTGCGCGTCCGCAAGGCCGGCCCGGCGGCCCGCAAGGGCTCGGGTGCTGCGCATCGACGCCGGGCCAGCGTACGGGATTGACCGTGCCGATGCAAGCCGGGGAGGGCGCGCCGGTCGGCCGCTCAGGGCTCCTGTGGCGCGGTGCCTTCGGATGGCGGCCGGTCGGCGGGCAACCTGCCCAGCCGCGACGAGGTTGCGCGCTCCGTGCGGATCTTTCGCAACGTGTTCGTCAACGCCTGCGGGCTCGTGTTGAGCTGCCTCGCCGCCTTGGCCGGGCGCATGCCCTCGACCAGCACCAGCCGCGCGGCGGCGAGGGACGGGGTGGCCTGCAGGTGCAGCAGCTCGGCCACCTGCCAGAACTCGGCCGAGGTGAAGGTGCCGAGGTCCGGCGGCAACGAGCGCGAAGGGACGGCCTGGCGTTTCTCGAAAACGCAGTGGGGCGCCGGGTCCATCTGCCCGACCCGCACGACCAGCGCCTCGAGGTAGGCCTGCGTGGCGGGGGTGTTGGAAACCCAGTTCGAATGGATGACCAGCTTCGTCCCGTCGTCGGGGAACGTGTGCTCCCAGCTGACCCTCAACTCCGTCATGGCTGGCTGCGGAACGGGCGCATCGTGGGGCGGCTCGTTTCCATGTGATTTTTTTGCATTCGTGCAGTATGTCGCGACATCTCGCGCATTCTTTTGTCGATGTCGCCAGTGTGACCGATGAAGGTGGGTTTTACCCCGTGCTTTCGGTGTAGGCGAATGGAAGGACGGGCCGCCTCGCGGCGATGTGGCACGCGAGGCCCGGCGGTCACCGGAGGCGAGCCAAGAAGGGCGCACGAACACGCGCCGCGCGCGGCCGGCGCGGCGAGGGCTGTTTTCCTTGCGGTCTGTCCGCCCTAGGCCGATGCGGCCGATGGCTGGGCGGATGCGGCCTGCGGTTGTTCCTGCGAGGTGCGAACCGGCGCGGGGGGACCGCAGTCGTCCGGCATCTTGCGCGAGGTGCCTCTCACGAGGTGGCGGGGCACGTGGTGTGTCTTGATGAAAAGCGCCAGCGCCTCGCTGCGCGCGGGCTCGGAGACCGGTAGAAACATGTGCAAAGCGCTCATGGTGTCGTTCCGTCGATGCCAGGCAGGAAGGCGGCGCACCCGCTTGTGCCGGGTGGCTGGCGACCCCTGGCATGGCCGCCCGCCGAGCATTATGAGCGTCTGGATCAACCCCGTTGGCGCTGATGTTTTCAGGCGTTCGGCCGCGCCAGAATGCTTGCTTGTCAACAGGAGCACACCCATGGGCCACACCGCAACGATCGTCTCCACCGAAGTCAATTTCAACCACCGCATCCAGGTCGGCAAGTTCCAGCTCGTGGCAGACGAGCCGGCGTCGCTGGGCGGGCAGGGCGCGGGGCCGGCGCCCTATGACTACTACCTGGCCGCGCTGTCCGCCTGCACCGCGATCACGCTGCGGATGTACGCCCAGCGCAAGGGCTGGGAGCTGGGCGAGTTCAAGGCCGAACTGAGCTTCACGAAAGACGCGGACGGCAAGGCGCACATCCACCGCGTGCTGCACGCCAGCGCACCGCTCACCGATGCGCAGTGGAGCCGGCTGCTCGAGGTGGTGGCCAACACGCCGGTCACGAAGACCATGCGAGAAGGTGCCGAGATCACGAGCGAGCGCGGGGTGGCGGCGGCCTGATCCAGGCCGCAGGCGCGGCGCTGTTCAGCGCCGCGAGATCACGCGAACGACCGGTTCGCTGTGCACGCGGAAGCCCATGCGCTCATAGATGCGTCGCGCGCCCGCGTTGCCCTGCATCACATGCAGCACCGGCACTTCGCCACGCTGCATCTGCTGCGCCACCAAGCGCGTGACGAGCCGCTTCGCATAGCCCTTGCCCTGCGCATCGGGGTGCGTGCAGACACCACTGATCTCGCGCAGCGTGCCGGCGGCCATGCGCTCGCCGGCCATTGCGACGAGGTGGCCATCGGCGTCGAAGCAGCCGACGTACTCACCGAGTTCGATGGTGCGCGTGGAGAAGGGACCGGGGCGCGTCAGGTCGGCCAGGGCCAGCACTTGTTCTACATCTGCCGCGCCGAGCCGGACCACATCAGGAAGCGTATCGGCCACGGGCGCAGGCGCGTCCCAGATCATCTTCACGATGACCGACTCCATGTCGACCTGCCAGGTGGACGGCGCGGGGCCCGACCAGCCGATGGCATAGAAGTGTTCGTCCGGCGTGCAGAAGGGCAGCAGCGCGTCGAGGTCGGGGTGCAGTGCGTCGGCAAAACCGACGATGGGGGAGAAGCCTGTGGCGTACCGGCGTGCGGTCGATGTACCGCTGGCATAGGGCGCATGCGGGCCCGAAAGGGCGTGCCAGGTGAGATTCGTGAGGAGGTCTGTCATGGGACTGGATTCTTTCGGCCTGACAGGGACCGTTTTGCGCCGACCGTTGTGGGGGCGGCGCCTCCTCGTCGGTGACGAGGAGGTGTGTCGCATCGCGCGGCGAGGACTGCGTCAGCAACCTCGCCGGCGTCAGCGACTCAGTGCATCAGCACTTCATGGCCGTGGCTTGTGCGGCGAAGGCGTCGGAAGCGGCCTTGCAGGCAGCGCCGAGTTGGGCGGCGTTGGCGCCGTAGCTGGCCCAGGTGGCCTTTGTCTGCTCGAGGCTGCCCTTGAGCGCGTCGGCGGCGGCACCGCTTTGCTTGCCCACGCAGGCGCTCACCTTGTCCAGGTACTCCTGGCATTCCTTGGGCACGTCGGCCGATGCCGTCGTGGTGGCTGCAGGCGCGGCAGCAGCCGGTGCGCTGGCGGCCGGTGCGGGTGCCGGCGTGGCCGGTGCGGTGGCAGCAGGTGCTGCGGGAGCGGCCGGCGCTGCGGGCGTGGACTCTTGCTTCGAGCAAGCGGTGATGGCGGCAGCCACGAAGATGAGTGCGAGCAGTTTGTTCATTTTTTCTTACATGAGCGAGTTGGATGATGTGCCACGCCTCGTGTCCTCCGGCGCGCAGTGCGCACACCAGGAACGCAAGATTCGGGGCCGGAACAGTATCACCGCGCCCTGTGCAACAGACCCTCGCGAAGGCAGGAATCGGGGGGCTGCAGATGCTCCAAAAACGTAACAATTATCTTGAATCGTTAAATATTGCCGGGTTAAGCAGTCGAAGCTGCGCGGGCGCACACAGGGGGCGTGATGGCCCGTCGAACCGGGTGCTCGACCGGTCTCGCATCTGCAAGCGGATGTTGTTGATTCTTTCGAATTACATCGAAGCGACGAGGCCGCGCGAAGTTTCCTGAAGGCGGGCGGCGGTCCATTTCCGGAGTCGGCCGAGCAGCCTGCCGTGCCTCTTCGGCGGTCACGCACATGGTTACAACCCCGTGCCGCAGACCCGCTCCTCGCAGCGCGCGGCAGCCGGCAGGACATGGCCGGACGGGGCCAGGTTCCCGGTCGATCGAATTGCGTCCGGACCCTCGGCTTGTGCATTGCATCAATTAATTCTTATGGCAAAGGTTCTCATTGCAGGATGGCATGCACATGCTCTTTCAGTTGTGAATCGGCTGCGATGAATTGAGGCGTTGGCGCGCCATTCATGACGAGCGATTTCTTTGCCATCAAGGAATAGGGAATTCCCGCCCCAATTTTCTACGGAATCCCGTAGTTGAAAATCGGAAATAAATCGGGTAATTAAATCGGGCGAAATTTGCAAAGGCTTCGATCGCCTTGCTGTCGAGAGAGGATCGCCTTGTGCGGAGAGGAATACGGCGATGGATATGCCTCGCATATGAGCCGGCGAATGGCTCACTATGAGCGGGTAACAATTAATTTCAAATTGAGGCGAAAAGCAAAGGAAGCCGTTGTTTTTGCGATTTTTTGACGGTATTGGCTCGAAAAGATAGAACGTTAATGGTGGACACATTTGCATATTTGTCGTCACACTTTGAGCCATGCCAAGGTCTCAATCGCCCCAATTCCTTCGCCCACGCGCTCATCGATTTGCGCTGGAAAGCCGGCAGCTATTTGATGGCGCCGCTTTTGTGGAGGCCGCCGCGGCGGCACCGGCGGACGCGCCGCAGGGCCCGCACGGGGATGCGCCGCATGCCGCCGACGCGGCGGCGCCCGTTGCCGTGCCGCACGGGCGCGAAAACACGCCCGAAGCGGACGCGCGATCAGGGCCCGGCCCGGCTCCGGCCTCGTCCAGCGAGGTCTACGTCGTCGACAAGAACGTTGCCAATTGGCAGCAGCTCGCGGCTTCGGTGCCGCAGGGCGCCGGCCTGATCCTGCTGGACACCGGCTCGTCCGGCGTCGAGCAGCTGCGCCAGGCGCTCGAGGGGCGCAGCGGCCTCACGGCGCTGCACATCCTCAGCCACGGCAGTGCGGGCGAGATCACGCTGGGCAACGAAACCCTCGACGTCGCCGGCCTGGCGCGCTCGGCCGGCGCCTGGCAGGCGATCGGCGCGAGCCTGGGCGCGGACGGCGACATCCTGCTCTACGGGTGCGACGTGGGCGCCGACGGGCAACGCTTCGTGCAGGCCCTGGGCCGCGCCACGGGCGCCGATGTGGCGGCGTCGAGCGACGCCACCGGCGCGGCGTCGCGCCAGGGCGACTGGTCGCTTGAAGTCGCGACGGGTCTCATCGAGTCGCGCGCCTTCGCCGCCGCCGACTACGACGGCCTGCTGGCCGCGCCCACCGTGTCGACGACCACGCCGCGCATCACGGTCAGCGAACCCAGCGCGCTCAACGCGCCGGGCGCCGACCGCGCCACGCTCAGCGGCTGGACGCTCACCGACGACGGCGCGGGCAATGTCACGGTCGACGTGACCGTCGAGAACCCCGCGCTGGGCGCGTTGTCCAGCGCCAGCATGAGCGGCGTCACCACCGTGCCCGGCGGCTACCGCTTCGTCGGCAGCGTGGCCGATGCCAACGCCTGGATCAACCAGCTGGTGTTCACCGCCGCCGACACCGAACTGGGCAACGCCACGGCCACCACGCGCATCCTGGTGTCGATCACCGATTCGGAAACGCCGGCGCTCACCGCCAACCGCGCGCTCGACGTGACGATCACGCCGTCGAACGACCCGACCACGGTGGCCGACGCGGCGCAGACGGTCTCCGAGGGCGGCACCACGCTGCTGACCGGCACCACGCTCGACGCCATCGACCCCGAGGTGACGATCGGCTCGCAGAACACCGGCCAGATCGTCTACGGCATCGCGACCAACACCACGCACGGCTACCTCACGCTCAACGGCGAACGCATCGGCGTGGGCTCGGTCTTCACGCAGGCCGACGTGCTCGCGGGCCGCGTCGCCTACGTGCACACGGCCACCGGTGCGGACCAGAACCTGGACGACAGCTTCGTCATCGTGGTCAACGACGGCGCCACGCCGCTGGCCGGCTCCGACCACGCCACCATCACGCTGAACGTCACGCCGCTGAACCAGCCGCCGGTGGTCTCGGGCGGGGGCAGCGTGTTCGAAGGGCAGCCGCCCAACGCCATCGACCCTGGCGGCAACCCGGCCTCGGTCGTGGGCAACTTCATCGTCGCCGATGGCGGTGGCGACGACGCCAGCGGCGACCTCACGGTGCGGCTGACCAGCCTGCCCACCGACGGCACGCTGTACTTCACGGGCACGGTGCTGATCGGCGGCGTGCCCCAGAACGTCACCAACCGCGCCATCACGCAGGCCGACATCGACGCCGGCTTCGTGTTCGGCTACGACGACCGCGGCGGCCTCACCTACGGCAACAACGGCCAGCGCGACAACAACGGCCAGAGCTACCCGTTCACCGACGGTTTCGGCGTCACGGTGAGCGACGCCGGCGGCGGCACGGGCACGCCGTCGTCCACCTCGGGCACCATCGCCATCAACGTGCGCCCGGCCAACGACGACCCGGTGCTCGACCCCGGCAGCACGCTGGAGGCGAGCGTCGATCCGGCGGGCGGCGGCTACACCGTCACGCTCACGCCCGGCATGCTCGGCGCGACCGACGTCGACTCGAGCGACGACAACCTGACCTTCGCCGTCACCTCGATGAACGGCCTGAACCAGGGCTACCTGCTGCTGGACGGAAAGATCCTGCCGCCAGGCGGCACCTTCACCATGGAAGACGTACGCTCGGGCCGCGTGCAGTACGTGCAGACGCAGGGCGCGGCGGCGGGCGACACCGATACCTTCAGCTTCCAGGTGGTCGACAACACGCTCGGGCCGACCTGGGACGCGAACGGCAACACCGTGATCCGCGAAGGCGCCGACCGCAACCCCGACGGCACGCTGAAGACCTACGAGTTCACGATCAACCTCGTCGAGACCCCGGCGGGCAACGGCGATCCGCTGCAGACCATCGACGGCACCGTCACCACCTCGGGCTCCAACCACGCGGGCACCGACCAGAACGGCGCCACGCGCGGCACGCTCAGCGAGGGCGGCTCGGTGGTGCTGGGCGGCACCGGCTCCGACTTCAACACCGTGCCGGGCCTGAGCTACGTGGTCGAAGGCGTGCCGCCGTCGCAGGTGATCTACACCGTCACCGACTACACCGGCACCACGGGGCCCGTGCGCAACGGCGTGCTGCAGCGCTTCGACGGTGCGGCCTGGGTCGACATCGACACCTACGAGACCTTCACGCAGGAAGACCTGAACGCCGGGCGCATCCGCTTCCAGCACGACGGCGACGTGGAAGACTTCGAATCGGCCGTGTCGCTCTCGGTGACGGCCGGCGTCGCCGTCGGCGGCGTGCGCAACGTCTGGAACACCAGCTTCTCGTTCTTCATCACGCCGGTCAACGACGTGCCCGTGGCCACCGGTTCGTCGAACACGGTCATCCGCGAAGGCGAGACCGCCTACCTCACGACCGGGCAGATCCGCGTGGTCGATGCGGACGATGCCGCCAGCGAAGGCTACCTCGAAGGCTCGGCCACGCTGCTGAACGGCGACCCGAACTACGCCTTCAACAACGCCGGCAGCGGGCCGGGCGCGATGCAGTTCGAGTTCGACAGCCTGCCCACGGGCGGCCAGCTGGAGTACTGGAACGGCGCCGCCTGGGTGGCCGTGGGGCAGCGCATCGACGCGTCGCTCATCACCGGCAGCGCCGGCACCACGGGCCTGCGCTTCGTGAGCGACGGTTCCGAGGTGCGCACCACCCAGTTCAACGTGCACGCCGTGGACCGCTGGGGCGCCGCGTCGAATCCCGTCACCGTCGGCATCCAGATCACCAACGTCAACGACGCACCGGTGATCGCGCCCGACCCGACGCAGCCCGACCCGCCCGGCACCGCCAACCAGCCGCTGACCGTGGCCGAGGGCGGGCGCGGCCAGATCACGCCGGGCATGCTCCGGGCCTTCGACCCCGACAGCACGCTCACGCAGCTGCAGTACACGATCACCTCCGTCACCACGCACGGGCGCATCATGTACTCGACCGACGGCGTCAACTTCGTGGCGCTGGGCGTGGGCTCCTCGTTCACGCAGGCCGACGTGAACGCCGGGCGCATCTACTACTTCAATTCGGGCGACGAATCCGACGGCCACACCGAAGCCAACGGCGATCCGCCGAGCGACCGCTTCACCTTCACGCTGAGCGACGGCGACAAGGAACAGGCCGGCGGCCAGTTCTGGATCTACGTCACGCCGCTGAACGACGCACCCACGGTGACGGCGCCGGCCGGGCCCATCGACATCGACAGCAGCAACCCGGCGCACAACCCCGTGCCCGGCTTCAATGTGGGCGACACCGACCTGGACGCGGTGATCCAGGGCGAGACCGACTTCGTCCAGGTGACGGTGCGGCTGCTGGACGCCAACGGCAACCCGTTGAATGCCGCGGCCTACACGGGCGCCACCATCGGCTCGACCTCGATGGGCGGCGTGACCGTCGACGCCGACAAGAACGGCAGCGGCGACTTCCTCACGCTGCGCGGCACGCGCGCGCAGGTGAACGCCGCGCTGGCGGGCCTCACGCTCACCTTCGACACCGACCGCGACCAGGCCTACCGGCTGCAGGTGATCGTGGACGACCGCCTGCGCGACACCGCCACCGGCGTGCTGCAGCCCGGCGCCAACGGCGGCCCGCAGAACGAGCCGAGCGTGCCGGGCGGGCCGAACATCGCGATCCCGGCCACCGAGTACGACTGGTACGCTGACACGGTGCCCACCACCGGCGACATCACGGGCAACATCGCGGCGGCCTCGGTGCTGGTGCGCGCGTCGAGCGAGAACGACCCGGGCGTGCTGGTCGTGCCGCCCGTGCACACCGTCTATGAAGACCAGCCGACCTACATCGGCACTGGCTTCGTGGTGTCCGACCCCGAGTCGGCCGCCTTCGGCACGCCCATCACGCTGCGGCTGACCGTGCCCAACGGCACGCTGGGCATCGGCGGCACCGGGGGGCAGACGAGTTTCACGCTACCCAGCGGGCGCGTCGTGACCATCGCCGGCGACAACACCGGCGCGCTCACGCTCACCGGGCGCGCCAGCGACATCCAGGAGCTGATCACCAGCGGCGCCGTCACGGGCCTGACCTACCGCAGCGCGACCCACGTCAACCACGACCTCAACGGCGCCGACGCTGGCGACGTGACACTCACCGTCTCCTTCGACGACACCGGCTCGCAGATCGGCGGCGACACCGGTGGGGGCAGCGTGTCGAACAACCCGCCCGACATGACGATGGCGCTGACCATCGTGGCGGTCAACGACGCGCCGACGGCCGGGCTCACACCGGGCACCAACCCGAACACGCCGCTGTACCTGACGGGCGGCAGCACGCCGTCGGCCGTGCCGGGCTTCGTCGTGCGCGACCTGGACATCGACGGCGACGGCGGCGGCATCGCGCCCGGCGAAGCCGATTTCCTGCAGGTCACCGTGCGCATCACCAGCGGCACGGGCGTGCCGCTGGGCGCGGCGCAGTACACGGACGGCGGCAGCGACGCCATCACCATCACCTCGGGCAATGCAGCCGGCTCGGGCGTGACCATCGACAGCACCTACGACGGCACCGGCAGCGCGCTCGTCATCCGCGGCACGCGCGCGCAGGTGCAGGCCTACCTCGATGGCCTGCAGGTGGCGCTGGGCGGCAGCCTGGCCAACACCGACCAGACCTACCGCGTGCAGGTCATCGTGGACGACCGCCTGCGCGAGAACAGCAGCGGCGCGCTGGCGGGCGGCGCCAACGGCGGCGAGAACAACAACGCGAACGGCGGCACCGTGGCGGTGCCCACCACCAACGTCAACCCCTACGCGCTGATCCCCGCGGGGCTGACGGCCAACGTGGCCTCGGCCTACCGCACGCTGTTCCCGTCGTCGATCAACGACCCGGCCCACATCGCGGCCGGCAACCCGACGGTGGACGAGGGCAACGGCAGCGTCACGCTGACCGGCCTCACGGTCACCGACCAGGACGCGGCCGCCACCGACGTGCTGACGGCCACGGTGTCGGTGCCCCCGGGCTTCGTCATCAACGGCGTGGGCGGCAGCGGCGGCTCGGTCGGCCCGTTGGGCGGCGGCAGCATCACCATCACCGGCACGCTGGCGCAGATCAACAGCCGCATCAACGCCATCTCGATCGCGCTGCCCGACGCCCCCGGCGCCGCGCTGCCGGCCGACTGGAACGGCGCCTTCACCGTGACCGTGGTGGTCAACGACGAGGGCCACACCGGCGGGCGTCCGGGCGTCCTGGCGCCCGGCGACAACAGCACGACCGGCACCTTCGCCTACGCGGACGGGGTCGGCAACCGCTTGGTCACCACGCGCACCTTCGTCTTCACGGTGGCGCCGGTCAACGACGCGCCGGTGGTGGTGGGCGGCACCACCCAGACGCTGCCGAACGTCACCGAAGACGTGGGCAACAACGCGGCCGGCACCCCCGTGGGCACCCTGTTCGGCTCGCACTTCGACGACGGAGCCGACCTGATCGACAACAGCGGCAACGGTGGCACCGGCGGCAGTTCGTCCGACACCTTCTTCGGCGTCGCGATCACGGGCCACGTTCCGGACCCCGCGCAGGGGGCTTGGCAGTACTCGCTGGACAACGGCGCCACCTGGCTTCCCGTCGGCGCACGCACCGACGGCACCGCCCTCGTGCTGGCCGCCGACGCGCAGCTGCGCTTCGTGCCGGCGGCCAACTTCCACGGCACGCCCACGACGCTGACCGTGCGGCTGGTCGAGACCGACACCAACAATGACAGCGCCACCGCCGACCCCACCTCGGGCAGCCAGGTCGACGTGTCCGGTGCCCGCAACGGCGGCACCACCGTCTACAGCGCCGGCACCATCGTGCTCAGCACCACGGTGATCAACGTGAACGACCGGCCGACGGCGACCGATGCGACCGTGCCCGCCGGCGTCGAGGACGTGACGGGTGCCGGCGTGCGCGTCGACACGCTGCTGGGCGGCGGCTACGGCGACGCGACCGACAACCAGACGTCCATCAGCGGCGGCGGCGATGCATCGACCTCGTTCGGCGGCATCGCCATCGTGGGCAACAACGCCAATGCCGCGCAGGGCGTGTGGGAGTACAGCCTGAACGGCACCGACTGGCTCGCCGTGCCGACGGGTGCCTCCGACACCAGCGCCTTGCTGCTGCCCACCAGCGCGCAGCTGCGCTTCGTGCCGGCGGCCGACTTCAACGGCACGCCCGGCGGGCTGGTCGTGCGCGTGTCCGATGCGCCGGTGGCGGCGGGCAGCGGCGACATCAGCGCCACCGTCAACGACGCCACCAGCCAGTGGTCGGTGCTGCGCAACGTGTCGACCACCATTGCGCCGCGCAACGACGCGCCGGTGATCGGCGGCACCACCGGCGCGACCGCGGTGGAGAACAACCAGACCGGCACCGGCGTCAGCATTCCGCCCGTGGCGCTGGTCAGCGGCGGCACGGTCGGCGACCTCGACCTGGCGACCACGCCCGGCCTGGCCGCCGGCGTGTTCGGCGCGGGCTCGCTCACCGTGAGCCTGGACGGCTACCAGCCGGGCGACCAGCTGTTCGTCAACGGCGCGCTGCCCCCGGGCGTCAGCGTCTCGGGCGGCAACGGCGCGCCGCTGGTGGTGCAGTTCGACGCCGACACCACCGTGGCCGAGGTGCGGGCGGTGCTCGACCAGCTGTCCTACCGCAGCAGCAGCGACAACCCGACGGCGTTCGGCACCGACAACGAGCGCGTCTACACCATCGTGCTCAACGACGGCAACAACGTGCAGCCCGGCGGCAACGCGGGCGGCCCGCAGCCGCTGAACAGCAACGTGCTCACCGGCACGCTCACGATCACGGCCGTGAACGACCCGCCGACCGCGGTCGACGACACGCACAGCATCGACGAAGACACGCCCTCGGTGGGCAGCAACGTCATCAGCGGCCGCATTCCCGGCGAGGCCGACCACGACCCCGACAGCACCACGCTCACGGTCACCGGCATCCGCACCGGCCCCGAGGCCGGCGCCGGCACGGCCGGCACGCTGGGCAGCCCGCTGACCGGCACCCACGGCAGCATCGTGCTGAACGCCGACGGCAGCTACACCTACACGCTGGACAACAGCGACCCGCGCGTGCAGGCGCTGATCGCCGGCGAGACGCTCACCGACCTGTTCACCTACGCCATCTCCGACGGCGCGGGCGGCACCGACATCGCGCAGATCACCATCACGATCCGCGGCGCCAGCAACGACGTGCCGGGCATCACGGTGACCGACGCCAACGGCAACGCGACCGGCCAGGTGACGGTGCACGAGTCAGGCCTGACGAGCGTCGGCGACACCAGCGAGACGGCGGGCGCGGGCTTCAACATCACGGCGGCCGACGGCGTGGCGAGCCTCAACGTGGGCGGCACGGTGGTGACGCTGGCGCAGCTGCAGGCCCTCACGCCGGGCGCACCGATCACGATCAACACGCCCGACGGCCAGATCCGCCTCACGGGCTTCAGCGGCACCACGCTGGCCAACGGCGTCGTGATCGGCGGCACGGTCAGCTACACCTACACGCTGACCTCGGCGCAGAACCACAGCGCGGGCGAAGTGACCGAGGCGGTGGCGCTGAGCGTGACCGACCGCGACGGCGACGTGGCCAGCGGCACGCTCACGGTGCTGATCGTGAACGACGTGCCCACCGCGAACCCCGACACGAACAGCGTCACGGAAGACACCGCGCCGAACCCCGTGAGCGGCAACGTGAAGACCAACGACCGCGAGGGCGCGGACACGGCCGTGCCGGTGACGGGCGTGAGCTTCGGCGGCGCGGCCGGCACGGTCGGCAGCGCGCTGGACACGGAATACGGTGCCATCGTGCTGAACGCCGACGGCAGCTACAGCTACACGCTGGACAACACCGACCCGCGCGTCAACGCGCTGAAGGACGGCGAGACGCTCACGGACACGGTGAGCTACACCCTCACCGACGCGGACGGCGACACCTCGACCACCACGCTGACGATCACCATCCACGGCCACTCCGACGCCAGCCCCGAGATCGTGCCCGTGGACGGCAACGGCGCGGCCACGGGCCAGACCGAGGTTTACGAGCGCGGCCTGGTCGACGGCCCGGGCGGTCCCGATGCGCGCGAGAACGGCAGCGGCGTCGTCACGGTGTCGGCGGCCGACGGTCTGCGGACCGTCACCGTGGGCGGGCGCACGCTGACGCTGGCCGAGCTGGCCAACCTGGGCACCACGCCGGTCGTCATCACGACGCCGCTGGGCACGCTCACGCTGACGGGCTTCACGGCCACCGCCTCGGTAGGCGGCGTGCCCACGGCGGGCAACCTGGCCTACACCTACACGCTGCGCGCGCAGGTGCCGCAGCCGGGCGCGACCGAGAGCACGGAAGCCATCGCCCTGCAAGTGACCGACGCCGGCGGCGCCACGGCCACGGGCACGCTCACCGTGCGCATCGTGGACGACGTGCCGCAGGCCACCGACGACGCGGCCGCCATCACCGAGGACGCCGCACCGAACACGGTGTCGGGCAACGTGGCGACCAACGACACCATCGGCGCGGACGACCGCAACGTCGCGCCGGTGACGGGCGTGAGCTTCGGCGGCGCGGCCGGCACGGTGGGCGCGTCGATCACCACGACCTACGGTTCCATCGTGCTGAACGCCGACGGCAGCTACACCTACACGCTGAACAACGCCGACGCGCGCGTGCAGGCGCTGTCGGTGGGCGAGACGCTGACCGAGCAGGTGCGCTACACGATCACCGATGCCGACGGCGACACCAGCACCGCCACGCTCACGATCACCATCCGCGGCGCCAACGACCTCCCGGGCATCGCCGTCACCGACGCCAACGGCGCGGCGACCGGGCAGGTCACGGTGTTCGAGTCGGGCCTGGTGAGCATCACCGACACCGGCGAGCGCGCCGCCAGCAGCTTCAACATCACGGCGGCGGACGGCGTGGCCAGCATCAACGTCGGCGGCACGGTGGTGACGCTGGCGCAATTGCAGGCGCTCACGCCGGGCGCGCCGATCACGATCACCACGCCCGACGGCCAGATCCAGCTGACGGGCTTCAGCGGCACCACGCTGCCCAACGGCATCGTGACCGGCGGCGCGGTCAGCTACACCTACGTGCTGGGCGCGCCGCAGAGCCACCGCTCCGGCGGCGTGTTGACCGAAGTGACCGAGCAGATCGCGCTGTCGGTGACCGACCGCGACGGGGACGTGGCCAACGGCACGCTCACCGTGCTCATCGTGAACGACACGCCGCAGGCCACCGACGACACGGCCGCCATCACCGAGGATGCGGTGCCCGACACGGTGAGCGGCAACGTGAAGGCCAACGACCGCGACGGTGCGGACAACGGCAACGGCGTGCCGGTGACGGGCGTGAGCTTCGGCGGCGCGGCCGGCACGGTGGGCGTGTCGCTCACGACCACGTATGGCGCCATCGTGCTGAACGCCGACGGCAGCTACACCTACACGCTGGACAACGACAACGCCGCCGTCAATGCGCTCAAGACCAACGAGCAGCTGACGGAGACGGTGCGCTACACGATCACCGATGCCGACGGCGATACCAGCACCGCCACGCTGACGATCACCATCCATGGCCGCCTGGACGGCGACCCGGCCATCGGCGCGGTGGACGGCAACGGCGCGGCCACGGGGCAGACCGAGGTGCACGAGCGCGGGCTGGTCGACGGCCCGGCCGGCCCCGACACCCGCGAGCACACCACCGGCACGATCGTGGTCTCGGCGAGCGACGGCATGCGCAGCGTCACCGTGGGCGGGCGCACGCTGACGCTGGCCGAGCTGGCGAACCTGGGCACGACGCCGGTCACCATCGACACGCCGCGCGGCACGCTGGTGCTCACCGGCTTCACGCCCACCAGTTCGGTGGGCGGCGTGCCGACGACGGGCGAACTGGCCTACACCTACACGCTGGACGGGCAGGTGGCGCAGCCGAACGCGACCGAGAGCACGGAAGACATCGCGCTGGTGGTGACCGACGCCGGCGGCGACACGGCCACGGGCACACTCACCGTGCGCATCGTGGACGACGTGCCCGAGGCCGTGAACGACACCCATGCCATCACCGAGGACGGCGTGCCGAACACGGTGGGCGGCGACGTGAAGGCGAACGACACCCTCGGCGCCGACGACGCCAACGGCGTGCCGGTGACGGGCGTGAGCTTCGGCGGCGTGGCCGGCACGGTGGGCGTGCCGATCACCACCACCTACGGCCGCATCGTGCTGAACGCCGACGGCAGCTACACCTACACGCTGAACAACGCCGACCCGCGCGTGCAGGCGCTGGTCGTGGGCGACACGCTGACCGAGGTGGTGAGCTACACGCTCACCGACAACGACGGCGACACCAGCACCGCCACGCTGACCCTCACCATCCACGGCGCCAACGACGGCGTGACACTGGTGATCGGCGACAACAACGGCCCCGACACGGCCGGGCAGGCCACCGTGTACGAGCGCGGCCTGGTCGAGCCGGGGGACGCGAGCGAGACGGTCTCGGGCAGCTTCTTCGTCACCGCGCCCGACGGCCTGGGCAGCATCGCGGTGCACGGCACCACGCTCACGCCGGCGCAGCTGGCCGCGCTCGGCACGAGCCCGGTCACCATCGCCACCGACCGCGGGCGCATCACGCTCACCGGCTTCGATGCGGCCACGGGCACCGTGCGCTACACCTACGTGCTGGGCGCCGCGCAGAGCCACGCGGGCGGGCAGGTCACCGACGACATTGCGCTGCAGGTGACCGACCGCGACGGCGACACCACGCAGGGCACGCTGCGCGTGCTGGTGATCGACGACGTGCCCACGGCACGCAACGACGTCACCTCGATCGGCACCACGCGCCCCGGCGCCACGGCCACCGGCAACGTGTTCGGCGGCAGCGGCATGGGCGCGAACGACGTGGCCGACCGCCTGGGCGCGGACGGCACGCCGACGCCGGTCACGGGCGTCTCGTTCGAGGGCGTGGCCGGCACCATCGGCGGCTCGACGGCAGGGCGCTACGGCAACCTGCGCCTGAACGCCGACGGCAGCTACAGCTACTCGGTGAACGCCAGCAATGTGCGCGTGGCCTCGCTGGGCGACGGCCAGACGCTGACCGAGGTGTTCGACTACGTCATCACCGACGCCGACGGCAGCACCAGCACGGCGAAGCTGGTCGTCACGATCAATGGCACTTCGCAGCACCGGCCGCTCACGGGCGACCAGGTGTTCCCGGCGGACTTCGGCGACACCAGCCGCCGCATCGACCAGTCGATGACGCCGGCGCTGTTCGTGCAGATCGCGGTGCAGGAATCGCAGCGCCTGAGCCAGATGCTGTCGGGCGCGATCGCCGCGCGCGCGCTGGGCGGCGACCGCCTCTTCGGCGAGGACCGTCCCACCGACCTGTGGGGCGAGCCGCAAGGCGTGGACTACGCCGAGCACGTGAGCCGCGACGGCGTGGCCTTCTCGCTGCGCATGGTGCGCGACGTGGAGCAGACGCTCGCGCTGCGCGGTGTCACGGCCGGCAAGCTGGCGGACGGCGCGAGCCCGCTGTTCGGCGACTTCGACGGCTTCTCGGCGCCGCAACAGCCGCCGCCCCCCGAAGTGCCCGAAGCACCCGCGCGCGAGGGCGGGCGCATCGTGGTGCCGCGCGCCGATGCGGCGCCGGCGGCCGGTGCCACTGCGCCTGTGGCCACCGACACGGCGCGCTCGTTCTCCAGCCGCGTGGCCGCGGCCGCCGCGGAGCGCGACGCGGTGCGCGAGCTGCTGCGGCATCCGCAGCGCGCCACGCCCACCGTGCGCGTGCCCACGAGTTGATCGACGCCAAAGAAACGCCTGCCGGAGCCATCGAACCATGTCCTATCCATCGAGCACCATGACCGACATTCACAAGCAACCCGCGTCGACCCTCCGTTTCCCCCTGTCGTGGACCGCCGCCGCGGCTGCGCTGATGCTGGCCGGCTGCAGCATGACGCCGGTGCAGCTCACGCGCGACGAGATCGTGGTGCGCGTGCGCCACGACCAGAAGCAGCTGTACAAGGACCAGGCCGCGGTCGCCACGCCGATGACCTATTCGGAGGTGCTGGCGCGTGCGCTCAAGTACAACGCCGACTACCGCCTGAAGCTCATGGAGTCGGCCCTGGCGCGCGGCCTGCTCGACGTGTCGGCCGCCGACATGCTGCCCAAGCTGGTGGCGGACGCGGGCTACAACGACCGCAGCAACGATTCGGGCGGCACCAGCATCGGCATCGAGGACCGCGTGGTGAGCCTGCGGCCCTCGACCTCGGAGCAGCGCTCGCACTACTACGGCCGCGCCACGCTGTCGTGGAACGCGCTCGACTTCGGCATCAGCTACTTCCGCGCCAAGCAGGCGGCCGACGAAGTCAACATCGCCGAGGAGCGCCGCCGCAAGATCCTGCAGAACATCGCGCAGGACGTGCGCAGCGCCTACTGGCGCGCCATCGGTGCGCAGCAGCTCATCGGCGATGCCGACCGGCTGGCCGTGCGCATCGAAGACGCCCTGAAGAAGTCGCGCGAGGCCGAGCGCGCCGGCGTGCTGCCGCCCGCGCAGGGCCTGGCCTACCAGCGCGCGCTGCTCGATGCGATGTCGCTGGTCAACGCCAAGCGCCAGGAAATGCAGTTCGCCAAGCGCGAGCTGGCCGCGCTCATGAGCCTGCCGCCGGGCGTCGACTTCACGCTGGTCGAAGGGCCGCAGGACGGGCGCGCGCCGGTCACGCTGGACATCGACAAGCTCGAGGTCGCCGCGCTGGAAAACCGCGCCGAGCTGCGCGAGGAAGACTACAAGGCGCGCATCGGCATCGCCGAGACCAAGAAGCAGATCGCCTCGCTGTTCCCCAGCCTGAACCTGTACGCCGGGGCGCGCTACGACTCCAACTCCTTCCTCTACAACAGCAACTGGAGCGACGCGGGCGTGAGCCTGTCGATGGACCTGTTCCGGCTGGCGGCCATCCCGGCCATCAACCGCACCAACGACGCGCGCAAGAAGACCGACGAGGCCCGCCGCCTGGCGCTGACCATGGCGGTGGTCACGCAGGTGCGCGTGTCGGCCGAGCGCTACAAGCTGGCGGTGGTCGACCAGGAGCTGGCGGCCGAATCCAGCCGCGTCGACCAGCGCATGGCCAGCGTGGCGCGCGCCGGTGCCAGCAACCAGCTCGAGAGCGAGCTCGAGGCGCTGCGCGTCGATGCGCGCGCGCTGGTGTCGCGCTTCCAGCTGGCCACGGCCTATGCGGCCACGCAGACCTCGTACGGCCGGGTGCTCAACTCGGTCGGCATCGACCTGATGCCGGCCACCGTGGCCAGCACCGACATCAAGACCGTCGCCAGGGCCATCGAGCAGAGCATGGCCGAAGGCGAGAAGGCGGTGTTCCTCGAGGCGGCGCTGATCCCGGTGCGCAACCGACCGGTGAGCGTGCGCGTGCGCGACCTGCCGTCGGGCGTGAGCGAAGCGGCGGTGCGCAGCGCGGTCGAGCGCATCGTCACGCGCAACGAGCTGGTGTCCTCGGGGTCGGCCGATGCCCTCGTGCTCACGCTGGCCTTCCAGCGCAACGTGCCGCAGCAGCGCGGCACCACGCGCGCCCAGTGGCGGCTCACGCTGGCCGAGCCGGGCGGGCGCGAGCTGCTGTCGCAGAACTACGCGAGCTACGTGCCGGCCGTGACCACGGAGAGTGCCGTGAGCGCCTTCGCCGAGGCGGCGACGCTGTCGGTGATCACGGACGTGCGGCGCCTCGCGCGCACGGGCGCCACGGTGACGCAGAAGTGAAAGCGAGCCTGCCCTTGAAACCGTCGTCCTTCTCCGTGCTTCGCATCGGCGTGCTCCTGGCCTGCGCCCTGGGCGGCGCCCTGCAGGCCGGCGCCCAGCCGGCCCCCGCGCCGCGCAGCGCCCCGGCGGGCGCGCCGGGCAACCTGGCGCCCGTGCGTTTTCTCGTGGTGGCCGCGCAGGAAAGCGTGCTCTCGGCCTCGGCACCGGGCCGCTTCGCGAAGGTGCCGGTGAGCCTGGGCGACACGGTGCGCGCGGGCCAGGTGCTGGCCGCCTACGAATGCGACGAGATCCAGGCGCGCCGCGCCGCCGCGCGGGCCGAGCACGAGGCCGCCAAGGTGCAGTACGTGGGCAAGCTGAAGCTGCAGGGCCTGCAGTCGGCGGCCGAGATCGAGGTCGAGCTGGCGGCAGCCAACGTGAACAAGGCGCAGAGCCAGGTCCGCATCTTCGATGCCCAGATCGCGCAGTGCAATTTCGTGGCGCCGTTCGCCGGCAAGGTGGCGCGCGTGCACGTGAAGGTGGGGCAGGGCGTGAACCCCGGCGCGCCGGTGGTCGAGCTGGTGGGCAACGGCCCGCTGAAGGCGCGCATGAACGTGCCCTCGCAATGGCTCGCGTGGCTGAAGACCGGCCAGCGCCTGGACGCCACGGTCGACGAGACCGGCGCCGCCGTGGTGCTGAAGGTCACGCGCGTGTCGGGCCGCGTGGACGCGGTGAGCCAGACCATCGAGATCGAGGCCGAACTCGCGGGCGACGCGGCCGGCCAGGTGCTGCCGGGCATGAGCGGGCAGGTGCGCGCGCCGGTCGGCAGGGGATGAGCGCCGCGCGCGGCAAGGGCGGAGCGTCGTGACCGATCTCGCGTTCCATGCGCTGGCTGCGAAGGTGCGCGCGGCGCAGCGTCCGGCCGACCTGGCCTTCCTGATCTGCAACGAGACCCACGCGATCGCGCCGTACCGGCAGGCCGCGCTGGTCGGCTTCTTCGGTGCGCGCCGCACGCGGCTGGTGGCGCATTCGGGGCTGGCCGATGTCGAGTCCGACTCGCCCTATGCGCTGTGGCTGGCCTCGGTGGCCGATCACCTGAGGGCGCGGCTGGACGAGCTGCCGGCCGCCGCGCGCGTGCTGGCGCTGTCGCCCGGGATGCTGCCGCCGGCGCTCGCCGCCTCGTGGGCCGACTGGCTGCCCGACCAGGTGTGGGTGCTGCCCATGGCCGACCCCGACGGCCGCGCGCGCGCCGCGCTGTTCCTGGCGCGCGAGGCGCCGTGGCCCACCGAGTTCGACGCCAAGGCGCCCGAGTTTTTGCTGCTCCAGGCCGCCGCGATGTACGGCCATGCGTGGTGGGCGCTGACCGGGCGCCGCCGCTCCATCGGAACGCTGCTGCACGACGCGTGGGCGCGCAAGCCGCTGCGCTGGGCGCTGGCGCTGCTGCCGCTCGCGCTGCTGGTGCCGGTGCGCGAGTACGCGTTGCTGCAGGCCGAGGTGATCTCCACGCGCAGCCAGGTGATCGCCTCGCCGCGCGACGGCGTGATCCGCCGCATGACCGTGCCGCCCAACACGCCGGTGGTGGCCGACCAGACCATCGCCGAGCTCGACGACACCACGCTGGACAACCGGCTGGCCGTGGCGCGCGCGGCGCTGTCGACCGCGCGGCTGGAGTTGCACCAGGCCTCGCAGCGCGCCATCGAGTCGCAGTCGGCCAAGGCCGAGCTGAGCCTGGCCGAAGGCAAGCTGCGCGAACGCGAGGTGGAGGTGGGTGCGCTGCAGCGCGAAGTGGCGCAGCTGCAGATCAAGGCGCCGGCCGCGGGCGTGTTCGTGTACTCCGACCCCGACGACTGGGCCGGCCGCCCGGTGCAGACCGGCGAGCGTGTCGGTCTGCTGGCCGACCCGGCCGTGCTCGGCGTGCAGGCCTGGGCGCCGGTGAGCGAGGCGGTCAACCTGGCGCCGGGCGCGCCCATGACCCTGTTCCTGCGCGTGGCGCCGCTGGACCCGGTGTCGGCCCGGCTCGACCACGCCGGCTACCAGGCGGTCGAGGCGCCCAACGGCGTGGCGAGCTACCAGCTGCGCGGCCACCTGAGCGAGCCCTCGGGCGTGGCGCGCATCGGCCTGCGCGGTACGGCGCGCGTGTCGGGCGAGTGGACCGTGCTCGGCTACCTGCTGCTGCGCCGGCCGTTCGCGGCGGCGCGGGAGTGGTGCGGGTGCTGAGCGGCACGGCGCCCGCAGGCCGCGGCGCTCCTGCGGGTGCTGCAGCGCCGCCGCCCTGGCCGGCGCTGCGCGAGGAACTGCAGATCCATCCGGCCGGCGCCAACGGCGACGGCTCGCCGGCCTGGCACGTGTGCGACCCGGTGCGCAACCTGTTCTTTCGCATCGGCTGGCTGGAGTTCGAGATCCTGCAGCGCTGGCCGATGGCCGATGCCGCGCGCATCGCGCAGGCGATCGAACGCGACACCCCGCTGGCACCGGACGCCGACGACGTGGCGCGCTTCCAGGGCTTTCTCGAACAGCACCAGCTGCTGCGCACCGTGCGCCGCAAGCCGCCGATGCCGGCGTGGCGCTGGCTGCTCAACAACTACCTGTTCGTGCGCATTCCGCTGGTGCGGCCGGCGCGCCTGCTCGAGAAGATGCTGCCCTGGGTCGAGTGGCTCTACAGCCGCTGGTTCGTGGCGCTCAGCGCGCTCGCCGCCGGCGTCGGCATGCTGCTGGCCGCGCGGCAGTGGGACACGGTGGCGGCCCAGCTGCGCGGCGCCATCAGCTGGGAGGGCGTGCTGGGCTTTGCGGGCGCGCTCGTGGTGTCGAAGCTGCTGCACGAGATGGGGCACGCGCTCATGTCCACGCGCCACGGCGTGCGCGTGGGGCACATGGGCGTCGCGTTGCTGGTGATGTGGCCGATGGCCTACACCGACACCGGCGAAAGCTGGAAGCTGGCGCGCTCGCGGCACCGCCTGGCGATTGCGTCGGCCGGCATCTGCGCCGAGCTGGTGCTGGCCGCGTGGTCGACGTTGTTGTGGGCCTTCATGCCCGACGGCGACCTGCGCAACGCGCTGTTCTTTCTGGCGACCACGGCCTGGGTGCTGACGCTCGCGGTGAACGCCAGCCCCTTCATGCGCTTCGACGGCTACTACATGCTGACCGACGCGCTCGATTTTCCGGGCCTGCACGAGCGCGCGGGACAGCAGGCCAAGCGCGCGCTGCGGCGCTGGCTGCTGGGCTTCGACGATCCGTCGCCCGAGATGCTGACGCCGGGCTTTCGCCGCTTTCTCATCGCCTTCGCTTTCGCCACCTGGGTCTACCGGCTGGTGCTGTTCATCGGCATCGCGGTGGTGGTCTATCACGCGTTCTTCAAGGCGCTGGGTGTGTTCCTTTTCATCGTCGAGATGGGCGTGTTCGTGGTGCGGCCGGTGATGGCCGAGCTGCGCGTGTGGCACGCGCGGCGCGGCGAGATCAAGCCGCGGCGGCGCGTCGTGGCCGTGCTGCTGCTCGCGCTCATCGCGGTCGTGCTGCTGGTGCCGTGGCACGGCGGCATCTCGGCGCCGGGCGTGATCCGGGCCGGCGTCGAACAGCCTGTGTTCTCGCCTTACGCGGCGCGGCTGGCGGCGATGGAAGCCAGCGACGGCGCGGCCGTGGCGGCGGGGCAGTCGCTGGTCACGCTCGAAGCGCCCGGCCAGACCGAGGAGCGCGAGAAGGCGCGCGTGATGTCCAGCGCCTACGCGCGCGCGGCGCGCGGCGCCATGGGCCTGGAGGAGCGACCGGCGGCGCAGCAGGTGCTGGCCGAGCAGCAGGCCAGCCGCTGGGACACCGAACGCCGCGCGCGCGACGCCGAGCTGCTGCGCCTGCGGCTGGTGGCGGCGCACGGGGGCACGCTGCGCGACGTCGATCCGCTGCTGCAGTCCGGCACGTGGGTGGCGCCGTCGCAACTGATGGCGATGGTGGTCGACGGGCGGCGCTGGCGCGTGGAAGCGCTGGTGCCCGAGCACGACCGCCAGCGCCTGGCGGCCGGCAGCCGCGCGGTGATCCTCGTCAAGGGCCGCACGCGCAAGCTCGAAGGGCAGGTGCGTGCCATCGACAACAGCCCGGTGCGCCGGCTGCCGCACCTGCTGCTGGCGCAGGACCACGGCGGCCCGATCGCGCTCAACCCGACCGCGCAGAAGAAAGACCTGCGCCCGGCCGAAGCCTGGTTTCGTGTGACGGTGGAGGGCGAAGACGACGCGCCGGTCGACGGGGTGCGCGAGGTGCGCGCGCATTTCGAAGGCACCCGCGAGAGCCTGGCCCGCCGCTGGGTCCATGCGGCGACCGCGGTGCTGATCGAGCAGTCGGGGTTCTGAACAAGCGCGCCCGCTTGCGCCGGCCGGCCACGGGCCGGCAGGCGATGCCCGCGGTCTGCCTTACAGCCGGGTGTGCTCGGAGCGCGGCAGGCGGTCCTGGTCGGAACGCAGGACCGCCAGCATGCTCATGAGCGTCACGCCCGCGGCAAGACCGACCAGGAAAGCAAGCACAACGAGGGAGGGGTCGGTTGTCATGCGGTTCTAACGCCGACCCATCCCGCAAGGTTTACGAGTGTTTACACTTATTTGTCATGTCTGCAGGTCCGGGGTAAACAGGCGTCCGCAAAAGGGTCCCTGTGCTTCGGCACCCACCTGCCACACGGCGTGGCTATAGTCGTTCGACCATGCAGAAACGGATCGAGGTTGTCTTTGTCTCGCGGCGCAATTCGCTGCGCAGCGTGCTGGCCGAGGCCTGTCTTGCCCACCTCGATGCGAAGCGCTTTTCGGTGCGCTCGTGCGGGCAGCCGGGGCGGCTGGCGGCGGACGTGCACCCCGCGGCCGTCGAGGCACTGGGCAGCGCCGGCATGGCCTTGCCGACCTCGCCGCCGCGCAGCTGGGACCTGCTGGCGCGCGCGGGATCGCACAACGCCGATGTCGTCATCACGCTCGACCCCTCGCTCGAACCGCTGCAGCCGCGCTGGCCCGGCCAGCCCGATGCGGCGCTGTGGCCTTACCCCGACGTGGCCGGCGCCAACACCGGCCCGGACGACGCGGCGCATGGCGCGCTCCAGGTGCTGTACTCGCTGCGCCGCCGGCTCGAATTGCTGGTCAACCTGCCGCTCGTGGGCGCCGACCGCAGCGCGCTGCGCTCTGACATCCGGGACATGGCGCACATGCGCTGACGCGCGCTAGGGAGCGGCGAGCCGCAGCACGAAGGTCTTGGTGTGCGGGTCGGTGAGAAACACCTGCGCCACCTGCCAGGCCTGCGCATGCGCGTCGCGCCAGGCGGTGGCGTACTTGATGTCCAGGCGGGTCATGGGCGGTTCGTCGAGCCGCTCGAGCCGGCGCCAGAGCCGGTAGCAGTGCGCGACCTGCCGGGGCGAGCCGAGCAGTTCCTCGAGCTTGATGCGGTAGGTGAATGCCGCCACCATCACGTCGCGCACCGTGACGTTGCGGCCCTCGACTTCGATGGTGTAGAGGTGCTCGGCGGAGTGGATCTCGTCCTTCATGCGGCGGCGCGGAAATCGGGGCGGACGGTGTCGACCTGCGGGGCAGGCCGGTCGGGAGGATGCGCAGAAAGAGGGAGACGGATCACGGCCGCTCCATCCTAGATGGCACGCTGTTTCGGCGCGAGTGCCGAAAGTCATGCGGATGTTCACACATGGTGTCCCTTTGCGCGAAGCGCGTGAAATTGTTATTAAACGAAATTAAATGCTAATACCTAGGAACTATGTCCTAGGGCGGCGCCGGCAGTAGCCCTAAGCTCCTCACTGACATGAGCGCCACACAGCAACATCTTTTCGTCGAACTTTCCGACGGTTGGTCCAGCGAGATCGACATCCGCCAGACCACCGGCGGCCGCTATGCCGGCGTGGCCGAACTCCGCCTGCGCGGGCTCAAGCGCGGCGTGCTCGTCTTCATGCAGCAGCCCTCGCTGGACGCCGCGGTCGCGCGCGTGCGCCTGCGAGCCAGCCAGTTCGCCCGCGAGCGCCTGTCGCTCGCCGAAGCCCGGACCGGCGCACGGGCGAGCTGAGCGGGTTCATCCGCACCCGCCGCACTCGCGCTTGAAGTTTTTCTATCCCGGCCATCGGGATTGCCAAACCCGCTGCGCCCGCAAGCGGCGCACCATCGAGGCTCACGGATCTCACCGATGGAGCACACGACATGTTGAAGACCTTCAGGAAAGCCGTGGGCGTCGCCATTTCGCTGGCCGGGTTCGTGGTGCTGGTGACCCAGCAACTCTGAACGCCCGGCCTCTTTTCCCGCATGCCGCCGCTCAGGGCCGGGGCGGCAGCAGCGGCGAGGTGTACACCGCCGGCGGCGGACGCTGCGGATACACCGAGGTGCCGAAGGTGTTGCCCATGCGATGCCCGGTCGCCGCGCGATTGAACAAGCCCAGCTGATTGCCCGGCCGCTGCGTGATCGCTTCCGAGGCCAGCCCGGGCGCCGCGTCGTCCGGCCCGCGTGCCGGCATCGTGGGTGCGAGCTTGCGGGTCAGGCAGTCGTAGGCGGGCGTGCGCTCGCCGTTCACCACCACTTCGACGCAGCTGCCGTCGGCCTCGCCGCCACCGGAGGGCGGCGTCTGCGCCGCCGCGCCAGTGCCGATCACCGAGAGCATCACGCCGAACAGCCACACACCGACGCGCATCGTTGCACCCCAGGAAAAAAAAGAAGAAGAAACGCCGTACCGCGATCACGGCCAACCCGGCAGTCTGGACCGCGCGCAAGTCAGGAAGAAGACGGAATCTCGCGAGCTCGGAAGTGTGAACGAAACGTCACATGTCGGTCATGCACGGTCGCTAGTCTCGCCCGCACGCTCACCCGGGCCGCACGGCGGACGGCCGCTTTCCAGACCCTTCGTTGCTGCTGTTCATCCTCCGTCACATGACACGTACATCCGCATCGGGCGGTGGCCTGACACTGTCCTGGTGCCTGGTCATGGCGCTGGTGATGTGCGCCGCCCACGCCGCGGCAGCCGACGGCATGGCGAGCGACGCGCCGGCGCTGCATTTCGATCTGCCGGCGCAGCCGCTGGCGCGCTCCCTCGCCGTCTTCGGCCACCTCACCGGGCATTCGGTGCTCGTCACCAGCCGCCTCACCGACGGCCGCGAGGCGTCGCCGGTGCAGGGCGACTTCGCGCCGCGCGACGCGCTGCAGCGGATGCTCGTGGGCACCGGGCTGGTGGCGCGCTACACCGGCGCCAGCGCGTTCACGCTCGTGCCGGCACCGTCGGCGACTGCCGTCCCCGACGAACGCGTGCCGGCGGGCGTCCCCACGGCCGGCAACGTCCCGGCCTTGCAGGCCTACGCGGCCGTGCTGCAGGGGGCGGTCACGCGCGTGCTGTGCATCGCGCAGCCCGACGCCTTCGGCCGCTACCGGCTCGCGGTCCAGCTGTGGATCGACCCGGCGGGCGCCGTCACCGAGGCCCGCCTGCTCGAGGGCAGCGGCGTGCCGGCGCGCGACGCCACCGTGCTCGCCAGCCTGCGCACGCTCGGCCTGGACACGCCGCCGCCGGCCGCGCTGCCGCAACCCGTCACGCTGCTGCTGACCCCGCGCCCCGACCCGGCGCGCGACTGCCGGCCGTACCTGCGCGCGCGCGCGGGCTGAGTCGCATGTCCGAATCGATCAAGGCCTCGCTGCGCGCGCTGTTCCTCGCGCGCTATGCGCAGTTCCGCAAGCACCTGCACCACCGCCTCGGGTCGGAAGACCTTGCCAACGACGCGCTGCAGGAGGCCTACCTGCGCGTGGAGAACTCGACCGTGCGCAGCGCCGTGCGCTACCCCTCGGCCTACCTGTTCCGCATCGCGCTCAACGTCGCGGAAGACCAGCGCAAGAGCAATTCGCGGCTGCTGAGCGTGGGCGAGGTCGAGGCGCTGTACGACATGGCCGACGAGGCCGCCGACCCCGCGCGCGGCGCCGAGGCGCGCAACGAACTCGAGGCGCTCGAGCGCGCGCTGGCCGAACTGCCGCGCCGCCGCCGCGCCATCGTGCTGGCCGCGCGTGTCGACGAGATGCCGCACAAGGACATCGCGGCGCGCTACGGTGTGTCGGCGCGCACCGTCGAGAAGGAATTGCGCGCCGGCCTGGAGCATTGCTGCGAGCGGCTCGGCCGGGATTTCATCCAGCGCTTCGGTCCTGGCGCCGGAAAACAGTCTCCCCATGATGACCGCTGAAGAACCCCAGGCGACCGAGGCCATGAAGCAGACCCTGCAACGCGAAGCGCAAGCCTGGGTGGTGCGGCTCGGCTCGCAACAGGCCACCGAAGACGACGCCCAGGCCTTCCGGCGCTGGTGCGCGCGCAGCCGCGAGCACGCGCAGGCCTTCGTGCAGGCACGCCAGGTGTGGCAGGCCATGGCGCCGGCCGCGCAGCGCGTGCGCCAGCAGGAAGCGCGCGAGGCGGCCCACCGCCGCCTGCCGTTGCCCGGACGCCGTGCCTTCCTGGGGGGCGCGGTCGCGGCGTCGGTCGCCTACCTCGCGGTGTCGCCGCCGCTGGCGCTGTGGCCCTCGGTCACCGAGTGGGGCGACGACTACCGCACCGCCACCGGCGAGCAGCGCGAGGTTGCCATGGGCGACGGCGTGGTGCTGCAGATGAACACGCAGACGCGCATCAACCTGCGCCGCGGCGCGACGGAGAGCGCGGGCGAAGCCATCGATCTGGTGTCCGGCGAGGCCGAAGTGCTGGCCGGCGGCCCGGCCTCGGCGCGCGTCACGGTCGCGGCGGGCGGCGGCACGGTGTCGGCGACGCGCGCGCGCTTCAACATCCGCCACCTGGACGGCGAGGTCTGCGTGACCTGCCTGGCGGGCCAGATCGACGTGGCGCAAGGCACGCAGCAGGCGCGGCTCGACGCAGGCCGGCAGCTGCGCTACGGCCCCGCGGGGCTCGGCGTCGTCACGGGCGTGGACACCGGCCCCGTCGTCGCGTGGCGCCGCCGCCAGCTGGTGTTCGACCAGGTGCCGCTGTCCGAGGTGGTGGCCGAGGTCAACCGCTATCGCCACGGCCGGCTCATCCTCACGAACGAGGCGCTGGGCCGCAGCCGCGTGCAGGCCAGCTTCTCCATCGACCGCCTGGACGACGTGGCCTTTCTCGTGCGCGACGTGTACGGCGCCGAACTCACGCAGTTGCCCGGCGGCATCGTGCTGCTGGGCGCCGCCAGCGCCTGAGGTGTGTTGCAGCGTGCCGATCCGCGTGTTCGTGAAGATTTCGTGACATGGTGCAGTCGCGCCGGACCTTCGCTGTCATAGCTCGGTAGTCCACGGGCCCTTGCGCTTCGTGGCCCCGATCGAGCAACGAAACACGAACCCATGGAAGTCCGCATGCAACGCAGCAGCCGCCGCACGGTGTCCCGGCGCAATCCGCCGAACGCGTCCTCTTCTTCTTATTCGTCTGCCGCATTCGCGCAGGTCCGGTTCACGCCGCTGGTGCGCGCCATCGCGCTGCTGCTGGCCGGCGGCGCCGCGTTCGATGGCGCGCAGGCGCAGCAGGCGTTCAGCGGCGCGTGGATGGCGCAGAAGAACATGGCGCAGAGCACCGCGCTCGCCACCGGCCGCCTGCCCAACGGCCTGCCCGCCGCGATGCTCGCGGGGCCGCAGGCGCAGCAGCAGCGTGCCAATGAACAGCTGCAGCAGTCCCTCGGCAACCTGAACCTGGCGGCGCGTGCCATCGCGGCGCAGCAGTCGGTGCAGGCCGCGGCGCGCGCCGCCGCGCAGCACGATCCGTCGGTGCCCGACGGCCTGGCCGAAGGCGGCCTGAAGGTCGACACGAACGCGCTCACCGCCGGCTGGCACAACGCGCGCCCGCTCACGCCCGATTCGCAGCGCCAGGCCGCGGGCCGCACGGTGGTCACGGTCGAGCAGACGGCCGACAAGGCGATCCTCAACTGGGAGACCTTCAACGTCGGGCGCAGCACCACGGTGAAGTTCGACCAGCAGGCCAGCTGGTCGGTGCTCAACCGCGTGAACGACCCGAAGGCACGGCCCTCGCAGATCCAGGGGCAGATCCAGGCCGACGGCACGGTGATGGTCGTGAACCGCAACGGCATCGTGTTCAGCGGCAGCAGCCAGGTCGACACGCGCAACCTCGTGGCCGCGGCCGTGGGCATGAGCGACGCGCAGTTCAGGCGCGGCCTGTACAGCGAAACGCGCGGCAGCACCCAGGTGCCGGTGCTGGCCAACGACCTGGTGCTCCACGCCACCGGCGCCACGCACGGCGCGGCCACCGCCGACGTGGTGGTGGAGCCCGGCGCGCGCATCGCCACGCGCCGGCCCACCAGCGTGACCGAGGGCGGCGGCTACGTGCTGCTGGCCGGGCGCGAGGCGCACAACCACGGCAGCATCGCGACCGCCAACGGCCAGACCGTGCTGGCCGCCGGCGACGCCTTCGTGATCCGCAAGGGCATGGGCACCGACGGCAACAGCGACTCGAGCACGCGCGGCAACGAGGTCGATCCGCTGCGCCTGGCCGGCAGCGCCGCCGGCCGCGTGCGCAACACCGGCCTGATCGCCGCGCCGACCGGCGACGTGACCCTGGTCGGCAAGACGGTGGAGCAGCAGGGCGTGCTGCTGTCCAGCAGCTCGGTCAACACGCGCGGCACGCTGCACCTGCGGGCGGTGGGCGAGGCCGGCGAGGCGCGCGTCACGCTGGCGCCGCAGAGCACCAGCGCGATCGTGCTGGAGAACGACAGCGCCACCGCGCTCGACGTGCAGCGCGACACCCTGCTGAAGGACTCGATGCGCCTGAGCGACGGCGGCTACAACCGCCGCGACCAGTCGCTGGTGAAGATCGACTCGGCCGGCGACATCGACTTCGACGGCGGCTCGCTCACCCTGGCCACCGGCGGCCAGGTGCAGGCGCGCGCCGAGCGCCGCACGCGCGTGGCCAGCGGCGCCGCCATCGACGTGGCCGGCGCGGTCGGCGTCGGCGTGGCCATGGCGTCCAACAACGTGAAGATCAACGTGCAGGGCAACGAGCAGCGCGACGCGCCGCTCAACCGCGACGGCAAGCGCCTGAACAACCTGGACATGTGGATCGACCGCCGCGACCTCGTGCGCGTGGCGGCCGGCGTCAACGGCTACGTCGGCGAGCGCTGGTACACCGGCGGCGGGCTGCTGGAGGTCGGCGGCTACCTCAACACCGACGGCCACACGGTCGGCGAATGGGCCGCGTCGGGCGGCACGGTGGCCTTCGCCGGCGGCGAGCTGGTCACGCAGCGCGGCTCGCGCATCAACGTGGCCGGCGGCACGCTCGACGTGCAGACCGGCCGGCTGCAGCAGAGTTGGCTCAAGGGCCCCGACGGGCGCCTGTACAACCTGTCGACCGCGCCGGCCGACATCGTCTACACCGGGCTGTACCGCGGCTTCGAGGACGAGCACGCGCGCTGGGGCAAGACCACCACCGGCTACTTCTACAACCCGCTGATCGCGCCGCGCGAACGGCTGGAAAACGGCTACACCGTGGGCCGCGATGCCGGCCAGGTGCAGGTCGGCACGCGCGCCGCAGTGCTCGAGGGCGACATCGACGCCACCGTGTTCCAGGGCGAGCGCCAGCAGCGCAAGCGCGATGCCGGCCTGGACAGCTACCGCCAGCTGCAGACCGCGGCCCCGCTGGCCGGGCGCCTGGTCATCGGCGGCGTGGCGCCGGTCTACGACGCCGCCACCGGCCTGCTGCGCGACAACCCTTCCGCGCGGGTCGACCGCGTCACCTTCGCCGAGGCGCCGATCTCGCCCGCCGCGCTGGCCGATGCGCTGGCCGCCGGCGAGGCGCTGCCGAAGGAGCTCGCGGGCCATGTGCGCATCGACAGCCAGTGGCTGCAGCGCCAGCGCCTGGGCGGCGTCGTCGCCTATGCGAACGACACGGTGGCGGTGACGTCGGCCCTTGCCGTCGCGCCCGGCGGCAGCATCGCGCTGCACGCACCTACGGTGGCGGTGGAGGCCGACCTCGTCGCGCGCGGCGGCAGCATCGCGCTGGGCGACCTGGTCAGCCGCTTCGCCAGCGCCAACGGCGGCAGTTGGGTCGACATCTCCATTGCCGACGTGCTGCCGGTCGGCTACGCGCCGCGTGTGGCGGTGGGCGAGGGCGTGCGGCTGGATGCGCGCGGGCTGTGGAGCCACATCGCGCAGTCGCCCGACCGCATCGAGGGCCTGCCCTATGTCGATGGCGGGCAGGTGACGCTGCGCAGCACCGGCGATGTGGTGCTCGGTGCGCGCAGCCTGGTCGACGTGTCGGGCGGCGCGGCGCTGCTGGCCGGCAACGAGCTGCGCGGCGGCCGTGGCGGCGACGTGACGCTGATGGCGGCCCAGCCCGGTAACGAAGGCGCGGGCCCCGGCACGCTGCGCATGGACGGCGAGGTGCGCGGCCACGGCGTGAAGGGCGGCGGCAAGCTGACGCTGGCCAACGGCGCGGCCATCGGCATCGGCGAACTGCCCGCCGGCGGCGACGGGCAGCTCGCGGCCGGGCGCAGCAGCACCGTGCACCTGCGGCTGGCCGGCGACTACGTGATCGCGGCCGGCAGCGAGATTCCGATGGACTTCGCCGTCACGGTGTCGCGTGCGCTGCCGGGCGAGGCGCTCAAGGAGAGCGTGCAACCCGGCGTCAGCAACGCGCGCACCGTCATCACCGGCGCCGACTGGGTGGTGCCGCCGGGCACGCAGGCGTTCCTGCTCGACGGCAAGGGCTACGAGCCGGGCCAGACGGTGCCGGCCGGCAGCGTGCTGGCGGCCATCACCCTGCTGGCCCAGGGCTACGTGCTGCCCAAGGACGTGTTCCCCTCGGGCCTGCCGATCCCGCCCAAGACCACGTCGTACAAGGCCGGCACGGTGGCCGCCGCCGACACCGTGATGCCCGCGGGCACGCCGATCGTCGCCGGCACCGCGCTGCCGCGCGCGGTCGCGGTGCAGCCGCTGCTGCGCCTGGACACCGGCTTGTTCCACAGCGGCTTCGCGCAGTACACGGTGCGCGGCCAGGACGGCGTGGCCGTGGCCGACGGCGCGCGCGTGGAGGTGCGCATGCCGGTGCAGCGCTTCGACCCGGTCGCCGGCGCGCTCGCGCCCACCGGCGCCGACCCGTCCGTCGCGCTGCCGCTGTGGATGCCGCCGGTGTACCAGGACGACCCGGTGAAGCAGAAGCTCACCCAGCGCGCCGGCGCCGACCTGACGCTGGAGGCCGGCACGCTCTACCAGCGTGCGCCGCTGGTGGTGGGCGAGGGCGCTCACATCGCGCTCGACCCCGGCCGCACGCTCACGCTGCGCGGCAACGACCAGATCACGGTCGATGGCACGCTCTCGGCCTGGGGCGGGCGCGTCTCGCTGCTGCCGGGCGAGCACGGCATGGGCAACGCACGCAATCTGGCCGACGGCATGCCCAACGCACGCTCGTACTGGATCGGCGAGCACGCGCTGATCGACGTCGCTGCGCGCCCGGTGGTGGCCACCGACGCGCGCGGCCACCGCTACGGCCAGGTGGCCAACGGCGGCACCATCGAGATCGGCGCGCGCCATGTGCTCGATGCCACGCAGGTGGACGCGGCCGATGCCTTCGTGGTGCTGCGCCCCGGTGCACGGCTGGAGGCCTCGGGCACGTCGGTGACGCTCGACCTGCCGGGCCGTGGCGCGAGCGAGGTCGCCAGCCACGGCGGCACCATCGCGCTGAGTTCTTTCCGCGGCCTGTTCCTGGACGGCGACATGCGCGCCGCCGCGGGCGGCGCGGGCGCGGCCGGCGGCATGCTGGCGCTGAACCTGGATACGCCCATCTACGGCACGGTGGCGCGCTACAACCTGAAGGGCGAGAACGTCGACGACGCGGTGCGCGTGCCGCGCGAGATGCTGCTGGCGCAGGTGCAGGGCCGCAGCGCGGTGGCCGACGCCGCCGGCCTGCGCCCCGGCCAGGCGCACGGCGCGCTGGCCTACGGCACGGCGCGCATCGGCGTCGACCGCATCCACGACGGTGGCTTCGACAACCTGTCGCTGCTCAGCCATGGCATGCTGTCCTTCGACGGCAGCGTCGATCTCTCGCTGGACCAGAGCCTGCGCCTGACCACCACCGCGCTGGCCCTGGCAGAGGCGTCCGCACCCGATGCGCGTGTGGCCCTGGCGGCGCCCTACATCCGCCTGGCCGCCAGCGGGCGCACCCAGATCGACGACTACATCCTGCCCAACCCGGTGCTCGGCTCGCGCAACGCGGGCGGGGGAGCCGGCACGCTGGGCGTGCCGCTGGTGTCGGCCGGCAGTTCGCTGCGGCTGGACGCGCAGCTCATCGACCTGGCGGGCATGGTGCAGCAGGGCGTGCGCGGCACCATCGTGCGCAACGTGCCCGAGGACCTGGTCGTGGAGCGCAACGCCTTCGACCGCACGCTGCTGCGCAGCAGCGGCGACCTGCGCTTCTCGAACAACGCCAGGTTCTACGTGCCGGGCGACCTCACGCTGGCGGCGGCGCAGATCTACCCGGCCACCGGCGACAGCGGGCTGGTGCAGGTCGGCCAGCGCAACGTCATCGACAAGTGGGGCACCCGCCAGGCCGAGATGGACATGAACCGCCGGCTGGTGATCGAGCGCGTGGGCGACACGCCGGCCATGCCGCAGTCGGCCTTCGGCTCGCTCACCTTCCACGCCGCCCACATCGAGCAGCGAGGCGTGCTGCGCGCGCCGCTGGGCGGCATCGCGCTGGGCAGCGTCTTCGGCGACACCTCCACCAGCACCGTGCAATTGCATGCGGGCAGCCTGACCTCGGTCAGCGCCGACGGGCTGCTGATGCCTTACGGCGGCACGCAGGACGGGCTGACCTATCTCTTCAACGGCAAGGACGTGGCCTACCGCGTGCCCGGCGTCGGCCCGGCCATCACGCTGTCCGGCCACGCGGTGGACGTGCGCGAGGGCGCGGTGCTCGACATGTCGGGCGGCGGCACGCTCACCGGCACCGCCTTCCTGGCCGGACGCGGCGGCTCCACCGACGCGCGCATGCACCCGCTGGTGCAGGTGGGCGCGCAGCGCAAGGGCTTCGTGCTGCCCGGCCTGGCCACCAACCCGGTCTATGCCATCGTGCCGGGCGTGCAGCCGCTGCAGGCGCCGCTCGGCGCCGAGAAGGGCGCGAGCGATCCGGCAGTGGGCCGGCAGATCACCATCGGCGCCGGCGTGCCCGGCCTGCCGCCGGGCCGCTACACGCTGATGCCCTCTACCTACGCGCTGCTGCCCGGCGCCTTCCGCGTCGAGCTCAACGGGCTGGCCGCGCAGGTCGGCGCGCCGGGCAGCGCGACGGCGATGCGCAACGGCTCCTACACCGCGCCCGCGCAATTGGGCGTGGCCGGCACCGGCATCCACGACGCGCTGCCGCTGCAGGCGGTGTTCACGCCGGGCGACGTGCTGCGCACCTACGCGCAGTACAACGAGACCGGCTATGCCGACTTCGCCGTGGCGCAGGCGCTGCGCGACGGCGTGCCGCGCCCGCTGCTGGAGCGCGACGCCAAGGCGCTGCGCTTCCAGTTCGGCCTGAAGGGCTCGGCGGGCGAGATGCCCGGCGAACCCGCGCTGCGCTTCGCCGGCACCGCGCGCTACGCCACGGTGGGCGACGGCATGGGCGGCACGGCGCTGGTGATCGGCGGAACGGCGCGCTCCTTCGAGGTGCTGGGCGACGGCGCCGCGCCCACGCCGGACTTCAAGGGCACCTCGCTGCATGCGCGCGACCTCAATGCCATCGGTGCCGCGCAGCTGGCCATCGGCGGCGCGCCGGCGGGCACCTTCGTGCAGGACGCCACCGCGGCCGACCGGCTGAGGGACGCCAACCGCCTGGGCTTCAGCAGCGCGGCCGAGGGCATCGTGCTGCGCGAGGGCGCGGTGTTGCGCGCGGGCGAGGTGTTCCTGGTCACCGACCGCCGCGACTCGGGCATCACCGTCGAGTCCGGTGCCGGCATCGACACGCTGGGCCGCGGGCCGGCGGCCTGGGACTCGCGCCGCGGCTACATCTACGAGCCGGGGCTGCGCAGCGTGCTGGCGGTGTCCAACGGCTGGATCGACATCCAGCCGCCGTCCGCATCGAGCGGCGGCCAAACGGGCCCCGGCCGCATCGACATCGGCGTGTGCACCCCCAGCGGCAGCTGCAGTGCCGGCGCGCGGCTGTATTCCGAAGGCACCATCACCGCCGCCACCGACCAGGCCTTCACGCTGGGCGAAAGCACGCGCTACGGCACGCGCAACCTGGTGCTGGCGCTGGGCGGCATCAACGTGGGCGGCGAACGCGCGCTGGGCGACGCCGCCGCGCGCGGCGCGCTGCCGCCGGGCCTGACGCTGAACCAGTCCGTGCTCGACCGCCTGCTGCGCGGCGACACCAGCACCGGCGCGCCGGCGCTGGAGAACCTGGTGTTCACCGTGCGCGACGCGGTCAACTTCTTCGGCTCCACGCAGCTGTCGACCATCGACCCCGCCACCGGCCGGTCGACGATCTCGCGCCTGATGCTGACCACGCCCGCGATCTACGGCTGGGGCGATGCCGACAGTGTGGCGCGCATCCACACCGACGTGCTGGTGTGGAACGGCACCCGCACGCCGCCCGGCCTGGTGGCCACCGGCGGCGCAGGCACCGGCAGCGGCCGGCTGCAGATCGACGCCCGGCACATCGAACTGGGCGCCGCGCGCGACATGCGCGTGGACACCGTGCACGACATGGACCGGCTGGTGCTGGGCTTCGGTGAGGTGCAACTCAACGCGAGCGAGCAGGTCACGGCGCGGCAGAAGGGCTCGCTCTCGGTCTACCAGTCGCAGGGCGCGTGGGACGAGGCGGCCAAGGGCTACGTGCGCACAGGCGGCTCGCTGCGCATCGACACGCCGCTCCTGACCGGCGAGGCCGGCTCGGTGATGCGCTACACCGCCGGCGGCGACGTGCGCGTGGCCGCGCCGCAAGGCATGCAGCCGGCCACGATGACCGACGCCGAAGCGTCGCGCGCGCTGGGCGCCGAGATCGCCATCGACGGACGCAGCGTGGCGCTCGACACCGCCGTGGTGCTGCCCAGCGGCAAGCTGGTGCTGCGCGCCGACGGCGACGTGCAGCTGCACGACGGCGCGCGGCTGGACCTGGCCGGGCGGCGCCTGCGCTTCTTCGACGTCGACAAGTACAGCTGGGGCGGCGACGTGGAAATCGAAAGCCGCACGGGCAACGTGCGCCAGGCGGCGAGCGCGCAGATCGACCTGTCGGCGCAGAACAACCGCGCCGGCCGGCTGGCCGTCACCGCGCTCGGCGCGGGCGCCGGCCAGGTCGAGCTGCTGGGCCGCATCGCGGGCGGCAGCAGCGGCGAGTACGACGCGGGCGGCACGGCGGTGCCCTACGCGGCCGGGCGCATCGACGTGCGCGCGCAGCGCCTGGCCGACTTCGCCGGCCTGAACCGCCGCCTGACCGACGGCGGCGTGGTCGGCGAGCGCAGCTTCCAGCTCAAGCAGGGCGACCTGGTGGTGGGCGACGAGCTGAAGGCGCGCGAGATCAACCTCTCGGTCGACGGCGGCCGCCTCACCGTGGCCGGCACCGTGGACGCCGGCGGCGTGCAGGTCGGCAGCATCCGGCTGGCGGCGCGCGACGGCGTCACCATTGCCGGCAACGCACTGCTCGACGCGCACGGCACGCGGCTGCGCGTGGACAGCTACGGCCAGGCCATCGAGGCGCCCAACCGGGCCACCATCGAGATCGACAGCGGCCAGGGCCGCCTGGTGCTGGAGAGCGGCGCGCGCATGGACCTGCGCGCCGGCACCGACGGCACGCCGCGTTCCTTCGGCACGGTGGAACTCAACGCACCGCGCCTGGGCGGCGCGCGCGGCAACGACATCGACATCGACGCCGGCAGCACGCAGCGCATCGAGGGCGCGCGCACGATCACCGTCAACGGCTTCTTCCGCTACGACGACGCGCCCACGGGCACCGACCCGGACATCAGCGGGCGGCCCTACCAGCGCATCGACCAGGCCTACCTGCAGGCCAAGCACGAGGACAGCACGGCCTTCATGCGCAACGTGCTGGCCAACGGCGCGCTGGTCGACGGCCGGCTGGCCGGCCTGCGCGCGTACGGCGATGCCTTCCACCTGCGCCCCGGCGTGCAGATCGTGAGCCGGACGCCCGACGGCGACCTGCAGATCGACGGCGACCTCGACCTTTCGGCCTTCCGCTACGACAGCCTCAATGCGCGCACGCAGCGCACCGGCGTCTACGGCTCGGGCGAGGCCGGCGCGCTGGTGATGCGCGCGGGCGGCAACCTGAAGATCCACGGCAGCATCAACGACGGCTTCGACACCTCGGCGCTGCCGGCCACGCGCGACGACGACGGCTGGGTGCTGCTGAAGGGGCGCGTGCCCTTCGGTGGCGACGTGGTGGTGCCGCGCGGCGGCGTGGTCACGTTGGCCGAGAACACCTTCCTGCAGCCCGGGCGCGCGCTCAACTTCCAGGCGCCGCTCAAGGCCATGAGCCTGGCCGCCGGCACCGTGCTGCCGGTGCGCGCGGTGCTCACCGAGGGCTACACGCTGCCCGCGGGCACCGTGCTCGGTGGCGCGGTGCGCGATGCGTCCGGCCAGGTCCTTCATGCGGCCGGCACCGTGCTGGCGCAGCCGCTCGTGCTGGGCGCGAACATGCAGCTGGACCCCGGCGTGCGGCTGGCGGGCGCGGCCAAGGTCGGCCCGATGCTGTGGCCGGTCGGCGTGCCGCTGCCGTTCCCCGACGGCGCCGTGCTGGACGTCAACCAGCCGCCGTTCTACCGCTACAACGGCCCGGTGCTGGCGCGCGAGGTGCCGCTGCAGCGCGGCGCCGTCATCCCGGCCGAGACGGTGGTCGTGCTGCCCGGCGGCGCGGCGTCGGTGCGGCTGCGCCTGGCCGATGGTGACGGCAACCAGGGCCGCAACTTCGCCATCGCGCCGATGCTGGCCGAGGGCTCGCAGTCGTGGTCGATGCGCCTGGTGGCCGGTGCCGACACGCAGGCCGCCGACAGCCGCGCGCTGCAGCCGCGCGGGCCGCAGCGCGACCTGCTGCTGGCCGACACGCACTACGGCAACGCCTTCACGAAGGAGCTGGTCTCCGGCGGCAAGGTGTGGGCCTGGAACCAGCAGGCGGCCGACGAAGGCTGGGGCAGCTTGGGCAGCATCCTCACGCCGGAGGAGGTGTCCTGGGGCATGTGCGACATCGGCTACTGCGACCTGGTCTCCGAGACCCCCGAGGTCTGGGACTTCAAGTCCTACCCCGTGCGCCAGCCGCTGTTCAGCGTGGTGCGCACCGGCACCGGCGACCTGGACCTGCTGGCCGGGAACGACTTCACGCAGCGCTCGCCCTACGGCATCTACACCGCCGGCACCCGCGCCGCGGCGCGCGCGGACGACGCCGACTTCCACCTGCCGCGCGCCAAGGGCCCGCAAGGCACGGTGCTCAACGGCGGCTACGACATCTTCGAGCAGTTCGTCGACAGCCAGAGCCTGTACCGCGCCTGGTACCCCGACCACGGCGGCAACCTGCGCATGCGCGTGCAGGGCGATGCGCGCGGCGACACCATCGGCGTGCGCGGCAACATGCGCCGCACGACCGACGAACTGGGCGTGTTCCGCAAGCAGATGCCCAGCGCCATGCTCGGCAACTGGCTGTGGCGCCAGGGCACCGGCAGCGTGGTGCCGGGTGCCGAGGGCGTGCCCACCGCGTGGTGGATCAACTTCGGCAGCTACGTCGCGGGCCACGAAGGCACGACCTACGACCTCGGCGGCCTCTGGCCCTACCTGGTCGGCTTCACCGGCATCGGCACGCTGGGCGGCGGCAACCTGGTGTTCGAGACCGGCGGCAACGCCGGGATGATGGAGCAGATGGGCGACCACAGCGCCACCTACGTGGCACGCAGCCAGGGCCTGCATCTCGCCGTGGGCAGCACCGGCCGCGTGACGCGCGCGGGCGAGCTGCTGCTGACCGGCGGCGGTGACCTGGACGTGCGCATCGGCGGCACGCTGAACCCGGCGCCCGAGGTGCGTGCCGTGCCCGCCAGCACCACCTGGCAGGCCGGCAGCCTCCAGCGCTACGACCGCATGCGACTGGACCTGAACGGGGTCTTCGCCAACCTGCGCGGCGCGCTGCGGCTGGAAAGCGGCGCGGTGGGCGGCATCGAGCTGGACTTCGGCACGCCCGGCCCGAAGGACTCGCGCGCGCTCAGCCCCTACGTCGCCGGTTCGTCGATCGCCTCGGGTGGCCCGGTGCTGATTCCCGGCGACGCCGGCGTGCGGCTCGATGCGCGCGGCGACCTGGTGCTGGGCGGCGTGGCCGATCCGGGGCGCGTGCCCACGCTCACGCACGGCACGCCCTTCAGCGCCAACGGCACGCAGCACCCGGGCGAGGGCTGGACCTGGTTCTCGCTGTGGACGCCTTCGACCGCGATCGACCTCTTCAGCGCCGGCGGCAACCTCACGCCGACGCTGGGCTGGACCGACCTGGGCGATCGCACCAACCACCAGGCGACCGACGGCCGCTTCGTCTACCCGGCCGTGCTGCGCGCGCTGGCGGCCAGTGGCAGCCTGTACTACGGCAGCGCGAGCTCGGGCGTGCGCGACGAATCGAGCAACGGGCCGGTGCTGTCGCCCTGGAGCCTCACGCTGGCGCCGTCGCCGGTCGGCCCGCAGTACGCGGTGAAGCGCACCGCGCAGCTGGAGCTGCTGGCGCGCGACTCCATTCATGCGGCGGGCTACACCATCACGCCCTCGGGCGCCGATCCGTCGCGGCTGGTGGACCCGTTCCAGCCGGGCTTCGCCGCGCTGGGCGGCGAACTCTGGTACGGCCGCGAGCTGATCCACAACACGGCCGCCGACGCGCTGCTGCCCTCCATTGCACTGGACGGCCAGAATTCGTGGCTGCGCTTTCCGCTGTTCACGCTCACCTCGCCCAGCGTGGCCGACGTGGCGCCGGCGGGCCAGCCGCCGTCGCGCTTCTATGCGCTGGAGGGCGACATCGTGGGCCTGCGCACCGGCTCGATCGTCTACCGCGGCTCCAACACCGGCGTGGCGACGCCGAACGGGCTCTGGTACGAAGGGGCGGGCCCGGTGGCGATCCGCGCCGGGCGCGACATCGTCGGTGCCGGCACCGCGCTGGGCGAGGTCGATCTCGTGCCGTCGGAGGGCGCGGGCTGGCACGGGCGCGACTTCCCCGGCCGACCGGAACTGCCGCCGCAGCCGCAGACGCTGAACGCCGCCTCGGCGCGCGGCAACCTGATCGTGCACCGCCACGCCGACGACGTGTCGGTGGTGGAGGCCGGGCGCGACATCCGCAACAGCAGCTTCCACATCGCCGGCCCCGGCGAGCTGGTACTGAGCGCCGGGCGCGAGCTGTACATGGCCGACAAGGGCGAGCTCAAGAGCCTGGGCGCCATCGTCAACGTGAAGCCGGGCGACCGCAGCAGCGGCGCCGGCATCTCGGTGGCGGTGGGCGTGGGCCGCGACGGGCCGGACTGGGCCGGCTTTGCCGCGCGTTATCTCGACCCCAAGCGCCGCGCCGCGAGCGGCCAGCCCTTCGCCGACCAGCCCGGCACCGCGCTGTACAGCTACGGCGGCGAGCTCACGCTGGCCGGCTGGCTGTCGCAGCAGTTCGGCTACGGCGGCGACGAGGCCGGTGCCGACGCCTACCTGAAGCGCAAGCAGGCCGAGATCGATGGCCAGCGCAGCGAAGGCGGCGGCAGCACGCGCCGCGACCTGGTGCGCGAGTTCGGCCTGGCCGAAGGCCTGCACCTGGTGAACTGGCTGCGCGATCGCTTCGGCGGCAGCAACAGCCAGGGCCGCCACTTCGACGCCGCCACCATGGACGCGCAGGCCTTCTTTGCCGCGCTGCCGCCCGAGCAGCAGCAGGTGTACCTGCGCAACGTGTACTTCGCCGAGCTGCGCGCCGGCGGGCGCGAGTACAACGAGGAGGGCGGCCCGCGCCGGGGCAGCTACCTGCGCGGGCGCGAGGCCATCGCCACGCTGTTCCCCGCGCAAGGCGCCGACGGCGGCGCGCGCCGCTACCAGGGCGACCTGACCATGTTCAGCAGCGCCAACTACTACGCGAGCAGCTCGGACCCGTTCACCAAGCGCCCGCAGGCCGGCAAGAGCTACCTGCGGCGCGACGCCTGGACGGCCGCCGGCCGGCCCAGCGACATCGGCGTGTACGACGCGCTCGATGCCGGCATCCACACCAACTTCGGCGGCAACGTGAACATCCTGGTGCCGGGCGGGCGCACGCTGGTGGGCGTGGACGGCGGCTTCGTGCCGGGCGAGGGCTCGGGCGTGCTGACGCAGGGCGCGGGCGAGGTGCAGATCTACTCGCTGGACAGCATCCTGCTGGGCCAGAGCCGCATCTTCACCACCTTCGGCGGCGGCATCCTGGCCTGGTCGGCGCAGGGCGACATCAACGCCGGTCGCGGCTCGAAGTCGACCGTGGTCTACACGCCGCAGCGGCGCCTGTACGACGACGCCGGCAACGTCAGCCTGTCGCCGACCACGCCCAACACCGGCGCCGGCATCGCGACGCTGAACCCGATCCCCGAGGTGCCGCCGGGCGACATCGACCTGATCGCGCCGCTGGGCACCATCGACGCCGGCGAGGCGGGCATCCGCGTGTCGGGCAACGTGAACCTGGCGGCGCTGCGCGTGGCCAATGCCGAGAACATCCAGGTGCAGGGCAAGTCCACCGGCGTTCCGGTGGTGGCGGCGGTGAACGTGGGCGCGCTCACCAACGCCAGCGCCGCCGCCTCGCAGGCCGCCACCGCGGCGCAGGACGCCGTGCAGCGCGACCGCGCGGCGCAGCGCCAGGCGCTGCCCTCGGTGTTCACCGTGCGCGTGCTCGGCTTCGGCAACGAACCCGCGGGCGGCGAGGGCGGTGGCGGCGGTGCCGGCCGCGAGCGCAGCGGCGCGGCCTACGACCCCAGGGGCGTGGTGCAGGTGCTCGGCGCGGGCGCGCTCACGACCGCGCAGATGCAGTCGCTCACGCCGGGCGAGCAGCGGGGGCTGAAACGCTGAGGCGCTGAACCTTTGCGCTACCCGCGCAGGCGGAAAAAACAGAAGGGCCTCCCATGCGGAGGCCCTTCTTCTTATGTGCGCGAAACCCACCGCGCCGGGCCTCGTGCCGATTTCTTGATGAAGTTTTCGTGACAAACGACAGTCGCCGCGCACGCCGTGCGTCTAGGTATCGGTACGCAGCAGCGACATGAAGGCTCTCCACCATGAGCCGCTGCCACGCGAGCTTCATCCTTGAGAACCGAGCTGTAAATGCATGACATGAAGAAGAACGCCCCACCGACCTGCTGGAGAGCGGTGTGGCTGGCGGTGATGGCGATCGGTGCCCCGGCGGCAGCGTTCGCACAAGCACCTGCCGCTGTCTCCACGCCGGCCGCGACCTCGGCCACCCCACCGGCCGCGCCCGCGGCCACCGAACCGGCCCGCAAGGTCGACATCGCCGAATACATCGTGCGCGGCAACACCGTGCTGGACGCCCGCGCCATCGAGAAGGCGGTCACGCCCTTTCTCGGCCCCGAGCGCACGCTCAAGGACGTGGAGGGCGCGCGCGACGCGCTGCTCGCGGCCTACCAGGCGGCGGGCTACCAGTCGGTGTACGTCGACCTGCCCGAACAGCAGGTCACGCAGGGCGTGGTGTTCCTGCAGGTCAACGAGACCCGCGTGGGCCGCGTGCGCGTGGTGGGCGCCGAGTACAACTCGCCGCTCGACGTGCGCGACCAGGTGCCGGCGCTGAAGGAGGGCGGCGTGCCCGACTTCAACAAGGCCCAGGCCGAGCTCACCGCGCTCAACCGCAGCCCCAAGCGTCAGGTGATGCCGCTGGTGCGCCCCGGCAGCATGCCGGGCACGATGGACGTCGACCTGAAGGTCGAGGACCAGAGCCCGTGGCGCGCCAGCGTCGGCCTGAACAACGACTACAGCGCCGACACGCGCAAGCTGCGCGCCAGCGCCTCGCTGGGCCACGACAACCTCTGGCAGATGGGCCACAGCGCCTCCATCAGCTTCTTCGGCGCGCCGCAGGACCTGAACCAGACGCAGGTGTTCTCGGCCTCGTACAACGCGCCGCTCAAGGGCACGAACTGGAGCCTGGAAGCCAACGCCTTCGTGTCCGACAGCAACGTGGCCACCGTGGGCGGCACCACCGTGCTGGGCAAGGGCCACTCGATCGGCCTGAAGGCCACCTACACCGTGCCCAACACCGGCAACTGGTGGCATGCCTTCAGCGTGGGCGTCGACTTCAAGAACAACAAGGAAGCGCTGACGCTCAAGGGCAGCGGCGACACCGTGCCGCTCAAGTACGCGCCGATCACGCTGTCGTACTCGGGCTTCCGCCAGACCGACAAGAGCCAGTACGGCGTGGGCGTGTCGCTGGTGGCGGGCACCAGCAGCTCGTTCAAGTACGGCAGCGACTGGGCGGCCTTCGACTACAAGCGCTACAAGGCCTCGCCCAGCTTCATGGTGCTGAAGACCGACCTCAACGGCGCGCACAGCTTCGAGGGCGGCACGCAGGTGGCCTTCCGCGTCAACGCGCAGATGACCGATTCGCCGCTCGTCTCGAGCGAGCAGATCGCCGCGGGCGGCATGAACTCGGTGCGCGGCTACCTCTCGGCCGAGGCCACCGGCGACTACGGCGTGGTCGGCTCGGTCGAGCTGCGCAGCAAGCCGCTCGCCTTCCTGGGCAGCACCGTCGAGAACTGGCGCGTGTACGCCTTCGCCGATGCCGCGCGGCTGCGCCTGAAGAGCCCGCTGCCCGAGCAGGCCGACCGCTTCTCGCTGTATTCGGTGGGCGTGGGCACGACCTTCAAGGTCGGCACGTATTTCTCGGGCCGCGTCGACATCGGCTATCCGCTGGTCGACGGGCCACGCACCAGGAAGCACGACACGCAGGTGAATTTCAGCATCACCGCGAGCTACTGACCGAACGAACGACCGACGGCAACAGCCATTCCTCTTTTCGATTTTTTTCTCATTCCACGAGCTTTCCGGAGAACCCTGTCATGCGACGACTTCTTTTCATCGCGCTCACGCTGCTGAGCACGCTCCTGCCGGGCCTGGCCCATGCCTGGTGGCAGGCCGAATGGGCCTACCGCAAACCCGTCACCATCGACGGCGGCCCGCAGGCCGGCGCCATCGGCAGCGACGCCGGCCGCGTGCCGGTGCTGGTGCGCCTGCACACGGGCAATTTCAAGTTCGAGGGGGTGAGCGAGACCGGCGCCGACCTGCGCTTTGTCGCGGGCGACGACAAGACCGTGCTCAACCACCAGATCGAGCAGTTCGATCCGCTGCTGGGTATCGCGCTGATCTGGGTCGACGTGCCCAACGTCTCGGCCGGCACGCCGCAGAAGCTCTGGATGTACTACGGCAATCCCAAGGCCCCGGCCTCGGGCAACGGCCAGCGCAGCTTCGATCCCGACTACACGCTGGTCTACCACTTCGCCGAAGGCGCAGTGCCGCCGCGCGACACCACCGCCTACGGCAACAACGGCCAGACCGCGGCGGTCCCCGTCGAAGGCACGGTCATCGGCAAGGGCGCCCAGCTCGGCAACGGCGCGCTGATGCTGCCCGCCACGCCCTCGCTGGCCGTGACGGCCGGCGGCACGCTGACCTTCTCGGCCTGGATCAAGCCCGACTCGCTCGGTGCGCGCCAGGCGATCTATGCGCGCCGCGACGGCGCCGGCGAGCTCGTGGTCGGCATCGACCAGGGCGTGCCCTTCGTGCAGGTGAACGGCCAGCGCAGCACGCCAGGCCAGCCAGTGCAGGCCGGCCAGTGGGCGCACCTCGCGGTGAAGGCCGAGGGCGACAGCGTCGCGCTGTATGTGGGCGGCCGTCCGGCCGTGTCGCTGGCCGCGAAGCTGCCCGCGCTGAACACCGCCGCCGCGCTCGGTGCCGATGCACCGACCACCGCACCCGCTGCACCGGGCGCTGCACCCGTCGCCGGCTTCGCTCCGTTCACCGGCGCGATCGACGAAGTGCGCCTGTCGAAGGTCGCACGCCCCGACGCGCTGCTGCTGGCCGATGCCGTGTCGCAAGGCGCCGAGTCGCGCCTGGCCGCTTTCGGTCCCGACGAGCAGCAGGCCGGCAAGAGCCACTTCGGCTTCATCCTGGCCGCGATGCCGCTGGACGCGTGGATTGTGGTCGGCCTGCTGGGCCTGATGATGGCGCTGTCGTGGGCCATCATGATCGGCAAGGGCCGCAACTTCGGCGCCACCTCGCGCGCCAACGCCACCTTCATCGAGCACTTCCGCGAAGCCGCCGGTGCGCCGCTGGACCGCCTGGCCACCAACAACACGGTGCCGCAGGAAGTGCGTGCCGATTCCTCGCTGTGGCGCCTGTACGAAGTGGCCATCGAGGAGATGCGCCGCCGCCATGACCGCGGCTACGACCTGAACGCCGTGTCGGCCTCCACCATCGGCGCCATCCGCGCCGCGATGGACGGCGTGATGGTGCGCGAGACCGAGCGCATGTCCAAGCGCATGAACTGGCTGTCGACCACCATCGAAGGCGCGCCGTACGTGGGCCTCTTCGGCACCGTGATCGGCATCATGCTGGTGTTCGTGGTGGCGGCCATGGCCGGCGCCGTGGACATCAACTCGGTGGCGCCCGGCATGGCCGCCGCGCTGCTGTGTACCGCCGCCGGCCTGGGCGTCGCGATCCCCGCGCTCTTTGGCTACAACTGGCTGGCCTCGCGCTCGGACGCCATCGGCGCCGACATGGCCGTGTTCGTCGACGAGTTCGTCACGCGCCTGGCCGAAGAGCAGGGCGAGGGCCGCTCGCTGCCGGTGGCCGTGCAGGCGCGCCGCGCCTGAGGACCGCGCACCATGGCAAACACAGCCGCGAAGTTCGCCGTGCGCAAGCGCACGGGCGGCATCAACATCACGCCCTTCGTCGACGTGCTGCTGGTGGTGCTGGTGATCTTCATCCTCACCAGCAACGCCAGCATCCCGGGCATCAAGGTCGACCTGCCCAAGGCCAGCGCCTCGGTGGCGCTGGAAAAGCCCAAGACCAAGGCCATCACGATCGACAACGCGGGCAACGTGTTCCTGGACGCCTACCCGGTCACGCTGCCCGAGCTCGAGGAGCGCCTGCGCACCGAGAAGGCGCTGTCGCCCGACTTTCCCGTGATCGTGCGCGGCGATGCCAGCGTGCAGTACGCGAAGGTGGTCGACGTGCTCGACCTGCTGCGCCGCATCGAGCTGAACCAGATCGGCCTCGTGACCGGCAAGCAGAAGTGAGGACCGGAGCGTGAACCCTCGCGACCCGATTTCTTCTGCCTCGCCCGCGTCGCGCTCCAGCGGCACGGGTGGAACGGCCGCGCTGTGGCGCCGCTGGGGCGGGGTGGTCATCGGCCTGGCGATCGTCGTGGCGCTGGCGCTGCTCGTGTGGCGGCTGCTGTCCGACACCGCGAGCCAGAAGCGCGTGGTGGCCGACGCGCCCACGCTGATGCTGCCGCCGCCCCCGCCACCGCCGCCCGAACCCGAGAAGCTGCCCGAGCCCGAGCCGGAAAAGATCAAGCCCGAAGTGGTCGAGCCCGAGCCCAAGCCGGTCGAGCCGCTGGAAGCGCCGAAGGACGACGCGCCGCCCAGCCCCTCGAAAGACCTGGGAGACCCGGTGACCATGGACAGCGCCGGCCAGGCCGGCAACGACGCCTTCGGCATCCAGGCCGGCAGCGGCGGCGGCATGAGCGGCACCGGCGCCGGCGGCGGCCTGGGCAGCGGCTCGTATGCGCGCTACGTGTCGAGCATGTTGCAGCAGGCGCTGTCGCGTGATCCGCGCACGCGCCAGCTGGTGTTCGACGACATCCAGATCGACCTGTGGCTCGGCGCCGACGGCAAGACCACGCGCGCCCAGCTGGTGCGCGGCACCGGCACCGAGGACATCGACGAGGCCGTGCTGGCGCTGGTGCGCGGGCTCGATCGCGTCGACGAACGTCCGCCGGCCTCGATGCGCTTTCCGATGCGCGTGTCGATGAAAGGCCGCCGGCCATGACTTTCCACACCTGTACGGCCGACGCCCGGCCCGACTCCTTTCCTCCAGTGAACGAAGCGATGAACACCCTGCACAACACCCTCCCGCGCCGGGGCGCGATGCCGGCCCTGCGCCAGTGCGCGCTCGCGGCGGCCGTGGCCTCCGCCTTCGTGCTGTCGGCCGGCACCGCCATGGCCCAGACCGCCGCCGCGCCCGCGGGCGAATCGGCCATGGTCAAGCTGATCCGCGGCCTCATTCAAAGCGGCACGCTCGCCAAGGACGTGGGCGAAGCGCTGCTGGCGCAGGCCCAGACCGAAGCCATCGCCGCGCAGCAGGCGCAGCGCCAGGCGGCCGTGTCGGCCACCGCTGCGTCGGCCACCGTCGCGGGCGGCATGCGCCTCGAAGCCGGCGACGTGCGCGTGCCCTACATCTCGCAGACCGTGCGCGACCAGATCCGCGACGAGGTCAAGGCGCAGGTCATGGCCCAGGCCAAGGACGAAGGCTGGGCCGCGCCCAACGAGACGCCCGAGTGGAGCAAACGCATCCGCTTCGAAGGCGACGTGCGCGTGCGCAACGAGTCGCGCAGCTACGCCGGCAACAACAGCGACATCGAGATCAACTGGCCCTCGCTCAACCAGGGCAGCGGCTACGACGTCAACCCGAACACCAACCTGTCGCTGCCGTCGATCCTGAACACGCGCCAGGACCGCCGCAACCTGTTCCGTGCCCGCGCACGCGTGGGCCTGCTGGCCGACCTGTCGGAGAACACCAAGGCCGGCGTGCGCCTGGCCTCGGGCAGCGACGAAAGCCCCGTCTCGACCACCACCACGCTGGGCGGTGGCCTGGGCAAGAAGAGCGTGTGGCTCGACCAGATGTGGATCTCGCACAAGCCGACCGACTGGCTCACCGTGACCGGCGGTCGCTTCGGCAACCCCTTCATGTCGACCGACCTGCTGTATTCGAGCGACCTGAACTTCGACGGCATTGCTGCGCAGTTCGACAAGAAGCTGGCTGCGAACCGCGACCTGTCGCTGTTCGGCACGCTGGGCCTCATTCCGCTCGAGTACACGGCGGACGGTTCGCCCACGCGCAGCCAGCGCAAGATGAAGAGCGAGAACAAGTGGCTGCTCGGCGCGCAGGTGGGCGCCGACTGGAAGATCAACGAAGACAACCGCGTGCGCGGCGCGCTGGCGTACTACAACTTCCGCAACGTCAGCGGCCAGGTCTCCGAGCCCTGCGCGCTGTACGCGGGCGCCGACGGCTGCAGCACCGACTGGTCGCGCCCGGCCTTCATGCAGAAGGGCAACACGCTCATGCTGCTGCGCGACATCTCGCTCGACCCGCTCAACCCGGCCGGCACGCCGCAGCCGCAGTACGTCGGCCTGGCCTCCAAGTTCCGCCTGATCGACCTGAACCTGCGCTGGGACACCCAGGTGGCCGGCAACAACCTGCGCCTGGACGCCAACTTCGTGCGCAACACCGCCTACGACGCCAACGACATCTGGAAGCGCGGCGGCATTCGCGGCGCCATCGTGAACAACTTCGGCCCGACCGGCGGCACCACCCAGTCCGACTTCAAGAGCGGCGGCAACGCCTACATGCTGCAGGCCACCTACGGCAAGCCGGCACCGGCCGCGCGCGGCGACTGGAACGTGCTCGCGGGCTACAAGCGCATCGAGCCCGACGCCATGCCCGACGGCTACAACGATTCGAGCTTCCACGGCGGCGGCACCAATGCGCGCGGCTACTTCCTGGGCGGCTCGTACGCGATCGACAAGAACATGTGGTTCACCGGCCGCTGGATCTCGACCAAGGAGGTCTACGGCCCGCCGCTGTCGATCGACACCCTGCAGCTCGAATTCAATGCGCGTTTCTAAGAAGGAGTCCGCCGTGTCCCGAACGATCTTCCCGGCGCTGGCCCTGGCCGCGCTGGCCGCCACGGCCGGCGTCGCGCAGGCCCAGCAGCCGCAGGGCCAGAGCATGGAGGAGCGGCTGCGCGCGCAGCTGCGCACCACCACCACCCAGCTGCAGCAGGCGCAGAACGAGCTGGCCGCGCTCAAGGCCGGCCAGCCCGCGGGCAAGGCGCCCGCGGCACCCGGCGCGCCGCCGCCCGCGTCCGAGCTCGAGACGCTGAAGAAGGAACTGGCCGCCAGCCAGGCCCAGCTCGCGTCCGAGCGCCACGCGCGTGGCCAGGCCAGCGCCGGCAATGCGCAGCTGCGCGAACAGGCACAGGCCGCCAGCGAGAAGGCGGGCGCGCAGATCGCGCAGTTCCGCGGCGCGTACGACGAGCTGCTGAAGATGGCGCGCTCTTCCGAGGCCGAACGCCAGCGCCTGGCCGGCGAGGCCGCGCTGCAGCGCACCGCGCTCACGCAGTGCGAGGCCAAGAACACGCAGCTGTATGCCGTCGGGCAGGAAGTGCTGCGCGCCTACGAAACCATGGACGTGGGCAGCGTGCTCGCCTCGCGCCAACCCTTCGCGGCGCAAAGCCGCGTCAAGTACGAACAGATCGCGCAGCAGTACGGCGACAAGCTCTACGAGAGCCGCTTCGACGTGCGCGCCGTGAGCGCGCCGGCGCCTGCGGCTGCTGCATCCGCTACGGAAGGAAAGCCCCAATGAACCCCGCACAAGCCACTCCCGCAGCCGGGCTCGGCCGCCGCCTGCGCGCGGCAGCCGGCGTGCTGCTCGTCTCGTCGGTCGGCGTCGCCGCCGCGCAGCAACCCGCCGCACCCGGCCCCGCCGTGGTCGCGCGCATCGGCGAAGTGACCATTGGCCAGGACGAGATCGAGAAGCTGCTGCAGACCCTGCCCGAGACCGAACGCGCCGCCGTCAAGGCCGACCGCGCGAGCCTCGACGGCTGGCTGCGCCAGCGCCTCGTGAGCGAAGCGCTGCTGCGCGACGCCCGCGCCAAGGGCTGGGCCGACCGGCCCGACGTGAAGGCCAAGATCGACGCCGCCACGCGCGAGATCACCGCGCGCATCGTCGCCACCAGCTACCTCGAATCCGTGAGCCAGGTGCCCGCGGGCTTCCCGTCGGACGCCGAGGTGAAGGCTGCCTACGACCAGGGCAAGACCGGCTTCAACCTGCCGGCCGCCTACCGCGTGGCGCAGATCTACCTGGCCACGCCCGAGCGCGACCCGGCCGCCATCGCCAAGGTGCGCGACGAAGCCAACCGCCTCGCCAAGCAGGCCCGCAGCGGCGACTTTGCCGCCGTGGCGCGCGCCAGCTCGCAGGACCGCCGCAGTGCGGAACGCGGCGGCGAGGTCGACACGCTGCCGCTCGCGCGCATCCTGCCCGAGCTGCGCGACACCGTGGCCAAGCTCAAGCAGGGCCAGGTCAGCGAACCGGTGCAGGCCGAAGCCGGCTTTCACATCGTCAAGCTGCTCGACACCCAGCCCGCGCGCACCGCCACCCTCGAGGAGATGAAGCCGCAACTGCAGGCCGCGCTGCGCCAGCAGCGGCAGCAGCAACTTGTGCAGGCCTACATGGCCCAGCTGGCGCCGCCGGCGCAACTGAGCATCGACAGTGCCGCGCTCGACGCCGCGCTCAAGAAGACCAACTGAACCCATTCCCCCTTTTCAGAAAGAAGAAGCACACCATGAACACCACCGCCACGACCCCGCAAGCCGACGACCAGGCCGCCACGCCTGTGCCTTTCGACATGCTCGACGCCGTCACGCCCGACCAGGTGTCGGACGCCATCAAGGCCGCCGGCGGCGCCGTCACCGCCATCGAACAGGATGGCGTGGTGCGCCTGCACAGCGCCAGCCACGGCATCGGCTTCCAGGTGCTGTGGGGCAACGCCGTCACCACCACCCAGTACACCGACTTCACCCTGAGCTGCCCGCTGCGCGTGCAGGGCGGCACGCTGCCCGAGGCCGTGCTCGCCGCCTGGCACCGCAGCAAGCGCTTTGCGCGCGTGGCGCAGCACGGCGACTTCGTCGTGCTCGAGATGGACGTGGTCGTGGCCGGCGGCGTCAGCCCCGCCTACCTGGCCTTCGCCGTGCGTCTGTGGATGCAGATGATGGGCGAGTTCTTCCTGCACCTGCGCAACTACGGCCCCGCCGCCGAGACGCGCGGCGATGCGGCGAATGCCGACGCCGCTGCTGCCACCGCCGCCGTCCAGGGTGTGCCCGCCGCCGCGTGATGCCACTGCCCATGCGCGCCGCATCCGGCCTGTCCGTGGACGACCACCACCATCCCTCGCACGACTCGCCCACGGGCCGCGCCATCCAGGCCGCGGCGCGCCAGGCCCAACGCGCACGCCGCGCCGAGACCGTGCGGCTGCGCCAGCGCGCCGCGCTGCTCGAGCTGCTGGTGCAGACCATGGCGGAGCTGCACATCTCGATGGCCGAGCTCAATGCGGCGCGCAAGGCGCTGGCGCCTGCTTGGCGGCAGGTGGGGGACGGGGGCGCTTCGCTCGATCACGATCTGGAGCGTTGACGCCATGCGGCGAGGCGGCGCAGGGTAGGGCAGAATCGCGCGCCCCACGCTCCCGAAAGGCCGCACCCGTGACGACGCCCGCCCGCTCTGCCCAGATCGCACAGACCACGCCCACGGGCGCCGCCATCGCGGAGAAGGTGGCGCAGGCCTACGACTTCGGCGAGGTCCGGTCGTGCGAGCTGCTGCGGCGCAGCTTCAACCATGTCTACGGCCTGCAGTTTGCCGACGGCCGCCACGCCGTCGCGCGCCTGAGCGCCGACCGCCCGCGCGGCGCCCCCAACATCGGCTACGAAACGGCACTGCTCGTGCACCTGAAGGCCAAGGGCGTTCCGGTGGCCGGCGCGCTGGCGGCACGCGACGGCGCACATGCCGTCGCGATGGACCTGCCCGAGGGCGAGCGTCCGCTGATCCTGTTCGAGCACCTCGACGGCGACGTGCCTGGCGACGTGCTGCCCGACGTCGAAGCCACCGGCCGCGGCCTGGCGCTGTTGCACGAAGCCGCGCAGGATTACCACGGCCCCGCCAGCCGCTACACCCTGGAACTGCCCGACCTGCTGCACGCATCGCTGGAGCGCCTGCACGCCGCGCCCACCATGACCGACGCGCTGCGCCCGGAGTTCAGCGCCATCGCGCGCGCGCTCGAAGCCCGCATCACCGCGATGCCGGCCCTGACGCGCGTTCACGGGCACGGCGATTGCCACGGCATGAACAACTTCGTGACGACTGGTCTTGAGGGCGCGCGTGTCGCCTCGTTCTTCGACTTCGACGATGCAGGCCCCGGCTGGCTGGCCTACGACCTGTGCGTGTACCTGTGGGCGATGCACCCGCGCACCGTGGGCGGATCGCTCGACGCGACGTCGCTGGCGCGTTGGCGCAGCTACCTGGCGGGCTACCGCAGCGCGCGTCCGTTGCCTTCGGCGGATGTCGACGCCATCGCCGCCTTCATGGCGGTGCGGCAGTTCTGGCTCATGGGCGAACACGCAGGCCGCATCGCGGTGTGGGGCACGCAGTCGATGCCGACGAGCTGGCTGCGCACGCAGGTGAAGATGTTGACGGCGTGGGCGGAATTGCAGACGCCGGAGTGAGGATTCGGCTCAGGCTTGCGCCACCCAGCCCCTGAAGGCCATGCCTGCATAGAACAGGCGGACGTTGATGAAACCCGTCTCTTCAAGCAATGCCTCTTCCTGCGCCGGGCTGAGCAGCGTCAGCGTGGAACCGATCGCGGAGGCCGCCTTGCGCGCGTTGTCCGGATCGACGCCGGAAGCCGCCGCGAAAGCGACATAGCGCGAGAGCCACAGCTCTCGTTCTTCATCGGACTGGGGAAAACTGAGATGCGCCATGACGAACGGCGCACCGGGCTTCAGGCGACGACGAATTTCCATCAACGTCGACTTGCGTTCATCGAGCGTCAGGAAGTGCATCGTCAACAGGCAGGTCGCCGCATCGAACGGGCCTTCGGGTGCGGTGTCGGTGTAGCCGTGGTGCAGCGCGACCCGCTCGGCGAGCGGGCCGAGCGTTTTCGCGGCGAGGTCGAGCATGGGCTGCGACGGATCGACGCCGACGAAATGCCATCGGGGATGCGCCTGCGCGAGCACCTTCAACTCCATGCCACCACCGGCGCCGATGACCAGCACGTGGGCCGCATCCGGCGCGCGTTCGGCGACGAGCAGGGCTGCCATCGTCTGCAGGTCGTGCAGGCCTGGCACCAGGCGGGCGGTTTTCTCGGCGTAGTTGTTGGTGGTGGACGACGTGCTGAAGGCGGGGGTGGGTTGGGACATTTCCACAGTCTATGTGGGCGTCGCGCGCTTCGCAGGCGCAGGGCTGCGGGAGGGCCCAACCAGCCTGCGACCGTCTCAGGCCAGCGTGGAAGCGCGCCCCGCCTGAGACACCCTCGCAAGCCGCCACGTCATCCCGATCCCCACAACCGTCGCGATCAACCCCACCAGGAACACACTGTCGTGACCGTAGTGGTCGGCAATCAGTCCCGCCATCGGGCCTGTGACGCCGTATGCCAGGTCCTGGAACGCCGCGAAACCGCCGATGGCCGTTCCGCGCAGGTGGGCGGGTACGCGCTTGACGGCCTCCAGTCCCATGGCGGGGAAGACCATCGAGCATCCCATGCCGGTCAGCAGTGCGCCCACCATCGCCACGACGGGATGGGGCGCGAGCCACAGCAGCGCTTGACCCACGGCCTCGATCGCCAGAGAGACCAGCGCGACCTTGGTGCCGCCGATGCGGTCGGGCAAGCGGCCCGCCAGCAGGCGCACCAGGACGAAGCCCAGGCCGAAGCACGTCAGTCCATAGCCGGCACCTTGCCAGCCATGGGCCAGGAAGTACAGGGGAAAGAACGCGCCCAAGGCGGCAAAGCCAACGCCTTGCAGGCCCACGACCGCGCCTTGCTTCCAGATGAGTCCCAGCACATCGGAGAAGGGCGCGCGGCGCCCCTGTGCGGACATGGCGGGCGCGATGGCCCACAGCATTGCACCGCTGACCAGCGGCAAGGCGATGCTGCCCGCCATCAGGCCGGCGAAGCCGAGCCGCTCCAGCAGCCAGAGGCCCAGCGGGCCGCCCACCGCGAAAGCGCCGTACATGCCGGTGCCGACGAGCGCCATGACCTGCCCGGAACGCGCGGGGCCCATGGCCGCCATCGCCCAGCCCAGCATGCCGACGAGCGCGAAGCTTTCGCCGAGGCCGAGCACGAGACGCCCGGTCAGCAGGACCAGGTACGCGCCGACGCCATGGCCCAGCACGGGCAGCGAGGACGCCCAGCACAGGAGCGAAGCCGCCGCATAAAGGACAAGGCCCCGGAACATGGCGAACTTGCCGCCGCGTTCGTCAGCGAGCCGACCCGCCCAGCCGCGACTCAGGATGGTGGACAAGAAAGCAATGCCGACGCCCAGGCCGGACGCGACATTGCCCATGCCCAGCGTCTGCGACACATGGAGCGTCACGGCCGACATCGACATGGCGACAGACAGGTAGGCGAGAAATAGCGCGAGGGTCATCCAGACCAACGTGCGCAGGGAGGAAGAGTTTGTTTGGACGTTCGTCATCGAGCGCCGCTCCTTGAGTTTTCAAAGGCGGCACCAGCCGGTCGAATGGGCGGGACGATGAGCACCGAAGCGACCAACGTACACCGCCAGTCGGCATGCAGGTGCCACTGGTGATGCGTTGGTTGACGTAAACGCTTACGGCTGGATGGAGCTCTGAACAGGTCAGAGTCGATTTTTGCAGCGGCGATTCTAGCAACGTGATCGAGACGGGATCGCACGTTCGCAGACGTCGGCCTCGGTCTTCAAGCGCCTGCCGCTCGCTGGCTCTCCCTGTCCGGCTACAGTCGGACGGCTCCATGTCCCTGACCCTATGAACAGCATCACTCCCTGCGATCCCGCCCGAACGGCGCGGCGCTTCGCTGCACTCCCTCTCCTGTCGACGCCCACCCTGACGATGGAGCGCACATAGCCATGCACGAAATCATCTGCCCCCATTGCAGCAAGGCATTCAAGATCGACGAAGCCGGTTACGCGGACATCCTGAAGCAGGTGCGCGACAGCGATTTCGAGAAGCAGTTGCACGAGCGGCTGGAACTGGCCGAGCGGGACAAGCGCGCCGCCGTCGAACTCGCCCAGACCCGGGCCGCCGGCGAACTGCAGAAGGCCGCCGCCGCCAAGGATGGCGAGATCCAGGAACTCAAGGCGAAGCTCGAGGCCGGCGATGTCGCGCGCAAGCTCGCCGTGAGCGAGGCCCTGGGCGCCGTGGAACGGGAGCGCGATGCGCTCGCGAACGAGCTTGAGAAGGCCAAACAGGACAAGCTGGCCGCCACCGCGCTTGCCGAAGCACGGCATGTGGGCGAGCTGCAGAAGAGCGCCGCCGCGAAGGACGTGGAAATCCAGGAACTGAAGGCCCGGCTCGATGCCATCGAGGTGGCGAAGAAGCTCGCGATCAGCGAGGCCGTCAGCGTGGTCGAGAAGGAACGGGATCAGTGGAAGAGCGGCCTCGAGCGGGCGGAGCTCGAGAAGCAACTCGCCGAGAAGTCGCTCAAGGATAAGTACGAAACGCAGATCAAGGACCGCGAAGGCGAGATCGAGCGGCTGCGCGACATGAAGGCGCGCCTGTCGACCAAGATGGTCGGCGAGACCCTGGAGTTGCACTGCGAAACCGAGTTCAACCGCATCCGGTCGATGGCGTTTCCCCGCGCCTATTTCGAGAAGGACAACGACGCGCGCACGGGCAGCAAGGGCGACTACATCTTCCGCGACGCGGACGAGGCCGGCACCGAGATCGTCTCGATCATGTTCGAGATGAAGAACGAGAACGACCGCACGGCCACGAAGAACAGGAACGAAGACTTCCTGAAGGAACTCGACAAAGACCGCACCGAGAAGGGCTGCGAGTACGCGGTGTTGGTGTCGCTGCTCGAGCCCGACAACGAGCTCTACAACACCGGCATCGTCGATGTGTTTCATCGCTACCCGAAGATGTATGTCGTGCGCCCGCAGTTCTTCTTGCCCATCATCACGCTGCTGCGCAATGCGGCGATGAACTCGCTCAAGTACAAGTCGGAGCTGGCGCTGGTGAAGGCGCAGAACATCGACATCACGAAGTTCGAGACCGAGCTGGAAACCTTCAAGGCCGCCTTCGGCAGGAACTACGACCTGGCCCACGGCCACTTCCAGAAGGCGATCGCGGAGATCGACAAGTCGATCGACCACCTGCAGAAGACCAAGGAAGCGCTGCTTGGCACCGACCGGAACCTGCGTCTTGCGAACGACAAGGCGCAGGACGTGACGATCAAGAAGCTGACACGCGGCAACCCGACGATGGCGGCCAAGTTCGCTGAACTCAAGAAGCTCGGGTCTTCCGAGACGGAATGAGCCTGGGAGCTACGCAAAGAAATTCATGAACAACATCACCATCGACTACCGCCAGGACGTGCCCCTGGACCCGGCCGACGTCGCCCGCGTCTTCGACCGTTCCGGCATCAAGCGCCCCACGAACGACCTCGCCCGCATCGCGCGGATGTTCGCCGCGCCCAGCCTCCTGCTGTCGGCCTGGGTCGACAACGAACTGGTGGGGCTGTCGCGGTCGCTGACCGACCACGCGTACTGCTGCTACCTGTCGGACCTGGCGGTGGACAAGAAGTACCAGGGCCATGGCATCGGCCGGGAACTCGTGCAGCGCACGCAGGCCATCATCGGCGACGAGGTGTCGCTGATCCTGCTCTCGGCACCCGACGCGATGTCTTACTACCCGACACTCGGCTTCGAGCTGGCGCAGAACGCGTACGTCATCCGGCGCAAACGCTAGAAGCCGCTACGGCGACCGCCGTGATCCCGCCAGCCCCGCTTTGGCATCCAATAAGTGCCCGAGCGGCAGTGCCGTCTCCGACTTGATCTCGCGCAGCACGATGCTCGAACGCACGTGCGTCACGCCGGGCAGGCTGAACAGCACCTCGTGCAGGAAGCGCTCGTAGTGCTTCATGTCGGGCACGGTCACGTTGAGGATGTAGTCCGCGGGGCCGGTGGCCGACACGCAGCGGATGATCTGCGGGCTCGCGGCCACGGCTTCTTCGAAGCGCTGCACCATCGCCTCGCTGTGGCGGTCGAGGTTCACCTCGGCCACGGCCGACACGTGCAGGCCCACGTGCTCGGGATCGACGAGCGCGGTGTAGCCGCGGATGACGCCGGCCGCCTCCATGTCCTTGATGCGCTTCCAGCAGGGCGTGGGTGACAGGCCCACGGCCTCGGAAATCTGCTGCACGGTCTGTCGGCCGTCATGCTGCAGTGCAGAAAGAATCTTGAGGCAATGCTCGTCAAGAGAAACAGAACCGACGTTCATCGTGATTTTTGAGTGAATTCTTCTTCAAACAAGGGTCTGCGCCAGTGTATTGAAGAAACACTTACTTGGGGGGGCGCAGAACAATTCCGGGCATGAACGCCCCACTTGACGCGACCGCACTCCGACGGCCCGACTACCAACTTTCCGACAACCTCTGGGCCGATGCCGGCTCGGTCTTCCTCACCGGCACGCAGGCGTTGATCCGCATCCTGGTGATGCAGAAACAGCGCGACGCGGCGCGCGGCCTGCACACGCAGGGCTTCGTGAGCGGCTACCGCGGCTCGCCGCTGGGCATGGTCGACCAGGCCATCTGGAAGGCCGGCGAGCGCTTCAAGAAGACCGGCATCCGCTTCGTTCCCGCCGTGAACGAGGAACTCGCGGCCACGCAGGTGTTGGGCACGCAGCGCGTCGAATCCGACCCCGAGCGCACGGTCGATGGCGTGTACGCCATGTGGTACGGCAAGGGCCCGGGCGTGGACCGCGCGGGCGACGCGCTCAAGCACGGCAATGCCTACGGCTCGTCGCCGCACGGCGGCGTGCTGGTGGTGGCGGGCGACGACCACGGCTGCGTGTCGTCGTCGATGCCGCACCAGAGCGACCACGCCTTCATGGCCTGGCGCATGCCCGTGATGCAGCCCGCCAGCGTGGCCGAGTACCTGGAGTTCGGGCTGTACGGCTACGAGCTGTCGCGCTATTCGGGCGCGTGGGTGGGCATGGCGGCGCTGTCCGAGATTGTCGAGAGCGCGGGCACTGTGGACCTCGATGCGGTGAATGCGCGCGTGGCCGCCTGGGAAGACGCCGACGCCGTGCGCGCCGCCACCGGCCACGCCGCGCCGCCCGACGGCCTGCACTACCGCTGGCCCGACCTGCCGTCGCTGCGCATCGAGTCGCGGCTGGAAGACAAGCTCGCGGCCGTGGCCGCCTTCACACAACGCAACAGCATCGACCGCCACGTCATCGTGAGCCCGCATGCCAAGGTGGGCATCGTCACCTGCGGCAAGGCGCACCACGATTTGATGGAGGTGCTGCGCCGGCTCGAACTCTCGCCCGATCAGCTCGCGCGCGCCGGTGTGCGGCTGTACAAGGTGGGCCTGAGCTTTCCGGTCGAGCAGACGCGCCTCAAGGAATTCGCGCGCGGGCTCGGCGAGATCCTCATCGTGGAAGAGAAGGGCGCGGTGGTCGAGACGCAGCTGCGCGACATCTTCTACAACGCGCCGCCCGATGCGCGTCCCGTGCTCGTGGGCAAGCACGACCACGCGGGCCAGCCGCTGGTGTCGGCGCTCGGCGAGCTGCGGCCTTCGCGCCTCATCGAACTGGTCGCGCACTGGCTGGCCGCGCACTTTCCCGAGAACCACGATCTGGGCGATCACCTGCAGCATGTGCGCGACTTCACGCCGCCCGAGCTGCTGGCCAATGCGAGCGATGCGGTCAAGCGCCTGCCGTACTTCTGCGCCGGCTGCCCGCACAACACCAGCACCAAGGTGCCCGAAGGCTCGACGGCGCGCGCGGGCATCGGCTGCCACTTCATGGCCAACTGGATGGACCGCAGCACGGCGGGCCTGATCCAGATGGGCGGCGAGGGCGTCGACTGGATCTCGCACGCGATGTTCACGAAGACGCCGCACGTGTTCCAGAACCTGGGCGACGGCACCTACTACCACTCGGGCTACCTCGCGATCCGCCAGGCCGTCGCGGCCAAGGCCACGCTCACCTACAAGATCCTGTTCAATGACGCGGTCGCGATGACCGGTGGCCAGCCGGTCGACGGCGTCATCAGCGTCGACGCCATTGCGCGGCAGGTGGAGTCGGAAGGCGTCACCAAGGTGGTGGTCGTGAGCGATGCCATCCATCACTACGACGCCATCAAGAACAAGTTTCCGGCGGGCACCGAGTTCCACGACCGCGCCGCGCTTGACGAGGTGCAGCGCCGCCTGCGCGAAATGCCCGGCGTGACCGTGCTCATCTACGAACAGACCTGCGCCGCCGAGAAGCGCCGCCGCCGCAAGAAGGGCGAGCTGGCCGATCCGCCCAAGCGCCTGTTCATCAACGAGGCCGTGTGCGAAGGCTGCGGCGACTGCACCGTGCAGAGCAACTGCGTGGCCGTGCTGCCGCACGAAACGCCGATGGGCCGCAAGCGCAAGATCGACCAGACCAGCTGCAACAAGGACTATTCCTGCGCCAAGGGCTTCTGCCCCAGCTTCGTGGGCGTCACGGGCGGCAAGCTGCGCCGCAAGAGCGGGGCGCTCGCGGCCGGGCGCGATGCCTTCCTGCACCGCGTGGGCGCGCTCGCGCATCCCGCGCCGCACGCATGGACCGGCCCCTACGACCTGCTCGTGACCGGCGTGGGTGGCACCGGCGTGGTGACGGTGGGCGCGGTCATCGCGATGGCCGCGCACCTCGAGGCCAAGTCGGCCAGCGTGCTCGACTTCATGGGCTTCGCGCAGAAGGGTGGCTCGGTGCTGAGCTTCGTGCGGCTGGCCGACACGCCCGAACGGCTGAACCAGGTGCGCATCGACACGCAGCAGGCCGACGCCATCCTCGCCTGCGACGTGGTGGTGGGCGCCTCGGCCGACGCACTGCAGACCGTGCGGCACGGGCGCACGCGCGTCCTTGCGAACATCCACGAGATTCCCGTGGCCGAGTCGCTGCGCAACCCCGATGCGGACCTGCATGTCGACCTGCTGCTGGAGAAGATGCGCTTCGTCGCCGGCGAAGAGCAGGTCGAGACCTTCGATGCGCAGAGCCTGGCCGAAGAGTTCCTGGGCGACACGCTGGCCGCGAACATCGTCGCGACCGGCTATGCGTGGCAGCGCGGCCTCGTGCCGCTGAGCCTCGAAGCGCTCATGCACGCGATCGAACTCAACGGCGTGGCCGTGGCGGCCAACCAGTCGGCGTTCTCGCTGGGGCGGCTCGCGGCCGGCGACCCGGCGGCGCTCGACCAGCTGCGCGCGGCACCGGTCGAGGCGGCGGCGCACCAGGTCGACGACCGCCCGCTGGAAACGCTGCTCGCCGATGCGCGCCGCCATCTCACCGGCTACCAGAACGCTGCATGGGCCGAGCGCTTCGATCAGCGCATTCGCGCACTGCAGGCGGTCGAGTCCCGCCTCCAGGGCGGCGATGCGAGCCTGCCTTTCACGCGCAACGCCGCGCGCAGCCTCTTGAAGCTCATGAGCTACAAGGACGAGTACGAGGTTGCGCGCCTGTACACCGACGGTGCGTTCCTGCAGAAGCTGGAGGACCAGTTCGAAGGCGATCTGAAGCTCGAGTTCCACATGGCGCCGCCACTGCTCTCGCGCCCCGCGCACGGACAGGCACCCGCCAAGGTGCGCCTCGGTGCATGGATGCTGCCGGCCATGAAGTGGCTGGCCCACGGCAAGCGCCTGCGCGGCACGCCCTTCGACCTGTTCGGCCACACGGCGGAGCGTCGCACCGAGCGCGCGTTGATCGAGCACTTCGACCGCCTGCTGCAGGAGATGGCCACCGCGCTGACCCCCGACAACCAGCCGACCGCCGCACGCATCGCGGCGCTGCCGCTGTCGGTGCGTGGCTTTGGCCATGTGAAGCTGGCGAACCTGGATTCGGCGCGCCTGCGCGAGGCCGAGCTGCTGCACCGCTTTGCGCCGTCGCGCTACGCGAAGCCGGTGGACGCGCCCAGCGCCGGGCAGATTCGGGGCATCGCCATCGTGGCCAGCGCCCGGTAGCGGGCGCGGGTGGCGCGCGTGAGTTGCTCGGCTACGATCCTTGCCGAAGCACTCACGCCCGCCACACCCCGACGATCACAGGACCCATGCGCGCCTTCCTCTACTACGCCCTGATGCTCCTGCTCGGATATGCCTGGTACAGGTACGGACAGAAGCTGCTGCGCAAGGGCTATCGCGATGAGAAGGGCGAACTCACCCAGGGGCTCGTAGGGCCCGTCGGATTCCTGCTGACCGCTGGCGTGACCTGCTACCTCTTCTTCGCCATGCTGCGCGCCCTGGTTCGCGGCGAGGTGCCCTGCGTCGGAAAGGGCTGCGTGGGGCAGGTCTACACGCTGGCGGCGCATGCGGGCGACTACTGGGCCAACCTGTTCTTCCTGGCGTGGTGCGTCCTGGGCCTGGGCTATGCGATGTACGTGACGCTCAGGATCTGGTTCCGGGCTTAGCCCGCGCAGTGCGCGCAGCCGGTTCCCGCGCCAGCATCTCGACGACCAAAGCAATGAACCACTGGTGCAGTGCCGAGGTCTCGTGCCGCTCGTGCCAGACCAGCTCGACGGTGCGCGCCGGCGCCGCCAGCGGTGGCGCCACGCGCTTCAGGCCTGTCATGCGCATCGTCTCCAGGCCCTCGGACCAGGGCAGCACGGCGATCAGGTCGGAGCGGCGCACGGCCTCGTAGGCTGCGGAGTAGTGACTCACCGTGCTGACGAGGTTGCGCTGCAGGCCGCGGCTTTGCAGCACGCGGTCGTAGATGCCGCCGACACGGCCCGCCAGGCTCACGTCGAGGTGGCGGGCGGCCAGGAATTTCTTCAGCGGAATCTTGTCCAGCTTCGCCAGCGGATGGTCGTTGCGCATGAAGCAGGCGAAGTCCACCGACCACAGCCGGCGTGAGCGCATGAAGCCGGGGCGCTGCACGTCGTCGTTGTAGGCGCCGATGGCGAAGTCGGCGCGGTTGTCGTCCAGCGACTGCCCGAAGTCCACGACCGTGCCGGGGTGGGTGTGTAAGCACATGCCCGGCGCGAGCTCGCCGAGCCGCTCGAGCAGGCGGGGGGCGACGATGCAGGCCACGTAGTCGGTCATCGAAACTGTCAGGCGGGCGTCGCTTTGCGAGGCATCGAAGCTCTCGCCCTCGAGCGTGCCCCGGATGGTGCGCAGCGACCGCGCCAGCGGTGCCCACAACTCCGTGGCGCGCCGCGTCGGGCGGATGCCCGCGCCGTTGCGCACGAACAGAGGGTCGCCGTAGGTCTCGCGCAGCCGGCGCAGCGCGTTGCTGACCGTGGGCTGTGTCAGCGACAGCTTGGACGCGGCACGCGTCACGTTGCCTTCGTTCATGAGGGCTTCGAAGACCTTCAGCAGGTTGAGATCGGCGTTGCGGTAGTTCATGGGCAGGGGAGGCTGAAACCATTCACACGGTCAATGGAGTGGATTCAGTATATAAATTTTTCGGAATTGTGACGCGATCCTACGATCCCGTCATTCCTCACCGCCCATGCCCTCGGAACCCGGCAAACAGACCCATGACTCAGATCCTCGTCAAGAACGCCCGCCTGCTCGATCCGCTGAAGCCCGAGCTGCAGGACCGCCACGACATCCTGATCGAGGGAGACACCATCCGCGAGGTGTCCGACCGGCCGATCGTGGCGCGCGATGCGCGGGTCATCGACGCCGCCGACAAGACCGTGATGCCCGGCCTGATCGACCTGCATGTGCACGTGGTGGCTGTCGACCTGAACCTGCAGCGCCAGGCGCTGATGCCCAATGTGTTGGCGACGCTGCGCAGTCTGCCGATCCTGCGCGGCATGCTGCGCCGCGGCTTCACGACCGTTCGCGACGCCGCCGGCGCGGGCGATGCCTTCAAGCAGGCGGTGCAGTCGGGGCTGGCGCAGGGGCCGCGCCTGTTCGTCTCGGGCCGCGCGCTGAGCCAGACCGGCGGCCATGGCGACGGCCGCGCGCGCTCCGACTATCTGGTGGCCAATGCCGTGTGCCCCAACTGCGCCCGTGTGGGCATGCTGGCCCGCGTGGCCGACGGCGTGGACGCCGTGCGCAAGGCCGTGCGCGAAGAACTGCAGATGGGCGCGGACCAGATCAAGATCATGGCCGGCGGCGGCGTGGCGTCGCCCACCGACCCGGTCGACGCCCTGGGCTACAGCGAGGACGAGATCCGCGCCATCGTCGGCGAAGCGGCGGCCCGCAACACCTACGTGCTGGCCCACGCCTACACCCCGGCCGCGATCCAGCGCGTGGTGCGCTGCGGCGTGCGCACGATCGAGCACGGCAATCTGGTCGATGCACCCACCGCCGCGCTCATGGCCGCGCACGGTGCCTATGTGGTGCCCACGCTGGTGACCTACGACGCCCTCGCCAACGAAGGCGCAGCGCTGGGGCTGCCACCGGCCAGCGTGGCCAAGGTGGAGGACGTGCGCGGCGCCGGGCTGCGCTCGCTCGAGATCTACAAGGCGGCCGGCGTGAAGATGGGCTTCGGCACCGACCTGCTGGGCGAATCGCATCGCCTGCAGAGCGACGAGTTCCGCCTGCGCGCGCAGGTGCTGTCGCCGGCCGAGATCATCGCCAGCGCCACGCTCGTCGGCGCCGAGGTGCTGGGCATGAGCGACCGGCTCGGCCGGCTGATCCCGGGTGCGCTGGCCGACCTGTTGCTGGTCGATGGCGACCCGATGCGCAACCTCGATTGCCTGCTGGGGCAGGGCGAGCGCATTCCCCTGGTGATGAAGGCCGGTGTGGTCGAGTTCGACGCGCTGTAGCCCGCCCCCCGAGCTGTTCAGACAACCCGCCGGATGCCTCCGGCCCCTTCAAGGAAACGACACATGCCCAAGCTGACGCAAGCCGTCTGGCGGTACCGCCACGACCAGATGGTCCGGTTGATGGACGAACTCGCCGTCGATGCGCTGGTGTTCACCACCGCGGATTTCTTTCAGTTCGCCACCAACTTCCACACCGACGTGCAGCCCTGGGAGCGGCCGATCTTCGCGGTCGTGCCGCGCCAGGGCGAGGGCTTCCTGGTCATGAACGAGCTGTCGACGAACCACATGCGCTTCTCGATGGAAGCCCACAAGGTGTGGATCACGGACGTCACGTTCTATGCCGAGCATCCGATGGTGAGCAACCGCCTGCCGCTCGTGTCGCAGCTCCCCGAGATCCTCGCCGAACGCCTGAGCCGCGCCGGCCTGCGCCGCTCGCGCATCGCGCTGGATGCCGGCAACGGCGTGATGGCGGCCGTGCAGCGCCTGCTGCCCGACCTGAACGTGCGCGTCGCCACCGCGGAAGTGCGCAGCCTGCGCTGGCAGAAGCACGCGGAGGAACTGGCCGTCATGCAGGCCATGGCCGGGCTGACGGACTGGCTGCAGGACCGCTACCGCGAAGCGATCAAGCCCGGCCGCCTGGTGCAGGAGATGGACTGCGCCATGGCCAGCCTGTTCGTGCAGGAGGCCGCCGAGCGCTTTCCCGGCGAGCAGTTCGAGGTCGTGCGCTGCTGGACGCTCAGCGGCCCGGCGTCGGCCTCGCCGCATGGCGACGGTGCCTCCTGCGGCGCGCGCATCCGCGAAGGCGACGTGCTGGTCAACATCGTGATTCCCCGGCTCAACGGCCTGACGATCGAGAACGAGCGCACCTGGTTCTGCGGGCGCCCCGACGACCAGAAGAAGGCGCTGTGGACGGCCGCGCGCGACGCGACCGATGCGGCCATCGGCGCGGCCGTGACAGGCCGGCCCGTGTGCGCGATCGACGCCGCGGCGCAGGCCGTGATCGAGCGCGCCGGCTTTGCCGACTGCATCCGCCACCGCACGGGCCACGCCATCGGCATCGTGCACCACGAGTACCCGGAGGACATGGCCTTCAGCCAGCGCCCGCTGCTCGACAACGAGGTCTATTCGGCCGAGCCCGGCCTGTACGTCTACGGCGTGGGGGGCTTTCGCATCGACGACACGGTCGTGGTGGGCGCGACGCCGCGCGTGCTCACCGCCACGCCCAAGTCGCTCGACTACGCCACCGTCGGTTGATACCGCTCACACCTTTCGCAACCACCGACCTTGACTTCATCATGACCACCCGCCGCACCATGCTTTCCGCGTTGGCCGTTGCAGCTTCGCTGCTCGCCGCACCCGCCTTCGCGCAGGGCTTTCCTTCCAAACCGATCAAGTTCGTGGTCCCGCAGCCGGCTGGCTCGGGGCCGGACACCTTGGCGCGCACGCTGGCCGACGTGCTCGCCAAGAGCATCGGGCAGAGCGTCGTGGTGGAGAACCGGCCCGGCGCGAACGGCACGCTGGCTGCGGCCTATGTGCTCTCGCAGCCTGCGGACGGCTACACGCTGTTCCTGGCCGGCGTCTCGAACATGTCGTGGAACCCGCACCTGTACAAGTCGCTGGGGCACCAGCCGGCCCGCGACTTCACCGGTGTCGCCGTCATTGCCAACACGCCGTTCGTGACCGTCGTGGCGCCGAGCCTGGGCGTGAAAACACTGCCCGACCTCATCAAGATGGCCAAGGCCGAGCCGCAGCGGCTCAGCTTTGCATCCGCCGGCATCGGCAACTCCACGCACCTCGCGAGCGAGCTGCTGAAGTCGCGCACCGGCATCCAGATGCAGCACGTGCCCATCAGCGGCGCGGGTGGCCCCAACGCGCTGACCAGCGTGATGGCGGGCGACACGCCGGTGATGACCACCGTCCCCGTTGGCGTCGTGCCGCTGGTCAAGAGCGGCAAGCTCGTGCCGCTGGCGGTCACCGGCGAACGGCGGTTGCCGCAACTGCCCGACGTGCCCACGTTCAAGGAGCTGGGCATCGACATGGAAGTGCCCGGCTGGTACTCCCTGGTGGCCCGTGCGGGCGCACCCGGCGACGCGGTCGCGCGGCTCAACGCCGAGATCAACAAGGCCCTGGACACGCCCGAGATGAAGGAACGCCTGGCCGGCCAGATGCTGATCGGCGTCAAGTCGACCCCGGCCGATGTCTTGAGGTTCACGCAGCGCGAGTCAGCCGCCTGGGGGCCCATCATCGATCGGCTGGGCATTGCGCAGTGAGAGCCATCGAGCCGGCTTCCTTCGAGGCCCTGGACCACGCGCTGCGGCGGTTTCCGGGGCACCGGCTGTTCACCGTGCTGGCGATCGACCCCAGCCTTGCGGCGTCCCGGCGCCTGTACACGAGCGACCCGGTGGCGTATCCGTGCGGCGGTACCAAGCCACTGCACCATGACAACGACTTCTTTCGCGAGGTGGTGCAGGGCGGTCGGGCGCGCATCTGCGTTGATCAGGAAGACTGCCGCCGCGCGTTCCCGGACCATGCGCTGATCGATGCGCTGGGCTGCCGGTCTGCCATCAACGTGCCGATCCGGCACGACGGCCGCACGATCGGTTCCCTGAACCTCCTGCATCAGGAACACTGGTATCAGTCCGACATGGTGCCCGCGTTGATGCGCGTCGCCGAACAGGCCGCATCCTTGCTTCTTCCGCTCAGATACGTTGAGATGCCTGCATGACGATCCATCGCCGAACCTTCGTGCTGAATGCTGCCGTGTCCCTGTGTGCGGCATCTCTCGCCACCGCGGCGCGTGCAGCCGGCCCAGGCTACCCCAGCAAGCCGATCACCATCGTGTTTCCTTATGCGGCAGGCGGTGCCACCGACGCCATGACGCGGCAGATCGCGGACCTCATGGCCAAGGCGCTCGGCCAGCCGGTCATCGTCGACGCGAAGCCGGGCGCCGGTGGATCGATGGCGCTGCAGCAGGCTGTGCGCGCCAACCCGGACGGGCACACGCTGGTGCTCATGGCCAGCGGAACGATGGCCGTCAACCCTTACCTGTACGACCTGAAGTACAAGCCGGTGGAAGACCTGGCGCCCATCACGATCCTGGTCGACATTCCCTTCGTGGTCGTGACAAGGCCGGACTTTCCCGCACGCACCCTCAAGGAATTCATCGCCCATGCCAAGGTGAATCCGGGAAAGATCTCGTTCGCGAATGCAGGCGTAGGCACGCAGGCCCACCTGACGCAGATGATGTTCATGAAGGAGGCCGGCATCTCGGCCAACGTCGTTCCCTACAAGGGCGGCACGGGCGCCATCGCCGACCTGCTCGGCGGGCACATCGACGCCATGATCGACAACGCCGCCGCGCAGGTTGCGAACGTGCAGGCCGGCAAGGTGCGCGCGCTGTTCGTCACCACGCGCGAGCGCAGCGAATCGCTGCCCGGCGTGCCCACGGCGCAGGAGGCGGGGTTGCCGGGCTTCGTGACCTCGGGATGGTTCGGGCTGGCCGCGCCCAAGGGCACGCCGCAGGCCGTCATCGACAGGCTCAACGCGGTGATCGTCCAGGGCATGGCGCGGCCCGAGGCGCACCAGCGCTTGATCGATGCGGGGTGGATGCCGGTTGGCAGTTCGCCCTCTGAGGCAGCGGCGCGGGCCCGGTCAGACCTTGCGCGGTTTGGGCAGATTGCGCTGCAGATCGGGCTGAAAAAGGAGTAAAGGTCTGCTGGTGAGTTGACTTTCGTCACTTTCGGCCGGCGGCGCATGACCCTAACATGCGCGCCATGAGCATTCCTGTGTCGACCCGGGCATCAGCCATCCTGATCGTGGACGACCACGACCTGGTGCGCCTGGGCGTGCGTGCCTTGCTCCAGGCGCAGGCCTCGCCCGACGGGCCTGCGGTCGAGGTCTTCGAAGCCAGCAGCATGGCGCAGGCACTGGCTGTGTATGAGCGCTCTCAGGCGAGCATCGGGTTGGTGTTGCTCGATCTGGCACTTCCTGACACACGAGGCCTGAGCGGCGTGTCCGTTTTTCTCCAGCGTTATCCGCAGGCCCGCGTGGTCGCGTTGTCGGGCGCCGGCGCCACCGCGCTGGCCCAGAACGCCATTGCGCAAAGTGCGTTGGCTCAGGGCGCCAGCGCGTTCTTGCCGAAGTCGGCCAACCTCAAGGAGGTGGTGAGCTTCATCCGTGCCTGCGGCCTGCTCGGGCGGGACGTTGTCGATGGCCTGCCAGGTACGTCCAGGTGGGTTGCGCGGGCACCCCGCCGTTGCGCCGGTGGCGCCCTGAGTTCGCTGACAGGAAGCCAGGCGCGTGTGCTGCAGATGATTCTCGAAGGCAAGTCCAACAAGGAGATCGCGCTGTTGGCCGAGTTGCGCGAAGGCACGGTGAAGAACTATGTCTCGACGATCCTCTTGCTGTTCGGTGTGCAATCGCGCGCGGAACTGATCAGCAGCCTGCGTTGATTCACCGCAGGAGGTGCAACGCGATCGTCGAAGAAACAAGAACGAAGGGCCAATTCATGAATGACGCTGCCCGGTCGATGCATCAGGCCCCGGCGGCCGCCGATCTGGACCATCGGGTGCTCCGCGAACACGTGGCCTCGGTGTATGCCGCGCACACGACGGCCACCTGTGCGCACATCGGCTTCGCCATTGCCATTGGCATCTTCGGCTACTTCAACATCGATTCGACCCACCACCTGCTGGTGATCGGCATGGTCGCCGCCGTCGTGTCGATGAATCTGTATGCCTTGCTTGCGCCGCGGTGGACGCCGGATGTCCCCTTGTCCGAAAGCCACCATTGGGCGCGCCGCTACACGTGGATCGTCACGCTGGTCAGCGTGACCACGGCGCTGCCATGCGCCTTGTTCCTCGTGCTCATCCAGAGCCCGGCAATGACGACCGTTGTGATCGTCGTGATCATGGTCAGTTGGACCCGGGCCATTCAGGCCCGTTGGCCGATCAAGGGGGCCATGTTCGGCTGCGGCATCCCCGTGATGGGCGGGCTGATTCTTGCCTTGATCTGGCACGGTGGCACGCTGCACTGGTTTCTGGCGCTCTTCAGTTTCGCCAATCTGGTACTGACACTGCACGAAGGGGTGAAGCAGAACAAGCGGCTGACAGCCTCCTTGATGTTGCAGTTCGAGAACGAGATGCTCGCCGCACAGTTGCGCGAACGCATCGCCGCCGTGGAGCGCGCCAGCGCGGAAAAGACCCGCTTTCTTGCCGCGGCCAGTCACGACCTGCGCCAGCCGATGCATGCCATTGCACTGTTCGGCGCGGCCATGGAAACCGCACTGCACGACCATCCTGAAAGAACGAATGCCAAACGCCTGATGCGCGCCGTCGACGCGCTCGGCGCGTCGCTGGACACCATGCTCGACGTGTCGCATCTGGATGCAGGCGTTGTCGTGTCCGAACCGCAGGCACTGGAACTCGATGCGCTGCTTCTTGTCCTCAACCAGACCTTCACCCCCTACGCTGAGCAGAAGGGTCTGCAATTGCGCATCCGTGCCAGTGGCATGTGGGTGCGCAGCGACATCCAGCTGCTGTTCCGCCTGCTTTCGAATCTGGTCGACAACGCCTTGAAGTACACCCACGAGGGCGGTGTGAGCGTGGTCGCGCGGCGGCGAGGCGACAAGGTGTGGCTGGAGGTTCGCGACACCGGCGTCGGCATTGCGCCTGAACAGTTGAGCCGCATCTTCGAAGAGTTCTATCAGATCGACAACCCGGGCCGCGACCGGGCACGCGGACTCGGGATCGGACTGTCGATCGTCCAGCGCCTGTCGCACCTGATGTCTCACCCGATCGAGGTGCACTCGCGACCGGGACGTGGCACGCATTTCCGCGTGGTCCTCCCGCAAGCCGATGCAACGATCACCGCGCCCGCTGAACTGCTGCTTGATGAACTGGAGATTCCCGCGCATCGCAGCCTTGCGCCGCCGAACCTGCACGGGCCCGTGCTGCTGATCGACGACGAAGCGGAGATTCGCCTGGCCATGGCGGCACTGCTGCGTGCGCACGCCGTCGATGTGGTGGCTGTGACGGACGAATCGCATGCGGTCGAAGCATTGACGCACCCGGATGCGAAAAGCCTTCCGTTCTCGATGCTCTTGTGCGACTACCGGCTGGCCGACGGGGGAGATGGACTCGAGGTCGGCCTGCGCTTGCTCGAGCGCTTTCAGCTCGACATTCCCCTGCTCCTGATCACGGGAGAGACGGCCCCGCATCAACTGCGGCGTGCACAGTCCTCGGGGGTGCCGATGCTGTTCAAGCCGGTGAGCGCCGCTGCGCTCCTGCAGGCGATGGCGGAACTGACATCCGTCACGGGGCAGACGCGGATTTTTTCTCCAGCGACCCGGTACTTCAGAGACCCGTCGCCGGTTACCTGATTGCCTTCCTCGCCATTGCCACGGCGCTGTTCGTGGGTCGATGCTGGTTTCAAATACGCCTTGCCAAGTCGTTCCTTTCAAAGTCAGGAGAGAAGAATAGATCGGGGAAGAAAATCCTCAATCATCACGTGCATCCTCTCGATATTGGAAAGAGAGGACGCCGTCTCTCTTCCGATCTCATGGTTCTCATTAGTCATAACTGCCTCACAAAAAAATATCAATTTCCCACAGCTTTCAGGTTGTGTGACTTTCGGCATGGGTAAATTTCTCCCGCCAGCCATACAAATGTCGACGGCGATATGACGGGCCATGCTGGGAGGCCCGATCGCCATGGACAACGTTGCCATATCGGCAGCATTGGCTTCGACAAAATTGAAAGGCAAGGGAATGAAATTCAGAGAATCTGCAGTGGCTGCTGCAACGGCAGTCGCCTTGATGCTTGCGGCATGTGGTGGTGGCGGAGGAGGAGGGGGCGGCGGTGGGTTCCCACCGGGGTCTTTCGGGCCTGGAACGGACGACTCCGGTACACAAGGGCCAGGAACACCAGGCCCTGGAACGCAAGGGCCCGGGACGCAGGGGCCTGGAACGCCAGGCCCAGGAACGCAGGAACCTGGAACCCAGGAACCCGGAACACCTGCACCCGCGCAATATGAGACGCTCCCGTCCGCCTGGGACGGGGACAAGGATTCCTACATTGCATCCGTGCCGGCCGTCGTGCAGCAACTGAACGACCAGGGCGCCAAGGGCAGTGTCCGCATGCGCCCCGTGGGAAGCAATTCGCTGTATGTCAATCCGCAAGCCACCAACCACAAATACAGCTACAAGGAATTCACGCTCACCTTCTCCGGTCGCGATGGCTGGGACGGAGCCAGCAACGCGCTGCTGCAGCGGTTGGAAGACGAGGGCGCCAAGGGCTATGTGCTGCACCACCTGGTGGGGGAGACGCACACCCTGGACGATTCCCTCAACGCCATCCGCAAGGCCAGCTTCATCCTGGTCAAGAACGAAAGTCAGCCCGTCACCTACACCTATCGGAAGTTCAGCTTCGATCTGATGATGCCGGCAGACTTCATCGCCCAGTTGAATGCGTGGGGACAGGAAGGCTATCGCTTCCTGAATACGGAGCTGGGTCTCAGCCCGAGCGTGAATGCGATCGTCGTCAAAAGCTCTGCAGCCGCAGGGGCGACCTACAGTTACGCGTTCGAACCCATCGTCTCCGATCCCAAGCCGCAACTCACCAGCCGCGGTCAAAGCGGATTCCGCTACAGGGGCTATTTCGAGTACTTTGCGAACCGCAGCGGACAGCCCGTCCGAGGCGTTTTCAATACCTACGAACTCGACAGCAGCAAGCCCGCGGCGGTGGCCTATCGCTTCTCGGATGAAATGCCTGGAGGCCCGGTCGATATCAATACGACCGAAGGACTCGCGCGACTTAATGACCAGGCGAGCCAAGGATTTTTCTACGCCGGCCTGAGTGTTCCTACCGGAGCGAGCGGGGGCGCCGCGATGTTCTTCGCCGACTATGCGGTCTATGTTCAGGGCGCATTGCTGGCGGACCTCAATCGCGGAGGCGCCGTTCTTTTCCCCTAGACATCTGGCATGGGGGCCGCCTGCCTGGGCAGGCGGCCATCCTGTCTAGAAGTTGCCGCGCAAGGTCACCATGGCGCTGCGCGGTTCGCCGTAGACATTGCCCCAGGCCGGCGCGCCGACGGTCTGGTAGTAGGTCTTGTCGAACAGGTTGTTCACGTTCAGTGCGGCCGACCAGTTGCGGTTGATCTGGTAGGCAACGCGCGCGCTCCAGACTGCGTACGAGGCCTGCTCCAGCTTGATCGCGCCCGTGGTGCGTGAACTCGCGGTCTGGAAGTTCACGCCGCCGCCCAGCGTCCAGGCGTTCAGCGCGCCGGGCAGTCGGTACTCGGTCCACACGCGCACCATGTGCTTGGGTGAATACGTGCTGGCGAAATCGATGCCGGCATTGGCCGTGTCGTTCAGGTACTTGAAGTGGTTGAACGTGTAGCCCGCGAACACCTGCCACCCGCGCGCCACTTCGCCGCTGATCTCCGCGTCGAGTCCCTCGCTGCGCACCTTGCCGGTGGACACGGAGCAGTAGGTGCTCCTCGTGCAGACATTGACCAGGTCTTCCTGCGCCCGGTTGTTCTGGTCGAGTCGGAACAGCGCCAGCGAAGCGTTGACCTTGCCGTCGAGCAGTTCGCCCTTCAGACCTGCCTCGTAGTTGCGGCCCTTGACGGGAGGCAGCATGTCGCCGGCGGCGGTCATCGCGTTCTGTGGCTGGAAGATGTCGGCATAGCTCACGTACGCCGACCATTGCGGAGTCAGGGCGTAGATGAGTCCGCCATAGGGCGTCAGAACGCCGTTTTCGCGATAGGGCGCGGTCGCCGGGTCGCCGGTGATGCGGTCGCGATCGCTGGCCCGGTAGCGCGTGACACGGGCGCCGGCGACCAGCGTCAACGGATCGCTGAGGCTCAGGCGTGCGACACCGTAGGCGCCCGATTGCGTGATGCGCGTCTCGGTGTCGCCGCCGCGGTAGCGCCTGGCGACGAAGGTCGCGTCGCTCGGCTCGGCGATCGCCGAGACCGGTGCGAAGACGTTGTTGGCAACGCCCGCCAATTGCATCAGCGAGAAGTCGCTGTGGTTGAACATGCGTCCGGTGTTGGCGCCGAAACTCACCGAGTGCCTTCTGCCGAAGGCGTCGAACTTGCCGTCGACGGCGAGGTCGAGCGTCTTGTTGTCGGTCTTGAAATCGAACAGGCCGCCGTACATCACGTTGCCCGCCAGGGTCACCGGATTCACGGCACCCAGCGGGAAGGCGTACTTGATGTCCTGCTGCTCGCGCACGTAGCCGGCGGTGACCTTGAGCGACCAGTCGGCATCGAAGCGGTGCGCGAGTTCGGCGAACGCCGAGGTCTGCGCGCTTTTCCAGCGGTTCCAGTCGGCCGCCAGGTAGGTCGACCGGCGCAGGCGCAGGTCGGCGCCGTTGCTGTAGCTCGGCAAGCCCTGGAAGAACGGGGTGGCGCGCAGTTTTTCGTGGCTGACGCCGAGGGTGAGCACGGTCTGCGGCCCGATGTCGGCGGCGAGCACGCCGTACAGCACGCCGGTGCGGCTCTTCGCGGTGTCGTAGAAGTAGTCGCGGTCGTTGCCGCTCGCGACGACGCGGCCGCGCAGCGTGCCGGCTTCGTTCAGGGGGCCGCTGGCATCGACCTCCGCGCGGTAGTTGTTCCATGAACCCGCGCTGGCCGAGAACTGCAATTGCTTGTCGGCCGTCGGACGCTTGCGCACCATGTTGATCGTGGCGCTGGGCGAGCCGGCCCCTTGCAGCAGGCCCGTGGCGCCGCGCACCACCTCCACGCGATCCAGCGTGGCGGCACTGCTCGTGAAGCTGTTGGCCTGGGGATAGTAGAAGGCGCGGTTCACCCCGTCGTACTGGTAGCTGTCCACGCGGAAGCCCCGGGAGTAGACATAGCGCCCGCCCATCGGGCTGTCGTACATCGTGATGCCCGTGGTCTGGGCCAGTACGTCGTCGATGGTGTGCAGGTTCTGGTCGTCCATCTTCTGGCGCGTGACCACCGTGACCGACTGGGGGATCTCCTTGAGCGTCTGCTCGCCCTTGCCGACGGTGACGATGCGGCTGGCATACGACCCCGAGCCCTCGGTGATCGCACTGCGCTCGGCCTGCGCCGTGACGCGCACTTCACTGAGCAGGTTGCTCTGCGCGTCCGCCGGTGCGGCCGATGGGGTCGCGCCGGGTGCCGGATGACGCAGCGTGTAGCCGCCGCCCGCGCGTGCGACCGCTTCGAGGCCGGTGCCCGCGAGCAGTCGCGAAAAGCCGTCGCCCACCGCATGGGTGCCGCGCAATCCACCGGTGCGGCGGCCTTCTGTCAGCGAGGGCTCGAAGGACAGCGTGACGCCGGCCTGTGCGGCGAAGCGAGACAGCGCCGGGCCCAGTGCGCCTGCGGGAATGTCGTAGGCCGCGGTGGCGGCTGCCGGCGGGTTCGCCTGTGCGGTCGCGGCGCCCGAAGCGGCGAGCGCGAAGGCCAAGCAGAGGGTTCTCACGCCGTGGGTCACGGCGCTCGGGCGCGCGGGCATGCAAAGGGAAAGTGGCCGCATGGGCGCGGTGCGGGAGGAGGGCAATGCCATGGTTCGGTGGTCCTGTTCTTGCCGTACTCACAGCACGGCTCCATGGCTTGCCCGACCAGGCTTCAAAAAGGGACAGGGATCAGCGAAAAAATTTTCGATCTCAGGCCGGCACCACCGTCACCCACCACCGCGTGCGCGTGAGCACCTGCACGGGCAGCGTGGTGGCCACCATCGAGAGCACGTAGTCGGTATCGCGCAGCTGGAACGCACCGGAGATGCGCAGGTTCGCCACCTCCGGGCTGCAGTGCAGAAGGCCGGGCCGGTAGCGCGACAGCTCGGCGCAGAAGTCGGCCAGGCGCATGTTCTCGGCGTAGAGCACGCCCTGTGTCCACGCCTGGCTCTCGGGCGAGACGGCGGTGAGGGCCGAGGCGCCCTGGGCGTTCAACACGGTCTGCCGGCCGGCCGCAACGATCCCCGCAGGCGACGACGCGCCGCGCAAGGTGACCTCGACCGCGCCTTCGGTGACGGCCAGACGCACATCGGGCGATGCGGTCTCGTGCGCGTCGTCGCCCAGGCGCACGGTGAAGCGCGTGCCGAGCGCGCGCAACTGGCCCTGCACCGTTTCCACGATGAAGGGCCGCGCGTCGGCCGCGGTCGTGACCCGGATGGCGCCCGCGCGCAGCCGTACCGTGCGTTGCGTGCCGTCGATGCGCACGTCGATCGCGCTGCCGGTGTCGAGCAGCACGCGGCTGCCGTCGGCCAGCCGCACCTCGCGCCGTTCACCGGTGGCGGTGGCGTGGTCGGCGGTCCAGCTGTCCCACGGCGCCAGGCGCCAGGCGAGCCAGGCGGTCGGCGCGGCAGTCGCCAGGACGGCCAGCGTGCGCAGTGCGGCCCTTCGGTTGCCGCGTGCCTGGCGCGCCAGCACCGGCACGCCGATGTTCGCCGGCACGGCGCCGAACTGTTGCGACAGGCGCTCGGCACGCTGCCACGCACGTTCGTGCGCCGGGTCCGCACGGCGCCAGGCCGCGCAGGCCGCGTGGTCCGCTTCGCCTGCCCGGCCGGAGTGCAGCCGCACCAGCCATTGAGCGGCCTCGCCCAGCGCGGCGCTGTCGGGTGCGGATGCGGGTGGCCGTGCGCTCATTCCACCAGCGCCAGGCAATGCGCGAAGCCCAGGGCCATGTGGCGCTTGACGGTGCGTTCGCTGATCGCCAGCCGCTGGGCGATCTGTGCGTAGGTCAGGCCTTCGAGCTGCGACAGCACGAAAGCCTCGCGCGCCTTGGGCGGCAGGCCGTCCAGCATCGCGTCGATGGCGTCCAGCGTCTGCAGCAGCTGCAGGCGGTCTTCGGGCGACAGCGCCAGCGCCTCGGGCACCTGCGCGAGCGCATCGATGTACGCGCGCTCCAGTGCCTGCCGGCGCCAGTGTTCGCTGACCACGCCCTTGGCCAGCGTCGTCAGGTAGGCGCGCGGCTCCCGCAACGTGGGCAGCACCTGCGGTCGCAGCAGGACGCGAACGAAGGTGTCCTGCGCCAGGTCGGCGGCGCTGTGCGCACAGCCCAGGCGCCGGCGCAGCCACGTGCTGAGCCAGCCGTGATGCTCGGTGTAGAGCGCGTGCACGGTGTGGGTGTCGGCGGAAGGCATGAAGAGGGAAGGCGATGCAATTGAGAATTACTCTCATTTTAAGAGCATCGCGGCCTGGCGCGCTGAGCGCAGCGTTCGGCATGCTGCGCAGCGCAGCCAGACGCCGTCCCGGTACAGATCACGAATCCCGCAATCCGCACGCCCTCACCGCAACCCCGACTGCCGGTCCGCCGCCTCCACCAGCTGCATCAACCCCGGCCCGATCGTGTCCAGCAGCTGCGCCTTCTTCCAGCGAAACCCTGGCACCGCGCAGTTGAACAGCAGCCGGCGCGGCCCGTAGCGGATGCGTGCGGCGGCGCCCGCAGCAAGCACGCCGAAGCCTGAATCGCCCAGGTTGATGGCGAAGCCGCGCTTGCCGTAGTGCGCCACGCTCTCGCGCACGCCTTCGAGGCAACGCGCGTGCTCGTCGGGCCGCTCGTGCTTCACGCGGGCCAGGAACTCCTGGCGCTCACCCGTAGGCAGCTGCGCGAGCCATGCACGCCCCATGGCGGTCTCGACGATGCCGCGCACGGCGCCCACGCCGGGGCGCTTGAGGGTGCCGCCCTCGTGGGCGCAGGTTTCCAGGTAGACCACGTCCAGGTCGCTGGTCACGCCGACCGACACCGCGCCCTCGACGCGGTCGGCCAGTTGCTGCATGGCCGGGCGCAGCAGGGCCAGCATGGGCGTGTTGATGACGTAGGGGTAGCACAGCGCCACGGCGGCGGGGCCGATGAAGTAGCGGTCCAGGCGTTCGTCGTGGTCCAGGAAACCCATGGTCAGCAGGGTGCGGCACAGGCGCGAGACGGTGGGGCGCGACAGGCCGAGCTTGGCCGCGAACTCGCTGTTGGCGTGCGCGCGCGGGTCGCCCACGAAGGTCTGCAGGATGAGCAGGCCCTTGGCCAGGGTGCCGGCGATGTACGGGTCTTCGTCCCGCACGCGGCGCAGGTCGTCGGAATGCTTCATGGGCTGGCGGCGATTCTGGACAGGGCGGGGCATGGGAGTGAATCGCAGTTTCAATGATTGAAATTCAGTGCCGGCAATTGTGGACCTGCTTCCTACAGTCGCGGCCACCATGATCCGAGACACCCCCCACTTCGAGGCCCTGCGGGCCGATATCCGCGCCTTCGTTCGCGAACGCTGGCATCCGCTGGAAGACCAGGTCAGCCGCGACAACGACATCCCGCCCGACGTGGTCGACGAGTTGCGGCGCAAGGGCTACTTCGGCTGGAGCATTCCCGAGGCGTACGGCGGCCTGGGCCTCACGACCGAGGAGCTGGTGCTGTGCGCGATGGAGCTGTCGCAGTCGTCGGTGGCGCTGCGCGCCCGCGTGGGCACCAACACGGGCATCGGCTCCGAAGCGCTGGTGGCCGACGGCACCGAGGCGCAGAAGCAGCGCTGGCTGCCACGCATGGCCACGGGCGAGCTCACCGGCTGCCTGGCGCTGACGGAGCCCGAAGCGGGCTCGGAGGCCAGCAACGTGCAGACCACCGCGCGCCGCGAGGGCGACCACTACGTGCTCAATGGCAGCAAGCGCTTCATCACCAACGCGCCGGTGGCCGATGTGTTCACCGTCATCGCCCGCACCGAAGACGGCTCGAAGGGCAGCAAGGGCGTGTCGGCGTTCCTGGTCGAGCGCGGGCCGGGCCTGACCACGGGCGCGCCCTATCGCATGATGGGCCAGGCCGGCTCCTTCGTGTCGGACGTGCACTTCGACGAGTGCCGCGTGCATGCCGACCAGCTCATCGGTGGGCGCGAGGGCATGGGCTTCCAGACGGTGATGAAGGTGCTCAACAAGCAGCGCCTGCATCTGGCAGCGCTGTGCACGGGCCCGGCCATCCGCATGCTGGACCTGGCCATGGCGCACACCAGCGGCCGCAACCAGTTCGGCCAGGCGGTGGCCGACTTCCAGCTGGTGCAGGCCATGATCGCCGACAGCCGCACCGAGATCTACGCGGCGCGTTCGATGATCCTCGAGGCGGCGCGTGCGCGCGATCGCGGCGAAGACGTGGCCCTGTCGGCGTCGATGTGCAAGTACTTCGCGTCGGAGATGTGCGGCCGCGTGGCCGACCGCGCGGTGCAGATGTTCGGCGGCTCGGGCTACGTGGCCGACTTCAGCCCCATCGAGCGCTACTACCGCGACGTGCGCCTGTTCCGCCTGTACGAGGGCACGAGCCAGATCCACCAGCTCAACATCGCCAAGCTGGCATTGCGCGAGGCGGGGGCGCGATGAACGTGCACGCGGACCTCGTTGCACGGGTGCGCGACTTCGTCGAGCGGCATTGCATCCCGCTCGAATCGAATGCCCACGTGCACGACCCGCTGGCGCTCGACGCCGCGCTGTCGCAGCTGCGCCCGGTCGCGCGCGAGCTGGGCCTGTACCTGCCGCAGATGCCGGCAGAGGAGGGTGGGCTGGGCCTGTCGTGGGTCGAGCGCGCGGCGGTGTTCGAGGAGGCCGGCCGCAGCTACCTGGGCCCGGCCGCGCTCAATTGCGCCGCGCCCGACCAGCCCAACATGATCAGCCTGCTGCGCCAGGGCACGCCCGCGCAACGGCAGCGCTACCTGCGGCCCTTGGCCGAGGGCCGCATCCGCTCGTGCTTCGCGATGACCGAGCCGGCGCCCGGCGCAGGCTCCGACCCGTCGATGCTGCGCACCACCGCGCGGCGCGAGGGTGATGGCTGGGTCATCGACGGTCACAAGTGGTTCATCACCGGGGCGGTGGGCGCGGCCTTCTGCATCGTGCTGGCGCAGACGGAAGAGGGGCCCACGCAGTTCATCGTGGACATGGAACACCCGGGCCTTTCGCTGGTGCGCGCCATCAAGGCCATCGACCCGTTCGCCGTCGGAGGTCATGGCGAGCTGCGCTTCACGGCCTGCCGCGTGGGCGCCGGCGCGGTGCTGGGCGAGGTGGGCTCGGGCTTCGTGGCGGCGCAGCAGCGGCTGGAGCCCGCGCGGCTGTCGCACTGCCTGCGGCTCATGGGCCGTGCGCGGCGCGCGCTCGAGATCGCGCAGGCCTACGTGTGCGAGCGCACGTCGTTCGGCGAGCGGTTGGCCGACCTGCAGCAGGTCCAGGCGATGGTGGCCGACTGCCACATCGACCTGCATGCCAGCCGGCTCATGAGCCTGGACTGCGCGCGCCGCATGGACGAGGGGCTGTCGGTGAAGACCGAGTCGGCGATGACGAAGGTCTTCGTGTCCGAGGCCCTGAACCGCGTGGCCGACCGCGCGGCGCAGATGTGCGGTGCGCTGGGCATGGCGGAAGACGCGCCCATCGCCCTCATCGTGCGCGAGCTGCGGCCGTTTCGCATCTACGACGGCGCCTCCGAGCTGCACCGCGCCACGCTCGGGCGCCGCTTCCTCACGCACTGAAACGCTGAACACACAGAGAAACTGGAGACTGACGATGACGTCCTTGATCAAGAAAATTTCGCACCTGGCTGCAGGCCTTGCATTCGGCCTGGCCGGCTCGCTGGCGATGGCGGCCTTCCCCGACCGCCCCGTGAAGCTGGTCGTGCCTTTCCCCGCCGGCGGCAGCACCGACCTGGTGGCGCGCGAGGTGGCGCTGGAACTGGGCCACGCGCTGGGCCAGCCGGTCATCGTGGAGAACAAGCCCGGCGCCGGCAGCCTCATCGGTTCGGAGCTCGTGGCCAAGTCCGCGCCCGACGGCTACACGCTGCTCATGGCGGGCCTGACCAACATCTTCCTGCCTTACGTGCACAAGGGCCTCACCTGGAACCCGGTGGACGACTTCGTGCCCGTGGGCCTGGTGGCCGACCTGCCCAACGTGATCGCGGTCAACGCGAAGACGCCGTACCAGAAGCTGCCCGAGCTCATCGCCGCCGACAAGGCCAAGCCGGGGCAACTCGCCTTCGGCTCCGCCGGCCCGAGCACACCGTCGCACCTGGTGTGCGAAATGATCAACCACCAGGCCGGCATCAAGATGCAGCACGTGCCCTACAAGGGGAACGCGCCGGCGGTGAACGACCTGATCGCCGGCCACATCCCGGTGATGTGCAACAACCTCGGCGGCACGCTGCCCTACATGAGCAGCGGGCAGATCCGCATCCTGGCGCAGACCGGCCGCACGCGTTCTCCCTCGGCGCCCGACGTGCCCACCTTCGCCGAGCTGGGCCTGCAGGGCTTCGACAGCGGCCTGTGGGTCGGCATCGTCGCGCCCAAGGGCACGCCCGATGCCGTGATGCGTCCGCTGCGCGCGGCATTGGCCAAGGCCTTGCCCGCGGTGAAGGACAAGCTGGCCAAGCTGGGCGCGGCCGCGCTCGACCCGTCGCAGCCCGCCTACGGCCAACGCATCGCCGCCGACCGCAAGCTGTGGGACCCCGTGCTCAAGCGCGTCGACCTGAAGGGCAACTGATGGGCCAGCCTGCCGACCACGCGCCCCTGCACGGGGTGCGCATCCTCGACATGGCGACCGTGCTCGCCGCGCCGTTCTCGGCCACGCTGTGCGGCGACATGGGCGCCGACGTCGTCAAGCTCGAACTGCCGGGCGGCGGCGATCCGCTGCGCGGGCTCACGCCGGTGCACGAGGGCCATCCGCTGTTCTGGAAGACGGCCAACCGCGGCAAGAAGGGCATCTCGCTGGACGTGCGCAAGCCCGAGGGCCGTGCGCTGTTCCTGCGGCTCATCGCCGGCTTCGACGTGCTGGTGGAAAACTTCCGCACCGGCACGCTCGACAGCTGGGGCCTGGACATCGCCACGCTGCACGCGGCCAACCCGCGCCTCATCGTGCTGCGCCTCACGGGCTTCGGCCAGACCGGCCCGTATGCGCGCCGGCCGGGCTTTGCCCGCATCTTCGAAGCGATGAGCGGGTTCACGCACCTGACCGGCGAGCCCGATGGTCCGCCGCAGCACATGAACTACCCGCTGGGCGATGTGGTGGCGGGCCTGTTCGGCGCTTTCGCCATCAGCACCGCGCTGGCCGAGCGCAATGCGTTGCCGCGCGATCGGCAGCGGGGCGCCGAGATCGACCTGTCGGCCACCGAGGCGATGTCGCGCCTGCTCGATCCGCTGGCGGCCGAGCACCGCATCGGCGGCGTGGTGCGCGAACGAACCGGTTCGCGCGCCACCTACACCGCGCCGTCCAACGTGTTCCGCGCGCTCGACGGCGTGTGGTTCACGCTGGTGGGTACGGGCGGGCCGATCTTCGCGCGCATCTGTCGCGCGATCGACCGGGAAGACCTGCTCACCGACGTGCGCTTTGCCGACAACGCCGCGCGCATCCGCCACCTCGAGGCGCTGGATCGCATCATTGCCGACTGGTGCGGCAGTCTTCCATTCGCGGAACTGGCCGTGCGGCTGGACCGCGAAGACGTGCCCTACAGCAAGGTGTATTCGATCGCCGACCTGCGGGCCGACCCGCACATGCAGGCACGCGGCGCCTTCATCGATGTGCCCGACGAACAGTTCGGCACCGTGCCCGCGCCGGCGGCCGTGCCGCGCTTCGTGGGGCGCGAAGGCGTTCGCCCGGCCGCCACGGGGCCGCGCACGGGGCAGCACAACGCCGAGGTGTATGGCGAGTTCGGCCTGGGCGAGGCACAGCTCGCAGCGCTGCGCGACGCGCAGGTGATCTGAAGCGCGCCTGCGCTTTCGCCTGCCCTGCGGGGTAGGCGTTTTGTCATGCCTGTCCCCGTGCCGTCGCGGGACACCTGACTCCCCCAGAAAAGGGCGCTCCGCTCATGTGCGAAGGCGGTGCGATTCCTACAGTCATCCCCATGCCGAACGCTTCTTCCCACACCGGGAAGGCCAGCGGCTTCGGCCGGCCACGATCACCGGGGACACCGCATGGAACCGCTCGAAGTTCTGCCGAGAACCGCCCTGAGCCTGCTGCGCGAAGACGCCGGCATGTCGTTCATGGAGGTTGCGTTGATCGGTGCGCTGGTGATGGTCGTGGCCATTTTGCTGGTGCTCGCCCTGCGGCGCAGTGCCTGAACACGGGGAGCCCGCCATGCAGGAATTCAACGCTGTTCTCGAACTGCTCGCGATGCTGGCGACCGACATCCGCATGCTGGCGCTCTTCGCGCTGCTCGGCGTGGCGGCTGTCAGCGACTGGCGCTCTTATCGCATTCCCAACTGGCTGACCTTCGGCGGCGCGTGCTTCGCCCTCATCTACGGAACGATGGCGGCACGCACGCCGACGTCGGGCGCGCTGAGTGCGTTCGGCGGCCTGGGCGTGGGCTTCGCCGCGATGCTGCCGTTCTATGTGCTCGGAATCATGGGCGCGGGCGACGTCAAGCTGATGGCCATGACCGGGGCCTTCCTGGGACCCCAGCAGACGCTGATGGCCTTGCTCTTCACTTTCATCGCGGGCGGCGTCGCGGCGCTGGCCTTCGCGATCCATCGCCGCCGCCTGGTCCACATGCTTGGCAACGTCAAGGCCACAGCGCAGGGCATGGTCATTTCCACCATCGCAGGCATGCGGCCCGACGGGCGCCTGCAGGCGGGCCAGTCCGTGGGCAAGTTGCCCTACGGCGTCTGCATCGCGGCGGGCACGGTGGTCCAAGTGCTGGCGCACCAGCTGGGCTTTGTCTAGCTCCTACATGTTTCACCCCTGGCGGAGGTTCGTATGAAGAACATCAAGGCGATCGGGCTGATCTTTCTGGCCCTGCTGTTCGGGCTGGCGGCCGCGGTCTACGCGACCGGCTGGATCTCCCGACAAAGTGGCATCGCGTCCAACAAGGTCGTGGTGGCCGCCGTCGACATCGACCTGGGCAGCCGCGTCAATGCGCAGATGCTGTCCACGGTCGACTGGCCCAGCGGCTCGGTGCCGAACGGCTCCTTCAGCGACATCAAGGCGCTGAACGACCGCGTGGTGAAGGTCGGCGTGCTGCGCGGCGAGGCGCTCATGGAGGGCAAGCTGGCGCCGGTGGGCACGCAGGGCGGGCTGTCGGCAGTGATCGCCAGCGGCAAGCGGGCCATGACGGTGCGCGTCAATGACGTCGTCGGCGTGGCGGGCTTCGCGCTGCCGGGCAACTACGTCGACGTGATGGTCAACGCCCAACAGGACAAAGGGCGCGGCGAAGACGCGCTGCAGATCAGCAAGACCGTGCTCGAGAAGGTGCTGGTGCTGGCGGTGGCCCAGGAGGCCAACCGCGACGACACCAAGCCGAAGGTCGTGAGCGCGGTGACGCTCGAGCTCTCGCTCGAAGACTCCGAGAAGCTCGACCTGGCGCGCAGCGTGGGCACCCTGTCGCTCGTGCTGCGCAACCAGATGGACAAGACCACGGTCGCCACCCTGGGCATCACCAAGGGGCAGCTGTTCGGCGAGAAGAAGGACATCGTGCCGGTCTCCACCGCGGCGGCTCCGGATCGCCCGCGGGTGCGGCTGGCAGGTCCCGCCACGCCGCGAGCCACCGAATGCGTGGAGGTGATCCAGAGCGCCGCCCGTTCGGTCACCTGTTTCTGATCGTCCATCAGGAGGAACACCAAGTGCGCCCACTCACAACAACCATCGCCCGTCTGCTGGCGACCCTCGCGACAGTGGCGACCCCCGCCATGGCCGCGGAGGTCGTGGCAGCCGCCCCGGCCACGGCCGTCGCCATGCCTGCGCCTGCTGCAACCGCTGCAGCAGCAACTGTTGCGGCAGCACCCGCAGCCCCGGCCAGCCGGCGCTGCACTGCCATCATCCCGGACTCCGAGCCGACCTATGCCGTGCTCGGCAAGTCGGTGGTCATTCCGTTGAAGGCGCGCGTGGTGCGCATCGTGTTCGGCGGACAGCCGCAGGGCCGGGCGACCGCGCCAGCAGCACCGGCGCAGCCCGGAGCAGCGATGCCGGCGCCCAATGCGAACGTGGGCGACGGCGTAGCTGACATCGAGGTCACGCTGCTGAGTCCGACCGACCTGTTCTTCCGCGGCCGCCAGGCCGGCTCGATGAACGTGGTGCTGCAAAGTGCCGACGGCACCTGCTACATCAAGGATGTGGTCGTTACCGTCGACCCCGGGGCGCTGCAGTCCAAGCTGGCGGAGTTGATGCCGGAAGAGAGCCGCATCCGAGTGCGCAGCGCGGAAAAATCCATTGTGCTCACCGGCGAGATCAGCGACGCGCTCAAGCTCGATGACGTGATGAGTCTGGCCTCGGCCTACGGCGCCGACGGCAAGAAGGTGGTGAACCTGCTGCGTGTCACTGCGCCACAGCAGGTCATGCTCGAAGTGAAGATCGCCGAGATCAGCAAGAACTTGCTGGACCGCCTTGGCGCACGCGTCGGGCTGGCCCGCTCCGGTAACGGTGGTCTCAACAGCTATTCGCTGATCTCCAATTTCCTGAGCGGCGGTGGCGGCCTGATCGAGGCGTTGAGGATCGGTCGCACGTCGATCTCCATCGACGGCCAGAAGGACGACGGCCTGGTGCGCATCCTGGCGGAGCCCAACATCATGGCCATCAGCGGCCAGCAGGCGAGCTTCCTGTCGGGCGGCAAGATCTTCATTCCGGTGGCGCAGAGCTCCTCCAGCGGCAATGGCACGAACATCACGCTGGAAGAAAAGGAGTTCGGCATCGGGGTCAAGTTCACCCCGACCGTGCTCAACGGCGGCCGCGTCAATCTCAAGATGGTCTCGGAGGTGTCGGACCTGTCGCAAACCGGCTCGCCTTTCACCACCATCGGCGGCGTGACCGCCGTGCTGCCATCGCTCACGGTGCGCCGTGCCGACACCACCGTGCAACTCAACGACGGGCAGAGCTTCGTCATCGCAGGGCTCATCAAGAGCAACGTCACGGAGTCCATCAAGCGCTATCCCGGATTGGGCGAAGTGCCGGTGATGGGGGCGTTGTTCCGCAGCACGGAGTTCCAGAACGACCAGACCGAGCTGATGTTCGTGATCACGCCCCGCCTGGTCCGGCCGCTGGCCGAGTCGCCTCGCCTGCCGACCGACAACCACGTCGTTCCCAGCCGTGCGGAGGTTTATCTGAACGGCAGCCTCGAAAGCGCCACCCCGGCACCGGCCGCACCGGCCACCAATACCCAGTGAGGAGCATCACCATGTTCATCAAGTCGACGACTCTCGCATTGACGCTGCTCCTGGGCACCGGATGCTCCCACGTCACTCCCAACTACGACGCGCGCTTCGGCGACGCGGTGCGCGACGCGAAAAGGAAGATGACGATCAATCCCGATGCCGGCAAGGACGGCAATCCGGTGGCGGGCATGGACGGCCGGGCGGCACGGGAGTCGATGGTGCAGTACCAGAAGTCCTACAAGGCGCCGCCGCCGGCGGTGAACGTCATCAACATCGGTGGCGGGATTGGTGGTGGAGATAACGGCGGCGGGGGTCGTTAGGCGGCCCTCGAACGATTCTTGAATTCGATCAGAAAGGAGTTGCCACGCAAAGATAGAAGTCAATCAACCCAAGAACCAACGCAAGATTTTTCTGTTTTCTTACTGCAATTCAAAGGTGAAAAAAATGAACCAACTTTTTGTCCGTGCCGGCAACTTCATGTCCTCGTTCGTCAAGGAAGAGGATGGTGCTCAAGTGATCGAGTACGCGCTCATCATCGCAGTCGTGTCGATCGCCCTGGTCATTGCACTGCAGGGCCTGACCACCGGAGGTTATTTCACAACCTTCATTAACCGCGTGGCCGCTTGCCTCCAGGGCAACATGGCCGTCTGCAACCCTTAAGCCCGGCAATCGCATCTATTGGAACGATGGCTATGGCGGTGGCGGTGGCGGGGCCGGCTTGTCCGTTGCCCGCCGCCGCCCAGTACAAAGCGAGGTACTCATCATGTTCAAGTCATTCTTGCGGGATGAGAGCGGCGCCCAAGTGATGGAGTACGCGCTGGTCATTGCCGTGATCTCGATCCTGCTGGCCATCGCGTTGCGGCCATTGGTGACGGACACCGACCTCAGCAATGTTGTCGATCTCGTCCGCACCTGCCTTGGCGGCGTGACATGTGGCTGAAGCACAGAGCTTTTTCGAACCGCCACCCACACTCAGGAAGCCGATCATGAAAGTCCACACTTCCGGCCACAGCCAAGGCGGAGCGGTAATCGTCACCGTCGCTCTGGTCCTGCTGTTCCTCCTCGGGTTCATGGGCATCGCACTGGACTTCGGTCGCCTCTTCATCGTGAAAACGGAGCTGCAAACCGCCATGGACAGCTGTGCCCTGTCTGCCGCGCAGGAGCTCGACGGCGCCAGCGATGCGTTGACGCGTGCCACCAGCGCAGGAAAGACCGCGGCCGATCTCAACAAGATCAATTTTCAAGGTGGGGCGACCGGCATCGCCCAGACCGATATCGTGTTCAGTGACTCGCTGATCGGCACCTACAGCCATACCTTTACGCCCGTAGCGAATGCCAGGTACGCCAAGTGCCTGCATACGAAGTCGGGCATCGCGCCTTGGATCCTCAATGCCCTGGGCGCGTTCAGCGGAAGTGCTACTTATGGGGCATCGCACAGCGTGGCCGCAGTCGCCGTTGCCACCAGGGCTCCGTCCCAGTCCAACTGCCTCATTCCAGTCGGTATCTGCCAAAAATCCACCGCCCCCGGCTGGGGGTTCACGCGGGGGGAATGGGTCGAGGGCGTGACCAATGACAACGACGATGTGGAGTCCGGTCAGTTCCACTGGGTGGATTTCACCGGCAGCGGCGGCGGGGCGCGCGAGATCAAGGATCTCCTGACCAGCAGTGGGCAATGCGGTCTTCCCGGTATGGATACAAACATCGGCAAGGCGGGCAAGACCAATGGAGCGGTTGCAGCGTGGAATACCCGCTTCGGCATCTATCAGGGCAGCCTCAACGCCGCGACTGCCATTCCCGATCAGACCGGGTACGCCTGGTATGCCGACAGCGCTGCCGCCGTGAATCCAGGCAGGTATGACGACCCCGGCTCGAACGGATTTGCTGCCAAGCGCAATTCATTCGCGCCTTACGAAGGGGACAACAAGAACCCCGACACCAAGAACCTCAAGACTCAGGGAAATTTCAATGCCACCGACTACACCAAGGGTGCCAATCGACGTGTGGTCACGACTGCGGTGGTCGACTGCCCGTCGATCACGCTCAAGGGTTTCGGCTGCATGCTGATGCTGCATCCGCTGGAAAAGAATGCGAGCGGAAAGAAGTCGAAGATGTGGCTCGAGTTCATTGGCGATGCGACGCTCGCCGGCAGTCCATGCGCCACCGCGGGATTGGCCGGCGGCACAAACGGACCCCGGGTCCCGACGCTCGTTCAGTAGGAGCTGGCATGAAAAAGAAACAGAACGGCGTGGCTCTGGTCGAATTCGCCCTGATTCTTCCCTTGCTGCTCATCCTGACGTTCATCACGACCGAATTCGGGCGGGCGCTGTACCAGTACAACACCATCGCGAAATCGCTGCGCGACGCCTCTCGCTATCTGTCCACCCAGGACCCGTCGATCGCAACCACGGATCCCTCCAAGATCACGACTGCCAGGAACCTGGTGGTCTATGGCAACCCGACCGGTGGCGGCTCGCCATTGGTCCTGGGCCTCGACACTTCTCACGTCCCCACCCCGACCTGGCAATTCAAGGGCAGTGGCCCGGCCATCAATACCGTGACCATCAAGGTCACGGGATACAAGTTCCGCCCGCTGCTCACCGGCGCGTTCGGGCTTGGTTTTGGTGATGCGAACGGAGAAATTCCCTTCGGAGATATCAGCGCCACCATGCGAGGTCAATCATGAATCGAACAAGACAGATGGGTGCGACTGCGGTGGAGTTCGCGCTGGTCCTGATGTTCTTCCTGACCTTCCTGCTGGGCATCATGGATTTCGTGCGCATGTTGTGGACGTGGAATGCAGCCGCCGAAGCGACGCGCTGGGGTGCGCGTGCGGCCGTCGTGTGCGACCGAAACGCCACGGTCGTGCTTTCCAACATGCAGAAATTCCTGCCCCAATTGACGGCAGCCAATGTCAGTGTCGACTGGTACGACGCGGCAGGCAGCATCAGCGCGACCTGTACTTCCGCCAATTGCAGCGGCGTGAACGTCCGCATCGTCGATCTCGACTACCGATGGATTTCGCCCATCGGATTCGGAACTCGTTCTCCGATCCCGATGCCGGGCTTTTCCACCTACCTGCCGCGCGAAATCATGGGGCAGGACCCGAACAGCAACGCCGTCTGCTCCTAGCAACACACCGGACACGACCATGACCATGAAGATCGCCATCGTTTCCCCCAATCCGAACCACCTGCAGGACATGCGCAAGGTGCTGGAGCCGCGCGGCCATGCCGTGTCGCTCTTCGAAGGCGGCAAGAGCCGCATGCAGGCGGTCGTCGACAAGGTCGGGCCCGACCTGCTGCTGGTCGACGGCATGTGCTGCGACCCGCAGGAGCTCTCGCTGGTCGAGGCCCTGACGCTTCGGCATCCGGCGGTGGCGGTGGTGCTGCTGTGCGCGATGCAGACACCCGAGTTCCTGATCCACGCGATGCGCGCAGGCGTGCGCGAGGTGCTGCCGTCGCCCGCCGACACCGCCGCGCTCGAGGCCACCGTCGATCGCATCGCGCTCAAGATGGCCGGTTCGCAGGCGCGCAGCCCCGGGCGGGTGGTGGCGTTCATGCCCTGCAAGGGCGGCAGCGGCGCGACCTTTCTCGCGACCAACATCGCGCACCAGCTGTCGCGCGAGCGCTCGGTGCTGCTGATCGACCTGAACCTGCAGTTCGGCGATGCGCTGTCGTATGTGAGCGACCTGCGCCCGACAGCGACGATGGCCGACGTGGCGCGCGACATCGGGCGCCTCGACGCCTCGCTGCTGGCGGCGAGCGTGGTGCGCGTGTCGCCGAGCTACAGCATCCTGCCCGCGCCCGAGGACCTGGCGCGCGCGATGGATGTCAAGGCCGAGCACATCGACGCCATCCTGCAGGTGGCGCTCGCGCAGTACGACTTCGTGATCTTCGACCTCGGCACGCGCATCGACACGCTCACGCTGCGCGTGCTCGACCGCGCGGAGCGCATCTTTCCCGTGATGCAGACCAGCCTGCCGCACATTCGCAACGTGACGCGCCTGATGCAGGTGTTCAAGTCGCTCGGCTACGCCACCGGCAAGGTCGAGCTGCTGGTGAACCGCAGCACCGGCGGCGGCGAGATCGGGTTGTCGGACATGCGCCGGTCGTTGCCCGGCGCGACATTCACGACGGTGCCGGACGGCGGCAAGGACGTCGACGCCTCCATCAACCGCGGCGTGCCGCTGGCGGAGATGTCGCGCGGCAGCGCACTCGCCAAGCGCCTCGACGAGATCGCCCACACACTCAGCCCGCGGCCGGAGGCGACGCCCGGCTTCATGGGGCGGCTGTTCCGCCGTGCCTGAGACAGGGCGGATTCCCATCAATACCCAGGCGGAGGTGCCAACATGTCATTCAGGGACCAACTCAATGCGATCGACAGCGATGCGGGCGCGCGGCCGGCGGGGCCGGCAGGGCCGGTCCTCGAGCTGACCACGTCGCCTTTCGCCTCTGACACCTACAAGCTGCTGAAGGAGCGCATGCACCTGAAGCTGCTGGACCGCTTCGACCTGGCGGCGCTCGAAACCCTCCAGCCCGACGCGCTGCGGCAGGAAATCTCGACCATGGTCGGGCGGCTGCTGCAGGAAGAGCCCGAGGCGCTCAACGACATCGAGCGGCGCACGCTGATCCGCGACATCCAGCACGAGATGCTGGGCTTCGGCCCCATCGAGCTGCTGATGGCCGACCCGACCGTCTCGGACATCCTGGTCAACTCGCCCACCAGCATCTACGTGGAGCGGCGGGGCCGGCTGGAGCTGACCAACGTGAGCTTCACCGACGAGAAGCACCTGCTGCGGATCATCGACAAGATCGTCTCGCTGGTCGGGCGCCGCATCGACGAGTCCAGCCCGATGGTCGATGCGCGGCTGCCCGACGGCTCACGGGTCAACGCCGTCATCGCACCGGTGGCGCTGGACGGGCCGATGATGTCGATCCGCCGTTTCGCGAAGATCCCGCTGCGCATGAACAACCTCGTGAACGATCTCAAGTCGCTCACGCCGCCGATGGCGCAGATGCTCGAAGGCCTGGCCCAGGCCAAGGTCAACATGCTGATCTCGGGCGGCACCGGGGCAGGGAAGACCACGCTGCTGAACATTCTCTCGGGCTTCATTCCGGAGTCCGAGCGCATCATTACCATCGAGGATGCGGCCGAACTCCAGCTGCAGCAGCCGCACGTTGCGCGCATGGAGACGCGGCCGACGAACATCGAAGGCAAGGGCGAGATCACGCAGCGTGCGCTGGTGCGCAACGCGCTGCGCATGCGGCCCGACCGCATCGTGATCGGCGAGGTGCGCGGCGCCGAGGCGGTCGACATGCTGCAGGCGATGAACACCGGCCACGAAGGCTCGCTCACCACCATCCACGCCAACACGCCGCGCGATGCGCTGGCCCGGCTGGAAAACATGATCGGCATGGCGAATCTGAACCTGCCCCACCGCACCGTGCGCCAGCAGATCGCCTCGGCGATCACGGTGGTGGTCCAGGTGCTGCGGCTGATCGACGGGCGGCGCAAGGTCACCAGCATCCAGGAGATCACCGGCATGGAGGGCGAGATCGTCACCATGCAGGAGATCTTCACCTTCCACCAGACGGGCATGAGCCCCGACGGCCAGGTGCGCGGCCATTTCCACGCGACCGGCGTGCGGCCGAAGTTCATGGAGCGGCTGCAAGCGTACGGCGTGGAGCTGACCGACAGCATCTTCGATCCCGAAAAGCACTACGAATAGGAGCACGCCATGTTCGACAACCTGGGTGGTGACACGCTGATCACGGTCGCGGTGCTGGTCTTCGTGACCGCGCTGCTCATGATCGAAGGGGTCTATCTGCTGTGGCGGTCCTACAAGGGGCCCGACGCGCGCAAGATCGAGAAGCGGTTGCAGGCGATGTCCGCCGCGGTCGACCGCACGCCGCAGGCCCATCTCGCGAAGGAGCGCATGCTCAGCGACGTGCCCTGGATGCAGCGCCAGTTGCTGGCGCTGCCGCGGGCGCACCGGCTGGACCGCTTCATCCTGCAGGCAGGGCTGGACTGGACGGTGTCCAGCTTTCTGCTGGCCTGCGGTGCGCTCGGCGTGTTCGCGTTCTGCGCCGTGTGGTTGGCGCACCAGCCCGCGTGGCTGGCGCTTCTGGCCGGGGCCGTGGCGGCGGTGCTTCCCGTGCTGTACCTGCAGCATCAGCGCAGCCGCCGGCTGGATCGCCTCGAAAAGCAGCTGCCGGACGCGCTGGACCTCGTGACACGCGCCCTGCGCGCGGGCCATTCCTTTGCCAGCGGCGTGCAGATGATCGGCGAGGAAATGCCCGACCCGATCGCGACCGAGTTCCGCCTGGTGGCCGACGAGGTGAATTTCGGCGTCTCGCTGCAGCAGGCGCTGACCAACCTCAGCGAGCGCGTGCCGCTCACCGATCTGCGCTACTTCGTGGTGTCGGTGCTGATCCAGCGTGACTCGGGCGGCAACCTGACCGAGGTGCTGGGCAACCTGAGCCGGCTCATCCGCGCGCGCTTCAAGTTGCTCGCGCGGGTGCGGGTGCTGTCGTCCGAAGGGCGGCTGTCGGCCTGGATCCTGGGCATCATGCCGTTCGCCCTGGCGGGGCTCATGAACATCTTCAATCCCGAGTTCATGTCGCCGCTGTGGACCGACCCGATCGGCCAGACGGTGCTGCGCTACATGCTGGTGCTGATGCTGGTGGGCATCGTGCTCCTGCGCAAGATCGTGAAGATTCGCGTCTGAAGGAGAAGCGTCATGGCCATGCTGTTCCCCATCCTGGTTTTTCTGTCCGTGTCGCTGACGGTCATCGGCCTGGCGGTGTGGTTCTCCCCATCGCGCACCGCGCAGCGGCTGCAGGCGGTGGCGCTGCCGTCCGACAAGTCGGCCTGGACCGAGACCGCCGTCAAGCTCGTCGGGCCGTTCGCGCAGCTGTCGTCGCCGACCGGCGACGCCGAACTGTCGCCGATGCGCGTGCGCTTTCTCAATGCCGGTATCCGCCATCCGGATGCGTACCTCATCTACTTCGGCCTGAAGACGCTGCTGCCGCTGGGCTTCGCGGCCGTCGTGTTCCTCATGCTGCGCGCGGCGGGGTCGGCGGGCGGCATGACGATGCTGCTGTGGCTCGCGCTGGCGGCGCTGGCCGGCTGTTACCTGCCCAACGCGCTGCTGTACCTTCGCATCCGCGCGCGGCGCCGCGAGATCTTCGAGAACTTTCCCGACGCCGCCGACCTCATGCTGGTGTGCGTGGAGGCGGGGCTCGGACTGGACGCCGGGCTGGCCAAGGTCACCGAGGAAATCCAGATCAAGAGCCGGGCGCTCGCGCAGGAGCTGCACTGGACCAACCTGGAAATGCGCGCCGGCGGCACGCGCGAGAAGTCGCTGCGCAACCTGGCGCTGCGCACCGGCGTGGAAGAAATAGGCACCTTCGCCACCATGCTGACCCAGGCGGACCGCTTCGGCACCAGCATCGGGGAGTCGCTGCGCGTGTTCTCGGACGACCTGCGCCACAAGCGCCAGGTGCGCGCCGAGGAGCTGGCGGCGAAGGTGCCGACCAAGATGCTGTTGCCGCTGGTGCTGTGCATCTTCCCGTGCATCTCGCTCGTGATCCTCACGCCGGCGGCGATCCGCGTGATCCGGATGATCGGGCCGATGCTGACCGGGCATCAGTGAGGAGGCGACCGGGCCGGAAGGCCGGCCGGGCGCCGCTGCAGCGGATCAGGCCGCCAGCGTGTCGAGCTGGTGCTTGATCGCGTAGATGTACAGCTCGAGCCGGTTCGTGACGCCCAGCTTCTGGTAGATCGCGCACAGGTGATTGCGCAGCGTGTGCTCGGTGACGAAGGCGCGCTCGGCGAGCGCCTTGTTGGAGGCGCCGCAGCCCGTCGCGACGATGCGGATGATCTCGCGCTCTTTGTGCGTCAGCGTGGCCTGGCGCGCCGTGTCGGGGTCGGCCTTCGGCGGCTTCCTGGCCGACGTGAGTTCGGAGAAGACACGGCCCATGGTCTGCGCGTCGACGCACAGCTCGCCACGGAACACGCGCTCGATGGCGTCGAGCAGCTGCTGCGCCGAGGCGTCCTTGCCCACCACGCCGCGCGCGCCGCGCAGCACGGCCAGATCGAGCGTGCGCTGTTCTTTCTCGGCCGTCAGCACCATCACGCGCGACACCTCGTTGGTCAGCAGCCGGGGCAGGATGTCCAGCGCGCTGTGGCCGTCCAGGTCGAGGTCGAGCACGATGACATCGGGTGCGAGGCTTTGCGCCGTGGCCACCGCCTCGTCGCAACAGCTGGCCGTGCCGACCACCTTCATGCGCGGCTGCTCGCCGTCGATCAGCTTCGACAGGCCCCACAGCATGGTCTTGTGGTCGTCCACGAGCAGCACGGCAATGGGATGGTCGGGATGGTCGAGGGTTTGCATGACGGACTCCTTCCTGTGTCTGCGGCGGGCGGTCAGATCGGGATTTCGATCCGTACCGCCGTGCCGCCATTTGCGCATCGGTCGACATGCGCCTGGCCGCCCAGGGCCGCGGCGCGCTCGGTGAGGGAGCGGGGGTGGAAGGCGGTGAAGCTTTCCTGGCAGGCGTCGTTCTCGATGCACAACGCCAGCTGGCCGTTCTTGCAGTCGATGCGCACGCTGCCGTGGCGCGCATGGGTGTGCTTGCAGATGTTGTTCAGCCCTTCGCTGACCATCTGCAGCAGCTCCGCGGTCACGCGGTCGTCCAGGTGCAGCGGGCCGTCGACGGCCATCACGATGTCGATGTCGATGCCGTACAGGCCCTTGATCCGCGCGGCCTGGCGTTCCAGGTGGGGCCGCACGAGCCCGCCGGAATCGTCGTTCGCACCGTGCCTGACTTCGCCGGCGTAGCGGCGCAGGTCGGCGATCACGCCGTCGGCCACGTCCGCGAGCTTGTCCAGGTCTTCGCGCAGCGGGTTGTCGGCGGCGGCCCGCTTGCGCAGCGCGCACAGGCCCATGCGCAGGCCGATGTAGGGCTGGATGGCGGTGTCGTGCAGGTCGAGCGCGATCTTCAGGCGCTCCGTCGACGCGGCTTCCGAGGCCATGCGGTCGAGCACCTCGATGGTCTCGATGACCGGGAAGATCTGTTCCATGAGGTGGGCAAGAAACAGCGCGTCGGACTTGCTCAGCCGCCCGTCGCGCGACGAGATGAACACCCGGCCTTCGCCCAGGCGCATCGGCAGCGGCGCGCTGATGAAGGCCCGCGCCTCCAGTAGCGCGGCGATGGTGGTGCAGTGCGCAGCGCCGGCTTCGTCGGCGCTGCGCCACGCGGTAGTGCCCGCTTCGAAGACACGGTGCTGCGCGCGCAGGTGGTTCAGCGGCCAGGGCAGGCGGTTGCTCAGCACGACGCTGTCGGGCGCCAGGGCCATGAGCGGCGATTCCGCGAGGCGGCCGATGGTCTCGATGCTCACCTGTTCGCAGGTGTCGTCCTCACGCAGCGTGCGCAACAGCCAGGTGCCGGTGGCGCGGTCGCGCGTCAGCAGGATGCAGTGGCTGGCCCGGAAGAAGGCCAGCGTGCGCTCCATCGTGCGGGCGATGGTGCGTCCGGCGCCGAAGCGCGGGTTCGACAGCTGGCTCACCTCGCCCAGCAGCGCAAGGCGCCGTTGCAGCGCCAGCTTGGAGCCGCCCCAGTAAACGATCATGTGCCCGAGCGCCAGCAGGAAGGCAGTGCGCATCAGCAGCTGCGGCGTGTCGTCCGTGCCCGTGGCCAGTCCGCAGGCGGCGAAGGAGGCGACCGAGGCGATCGTCACGCGGGCGCCTTCCTCGAAGCCCCAGCGGAACGACGAAGTGAGGATGGCGAAGAAGTAGAAAAGGAAGAACAGGCTGTGGGTGCCGTCGGTCACCGCCATGATCAGCGTGAACCACAGCACGTCGGACCAGTGGATGGTTCGGCCCAGGAAGTAGGGCCGCCCCATCGCCGTGCAGACGTGGATCAGCAGGCTGTGAAGGATGTAACCGAAGAAGGCCAGCCAGACCGCCGGGGGGACCTGCTGCCGGCTATCGGCGGCGTCGACCGTGATCGCCAGCAGGGCCGAGATCGACAGCACGAGCCGCATGCGTCCCACCATGAGCGCATCCGCCGCCAGGCTGGCGTCGAGGCTGGGGGCGGAGCCGTGCGCTCGCATGGGGATGCATCCGGTGCATGGACCATGTCAGGCACCGCGGGAGATCGCGGTACGGACGGGAGCGCTCGGCAGTGACAGTTTGGAATACATTTTTCTTGCCAGAGACCACAACGTGTGACGAGTTCACATTACTACTTTGGTGTTCAGATGCAATTGAAATCTCGTTCCATTAACGTTTGGTAACTATATTTGCATTGGATTGCATGCGGATAAATGAGGCCGCTGCACAGGGCGGCGAGAGGGCGTGGTGCCGGTTGGGGAGGCCTCGGAGAGGGCGAGGTACCTCAACGGGGCGTCCGCCTGCCTTGGCGAAGGCGCAGGCCGCGGGGTAACCCCGTTGCGCGGCCTCAGGGCAGGAACAGCAGCATCCCGTACACCGCAAACAGCATCAGGTGCATGAGCCCCTGGATCGGCGAGGTGCGCTGCCCGTTGAAGCTCAGCAGGCTCAGCACCGCCGTCACCGCGAACAGCAGGGTTTCGGCGCCCGAGATGCCCATGAGCACCTGCTTGCCCGTGACCAGCCCGATGACCAGCACGGCAGGCACCGTGAGCCCGACGGTGGAGACGAAGGCGCCCAGGCACAGGTTGATGGCGCGCTGCATCTCGTTGTTCATCGCGGCGCGCACGGCGGTGATCGACTCGGGCGTGAACACGATGATGGCGATGAGCACGCCGCCCACGGCCGCGGGCACGCCGGCCGCGGCAATGCCGTAATCGGTGACCACCGCGAGGTAGTGCGCGAGCAGCACGATGGGCAGGATCATCGCGAGCAACAGCAGCGAGCGAACGACCACGGCGCGTTTGTCCAGGCGGGCGTGATCGGCCTGCGCGGCAGGCGAGGGTGCGGTCGCCCGCACTGACATCCGCCCCGGCGCCGGCTGGATGAAGAAGCGCTGGTGGCTGCGCATCTGCATCCAGAGAAACGCGCCGTACAGCACGGCCGTGAGCACCGACATGCCGATCGCCTGCACCGGCGTGAACTCGCCCGCGCCCGAGCTGTGGTTGGGCAGCACAAGCGCCGTGCCGGTCAGCAGCAGGATCATCGACAGGTAGGCGCCGGCGCCCTGCGCGTTGTATTCCTGGTCGCCGTGGCGGGCTGCGCCCGCGATCAGGCAGATGCCGATGACGAGGTTCAGGATGATCATCATCACGGCGAAGATCGAGTCGCGGCCAATGGTCGGAAACTCGCCCGGGCCCAGCAGCACCGAGGCGATGAGGATCACCTCGATCGACACGATCGAGAGCGTCAGGATCAGCGTGCCGTACGGCTCGCCCAGCTGGTGCGCCAGGTGGTCCGCCTCGCGCACCACGCCGAACGAGGCGGCCAGGATGGTGACGAACAGCGCCAGGAAGACGCAGCCGGCCACCACGGGGCTGATCGGCGCGGCCAGCCAGCGGTCGCCGAAGGCGACGAAGAGTCCGACCACGAGCCAGGCGGCGGCGATCAAGGCCCAGGTGGCGGGCGGCACGAGGCGGGCGGGGGAGGGTGTTGTTGTCATGGGCGTTGTCACTCCGACATCAAGAGGGAAGCCAGGGCCAAGAGGCCGCTGCCGGCGAGGCTCAGCCCGCTGGCAGCCCACAGGGCCTTCACGTCGCGTAGCTCGCAGTCTTCGCGGCGCGCATGCCAGGCGGCATAGGCCAGGGCCACCGCCATGGTCAGCGCGGGCCAGTGCAGATCAAGACCGTTCATCGCGCGGCTCCCGATGCGGTGGGCGCGCGCGGGCATTCGGCGCGGTAGGACAGCCGCGTCGCGCCCGTGCGCACGTGCAGGCGCACGGCGCCGAGCGTCAGCCGGAAGGCATCCGGCACGGTGGCACGAGAAAGACGGAAACGGGAGAAGAAGCGTTGCGCGGCGAGGCGCCAGGAAGGAAGCAGTGCGGCCATGTCGAAACTTCGCGAGAAGTCAGGAAAGGGCCGTCCCTTGCAAGGTGGAGGTGCAAGACCGAGGTCGTCCTCGGCCCGGTTCGCGCAGGGCGCGCGAACGAAAAAATGATAGCAGGGAAATCGGGGGCGACGCCCTCAGCCTCCGCGTGCGCGCACCTGGGCCGCATGCAGGAGGCGGGCGCTGTCTACCTTCTGCTTGGACAGGAGCCGCATCCTGCTGCAGCTCGAGCAACGGTACAGGCGCAGCCAGGGCAACAGGCGCATCCACCCTCTGCGCGGCTGGCGGTCCATGTCCTGAAGGTGGCAGGGGCAGGCGGAAACCGAATGAGTCGACGACATTTGTCAGAGTGACCATGCTGTCCAGATCCCACCCTGACCAAGCTCTGCGGCTCTTCGGCTACTGGGAATTGAAAGTATTCATTCTTACGACAAATGTAAACAAGCACACTCACCTGATTTAGGTATTCGCGCCCCGATTTCCTCGGTTTCGGTCACACCCCGTTTCACTTCTCCCGCGCTTCCTGTGCACCAGTTCACAGAGGGAAAGCCGCCAGTTGACCGGTGTAAACTGCCCGGTTTTCTCCCTCTCTCGCGGTATGGTGCAAGTGTCACGGCGCACAGGCTTCACCGGCTCGGCGCTCACTCGCTTGCTCGCTCAACTGAGCGACATCGACGTTCCCGAATCCAGGCAAGCCCTCGCGGATCGTTTGAGTCAGTGGTTCAGTTGGACCGACGCCATCTCCTTGTCTGCAGCTTTGGATTCCGATCTGGGCGTCGCCGTGTCCGGCGTCCGGGCGTCCGAGGGTGCCGAGGAGGCGCAGGAGTGCGCGCGCCTGAAGGCCGCGCTGGCCAAGGGCAATGCCGATGGCGGCGTGGCCTCGGTGCTGCCGGGCGCGAACGACGACTTCCCGCCGTACCGCCGTCGCTACTTCGCGCGGCAGCAGGCCATGGAAACGGCCATCGAACCGCTGCGCGCCCGCCTGCGGGCCCGGCTTGCCACCCGCTCGCCCGAGCTGGCCCGGCTGGCCGCGGTGGACGCCATCCTGGAACAGGTGGTGGGCGCGCGCGAACGCAGCCTGCTGGCGACCGTGCCCACGCTGCTGGAGAAACATTTCAAGCGTTTGCGTGAGGCCCATCAGGCCGCGCAGGACGCCACCCCCGACAACCCCCAGCCGCCAGCGACCGCCGTCGCCGGCTGGCTGGACGTGTTCGGCCGCGACATGCAAAGCGTGCTGCGGGCCGAACTGGACATTCGCATGCAACCGGTCGAAGGCCTGCTCGAGGCCCTTCGCGACCGCTAGTCTGCCGCCCTACAAGAGACAACAAGCTTCCATGAACAGATTTTTCCATTACGCCGTCTTCCTCGTGGGCCTGGCCGTCGTGTGCTGGGTCGGTGCCAGCTATGTCGGCCACAACCCGCTGGCCCTGGTGATCACGGCGCTGATCGGCGCGTTCTACCTGATGGGCGCGCTGGAGCTGCACCGCTTCCACCAGGCCACCGGCACGCTCTCGCATGCGGTGAACGACCTGTCGGCGCCGCCGGCGAGCCTCGGCGACTGGCTCGCCGGCCTGCATCCCTCGCTGCGCAACGCGGTGCGCCTGCGCATCGAAGGCGAGCGCGTCGGCCTGCCGGGCCCGGCGCTCACGCCGTACCTCGCGGGCCTGCTGGTGCTGCTGGGCATGCTGGGCACCTTCCTGGGCATGGTGGTCACGCTCAACGGCACGGGGCTGGCGCTCGAAAGCGCGACCGACGTGCAGGCCATCCGTAACTCGCTGTCGGCGCCCGTGCGCGGCCTGGGCCTGGCCTTCGGCACCTCGGTGGCGGGTGTGGCCGCATCGGCCATGCTGGGCCTGGCCTCGGCGCTGTGCCGGCGCGAACGCCTGCTGGCCGGGCAGTCGCTCGACACGCTCATCGCCACGTCGCTGCGCGGCCATTCGCTGGCGCACCGCCGCGAAGAGTCGTTCAAGCTGATGCAGCAACAGGCTCACGCGATGCCCGCGCTGGTCGACCAGCTGCAGGCCATGGTGGCCGCGATGGACCGCCAGAGCCAGTCGATCAACGAACGCCTCGTCGCCAGCCAGGACCAGTTCCACCAGAAGACCGAAGCCGCCTACACGGGGCTCGCCGCCTCGGTCGACCGCTCGCTCAAGGACAGCCTGGCCGACAGCGCCCGCATCGCCGGCGAAACCATCCAGCCCGTGGCGAAGGTGATGCCCGAACTGGTCGGCCAGCTGCAGACCATGATGGCCGCGATGGAGCGCCAGACCCAGGCGCAGAACGACCGCCTCGTTGCCAGCCAGGACAGCTTCCACCAGAAGGCGGAAGCCGCGTACACAGGGCTCGCCGCCTCGGTCGATCGCTCGCTGAAGGACAGCCTGGCCGACAGCGCCCGCATCGCCGGCGAAACCATCCAGCCGGTGGCGAAGGTCATGCCCGAGCTGGTCGGCCAGTTGCAGACGATGATGGCCGCGCTGGAACGCCAGGGCCAGGCGCAGAACGAGCGCCTCGTCGCCAGCCAGGACAGCTTCCACCAGAAGGCCGAAGCCGCCTACAGCGGCTTGGCCGCCTCGGTCGATCGCTCGCTGAAGGACAGCCTCACCGACACTGCCCGCATCGCCGGCGCGACGATCCAGCCCGTGGTCGAGGCGGCCATGCTCGGCATCGCGCGCGAAGCGGCGTCGCTGCAGGGCGGCATGGCGCAGGCCGTCGAACGGCAGCTCGAAGGCCTCACGGGCCGCTTCGAGGCTTCGACCGCCGGCGTGGCCGACACCTGGAAGGCCGCGCTGGCCGAACACGAGCGCGCGAGCGGGGCGCTGTCGAGCGACCTGCGCGGCACGCTCGAACGCTTTGCCGAAACCTTCGAGCTGCGCTCGGCCGCGCTGGTCGACGGCGTGTCGGCCCGCCTCGAAAGCACCGTGGGCAGCGTGTCCGACACCTGGGGCAGCGCGCTCGCGCAGCACCAGCGCGTCAGCGAAAAACTGTCGGGCGATTCGCACCAGGCGCTCGCCGCCGCGGCCGCCACCTTCGAACAGCATTCGGTGTCGTTGCTGCGCACCGTGGGCGAAGCGCACACCAGCCTGCAGACCGAACTGGCGGCGCGCGATGCGCAGCGCCTGTCGGCCTGGAGCCAGTCGCTCGAAGCCATGGCCGCGTCGCTGCAGAAGGAATGGCAGCAGGCCGGCGCGCACACGCTGAGCCAGCAACAGCAACTGAGCGACACGCTGGCGCAGGCCGCGCGCGACGTGTCGGCGCAGGCCGAGGCGCACGCCAAGCAGACCGTTGCCGAAGTCGCGCAGTTGCTGCAGGCCGCGTCGGACGCACCCCGCGCCGCCGCCTCGCTGCTCGACACCGTGCGCGAGGCGCACGCCAACCTGCAGACCGAGCTCGCCACGCGCGACGCGCAGCGCCTCGCGGCCTGGAGCGGGTCGCTCGAGACCATGGCCGCGTCGCTGCAGAAAGAATGGCAGCAGGCCGGCGCGCACAGCCTGAGCCAGCAGCAGCAGATGAGCGAGACGCTGGCGCAGACCGTGCGCGACATGTCGGCGCAGGCCGAGGCCAATGCGAAGCAGACCGTGGCCGAAGTCGCGCAGCTGCTGCAGGTGGCCGCCGAAGCACCGAAGGCCGCGGCCGACGTGATCGCCGAGCTGCGCCAGAAATTGTCGGACGGCATGGCGCGCGACAACGACATGCTCGAAGAGCGCAGCCGCATCCTCGGCACGCTCGAGACCCTGCTGGGCGCGGTGAACCATGCTTCGACCGAACAGCGCAGCGCCATCGACGCGCTCGTCACGGCCTCGGCCGACATGATGGAACGCGTGGGCAGCCGCTTCACCGAGAAGGTCGAGAGCGAGACCGAGAAGATGGCCGGCATCGCCGCGCAGATCACCGGCGGTGCGGTCGAGGTGGCGAGCCTGGGCGAAGCCTTCGGCTTTGCCGTGCAGCGCTTCGGCGAATCGAACGACAAGCTGGTGGCGCACCTGCAGCGCATCGAAGGCGCGCTGGGCAAGTCGCTGGCGCGCAGCGACGAACAGCTGGCCTACTACGTGGCGCAGGCGCGCGAGGTGATCGACCTGAGCATCATGTCGCAAAAGCAGATCGTCGAAGACCTGCAGCAGTTCGCCAGCCGCCAGACCGCAGTGGGCAGCGAGGCCTGAGATGGTGCGCGACGAGATCGACCTCGACGCCGGCCTGGAGCCGACCGTCCCCGTGTGGGCGGTGTTCGGCGACCTGATGGCGGGCATGCTGGGCGCGTTCGTGCTGATCCTGGTGTGCGTGCTCGGCATGCAGCTGGACCTGGCGAGCCGCCTCGAAACCGAGGTGCAGCAGCGCCGCGCCGAATCGCAGCGCCGCGAGGCGCTCGAACAGGCGCTGGCCGGTCCGCTCGCGGCGGGCCGCGTGACGCTCAACAACGGCCGCATCGGCATCAGCGGCAGCGTGCTGTTCGCCTTCAACTCCGCCGACCTGCAACCCGGCGGCCGGCAACTGCTGAAAAGCCTGGCCGGTCCGTTGGGCGCCTACCTGAAGGCGCGCGACGAGATCCTGATGGTGAGCGGCTTCACCGACGACCGGCAGATGCGCGAGGGCGCGCGCCTGTTCGCCGACAACTGGGAGCTGTCAGCCCAGCGCGCGCTCACCGTGACGCGCGCGCTGATCGAAGAGGGCGTGCCCTCGTCGTCGGTGTTCGCCGCCGCCTTCGGCGCCGAGCAGGCCGTGGCCTCGAACAACGACGCCGAAGGCCGCGCGAAGAACCGCCGCGTGGAGATGGCGCCGACGCCCCGGCCCAAGAACGCACCCGACGCTGCGAAGCCCCGTGAGTAACGACGCCGCACCGGACGACCAGGTCGACCCCGTCGCGGCGCTCGACGCCTGGCGCGCGCGCGGCGACGACCGCTTCGACCCGGTGCGCTTCCGCTTCATCGAGGCGATGGCGCAGCGCGCGGCGGCGCACGAGGGCGAGGCGCGGCGCCTGCTCGATGCGCGGCTGGCCAGCCTCATGGCGACCTACCGCGCCGATCTGGAGAAGGTCGAACCCGAGGCTGAAGTGCCGGTCGATGCGCCGCTGCACACCGCGCTCGCCGAGCTGATGAACCACATCGCCCAGCTCGCGCCGCTGCCGCCGCCGCCCGACGCGGAGGCGACCGACGGTGACGCCGTGCCCAGCCTCTCGACCGCGCCTGAGCTCAAGACGCTGAGCTACTTCCGCGGCACCTGGTCCAGGCTCGCCGCCGACCAGCGCGTGACGCAGTCGCTCGCCAAGGTGCCGAAGAACGCCGGCCCGCTCAACACGCACCACCTGGTGCAGCGCGCGCTCACGCTGATGCGCGACCTGTCGCCGCAGTACCTGCAGCGCTTCATGGCGCACGTCGATGCGCTGCTGTGGATCGAGCAGGTGAACGCCGCCGCCGAGGCCGCGCGCGTGGCGCGCACCGAGAGCCCGCGCAAGAGTTCGCGCAGCCGCGCGAGCTAGAAGCTCAGCCCGCCGCGTCGTGGCACACGACGCACAGCTTGTTGCCGTCCGGGTCGCGGAAGTACGCGCCGTAGTAGTCGGGGTGGTAGTGCGTGCGCAGACCCGGCGGGCCTTCGCAGGTGCCGCCGTGCGCGAGCGCGATGCGATGCACCGCGTCGACCATCGCCCGCGTCCTGGCGGTGAACGCCGCCATCTGGCCGTTGCCCGCATCGTGCGGCCGTCCGTCGTGGGGCTTGCAGATCACGAAGAAGGGCCGTGCGCGCCCCGCGCTGTGCCAGCCCGCCCAGGGTTTCTCCGGCTCGCAGAAGCGGCGCTCCAGGCCGAGGCCGTCCATCACCGCGTCGTAGAAGGCCAGCGCGCGGTCGAAATCGGAGACGCTGAAGAAGACATGAGAGAACACGTCGGCTCCTTGTAAAGAGGATGAACTTCCAGCGGATTGTCGTCAGCGCGGCCAGAGCCACCAGGCCAATCCGGCCGCCACCAGCACCCAGATGCCGATGACCAGGGCCATGCCGGTTTTGCTCGTCGGCTTGCTGCCCGTGCGCGCCATCCATTCCTCGGCCCGCGCGCGGCCGCGCACGATGACCTCGGGCGGCAGCAGGCGCACCGCGAGCCAGATCAGCGCGGGCAGCAGCAGCACGTCGTCGAGGTAGCCGAGCACGGGAATGAAGTCGGGAATCAGGTCGATGGGGCTGAGCGCGTAGGCCACGGTGAACCAGCACAGCGCCTTCGGAAGCCATGGCGTGGCGGGGTCGCGGCAGGCGAACCAGAGGGTGACGGCGTCGCGCTTGATGCGGCGCGCCCAGTCGCGCAGGTTCATCGCGGCCACGCGCCTCAAGCCGCGCTGCGCGGCCCGAACATGATGATGCCCATGCCGACGAAGCACACGGCCACGCCGACCCAGTCGCTGGTGGACGGCGTCACCTTGTCCACGGCCCACAGCCACAGGATGGCCACGCCGATGTAGACCCCGCCGTAGGCCGCATACACGCGGCCGGCAGCCGTCGGGTGCAGCGAGAGCAGCCACGCGAAGAGCGCCAGGCTCAGCGCGGCGGGCAGCAGCAGCCAGGCCGACTGGCCTTGCTTGAGCCACAGGTAGGGCAGGTAGCAGCCGACGATTTCCGCGAGCGCGGTCGCGACGAAGAGGCCGAGGGTCTTGAGCAGGTCCATGGCCGCCATTGTGGCGGCCCGCTGCGGGGTATCAGGGCTGTCGGCCTGGGCCCGTGCCCGGGCGCGACGACGGCTCCCACACATCGGGCGTGGTGGCGACCAGCGACTTGAAGTCCTTCCATGGCCGCGCGCCCGGCACCGTGCGCCCGCCGACGATCACCACCTTGGCGTAGGCCACCATGCGCTCGCGCAGGTAGCGGCGCTCGGATTCGGGCCAGGTCTCGATGGCGTGCGGCCCGCGCGACAGCACGATCTCCTTCACGCCGCGGATGCGGTTGTAGGCGGCCACGGTGCCTTCGAGCGATTCGGCGCGGTCCCACAGGCCCTTGCCGAAGAAGGCCGCGGGCCAGCGGTCCATGCCCGCGAGCGTGGCGGAGTTCGGATAGAACAGGATGTGGTGCTCCGCCGCCATGCCGCCCAAAAACAGGTTGCGGTCGGCCAGGTCGGGCGCATCGGGCAGGTAGCCCGCGCCGCTGGCGAACGACGACAGCAGGATGGCCCCGCGGATGTTGCGCCAGCCGCGCGCCGGCGTGCAGTTGGGCACGGGCATGTCGAAGCTGCAGGCGGCCACGTAGTTGCGCGTCAGGGCCCAGGCGGTCGACATGGAGCCGCGCGAGTAGCCGCCCAGCACCAGCGGAATCTCGCTGGCCTTCTGGCCCGCCAGCAGCCGGCCGCGCGCGGCATTGCCTTCGAGCAATTGGCCCGAGGGCGTGAGCAGCCGCAGGCCCTGGCCGTGTTCGAGCTGGGCGAGCACGCGGAACACGTCCTCGCCTTGCTCCAGCGTGTTGGTGTCGCTCACGCCGCCCGACAGGCCTTCGCCGCGCCGGTCGTAGGCCAGCACGTCGAAGCCGGCCTGGTTCAGCGCATGCAGGTTCTCGCGCCACCAGCGCTGCCCCATGGCCTCGGTGGTGCCGTTGGGGAAGGACACCGGCACGGCCTTGCCGCTGGCGCCCTCGATGCGGTAGGCCACCTCGTCCGGGTGCTGGAGGGCCGTGAGCTGTCCGCCGCCGCCCGCCGCCATGACCGCGAGGGCGCGCACCTTGCGGCCGCGCCCGTCGTCCACGCCCGCGCCTTCGAGGTACCAGCCGCGCAGCTTGATCGGGTCGGTGAGCTTCAGGTCGAGCCGCTCGAAGGTGTCGCGCGGCACGGTGAACTCGACGATGTGGGTGCGCGCGTCGGCCTCGGCAATGCCTTCGCGGTAGGGCGCCTTCGCGAAGAAGGCGGGGCGGCGGATCTGCCTGAGGTCGACGTTCGGGCTGTCGGCATCGATGCGCCCGGCCGGATCGACCGCGCCCGTCACGCGCGTGGCGCGCGCCTTGTTGGGCGGCAGCCAGCGCTGCATCTGCGCGTTCACGCGATCGAAGCAGGCCGGTTCGGCCTTGCAGGTGCGCCAGCGCGCCTTGAGCTGGTCGTCGGTGAACGCGCCCACGTAGTAGTCGCCGCCTGCATAGTTGGTGGGCACGGGGTAGGCGCTCATGAGCACCGGCACGCACACGCGCGGACCGCCGGCGTTCACCGCGGTGCCGGCCTGCGGCAGCAGGTAGCCGCCCACCCGCGCGTTGCGGTCGGCGCCGACCCAGGCCATGCAGTCGGTGGGCGGCGGCTTGCTGGCGGCGGCCTGGCGCTGTTCGGCGGTGGTGCCGGTGGTGCAGGCGGACAGGCCCAGCAGGGCACCGAGCAGGGCGAGCGGAAGGGTGGCGCGGGAAGAACGCATGGGGCGGGAAACGCTCGCGGAATGAAGAACCATGTGATTGGAGCGCAGGCGGCGCGCAAAAAGGGATCGCGCAGGGCCAAGCGTGAACAAATGGATGCCGATACTGTTGCAGAAGGCATGCCAGCGCGGCGGGTGTGAACGCCGCGTTCTGGCGCAGGAGGGTTCCTACTGCTTGTGACCGGACGCGGCCTCCCGAAGCATCGGCTGGCGCGCCATCACCTCGTCGCGCGGGCCGTGGTCGCGCACATGGCCGGCTTCCATGAGGATCACGGTGTCGAAGCGCTCGAGCAGGCTCAGCCGGTGCACCGACGCGATCACGCAGGCCTGCGGGAACGCCGCTGCAATGCGCCCCAGCACGCGCGCCTCGGTGGCGGCGTCGAGCGCGCTGGTCGGCTCGTCGAGCAGCAGCAGCGAACTGCCTTCGGCCGCGAGCACGCCGCGCGCCAGGCACAGCCGCTGGCGTTGGCCGCCCGACAGGTTGAAGCCGCGTTCCGAGATCGCGCTGTCGAGGTCGCCGTGCGTGGCCTGCAGCACCTCGTCGAAGGTGCTGGTGTGCAGCGCGGCGCGCAGGCGCTCGTCGTCGCAGGGACGCCCGAAGGCCAGGTTCTCGCGCACGCTGGCCTCGAACAGCTCGGTCTCCTGCGGGATCAGCGTGGCGAGCTGGCGCAGCCGGGGCCAGTCGGTGGGCGCGCTGTCGAGCGAGAGCGTGCCGCCGTGCGGCGCATACAGGCCGGCCAGCACGCGCAGCAGCGTGCTCTTGCCACCGCCGCTGGGGCCCACGAGCGCCACGCGCTGGCCCCGGCGCAGCGAGAGCGCCACATCGTGCAGGCCGCTGCGCGCGGGCGCGGCCGGATCGTCGGCGACGGCGCCGCGCGGGGCATAGCGCCATTGCAGTTGCGCGACCTGCAACTGCGTCCACGGCGCCTGCACGTCGATGCGTTCGTGCGCCGGCACTTCCTCGGGCGGGGCCTCGAGCGTGGCACTCGTCGGCGCGTGCCAGATCGGTTCGGCGCTGCTGTAGTCGGTGTGCATGCGCGCAAAGAAACTGAAGTTGGCCGCCACCGAGGTGACCACGCCCGCCGCCTGCTGCGCGTACTGGTAGATCATGAACACCGCGCCCAGCATCACGGTCTGGCCCGGCGCGCGCGCCTGCCACACATAGATGACGACCAGGCCCCAGGTCAGCGCCAGCCCCATCAGGTCGACCGCGAACCACTTGCCCTCGTTGAGCACCACGGTGCGCTTCAGCGGCAGCGACACGGCCGCCATGCGACGGCGCAGCAACAGGCGCGACGCGCCCTGCAGCCGCAGGCCGATCACCGTGGAGGCATTGCCCAGGAAGTCGAGCAGCGCGGCCACGTAGCGCCGGTCGGCGTCGTTCTCGGCGCGTGCGAGCTTCATGAGCGCGCGGTCGATGCGCACGATCACCACGCCGATCAGCACATAGCCCGCGAGCGCCGTCACGCCGCTGGTGCGCGACAGCAGCGCCAGTGCCACCAGCGGCCCGACGAAGTTGACGGCGTTGGTGAGCCAGATGAACTGGTTCTGCGCGAAGTCGGCGAGCGCGCGGCTGGCCTGGTGCACGCGGTGCTGCAGCTCGCCCGAGTGGTGGCTGTCGTGCCAGGCGAGCGGCGCGGCGGCGATGCGCGCATAGAGCTGGTCGGCCAGCGTCTCGCGCACCTTCAGGCCCACGTTGCGCTCGAGGATGCGGCCCGGTCCGTGCAGCGCCCACGCGCCGACATACACGGCCGCGAGCGTGGCGATCCAGCGGCCCGCCGCGGGCAGGTCGCCGCGTTGCAGCGCGTTGATGGCCTGGCCGGCGAGGTAGGGCAGCGTGAGGCGGATCAGCTGCGAGCTCGCGAGCAGCGCGGTGGCGGCCAGCAGCTGCGCACGCGCGCCGGCCGCGAAGTGCCATAGCGCGGCGTAGAGCGCGCGGATGGCGCGGCCAGGGGATTCGGTGGAGGAGGTGGTCGAACTCGTCATGCGCGCATCAGCCCGCCTTGCGGAAGGTGAGGTTGATGCGCTGCGCGCCGAGCCGCGCCTGCAGCGGATGCGGTGCGTCCTTGAGCGGCAGCACGCCATGAAAGCGCAGCCGGTCCACGCCGCCCCACGCCACCACGTCGCCGTGCACCAGCGGAATGCGCACGGTCTTGTCGCCGCGCGCGAGCCCGCCGAACTGGAACACCGCCGGCATGCCCAGCGACACCGACACGATCGGCGCGCCGTGGTCGCGCTCGTCGCGGTCCTGGTGCAGCGAGAGCCGGCTGCCCGGCTGGTAGCGGTTGACCAGGCAGGCGTCGGGCGCAAAGCCGTCGAAGCCGGCCAGCGCCGCCGCGTCGCGCGCGAGCTGCGCAAAGGCCTCGGGCATCGCGGGCCAGGGCACGCCGCTGTCGGGGTCGACCGCGCTGTAGCGGTAGCCGCGCCGGTCGCTGGTCCAGCCGAGCGCGCCGCAGTTGGTGAGCGCGACCGACATGGTGAAGCCGCCCGGCGTGACCAGGTGGCGGAACGGCGCGCGTGCCGCCACGTCGTCGATGGCGTCGAGCAGCGCCTCGGCGCGCGGCAGCGCAAAGCCCGGCAACACGAAGGCGGCCGGGCCGATCGGCTCGCGCGCGGCGCGCGGCGGGGCGTCGAAGAGGTCGAACGTCATGGGGGCATTGTCGCCAGCGGCAGGGGCGCTTCGGACCGTGGCGGTGGCTGCGATGCATTCAAGCTGTCACAAAGCGTCACTAGCATTCCGAGCACCAAAGCAGTACGCGGCACCGGCCCGGCGCCTGCGATTCCTCCTTCGTCACAGGACCCGGCATGTCTCGCGTTGCTCGGTCACGGTGGGTGTGTGTCTTGACCCTGATCCTCGGAATTCTGTCCCTCGCGGCCGTGTCGCATGCCGGCGAACATGCGCCTTCGCCCGATGCGGCGGGGCGCATCGCCTTCGACCTGCCGGCCCAGCCGCTGGCCACCGCCGTGCAGGTCTACGCGCAGGCGACGGGGCAGTCCGTGTTCTTCGACGGGCAGCTCACCGCCGGCCTCGAATCCGCCGCGTTGCACGGCCTGTTCACCCCGCGCGAGGCGCTGCAGCGCCTGCTGGCCGGCACGCGGCTGGCCGCGCGCCACACCGACGCGCGCACCTTCACGCTGGTCGAGGCCGAGGCGCCGCCGCCCGTGGTTGCGACGGCGCCGGCCGCGCCCGCCGTTCCCGCCATGTCCCCGCGCGACGCGCGCGTGGTGCAGCAGGCGCTGGAGCGCACGCTGTGCCACTGGCCGCACGCGCGCCCCGGCACCTACCGCGCGCTCGTGCAGCTGTGGGTCGGGCCCGGCGGCCATGTGCGGCGCACGCGGCTGCTCAGTTCCACCGGTTTGGCGCAGCGCGACGCCGCGCTCGAAGCCGCGATGAACACGCTGGTGCTCGAGCGCCCGCCCGAAGGCGAGGCCGACCAGCCGCTGACCGTGCTGCTGCTGCCGCGCACCGGCGACCGTCCCGACGTCTGCGACACAGCGGTTTCTCCCTGAGCACGCCGTGGAACAGGACACCCCCGGCTTCCTGCGAAGTCTGCTGACCAGCCGCTACATCGACTTCCGCAACCGCCTGCGCCGCCGCCTGGGCTCGGAAGAGCAGGCCGACGACGTGCTGCACGAGACCTGGCTGCGCGTGCAGCGCATGAGCGACCCCGGCCCGGTGCAAAGCCCCATGGCCTACCTGCTGCGCATCGCGTCGAACGTGGCGGAAGACCGGCGCATTTCCCACAGGCGCCTGCTCGACTTCGTGGAGGTCGAGGAGCTGCTGCATTTTTCGGACGACAGCCACGACCCGGCCCGCCTCTCGGAGGCGCGCAGCGAGGTGCAGGCGCTGGAGCGCGCGCTCGAGGAGCTGCCGCGCCGCCGCCGCGACATCTTCATCGCCTCGCGCGTGGACGAGACGCCGCATGCCGACCTGGCGCGGCGCTACGGCGTGTCGGTGCGCATCGTCGAGCGCGAAGTGAAGGCCGCGCTGGTGCATTGCGCGGGTCGTTTGGGGCGCGATGTGATCCAGCGGTTCGGTCCCGGCGCGGGAAAACAGTCAGAGAAGGTGTGAACGAACCCGCCATGCCCGCTCATCCCGCCCAGACACGCCCCCTCCGCGTTGCAAATGCTCGCCATAGCCCTGGCTATGGCTGCGCTTTGCGCCTTGATGGGACGTGCCTGGACGGGCTGCTCGGCCACGGCGGATCCATTCACACCTTCTAAAGACATGATGGCCGCTCCCACCCCGACCGATCGCGAACGCGCCGCGCTGGAAACGCAGGCGCACGACTGGCTCGTGCGCCTGACCTCCGGCCGCGCCACCACCGGCGACGCGCAGGATTTCCGCCGCTGGTGCGCCCGCAGCCCGCAGCACGCGCAGGCCATGGCCGAGGCGACGCGCCTGTGGGACCTGACCCGGCCCGCTGCCGAAGCGGTGGCACAACGCATGCCCGCGATGGACACACCGCCGCGCGCGGCCATCGCCATGTCGCGCCCGCCGATGTTCGGCCGCCGCCAGTTCCTCGGCGCCGCGCTCGCGGCCGGGGCCGCCGCCTTCGTGGTGGTGCGCCCGCCGGCCGGCCTGTGGCCCGCGCTGTCCGACATGACGGCCGACTACCGCACCGGCACCGGCGAGCAGCGCCGCGTGGTGCTGGCCGATGCGGCGGCGGTGGTCGAGATGAACACGCAGACCAGCCTCAACCTCGCGCGCGGCGCCGAGGGCGAGCCGCCCGTGCTCGACATGCTCGGCGGCGAGGCGCAGGTGCAGCTCGACGCGGCGCGCCGCGCGCCCTTCACCATGACGGTGGGCGGCGCGCGCCTCGTGGCCGCGGCGGCCAGCCGCTTCAACGTGCGCGCCACCGGTGGCGAGGTGTGCGTGACCTGCTTCGCGGGCTCGGTCGAGCTGCGCGACGGCGAGCGCGTGCTGGTGGCGGGCGAGGCGCAGCAGATCCGCTACGGCGGCCGGCGCGAGGCCGAGGTGGCGCGCGCGTCCGACCTCGCGGCGGTGGCCGCCTGGCGCGAGCGCGTGCTGGTGTTCGACGACACGCCGCTGGCGGCCGTGGTCGACGAGATCAATCGCTACCGCCCGGGCCGCCTCATCGTTACGCGCGCCGAACTCGGCCGGCGCAAGGTGCAGGCGCGGCTGCGGCTGGACGAGTTGCCGCATGTCGAGACGCTGATCGCCGTGAGCTACGGCGCGAAGCTCACCAGCCTGCCTGCCGGCATCGTGCTGCTCGGATAGCCGCGCAGTGTGACGCGGCTGTGAAAAAAACAGTGCCGCGTCCGCGTTCGCAAATTCTCCCGAACTTTTGCAGCGCGCGTGTCGGTCGCATCCGGTGAGCCCGGTCTCTTCTCCAGAACGGTTTTTCTCTGGGGTATGACATGAGCAACAAGACATTCCGCCGCGCGCCGGTCGCGCACGCCGCCGCCCTCGCGCTGGCCATGGCGGGCCTGGCGGGCAATGCACAGGCGCAGCGCGCCTTCAGCGCCGCATGGATGGCGCAGAAGAACGTGGCGCAGGGCACCGCCGCCGCGACGGGCTACCTGCCCAACGGCACGCCGGCCTCGATGCTGACGAACCCGCTGGCGCAGCAGCAGAAGGCCAACGAGCAGCTGCGCCAGTCGCTCGGCAACCTAGGCCTCGCGGCGCAGGCGATCGCCGCGCAGCAGGCCGCGCAGGCTGCCGCACGCGCCGCCGCGCTGAACGAGCCCTCGGTGCCCGACGGCCTGGCCGACGGCGGCCTGAAGGTCGACACGAACTCGCTCAGCGCCGGCTGGCTCAACGCCCGCGCGCTGAACCGCGATTCGCAGAAGCAGGTCGACGGCCGCACCGTCGTCACCGTGGAGCAGACGGCAGACAAGGCCATCCTGAACTGGGAGACCTTCAACGTCGGGCGCAACACCACGGTCGATTTCAAGCAGCAGGCCGACTGGGCCGTGCTCAACCGCGTGAACGACCCGAAGGCGCGGCCCTCGCAGATCCAGGGCCAGATCAAGGCCGACGGCACGGTGCTCATCGCCAACCGCAACGGCATCGTGTTCAGCGGCACCAGCCAGACCGACACGCGCAACCTCGTGGCCGCCGCCGCCCACATCGGCGACGACCAGTTCAAGGCGCGCGGCATCTACTCGAACGACACCGCGCCGAGCTTCACCACGCGCAAGGAAGACCAGGGCAAGGTCGAGGTGCAGGCCGGCGCACGGCTGACCACCAAGGAGCCCGGCTCCGTCACGCAGGGCGGCGGCTACGTGCTGCTGCTGGGCAAGGAGGTGGCCAATGCCGGCGAGATCGCCGCGCGCAAGGGCCAGGCGCAGCTCGCGGCGGGTGACAGCTTCGTGATCCGCAAGGGCATGGGCACCGAGGCCAACGCTTTCTCGACCACGCGCGGCAACGAGATCGCGCCGCAGTTCGCGGCCGACAGCACGGCGGGCACGGTGCGCAACACCGGCCTCATCGTGGCGCGCGAAGGCGACATCACGCTGGCCGGCCGCGACGTGCGCCAGGACGGCGTGGCGCTGGCCACCTCCACCGTCGCCGTGCGCGGCACGGTGCACCTGCTGAACTCGGCGGCCGACACGCGCGGCAACGTGGCCGTCGGCAAGGGCGCGGTCACGGCCGTGCTGATCGAGGACGACGGCAAGGCCAGCGCGCTCGACAGCCAGCGCGACGCGCTCATCAAGGAATCGGCCGTGCAGGACGCCGCCCGCGCGCTCGTGCCGCCCGCGCTCTTCGACAACCTCTCGCGGCTGTCGGACCGGCGCGACCAGTCGCGCATCGAGATCGTCTCGGGCGGCGACATCCGCTTCGAGGGCGAGTCGCTCACGCTGGCCACCGGCGGGCAGATCGCGGCCAGCGCCACGCGCCGCAGCTTCGTGGCCGACAAGGCGCGCCTCGATGTGTCGGGCGCGGTGGGCGTGAACGTGACGATGGAATCGAACAACGTCAAGGTCAACGTGCAGGGCAACGAGATGCGCGACGCCCCGCGCAACCGCGAGAGCGGCAAGCTCTTCAACAACGACGTGTGGATCGACCGGCGCAAGCTCGTGCGCGTGGCGCCCGGCGTGGGCGGCTACGAGGGCGAGCGTTGGTACGCGGCGGGCGGCCTGCTGGAGGTTGGCGGCTACCTGGGCAACCAGGGCCACGGCATCGGCGAATGGGCCGCGCAGGGCGGCACGGTGGTGCTGGGCGGCAGCGAGGTGGTCACGCAGGCGGGCTCGACGGTCAACCTGTCGGGCGGTTCGCTCAACGTGCAGACCGGCAAGATCTACCAGACCTGGCTCAAGGGCAGTGACGGGCGGCTGTACAACCTGAACAGCGCGCCGTCGGACCTGCTGTACGACGGCGTCTACAAGGGCTTCGAGGCCGAGCACGTGCGCTGGGGCAAGGCGAACACCGACTATTTCTACAACCCGCTGATCGGGCCGCAGCGCAAGCTGGAGAACGGCTACACCGTCGGGCGTGACGCCGGCCGGCTGGTGGTGAGCGCGCCCACGGCGGTGCTCGAAGGCGACATCGTGGCCGAGGTGTTCAACGGCGCGCAGCAGACGCGCGCCCGCGACGCCGCGCTGGACGACGGTTACCGCCAGTCGCAGACGGCGGTGGCGCGCGGCGGCGTGCTGGCGGTGGGGCGCTACGGCGCACTGGGCCGCATCGACCTGTTCGACACCGACGTGCGCTTCGGCGACGTGGCACCGGTCACGCAGCAGATGGCCGCGGCCGACGCGCTGGCCGACGAGCGCATCGGCACGCTGTGGCTCGACGCGGCGCACCTGAATGCGCAGCGCCTGTCGGTGCTCGACATCGGCACGCGCGGCAGCATCAACGTCGAGAAGGCGCTCACGCTGGCCGACGGCGGGCGCATGGCCCTGCTCGGCGCGTTCATCGACATCGGCGCCGACGTCACGGTGCGCGGCGGCGCGCTGGAGGCCGGCAATGTCTTCATGTCGCCGGTGGCGGGCGCCCAGCCGCGCGTGCTGGCGAAGGACGCCGATTCGTCGCTCACCGTGCGCGACGGCGTCACGCTCGATCTGCGTGGACGCCGCGTCGACATCGGCACGGCGCCTGAAGACTCGGCCACGCTCGCGGTCATCGACGGCGGCACGGTGCGCCTCGAATCGACGCACGGCGTGACGATCGGGCAGGGCAGCCTGATCGACGTGTCGTCGGGCGCGGCGCTGCTGGCCAAGGGCAAGCAGAAGGGCGGCAAGGGCGGCAACGTGACGCTGGTGGCCGACTCGGCCGCGTCGCCCACCGATGCGAAGGGGCGCCTGTCGCTCGGCGGCGAGATCCGCGGCCATGGCGTGAACGGCGGCGGCACGCTGAAGATCGAAACGGGCCACGCGCTGCTCATCGGCCCCGACCCGGCGCTGTCGGACGCGACGCAGCTCGTGCTCGACGCGTCGCGCCTGCAGTCGGGCTTTTCCACCTACGACTTCAACGGCCATGCGGGCCTCACGGTCGCGCCGGGTGCGCAGCTCGACGTGCTCATGCCGGTCTACCGCATTGCGCCCGGGGCCGGTGCCGACCATGAAGGCGGCATCGCTTTGCCACTGTGGACGCCGCCGCTGCTGCAGCAGGACACGGTGAACCGCCAGGCCGTGCAGCGCCAGGGCGCCGACCTCGTGCTGCGTTCGCAGCGCCGCATCACCGAAGGCGGTAACCTCGCCATCGGCGCGGGCGCGGTGGTGACCGTCGATCCGGGCCGCTCGATCCAGCTGCTCGGCGGCGGCCTGAGCAGCTTCGTGGTCGATGGCCGGCTCAACGCCTGGGGCGGGCGCATCGCCATCGACATCGAGGCGCCGGCTTTCAACTCGCCGCTGAGCACGTCGTTGCAGCCGCACAACCGCTCGGTGTGGATCGGCGAGGGCGCGGTGCTCGACGTGGCGGCGCGCGCGCAGACCGGCATCGACGACGACGGCCGCCGCTACGGCAGCGTGCGCAACGGCGGCACCATCTCCATCGGCGGCGCGCTCGACTGGGAAGCCAAGGGCGCGGCGAACGCGCCCGACGTGGCGATCGTCATCCGCCCCGGCGCGCTGCTCGATGCCTCGGGCAGCCACGCGCGCATCGACGTGCCGGCCGTGGGCGGCCTGTGGCGCGAACTCGACGTGGCCAGCGACGGCGGCAGCATCGTGCTCAAGTCGGCGCACAGCCTGTACCTGGACGGCACGCTGCGTGCCCACGCGGGCGGCGCGAATGCGGCGGGCGGCACGCTCGCGGTGGCGCTCGAAGCGCCGGTGTTCTCGAAGATCTACACCGTCGACGACGCCGTGCGGCAGGCGCGCGAGCTGGTGATCTCGCAGGTGCAGCAGCCCAGCGGATTGCCGGCCACCCTCAAGCCGGGCCATGCCGATGCGGCGCTGGCCTACGGCAAGGGGCGCCTGAGCGCGGACCAGGTGCGCGACGGCGGCTTCGGCAACCTCTCGCTGCTGGTCAACGGCCTGCTGAGCTTCGACGGCCACGTCGACCTCACGACCGCGCAGAGCCTGCGCCTGTACGCCGGCAGCTTCGCGCTGGCCGATAGCGCGCCCACCGATTCGAGCGTGCGGCTCGCCTCGTCCTACCTGCGGCTGGCCGGCGTGACCGGTGCGCCCAAGCAGGACAACGAGGTGATCTACACCACCACCTGGCGCCACGGCGCATCGACCCGCACGAGCGAGGCCACCTTCACGGCCGAGGCCGACCTGATCGACATCCGCGACCGCGTGGGCTTCGGCGCGCACGGCGAGATCGCCATGAAGACCGGCCCCGCGCAGGTGGTGGACCGCCGCGGCTTCGACGCCGTGCACATGACCAGCCGCGGCGACCTGCGCCTGCTGGGCGGCACGCCCACGCTCGGCCTGCTCGGCGCGACCACGACCGAGCTGGCGACGCTGGGCGACCTCACGCTCACCGCCGCGCAGATCTATCCCGCCACCGGCGCCAACGCGCAGATCCGCGCGGGCTACGACGAGGGCCGCGTGCTGGACATCCGCCGCCAGGTCGAGGGCGACGTGGCGATGCCGCAGTCGGCATTCGGCACGCTCGCGCTCGGCGGCGGCACGGTGCGCCAGGGCGGCATCGTGCGCGCGCCGCTGGGCAACCTCATCGTGGGGCAGGACGGGCGCAGCACCTTCGAGGCGCGCGCCACCGTGGTCGACCTGCTGCCGGGCAGCATCACCTCGGTCAGCGGCGCAGGGCTGCTCATGCCCTACGGCGGCACGACCGACGGCATCGGCTACAGCGTCGCGGGCGCGCCCATCGACAAGCGCGCCATCGGCAGCAGCGGCATCCTGCTCACGGGCGACAGCGTGGTCGGGCACCAGGGCGCGCTGCTCGACCTGTCGGGCGGCGGCGAGCTCACGGGCGCGGGCTTCGTGAGCGGGCGTGGCGGTTCGGTGGACGTGCTGCGCACGCCGCTGGCCAATGCCAACCCGGCCAACACCTTCAGCAAGGCGGGCAACGGCGTGTACGCCATCGTGCCGGGCTTCCAGGGCGGCTACGCGCCGGTGTCGCCCGACATGGGCGCGGGCGAGCCGGTCATCGGCCGGCAGGTCACGCTCGATCACGACGTGGGCGGGCTCAAGGCCGGCACCTACACGCTGCTGCCTTCGACCTACGCGCTGCTGCCCGGTGCCTTCCGCGTGGAAGTGGGGGCGCAAAGCGCGCTGCCCGCGACGCCGCTGCCGGCGGGCTACGGCTCGTACATGGCGAGCGGCTACCTCGGCGTGGCGAACACGGCGGTGAAGTCGTCGCTGGCCAGCCAGCTGGTCGTCACGCCTGCGGCGCTGGTGAAGCAGCACGCCAGCTACAACGAGATGGGCTACGACGCCTTCGTGGTGGCCGACGCGGCACGCCGCGGCGGCGTGCGCGGCGAGATCGCGGCCGACGCCCGCAACCTGCTGCTGGACTACTTCTATTCCAAGCCGAAGGACGGCGTGTGGATGCTGCAGTTCGACGGCCAGGCGCTGTTCAACCCGGCGGCCGGCAGCGCGGGCTTCGGCGGCACGCTGTCGGCGAAGGGCATCGCCATCGAGGTGACGGCACCGGGTGCGCAGCGCACGGCCGGGTTCACGGGCGCGTCGCTGCAGGCCGACCAGCTCAACGCCTTCGGCGCGCCACGGATGATCCTGGGCGGCCAGATCGACCTGCCGTATGCCGACAACTACGCGACCTTCAAGTCGAACACCGGCCATGTCGTCGTGCGCAGCGGCGCGACCTTGCGCGGCGCCGAAATCTTCCTCGTGGCCGGCGGCTACGGCGACGGCATCCAGGTGGAGCAGGGCGCATCGCTGAACACGCTGGGCGCCGGTGCGCCGGCCTACGATTCCACCGACGGCGTGGTGTTCTCGGCGGGCCTGGGTGGGGTGCTGGGCCTGTCGAACGGCTGGATCAACCTGCTGCCGCCCGTCGCCGGAGGGATACCCGCCACGGTCCAGATCGGCGCGTGCCCCAGCGGCGCCTGCACCGGCCACACCACGCTGTACGGCGAGGGCACGCTGGCCGTGGCCACCAACCGCTCGTTCACGATGGCCGACAACGTGCGCTACGGCGCAAAGAACCTGCTGCTGGCGGTGTCCTCGGTCAACCTGGGCAGCGACGCGGCGCTGCAGCAGGCGGCGGCCAACGGCCAGCTGCCGTCGGGCCTGTCGATGAACCAGGTCATCCTGGCGAACCTGCTGGCCGGCAACAAGGGCGAAGGCGTGCCCGCGGTCGAGACGCTGGTGCTGAACGCGCGCGAGTCGGTGAACATCTACGGCGCGGTGTCGCTGGACACGCTCGACCCCGCCACCGGCGTGTCGTCGATCGAGCGGCTGGTGCTGGGCACGCCCGCCATCTACGGCTACGGCGGCGCGGGCGACACCGCGAAGATCACGACCGGCGAATTCATCTGGACCGGCCTCACGCCGCGCCCGCCCGGCAACGACGAGATCTTTCCCGGCGGGAACGCACCGGGCGGCGCCATCGGCAGCCTGCTGGGCCACGGCACGCTCGACGTGTCGGCCGCGCGCATCGTGCTGGGCCACGCGCCCAACACGCAACCCGACGCGGGCTACTCGGCGGACCGGCTCGCGCTGGGCTTCGGCACGGTCAACCTGAACGCGAGCGAGCGCATCACCGCCAACGGCAAGGGCACGCTGGGCGTGTACCACCAGCAGGGCGAGTTCGTGACGGGCAAGGGCTACGACCACACGGGCGGCCAGCTGAACCTGCGCACCCCGCTGCTCACCGGCGAGGCCGGCTCGAACAACCGCATCACGGCAGGCGGCGACATCGTCGTCAGCGCACCCGCAGGCGGCGCGCAGCCGGCCGGCGATGCGGCGCTGGGCGCGCAGCTGGCGCTCACCGGCCGCAACATCACCATCGACGGCACGGTGGGCCTGCCCTCGGGCAAGCTGCAGCTCACGGCCAGCGGCGACGTGACGCTGGGCGCCGCGTCGCGCATCGACCTCGCGGGCCGCGCCGTGAAGTTCTTCGAGCAGACGCGCTACAGCCGCGGCGGCGACCTGGAGGTGACGAGCACGGCCGGCAACATCGCGCAGGCGGCGGGTTCGGTGATCGACCTGTCGGCCACGCACAACCGCGGCGGCACGCTGCAGGCGACGGCGCTGGGCGCCGGCGCGGGGCGCATCGACCTGGGCGGACGCATCCTCGGCACCGCGAGCGGCACGTACGACGCGGGCGGCACCATCGTGCCCTACGACGCAGCCGAGATCAGCCTGCGCGGCCAGACCGTGGCCGACTTCGCGGGCCTGAACACGCGCCTGAACGAAGGCGGCGTGACCGGCGCGCGCCGCTTCCAGATCAAGCAGGGCGACCTCGCCATCGGCGACGAAGTGAAGGCGCGCGTGGTCGAGGTCACGCTCGACGGCGGCAGCCTCACGGTGAACGGCCGCATCGACGCCAGCGGCTTCCAGGTGGGCGCGATCCGCCTCGCGGCCAAGGGCGACCTCACGGTGAACGGAACGCTCGACGCGCACGCCACCGGCCTGCGCGTGGACAGCTACGGCAAGATCATCGACAGCCCGAACCGGGCCATCGTCGACCTCACGAGCACGCACGGCACGCTGACCCTGGGCGGCGGCGCGGCCATCGACCTGCGCGCGGGCACGGCCGTGAGCGCGGCGCAGGGCAACGACGGCATCGCGCGCGGCACGCTCGCACTGAACGCGCCGCGGCGCGGCGACAACGATGTGGCGGTGAATGTCGCCGGCACGCCCACCATCCAGGGCGCGAAGAGCATCGCGGTCAACGCCTTCCGCACCTACAGCGACGCACCGCTGGCCGACGCGCCCGACGTCACGGGCCACGTGCCGCAGCTCATCACGCAGAAGTACCTCGACGAGATCGACGGCCACAGCAGCGCCTTCATCGACAAGGCGCTGGCCAACACCTCGCTGTCGGCGCGCCTGGCGGGCCTGGGCAGCTACCACCTGCGCCCCGGCGTGGAAATCGTCAGCAGCACCAGCGAGGGCGACCTCAGCGTGGTCGGCGACATCGACCTCTCGGGCTACCGCTACGGCCCGGGCGCGAACCGCACCGACCCGGCGCGCCGCGGCTTCGGCGAGCCCGGCGTGCTGGTGATCCGCGCGGGCGGCAACCTCAACGTGTACGGCAGCATCAACGACGGCTTCGCGCCGCCGCCGGCCACGCCCGACGACAAGGGCTGGTACCTGACCGAGCAGCGCACGAAGTTCGGCACGCCGTTCACGCCCGACGGCGGCGACATCGTCGTGCCGATCGACGGCGTGGTGCTCGACAAGGGCACCGTGTTCCCGAAGGACGCGCTGCTCAACTACGACGTGCCAGCCGAAGCCATGGCGCTGCCGGCCGGCACGGTGCTGCCGGTGACCGTGACGCTGGGCGCGGCCTACACGCTGCCCGCCGGCACGGTGCTGCGTGCCAACGTCTACAACGCCGACGGCAGCGTGCGCCTGAAGGCCGGCACGGTGCTGGGCGAGGCCGTGGTGCTGGACAGCGGCATGAAGCTGGGCGCGGGCACCGCGCTGCGCGCCGAGGCCAGCGTGCAGGCGATGGTGTGGCCCAAGGGCGTGCGCCTGCCGGTCGCGATGAAGGCCGACGGCACCATCGCGCTGGCGCGCGGTGCGGTGATTCCGTCGCTGACCGATGTGCAGCTGCCGAACGACGCGGCCGTCAACCTGCGGCCCGAAGTCGACGGCGTGCAGGGCCGCAACTGGGCCGTGGCGCCGATGCTGGGGCAGGGCGCGACGAGCTGGAGCCTGCAGCTCACGGCCGGCGCCGACCTGGACTCGGCCGACCGCCGCGCGGTCGATCCGGCCAAGCACGGCGCGCTCATCCTGGCCGACAGCCACGCGATGTACAACGTCAAGCTCACGCCGGGCGGCAGCGGCTTCCTGTGGGGTCCGAACGGGCCCATGTGGGGCCACGACGAGGGAACGCCGATGGACCCGCTGGATTTCGAGGCGGGCTACTGCGACTGGGGCGGTGAGGGCACCTGCGTGGTCGACCCGGCGCGCCTTTCCTACTTCTGGGGCCCCAACGGCGACGACTGGGACCCGAGCTTCGTCGAGGGCACGCCGGTGCTGCCCGAATACGTCACGATCTGCGAGTGGGGGCCGGGCATCTGCACGACGGTCATCAACCCCGTCAAGGACGTCACCAAGTACACGCCGCTGTCGCCGATGTTCAGCGTGCTGCGCACCGGCACCGGCGACCTGGGCCTGGCGGCGGCCGGCAACTTCGTCATGGAGTCGCCGTTCGGCGTCTACACGGCCGGCACGCGCTCGGCGCCGCTGCTCGACGCCAACGGCCTGGACCCCTTCAACCTCGCACGCGGCAAGGCCGTCGGCGGCTCGGTGGTCGGCCCGCAGACGGCGGACTACAGCGCCGCGCTCGCGGCCTACCAGGCCTGGTACCCCGAGCAGGGCGGCAACCTCGACATCACGGTGGGCGGCAATGTCGTCGGCGACGTCTGGGGCCACTTCTCGGGCGACCGCGGACAGGCGCCGAGCGCCGCGGTGGGCAACTGGCTGTGGCGCCAGGGCTCGGGCACGGCCCTGGCCGGCAGCGACCGCATCGCGACCTCGTGGTGGATCAACTTCGGCGCCTACGCGCTGCCGGCCGGTGCGCAGTTCAGCACCGACAGCAGCCCCGAGCCCTTCCTGGTGGGCTTCACCGGCATGGGCACGCTGGGCGGCGGCAACCTCACGCTGCGCGCGGGCGGCGACGCGGGCCTCACCACGCGGCTGGGCAACGGCCAGGTCTGGCAGCGCAGCGAGGCCATCGTGGCGGCGGTCGGCAGCACGGGTCGCGTCGACGCGAACGGGCAACTGACGCTCACCGGCGGCGGCGACCTGCAGCTGCGCATCGGCGGCGTGGTCAATCCGAACCTGGCCGCGGCGCAGTACGGCAGCTCTGGCACCAATACGCAGTACCAGGACCTCAACGGCGCCCTGGTCAACCTGCGCGGCGCGGCCACCGTGTCGGCCTCCGCCATCGGCGGCGTCGAGGTGCGCTACCGCAAGTACGCGTTCTCGCTGCCGGGCCAGGAGGGCGATGTGAAGGACACGCGCCCCATCGACCCCTTCACCCCGACCATCGGCGTCGGCAATGCCGGCATCGTGCTCGTGCCGGGCGATTCGGCGATGTACCTGGACACGCCGGGCGACCTGGTGCTCACCAGCGTGGCCGACGCGGGCCGCGCGCGGGTGCCGAACAGCTCGGCGTTCAGGCTGGGCGGCACCGAGTACGGCATCGGCCAGGGCTGGTTCACGCTGTGGACCGAGCGCACCGCGATCAATCTGTTCAGCGCGGGCGGCAACCTCACGCCCGGCACCGACCTGGCGAACCGGGAGGCCGCCGGCCGGTACCTGGGCAGCATCAACATGAGCGACAACGTCACGGTCTACCCGTCGATCCTGCGCGCGACGGCGGCCTCGGGCAGCCTGTACTACGGCTTCTCGGCCACGCCCGCCACGCAGGCGCCCGGCCGTGCGCTGGTGCTCGCGCCGTCGCCCTCAGGCGCGCTCGAGTTCCTGGCGGGCAACTCGCTGTTCGGCGGCGGCTATCCGGTGGGGATGTCGGGCGCGGTCACGCCGCTGCCCACGCCCTGGGCGCCCGCCTTCGTGGGCTATGACCGCTTCCAGCGGCCGGTGGTCTACAACACCAGCCCGGAGGGCTCGATGGTCGGATCGCCCGGCGTGCCGAACTACGGGGTGGTCGACAACCACCCGCTGTTCGCCTTCGGACCGGACACGCTGGGCCCCCGCGCGCTGCACCCGGCCGATGCGCCGCCCTCGCTGTTCTACGCCGTGCGCGGCGACATCCTGGGCCTGGCCAGCGGCACGGCGCGCAAGGTGCAGGCCAGCGGCGAACCCGCGCCCGAGACCTGGTACCGCTCGGCCGCGCCGGCGCGCATCCGCGCCGGGCGCGACATCGTCGGCACCGAGGCGCTGATCGTGAACAACGACCCGCGCGACGTGTCGCTGGTGCAGGCCGGGCGCGACATCCTGTACGCGAACCTGCAGGTGGCGGGCCCCGGCACGCTGGAGGTGTCGGCCGGCCGCCACATCACGCAGGACGACCGCGCCAGCGTAATCAGCCGCGGCGCATTGGCCGAGGGCGACACGCGCCCCGGCGCGAGCATCGCGATGATGGCCGGCATGGGCCCGATGGGCGTGGGCGGGCCGGACTTCTCGGCCATCGCCGACCGCTACCTCGACCCCTCGAAGCGCGCCGAGTCGGGCCCTGGCCAGTCGCTGGCGAGCCAGCCGGGCCGCGTGGTGAAGACTTACGACGTCGAGCTGGCCGCATGGCTCAAGGAACGCTACGGCTTCGTGGCCACCAGCGCCGACGCGAAGGACCCGGGCAGCGCGCTCGCGTACTTCAAGGCGCTGGCGCCCGAGCAGCAGCGCGTGTTCCTGCGCGGCGTGTACTTCGCCGAGCTGCGCGCCGGGGGCCGCGAGTACAACGACGTGGACGGCCCGCGCTACGGCAGCTACCTGCGCGGGCGCGGCATGATCGCCACGCTGTTCCCCGACCTCGACGCGGCGGGCCAGGAGATCGTGCGCACCGGCGACATCATCCTGTACGGCCCTTCGGGCGTGCACACGGACTTCGGCGGCGACATCCAGATGCTCGCGCCGGGCGGGCAGATCGTGGTGGGCGTGCAGGGCGCGGTGCCGCCGGGCAGCGCGGGCGTGATCACGCAGGGCATGGGCCACATCCAGCTGTTCAGCGAAGGCAGCCTGCTGCTGGGCCTGTCGCGCGTGATGACCACCTTCGGCGGCGACGTGCTGGCCTGGTCGGAGCAGGGCGACATCAACGCCGGCCGGGGTTCCAAGACCACGCTGGTCTACACGCCGCCCAAGCGCGTGTACGACAACATCGGCAACGTGAAGCTGTCGTCGCAGGTGCCCAGCTCGGGCGCGGGCCTGGCCACGCTGGCGCCCATCGCCGAAGTGCCGGCGGGCGACATGGACCTGATCGCGCCGCTGGGCACCATCGACGCGGGCGAGGCGGGCATCCGCGTGTCGGGCAACGTGAACCTCGCGGCCCTGCAGGTGGTGAACGCGGCCAACATCCAGGTCAAGGGCGAGTCGGCCGGCCTGCCGGTGGTGGCTTCGGTGAACGTAGGCGCGCTCACCAACGCCAGCGCGGCGGCCTCGCAGGCCGTGGGCGCGGCGCAGGAGGCGATGCAGCGCGAACGCGCGGCGGCGCGCCAGGCGCTGCCGTCGGTGTTCTCGGTGCGCGTGCTGGGCTTCGGCAACGAGGCCGCCGACGGCGCCGCCGCGCCGGCCGATGCGGGCCGCGCCACGGCGCGCCCGGTGGGCTACGACGCGCACAGCCCGGTGCAGGTGCTGGGGCGCGGGCCGCTGGGCGACGCGCAGAAGACGAAGCTCACGGCGCAGGAGCGGCGTCTGCTGGGGCAGTGAGAGGGAAGGGCGGCAGATGAAATTTTTGTGACAAACGACATTCCGGGGCGCGCAGTTCCGTCTTTGTCTCAGAGCTTTCGTGACTGTCCGATGCCCCCTCTGCTGTTGTCTTCTGCCGGCCCGCGCCCGCGCCCGTGGGCGTCGTTCCTGCTGGCCATGGCGTTCATCGCCCTGGCCGGCGCGGCGCATGGCGCGCCGCCCGAGGCCAACGCCAGCGGCGTGTTCCTCAACGCCGCCGGCGACGTGCTGACCGCGCGCCATGCGGTGGCGGACTGCCGTTCGCTGTTCGCCCTCAAGGGTGCGCAGGTGGCGCAGGCCCGGGTGATCGCCGAGAGCGCCGAGCTCGACGTCGCGGTGCTGCGCACCACCCTCACGCCGTACCTGCACGCCACGCTCGCGGCGGACGCGCGCACGCAGGCCCCGGGCAGCGTGGGCGTGTTCACCGAGGCTTATGCGGTGCTGCAGCGCATGCCCGATCGCGCGGCGTTGCTCAGCAACGCTATGACCGTGCCCGGCGTGGAAGGCCTGCAGCTGCTGTCGGGCGTGCAACCCGGCGCCAGCGGCAGCGCGGTGCTGGGTGCCGACGGCCTGCTGCTCGGCGTGGTGGTCGAGCGTGTCGCCGCCGCGCCGCATGCGTCGGGCATGGTGCTCAGCCGCGCGGCCTCGGCCGCGGGCGTGGCGGGCGGCGTGACGCGCGTGCGCGCGGTGCCGGCGGCGCGCCTGCGCGATTTCCTGGATGCCCACGGCATCGCCTACACGGAAAGCCGCGAACCGCAGCTCGGCCCGCAGCAGTCGCCCGCCGCGCGGGCCTCGACCCTGTCGGTCGGCGTGCTGTGCGGCTGAGCGTCCTTCTTCGACTTTTCATTGGAACTCCCATGACCTTTTCTTTCGGCAAGACCCGCGGCTGGCGCCGCCTGCGCCTGGCGCTCGGCGGGCTCGGCCTCGGGCTGTCCGCCGCCGCCGCGCCCCTGGCCGCATCGGCGCAGGCCCAGCCGCAGGTGCCGCAGCACTGGATCAGCTACGCCAACCTCGCGAGCAACCAGCTGCAGTCGTCGCTCAGCGACCCGGCCAGCGACACCGTGGTGCGGCTGCACACGTGGATGCAGGACCGCATGCTGAAAGAAGGCCAGCCCGTGCCGCCCGCGCCGGTGGTGGTGCGCGTGTGGGTCGCGGGCAGCGGCAAGGTCGAGCGCGTGGCCTTCGATTCGCTGGGCGATGCGCAGGCCGACACCGACCTGCGCGCGCTGCTCACCGCGCAGCCGCTGGCCGAGCCGCCGCCGCGCGACATGCGCCAGCCGATGGTGCTGCAACTCACGCTGAGCTTTGTCGCGCGCACCTGACCGATCGCGCCGCCTCTGCGTGGCGCTGCTGGGCCTTGCGGCTGCAGTGCCGCTGCACGCCGCCATGCCCTGGCCCGTGCCGGGGCTCGCGGCGCTGGTGAAGGCCTTCGGGCCGGCCGTGGTCCACATCGGCGTGGAGCGGCCGTCGGCGCCGGCGCGCCGTTTCAGCGACCGCTGGCTGCTGCGCGCACCGCCGGCCGAGGCCGACGAGAGCAGCCTGGGCAGCGGCTTCCTCGTGAGCGCCGACGGGCTCATCCTCACCAACGCGCACGTGGTCGCGCACGGCACGCAGATCCGCGTGAAGCTGCCCGACCGGCGCGAGTTCCGGGCGCGGCTCATCGGCCTGGACGCACTGGCCGACGTGGCCTTGCTGAAGATCGACGCGACCGGCTTGCCCACGGTGCGCATCGGCGACCCGGCGGACGTGGAGCCCGGCGACGGCGTGGCCGCCATCGGCTCGCCCTACGGCTTCGGCAACTCGGTGACGGCCGGCATCGTCAGCGCCAAGGGGCGGTTGCTGCCGGGCGCGGAGTCGATGCAGTTTTTACAGACCGACGTGCCGATCAACCCCGGCAATTCGGGCGGGCCGCTGTTCAACCTGCGCGGCGAGGTGATCGGCATCAACTCGCGCATCTACAGCCGAAGCGGCGGTTACCAGGGGCTGTCGTTCGCCATTCCCATCGACGCCGCCATGCGCATCAAGGACCAGCTGCTGGCCACCGGCACCGTCACGCGCGGGCGCATCGGCGTGTCCGTGCAGGAGGTGGGGCAGGCGCTGGCCGACACCTTCCGCCTGCCGCGCCCGGCCGGCGCGCTGGTCACCGACGTGGAGTCGCGCGGCGCGGCGGCGCGGGGCGGGCTGAAGACCGGCGACGTGATCCTGTCGGTGCAGGGCCGCGAGGTGGTGCAGGCGGCCGACGCGCTGGGCTTCATCGCCGAGCAGGTGCCGGGGCAGCGCGCGCGCCTCATGGTGTGGCGCGACCGCGCCGAGCACGTGGTCGAGGTGAAGGTGGAGGGCTACGACACGCCGCGCCTGCAAGGCGATGCGGCGGCGGCGGCCTCGGTGCCTTCGCGCCTGGGCTTCGCGGTGCGCCCGCTGGCGCCGGCCGAGCGGCAGTTCCTGCGCGTGGAGGGCGGGCTGCTGGTGCAGCGCGTGAACGTGGCGGCGTCGCGCGCGGGCGTGCAGCCGGGCGACGTCATCCTGGCGCTCAACGGCCAGCCGATCGACAGCGCCGAAGCCCTGGCCCAGGCGCTGGAAGGGGCCGACGGCACGGCGGCGTTGCTGGTGCAGCGCGCGGGGGCGCGGATCTTCGTGCCGATCTGCGCGCAGGCCGGGTCGCCGAAGTGCTGAGAAGGCCTCGCGCTGACCGGCCAAGTCATCCGAACGTCATGCAGCGAACCTAGCATCCGCTTCGACATGCCCCCCGGGCCGTGGCTTTCGCCGGGCGTATCGAACTCATGCGGCATGCACCTCCTTCCTTTCCTCTCGTCTCCCTGGCCGGCATCGCGCTGGTCGCCTGCATGACCGGGCCGTGGATGAGCGCCCGCGCGCAGTCCGACGCGGCGCCGCTTCGGCCGCAGGCCGCGCGCATCGCCTTCGACATCGCGGCCCAGCCGCTGGCCGCCGCGCTGGAGCAGTACGGCCGCGCGACCGGACTGCCCGTGTTCTTCGATGCCGAACGCGTGGCCGGACGTCACGCCGCGCCCGTGCACGGCCTGTTCGATGCGCAGGCCGCCCTCGATGCGCTGCTCGCGGGCACGGGCCTGGTCGCCGACGACGCCGGCGTGGGGGCCACGACCGCCTTCGTGCTCCGACTCGCTCCGGCAGTGCCCGCGCCGGCACGCCCGGCTGATGCGGTGCAGGCCGCGCCCGCCACCCCGCACCGCGGCTACGACGGGCTGGTCCAGACCCGCGTCTGGGAAGCCCTGTGCGCCCACCCGCGCGCAGCACCGGGCGGCTACCGCGCCGCGATGCGCTTCGTGATCGACGGCACCGGCCGCATCGCCCATGCCTTCCTGCTGCACACCAGCGGCGAGCGCGCGCGCGACGACGCCATCCTCGACACGCTGCGTCAGCTGCGCATCGACCGCGCGCCGCCGCCGGACATGGCGCAGCCGCTCACGATGCTGATCCTGCCGCGCTCGCAGACGCCCGGGCTCGAGTGCCCGGTGCGCCACTGACGCCACCGCCATGCCCGAGAACGCGCTGCCCGCGTTGCGCGACTTCCTGGTCGCGCGCTACGACGAGCTCAAGCAGCGGCTTGCGCGGCGGCTGGGCAATGCCGAGCGCGCCGGCGATGCGCTGCAGGACACCTGGCTGCGCCTGGAAAGCCGCGACGACATCGACGGCGTGCACGACCCCGCCGCCTACCTGCTGCGCGTGGCCGTCAACCTGGCCTACGACCAGGTCGCGAAGCAGGGGCGCCTGGCCACGTCCGACGAGATCGAGGCGCTGCTCGACGAAACGCCCGACCCCGCGCCGGGGCCCGCGCAGATCGCGCAGGACCGCGCGGAGCTGGCCGCGCTGCGCGCGCTCATCGAGCGGCTGCCGCCACGGCGCCGGCAGGTGCTGGTGATGGTGCGCTGGCAGCACCTGCCGCAGCGCGAGGTGGCGGCGCGGCTGGGCATCTCGCTGCGCACGGTGGAGAAGGAACTCAAGGAAGCGCATGACCACATCGCCGCCCGCATGGGTCGAACGCCCGAAGCAAAGGAGCCGCATGAAAAATAAAGTGCGGTTCACCGCGTCGAGAGCCGTCTCATGGGTATGCGACATCTTTCAGCGCGCACGGGTTGAAGCCCCGATGACCCCGCCCGATGCACACGCCCAGGCCTTGCGCGAAGCGCAGGCCTGGCTGCGCCGGCTGTCGTCCGGCGCGGCCACGCAGCACGACGTCGAGGGCTTTCGCCGCTGGCGCGATGGCAACCCCCAGCACCAGCCCGCGCTGGCGCAGGCCCGACGCCTGTGGCAAGCGCTCGACCCGGCCATCGGCGGCATGCCGGCCGAGGTCCAGCGACCCCCTGTGCTGTCGGCGCGGCCGGTGGCTGCGCGCCGCGCGTTCCTCGGCGCGGCGGTGGGCGCGGCCGGCGCCGCGGGCGTGGCGGTGGTCTCTCCGCCGCTGGGCCTGTGGCCGTCGCTCGGCGAATGGAACGCCGACTACCGCACGGCCACTGGCGAGCAGCGCGCGGTGCAGGTGGCCGAGGGCGTGGACTTGGTGCTCAACACGCAGACCAGCGTGCAGCGTCGCAGCGTCGAGGGCCGCGTCGTCGGCATCGACCTGATCGCAGGCGAGGCGGCCCTCGACCTGGTGGCCGGGCCGCAGCCCTTCGGTGTGGTGGCGGGTGCGGCCCGCAGCGAGGCGCAGGCCGGTCGCTTCGAGGTGCGCTACCTCGCCGGCCGGGGCTGCGTGACCTGCCTCGAAGGGCGCGTGCGCGTCACGCACGCGAAGGGCACGCGCGATCTGCAGGCCGGCGAGCAGGTGCTGTACGACGCGGCTTCGCTCGGGCCGGTGGCGGCTGTGGCCACCCGCGAAGCCTCGGCCTGGCGCAGCGGCGTGCTGGTGTTCCGGCAGACGCCGCTGGCGCACGTGATCGAGGAGATCAACCGCTACCGGCCTGGCCGCGTGGTGCTGCTGGCGCAGCGCCTGGCCGGGCGCGAAGTCAGCGGGCGTTTCGCCATCGCTTCGCTCGACACGGTGCTGGTGCAGATCCAGCGCTCGTACGACCTCGAGGCGCGTGCGCTGCCGGGCGGCGTGCTGCTGCTTAGCTGATGAATGTGACAGCCTGATTGGCCCTCGCGTGCACTCAGGATTGGTCCAGAAACTTAGCGGTTTTGTTTGCGTCTGTCGGTCTGTCCAGTAAGGGGCACGGATTCCGTGCCGGTGCATTTCATTCTTTACTGGGCGTCAGATGAACACACACGAGGGACACCGCAGCCGCCGCCAGGGCGCTGCCGTGCAGGCGAGGAGCTTCCGGATTTCGCCGCTGGCACAGGCCATGGCGCTGGCACTGGCCGCCGGCGCGGCCACCGCGCCGGCGCATGCGCAGCGCGCCTTCAGCCCGACCTGGTTCAACGCCAAGGGCGCGGCGCAGGCCACGGCCACGGCCACCGGCCTGATGCCCAACGGGTCGCCGGCGGCGCAGCTCACGAGTCCGCTCGCGCAGCAGCAGCGCGCCAGCGAGCAGCTGCAGCAGTCGATCGGCAACCTGAACCTGGCGGCGCGCGGCATCGCGGCGCAGCAGGCGGCACAGGCGGCCGCGCGGCGCGCCGCGCAGAACGACCCCTCGGTGCCCGACGGCCTGACCGAAGGCGGCCTGAAGGTCGACACGAATTCGCTGACTGCCGGCTGGTCGAACGCGCGCGCACTGACCGGTGATTCGCAGCGGCAGGTCGACGGCCGCACGGTCGTCACCGTCGAGCAGACGGCCGACAAGGCGATCCTCAACTGGGAGACCTTCAACGTCGGGCGCAACACCACCGTGGCCTTCGCGCAGCAGAAAGACTGGGCGGTGCTCAACAAGGTGAACGACCCGCAGGCGCGACCTTCGCAGATCCAGGGGCGGATCAAGGCCGACGGCACGGTGATGGTCGCCAACCGCAACGGCATCGTGTTCAGCGGCAGCAGCCAGGTCGACACGCGCAACCTCGTGGCCGCGGCGGCGCAGATCGACGACGCGCAGTTCCAGGCCCACGGCGTCTACGCCAACGGCAGCGCGCCCAACTTCAAAAACGCGCAAGGCCGCGTCGAGGTGCAGGCCGGTGCCAGGCTTTCCACGCCCGCACCCGCTTCGGCCACGCAGGGCGGCGGCTATGTGCTGCTGCTGGGCGCCGAGGTGCACAACGCCGGCGAGATCGCCACGCCCGGCGGGCAGACGATGCTGGCGGCAGGCGATCACTTCACCATCCGCAAGGGCGTGGGCACCGACGGCAACCTGGGCTCGACCACGCGCGGCAACGAAGTCGCGGTGACGCTGGACACGAACAGCCCGGCGGGCACGGTGCGCAACACCGGGCTGATCCAGGCGACCACCGGCGACGTCACGCTGGCCGGGCGCGAAGTGGTGCAGGGCGGCGTCGTCCTTTCCAGCACTTCGGTCAACACACGCGGCACGGTGCACTTGAACGCGACCGGCGCTGCGGGCCAGGTCCGGTTCGGCGAAGGCAGCACCACGGCCATCGTGCTCGACACCGGCGGCGCGACCGCGCTCGACAGCCAGCGCGCCGGGCTCATGGCGCCGGCGGTCCAGCTGGGCACCGGCAGCATCGTGCTGGCGGGCAACGACCGCCGCGACCTGTCGCGCGTCGAAGTCGCCAGTGGCGGCACGGTCGAGTTCCAGGCCGGCTCGCTCACGCTGGCCACCGGCGGCCAGGTGGTGGTCGACGCGAAGCAGCGAAGCCTCGTGCGCGAGGGTGCGCGCATCGACGTGTCGGGCGCGGTGGGCGTGAAGCTCGCGATGGAGTCCAACAACATCAAGATCAACGTGCAGGGCAACGAGCAGCGCGATGCGCCGCTCAACCGCGACAGCAAGAACCTCAACAACAACGACCTGTGGATCGACCGGCGCTCGCTGGTCTTCGTGCCCGGCGGCACCGGCGGCTACCAGGGCGAACGCTGGTACACCGGCGGCGGCCTGCTCGAGGTGGGCGGCTACCTGGGCACGCAGGCGCACGGCGTCGGCGAGTGGATGGCGCAGGGCGGCGTGGTGGGCTTCAGCGGCGGCGAGCTGGTCACGCAGCGCGGCGCGAGCATCAACATTTCGGGCGGCACGCTCGACGTGCTCACGGGCAAGCTCAACCAGAGCTGGCTCAAGGGCGCCGACGGGCGGCTCTACGAAGTGTCGAAGGCGCCGGGCGACCTGCGCTACACGGGCGTCTACAAGGGCTTCGAAGACGAGCACGCGCGCTGGGGCAAGAAGACGACGGGCTTCTTCTACAACCCGCTGATCGGCCCGCAGACGCGGCTGGAAAGCGGCTACACCGTGGGCCGCGATGCCGGCCTGCTCATCGTCGGCACCCAGGCCGCGGTGCTCGAAGGCGCGATCGTCGGCGAGACCTTCCAGGGCGACCGGCAGACGCAGGCGCGGCAGGCGGGGCTCGACGGCTACCAGCAGTCGACCGGCGCGGTGGCGCAGCGCGGGCAGCTCGTCGTGGGCCGCTACGACGCGTACTACGACAAGACGGCCGGTGCGATCCACCGGCGGCTCGATGCAGCGGGCATCAAGAACGTGGTGCTCGGCGACACGGCCGAAGGCATTGCGGCCGGTCTCGACCTCGCGACGGTGTTGCCGGCGGAACGCCGCGACACGCTGGTGCTCGATGCGGCGCAGCTCAGCGGCTTCCGACTGGGCGCGGTGCGCATCGCGGCCACCGACAGCATCGCGGTCGACAAGGCGCTGCAGGTCGGCGACGGCGGCCACCTTGTGCTGTACAGCCCGAACGTGAAGGTCAACGCCGACCTCGTCGCGCGCGGCGGCGACATCCATCTGGGCAACGTGCTCGAACAGATCAGCCTCAACTACCTGAAGGACACCAGCACGCTCAACGCGCCCGACGGCGGCACGACCTCGGTGGTGCTCGCAGGTGGCGCGACGCTCGACACCCGCGGCCTGTGGACCAATCTGCCGAAGAACCCCGCAGACGCGGGCGGCGTGGCCTACCGCAACGGCGGCAGCGTGTCCGTGCGCAGCACCGGCGACGTGGTGCTGGGCACCGGCAGCGTCATCGACGTGTCGTCCGGCGCGGCGCTGTTGTCGAAGGCCAAGCCGCAAGGCGGCAAGGGCGGCAGCGTCACGCTCGAGGCGGACGGCTTCAACACGGGCAGCGGCCATGTCGCGCTCGACGGCGCGGTGCTGCGCGGCCACGGCGTGGACGGTGGCGGCACGCTGACCGTGCAGACGATGCGCGTCGCCATCGGCGACACCTCGGGCACGGCGCAGGCCGACACGTTGATGCTCGACGCCGGCTTCTTCGACAAGGGCTTCAGCCGCTACGCGCTCATCGGCAACCACGGCCTCACCGTGGCCGACGGTGCGCGGATCGACGTGACGATGCCGGTGTACCGCTTCGGCGCCCACGCGCAGGACGTCGCCACCGGCAGCCGTCCGGCCGACGCGCTCGAGGTGTGGACGCCGCCGCTCTACCAGGAAGACGCCACCAAGGCCGTACTCACGCAGCGCAAGGGCGCGAGCCTGTCGCTGCAGGCCGGCACGACGACCACGCTCGCCCAGGAACTGCCGACGGTGCAGGCCGTGGTGGGCAAGGGCTCCGCCATCCACGTCGACCCGGGCCAGGCCATCGAGGTGCGCAGCGCCGGCCAGCTCACGGTGGACGGCACGCTGCGCGCGAACAGCGGGCGCATCGTGCTGAAGACGGTGGACATCAGCGACCTCGAGGCCGACATTGCCAATGCAACGGCCCATGCCCGCTCGATCTGGATCGGCGGGCAGGCGGTGCTCGATGCGTCGGCGCACGCGGCCACCGCCACCGACACCACCGGCAAGCGCTACGGCCTGGTGCGCGACGGCGGCAGCATCGTGGTCGGTGGAGAGATCGATGCGGTGGGGAGCAAGGCCACCGCGTCGCAGAACTTCGTCGTCGTGCGTCCGGGCGCGCTGCTCGATGCCTCGGGCACGCACGCGGTGCTCGACGTGCCCGGCATGGGCGCCACCGACGTGGCGAGCAGTGGCGGCAGCATCTCGCTCGCGTCGTACAACGGGCTGCAACTGGACGGCACCCTGCGCGCCGTCGCGGGCGGCGAGCGCGCGGCCGGTGGCACGCTGGCCGTGGTGCTCGGCACACCGGGCCTGCGCCTGCACCTGGACCCGCTGCAGCAGGCGGAAGACCGCGTGCGCCAGCACCGCGTGCTGGTGCTGGGTGTGGAACAAGGCGCACCGCTCGCGCCCGACACCCTGCAGGCCGGCGTCGACGACGGTGCGCTCGCCTACGGTCAGGGTCGACTGGGCACCGACACGGTCCGGCGCGGCGGCTTCGACAGCCTCTCGCTGTTTGCCGGCTCCACGCTCGCCTTCGAAGACGGCGTTGACCTGCGCATGCGGCAGGGCCTGCAGATGTATGCCGGCGGCCTTGCGCTTGCCAAGGACGCACCCGACGACGCGCACGTGGCGCTGTCGGCCGCGCACGTGCGGCTGGCCGGCGCGATGCCGTCGTTCTCGCGTGAAGTCCTGAGGGCGCCCGTCGCCGAAGGCGGTGTGGTGCGCGTGCCGTCCGGCACCCGCCTCGATGTGGCCGGCGACCTGATCGACATCCGCGACGGCATGGGCTTCGGCGTCAACGGCAAGGTCCCCGTGCTCGACGGCGCGAGCGAAGCGCCCACGGTCGACCTGGCCGCCTTCGGCCATGTCACGCTGGCCAGCAGCGGCGACCTGCGCTTTCTGCAAGGCCGGCAGGACGTCGGCGTTTCCACGAGCCTCGTCGTGCCCGGCAGCCTGACCCTGCGCGCCGCGCAGATCTACCCGGCCACGGGCGTGGTGGCGCTGGTGTCCGCGGGCCTGGCGCCGGACGGCACCTACCGGCCCGACACGGCGCTGCGCATCGAGGGCACGGGTGCGAGCCCGGAGGTGCCGTACTCGGCCTTCGGTGACCTGTCGCTGCGCGCCGGCGTCATCGAGCAGGGAGGCGTGGTGCGGGTGCCGCTCGGGCAGCTGACGCTCGGCGATGCGCTCACCACGCAGGTCAGGCTGCTGCCCGGCAGCCTCACCTCGGTGAGCGGCGAGGGGCTGGACATGCCCTATGGCGGCACGGTCGACGGCATCAACTACCTGTACGACGGCAAGCAGGTCAAGCTCACCGGCGTGGGCGCGGGCGACACCTACAAGCGCAACCAGACGATCGGCCTCACGTTCATGGGGGCCAGCGTGCAAGGCCAGGAAGGCGCCACGCTCGACCTGTCGGGCGGCGGCAACCTCCGGGGCGCGGGCTTCGTGAGCGGACGCGGCGGCTCGACCGACGCGCGCTTCAGCCCGCTGATGCAGGTCGGCGCCCGCGGCGGCTTCACGCTGCCGGGGCTCGCGACGAACCCCGTGTATGCCATCGTGCCCGGCGTGCAGCCGGCGGTGGCACCCACCGGCGCGGAGAAGGGCGCGGTCGATCCGCTCGTGGGTCAGCACATCACCATCGGCGCCGGCGTGCCGGGCCTGCCCGCGGGCACCTACACGCTGATGCCCTCGACCTATGCGCTGCAGCAAGGCGCCTTCCGCGTGGAGCTGAACGGCGCGGCCGGCCTGGGCGCGCCCACCGGCACGCTGGCGATGCGCAACGGCTCGTGGCTCACGGCCGCGCAGCTGGGCGTGGGCCGCACCGGCATCGGCGACACGCTGTTCCGTCAGGCGATCGTGACTTCGGGCGAGGTGCTGCGCAGCTACTCGCAATACAACGAGATGGGCTACGGCGACTTCGTGCGCGCCGACGCGCTGCGCGTGGGCGTGCCGCGCGCCATGCTGCCGGCGGACGCGCGCAACCTGCACCTGAAGCTCGCGCCCGGCGCGGGCGCCGAGGCCTTGCGCTTCGACGGCACGGCGCGCTTCCAGGTGGGCGAGGGCGGGCGGGGCGGTTCCGTGGTGGCCACGAGCAGCGAGGAGCAATTGGGCCTCGAGATCGTCGCGGCCGGCGCGCCGGCGACGGCGGGCTTCCAGGGCGTCACGCTGGATGCGGGCGCGCTCAGTGGCATGGGCGCGTCGCGCCTGGTCATCGGCGGGTTGCAGGGCGCCGACTATGGGCAGAGCGGCAACGTCATCCAGACTGGCGACGGCGGGCAGAGCGTGGTGCTTCGCCAGGGGGCGGTGCTGTCCGCACCCGAGGTGTTCCTGGCCGCGGTGGGCGCGACCGAGGGCACGCCGCTCGGCGTGGTGGTCGAGCAGGGCGCGCGCATCCACACCCTGGGCCGTGGCAAGGCGGCCTACGATGCCGGCGACGGCTTCGTCTACGCCGCGACCGGCCAGATGCTGATGGTCTCCAACGGCCGGGTGAGCACGCTGCCGGTGCCACAGACCCAGGCCGCGTCGGACAACCGCAGCCTGCAGATCGGCGTGTGTGCCAGCGCGTCGTGCAGCGGGCAGACCGAGCTGTATTCCGAAGGCACCATCGCCATGGTGACGCCCGACCGCTTCGAGATGAACGAGGCGGTGCGCTATGGCACGCGCCACCTCACGCTGGCGGTGCGCGGCATCAACGTGGGCGACAGCGCCGCGCTGGCCGCCGCCGCACAGAACCACACGCTGCCGCCAGGACTGGCCATGAGCCAGGCCCTGCTCGACCGCCTGCTGCGCGGCGACCGGCAGTACGGCGCGCCCGCGCTCGAAACGCTGGAACTGAGCGCCAGCGGCGGCGTCAACTTCTTCGGCACCGCGGCGCTGGACACCATCGACCCCGCCACCGGCAAGGCGACGATGGCGCAGCTGGTGCTGGCCACGCCTGCCATCTATGGGCAGGGCGGCGCGGACGACGTGGCCACCATCCGCACCGGTCGCCTGGTGTGGCAGGGCGCGACCACGGCGCCTGCTGCCGTGGTGCGCGACGGCGCGGGCACCGGCAGCGGCACGCTGAACATCGAGGCCGAGCACATCGAGTTCGGCTACGGCCCCCACAGCCAGCCGAGCGGCCTGGAAGACGCGGGTCGCCTGGTGCTGGGCTTTGCCGACGTGAACCTCAAGGCGTCCGAGCGCGTGAGCGCCAACCACAAGGGCAGCCTCTCGGTCTACCAGTCGCAGGGCGCGTACGAAGCGGGCAAGGGCTACGCGTACAGCGGAGGCAACCTGAACATCGTCTCGCCGCTGCTGACGGGCGAGGCGGGCTCGGTGAACCGCATCACGGCGGGCGGCACGCTGCGCGTGGCCGCACCCGCGGGCGCGCCGGCGGCGGCCACCGGCGATGCGGCGCTGGGCGCCGAGCTGAGCCTGCGCGGACGCGATGTGACGCTCGACACCGCCGTGGCGCTGCCCAGCGGCAAGCTCACGCTGAGCGCCGAACGCGACCTCACGCTGACCGACCGCGCGGTGCTCGACCTGTCGGGCCGCGAGGTGGTGTTCAACGACGTGAGCAGGTACAGCGCCGGCGGCGACGTGGTGCTCGAAAGCCTGCACGGCAACCTGCGGCAGGCGGCGGGTTCGGTGATCGACATCTCGGCGAAGAACAACCGCGCCGGCACGCTGAAGGCGATGGCGCTCGACGATGCCGCCGGGGCAGTCGACTTGCAGGGCCGCATCCTCGGCGCGAGCAGCGGCCACTACGACGCGGGCGGCACGCGGGTGCCGTTCGCGGCGGGCAGCGTGGACGTGCGCGCGCGGCAGCTCGGCGATGCCGAATTCGCGGCGCTCAATCAGCGGCTGAACGACGGCGGTGTGTTCGGCGCGCGCAGCTTCCAGCTGCGCCAGGGCGACCTCGCCATCGGCGACGGCCTGAAGGCCGGCGAGGTGAACGTGTCGCTCGACAACGGCAGCCTCACCGTCACCGGCACCATCGACGCGAGTGGCGAGCGCGTGGGCCGCATCAGCCTCGCAGCGAAGAACAACCTCACGCTGGCCGGCAGCGCGGTGCTCGACGCGCACGGCCGCACGCTGCGCGTGGACAGCCACGGCCAGATCATCGATTCGCCGAACCGCGCGATGGTCGAACTCACGTCGAACGACGGGCAGCTCACGCTGGCCTCGGGTTCGCGCATCGACCTGCGCCACGGCACCGACGCCACGGTGGGCGGCGAACCGGGTCAGAACGATGGCAGGGCGCGCGGCACGCTGGAGCTCAACGCGGGCCGCACCGGCGAGACCGTGGGTGACATCCGCATCGACGCCAGCGGCACTCTCGCCATCGAGGGCGCGCGCTCCATCGCCGTGAACGGCATGTGGCGCTACGACGATGCGCGCTTCGGCACCGACGCCGCGGCCACCGGCCGGCCCTACCAGGTCATCGACCAGGCGTACCTCGACGCCAAGCACCTGCAGAGCACGGCCTTCATCGACCACGCGCTGGCCAACGGCGCGCTGATGAACGGCAAGCTCGCGGGCCTGAACAACGCCCGCTATGCCGATGCCTTCCACCTGCGCCCCGGCGTGCAGATCGTCAGCAAGACGCCCGACGGCGACATGGTGGTGCAGGGCGACATCGACCTGTCGGGCTACCGCTATGCGAGCGCCAACCCGCACACACCAAAGACCGGCGTGTACGGCTCGGGCGAGGTCGGCACGCTGGCCCTTCGCGCGGGCGGCAACCTCGACATCTTCGGCAGCCTCAACGACGGCTTTGCGCCGCCGCCCGCCACGCCGGACGACGGCGGCTGGCTGCTGCTGCCGGGCGTCAACCTGCTGCGCGGCGACACCGTGCTGCCGCGGGGCGGCGTGGTGCTGGCCGACGGCACGACCTTCGAGGGCGGCGCCGGCACGCTCAACTACGACCTGCCGATCAAGTCGACGGCCTTCGGGGCCGGGCAGGTGATGCCGGTGGCCAGCGTGCTGGCCAAGGCGCTCGAACTGAAGGTGGGCACGGTGCTGAGCGCCGACGTGCGCAACGCCTCGGGCGCGCTGCTGTTCGCGGCGGGCAGCATCGTGAGCGGCGCCAACGTGACGCTGCCGGTGGGCACGCGCCTGGGGGCCGGCATGCGCCTGCCGTCGGCAGCCACGCTGTCGGGCGTGGTGTGGCCCAAGGGCGTGCCGCTGCCCGGCGACGGCAAGAAGTTCGTGCTCAACGGCGCCCTCACGCTGCCGCTGGGCGCGCTGCTCCCGGCCGCGACCAACATCAAGCTGCCCGCCGGCGTGACCTCGGTGAATCTGCGCCCGGACGGCGCCGGCAGGCTGTGGGCCGCGGCGGCGATGCTGCCCGAAGGTTCGCAGTCGTGGTCGGTGCGGCTGGTGGCGGGGGCGGACCTGAACGCGGCCGACAACCGCATCGTGCAGGTGCATCCGGCGGCGGGCCGGGGCGACCTGCGGCTGGCGGACAGCCACTACGGCATGTTCGGCAAGCTGAAGCCCGGCGGCGAGGTGTGGAGCGTGGAAGGGTCCATCAACTTCGTGGGCGACGAGAGCATGGCTGGCAAGCCCATCGATTTCGCGGACATCCAGTACCCGGAGCTTTGCGTGGACCTTCCCAGCTATTGCGTCATCACCGCCCCGGAGTACAGCTACCTGCCGGGCAGCACGCGCTTCAGCGTGGTGCGCACCGGCGCGGCCGATCTCGACCTGCTGGCCGCTGGCAACCTGCGCATGGATTCGCTGTTCGGCGTGTACACCGCCGGCGCCTCGTCGCAGGCCACGCGGGCCGGCGACCCCTACAACCTGCCGCGCGCGGTGGGCGCCGAGGGCACGGTGCTCAACGACGCGAGCGGTGGCTACGAGAAGTTCGTCGATGGCGGCACGCAGAACCTGGCACGCGCCTGGTACCCCGCCTCCGGCGGCAACCTGACGCTGAAGGCCGGCGGCGACCTGACCGGCGACATGATGCTGGTCGCCGGGGGCAGCGGTGCGGGGCGGCCAAACCCCGCCGACAAGGGCTTCAGCAGCGGCGCCATCGGCAACTGGCTGTGGCGCCAGGGCACGGGCGACAGCTTCGGCGGCGCGCAGGACCAGCCCACGGCGTGGTGGATCAACTTCGGCTCCTATGTCGGCACGACCGGGGCGGCCGACAAGTTGCTCGGCTTCACCGGCTTCGGCACGCTGGGCGGCGGCGACCTGCGCGTGGACGTGGGCGGCAACGCGGGGCTGCAGGGACGGCGCGGCGCCAAGACAGATTCGTACGCCGACAGCCGGCGCAGCCAGGGCCTGGTGCTGGCGGTGGGCGGCACCGGCCGTGTGCTGGCCGACGGCAGCCTGAGCCTGACGGGCGGTGGCGACGTGCTCGTGCGCGTGGGAGGCGCCTTCAATCCGCTCCACACGCCCTACGTCGAGGGTGCCGGTGGCGACTCCGACGCCGGGCTCAACGGGGCCATCGTCAACCTTCGGGGCGACGTGCAGCTGCAGGCCGGCACCCTCGGCAGCCTGCCCCGGGTCTATGGGCTCTCCGAGCGGGCGCAGTCGCCCCGCGAGACCCGCGCCTACGACCTCTACACGGCAACCCGCGGCATGGCGCAAGGCGGCATCGTGCTGGCCCCGGGCGATGCGAACTACACGCTCGCCACGCGTGGCGACCTGGTGGTCAAGGGGGTGATCGATCCGACGCGCGTCGACCTCCCCAATGCCACGCCGTTCAGCGCCAACGGCCTGGAAGGACGGGGCCAGAGCTGGTTCACCCTGTGGACGCCGCACACGGCCATCCGCCTCTTTGGCGCAGGCGGCAACCTGGTGCCGGTGACGGGTGGCGCGGGCGTGCCCGTGACCGACTCGGCCTTCGTGTACCCCTCGATCCTGAGTGCGGTGGCCGCCAGCGGCAGCCTGTTCTATGGCGATGCGGCGACCTTCGACAACACCGGCACGGGCACGCCGCTGGTGCTGGCGCCCTCGGCCCACGGCACGCTGGAGTTCCTGGCCAGCGACTCGATCTATGCGGGAGGCAACACCGTGAGCCAGTCGGGCGCGGCGGCCTCTGCGCTGGCGACGCCGCGGCGTCCGGCGTTCCAGGGCACCGCCAGCAACGGCACGGTGCTCGGCAACCTGTCGGGTGGCAACAACCTGGACGGCGGCGGCGTGCGTCCGCTGTTCGCCTTCGGCCCCAACACGGTGTCGGGTGAAGCGGTGGGCACGCAGCCGGCGCGGTTCTACGCCGTGCACGGCGACCTGGTCGGCGTGAGCAGCGGGCGCATCCTGCGCTTCGGGCCTGACGATGCGACGCGTGCCGGCCAGACCTGGTACGAGGGCGCGCAACCGGTGTGGATGATGGCCGGGCGCGACATCGTCGCGAGCGGCACGCCCGTCGGGCAGACCGAGGCTTCGAGCGGCGTGGCGCAGACCTACTTCGAGAGCAGCGGCAACCTGTTCGCGCACGCAAGGCCGGGCGACATCTCGGTGATCTCGGCGGGCCGTGACATCCTGTTCAGCACCTTCAACGTGGCCGGCCCCGGCACGCTGGAGATCACGGCCGGGCGCGACATCCGCATGGAGAACAGGGCCTCGGTCAGCAGCCTCGGCGCTGTGGTGCCGGGCGACAGCCGGCCTGGTGCGGGCATCGCGATGTTGGCCGGCGTGGGCGCCCACGGGCCCGACTACGCGGGCTTCGCGCAGCGCTACCTCGATCCGGCCCACCTGATGCAGAGCGGCCAGCCGCTGGCCGACCAGGCCGGCAAGGTGGTGAAGAACTACAACCGCCAGCTCACGCTGGGCGACTGGCTGCGCGCCGAGCATGGCTACAGCGGCGACGACAACGACGCGGCGGCCTGGATGGCGCAGCAGCAAGCCCGTCTCGACGCGGACACCGGCACGCCGCGCCGCGTGCTCGCCAACGACTACCGGCAGGCGAGCCAGCTGTACCTGGTGAACTGGCTCGAAGCCTCGCAGGGCTACAGCGGCAAGGGCGGCGCACAGGAGGCGCTGGCCTTCTTCAACGCACTGCCGCCGGAACAGCAGCGCAGCTACCTGCGCGGCGTGTACTTCGCGGAGCTGAAGGAAGGCGGGCGCGAATACAACGACGAGAGCGGCGTGCGCTACGGCAGCTACCTGCGCGGGCGCAACGCCATCGCGTCGCTGTTCCCGGGAACGAGCTACAGGGGCGACATCACGATGTTCGGTGCGGCCGGCATCAACACGCTGTTCGGCGGCGACATCGCGCTGCTCACGCCGGGCGGACGCCAGGTGTTCGGCATCGAGGGCGCGGCGCCCAAGGCCGTGGGCACGCTGATTCCGGGCGTCATCACGCAAGGTGCGGGCGACATCTCGCTCTATGCGCTGGGCAGCATCCTGCTGGGCCAGAGCCGGATCATGACCACCTTCGGCGGCAGCGTGCTGGGCTGGTCGGCCGAGGGTGACATCAACGCGGGCCGGGGCTCGAAGACCACGGTGGTCTACACGCCGCCCAAGCGCGTGTACGACCGTTGGGGCAACGTGGTGCTGTCGTCGGACGTGCCGAGCACGGGCGCGGGCATCGCCACGCTGAACCCGATTCCCGAGGTGCCGGCCGGCGACATCGACCTGATCGCGCCGCTGGGCACCATCGACGCGGGCGAGGCGGGCATCCGCGTGTCGGGCAACGTGAACCTGGCGGCGCTGCAGATCGTGAATGCCGACAACATGGCGGTGCAGGGCAAGAGCACGGGGCTGCCGGTGGTGGCGTCGGTGAATGTCGGTGCCCTGACCAACGCCAGTGCAGCGGCGTCGCAGGCCACGGCGGCGGCGCAGGACGTGATGCAGCGCGAACGCGCGGCGGCGCGCCAGAGCCTGCCGTCGGTGTTCTCGGTGCGCGTGCTGGGCTTCGGCAACGAGCCCGCGTCGGGCGCGCTAGAGGCCCCCGAGATGCGGCGCAGGCCGGCGGAGCAGGCGAGCTACGACCCGTCGGGCTTCGTCCAGATGGTCGGGCACGGTGCGCTCACCGACGCGCAACTGGCGCGCCTGAGCGAGTCCGAGCGGCGCGGCCTGCCGCGCGGCCGCTAGCCGGCGACGCACCATGTCGCACGCCTGCCTGCTGCCCCGCGGCGATGCCGCGGGAGCCGCCCCTGCGCCGCCGGATGTCCAGCAACAGCTGGTGGCGCACTACGCGCAACTGCACCGGCGGCTGTCGCTGCACCTGGGGTGTGCCGATGCGGCCACCGAAAGCCTGCACGATGCCTGGCTGCGCCTGGGCGAGGCCGCCTTCACGGACACCTTGCAGCACCCCGTGGCCTACATCTTCCGCGTGGCGTGCAATGCCGCGATGGACCGCCTGCGCGCCGAGCGCCCCTGGCAGTACGCTGGCGAGGCGGAGGACACGCTGGCCCAGGTGGCCGATCACGCACCGGGGCCCGAGCTGATCGCCGAGGCGCGCTCCGACCTGAAGGCGGTCGAACGCGCGATGCAGGGGCTGCCGCACCGCCATCAAGACATCTTCGTGGCCTTGCGCGTGCACGAGCTGACGCGGCACGAGGTGGCGGTGCGGCACGGGCTGTCGCTGCGGCGGGTGGATTCCACGCTGCGCCAGGCGCTGCAGCGCCTGCCGACCGGTCGCCGCTCGGACATGCACGCCTGAGCCGTTGCTTTTGTATGCAATGTTTGCAAATGAAAACTAAAGGCCTATGATGAATTCATCATGGACTCCGCCCGACTCGACCTTCACGTGCCAGGTGGCTGGACGGGATGGTTCGAACTCACGCGCACCCCGAAGGGCACCTACGCCGGCATCGCGGCGCTGAGCCTGGACGGCATTCCGCGCTGCGCGCTGGTCATCACCCAGCAGTTGTCGTGGGACTCGGCCGTGGCGCGCGCGAACGTGCGCGCGGAGCACTTCGTGCGGCAGTGGTCCGAGCGCGCGCACTGACGAAGGCATTGGCTGCGCGCTCGCGCCGCGCGTGGTAGAAACCGCCACCCGTGGGCGCGGTCGTGCACCGCGCCGCGCGGCAGCGGCGTTTTTTCTCCTTCGCTCCCGTGCCCTTGCCCTCCCTCTTTTCTGTCGTTCATGCGCAACCTGTCCCCCCGGGCTGACGTGCCGCGCGCCCGGTGGTTCGCCTGGCTGCTGTGCAGCCTGGCGATGCTCGTGCTCGCCGGTTGCGCCGGCCTGCCGACCGAGGTGGTGCGCAAGCCCTCGAGCGCCATCACCGACGGCGCGGACACCGCGCTGGGCCGCCTCGTGCAGGCCGCCGCGCCGCCGGGCGAGCCGCTCAGCGGCTTCCGCCTGCTGCCGATGCCGCAGTTCTCGCTGCACGCGCGCATCGAGCTGGCGCGCCGCGCGCAGCGCTCCATCGACGTGCAGTACTACCTCGTGCAGAACGACGAGACCGGCCGCTACCTGCTGCGCACGCTGCGCGACGCGGCCGACCGCGGCGTGCGCGTGCGGCTGCTGGTGGACGACCTGTACACCGCGGGCGCCGACCCGCTGTTCACCAGCTTTGCCTCGCACCCGAACGTCGAGGTGCGCCTGTTCAACCCGTTCCCGGCCGGGCGTTCGCGCTTCGGCACGCGCTGGGCATGGTCGATCCTGGACTTCGACCGCGTGCACCGCCGCATGCACAACAAGCTGTTCGTGGTCGACAACACGATGGCGGTCATGGGCGGGCGCAACATCGCCAACGAGTACTTCCTGCGCGACGGCGGCTCCAACTTCATCGACATCGACACGCTGGTGGCCGGCGCCGTGGTGCCGCGGCTGTCCTCGCTGTTCGACATGTACTGGAACAGCCCCTACGTCTACCCCATCGAGTCGCTGGTGCCGCGCGGCGGCGAGTCGGCGCAGGCGCTGCGCGAGCGCTTCGACCGGCTCACCACGGGGCCCGAGACGCTGCACCCCGAAGAGCCCGAATCGACCGACCTGCTGGGCCACAACCCGCTGGCCAAGGACCTCAACGCCGGCAAGCTCGCGCTGAGCTGGGCGCGCGCCGAGGCGTACGCCGACGCGCCCGCCAAGGCGCTGGCGCCCACCGACGAAGGGCGCGGGCTGCCGGCCGACCAGGCCGCCGACAGCGTGCTCTACAACGTGCAGCGCTACCTGCGCGGCGCGCAGCACGGGGTGCTGCTGACCACGCCGTACCTGATCCCCGGGCGGGGCGGCATGGAGACGATGCAGATCGTGCGCGGCAACGGCGTGGGCTACACCATCGTCACCAACTCGCTGGCGGCCACCGACGAGTCGCTGGTGCACATCGGCTACCGGCGCTATCGCGCGCAGATGCTGCGCCTGGGCGTGGAGCTGTACGAGCTGAGCCCCAAGCGCGTGGAGCAGACCAAGCGCTTCGGCATCTACGGCTCGGCCAGCGGGCGGCTGCACGGCAAGTCGGCCGTGATCGACGGGCAGGTGGTGTTCGTCGGCTCGATGAACTTCGACCCGCGCTCGGCGCTGCACAACACCGAGATCGGCCTGTTCATCTTCAGCCCGCAGATCGCGCAGCAGCTGACCAGCCTGATCGGTTTCATGCGGCTGGACGGCGCCTACCAGCTGCAGCTGGGGCCGCGCGGCGGCATTGAGTGGGTGAGCCCGGCGTCGGGCGACGGGGCGGACACCATCCTGCACACCGAGCCCGAGACCCATTTCTGGGCCCGCTGGCGGCTGGAGCTGCTGGCGCCCCTGGTGCCCGAAAGCCTGCTGTAACGGCTTTTACGTTTACTGCTGCAAACGGCCGTTGAGGTACGGCTCGGGATCGACGGCGGTGCCGTTCTTGCGGATCTCGAAATGCAGCTTCACGCGGTCGGATTCGCTGTTGCCCATTTCGGCGATCTTCTGGCCCTGGCGCACCACGGCGCCTTCCTTCACCAGGATGGTCTTCGCGTGGGCGTAGGCCGTGAGGAAGGTTTCGTTGTGTTTCACGATGACCATGTTGCCGTAGGAGCGCAGTTCGCCGCCCACGTACACCACGCGGCCGTCGGCCGAGGCCACGATGGGGTCGCCCAGGTTGCCCGCGATGTCCAGGCCCTTGTTGCGCACGCCGTCGAAGCGGCCCACGGTGGTGCCGGCGGCGGGGCGGATGAAGAGGGCCTGGCGCGGTGGCGGCGGCGTGGCGCCTGGAACAGGCTGCTGCGGCGGCGTGGGGCCGGGCGTGGTGCAGGCGGCAATGCCCCCAGCCACGAGCAGCGTGGCGGCGGTTCGGAAAACAAAAGTCTGAAGGTGCATGACGCTGTTGGAACGGATTCGTTGCGGAGGGTTCCGTCGAAGGCCGACATCTCGGTGTCGGCCGCTCGGACGATGCTAGCAAACTCGCATCGCCGAGCCGTTCAGCAGCCCCTTCACTTGAGCGGAATCGGCGTGCCGCGATCGACCGGCACGGCCGTCACGCTGTTCTTGGGCGAGCCGTCGATCAGCAGGTCGGAGTAGGTCAGGTAGACCAGCGTGTTGCGCTTGGGATCGACCATGCGCACCACGCGCAGGCGCTTGAAGAGCACCGACAGGCGTTCGCTGTAGACCTCTTCGCGCTTGGGCAGCGGCTGCGTGATGCTCACCGGGCCGACCTGGCGGCAGGCGATGGAGGCCTCGGCCTTGTCCTCGGCCACGCCGAAGGCACCGGCGATACCGCCGGTCCGCGCGCGCGAGACATAGCAGGTGACGCCGCTGACCTTGGGGTCGTCGTAGGCCTCGACCACGATCTTGTGGTCGGGGCCGATGAGCTTGAAAGCGGTGTCGACCTCGCCGACCGTGTCGGCCTTGGCCGCCGAGGCCGCCAGGGCGAAGCCGAGGCTGGCGCCACAGAGGAGGGTGGCGCGCAGGGTCTTGAGCATGGGGAAATTTTTCAAACGATGCTGAGTTCGTGGACGCGGTCGAAGCTGCCGCGCTTGCGGTCTTCGAAGTAGTGTTCGAGCGCCTGGCGCACGGTGCGAAAGGCGATCTCGTCCCAGGGAATCTCGTCCTCGGTGAACAGGCGCGCCTCGATCGTCTCGTGGCCCGGGTCGAAGCGGTCGTCGAGCAGGCGGGCGCGGTAGAACATGTGGACCTGGCCCACGCGCACCACGCTGATCACGGCGAACAGGCCCTCGATCTCGAAGTTCGCGCCGGCCTCCTCGTCGGTCTCGCGGGCCGCGCCCTCGGCGGTGGTTTCCTCGAGCTCCATGAAGCCCGCGGGCAGCGTCCACTTGCCCCAGCGCGGCTCGATGTTGCGCTTGCACAGCAGCACCTTGTCGCCCAGCACGGGGATGGTGCCCACCACGTTCAGCGGGTTCTCGTAATGGATCGTGTGGCAGGCCGGGCACACCGCGCGCTGCTTGGTGTCGCCGTCGTCCGGCACGCGGTAGACCACCGCCGTGCCGCAGTTCTTGCAATGCTTGATGGGTACGCGAAGGAGCATGAAGCGGGACCGCGCGGGCGTCAGACGATCTTGACGGTCAGCGCGGGCAGGCCCGCGACCTGGCCCACCAGCGTGTCGCCGGCCACCACGGCCGCGACGCCTTCGGGCGTGCCCGTGAAGATCAGGTCGCCGGGCTGCAGCTCCCAGGCCGCCGACAGGTGCTCGATGGTCTCGGCCACGTTCCAGATCAGCTTGCTCACGGTGCTGCGCTGGCGGTCTTCGCCGTTCACCTGCAGCGAGATCTCGGCCTGCTCGGCGTTGCCGGCCTGCGCCACGGGCACGATCGGGCCGATGGGCGCGCTCTGCTCGAAGCTCTTGCCGATGTCCCAGGGGCGGCCCTGCTTCTTCATGTCGTTCTGCAGGTCGCGGCGCGTCATGTCCAGGCCCACGGCGTAGCCGTAGATGTGCTTGTGGGCGTCGGCGGCTTTGATGTTCTTGCCGCCGGTGCCGATGGCCACCACGAGTTCGATCTCGTGGTGCAGGTTCTTCGTGAGCGTGGGGTAGGCCATGGTGCCGGTCTGGCCCGCATCGACCGTCACCAGCGCATCGGCCGGCTTCATGAAGAAGAAGGGCGGCTCGCGGCCGGTGAAACCCATTTCCTTGGCGTGATCTTCGTAGTTGCGGCCCACGCAGTAGATGCGGTGCACCGGGAAGCGTGCGGGCTGACCGGCCACCGGCACCGAAACGGTGGCCGGCGGGGCGAAAACAAACTCGGAAGCCATGGGAAGGTGTCCTTTTTCAGCGAAGCGGGAGGGGAGACCGGCAGTGTGCCAGAGGCGGCACGGGCTTGCCGGCACGCCGGACTCGGGATTTTGCGGCGGCCCACAATAGGCGCTTCTGCGCGTTTCCCCGACCTCTTTTCTCTCTCGCTCCACCATGCCCATCCGACTCGGCAAAGCCGGCAAGGCCACCGCCTTCAACGAACTCGGCCGCGAACGCGACGAGGCCGGCGACCAGGACGGCGCCCTGGCCGCCTATGCGCAGGCCAGCGCCATCCATCCGTACTGGTCGGCGCCCTGGTACAACGCCGGGCTCATCCACAAGTACCGCGGCGACTGGGCCGCGTCGTTGCAGGCCAACGCCCGCGCCGTGCAGTGCGAGCCGGGCAACGAAGGCGCGCTGTGGAACCTGGGCATCGCGGCCACCGCGCTGGGCGACTGGCCCACGGCGCGGCGCGCATGGCGCCAGTACGGCATCGGCATCCCGGACGGTGAAGGGCCGGTCGACTATTTCGTCGGTCTCACGCCCATCCGCGTGCACGGCGACGAGGCCAGCGAGGTGGTCTGGGCCGACCGCATCGACCCGGCGCGCGCCATCCTGCGCAACGTGCCCACGCCCGCCAGCGGCCACCGCTACGGCGACCTGGTGCTGCACGACGGCGCTGCCAACGGCTACCGCCGCCGCGGCGAGCGCGAGGTGCCGGTGTTCGACGCGCTCGCGCTGATCGCGCCGTCGGACCACGCGACCTACGAAGTGTTCGTCGAAGAGGTGCAGGCCGAGGCGATCGATGCGCTGGTGCGCCGCTTCGAGGACGCGGGCCTCAGCGCCGAGAACTGGACCAGCAGCATGCAGGTGCTGTGCAAGGCCTGCTCCGAAGGCCGCCCCGACGACCAGCACAACCATGCGCCCGGCGAGCCACCCGCGGCCGAAGGGCCGTGGCACCTGGGCATCGCTGCACGCGAAGAAGCCGCGGCGCGCGGCCTGCTCGATGCGTGGCAGCAAGAACACCCCGAAGCCCGGCTGCGCGATTTCCGCTGCGCATTGCCGGCCACACCACGCTCCTGAGAGGGCGCTATCCTCGAGAAATCATGAAGCTGCATAACTATTTCCGCTCCTCCGCCTCGTTCCGTGTCCGCATTGCCCTGAACCTCAAGGGCCTGGACTACGACTACGTGCCCGTGCACATCGCGCGCGGCGAACACCGCACCGGTCCGTACTCGGCGATCTCGGCCGACATGCTCGTGCCGCTGCTCGAAGACGAAGGCGAGCGCTTCTCGCAGTCGATGGCCATCATCGAATACCTCGACGAAACGCACCCCGAGCCGGCGCTGCTGCCGACCGATCCCGTGGGCCGCGCCCATGTGCGTGCGCTGGCGCAGTCGATCGCCTGCGAGATCCATCCGCTGAACAACCTGCGCGTGCTCAAGTACCTCGTGAAGGAACTGAAGGTCGACGACGAAGCCAAGAACACCTGGTACCGCCACTGGGTGCGCGACGGCCTGCTGTCGTTCGAGCGCCAGCTCGCGCAGCACCCGGGCGGCACCTACTGCTGGGGCGACACGCCCACCATCGCCGACTGCTGTCTCGTGCCGCAGATATTCAACGGCCGTCGCTTCGACTGCGACTTCAGCGGCCTGCCGCGCACCATGGCCGCCTTCGACGCCTGCATGAAGCTCGACGCCTTCCAGCGCGCACAGCCCTCGCAGTCGCCCGACGCGGAACCCTGAGCCGGCACGTTGCGATGAATCCGCAATGGCTGGTGCCCGAGTGGCCCGCGCCGCCGAACGTGCGTGCGCTGTGCACCACGCGCGACGGCGGCGTGTCGACCGGGCGCTATGAGAGCCTGAACCTCGGCGACCACGTGGCCGACGACGCCGCGCTCGTCGCCGAGAACCGCCGGCGGTTGCAGCAGGCGATCGGCACGCGGCCGGTGTTCCTGCAGCAGGTGCATGGCACGGGGCTCGTGTCGCTCGACGATGCGGTGCACGACGGCACCGTCGCCGATGCCTGCGCGGCGACGACTTCCGCGCGCGCCTGCACGGTCATGGTGGCCGACTGCCTGCCCGTGCTCTTCACCGACGAGTGCGGCCACCGCGTGGCTGCCGCGCATGCGGGCTGGCGCGGGCTGGCCGGCGGCGTGCTCGAGCAGACCGTGCGCGCCTTCGCGCAGGATGAAGGCGCGCCGCGCCTGATGGCCTGGCTCGGCCCCTGCATCGGCCCGAAGGCCTTCGAGGTGGGGGCGGAGGTCAAGGCCGCCTTCGAGGCGCAGTCGCCCGAGGCGGCGTCGTGCTTCACGCCCGCGGCCGAAGGCAAGTGGCTGGCCGACCTGCCCGCGCTGGCGCGTCAGCGGCTGCGTGCGGTGGGAGTCGCGTCGCTTCACGGCAACGACAGCGGCGATGCGTGGTGCACCGTCGCGCAGCCGTCACGGTTCTTTTCGCACCGGCGCGACGGCGTCAGCGGGCGCTTCGCCGCGCTGGTCTGGAAGGTCTGAACCCGCAGCCTCCGCGGCGGCGCGGCGCGCGGCCTCCTGGGCCTGCGCCTCGCGTTCCTTGATCGCCCGCCGGCGCGCCGGCGTGGCCATCAGGTAGATCACCAGCGCCACCGGCGCGAGGCCGTAAAGAAGAAATGTGAAGATGGCGCCCAGCACCGTGCCCGTGGTGTTGGTGGCCTCGGCCACCGCCATCATCACGGCCACATAGAGCCAGCCGATCACGATCAAATGGATGAACACAGGCGCAGACGTTTTGTTTCAAGGGATTAGTGAAAGCGCGGCGTTGTGAGTGCCTTGCGAATGCAGCATACTCAAAACACGCAAGCCATCCGTTCGTATCGACCCAGGCCACGGCCAGGAGACATGATGAAGCAACAAGACACGGGGGCCGATGCGTTCGCGCCCTTTCAAAAAGCCCTCACGCAGGGCTGGACCCAGGCCATGGAGGCTTTCCAGAAAGCTGCAGGTCCAGGAGGTTCCGCCGCTTTCGACGTCGGCGGCACGCCGCTATGGCAATTGCCACAAATGGCGCAATTCCCGGGCGCAGCCGCCATGCCCGAGCTGCCCAAGTTCTCCATCGATCCCGAGCAGCTCCAGTCCATCCAGCAGCAGTACCTGAGCGACGCCACCGACCTGTGGCGCCGCGGCTTCGGTGCCCGGCCCGAGGGCGACAAGCGCTTTGCCGCCGAGGCCTGGGGCAGCAACCCGCTGGCGGCCTTCTCGGCCGCCGTCTATCTGCTCAACGGCCGCACCATGATGCGCATGGCCGAGGCCATCGACGCCGACGACAAGACCAAGGCGCGCCTGCGCTTCGCGGTCGAGCAGTGGATGGCCGCGGCCTCGCCCAGCAACTCGCTCGCCTTCAACGCCGAGGCGCAGAAGAAAGCCATCGACACGCAGGGCGAGAGCATCGCCAAGGGCATCCAGAACCTGCTGCACGACATGAAGCAGGGCCACGTCAGCATGACCGACGAGAGCGCCTTCGAAGTGGGGCGCAACGTGGCCACCACCGAAGGCGCCGTGGTGTTCGAGAACGACTATTTCCAGCTGCTCGAATACAAGCCGCTCACCGCCAAGGTGTACGAACGGCCGTTCCTGCTGGTGCCGCCGTGCATCAACAAGTTCTACATCCTCGACCTGCAGCCCGACAACTCGCTCATCCGCTATGCGAACGAGCAGGGCCACCGCGTGTTCGTGGTGAGCTGGCGCAACCCCGACGAGTCGCTGGCCCAGGCCACCTGGGACGACTACATCGAGAACGCGGCCATCAAGGCGATCCACACCGTGCAGGAGATCAGCGGCAGCAAGCAGATCAACACGCTGGGCTTCTGCGTGGGCGGCACCATCCTGAGCACTGCGCTGGCCGTGCTCGCGGCGCGCGGCGAGAAGCCGGCCGCGTCGGTCACGCTGCTGACCACCTTCCTCGACTTCAGCGACACCGGCATCCTGGACATCTTCGTGGACGAGCCCATGGTGCAGTACCGCGAGATGCAGCTGGGCAAGGGCGGCCTGCTGCCCGGCGGCGACCTGGCCTCGACCTTCAGCTTCCTGCGCCCGAACGACCTGGTGTGGAACTACGTGGTCGGCAACTACCTCAAGGGCGAGACGCCGCCGGCCTTCGACCTGCTGTACTGGAACAGCGACGCGACCAACCTGCCGGGCCCGTTCTACGCCTGGTACCTGCGCAACACGTACCACGAGAACAAGCTGGCCAAGCCGAATGCGCTCACCGTCTGCGGCGAGAAGGTCGACCTCGGCAAGATCGACATCCCGGCCTACATCTACGGCTCGCGCGAAGACCACATCGTGCCCATCGGCGGCGCCTACACCTCCACGCAACTGCTCACGGGCAAGAAGCGCTTCGTGATGGGCGCTTCGGGCCACATCGCCGGCGTGATCAACCCGCCCGCCAAGAACAAGCGCAGCCACTGGCTGCGCGAGGACGGCAAGTTTCCCAAGACCCAGCCCGAATGGCTGGCCGGCGCGCAGGAGCAGCCGGGCAGCTGGTGGACCGACTGGGCACAATGGCTCAAGGGCCACGCGGGCAAGCAGATCCCCGCGCCCAAGGGCTACGGCAACGGCAAGGCCTACAAGGCCATCGAACCGGCGCCGGGACGCTACGTGAAGGCCAAGGCCTGAACGGGCGCCAGCTCCCGCAAGATCGCAACCGATTTCAAATCACCTCAACGGAGAGAACCTCATGGAAGACATCGTCATCGTTTCGGCTGCGCGTACGGCGGTCGGCAAATTCGGCGGCTCGCTCGCCGGCATTCCCGCCACCGAGCTGGGCGCCCTCGTGATCAAGGAAGTGATCGCGCGCGCCAACCTCACGGCCGACCAGGTGGGCGAGGCCATCATGGGCCAGGTGCTCGCGGCCGGCGCTGGTCAGAACCCCGCGCGCCAGGCCTGGCTCAAGGGCGGCGGCACCAAGGAAACGCCGGCGCTCACCATCAACGCCGTGTGCGGCTCGGGCCTGAAGGCCGTGATGCTGGCGGCGCAGGCCGTGGCCACGGGTGACAGCGAAATCGTGATCGCCGGCGGCCAGGAAAACATGAGCATGGCGCCGCACGTGCTGCCCAACTCGCGCAACGGCCAGCGCATGGGCGACTGGAAGCTGGTCGACACCATGATCGTCGACGGCCTGTGGGACGTGTACAACCAGTACCACATGGGCATCACGGCCGAGAACGTGGCCAAGAAGTACAACATCGACCGCGCCTCGCAGGACGAACTGGCCCTTGCCAGCCAGACCAAGGCCGCCGCCGCGCAGGACGCCGGCAAGTTCAAGGACGAAATCGTCGGCGTGAGCATTCCGCAGAAGAAGGGTGACCCCATCGTCTTCAACCAGGACGAGTTCATCAACCGCAAGACCAACGCCGAAGTGCTGGCTGGCCTGCGTCCCGCCTTCGACAAGGCAGGCGGCGTGACCGCGGGCAATGCCTCGGGCCTGAACGACGGCGCCGCCGCCGTGATGGTCATGACGGCCAAGAAGGCCGCCGCCCTGGGCCTGAAGCCGCTGGGCCGCATCGCCAGCTACGCCACCGCCGGCCTGGACCCGACCATCATGGGCATGGGCCCCGTGCCGGCGTCGCAGAAGGCGCTGCAGCGCGCCGGCTGGAAGGCCGCCGACCTCGACCTGCTCGAGATCAACGAAGCCTTCGCCGCACAGGCCTGCGCCGTGAACCGCGAAATGGGCTGGGACGTGAACAAGGTGAACGTGAACGGCGGCGCCATCGCCATCGGCCACCCCATCGGCGCGTCGGGCTGCCGCATCCTGGTGACGCTGCTGCACGAAATGCAGCGCCAGAACGCCAAGAAGGGCATCGCCTCGCTGTGCATCGGCGGCGGCATGGGCGTGGCGCTGACGATCGAGCGCTGAGCCTGATCACCGGGTGAACCGGTACGGGGAGGGGAGGCAGGGGCTCTGCAAGGGCCGATGCCTCCCCTCCTTTTTTTGTGCGCGCTGTTTGCGGGTTTCGCCTGCGGCTTACTTCGACCGGTCCGAGTCCACGAGGTCCCAGGCCAGGCCCGCGAGCCAGCCGATGCCCACCAGCCACGCGCCGGCGTGCACCGTGTCGATGTCGGCCGGGGCCAGCCAGTGGACCCCCAGGGCGATCAGCAGCCCGGCGATGGCACCGAGGCAGGACCAGGGGGAGCTGAGCGCTTCGAGCATGTCAGGGCGACTGTAGCGGCCCTCTTTCGCGCCTCGCATCGACCCGATTCGGCGTGCTGAGAACCTTTGGGTTCATTTGGGCGACGGTCACCCGACTGGCTGACGCTCTTGTTCACCGCTCAAAAATTGAGCAAAGTGTGGAATCCCTTTGTAAAACAATAACTTGCATTCGTTTTACAAAGCTCCACCCGAGTTACCCCCAAAGTTGCCCACAGAAAGTGGGGATTGCAGCGGACTTCTTCACAACCCGCCGCAAGTCGTTGGTTTCAAAGGGCGGCCTAGCACAGGCAACCCCCTGTTTTTTCGCTTGACTTTCCTGTTTTCGAGCGATTTTCAGGCCCCTCGGCGGCCCGACTTGTGCACTGCAAGATTTTTAAGCAGACTAACTATTCCCTTTATAAAACAACGACTTGCGTTCGCTTTACAACGCTGCCCCTGACTTACCCCCAAAGTTGTGCACAGAAAATGGGGAAGACATCGGGTTTCTCACAAGCCGCGCGCAAGTGCCTGTTTTTGGCCGAAAAACCGGCCGTCAGGCGGTCTCGGCCTGCGCGTCGGCGTAGTGCTTGCACAAGGTCTCGACCAGCGCCTGGGCGTACACGGGCAGGGCGGCGCGGTCCCGCACGAGCAGGTAGCGCTCGCGCACGCACCACGGGTCGCTGAGCTCGACCAGCGCGAGCCGCATGCTCTCCTGGTTGCGCCGCGCGGCCGACTCCGGCACCACGCCGATGCCCACGCCGCTGCCGATCATCCGGCACATGGCGTCGAAGCTGCCGAGCTGGATGCGCAGCTTCTGGCGCTTGCCCAGGTGGTCGGTGATCTGCCCCAGGAAGGCCTGCAGTGTGCTGCCTTGCTGCATGCCGATGGCGTCTTCGTCGAGCGTCTCGGCGAACGAGATGCGGCGGCGTCGCGCAAAGCGGTGCTGGCGCGAGGTGACGAGCACCAGCCGGTCGGTGCTGAAGTGGATGGCGTCCAGGCCCAGCGTGTCCATCTGGCCCGCGACGATGCCGATGTCGGCGCGCCCGTCGCGCACGCCGCGCGGGATCTGAGCATTCGGTTTTTCCTGAAGGTCGACGTTGATGCGTGGGTTGGCGGCCAGGAAGCCGGGCAGGATCTCGGGCAGGAAATCGGTCACTGCCGTGGTGTTGGCGAACACGCGCAGGTGGCCGCGCAGGCCGCCGCCGTACTCGAGCAGGTCGGCGCGCAGCTGGTCGGCCTGGTGCAGCACCAGCCGGGCGTGGTGCAGGAAGGCTTCGCCCGGCGGCAGCAGCCGCACGCCGCGGGCCTCGCGCTGCAGCAGCTGCAGGCCGGCCTGGTTCTCGAGCGCCTTGATGCGCGCGCTGGCCGCGGCCAGCGACAGGTGCTGGCGCTCGGCCGCCCGCGTGAGGTTGCCGAGTTCGGCCGTGGCCACGAAGAGGCGCAGGTCGGTGAGGTCGAAGAGCATGGGGCGATGGTAGCCAAGCCTTCGGAATTTCAGAAGCCTGGCTTCCGAAATCGCAGATTGCGCCGGCGGGGTAGGCAGAAGACCATGCGGCGATGGAGACACAACACAAGCCAACCACCAGCGGATTGAAAGTCCGTTGCTCTGCCCCGATGAGATTCCGCGCCCGCGCGCTGTTCGCTTTCGGCCTCGCCGCCATCACCTTGCTGGCCACCAGCACCGCCACCGCCCAGACCTACCCCTCGCGCCCCATCACGCTCGTCGTGCCTCAGGCCGCGGGCGGTACCAACGACATCGTCGGCCGTCTCGTGGGCCAGAAGCTCGGCGAGGTGCTGAACAACGCCAGCGTGGTGGTCGACAACCGCCCCGGCGCGGGCGGCAACATCGGCACGCAGTTGGTCGCCAAGGGCCCGAAGGACGGCTACACGCTGCTCATGACGATCAGCAGCAGCCAGGCCATCAACCCCGCGCTCTACAAGAACCCTGGCTTCGACCCCGAGAAAGACTTCAAACCCGTGGGCCTGATCGGCGCCGTGCCCAACGTGCTGCTGGTGAACCCGTCGTTCCCCGCGAAGAACTTCGCCGAATTCTTGAAGCTGGCGCGCGAGAAGGGCGCCAACTACCAGTACGCCTCGGCCGGCAACGGCACGCTCAACCACCTGCTGGGCGAAATGCTCAACAGCATGGGCGGCATCTCTTTGCAGCACGTGCCGTACAAGGGCGTGGCACCTGCCATCAACGACGTGCTGGGCGGGCAATTGCCCATCGTGTTCGCGAGCCTGCCTTCGGCGCTGGCCCACATCAAGGCCGGCAAGCTGCGCGCGCTGGCCGTGAGCGGCGAAAAACGCTCGCCCGTGCTGCCCGACGTGCCCGCCATCGCCGAGCAGGTGCCGGGCTACAACGGCACGCTGTGGATCGGCCTGTTCGCGCCCGCGGGCGTGCCCGCCGACGTGCTCGCCACCCTGCAGGACGCCACGCGCAAGGCGCTCGCGGCCAAGGACCTGCGCGACAAGCTCGACCAGCAGGGCGTCGAGATCGCCGCGCCCACCTCGCCCGAGCAGTTCTCGGCGCTGCTGCATGCCGACCTCGCCAAGTGGGCGCGCATCGTCAAGGCCTCGGGCGCCGCGGTCGACTGACCTCGCCACTCATCCTTCTTCCCGACACACACGACATGACTTCTCCCCTGATCGACGCCGAAGCCCTCGCGCGCCTGCAGGCCTGGCAGGGCCGCACCGAAACGCTGCGCGACGACCTCACGGCCGCGCCCGTGCGCGGCCTGTCCGCCACGCTCGACCGCGACGACCCGCTGCCCGAGGCGGGCACGCGCCTGCCTGCGCTGTGGCACTGGCTCTACTTCCTGTCGCACCACCGCCAGTCGGAGATCGGCGAAGACGGCCATGCCAAGCGCGGCGGCTTCCTGCCGCCCGTGCCGCTGCCGCGCCGCATGTGGGCCGGCGGCCGGCTGACCTGGGAACCGGGCAATCCGCTGCAGGTGGGCGATGCAGTCGAGCGCACCTCGACCATCGCCTCGGTCACGCACAAGGCCGGCCGCACCGGCGAGCTGGTGTTCGTGCTGGTGCGCCACGAGGTGCGCAACGCGCGCGGGCTCGCACTCACCGAAGAGCACGACATCGTCTACCGCGCCGCCGCCGCACCAGGCGAAGCCACGCCGCCGCCCACGCCCGCACCGAAGGACGCCGCCTTCAGCCGCGACCTCGTGCCCGACGACGTGCTGCTGTTCCGCTACTCGGCGCTGACCTTCAACGGCCACCGCATCCACTACGACCGCCGCTACGTGACGCAGGTCGAGGGCTACCCGGGCCTCATCGTGCACGGGCCGCTCATCGCGACGCTGCTGGTCGACCTGTTGCGCCGCAACGCGCCGGCCGATGCGCAGCTCGCGCGCTTCGAGTTCCGCGCCGTGCGCCCGACCTTCGACATCGCGCCGTTCCGCGTGCACGGCAAACCCGCCGAAGGCAGCACCGACGGCAAGACCTTCAGCCTGTGGGGCGAAGACGCCGACGGCTGGCTCACGATGCAAGCGACCGCCGTGCTCGCCTGACGCAAGGAAAGAAAGAAGAAGCCCATGACCAGACCCCTGGACGGCATCACCGTCATCTCGCTCGAACACGCCATCGCGGCGCCGTTCTGCACCCGCCAGCTCGCCGACCTCGGCGCGCGCGTCATCAAGGTCGAGCGCCCCGGCGGCGGCGACTTTGCGCGCGCCTACGACGAGCGCGTGAACGGCGAGGCCTCGCACTTCGTGTGGGTCAACCGCTCGAAGGAAAGCCTCACGCTCGACCTGAAGCAACCCGCCGCGCTCGCCGTGCTGCAGGAGCTCGTGGCCGGCGCCGACGTGCTGGTACAGAACCTCGCGCCCGGCGCCGCCGCGCGCATGGGCCTGGGCGCGCAGGTGCTGCAGGAGAAGCACCCCGCGCTCATCGTCTGCGACATCTCGGGCTACGGCGAAGACGGCCCGTACCGCGACAAGAAGGCCTACGACCTGCTCATTCAGAGCGAGGCCGGTTTCCTCTCGGTGACGGGCACGCCCGACGACCCGTGCAAGTCGGGCAACTCCATCGCCGACATCGCGGCGGGCATGTACGCCTACACCGGCATCCTCGCGGCGCTGATGCAGCGCGGCAAGACGGGCAAGGGCTCGCACATCGACGTGTCGATGCTCGAATCGCTTGCCGAGTGGATGGGCTACCCGATGTACTACGCCTACGACGGCGCGCCGCCGCCGCCGCGCAGCGCCGCCTCGCACGCCACCATCTATCCCTACGGCCCGTTCCCCGCGGGCGACGGCGGCACCGTGATGCTCGGCCTGCAGAACGAGCGCGAGTGGCGCGCCTTCTGCGACAAGGTGCTGCTGCGCCCCGAGCTCGCGAGCGACCCGCGCTTCGACAGCAACGCGCGGCGCAACGAACACCGCGAGGCGCTGCGTGCGCTCATCGTCGACACCTTCGGCGCGCTCAGCGCGGCGCAGGTGCTCGAACGGCTCGACACCGCGCAGATCGCCAATGCGCGCATGAACGACATGGCCGGGCTGTGGGCGCACCCGCAGCTGCAGGCGCGCGAGCGCTGGCGCCAGGTGGGTTCGCCGGCCGGCGACATCCCGGCGCTGCTGCCGGCTGGTCGCCAGAGCGCGTTCGACTACCGCATGGACCCGGTGCCCGCGGTCGGCCAGCACACCGACGCCATCCTGCGCAGCCTGGGCCGTGGCGACGACGCGATCGCGGCGCTGCGCGTGGCCGGCGCGGTATGAGCGGGCCCGCGAACGCCGCGCTCGCCCTGGCGCGCGCCTTTCTCTTCGTGCCGGCCGACCGGCCCGAGCGCCATGCGCGCGCACTGGCGACGGGCGCGGGCGGCGTGATCATCGACCTCGAAGATGCCGTGGCGCCCGCGCGCAAGGCCGAGTCGCGCGATGCGCTCGGCGCCTCGTTGGCAGCGTTGCCCGCCGAAGGGCGAGGGCGGCTGCTCGTGCGCGTGAACGCGAGCGGCACGCCGTGGCATGACGACGACTGCGCGCGCGCTGCGGGCTGGATCGCCGACGGCCTGATCGCCGGCGTCGTGCTGCCCAAGGCCGAGCACGCCGACGAACTGCATCGGCTGGCCGCCACGGCCGGACCGACGGCCGTGCTGGTGCCGCTCATCGAATCGGCCGCGGGGCTCGCGGCGCTCGATGCCATCGCGGGCGCGCCGCAGGTGCTGCGGCTGGCTTTCGGCCACCTCGATTTCCAGGCCGACCTCGGCATGGCCTGCGACGCCGACGAGGCCGAGCTGGTGCCCGTGCGCCTCGCGCTCGTGCTGGCCTCGCGCCGCGCCGGGCTGGCCACGCCCATCGACGGCGTGTCGCCCGACTGGCGCGACGCGCAGCGGCTCGCCGCCGACACCGCGCGCGCGCGGCGCGGCGGCTTCGGCGCCAAGCTGTGCATCCATCCCGAGCAGGTCGCACCCGTGCAGGCCGCGCTCGGGCCCACGGCCGACGAGGTGGCCTGGGCGCACCGCGTCACCGAGGCCGTGCGCGCGGCCGGCGGCGGCGTCGTGAGCCTCGACGGCCGCATGGTCGACGGGCCCGTGGTGCGGCTGGCCGAGCGCTGGCTGGCGCTGGCCGCATCCCACGGCCCGGGCGATTCATCCGTGACGCACTGATCCACAGACAAACCACAAGGAGACAAAGAAGTGAACGCAACGAAGACCTGGAAACTGAAAGCCCTCATCGCCGCATCGGCGGGCGCCTGCCTGCTCGCCGCCGCATCGCCCGCCGCCGCGCAGGCCGCGTGGCCCGACAAGCCCATCGTGATGGTCGTGCCGTACTCGGCCGGCGGCCCCACCGACGTGGTGGCGCGCATGCTCGCCGTGCCCATGGGCAAGTCGCTCGGGCAGACCGTGGTGGTCGAGAACACCGTGGGCGCGGGCGGCACCATCGCGCCGACCCGCGTGGCCAAGGCGGCGCCCAACGGCTACACCATCCTCATCCACCACATGGGCATGGCCACCGCGCCCGCGCTGTACAAGAAGCTCAACTACGACCCGCTGAAAGACTTCGAGTACGTCGGCCAGGTCATGGACGTGCCGATGACCCTGCTGTCGCGCAAGGACTTCCCGGCCAACAACTTCAAGGAGCTGCTGGCCTACGTGAAGGCCAACAAGGACAAGGTCTCGCTTGCCAACGCCGGCATCGGCGCGGTGTCGCAGCTGTGCGGCATGCTCTTCGCGCACCAGATCGGCGTGCAGCTGACGACCGTGCCCTACAAGGGCGCAGGCCCGGCGCTCAACGACCTCATGGGCGGGCAGGTCGACCTGCTGTGCGACCAGACCACGCAGACCGCGCCCGTCATCAAGGACGGCCAGCGCGTGAAGGTCTTCGGCGTGACCACGCCCAAGCGCCTGTCGAGCATGCCCGACATTCCCACGCTCGACGAGCAGGGCCTCAAGGGCTTCGACGTGAAGGTGTGGCACGGCGTGTACGCGCCCAAGGGCACGCCGCCGGCCGTGATCGAGAAGCTCAACGTGGCCCTGCGCGCCGCGCTGCAGGACGACAACGTGAAGAAGCGCTTCGCCGAGCTGAGCACCGAGGCCGTGCCGATGGACAAGGTCACGCCCGAGGCGCTGCGCAGCCACCTGGCGGCGGAGATCGAGAAGTGGGGGAAGGTGATTCGGGCTGCGGGGGTGCAGGCGGATTGAGCGCGACAGCTTGAGAGGTTCGGGGTCGGGGGCCGCAATGCCCCGGGCTCAGAGCTTTTTCTTCATGTAGGCGAGGTAGTTGCCGCGCGCGTAGTTGTCGATGCGGGCGAACTCTTCGTAGCCCTGCTTCAGGTAGAAGCCTCGCGCCTGCCACTCGAAGGTTTCGAGTGCGGCATTCCCGGCACCCAGCGCCTTGCCGCGCGCTTCCGCCTCCGCGAGCAGGCGACGGCCCAGGCCGGTGCCCCGGGCTTCCTCCTCGACGAACAGCACGTCGATGCGCAGCCATTCGAGGAAGACGAAGCCACGCAGCCCGCCCATCAGGCGGCCCTGCGCGTCCTTCGCGTTCAGCCACACGGGTTGCGTATCGGGGTACTCGCCGACGAAGCCGTAGTTGAACTCGCGCAACCGGCGGCCCAGGACGCCGGAGCGGACCTCTTCTTCGGAAGCGGTCGAAATCACTGTTTCGGTCATGCGTCGCCGTTCGCCAGCAAGGTCTCTTCGAACAACTTCAGCAACAGCCGCGCGAACACATCCATGTTCCATGGCCGGTTGGTTGCCCCGGTCTCGATCGTGCGGCTGACCACGAGGCCGTCCGCGCCGGTCACGGCGATGCAGACGTGGCCCGGCGCATCGCCGTACGGGCTGCCCGACGGCCCCGCCGCGCCGCTCTCGCAGATGCCCCATTTCGAGCGGTGGGCATCGCGGATGCGGCCCGAGATGAAGCGCGCGTAGGGTTCGGTCTCGCCGCGCATGTCGCCCATGTCCTCGGGCGTGAGGCCGAGCAGGGCCTTGCCGGCGCGGCGCGAGTAGATGACCGCGCCGCCCAAGAAATAGGCCGAGGCGCCCGGCAGCGCGAGCAGGGCGGCCGAGACCAGGCCGCCGGCCGACGATTCGGCCACCGCCACCGTCTGGCGCCGCTCGCGCAGCGTCGCCCCCACGCGGGCGGCGAGCACGGAAAGCGGTTCGAGGTCGGTGAGGTCGGGCGTGGGCATGGAGGTCGAAAGAAGTAAGAAAGAAGAAATGACCGACCGTTCGATCGATCAAGGGAACGCGTGAACGGATGAACGAACGGTCAGGCGAGGCCCGCGCGCGAGCCCGGTCGCCGCACATACGACGGCGCGCGCTCGTGGCTCGAGGTGTGGCCGTACACCGTGTCGGCCGGGTAGTACTCGGCCTGCAGCTGCACCTTGGCCGCGGCCTCCTCGCCCGCCACATGGGCGATGAAGGCCAGCATCAGGTCGGTGCCGGCCGAGACGCCGGCCGAGGTCCAGACGTGGCCGTCCTGCACGAAGCGCTGCTCCACCACCTTCACGTCGCCGAGCGCGCGCAGGCGGTCGAGCGATCCCCAGTGCGTGGTCGCGGTGCGGCCCGAGAGCAGGCCGGCCGCATGCAGCACGAAGGCGCCGGTGCACACCGACAGCAGCGCCTTGCAGCCCGGTGCCTGCGCGGCCAGGAACTGCACCATGGCGGGGTTGTCGACCTCGCGCCGCGTGCCCATGCCGCCGGGCACGAGCACGAAATCGAGCGGCGGGCAGTCGGCAAACGAGACATGCGGGTTGATCGACAGCCCCTTGGCGCAGACGACCGGGCCGTGCGTTTGCGCCACCACGAGGCAGTTCGCGGGGCCGCCGGCCAGCTTGCTCCACATGGTGAGCATTTCCCAGGGACCGACGAAATCGAGCTCCTCGACCTCGGGGAAGACGACGATTGCGAAATTCATGCGTGCGAACTCCTGGTGGGGTGCCGGCAGGGGCCGTGTCACGGGCGCGAAGCCGCAAGCATATAGAGTGCCGCCGAGGTGATGTCCGTGACAGCTGGTTGCAAGCTTGGCTCAGTGTTCTCCCTCAGAGTTGTGTGGCCTGAAAATGGCTAGAGTGAAGGCGGCCGTTCAGGCTTTTTGCTAGCTTCAATCAAGGAAATCTCATGAGCAAGAAAGTTGCATATGTCACCGGAGGCATGGGTGGCATCGGAACAGCCATCTGCCAGCGTCTCTACAAAGACGGGTTCACCGTGGTCGCAGGTTGCGGCCCCACGCGGGACTACGCCAAGTGGCTGGCCGAACAGAAAGCCGAAGGCTTCGAGTTCCACGCGTCGGTCGGCAATGTCGGCGACTGGCAATCCACCGTCGAGGCCTTCTCCGCCGCCAAGGCGGCCCACGGGGCGATTGACGTGCTCGTCAACAACGCCGGCATCACGCGGGACCGCATGTTCCTCAAGATGACGCCAGAGGACTGGAGCGCGGTGATCGAAACCAACCTCAACAGCATGTTCAACGTCACCAAGCAGGTGGTGGGCGACATGGTCGAAAAGGGCTGGGGCCGCATCATCAACATCAGCTCGGTCAACGGCGCCAAGGGCCAGGCCGGCCAGACCAACTACTCGGCGGCCAAGGCCGGCATGCACGGCTTCACGATGGCGCTGGCGCAGGAGCTGGCCAACAAGGGCGTCACCGTGAACACGGTGAGCCCGGGCTACATCGGCACCGACATGGTTAAGGCCATCCGCCAGGAAGTGCTCGACAAGATCGTGGCCACGATCCCGGTCAAGCGCCTGGGCGAGCCGAGCGAAATCGCTTCCATCATCGCGTGGCTCGCCACCGACGAAGGCGGCTACAGCACCGGGGCCGACTTCTCGGTCAACGGCGGCCTCCACATGCACTGAGCATGCGCGCCACGCCCTGAAAACAAAAACCCGCTTCGGCGGGTTTTTTCATTTGGGCCGGAACCACACCCACAGGACACACGACTTCAACCATCGAAAGCAACCCGGCACGAACCCTTTCTTCTGCGTTTTCCTTCATCTTTTCAGGAGGCAGTCATGGCACATACAACAAGCACAGTACCCAGGAAGCTCCCCCTTTACCGTTCCCTGTACGTGCAGGTGATCACCGCGGTGATCGTCGGCGTGCTCCTGGGGTACTTCTACCCCTCGCTCGGCGAGTCGATGAAGCCCTTGGGCGACGGCTTCATCAAGCTCATCAAGATGATCATCGCGCCGATCATCTTCTGCACGGTGGTGGTCGGCATCGCCGGCATGGAAGACATGAAGAAGGTCGGCAAGACCGGCGGGCTGGCGCTTTTGTACTTCGAGATCGTGAGCAGCATCGCGCTGGTGGTCGGCCTCGTGCTGGTGAACCTGCTCAAGCCGGGCGCGGGCATGAACATCGACGCGTCCACGCTCGACACCAAGGCCATCGCGGCCTACACCGGCCCCGGCAAGATGACCGGCACGGTCGACTTTCTGCTCAACGTGATTCCCTCCACCGTGGTCGACGCCTTCGCCAAGGGCGAGATCCTGCAGGTGCTGCTGATCGCGGTGCTGTTCGGCTTTGCGCTGCACCGTTTCGGCGGGCGCGGCACGCTGGTGTTCGACGTGATCGAGAAGGGCTCGCACGTGCTGTTCGTGATCGTCAACTACATCATGAAGCTCGCGCCCATCGGCGCCTTCGGCGCCATGGCCTTCACCATCGGCAAGTACGGGCTGGGCAGCCTGCTGTCGCTGGGCAAGCTCATGGGCACCTTCTATCTGACCTGCCTGCTGTTCATCTTCGTGGTGCTGGGGCTCATTGCGCGCTTTCACGGCTTCAGCATCTGGAAGTTCATCAAGTACATCAAGGAAGAGCTGCTGATCGTGCTGGGCACCTCGTCCAGCGAATCGGTGCTGCCGCGCATGATGGAGAAGATGGAAAACCTGGGCGCCCACAAGACCTGCGTGGGCCTGGTGATTCCGACCGGTTACTCGTTCAACCTGGACGGCACCTCGATCTACCTGACGATGGCGGCGGTGTTCATCGCGCAGGCCACCAACACGCCGATGACGCTCACACAGGAGATCACGCTGCTGGCCGTGCTGCTGCTCACCTCGAAGGGGGCGGCCGGCGTCACGGGCAGCGGCTTCATCGTGCTGGCGGCCACGCTGTCGGCGGTGGGGCACGTGCCGGTGGCGGGGCTGGCGCTCATCCTGGGCATCGACCGCTTCATGTCGGAGGCGCGCGCGCTCACCAACCTGATCGGCAACGGCGTGGCCACCATCGTGGTCGCCAAGTGGACCAACGAACTGGACACCGAGCGGCTGCAGGCCGGGCTCAACAACGAGAGCTGGGTCGAGTCGCAGGAGCCCGAGGAGCTGGTGAACGCGCGCGAATCGAAGATGGCGCAGTAGCGGGAGCAGGGCGCCGGCCCGCGCGTTTCGGTGCGGTGCGGCGCGTTTCGGTGCGCTTCAGTGCGCGTCAGTGCACCAGGGCCACCGCGAGCAGCGGCTGCGCCCTGGCATCGAGCTCGCGTTCGTGCAGCGGGGCGGCCTTGGCGTAGGCGCCCTGGGCGCGATGGGCCGCAGCCAGGTTCTGCCGGCTGTACAGCACGGCGTGTGCGTCGGGGCGCCGCTGCTTCTCGTGGATCGCCAGGGCGCGTTCGTACAGCGCAATGGCCTGGTCGAAGGCCTCGCGGCGGTAGTGCAGGCCGGCCAGCGCGCTCAGCGTGAACGCCACCATCGGGCTGTCGGGTCCGGCGGTCTTTTCCTGGATGGCGAGCGCAGCCGTGTACGACTGCGCGGCCCGGGTCAGCTGCCCCTGTCGCTGGTGGACGTGGGCCAGCAGCACGAGGCTGAGGGCCGCGTCGGCGGACTCGACCCCGCCCGTGCGTCGCGCCGTCTGCAGCACCTGCTGCGCCAGCTCGAGCGTGCCGACGTCGTAGCAGTTGGCGTTGATGCGTTGCACGAGTTCCTGGCGCAGCGCGCGCCATTCGGGGTTGCCGTCCTGCGCGTGCAGCGCGCCGAACTGCGAGGCCGCCAGGACGACGCCGGCGGCAAGCCATGCCTTCGCGAATTTCATGGGGCCGAATCTAGTGGCCCGGCCCGAAAAACGAATACCTCGTTCATGGGAGTCCGCGCCCGCGGGGCAGGGCCCCGGGGCGTGGACGGCGCTGGCGCCCCGCCTCAGGCGAGATCGAAGCGGTCCAGGTTCATCACCTTGGTCCAGGCGGCCACGAAGTCGTCGATGAACTTCTGCTGGCTGTCGGAAGCGCCGTAGACCTCGGCGATGGCGCGCAGCTGCGCGTTGGAGCCGAACACCAGGTCGACGCGTGTGCCGGTCCACTTGAGGGTGCCGGTCTTGCGGTCGCGGCCTTCGTATTCCTCCTTGGCGTCCGACACAGCCTTCCACTCCGTGCCCATGTCGAGCAGGTTCACGAAGTAGTCGTTGCTCAGCGTGCCGGGCGTCTTCGTGAAGACGCCGTGGCGCGCCTGGCCGACGTTGGTGTCGAGCACGCGCAGGCCACCGACCAGCACCGTCATCTCGGGCGCCGTGAGCGTGAGCAACTGCGCCTTGTCGATCAGCAGCGCTTCGCCGGGCACGCTGTAGCGGCCCTTCAGGTAGTTGCGGAAGCCGTCGGCCGCGGGCTCCAGCGGCTCGAACGAGGGCACGTCGGTCTGTTCCTGCGAGGCGTCGGCACGGCCCGGCGAGAAGGGCACCTTCACTTCACGCCCGCCATTGCGCGCGGCCTGTTCCACGCCCGCACCGCCGGCCAGCACGATCAGGTCGGCCAGCGAGATCTTCTTGCCGCCGGTCTGTGCCGCGTTGAACTCGCTCTGGATGCCTTCGAGCACCTTCAGCACCTGGGCCAGCTGCGCGGGCTGGTTGACGGCCCAGTCCTTCTGCGGTGCCAGCCGCACGCGGGCACCGTTGGCACCGCCGCGCATGTCGGAGCCGCGGAAGGTGGAGGCCGAGGCCCACGCCGTCGACACCAGCTGTGCGGGCGTGAGGCCCGAGGCCAGCACCTTCTTCGTCAGCGCCGCGACGTCGTTGGCATCGACCAGCGGGTGGTCGACGGCCGGGATCGGGTCTTGCCAGATCAGCTCTTCGGCCGGCACCTCGGGCCCGAGGTAGCGGGCGCGCGGGCCCATGTCGCGGTGCGTGAGCTTGAACCAGGCGCGCGCGAAGGCGTCGGCGAGCTGGTCGGGGTTGGCCAGGAAGCGGCGCGAGATCTTTTCGTAGGCCGGGTCCAGGCGCAGCGACAGGTCGGTGGTGAGCATGGTCGGCGCGTGGCGCTTGGAGGCGTCGTGCGCGTCGGGGATGGTGCCGGCTCCGGCGCCGCCCTTGGCCACCCACTGGTGCGCGCCTGCGGGGCTCTTGGTCAGCTCCCATTCGAAGCCGAACAGGTTCTCGAAGAAGTTGTTGCTCCACTTCGTGGGCGTGGTGGTCCACGTCACTTCGAGGCCGCTGGTGATGGTGTCGCCGCCTTTGCCGGTGCCGAAGCTGTTCTTCCAGCCGAAGCCCTGGTCTTCGAGGCCGGCGGCTTCGGGTTCCTTGCCGACGTTCGAGGCCGGCCCCGCGCCGTGCGTCTTGCCGAAGGTGTGGCCGCCGGCGATGAGCGCCACGGTTTCCTCGTCGTTCATGGCCATGCGGGCGAAGGTGTCGCGGATGTCGTGGGCCGCGGCGATCGGGTCGGGGTTGCCGTCCGGGCCTTCGGGGTTCACGTAGATCAGGCCCATCTGCACGGCGCCCAGCGGGTTCTCGAGGTTGCGCGTGTGCGGCACCTTGCTGTCGTCGTCCTTCACGAGCACGCCGCGGTCTTTCTCGACGCCGGGCGAGCCCTGTGCGTATCGCACGTCGCCGCCGAGCCAGGTCTTCTCGCGGCCCCAGTACACGTCCTGGTCGGGCTCCCACACGTCGGGGCGGCCACCGCCGAAGCCGAAGGTCTTGAAGCCCATGGTCTCGAGCGCGACGTTGCCGGTGAGGATCAACAGGTCGGCCCAGGAAATCTTCTGGCCGTACTTCTGCTTGATCGGCCACAGCAGGCGGCGCGCCTTGTCCAGGCTCACGTTGTCGGGCCAGCTGTTGAGCGGCGCGAAGCGCTGCTGCCCGCGGCCGGCACCGCCGCGGCCGTCGCCGATGCGGTAGGTGCCGGCGCTGTGCCAGGCCATGCGGATGAAGAGCGGGCCGTAGTGGCCGAAGTCGGCGGGCCACCAGTCCTGCGAGTCGGTCATCAGTGCGGCGAGGTCTTTCTTCACCGCGGCGAGGTCGAGGCTCTGGAAGGCCTTGGCGTAGTCGAAACCGGCGCCCAGGGGATCGGATTTGGAGGAGTGCTGGTGCAGCAGGTCCAGGCGCAGCTGCTCGGGCCACCAGTCGCGGTTCGTGGTGCCGGCGCCGGTGGCCTGGCTGAACGGGCACTTCGCTTCGGTTTTCTCGTTGCTCATGGGGAGGCTCCTGTTGTTGGGGGGACGGGGGGACCGCTCAAATTCTGGATGAGAAAGGTGTCGATGCGAATAGAAGTGCTTTATGCCTACGATAGTTCGCGTCGCTTCCGTAGGGGTGTAGACGCAGGCCCGTAGAAGCCTGCGGGCTTCAAAGGTTGGGGGCCGTTCCTGCAAAATGGACCGATGCCCCACAGCGTCTCCCTCATCAATACGATTGCCGCCGGCCTGGGGTTGGCGCTGGTGTTCGGCTTTCTCGCGGCGCGGCTGCGATTGCCGGCGCTGGTGGGGTACCTCCTGGCGGGCGTGATCATCGGCCCGTTCACGCCCGGCTTCGTGGCCGACGCGGGCATTGCCGCGCAGCTGGCCGAGATCGGTGTGATGCTGCTGATGTTCGGCGTGGGCCTGCATTTTTCGCTGGCCGACCTGCTCGCGGTGCGCAAGATCGCGCTGCCCGGCGCCATCGCGCAGATCGTCGTCGCCACGCTGCTCGGCGGCGGCCTGGCGGTGTGGTGGGGTTGGAGCTGGGGCGCGGCGCTGGTGTTCGGGCTGGCGCTGTCGGTGGCGAGCACGGTGGTGCTGCTGCGCGCGCTCGAGAGCCTGGGCATCCTCGATTCCTTCACCGGTCGCATCGCGGTGGGCTGGCTGGTGGTCGAAGACCTCGCGATGGTGCTGGTGCTCGTGCTGCTGCCGCCGCTGGCGGGCGCGCTGGGCAGCACCAAGGTCGACACCAGCGGCGACCCCGTCTGGCAGACGCTGGGCCTCACGCTGCTGCAGGTTGGCGGCTTTGTGGTGCTGATGCTGGTGGTGGGGCGGCGCGTGTTCCCGTGGATCCTCTGGCAGGTCACGCGCACCGGCTCGCGCGAGCTGTTCACGCTGTGCGTGGTGGCGGCGGCCGTGAGCATCGCCTTTGCCTCGGCGGCGCTGTTCGGCGTGTCGTTCGCGCTGGGCGCCTTCTTCGCCGGCATGGTGATGCGCGAGTCGCAGTTCAGCCACCGCGCGGCGCAGGAGTCGCTGCCGCTGCGCGATGCCTTTGCCGTGCTGTTCTTCGTGTCGGTCGGCATGCTGTTCGACCCCTCGGTGCTGCTGGAGCGCCCGCTGCAGGTGCTGGCCGTGGTGCTGGTGATCGTGCTGGGCAAGTCGCTCGCGGCCTGCGCGCTGGTGCTGGTGTTCCGCTACCCGCTGGCCACGGCGCTCACCGTGAGCGCGAGCCTGGCGCAGATCGGCGAGTTCTCGTTCATCCTGGCCGGGCTGGGCGTGTCGCTCGGCCTGCTGCCGGTGGAAGGCCAGAGCCTGGTGCTGGCGGGCGCGCTGATCTCCATCGCCACCAACCCGCTGTGGTTCAGCCTCATCGCACCGCTGCAGAAATGGCTGCACGCGCATTCGAAGTTCGCACGCGAACTCGACGCGCGCAGCGACCCGCTGGCCGAACTGCCCATGACCACCGAGGCCAAGTACCTGTCGCGCCAGGTGGTGCTGGTCGGCTACGGCCGGGTGGGCCGGCGCATCGCCGCCGAGCTCGAGACCAACGACATCCCCTACGTTGTGGCCGAGCAGAACCGCGAGCTGGTCGAGAAGCTGCGAGAGGCCGGCATCCCCGCCGTGTGGGGCGACGCGGCCGACCCGGCGGTGCTGATCCAGGCGCACGTGGCGCGCGCCCGCGTGCTCGTGGTGGCCACGCCCGACGCCATGAACGTGCGCCAGATGATCGAAACCGCGCGCACGCTGAACCCCACCATCCAGACCGTGGTGCGCAGCCACAACGAGCAGGAAGCCCGCCTGCTGGCCGCCGAAACCGACGCGAAGGTGTTCCTGGGCGAACAGGAACTCGCCCAGGCCATGGCCCGCGATGTGGTGCAGCGCGCCGCCGCGATGGCGGTGCCGGCTTGACGATTCAAAGGTCCTCGATCACCAGCGTGCGATAGCGCTCGGCGATCGAGTAGGGCACGGTACGCACCAGTTCCATCACGCGCTCGGCGATGGCGCCGTCCTTGGTGCGGATCAGCAGGCCCGTGTGGCCTTCGTGGGCCAGCTGGATGAAGGCGCGCACCGTGTCGCCGTCGGTGCCGGCGGAGGGCAGGGGACTGTGCGAGGCATGCACGGTCGGCGCGATTTCCGCCAGGACGGTTTCGGCCGGTATCAGGTAGACCTCGTCGCCGCTCACGATGCCTTTCGCGATCAGCCCGTGGCCGATGCGGCTGGCGTCTTCGACGCTCGGAAACATCACCAGGGAGTAACCGGTCGGGTAGAACGCGCCACCGAAGGCGGCGCGCATGTTGGGTTCAAGCGTGAAATGTTTCATGCTGACTCCTTGTTCTGATGCAACTCCCCACCCCTAACATTAGGCCGCGCGGCGTCCATGCACTGTAGGAGAAGCCCTAGTACTGACAACCGCGCCGGCCCCTTGCCCGTTCAAAGGCGGGTTCATTTCCTGTTTCATTTCTCTGATCGTCATGCCTTCGCCGAGAGACATCGCACTCACCGTCCACGAACTGGAAGAAGGGGAGTTCTACTGGGTGCTGATGGAGGCCGTGGACGGCTCGCCCGGCGACTCCACCCATGTGTACGTGCCGCTCGAAGCCGCCCACGAGCCCTACGCCACGTATTCGAACGCACTGGTGGCCGGCGTGGCGGTGCTGCGGCGGCTGTTCGGGCCCGACGGCAAGCCCGTCTGACGGGGCCCGCAAGGGCGTTGCCGCAGGGCGCTCCCTATAATCCCGGCGGTTGGAAACATTGGTTCACACCGGTGTCGTCCAACACCCCACGGTTCGAAGGTGCCCTGCACGACCAGTCACAGGATTGGCGGCGGGGTTAAACGGGAAGCAGGTGCGAGGCGTCGTTTTTTCGAACGACCCTTCCATTCCTGCGCTGCCCCCGCAACGGTCAGCGGACATCGACACCCTCAGGTCCCGGCGATTCTTCGCCCGGGCAGCCACTGCGCTTCGGCGTGGGAAGGCGAGGGCTTCGGCGCCGAGGTGCATGCATTGCATCCCGACGCACTCCGCGAGCCCGGATACCGGCCTTCGCAACCGCCTTCGGATGCTGCGGGAGTGCGTGTCCGGGCCTGCCGCTTTTCCCTCGCGCGAAACGGCACCGCCCCTCGTCTCTTCTCCCTCGGCGTCCGCGATCGGTCAGGAGCCTGCGGGGACGCGGGCCGGAGGAGAAGTCGGATGAATCGCATTGCATCGCCGCCGCGCGATCGCTCGGGCCCGCCCCTGCAACGGGCGCGCCTTTCGGGTCTTTCAGGTCTTTCGCTGGGGCTCGGCCTCGCTTGCGGGCCAGTTCTCGCCCAGTCGGGCGACACGGCCGGTCGCCCCAGCCTCACCCCCGTGCAGGTCGAAGCCAGCCGCCACACGCCGCTGGCCCTGGACGAGCCCACGCAGACCGGCAGCCGCCTGGGCCTCACGCCGCTCGAAACGCCGGCCAGCATCGAGGTGCTCACTGGCGACGCGATCCGCGCGCGCGGCGATGTGTCGGTGGTCGAGGCCGCGAGCCGCGCCACGGGCATCACGGGCTCGCCCGCGCCGGGCAACGGCGGTTCGTCGCTGTCGGCGCGCGGCTTCAACGGTCATGGCTCGGTGATGCAGCTGTACGACGGCACGCGCCTGTACGTGGGCGCGGGCACCGTCACCTTCCCGTTCGACACCTGGTCGACCGACCGCATCGAGGTGCTGCGCGGCGCCGCCTCGGTGATGTTCGGCGAAGGCGCCATCGGCGGCGCGATCAACGTGGTGCCCAAGAAGCCCACGCGCGGCCCGATTCGCAACGAGGCGCTCGTGACCGTCGGCTCCGACGCCACGCGCCAGGTCGCCTTCGGCAGCGGCGGGGCGATCAACGGCATGCTCTCGTACCGCTTCGACATCAGCCACCGGAAAACCGACGGCTTCATGCGGCGCGGCGAGGCCGAGAGCCTGGCGGTGGGCGGCGCCGTGCGGCTCGACGTGTCGCCGCGGTTGCAGTTCACGCTCTCGCACGACGAGGGCCGCCAGACGCCGCAGCGCTACTTCGGCGTGCCGCTCGTCAACGGCCGCCTGAGCAGCCTGAACCGCGAACAGAACTACAACCTCGACGACGCCGAGGTCAAGTACCGCGACCGCTGGACCCGCCTCGATGCGCAGTGGACGCCCAACGACGCCGTCACCGTGCGCAACCAGCTCTATCGCCTGGACAGCAAGCGCCACTGGCGCGACAGCGAAACCTACACCTACAGCGCCACCACGAACCGCGTGACGCGCGGCGACTACCTGGAGATCGGCCACGACCAGGAGCAGATCGGCAACCGCACCGACGCCACCTTCAAGCACGCGCTGTTCGGCCTGAAGAACCAGGTGCTGGTGGGCTTCGATGTGAACCGCATCGACTTCCTGAACTCGAGCGACACGCCCTACGGCGGGCGCTCGGTGGTCGATGCCTTCGTCTTCAACCCCGGCACCTACGTTTCGCCCACGCCCTACCTGCCGCGCTACAAGACCAAGACCCGCACCTACGCCTTCTTCTCCGAAGACAAGCTGGCCTTCAACGAACACTGGTCGGTGGTCGGCAGCCTGCGCTGGGACCACGCGAAGATCGTGCGCACCGACCCGCAGAACCGCGCCCCGCGCCTGGACAAGACCTTCGAGTACGCCACCGGCCGCCTCGGCGTGGTCTATGCGCCCGACGCCGCGCAGTCGTTCTATGCGCAGGTGGCGCGCGCGGCCGATCCGCTCACCGGGCTCATCAGCACCTCGGCCACGCAGGTGCCGTTCGAGCTCAGCGTCGGCAAGCAGGTCGAGGTCGGCTACAAGCGCCAGCTGGCCGAGGGCCGCGGCGCCTGGAGCGTGGCCGCCTACCGCATCGAGAAGACCAAGCTGCTGTCGCGCGACGCGAACGACCCGACCGTCGTGCAGCAGATCGGCAAGCAGTCGTCCGAAGGCATCGAGGCCACGCTCGACCTGGCGCTCACTTCCACGCTGCGTCTCGAAGCCAACGCCGCGCGGCTGCGTGCGCGCTACGACGACTTCAACGAGGCGGTCGGCAAGTCGCTGGTCTCGCGTGCGGGCAACACACCGGCCGGCGTGCCCCAGGTGGCGGCCAACCTGTGGCTGCACTGGCGCTTCCTGCCGCAGTGGGAGGCCGAGCTCGGCGTGCGCCACGTCGGCGCGCGGCAGGTCGATGCGGCCAACACGCGGCAGATCGGTTCGTACACCGTGGCCGACGCGGGCGTGAGCTGGCAGGCGAACCCGTCGCTCAAGCTCGCGCTGCGCGCCTTCAACCTGGCCGACCGCAAGTACCCGGTCTCGTTCTCGAACGGCGGCAACCAGTGGTTGCTGGGCCGGCCGCGCTCGTTCGAGCTGTCGGCGTTCGTGACCTTCTGAACACGCACGGCCCCATGAGCACCACATGGCAACGCGCATGGCCCCCGCTGCGGCGGGCGCTGTACTGGACGCACCGATGGCTGGGCATCGGCGGCTGCCTGCTGTTCGTCATGTGGTTCGTCTCGGGCGTGGTCATGATGTACGTGGGGTACCCGAACCTCACGGACGAAGAGCGGCTCGCGGGGCTCGGCCCGGTGCGCTTCGCGCAGGCGGTGGTCACGCCGTCCGCCGCACTTGATGCGTTGCCGCCCGCGGTGCGCGCGCAGCAGCCCAGGCGCATGGCGCTGGAGATGCAGGCCGGCGCCGACGCGCAGCCCGTGTGGCGCATCGTCGATGCACGCGGCGGGCGGCATGTCGTGTCCGCGCGCGACGGCCGTGTGCTCGGCCCGGTCGATGCGGCGCAGGCCGAGGCCATCGCCCGCGACTTCTCCGCACAGCCCGGCGCACGCTGGGCCGAGACGCTGGAGCGCGACCAGTGGACCGTGCCGCAGGGCCTGAACCCGCTGCGCCCGCTGCACCGCATCGAAACCGGCGACGCGGCGGGCACCGAGCTGTATGTGTCCTCGCGCACCGGCGAGGTGGTGCGCGACACCACGCGCACCGAGCGCTTCTGGAACTGGCTGGGCGCCGTGCCGCACTGGATCTACTTCACGCCGCTGCGCGCCGATCCGCCGCTGTGGCACGACGTCGTCGTGTGGCTGTCGGCCGCGTGCATCGTCTCGGCCGTGACGGGCATCGTCATCGGCATCCTGCGCATCCGGCTGCGGCGGCGTTTTCGCAGCGGCGCGGTCACGCCGTACACCGGCTGGATGGCCTGGCACCACATCGCCGGGCTGATCGGCGGTTTCTTCGTGCTGACCTGGATCGTGAGCGGCTGGCTCTCGATGAACCCCAACGGCTGGTTCCAGCGCGCGCCCGCCGATGCGGCTGCGATGGCGCGCTACACGGGCGCCGGTGCATCGCCGTTCCCCTGGCCGCCGGCCGTGGTGCCGGCAGGCGAGGGCGCTGCCGCACCGCGCGAAGTCTTGCTGATGGGGTTCGACGGCAAGCCGCTGCTGCAGCTGCGCGATGCGCAGGCCCGCGTGCAGGTGGTCGATGCCGCCACCGGCGCACCAGCCGTCATCGCCCGCGAGGACATCGTGCGCGCCGCCGCCCGTCTGCGTCCCGGCGCGACGATCACGCAGGCCACCTTGCAGACGCACGAAGACTTCCACTGGTACGGCCACCACCGCACGCGCGTGCTGCCCGTGTGGCGGCTCGAGTTCGACGACGCCGCGCGCAGCTGGCTCTACATCGACCCGACGAGCGGCCAGGTGGCCGGCAGCAACGACCGCAACGCGCGGCTGCGCCGCTGGCTCTTCAACGCCGCGCACAGCCTCGACTTTCCCTGGCTCATCCAGTACCGGCCGGCCTGGGACTTCGTGGTGTGGTTCCTGTCGGTCATCGGCGTCGTCGCTTCGGCGAGCGGCGTGGTGATCGGCTGGCGGCGGCTGCGGCGCAAGCCAGGGCCTTCGCCTGTTCAACGGGGGCTGCAAGGCTCCCGGGTTTCATGACGGGGACTTGCGCAAGCCAGTCCATCCCCCAACAATCAACTTTCGCACTGCGGTGCATTTCAGGAGGTGCGCATGCACATCGAACCCGGACTCGTCGACGGATCCAAGATCTTCCTCAGCTATGCCACGGGGGCGGCTGCGCTGGCTTACACAGGCAAGGTCGCCTTCGACACCTTGCGCAAGGACGGCCCCATCGGCCTGCTGCTGCGCTCGGTCTTCACCGTGATGCTCGTGTTCTGCTTCTTCGAGGTGTTCCCGCACCATCCGGTGGGCGTGTCCGAGGTGCACCTGATTTTGGGCACCACGCTGATGCTCCTCTTCGGGCTCGCGCCCGCGGCCATCGGCCTGGCCGGCGGCTTGCTCATCCAGAGCCTGTTCTTCGCACCGCCTGACCTGCCGCAGTACGGCATGAACGTCACCACCTTGCTCGTGCCGCTGTTCGCCACCGCCGCGCTGGCCCGCCGCATCATTCCCGCGAACATGGCCTACGTGGACATCAGCTACCAGCAGGCCTTCAAGCTGTCGGTGGCCTACCAGGGCGGCATCGTGGTGTGGGTAGGCTTCTGGGCGCTCTACGGCCGCGGCACGGGCCTGGAAAACCTGGGCCAGATCGCCAGCTTCGGCGCGGCCTACATGACCGTCGTGCTGGTCGAGCCGCTGGTCGATCTGGGCGTGCTGGCCGCGGCCAAGGCCTGGCGCCGCCTGCAGGGCACGGCCCTGGTCGAGCGCCGCCTGTACAGCGCCGTCTGATTCGCGCCGGCAGCCCCTCGTTGAAGAGGGCGTGCCGTTCGCCGGCGCGTGCGCCACGCACGCGCCGCGCGCCCGATTCCCCGTGCGCCTTGCGCGCCTGAAAGCATTCACTCCATGACACAAAGCAACGCCAAGATCCCCGTCACCATCGTCACGGGCTTCCTCGGCAGCGGCAAGACCACGCTGCTGCGCCACATCCTCGGCAATGCCGAGGGCCGCCGCATCGCGGTGGTGGTCAACGAGTTCGGCGAACTCGGCATCGACGGCGACATCCTGCGCGGTTGCGGCATCGGCTGCGACGACGAGGGCAACGAGCGCGAAGGCGCGCTGTACGAGCTGGCCAACGGCTGCGTCTGCTGCACCGTGCAGGAAGAATTTTTGCCCGTGATGCTGCAGCTGGCAGAGCGCCGCGACCAGATCGACGCCGTGCTCATCGAGACCTCGGGCCTGGCGCTGCCCAAGCCGCTGGTGCAGGCCTTCCAGTGGCCCGACATCGCGAACATCTTCACCGTCGATTCGGTGGTCACCGTGGTCGACGGCCCCGCCGCCGCCTCGGGCCAGTTCGCGGCGAACCCCGCGCAGGTCGACGTGCAGCGCCGCGCCGACCCCAACCTGGACCACGAATCGCCGCTGCACGAGCTGTTCGAAGACCAGCTCTCGGCCGCCGACCTCGTGGTGCTCAACAAGACCGACCTCATGGACGCCGCCGCGCGCGCGCAGGTCGAGGCGCTGGTGCGCGAAGAGCTGCCGCCCGAGGTGAAGATCGTCGGCGCCACCGAAGGCAAGCTGCCGCTGGCGCTGCTGCTGGGCCAGGGCCGTGCCGCCGAAAGCACCATCCACCTGCGCGAGAGCCACCACGACCACGAGGAAGACCACGACCACGACGAGTTCGACTCGCTCGTGATCGAGCTGCCGCCCGTGGACCGCGACGGCCTCATCGCCGTGCTGACCACGTTGGTCGAGCAACACACCATCTACCGCGTGAAGGGCTTCGTCGCCGTGCCGAACAAGCCGATGCGCCTGCTGGTGCAGGGCGTGGGCCGCCGCTTCGACCACCACTTCGACCGCCGCTGGCGCGACGGCGAGGCGCAGCGCACGCGCCTCGTGTTCATCGGTGAAGACCTGGACGAAGGCGCGTTGCGCAAGGCACTGGAAGGCGTGGCGGCCGTTCCCGTCTGACCGCATGCACCTGCTGAGCACCCAGCCCGGCCGCTTCGTCGAGGACGATCCGAGCGTCGTCACCCGGCTCGACCAGACGCCGGGCGACATCGTGGTGCTCAGCTCGGCCGACACCACGCTCGCGCTGCTCGCCGCCGCACGCACGGCGCTGGCGGCCACCGACCCCGGCTACCCGTCGCTGCGGCTGGCCAATCTCATGCACCTGCGCCAGCCTGCGTCGCTCGACCTGTACGTCGACGAGGTGCTGCGGCATGCGCGCGTGGTGGTGGTCGACCACCTGGGGGCCGAATCGGCCTGGGCCTATGGGCTGCAGCAACTCGAGAAGCTTGCGAAGCGCCAGGGCCAGCAGCTCGCGATGTTCTCGGGCGACCTGCAGGAAGACGAAGACCTGCTCGCGCGCGGCACCGCGGCGCGCGGCGTGAGCCGGCAGCTGTGGCAGTACCTGCGCTCGGGCGGTGCGGGCAACGCGGCGCAGTTCCTGCGCGCGGTGGCCTTCCACGGACTGGGCCACGGCGAGGCGCCCTTGCCGCCGCGCAGCCTGCCGCAGGTGGCGCTGCATGTGCCGGGCGGCATGGACGCGACGCACACGGTCGCGGGCATCGACGACCTGCGCGCGGGCTGGCATGCGGATGCGCCCGTGGTGGCACTGGTGTTCTATCGCTCGCACCTGCTGTCGGGTAACACCGAAGCCTTCGACGCGCTGGCCGCCGCGCTGCATGCGCAAGGACTGAACCCGCTGCCCGTGGCGCTCGAATCGCTGAAAGACCCGCTGTGCCTCTCCGCACTGCGCGCCCTGTGCAGCGAACACGACGTGCAGCTGGTGCTCAACACCACCGCCTTCGCCGCGCTGGGGCAGGGCGCTTCGGACGAGAGCGGTGAACCCATGGCATTGGCCGGCGACGCCCCCGTGCTGCAGGTGATCGTGAGCGGCGGCAACCGCGAAGACTGGCTGGCCGACAGCCAGGGCCTGCGCCCGCGCGACATCGCGATGCAGATTGCCCTGCCCGAGATGGACGGGCGCATCGTCACGCGTGCCGTGAGCTTCAAGGGCCTGTCGCACCGCTGCGAACTCACGCAGACCGAGGTGGTCGGCTACCGGCCCGAGCCCGACCGCATCGCCTTCGTGGCCGAACTCGCGCGCCGCTGGTGCAGCCTGCGCCGCCTGCGCGCCGACGAGAAGCGCGTCGCGCTCATCCTGGCGAACTACCCCGGCAGCGAAGGCCGCATCGGCAGCGGCGTGGGGCTGGACACGCCGGCCTCGGTGATGGCCATCCTGCGCACGATGCAGGCCGAGGGCTACACGCTCGACACGCTGCCTGTGGACGGCGACGCGCTGATGCGCACGCTGCAGGAGGGCATCGCCAACGACCCCGCGCAGTGGGCCGCGCGGCCTGCGTGGCAGAGCTACGCGCTCGCCGACTACCGGGTCCGCCTCGCAGCGCTGCCCGAGGGCATGGCCGCCGCCATCGATGCGCAATGGGGCCCGCCCGAGCACGACCCGATGCTGCGCCAGGGCCGTTTCATGATCGCCGGGCTGCGGCTGGGCCGCGTGTTCGTGGGCATCCAGCCCGCGCGTGCGCTGGGACCGCTGGGCCTGGCCGACTATGCGAGTTACCACGACGCCGAGCTGGTGCCGCCGCACAGCTACCTCGCGTTCTACTTCTGGCTGCGCGATGTGTTCGCCATCGACGCGGTCGTCCACGTCGGCAAGCACGGCAACCTCGAATGGCTGCCGGGCAAGAGCCTCGCGCTGTCAGCCACCTGCTGGCCCGACGCCATCCTCGGGCCGCTGCCCAACGTGTACCCCTTCATCGTCAACGACCCCGGCGAGGGCGCGCAGGCCAAGCGCCGCACGCAGGCCGTGATCGTCGACCACCTGATGCCGCCGCTCACGCGCGCCGAGAACCACGGCCCGCTGCAGGACCTGGAGCGGCAGGTCGACGAGTACTACGACGCCCTGCTGGTCGACGCGCGCCGCGCCAAGGTGCTGCGCGCCCAGATCCTCGCGACCGTGCGCGCGCAGCACCTGGTCGAAGAACTGGGCCTGCCGGGTGCGGAAGACGATGCCGTGCTGGCGCGCGTCGATGCGTACCTGTGCGAGCTGAAAGAAACCCAGATCCGCGACGGCCTGCATGTGTTCGGCGATTCGCCGCGCGCGCGGCTGCGGCGTGACACGCTGCTCGCGCTCGCGCGCTTTCCGGCCGGCGACGGCGCAGGCGAGAACGCCGGGCTGCTCGGCGCGTTGGCGGCCGACCTGTTGCCCGGCGACGCCTTCGACCCGCTCGACATCGACGCGGCGAAGCCCTGGCAGGGCGCGCGGCCCGCGCTGCTGGCGGCCGTGAGCGACGAAGCGTGGCGCCACCAGGGCGACACGCGCGAGCGGCTGGAGCTGCTGGCGCAGCAGCTGCTCGAAGCGAACAGCTGTCCGCCCGGACTGCCGCGCACCGCCGCCGTGATGGGGCGCATCGCGCACCGTCTCGCGCCCGCGCTCGATGCGTGTGGCGGGGAAGAACTGCGTCAGCTGTCGCGCGCACTGCAAGGCCGCTTCGTGCCGCCGGGACCGAGCGGTTCGCCCTCGCGCGGCCGGCCCGACGTGCTGCCGACCGGGCGCAACTTCTACGCCGTCGACACGCGCGCCATCCCCACGCCCACGGCCTGGATGCTCGGGCTCAAGTCGGCCGCGCAGCTGGTCGAACGCCACCTGCAGGAGCATGGCGACTACCCCGTGGCGCTGGGCCTGTCGGTCTGGGGCACGGCCACCATGCGCACCGGCGGCGACGACCTGGCGCAGGCCTTCGCGCTCATCGGCGTGCGGCCCAAGTGGGCGCCGGGCAGCCAGCGCGTGGTCGATTTCGAGGTGCTGCCCACGGTCGGCATCGGTCGTCCGCGCATCGATGTCACGCTGCGCATCTCGGGCTTTTTCCGCGACGCCTTTCCCAATGCCGTGCAGATGTTCGACGCGGCCGTGCAGGCCGTGGCCGCGCAGGAGGACGAAGACGCCGAGCGCAACCCGATCCGCGCCCGCATCCTGCGCGAGGCCGCCGCGCTCGAAGCGCAGGGCCTGGCACCCGGCGAGGCACGCACGCAGGCCGGCTGGCGCGTGTTCGGTTCTGCGCCCGGCAGCTATGGCTCGGGCCTGCAGCCGCTGTTCGACCATGGCGACTGGCAGACCGACGACGACCTGTCGAAGGCCTACGTCGGCGGCAGCGCCCATGCCTACGGCCAGGGCAGCGACGGCGTGCCGGCGGGCGATGCGCTGGTGCGCCGGCTGCGCGCCATGAACGTCGTGCTGCAGAACCAGGACAGCCGCGAGCACGACCTGCTCGACTCCAACGACTACTACCAGTTCCAGGGCGGCATGGCCGCCGCCGTGCGCCACCTGAGCGGGCAGCAGCCTGCCATGTACCACGGCGACCACGGCAACCCGCAGGCCCCGCGCGTGCGCACGCTGAAGGAAGAAATCAGCCGCGTGATCCGCGCGCGCGTGGTCAACCCCAAGTGGATCGACGGCGTGAAGCGCCACGGCTACAAGGGCGCCTTCGAGATGGCCGCCACGGTCGACTACCTCTTCGGCTTCGACGCCACCGCGCGCGTGGTGGGCGACCACCAGTACGCGATGGTGGCCGACGCCTACGTGCTCGACGCCGCCACCCGCGACTTCGTGAACGCGCACAATCCGCGCGCGCTGCAGGACATGCTCAACCGCCTGCTCGAAGCCATGCAGCGCGGCCTCTGGCAGTCGCCCGGCGACTACAAGGACCAATTGGAAAACCTGCTGCTCGACCACGAGCAGCAGATGGAAGGAAGCCCCCGATGACCACAGCCGCCCCGATGCCGGTGCCGTTCCCCTTTGCCGCGATCGCCGGCCAGCCGCAACTGCGCCAGGCGCTCTTGCTGGCCGCGGTCGATCCCGCGCTGGGCGGCGTGCTCATCGAAGGCCCGCGCGGCACCGCCAAGACCACGGCCGCGCGCGCACTCGCCGAGCTGCTGCCCGGCGCGCCCTTCGTCACGCTGCCGCTGGGTGCGAGCCTCGAGAGCCTCGTGGGCACGCTCGACCTCGGGCAGGCGCTGGCCGGCCACGAACTCAAGTTTGCGCCCGGCCTGCTGGCGCGCGCGCACGGCGGCGTGCTGTACGTCGACGAGATCAACCTGCTGCCCGACGCGCTGATCGACTCGCTGCTCGACGCGGCGGCCAGCGGCGTCAACGTGGTGGAGCGCGACGGCATCTCGCATCGTCATGCCGCGCGCTTCGTGCTCGTGGGCACCATGAACCCGGAGGAGGGCACGCTGCGCCCTCAGCTGCTCGACCGCTTCGGCCTGTGCGTGCGGCTGCGCAACCTGCAGGACGCGGCCGAGCGCCAGGCCATCGTGCGTGCGCGGCTGGCCTTCGATGCCGATCCGCATGGCTTTCGCGCGGCGCATGCGAAGGAAGAGGCTGAACTCGCGGCGGCGCTGGTGCGTGCGCGCGCCCTCGTGGCGGACGCGGCGGCTCTGCCGTACGGCGATGCGGTGCACGAAGCCGTCGGCGCGCTGTGCATTGAGGCCGGCGTGGACGGCCTGCGCGCCGACCTCGTGATGCTGCGCTCGGCGCGTGCGCTCGCGGCGTGGGAAGGCGCGGCATCGATCACCGACGACCACGTGCAGCGCGTCGCCGAGGCGGTGCTGCTGCACCGGCGCCACCCGGCGGCTGATGCGGCGGTGGCGCCTCCCATGGCGTCCCCCGCACCTCACCGCAACCCGGGCGATGCGCCCGCACGCGATGCCGGCGACGGCGACTGGGGCGCGATGCCGCCCGAGCCCGTCGGCATCGAGCGCGTGAAGCCGCTGCGCCCGCTGATCTCCGCTTCCCAGGCCGCCCCAAAAAAAGCCTGAGCCTCCGGGACGCCGCACCCGCTGGCGCACGCCAGGGTGACCGGAGGCAGGGCACGCAACGGGACGCCTGGCACGGCGCCGCCGCGCCCGGCACCGCGTTCGACTGGCCGCGCACGCTCGTCGCCCGCGGCGCGGACCGCCTGCAGGCCGCGCACCTGCGCCACCGCCCGCAGGAGGCGCGCAGCGGTGCCTTGCATTGCTTCCTGCTCGACTGTTCGGCCTCGATGCGCCACGACGGCCAGCTCGCGCGCGCCAAGGGCCAGCTGCTCGCGCTGATGCAGGAGGCCTACCAGCGGCGCGACCATGTGGCGCTGCTGTGCTTTGCCGGCGACGTGGTCGAGCTGCGCCTGCCGCCGCGCCGCGCCAGCGCCTGGAACGACGACTGGGTCGCGCCCATCGTGGCCGGTGGGGGTACGCCGTTGGCGCTCGGCGTGCTGCGCGCGCAGCAGCTGCTGGCAAAGCACGAGAGCCGCCAGCGCTGGCTCTGGCTGCTGACGGACGGCCGCAGCAACGAAAGCCCTGCGCGCCCCGCCGCGGCGGACGTCGCCTGCGTGATGGACTTCGAGCGCGCCCGCACGCCGCTGCACCGGGCCCGGCAGCTGGCCGCACAGTGGGACGCGCGCTACCTGAGCGCCTGAATCACAGGATCGCGATGCGCGCCCCGGCGCTCGTGGATCGACTTGGGGCGAGAAGGGGCATCCGCCGCGCGGCGTACCGCTGCAGGCGGCGCCTTCGATACTGCGTCGCTCCCAACGAACCCCAGGAAACCCCATGTCCGTCACTCCCCGCCGCGTGGTGCGCGAAGGCGCGTTCAAGCACATCATTGCCGACGGTGTGGAGGTCGGTGACACGATCTATCTTTCGGGCCAGGTGAGCGTGGACGACGAGGGCCGCACCGTCGGCGCCGGCGACATCGCGGCGCAGGTGCGGCAGGCCTACGCCAACGTGCGCAGCGTGCTCGCATCCTTCGGCGCCTCGATGGCCGATGTGGTGGACGAAACCCTGTTCGTCACCGACATCGACGGCTTCCTCGGCCAGGCCGAGGCGCTCTTCGCCTTGCGCGCCGAGATGTTCGGCGGCGAGCCGCAGGTGTCGCAGACGCTGGTGCAGGTGGCGCGGCTCGGCAGCCCGGACTGGCTGATCGAGATCAAATGCATCGCCAGAACAGCTGCAGCCTGAAGGGCTGAAGGCCTGTTCCGCCAGGCAGTTCGGGTACCGTACGGCATGCGTCCGAAACCCCGTCTCCTGGCCCTTGCGTTGACCCTGGCCATGCCCGCCGCCTTTGCCCAAACCGAGGCGGCCGCGCAGCCGTTGAGTGCCGAAGAATGCAAGGCGCAGGAAGCCGTGCTGGAGCGCGACATGGCCCTGGCCCGTTCCCGCGGCCAGATGCTGCGCCGGCGCGAGCTGGCCGACACCTTGAGCGCGCTGCAGCTGCGCTGCCAGGCGTTGGCGCCGATGAGCCGCGAAGCGCGCATCGAGAAACTGGAACGCGAGATCCGCGCGCTGCGCACCGAGCTCGAACGCGCGGAGGCGCAACTGCGCAGCGTGAAGAGCGAGTCGCCCTGAGCCTTGGCGGCTCGCCGCTAGGTCACCAGGGCAGGTCGCTGAGTTGCCTGCGCGGGTCTGACGCAGCCGGCGCCACATCGGCCGCTGTGGCCGGCCCGTCTTTTTCCGCCACGGCCTCGACCGGCGCCAGCATCGTCCCGCGGCAGTTCGGCGAGCCGCAATGGCAGGGGTACTTCGATGGCGGCGAGCCGTCGTCGGCCGTGAGCGAGTAGTCGATGAAGAGCTCGTCGCCGGCCTCCACCGCCTCCATCGTCTGGAAGCGCAGCACCATCTCGCCCGCCTCGTCGTACTCCTCGACCGCCTCGCAGTTCGGCTCGCAGGAATGGTTCAGGTGGCGCGTGGCGTTGCCGCCCTTGGCGCCGTCGATGGTCTCGCCGGTCGTCAGCGTGAACAGGTAGGTGAGCTGGTCGTCCCAGAGCTTGGAGGCGACTTCCTGCTTGGTGTAGCGGCGGCCTTCGTACAGGCCCAGGAAGGCTTCGGCCGGCAGGTCGCGCGTGGCGAAGGCGCCCAGGCCATGCACGCCGCTGGGGCCCACGCGGATGAAAGGGGTGGACGAGGTTCGCTTGGGGGACTTCATGAACGGACGGGGCGCGAGGGATCGGAAGAAAAGGTGGGCTGGGGCTGGAGTGTCGCGGTCATCTCGATCTGGCGTATGACAACGGTGGCGCCGCGTGCGGTCAGAGCGCGGTGCAGCGCGCTGCCCTCGGGCTCGTCGACCAGCCGCCAGCGCGCACCGGGGCGGGCCTGCGCGAGCATGTCGAGCAAGGCGTGGGCCGAGGCTTCATCGGGCGCGGCGGCGTCCAGCAGCATGTGCAGCGGCAGGGCCGGCGGCAGGAGGATGGCGTAGCCGCCCGTGGCCCCGCCGAGGGCCACGGCGCCGTCGTGCGCGAGCGCGCCTTGCACGGTCGGCCACTCGCGGCGCCAGGTGGGGCGCGAGACGGCGGTGCAGGCCGCATGCAGGGCGGCGAGTGCGTCGGTGTCGGGCGCCGTCGAAGCTGCATCGGCGCGAGGTTCGAAGCTGCCTTCGAGCACCTCGAGCGTGCGGGTTTCGATGAAGCCCGCCTGCCGGTAGAGCTGCCGCGCCGGGTTCTGTTCGATGACTTCGAGCTGCACTTGCGCGATGCCGGCCGCCGACAGGTCGCGCAGCTGCGCCTCGATGAGCTGCTTCGCCAGCCCCCGGCGGCGCTGTGCGCTCGCGATGCCGAAGCCCGCGAGGTAGGCGCGCGGCCCGCGCCGGCCGACGAGCGAGAGGCCGCAGGCCTCGCCGTCGACGACGCTCACGCGCGAGAGGCCAAGGTCGGCCTGGGCGCGCCGCACGTGCCGCTCGAACATCGCGCGGTCGAATGCGATCGGCACGAAGTAGTCCTCGTAGGCGCGGTTCCAGAGGGCGGTGAGTTCGTCGGTGCCGAAGTTCGCGGCGGGAACGATGTCGAGATGCATGGCGTGCTTGCGGATCAGTTGCGCGGCGCGTCCAGCGACGCGAGGCAGTTCACGATGGCGTCGGCCGCCTCGTCGAGCCGGGGGCCGGGCCGCATCATCAGGTCGAAGCGCGCCGAGGCAAAGCTGCAGACGCGCCCGCGCTGGATGGCCGACATGGCCGACCAGCCGGGGCGCCCCGCCATGGCCGAGATTTCGCCCAGGGCCGAGACCATCAGCACGTCGGGGTTGGCGCGCACCACGAACTCGGGGTTCATTCGGGGGAAGGGGCCGAGCGAGCCCGGCACCGCGTTGGCCAGGCCCAGGCGCGCGAGGGTCTCGCCGATGAAGGAGCTTTCGCTCGCCGCCGCCACGCCGCCGTGCACCTCGAAGTACACGCGCCGCCCCTGCCAGTTCAGCGGCACGCGGGCGCGCGCTGCGTTCAGCCGGGCATCGAGGGTGCGCCAGAAGGCCTCGCCCGCGCCCGGCTTGCCGGTGGCGCGGGCCACGGTTTCCATCACGCGGCGCATGTCGGCATGGGTCTTGGCGTCGAGCGCCAGCACCTTGATGCCCAGGCGCTCCAGCGTCTCGGCGGCGCGGCTGCGCGGGCGCAGCAGCACGAGGTCGGGTTTGAGCGCGACGATGCGCTCGATGTTCGCGTCGTCCATGCCGCCCACCTGCGGCAGGCCCTTCACCGCCACCGGCCAGTTGGCGTGGCGGTCGATGCCCACGAGCCGGTCGCAGGCGTCGAGCGCGCAGACCGTCTCGGTGAGCGAGGGCATCAGCGACACGATGCGCCTGGCGGGCGCCTGCAGCTCGAGCACGCGGCCGCGGTCGTCTTCCAGCCGGATGGCGCCCGCGTGCGCGGCCGGGCCGAGGCCCAGTGCCACGAAGGCCGCGGCCCGGGCGATGTGGCGGAAGGCGGTTGAAAAGGGCGGGCGCTGGGGCAGGGCGTTGGAAGTCATCGGGGCGGGCGGAGTCAGCCCGCTATTGTCGCGGCGCTTGCATCCGCAGCTGGCGCGCCGCTTCTTCCGCCCGTGCGTCGTCCACTTCGCGCAGCACGTTGCTGAGGTCGACCGGGCCGGTCTCGCGCACGAAGGTGCCCGTGAGCTCGGTCTCGGGGCGCAGCAGGCCGCGCTCGTAGAGCTGCCAGATCTCGTCGCCGTAGTGCGTCTTCAGCAGCGCGGGCGCGTACTGCCCGAAGAAGTTGCGCAGGTTCTCCACGTCGCGCAGCAGCATGCGCTTGGCGTGGTTGTTGCCGGCCGCGTCCACGGCCTGCGGCAGGTCGATGATCACCGGGCCGTCTTCGGCCAGCAGCACGTTGAACTCCGACAGGTCGCCGTGCACGATGCCTGCGCAGAGCATGCGCATCACTTCCTTGAGCAGGCTCGCGTGGTGGCGCAGCGCGTCGTCGGGCGCGAAGGCCACGTCGTTCAGGCGCGGGGCGGCGTCGCCGTTCGCGTCGGTCACCAGGTCCATGAGCAGCACGCCTTCGAGGAAGTTGTGCGGCGTGGGCACGCGCACGCCGGCAGCGGCCAGGCGGTAGAGCGCATCGACCTCGGCGCTTTGCCAGATGGCTTCGGTCACCTTGCGGCCGAAGCGCGTGCCCTTGGCCATGGCGCGCGCCTCGCGGGTGTTCTTCACGCGGCGGTTCTCGGTGTAGTCGACGGCCTGGCGGAAGCTGCGCTTGTCGGCTTCCTTGTAGATCTTGGCGCAGCGCGTTTCCTCGCCGCAGCGCACGACGTAGACCATGGCCTCCTTGCCGCTCATGAGCTGGCGCACGACGCTGTCGATCAGCCCTTCGTCGACGAGGGATTGCAATCTTTGGGGTGTCTTCATGCGCGCGCCTCCGGCACAGCCAGGGGGCGGGTCGAGAGGAAGGCCCTCAGGCTTTCCGTGCCGATCTGGTAGGCGCCATCATGCCTGTGTGGGGCAAAGCCCAGCTGGCGGTTGATGGCGAGCATGGGCGCATTGACCTCCGCGTTCTGCGTGACGGCGATCACCACCTCGGGATGCCGTTCGCGCACGAGCTGCAGCATGATCGCCTTCACGCCCTTGGCCAGTCCCTTGCCGCGCCAATGGCGGGCAACCCCGGTGAGGCGCTGGAACATGCGGTCGGGGTACAGCTGGTTCCAGCTGGCGTCGCACACGGCGGCCACCTCGTCATTGGCATCGCGCAGCAGCACGAGAAAGTGCTCGCCACCGCGCCGGTCGATCTCGGCGTACCAGGCGTGGAAGCCTTCGAGCTCGAAGCGCAGGGGCGCGCGTTCCAGCGCGCTGGTGGGCGCGTCTTCGAGCAGCGCGGACAGCGGCGCCATCAGCGTGGCCAGCCGATCGAAGGGCACGCGGCCTGCGTGGATCTCCAGGCGCAGCCCGTGCGTGGGCGCGAGGGCGTCGGCGCGCCAGCGTGCGAGCGCCGCCCAGTCGAGGCCGGCGAAGGCCATGCGGTTCTCGATGCTGCGGTGCTTTTCGGTCGCGCCGATGGTCGCGAGAAACGCCCGGCCTTCCGGCAAGTGGGTCTTGAAGGTCGCAGTGGAGGGGCCACGCGCCTCCATCAGCGCCAGAAGCCGGTGCAGCAAGGTGCTGGCCACGCCCTGGCGCTGGTGCGATCGCAGCACGCCGCCCCACACGTCGATGAAAGGCGCGAAGGTCGCATAGTCGGGCGAGCCTTCGCGGCGCACGCCCATGTTGAGGCTGCCGACGATGCGCCCCTGTGCGTCCCGCGCGAAGGCGTGGTGCACCACATGCAGCGGCGTGTGCTGGCACACGTTCTGCTGGGTGTGGGCGTCCTCGGGCTGCGGCTCGCCCGGAAAGTCTTCGTCGTGGCGCTGGCGCCAGTAGGCCAGCGCCTGCGCCCACTCTTCAGCGGACGCCCGCTGCGGATCGAAAGAAGAAGTCGTGAACTGCCGCGCATCGGCGGCACGGGTTTCAAGCATGGTGAGCCTTGATTCGAAAAGGGAACGGACCGCGCGCGGCACTCATGTGCCGGCGTGGCGTTGTCTGAATCGGACGGCGTGTCGCGGCAGAACACCGCGAGGGTCGAACGGGCTGGCTGGTGGTGCCTTCAGCGGCACCTGGAGCGTGGAAAGCGCTTCAGCAGCAGTTCGGATGCGACCCGACGAACCGTACGTGGGAGGGAGAGTGAATAGCAGTGTCTTCCATCGCGCACCTCCAGTCCGGTTTGTTGATCGAGGCGTCGAATGTAGCGAGGTTCGCGCGGTCTGTGAAGTGCAAGGCGCCTGCGGCAGAATCCAAAAACCAACAGGGAGATGCCATGAATCCGAAGAAGATCTTCGACGCGGCGGGCGAAGCCGATGTCGACACGGTGCGCGCCTGCATCGCGGCCGGAGCCGACCTGGCCGCCGTGAACAAGCAGGGCTTCACCGCGTTGCAATGTGCCGCGGCGGGTACGAACGAAGCCGAGCTCGAACCGATCCTCGCCGTGCTGCAACTGCTGCTCGAGGCCGGCAGCCCGCTCGAATACACCGGCACCGGCGGCCGCACCGCGCTGTACCTCGCGGCCGAGTTCTCGCCGACCACAGAGCCGGTGCAACTGCTCATCGACGCGGGCGCCAACCCCGACGTGCGCGACAGCCACGGCAACCACATCACGGAGAACGCGATGGAGGAAGAGGTCGCCGAGTTGTTGTCGCGCATCACCGGCCACGCGCTGCCCGAACCGCCCCCGCCCGAGCCCGACCCGGTGAAGATGAGCGCCGCGCAGTGGCGCGCCGCCGAGGCACGCATCGCCGAGGTGTTCGCCGCGCTGACGCAGGCGGGCCTGGTCGCGCTGCAGGACGCGGGCGACACGCAGTCCGACGGCTTCTCCGATTGCTCCGAAGCGTTCCGCGAACGCGGCGGCAAGAAGGCCGGCGTGCACGGCTTCTGCTTCTACACGCGGCAGGACCAGAACCGCGCCAAGCGCACCAGCCAGCTCTCGCTCGCGTTCTGGGGCGCGCCCGAAGGCAGCGATGCCGACATGCAGCGCGTCGGCGAACTGGTGGTCGGCCAGTTCCGCGGCGCGGGCTTCGAGGTGCGCTGGAACGGCGCGTCGTCGATGCGGCCCGAAGTCGATCTGCGCGCCTGAGCCTCAGCCCAACGCCGCGCGCAGCCGGGTTGCGAGCTGTCGCACCTGGGCGGACGAGGCGACGTTGGTGAAGCCCATCAGCAGCCCCTGGCTTTCAACGGCCGTGGTGTCCCGGGCTGTCAGTGGCTGGCAGTTCAGACCGGCCGCCTGTGCGCGGCGCGCCAGCACCACGTCGCTGTCGCGGTGCCCTTCGAAGCGCGCGATCAGGTGCATGCCGCCGGCCTGCAGGTCGATGCGCACGCCGTCGCCGAAGGCCCTGTGCAAGGCCTCGACCAGCAGGGCGCGGCGGCGCGCGTAGAGCAGGCGCATCTTCTTCAGGTGGCGCGAGAAATGGCCGTCGCGCATGAAGTCGGCCACCGTGGCCTGCGTGATCTGCGGGCAGCCGTTGGACGCGATGCGCGCCGCGTCCTCGAAGCGTTCACGCAGCGATTCGGGCACCACCAAGTAGCCCAGCGCGAGGCCCGGGTAGAGCACCTTGGAGAAGCTGCCCGCGTACAGCACGCGGTCGTGTCCGTCGAGGCTCTTGAGCGCGGGCAGCGGTGCGCCGGCGTAGCGGTACTCGCCGTCGTAGTCGTCCTCGACGATCCAGGCCTTCGCACGCGAGGCCCAGTCGAGCAGCTGCAGTCGGCGCGCCAGCGACATCGACACCCCCAGCGGCGCCTGGTGCGAGGGCGTGACGACCGCCATGCGCGCCTTCGGCGAGCGGCGCACGCCGCGCGCGACCACCAGGCCTTCGTCGTCCACCGGCACGGGCACCACGCGGTGGCCGGCGCTGTGCAGCACGTTGCGCGTGGGCGCGTACCCGGGGTCTTCGATCCATACGCGGTCGTCCCTGGCGAGCAGCGTGCGCGCCACCAGCGCCAGCGACGCGCGGTAGCCGCCGGTGACGAAGACCTGCGCCGGCTGGCAGGCCACGCCGCGCGACACCCGCAGGTAGGCTGCGATGGCCTCGCGCAGCGGCGCATGGCCTGCGGGGTCGCCGTAGAACAGGTCGGCCGCGCCCATGGCGCGCGCACGGCGGGCCATCAGCCGCGCCCAGAGCTTGCGCGGAAAGGCGTCGAGTGCCGGGATGCCCAGTTGCAGCGGTGGCGGAACGGCGGGGCCGGCCAGTGCGGGCGCATCCGCGACGGGACGCGAACCCGCGCGCACCGGCCGCTGCTCCGGCAGTGACGGCGACACCACCGTGCCCGCCTGTCCCTGCGCGCAGAAATAGCCTTCGCCCGCGAGCTGGCTGTAGGCCGCTTCCACCGTGCCGCGCGCCACGCCCAGCTCGCTGGCCAGGCTGCGCGCCGAGGCCACGCGGTCGCCGGGGCGCAGCACGCCGTGCTCGATCGCCGTGCGAAAGCGCTCATAGACCTGGCGATGCAGCGGGGTCGCCGTGGAGCGGTCGATGCCGGGGAAGGCGTTGTCTGGCGGTTCGATCATGGCCCATTCATTTTGACGATTCTTGGTTCTTTCGTCTGGTGCATCCCGATCCTAAGCTCGTGGCTTCGAGCAGCCAGTAGGAAAGAAGGACACGCAATGGGCGAGAAGGTATTCGTGGCGGGCGCGACCGGGGCCGTGGGCTCGGCGCTGATCCCGCTGCTGCTCGAGGCCGGCCACACGGTGTACGGCGGCACCCGCCGCGCCGAGCGTGCGGCGGCGCTGGAGGCGCGCGGCGCCACGCCGGTCGTCGTCGACGTGTTCGACGCGCAGGCCTTGCGCGACGCGCTGGTGCGCATCGCGCCCACGGTCGTCATCCACCAGCTCACCGATCTGCCCCGGGACCTGGCTCCGGCGCTGATGGCCGAGGCGGTGGTGCGCAATGCGCGCGTGCGCATCGAGGGCACGCGGAACCTCGTGGCGGCGGCGCTGGCGGCCGGTGCGACGCAGCTGATTGCGCAGAGCATCGCCTGGGCCTATGCGCCCGGGCCGACGCCGCACACCGAGGGCGACCCGCTCGACCTCGGGGCTGAAGGCGGTCGCCGCATCAGCATCGACGGCGTGGCGGCGCTGGAGCGCAGCGTGCTGGGTGCCGTCGGCCTCACGGGCACGGTGCTGCGCTATGGGCAGCTGCATGGGCCGGGCACTGCGAACGCGGCACCGAAGGGCGCGAGCCCGGTGCATGTCGAGGCCGCGGGCTGGGCGGCGCTGCTCGCGATGCGGCATGCGCGCGGCGGCATCTTCAACATCGCGGAGGACAGCGCCGAGGTCAGCAGCGAGAAGGCAAAACGCGAACTGGGGTGGCATGCGGCGCTGCGGTTGTCGCAGGAGGTCGTGTCGTGAAGGCCGAACGCTGGCATCGCACGCCGTCGATCGGCGCGGGCCTCGCGGGGCTGTCGCTGGTGCTCGCCGCCGGCTGGGCGCTGATGCCGCGCACCGGCCAGCAGGAGGCCGTGCAGTGGTTCGCCGACGTGTGCAGCTCGGTGGCGCGGCCGATGTTCGCGTCCGCCCCCGTGCCCGCAGGCTCGGAGGCGACGGCGCGGCCGGCGACGCAGGTCAAGGTGCTGTCGTGCGAGGCGCTGCCGCATGTGCCCGGGAAGTCGGTGACGACGGTGCTGGTCGACTTTCCGCCGCTGGCCTATTCGCCCGCGCACCGTCACCCGGGCTCGGTGACCGCGATCATTGTCGAAGGCACCATCCGCTCGCAACTGGGCGGCGGCCCGGTGGGCACTTTCAAGAGCGGCGAGACCTTCTTCGAGCCGCCGAATACGCTGCACATGTTCGCGGAGAACCCCGACCCGGTGAAGCCCGCGAAGCTGATGGCGGTGTTCGTCACCGATACCAACTGCGGACCGTTGTTGCTGCCGCCCTGAAGCTTCTGGTGCTGTGCGCACAGCTTCGAGAGAGCGTCAAACGCACGCGTCTTCGGCCCCGGATCACGCAAGGCCACCGGGGCCGCACGGACTGCGCGCGATTAGAGTCCGGCGATGACCCTGACCTATGCATACCTCGCTGTCGCGATCGTCGTCGAAGTGCTCGCGACCAGCTTCCTCAAGGCCTCGGACAGCTTCACCCAGCTCTGGCCCAGCGTGGCCACGGTGGTGGGCTACGCCGTGTCGTTCTACTTTCTCTCGCTCGCGCTGCGCGTGCTGCCCACCGGCATCGCCTATGCGATCTGGTCGGGCGTGGGCATCGTGCTGATCTCGGTGGTGAGCTGGCTCTGGTTCGGCCAGACGCTCGATGCGCCGGCCATCGTCGGGCTGGGGCTGATCATCGCGGGCGTGGTGGTGGTCAACGTGTTCTCGAAGTCGGTGGGGCACTGAGGCATGAGCACTGTCGAACAGCTGCTGCCCCGGTTGCCCGCCGGCACGACGTGGACCCCGGCCAGCGAGGGCGAGTCGGGCGATGCGGTGTTCCGCCGCAGCGACGGCGCGGCCTTCGCGAAGGTGTCGCTCGGTGCGGGCGCCGCGCAGCTCGACGAAGAGCGTCGCCGCACCGAATGGCTCGCGCCGTACAACGTCGGCTCCGCGCGCGTGCTCGACTGGCGCGCGACGCCCGAAGGCGCCTGCCTGGTCACGGCCGCGGTGCCGGGCGTGCCGGCCAGCGACCTGCCGGCGGCCGAGTTGCTGCGTGCCTGGCCGTCGATGGCGCGGCGCCTGCGCGCGCTGCACGAGATCTCGGCGGGCGAGTGCCCCTTCGCGCGCCCGCTGTCATCCATGTTCGACCGCGCCGCCGATGTCGTCGCACGCGGCGCGGTGAACCCGGAGTTCCTCGACCCCGACCAGCAGGACGTGTCGCCGCCATTGCTGCTGGCGCGGCTGCACGCCGACCTGCAGCACCGGCTCGCGCAGGAAGCGCAAGACTGCGTCGTGTGCCACGGCGATGCCTGCCTGCCGAACTTCCTGGTCGATCCGCAGACGCTGCAATGCACGGGCCTCATCGACGTGGGGCGGCTGGGCACGGCGGACCGGTATGTCGACCTGTCGCTGCTGCTGGGCAATGCGCGCGAGAGCTGGCGCGATGCGGCCGACGCGCGCGCCGCGCATGCCTTGCTCTTCGCGCAGTTGGGCATCGACGCGCCCGACGACGGCCGGCTCGACTTTTATCTTCGGCTCGACCCGCTGACCTGGGGGTGATGGCGGCGCCGCCGCGCCGCATTGTTTCCTTTTCGGGAACGCCGTGGTTCTTTTTGCCGCGGGTTTTTACCTAGATCCCGCCGCACAATTCATCTCACGGACCGGCCCCCAAAACCGATCCGGATGAACAGGCCCCGAGCGAGTTGGCCGCCCTTCAAGAAGAGGGACGGTGACCCACCCAAGACCGGTTCAAACCATCCAAGCAAACACTTGTACTACTGAACTGAATTGAAGAAGGAAACCGCCATGAACGCCTCGAAGATCCTCTCCGCCGTTGCTGTTGCCCTGATGGCCGTCGCCGGTGCCGCCCACGCTGAAACCTACGAAGGCGTGCATCGCCTGACCTCGGCCGCCAGCCGCGCCGATGTCGCCGCACAAGCCGTCGTGGCCGCGCACAGCGCCGACCCCTATGCCACCGGCGCCGAGGCAGGCCCCGCACAGGTGTTCGTGTCGACCGTGAGCCGCGACGCCGTGCGCGCCCAGGCCGTGGTGGCCGCTCGCAGCGAGAACCCCTACAGCGAGGCCGTGACCTCCCGCGTGGCCCCGGTGCTGGCCAGCGGCCTGGACCGCGCCAGCGTGCGCGCCGAAGCCCGTGCCGCCGCACGCGGCGAAGCACTGCCGCTGTAATCGATCGGTCTGACAGGCAGGCACGCGCACTCGGCCCCACGGGGCGGGTGTCGGCGGGCCAGGGAAAGAAAAACCGGCCTTGCGAAAGCAAGGGCCGGTTTTTTCACGAACGGGGTGGAGCGGTCGTCAGAAGCAGCGTTCTTCGATCGTGCCCACGCGGTCCGGATAGAAGGCCACGTAGTCCTTGATCGGCGCGACCGATTCATAGGGTGACTCGTAGGTCCACACGGCATTCACCGAGCGCTCGCCGCCGGCTGGAATGCTGTAGTAGGCGCACTCGCCCTTGTACGGGCAGTAGGTCGCATGCGTGGTGCGCTCCAGCAGCGACATGCGCACGTCCTTGCGCGGAAGGTAATGCACCGTGCCGAAATGCGATTCACGCAAGGTCAGCGCTTCGCGCGAGCTGGCAATGACATGGCCTCCCACCGACACCACCACGCGCAACGGATTCGGCGTGATGGTGATCGCATGGTCGGGGCCCGGAATCTTGACGGTGCGTTCTGGCGTAGCGAACATGGACAAGCTCCTTCGGACGAATCGGCGGATGCGCATCTTGCTGCGTTGTCGCGACGATTTGAAGTCTCTTGCGAATCCACCTGTTCCCGGCGTGGTTAAAGGCGGCCGGGCTCGAAAACCAAAGTTTCAGATTCGCTGTTTTTGCGGTGCACACCGAAGCCCGCGCGGCCCGGCGCGATGTGTTCGCGCAGCGTGAGCGCCGGAATTTCGTAGTCGCCGCCGTTCTGCGGGCGGAACGCAATCGGGTCGGTGGTCCACAGCGTGTCGAGCCGCTCGCCCAGCTCGCCGGTGATGCGTGCATAGGCTGCGGCATCGACCTTGCCCGTGCGGTGCACCACGAAGGGCGGCAGCACGTCGAAGCCGGGGTAGTAGAGGATGCCGTGGTGAATGGGGAACAGCAGGTCGTCCATCGGCCCGTTGATGCCGCGCGGGGCGTAGTGCGAGGCCCAGCCGCCGGTCGTCACCACCAGCATCGCGCGCTTGCCGGCCAGCGTGCCTTCGCCGAAGCGGTCGCCCCAGTGTGTATCGGAATGTTCGCCCACGCCGTAGGCAAAGCCGTAGGCGTAGATGCGCTCGATCCAGCCCTTCAGGATGGCGGGCATCGAGTACCACCACAGCGGGAACTGCAGGATCACCGCGTCGGCCCACAGCAGCTTCTCCTGCTCGGCGGCGATGTCGGCGGTCTGCGTGCCGCCTTCGAAGGCGCGCAGCGAATCGAGCACGGGGTCGAAGGGCGCGGCGGTGTCGCGCGCGGGAAAGTCGTCGGCGTCGAGCGCGGGCTTCCAGCGCATCGCGTACAGGTCGGACACGCGCACGGAATGGCCCGCGCTCGTGAGGCGTTCGACCATGAAGCGATGAAGCGAGCCGTTCAGCGAGGCGGCTTCGGGATGGGCAATAACCAGCAGGATGTTCACGGTGTCAAAGGGTTCGAGTGAAGATGCCCTCAGGTTAGGTATTGCCAAGCTATATTGGAAATGAATAGTTTGAATGCCAGGTATCGCCATGAACAATTTCAGCCGCATTGACCTCAACCTGCTGGTCACGCTCGACACCTTGCTGGCCGAGCGCAACGTGACCCGCGCGGCCGAGCGCCTGAACCTCTCGCAGCCCTCGGTGAGCGTGCAGCTCGCCAAGCTGCGCGAGCTCTTCGATGACCCGCTGCTCGTGCCCGCGCAGCGCGGCATGCGGCCGACCGCGCGTGCGGACGAACTGCGCGAGCCGCTGCGCGAAGCGCTCGCATCGCTGGGCCGCGCGGTGGCGCCCAGCCAGCCCTTCGACCCGGCCAAGGCGACCACCACCTGGCGCGTGGCCGCTGCCGACTACGCCGAGTCGGCCATCCTGCTGCCCGCGCTGGCCGGCCTGCGCGCGGCCGCGCCGAACACCCGGCTGGCCGTGGTCGAGGCCGTGCCGACGCGCATGGCGCGCCAGCTCGAGCAGGCGGAAATCGACCTGTTCTTCCACACCAGCGTCGGTGCACCGCCCGGCTTGCACCGGCGCGTGCTGTTCCACGAGCGCTACGTGCTGGCCGGGCGGGCAGGGCACCCGCGCCTGAAGCGCCGGCCCACGCTGGCGCAGTTCTGCGCGCTGGAGCATGTGGTGGTGTCGCTCAGCGGCGGCGGCTTTGCCGGGCCGACCGACGAGGCGCTGGCGGCGCAGGGCCTCACGCGGCGCGTGGCGCTGTCGGTGCCGCACTTTCTTTTCATGATGTCCGTGCTGGCCAGCACCGACATGGTCGCGATGCTGCCCGAGCGCCTGGCGCGCGGCGCGCCGGGGCTGCGCGTGGTGGAAGCGCCGCTCGACGTGCCGGGCTACGAGATGGCGATGCTGTGGCACGAGCGCCGGCATCGCGACCCGGGGCATCGGTGGCTGCGCGAGCAGATCGCCCGCAGCTTGTAGCCTCAGCTGGCGCGCCAGCCGCCCCCTTCGCCGGCATCGGCTTTTCGCCATGACGACGCAGAGCTTGCCGCTGCGGGCGTACAGTCGAAGCGTGGGCCGTCGGGGCTCTCTCTGCACGAATGGAGGTCGAAGATGGCCCAGCACGCAATTACCGCTGTTCACTTCAAGGACGGAAAGGTGGACCTCGTCGCCATTCACCCGGTCGTGGAGAAGGAGTTCGGTTCGACGGAGTTTTCTCTTGGCACGGCACAGCGCGTCAGCGTCGGCGAATGCGTCAAGCTCCTTGCGGCCGGCGAGGAGGTGTGCCTGGCCCGGCGCACTGAAAACCACGGCTGGGAAGTCATTTGCGACGCCCGGCTCTTGCCGGGCGGGACCGCTTTCGCTGGCGTCGACATCCTGGACCGTCCCACGGATGCCTTGCTGCAGCTTCCTGCGTGGGACTAGGTCACCGGGCGCCCGCGCTGAATGCACCTGTGAAGGGCCGTCAACAAGTCGCCGACGATCGGTTCAGCCGGAGACGCTCTTTGTGTGACGGAAGAAGTTCTCGGGGTCGTACCTGCGCTTGAGTGCTGCGAGTTTGTCCAGGTTGGCCCGGCCGTACGCGGCTTCGATGCGGTCCTGACCCTCTTCCTCCGTCAGGAAGTTGATGTAGGCCCCGCCTGTCGAGCAGGCGCGCGTCGCTTCGAAGCAGTCCCGCGCCCACTGGATGTGGATGTCGTCGTCGCCCGGCTGCTCCCAGGAGCCCGCGATGTTCAGCACATAGGCCGCGTCCCGGTTGCCCGCTGGCGAATGCCCGGCAGGCAGCTCGCCCAGCGCACCCTGTATCTGGAACAGGAGGATGGCCGAATGGGGCGATTGAATCCGGCCCGCATGCGTCACGGCGAGGTCGATGCTCCGCTGATCAATGCCTGGCAGGTAGTGCGACTTCCAGTAGTAGCGCCGTCCCTTGGGCTGCGTGGCGTCGAGCAGGCTCTGCATCTGCGTGTAGGGCCGGCGCGTCACGATGTCGGCCACCGGCCGGCCAAGCGCGCGCAGCGGTGCGATCAATGCCTCTCCCTCTTCGACCTTGCCGGTGTAGCAGACGAAGATGGCCACGATCGGCTTGCCGTGCACCTCCTTCGGGAGCCAGGGGGCCGGCGGCGCGATCCGCAGAACCGCCACGCTGGTCAGTTCGCGCGGGGCCTCTGCGCTGAACGCACGGTAGGCGTCGAGAACCTGCCGGGCGTCGTCGCCGCTCCATGCGATCGCACCGCCCAGGATTTCGGGGCCGACGGGAAAGAGCCGGTACTCGAAGGAGGTGACGACGCCGAAGTTGCCGCTGCCACCACGCAGCGCCCAGAACAGGTCCTCGTTCTCGTCCGCAGACGCACGCAGGACCTCGCCGCTGGCCGTCACGACCTCCATCGAGACCACGTTGTCGCAGGTCCAGCCGTGGCGACGCGTGAGGTAGCCGAATCCGCCGCCGACGGTGAGGCCTGCAATCCCGGTGGCAGACACAAAACCGAGCACGGCGGCGAGCCCGTGCAGCTGCGTCTCGCGGTCGACGTCGCCCAGCGTGCAGCCCGCTTGCGCGCGCGCCGTGCGACGCGCCGGATCGACCCAGACACCTCGGAGCAGCGACATGTCGATCATGAGGCCGCCCTCGCAGACCGCGAGCCCTGCGATGTTGTGGCCGCCGCCGCGCACGGAACTCAGAAGCCCGTGCTGGCGCGCGAACCGGACAGCCTGCACGACATCGACCGTGCCGGTGCAGCGCGCCACCAGGCCCGGGCGGCGATCGATCATCGCGTTCCAGACCTTGCGCGACTCCTCGTAGGCCGGGTCCTCCGCGGTCAGCACTTGGCCTTTGAACGTGGCCTTGAACGACTGCAGGATCTCCGGCGAAAGGTCCACGGTCCCGCCGTCCATGCGTGTGAGTTGGATCGTCATGAGTCGTCTCCGAAAAGAGTGAGGAAGTCGGGGGCAGCTTGCGCGTGACCAGGCGAGCGAACAAGTCCAGAATCTGAAGCGTTGCCGCTCTGGAGACGAGGCGATGGAAAACACCTACGGTCAGTTCTGCACCGTCGCCAGGGGGGCCGAGGTGTTGTGCGAGCGATGGACGCCGCTGGTCGTGCGCGAATTGCTGTGCGGCAGCAAGCGCTTCAACGACCTGCATCGCGGGGTACCGCGAATGTCCACCAGCTTGCTGGCGCAGCGGCTTCACCGCCTCGAGGAATTCGGTGTCGTGCACCGCAACACCGTCGGCAAGGTGTGGGAATACAGCCTCACCGAGGCCGGCGAGGAACTTCGACCCATCGTCATGGCGCTGGGCCATTGGGGTGCGCAGTGGATCGGCAGCCGCCTGCGCGACGACGAACTGGATGCGGGCCTGCTCATGTGGGACATGCGCCGGTTCGCGTGCATCCAGGAGTTCCCGCCCCGGCCTGTGATCATCCACTTCCAGCTGCGCGACGCACGGACGCGCGAGCGCACGTGGTGGCTCGTGGTGGAGGACGGCGTGGCCGATCTGTGCCGCGACGACCCGGGGCGCGAGCTGACGCTCGTGGTGGATGCCTCCGTGCGCGCCTTGACCGAAGTGTGGACGGGCGATCGCACGCCTGCGCAAGCGCTTCAGTCGCGCGAGATCCGTGTCGATGGGGCGAGGTGCGACGCGCAAGACCTGTGGCGGTGGCTGGGCACCAGCGTGTTCGCCTCGACGCGTCGCGCTGCGGGACGGAAGTTGCCGGACGGCCAATCTTTGGCGCCGTAGCTGCTCACGGCGAGCCAGCTACGTCGGCGCAAGGTCCTCGTGGATGCACAGGAAGTTGCCTTCCGTGTCCTTGAACCACGCCGCCTTTTCCGAACCGAGCACGCAGACATGGTCGACCGTCTTCAGATCGGGAAAGTCGTAGTCCTCGAACACCACGCCGGCGCGCTTGAGCTTGTCGATGCTGGCGGCGATGTCCGGCACCTGGAAGCTGATCGCCGTGTGGTCGGCCTTGGTGCCTTCGGGCTTGGGGAACAGTGCGAGCGTGCTGCCGCCCACCGTGTAGACGAACTTGCCGTCGGGCCGCAAGCCACCGGCCTTCAGGCCCAGGCAGCCTTCGTAGAAGGCACGCGCGCGGTCCATGTCCTTCACGGGAAGCATGGTCGTGACAGACGAATCGGACAGCATGGTGGGTCCTTTCGCACAGTTCGGCGCAGCGGGTGCCGCTTGGCGGCATGGCCTTGGCTGGCCGGGCGGTGGTCAGCTTACGCCTGAGGCGGGTGCGATGCCAGTGCGGTGGGTAACCTGTTTGGTGACGCGAGGCCCTTCGCGAACTCGCCTTAGGTGTTCAGGAAGCATCGCGTCGTCGCCATCATCCGCACGTTCTTCGTCGAGTTGACGGAGGGCGTGTGCAAGAGGCGCAGGTCCATCAGGAAGACGTCACCGGCGCGTCCTGACATCTCGACGAGGTCGATGCCCAGCGGGTGAAGGCTTTGCGCCAGGTCGCCGGTCGTCTTCAGAAGCTGCCGCAGCTCGGAGGCAGCAACCCGCCCCGGCGCGCCGACGCGATGCGACCCGGCCAACGCCAGCGTCGCGCCGCCGCCGGGTGCCACGTCGTCGATCAGGAAGAAGGCCTGGATTCCCGGCAGCGGATCTTGCGGTCGGGTCGAGACGTCGACGTGCCAGTTCAGGCCCGTGAGGGTCGAGGCGCCTTGAAGGGGCGGGGACAGCAGCAGCTGCGTGCCCTGGATGGCGGTCGGGGCGCGCCCACCGAGTCGGGTGACGCAGTCGATCAGCGCGGGCGTCACCAGCGCTTCGTGCACGCCGGGCACCTTGGCGAGCGCGGACAGCTTGCCGATCTGCTGGAAGACGGGGAGTTTTTGCAGCGCGCCGGGCAGGCTCTTTCCACCGGACAAGGCTTTCAGGCGTTTGATCTCGTCGAGCAGTTTCTGCCGCAGGCCCGCGATCTGCTTTTGCGGATGGAAGCCTTCCAACCGCACATAGCCCTTGTCGGTGAAGAAGTCGGTGTGAGAGGGAGTCATGGCTTGAAGCGGCCGCGCAGTCGGTCAATGAATGCGGCGCGGCGTGGAAGCAAGAATACAAGAGCGGCTGCACAGGGCGGGCATGGCTAACATCGGCCGACAGCAGATCAGGGAGGACACAGGATGACGGTGGTGGGAGAGACTTTGCGGGTGGCGACACTGCAGCAGCTCGGCGCGTCCGCGCCCTTGGTGCAGCTGGCGATGGGCGAGTGCCTCCATGAAGTGTTCCGCACGGTCTGCCTGGGGCCGCCGTTCCTCGCGTACCACGGTGCCCGCACACCCGACGGGCCGCCATGGGTTCCGTTGTGGGATCGCAGCAGCCGGGTGACGGGTCTGCGCGCTCACTCGGACGGCCTGGAGTTCGTCGATTTCAGCGTGGAAGACCCTCGCGCGTTCGAGCGCATCGCGTTGACCGAGCAAGGCTTCTGGGTGACCCGGTTCGACGTGCTGTACGAAAACGATGTGCCCGAGAGCGTCCTGCACGAGGCCGCACGGCGGGTCGGGTTCCGGTATCTGGATCAGCACCTGGCTGCGAGGGAAGAGGCCGAGGAGCGATTGAGTACCTTCAGCGATCACCGCCTGTGGCTGCAAGGCCTTGTGGTGGGCATCGATCGACAGGCCAGCGAGGCCTGACCGCAGTGTTCACACGAAACCCATCCTTTCATTGGTGCATCGCCTTCGCAGCAGCTCTCATGCTCCACATGCCGGCGCACCCGGGCGAGGCCGAACCCGCGCGTGACACGACGTCCGCGCAAGCGCAGATCCCGTTCTTCGATGCCGTGGAGCGCGGTCGCCTGCGCGAGGTCGAGGCATTTCTTGCGCAGGGCTTTGGTGCCAACGATGTGCAGGGCTACGGTTTCAATGTGGGCGACTCCCCGCTGATGAAGGCTGCGCAGCAGGGCAACGCGCAGATGGTGAAGTTCCTGCAGCGTCGCCATGCCGATGTGAACTACCGCAACGCCAACGACGGCGAGACGGCACTGCTGCGCGCAGCCAAGTTCGCGGGCTCCGGCGGCATCAGCGACACGCACGCCATCGACTACCGCCAGACCCTGGCGCTGCTGCTGAAGGCGGGCGCGAACCCCGACACGCCCGATCGCAACGGCGGCCTTCCGTTGTTCTTCGCGCCCACGACCTGGGCCATCCAGGCGCTGCTGGCTGCGGGCGCGGACCCCAATGCTGCGACCAGTAACCCACCGCTGATCGAGCACGCGCACGACCCTGCGCGCGTGCGGCTGCTGCTGGCCGCCGGCGCGCGGCCGGATGTGCGTGATGCGCAGGGCGTGTCGGCCCTGGCGGTAGCGGCGGAGAAGGGCAGCCTGGAAAGCGTCCGGCAGCTCCTGGCGGTCATGTCGCCGGACGCGGTGCGGGGCGCCGATGCCGATGGGCACAACGCGCTCGATGCGGCGGCCGGGGGCGGCGATGCGGGGATCGTTCGCCTGCTGCTGGCGCAGGGCCTGCCGGCGACCGAGCGCGCCGTGCGCGCAGCGGCGACGCAGGGGCATCTGGAGGCCGCCCGCCTGCTGCATCGGGCCATGGACCCGCCGCAGTGGCCGTCGCTCGAAGCGGGTGCACCGGCCGAGGCACGGGTCTACCTGCTGATCCTGCAGCAGAAGCCGCAAGAAGCGTTGGCCGCCTACCGCGCCTTCGAGACGGTCGCTTGCGGACGCATGACGCCGTTGGCGTCGGCGGTCGATGCCGGCAACGTGGAGGCCGTGCGCGTCTTGCTGGCCCTGGGCGTCGACGTGAACCACCAGACCCCCGCGCCGCTGCGCAGCGAGCTGGTGCCGCAGCCGCAGACCTCGTCGGGGCTGCCCCGCCTAGTCCATGTGCTGCCGCCTCCTTGCGACAACGCTTCGCTCGCACCGCAGGCAGGTGCATCGACATCGCCGCAGGCCGCGCTACCTGTCGGCCGGTTGCCGTTCGCACCCGCGCCCGGCACTGAAAGCGCCTTGCCGCCAGCGGGGTTCTGGACGGGCAACGCCTTGATGCGCGCCGTGGAGCACGACCACCTCGAGATCGCGCGGCTGCTGGTGGCGGCCGGTGCCGATCCGGCGCTGCGAAGCCACTATCCGCCGCACGCATCGGCGCAGACATGGCTGCAGGCGCACCCGCCATCGCATGGCGCGTCGCTGGCCGCATGGAAGAAATTGCTGAAGCTGAGTCGGCCCTGAGATGCAAACCCTGTCGCTCGATATCCGAGGTTGGCTTTGGTAGATTCCGCCACTCCGATCTCCACTGACAGGAGCGCTTCATGAGTACGCAAAAAGAACTGCATCGCGGCCGCCTGATCGACCACATCGGACTGGTCGTTCGCGATCTGGCGGCCAGCAAGGCCTTCTACAGCGCCGTCTTCGAAGCGCTGAAGATCCCGATGGGCGGCTCCGACGCGCGCAACTTCTGGGCCGACGAACTATTCGTGTCGACGCGCGACAGCGACGAAGTGCAGGGCGAACTCACCGGGCGCCACCACATCGCATTCCAGGCGCAAGACCGGGCCATGGTGGACGCCTTCTACAAGGCCGCATTGGCGCACGGAGGCCGGGACAACGGCCCGCCGGGCGAACGCACCTACCACCCGGGCTACTACGCGGCCTTCGTGCTGGACCCGGATGGCAACAACATCGAGGCCGTGTTCCACGGCGAAGCCGATCGCAGTGCGGCTTCGGTGCGGATCAGGTTCTGATCCGTTCGAGGTACGTCGTGAAGGCGAGGGCGGTCGTCAGGCCCAGGGGTACTTTCCCTGCAGCGACGCCAGCTCGTCCTGTTCTGCCTGCGTAAGCAGGGCGCCGAGCCGCAGCTTTCGCTTGAGGCTGCGCAGGCGCTTCAGGTCGTGTCGGAGCCAGAAAACCGTGCCGCCCAGCAGGACCAGGAGGCCGATGGCACCCCATACGAAGTTCAGCTTTTCACTCATGCATGACGCGTCCAGCGTTCGCCCGTACCCACGCAGTCGTTTCGGGGTTACTCATCATCAGGAGGCGTTCGTTGTGTCTCTCGCTTCGGGGCCATGCACTGATCAAAGAGCCTGCGCGGAGCGAGGACGAGCCTTTTTGAACAGCACTGTCATTTCTTCGCTCGGGCTGCGATAGCCGCATGCCTCGAAGAATCGCTTCGCATTGCCCAGTGCCTTCACGTAGACAGGGACACCAGGAAACTCCGCTTCAACGGCGCTCAGTAGCGCCCGGCCGATGCCCGAGCCCTGGGCGTTCGGGTGGACAACCAGTTCACCGAGCATCGTCGTGAATGCCCCGTCGCTGAAGGCTGAGACATAGCCGAGAAGCGCGCCGCTGCCTGCACGTGCGTGGACGACGAGCGGGTAGGCCCGGTGGGAGCGTTCGAACGATGCTTCGTCGTACCCGCTGCCCCAACCGACCGACGCCATCAGATGGCCAAACTCCTGCCAGGTGACGGTTCGTTCGTTCGAAATCGTGTAGTTCATGCCGAGGCGATTTTCCGCGCTTTGGTAGCGAGAGACCGAAAAAGGGCCACGCCAACCGCGTGCCCCTTCTCCACAACTCACAGCTTCGGCGTGTACCTCACCGTGAACAGCACATTGCGCGGATCGCCATAGTTGTTGTTCCCGTTGGCCTCGCTGTAGGCCGGGATGTAGTAGCGCTTGTCGAAGATGTTGTTGATGTTGACGGCCAGCGCCACCTCCGGCGTCAGCTGGTAGGCCAGGCGTGCGCTCCACACGGCGAAGCCGGGCACCTTGTACGTGCGGTCGTAGCCCAGCGTGTGGCTCTGGATGCTGAAGCCGCCGCCCACGCTGAGCCGGCTCCAGTCGCCCGGTAGCTGGTAGTTGGTCCACACGCGCAGCATGTGCTTGGGCGTCCACTGGCTGAAGATCTTGCCCTTGTTGTCCGGGTCTTCGAGGAATCGGGTTGTGTTGTAGGTGTAGCCCGCCGTGAGCTGCAGCCGCAGCGCGACCTCGCCGCTGACCTCGGCTTCGAAGCCCTGGCTGCGCACCTTGCCCGACGACTTGGAGCAATACCAGCCGTCGCAGGCAAAGCCGCCGTCGCGGTCGGTCACGGCGCGGTTGGTGTGGTTGTAGCGGAACACGGCCAGCGAGGTGTTCAGGCGGCCGTCCATCAGCTCGCCCTTCAGGCCCACCTCGTAGTTGCTGCCGATGATGGGCTTGAGCCCGTCGCCCGAGACGGTGCGCTCGGTCTGCGGCTCGAACACGTCGGTGTAGCTCGCGTAGGCCGACCATTGCTTGTTGAGCGCGAACACGAGGCCGACATAGGGCGTCACTTCGCCCGACGTGCTGACGGTGCTCGTGAAGCCTGCGGACTGGCTCGAGTAGAGGTAGTCGTACCAGCTCAGGCGCGCGCCGACGATGGCCGTGAGCGGCTCGGCCAGTTGGGCCCGCCAGCTGCCGTAGATGCCCTTTTGCCGCACGTCGTAGTGCGTGTGGCTCTTTCCGCCGCCGGCGGCCATGATGGTGTCGTAGTTCTGCGCCGGGCGGTTGTGGTCGATGGCGAAGATGTTGCCGCCGCCGCTGAACCGGCGCGCATACCGGTCGGTCGACTCGAACTTCGAGTAGTTGGCGCCGATGGTCAGGTCGTGCTGCATCGCCAGTGCGTCGAAGCGTCCGCGCAGGTAGACGTCGAAGCCGAGCTTGCGCGAATCGAAGCGGGTGTCCCAGTCGGCGAAGTTCAGCCCGCTGCCGTCGGCTTGCACGTCGCCGTGCATGCGCTGGTGCTGCGCGCTGTTCTTCTCGTTCATGCCGAGCGCGGAGAACTTCAGCTTCCACTTGTCGTTGAAGCGGTGTTCGGCGTCGACATACACCGTGGTCTGCTCGATGTCGCTGTGGTTCCACAGGGCACCCGTGAACACGGAGCGCGGCAGGCCGATGTCAGTGCCGTCCGGGTAGCGCGGAAAACCGCGCAGCATCGGACGCCCCTTGGCGTGCGAGTGGCTCACGCCGAAACCGACGGTGGTGTCGGGCGAGATGTCGTAGTCGATGGCGCCGTAGAGCGAGCGCGTCTTGCGCCACACGTAGTCGGTGAACGAGTGGCTGCGGTCTTCGTCGACCACCACGCGGCCGCGCAGCGTGCCTTCGGCATTGAGCGGACCGCCGGCGTCGAGCTGCGCGCCGTAGTGGTCCCACGAGCCCGCCTTGCCCGTGAGCGTGAGCGTCTTCTCGGGCTGGCCGCGCTTGCGCACGAGGTTGATCGCGCCGCCCGGGCTGCCGGTGCCTTGCAGCAGGCCCGAGGCGCCGCGCAGCACTTCCACGCGGTCGAAGAACACGGTGTCTTCGGTGGCCCAGTTGCCCAGCGAGTACATGTTGCGCGGCACGGGCACGCCGTCGTACTGCCAGGCGTCGATCTGGAAGCCGCGCGACGTGAGGACCATGCCCGGCCCCACGCCCTTGACGCCCACCACGCCCGTGACGTTGTTGACCGCATCGCGCAGGTCGACGAGGCCCTGGTCGTCCATGCGCTGGCGCGTGATCACGCTCACCGATTGGGGAATGTCCTTGAGCGCCTGCTCGCCCTTGCCGAGCGTCAGCGCGCGCGCCGTGTACGAGCGCGTGCCTTCGGTGGTGGCGCTGCGTTCGGCCTCGGCCGTGACGGTGACGGGTGCGAGCGTGGTGCTGCCGTCGGCGCCGGTGTCTGCAGGGCCGCCGATGCTCGAGCGGCGCAGCGCATACGCGCCGCCCGCGCCGCCCGCCGCCTCGAGGCCCGAGCCGGCCAGCAGCCGCGCGAAGCCTTCGCCCACGGCGTGCTGGCCCTGCAGGCCGGGCGAGCGCTTGCCCTGCGCGAGGGCCGGCGGAATCGTGATGCTCACGCCGGCGGAGGCGGCGAAGCTCGACAGCGCCTCGTCGAGCGGGCCGGGCGCAATGTTGTAGGCCTTGCGTGCTTCGGCCTGCGTGGCCGGTGCGTTGGGCAAACCCGGTGTCTGCGCGGCGACCGTCCCGGCGGCGGCGCACGCCATGGCGAACAACGCGCCATGCACGGCGAGCGACAGCGCACGCAACGAGACGGCGTCGGAATCAAGGGGGGACGGTCGGCGACGGGCCATGGGTTTCTCTCTCTCCTACAAGGGTGTGAAGTTGCTGTTCCTCAAGGCTTCACACGCGAGGAAAGAAAAGGGGACAGGCCGCGACAGAAAAAATCGCAGCGGCCGAAATCGCCGCCGGCACCCGATGCCTCAACCGCCCGGCGCCACCACCGTGACCCAGTAGCGCGTGCGAAAGAGCACGTCCACCGGCAAGGCCTGCGGCAGGCTGTCGAGCACCGGACCGGTGTCGCGCAGCTGGAACACGCCCGACACGCGCAGGTCGGCCACGGCCGGATCGCAGCGCAGCACGCCGGGCCGGTAGCGGCCCAGCTCGGCGAGGAAGTCGTGCAGCCGCATGCTCCTGGCGCGCAGGACACCGCGCGACCAATCGTCGGCATCGGGCGCTGCTGCCGTGACCTCGCCGACGGCCGTCGAAGAAAACATGGCCTGCTCGCCGGCACGTACCACCGCCGCCAGGCTGCGTGCGCTGTCGGGGCGAACCTCGACCGCGCCGTCGAGCACCGTCAGCTGGCTGCGATCGCCTTCGTGCTGCCGGACCACGAAGCGCGTGCCCAGCGCACGCAGGCGCCCCTGCGCGGTCTCGACGATGAAGGGGCGGTAGGAGGCGTCGGAGGAGGGCACGGCATCGGGTGCCGTGTCGATGAGTATTTCGCCCGCATGCAGCCGTACCACGCGCTGCGTCGCGCCGTAGGCCACGTCGATGGCCGTTGCGGTGTTGAGCTGCAGGCGCGTGCCGTCGGCCAGTCGCAGTTCGCGGCGCTCGCCCGTGGCGGTGCGGTGGTCGGCCAGCCATTCGCGCGCCGGCGACGCGCGCCAGGCCAGCCAACCAGCGGGCGCCGCGGTCAGCAGCATGGCGAGTGCCTTGGCGGCCGTGCGGCGGTCGCTTCGCACCGCGCGGCCCAGCACCGGCATCGACAGCGCGCCCGGCAGCCTCCCGAACTTGCTGCTGACTTGCTCGGCGCGCTGCCAGGCCGCTTCGTGCGCGGGGTCGGCCGCCCGCCAGCGCGTCCATTGCGTGCGCTCGGCCGCCGTGGCCTCGCCCGACTGCAGCAGGACGAACCATTGCGCTGCCTGCAGGGCGACGGCCTTGTCGACCTCGACCGCCATCGTGCGTTGCACCGTCACGCGACCAGCAGGATGCAGCGGGCCATGGCCTCGGCCATGTAGCGCTTGACCGTGCGCTCGCTCACGCCCAGCTTCGCGGCGATCTCGGCATAGCCCAGCCCTTCGAGCTGCGCCATCAGGAAGGCCTGGCGCACCGGCGGCGCCAGGCCGTCGAGCATCGCGTCGATCTCCTGCAGGGTCTCGAGAATGATCGCCTGCTGCTCGGGCGAGGGCGCGAGCGGCTCGGGCAATGCGCTCAAAGCCTCGAGGTACGCCTGCTCCAGCGAACGCCGCCGGTACAGGTTGGCCAGCAGCCGCTTGGCAACGACCGTCAGGTAGGCGCGCGGCTCCCGCAATTGCCAGTCGCACTGCTTCTCGGGCGTGTGGTCTGGCGCGGTGAGGATGCGCAGGAAGGTGTCTTGTGCGAGGTCTGCCGCATCGAAGGCATTGCCGAGCTTCCTGCGCAACCAGCCCTGCAACCACCCGTGGTGCTCGCTATAGAGGGTGTGGATGTGCGGGTGCAGAGCGGGATCGGCGGCCATGGCGGACGTAGTGCGGTGGCCAGGCCATCCAAATAAGAATTATTCTCATTGTATGACGAGTGTGCACCAATGGCTACGTTCGGGGCTGCTGTACCAGTGGGAGCTCGTTGCCGGCGGGGATTTGCTTCGACACGTTCGACCGGCAAGCTCATTGCGGAACAAGCGTCCGTGCTGTTCAGTGAAGGGCGCCCGCAAGGCGCTCGAAGTGGCGCTGGTAGACATTCGCGTAGTTGTTGCCGACTTGGCAGCACGTGATGTCTCGGTAGCTCACCAGGGATGGGCTGCCTGCCCAGTTGCCGGCCCCCGTGAAATGCTCGATTTGCAGCGAATCGCCTTCGGTCTGAACAACTCGCCCGATCAAGAACTCGTTGATTTCGCCGGCCTCGCATTCCACGATCATCAGCGCGTGACGCAAGGTCAGTTGTGCAATCAACGTGCGCCAACTGCGCACGTCAAACTCGAAGCCAAAGGGAACCTGCTGCCCCAAGCCTTCTTCGAAGATCAGCTTCTTCTGGAGGCTGTGAGTGGCCGTCAATTCCACCTGTGTGATGTCTTCAGTTCGCAGCGCCATCAAGCCGTCCAACCGGAAGTCGTAGACGTACTGAATCAGGACCAGTTCTGACGATACCGCCAGCGCGAAGCCTTGGATCTGCGAATCGTCGATGCCCGTCCGATAGATCGAGACGAGATCACGGTTTTCCAAGTGCTGTTCGAGCTGCTGCTTCTGGGGTGTCATCGAGGAGCGGTCGGGCCCGTGCTACTTCTTCGCAAGAAACGCGGCCACCAAGGCATTCGCATGCCCGTGACCCATCTGGTGCTGGGTCTTGAGCTGGCTCACGAGCTCCATGTGCTTGAGGGGCCCCGCAGCCTGAAGAAGGTCCATCCAATGCGCGATCGGCTGGCCGTAGGTCTTCTCGATGGAGGGGAAGTACGAGGCGGGTCCTTTTACCTTGGCGGTCTCGGTCATGGGCGGTTCTTTCGCGGGTGGAGAGTGAGGTTCGTGCAACGGCGGGAGGGCATTCTTACAGCTGCCAGCTCCTGTTGCTGGCATTGGGCTGGATCAGGTCCCACATGTTTCCGCACAAGTCCTTGAAGACAGCCACGACCCCGTGCGGCTGCTCTTCGGGCGGGCGGACGAACTCGACGCCTGCAGCCTTGTACTTTTCGTAGTCGCGCCAGAAGTCATCCGTGTACAGGAACAGGAGCACACGGCCGCCGGCCTGGTCGCCGATGGCGCGTTGCTGTTCTGGCGCTGACGCCTGTGCCAGGAGAAGGCAGGCCCCTTGCCCGCCCTGCGGCTTGACGACGACCCACCGCTTTCCTTGTGCAGGCACGGGCGTGTCTTCGACGAGCTCGAAGCCGAGTGTGCCGACGAAGAATTCGAGTGCCTTGTCGTAGTCGGGCACCACGAGGGACACCAAGCCGAGTGATTGATGCATGGGGTGCGATCGCAAAAATCAGTGATGGTAAATCGCTGAGCCGCCGCACACGAGGCCTGGATTCAGTCCGTCACCCGCCGCATTCGGAATCCGTGTTCGGCACGCTCACCAGAAACCCGACGCCGCGGTCATCGAGGCCTGTGGTGAGTCTCGCATTGCCGCCCATGCTGCGTGCGGCTTGCTGCACGATGGACGGCGCGAAAGGGGCGCCTGAGCCGACGTACAGCTTCAACCGAGCTTCTTGAGCAGGCTGACGTATCCAGACTGCTTGTAGCCGAGGCCCTCATAGAATTTCCTCGCGGGAACCGATTCGCCTGTTTGAAGATTCGCACTCATGAATCCGCGCGCTTGAAGGTGTTCCTCGAAGCCCCGCATAAGCTTCGCGCCGAATCCCTGCCCTTGGTAACGTTCATGGATGCACATCTCTTTGATGTGAAAAACCCAGCCTTGCACCCAACGCTCGCCCCAGCCCAGAACAAGGCCAATGGCTTCTCCATGCATTGACAAGCCCATGCCTTGAAACGCGGGTGATTGCGCAAAACTTGCAAGCCGCTCTGCAGCGACTGCCTCCGTCCAGCCATCATTCCAAGGGGGTGCATTAAACACTGAGCGATACAGTGGCACGAACTCAGAAATGTTCTCCGGAGAAAGTGATCTGATGCTTTCCATTCGATGAGGGGAGGTTGCGAGTGGCTAGGTTGGACAAGGTACGTCGGAAGGTCCGCTTCTGGTCGGCTCTAAGCAAGCGAGCCAGTCGCAGGCTTGGTTCCGACCAAGACAGGCTGATAGAACGCGGCGTCGAGTCGCTTCACATTCTCGAAGCCAGCCTTTCGCATCAGCTCGCAAAGACGATCGACTGGGATTGCGTAGTACCTGGAGCGCATGACACGGGTCTTCACCAGCCCGGTGGCCAGTGCGTCTTCGACGACGAAGAAGGAAAGGTCGTAGTGGTCGCCGTCGAAATCCCAGACCTGGAACAGCACGTACCGCTTGCCGTCCTCAACCCGCGCGCCATAGTGCTTGACCAGGTTCGTCCCGCGCTCTTCCTTGTCGTAGTCCCTGACCGTGATGACGCATCCGCCGCCGGGGCGCAAGCATGCGAAGAACTGGCGCGACGCAAGCAGCAGGTCCTCGTCGGTCAGCAGGTGAGGGACCGAGTTGTCGCACGAAATGACGAGGTCGTATCCAGTACCGTGGTCCTCGTGGGCCGTGCGCATGTCTGCGACCTTGAAATCGATGGTCAAGCCACGAAGGTCTGCTTCGCGTCGCGCACGCTCGATTTCCCTGGTCGACAGGTCTGACCCGACGACGGAGTAGCTCCGTCCGGCAAGCGCGAGAGTCTGGGTGCCGATGCCGCAGGAGACATCGAGTACCGTGCGATGCCCGGGCCATTCTGATTGGATGACGCTGTCGAGCTGCTCGCCCTGCCGCCGGATGCTGTGGCTCCAGTCGGGGAAGATCAGGTGATACAGCGGGGCGAGGTCGTCGTAGAAGTCCATGGTTTGACGTCAGGCTGTGAAGGGAAACCAGTTTAGAAATGAGCGGCTTAGTGAGCGGCTGGTCTTGGCCGAATCGGGCTGGTCGGTGGTAGTCAACGCGTAGCGTTGGAACGGCCGCGTGGCGCGCTGCAAGCCGCGCAATAGTTTGCGGCGGGCGTCCGAAGTGGTTTCCCGCATTCAGCGCAAGGTGGCCCATAGAGGCTCAGGCGATGGTGGTAGAGAGCAAGGGGATTGGTTTCTTTGAAACCACTGATGCGCTCATAAGTCGCTAGCGCTCGCTCGCCAACGTCCGCCTGTGCCTGACGTAAATCAGCCCCGGTTTTTTCGCGATATTCCCGGATCTGCTCCATGAAACTCGTAGGGAGGACCTGTCGATATTCCTCCTCCGTGAGAATCGGCAGATCGATCTTGCATCGCCAGCAATACATGGTGGTGGCCACTCTTTGTTGATCCCTTCTAGGTGATACGCGATGGCCTACGCTGTCGCGCTCATCTTCGCTGGCGGACGTTCGTCGCCGCTAAACGCTTTGCAAGCTCCAATAGATTTCGGTTTCAGGAGCGCACACGAAACCTTCCAGGGTGGGGTGTCGGGCAAGGCGTTCGACGTTCAGTCTGGACGAACAAAAAATCGTGAAGTGGCTATCCCAATGGACAGTCCAGAGGTTGGCCTTGTCTGGGGTGAACACACTTCCGCTCAAGAGCGCGACCTTGGCGCTTGCGGGTTTTAGATCGTCGATCCAGCAGAGCTTACGTTCAGTACAGAACTCGTCACCCACCCAAAGCCATTCCTGCGCGAGTGACTGTATGAATGACAGGACTGGCTCCTGAATCAACTCTGGAAACAGACCTTCAACAGGAGGGAGCAATCTGTGCTGGCTCAGCGAATTCGCTAGTACATCGGCAAGCTCCTTGTCGGCACGGTCCTTTCTCAAACCTCCGATCATTGTCCTCAGTGCCACGTCGATTGACGCGATCGAAGGAAATCCACAGAGGTCACGCACCTGGGACCACCGGACTGATTCAAATGCTCGGTAAATCTCGTCCGCGCTTTGTTTTTCCGGCGCGGCATCGGTCAAGTCAAACGTGTCCGAATTGGGACGCATGAACGGATTAAGAAGCACATAGGCGGCTTCAAATGCACCGTCGTAGAAGGGCAAGACAGGGCCTTCCCGTGGGCAGATGGCGTATCGGTCCGGGTCGGGAAGCACGCGTTGATTCATGGGCCCAGTTTAGAGCGGTCGAACCTGCCCGGTTGGGTGCTCAGGTCCGCGAGATGGCGCGGCGGATTGCTCAGCCATTTGCAGTCAAGCCATCTTTCCCACGGAAGATTGCGGCCAGTGCTTCCTCAACATTCTGTCGGCTCCAGTTTCCTGGCAGAAACTCGATCTCATATTTGGAGTGGCCGTCGAGCAACGAAGCCGCCTGCGTGCTCAGCGTTGCGATAAGGCCCGACGCATGAAGGGCAACCTCCAACCGGTCGACACGATGCACTACTTGGTCGACAACCATCACCTCGATGTCGCCGGAGTCGACTCTACGAGTTAGCGAGAAACAATAGTCCTGCTTCGGGTCGTGGCAGTAGATGTATGCCATTCCATCGTAGGCATCGCTTTTTACCGAGGCACTGACAGTTGCAAGTAACCGCATTTGTTTGGTCGGAGCGAAGTATCGAAGTTGCCCGGAAGTATCGCCGAGCCTCCTGCGCGAGCATCCAGTTCGATGAACATGCCTGAAGATGGCGCTTCACGCTGTCGCCGCACAACCTTCAGGCTTGAAAACCCGCGTCGTCGAACCCGGAAACTTCTCAAGCTTGGCCGCCGGCCGCGACGGACGCGGAAGCAACTCGCCACCACAGTTCGGGCATGTGCCTGCAAGGCGTCCGCTTGCGCACTCGCTGCAGAACGTGCACTCGAAAGAACAGATGCGGGCATCGGCTGAATCCGGCGGCAAGTCTCGGTTGCAGCATTCACACCCGGGGCGCATTTGGAGCATGGCGAAACCTCAGAGAGAGTTTTGTCAGTTGAGCTTAAACGAAGGCAAGGCGGCCGATGGCGGAATTCAGTCCGTCGAGCCAACGGGCCCGAGTGCAAGGCTCATCGGCTGCACCATCAGATGCGAGTGTTCCCGCAGCGGCTCCAACGCACCATCGGGTCGGAAGCCGAACGCCATGTACAGGCGCATCGCGGGCGTGTCTGCGACAGTGGCACCCAGGCCCACGCGCTTCATCCCTGCGTGTGCGGCCCAGGAAACCGCCGCTTCGAGCAAAGCGCGACCGGCCCCCAGTCCTCGTGAGGCGGGGTCGACCCACATCTGAAACAGATGAGCGACAGCCGGTTCATCGCCGGACACCTTGCACCAGATCAGGCCGCAGGCGTCGTTGCGGTTGAACGCGAAAAGCACACGGTCTTTCCCGGACGAAGTCGCCGCGGCAACGCGGGCGGACCACATCGCATCGGTTCTCGTGGCCTCCGCCTCGTACGTGCTTCCGAAGGCGTCCGGGGAATCGAGCAACGCCCGCAGGCGCAGGTCTCGATAGGTCGTCCATTCATCGGGTTTCGCTGGTTGCACCGAGATATCTGCGGTCGGGTTCATGGACGATCGTTCATTCCTAAATTCATTGGCGGATGTCGCGACGCATGCGCTTCAAGCGGCTGCTCATGATCCACGCAACCACCGGCCCGAGCACCATGCCAGCCAGGCAGCTCCACACAACGACATGGCTTTTGAGTTCGAGCAGCCAGGTGAGCATCGGGTACTGCGCGGCCACGGCGTCCGGGAAGCTCCACCAATAGGAAGAGCCGCGGCTGGCGCCCGTGCGATGCTTGGTGCCGTCGAGCCAGTACGAGGCCAACGGTGCAAGGCCCAGATAGGCAAACATCGCGGCCCAAGGCCCGAGCACGATGGCGCGCAGGAAGGCGTCGATGAAACGGGAGCGCATCGATTTACCGCTCACGCATGCGCCGCCAGATCAGGTCCGCCGCCTCGCTCGCACTCACCAGCGCCGAGTCGATGACCAGCCGGCTCGTGCTCCAAGCCTCGTAGTCATGCCCAAGCACGGCCTCCCAGCTCGGCAGCGCAAAGCCCGCCATGTCGGCTTCCCGGCTCTCCACGCGTCGGCGGTGTTCAACAACGTCAGAGCACACGACCTCCACCTCCACCAGATGCGATGACGTCTCGGCCGCCACGGCCCGCCACGCCTCACGCGTGACCGACAGCGGGTTGACGCAATCAGCGACCACGGACATGCCGAGCGCAAGGTTGGACCGAGCCAGCGCGTAGGCCACGACGTAGCCCGCCGGGCCCACGTCGTCAGTGCGCCCGCTTGCGGTTTTCAATGCGTGCTCGATGGCGTCGATGCGCAGGTACACCGACGGGGCACGCGCCACGAGTTCGCGCGCGATGGTGGTCTTGCCTGTGCCAGGCAGTCCGCTCAGGACGATCAGGGTTCGAGGTTCCGAAGTCGATCTCATGGAAGGGGATGGCGGCTGCGAAGGGCCGTTCGTCGGCGATCGTACCCACCGTTCGGTCATGCGGGCCCGTCGATTCGTCAGATCAGCGGCACCGTCGCTTCCTTCAGCACCCGCAGCACGAAGTGCGACTTGCTATGGCGAATGCCGGGGATCTTGTAGAGCTTCTCGCGCAGCAGCCGCTCGTAGTCGCGCGTGTCGCGCACGGCGATGCGGATGTAGTAGTCGTAGTCGCCCGACACGAGGTAGGCCTCCTGGATCTCGGGAATGGTGGCGAGGGTGCGGCCGAAGTCGTACAGGGTTTCGTCGGTGTGGCTCTCGAGCGTGACCTGCACGATGACCGAATCGTGGTACCCGAGCTTGGCCGGGTCGACGTCGACGGTGTAGCGCTTGATGACGCCCGAGGCCTCGAGCTTCTTGATGCGCGTCCAGCAGCTGGTGGGCGACAGGCCGACCTCGTTGCCGATCTCCTGCAGGGTCTTGCGCGAGTCGAGCAGCAGCACCCGCAGGATCGCCAGATCGGTCTTGTCGAAAGATCCTTCGTTGTCTGTCGATGTTTGGCGATTGTTTTTCATGTTTCTAGCTTAAACGGCCAAAAGAAAGAAGCAAATTCTGCCTCAAGAGCGGAAGAATTGACGGCATGCGACTGCTCGACCTTCCCCCCACATCCTCGCCCTCCCTCTCGCCGGCCATGCCCGAGACCCCACCCCGCGTGCGCAACGGCGCCGAGGCGCTGCTCGACACGTTGGTCGAATGCGGCGTCGACACGATCTTCGGCTACCCCGGCGGCGCGGCGCTGCCGCTGTACGACGCGCTGCACGGCGAACCCCGGCTGCGCCATGTGCTGGTGCGCCACGAACAGGCGGCGGTGCATGCGGCCGAGGGCTATGCGCGCAGCACGGGCCGCGTCGGCGTGGTGCTGGTCACCTCGGGGCCGGGCGTGGGCAACACGATCACGGGGCTGCTCGACGCGATGAGTGATTCGGTGCCGGTGCTGTGCATCAGCGGGCAGGTGTCGACGGCGGTGATCGGCACGCAGGCTTTCCAGGAAAGCGACGCGCTGGGCATGTCGCGCCCGGTGACCAAGTGGAACCGGCAGGTGCGCGCGGCCGACGACGTGCCTGCGCTGGTGCGCCGCGCACTCGACATCGCCACCACCGGCCGCCCCGGCCCGGTGCTGCTCGACGTGCCGAAGGACATCCAGCTGATGCGCCTCACGCACGGCGCCGCACCGGCCCCGCTGCGCGCGCTGCGCACGGGCCGCGCGCCGCTGCCGCCGCGGGCGATGCTGCAGCGCGCCGCCGACCTGATCTCGACCGCGCGCCGGCCGGTGCTCTACGGCGGCGGCGGGCTCATCAACTCGGGGCCGGCGGCCTGCGAGGCGTTCACGCAGCTCGTGCATCGGCTGCACGCGCCGTGCACGCTCACGCTGATGGGGCTGGGCGCGTTCCCCGCGTCCGACCCGAAGTTCGTCGGCATGCTGGGCATGCACGGCATGCTCGAAGCCAACCTTGCGATGCACGAGGCCGACCTGGTGGTGTGCGTGGGCGCGCGTTTCGACGACCGCGTGACGGGCAAGCTCGACGAGTTCTGTCCGCACGCCCGCAAGATCCACATCGACATCGACCCCGGCAGCATCAACAAGGTGGTGCACGTCGACGTGCCGATGGTGGGCGACTGCGGAGCCATCGTCGAAGCGCTGTTGGGGCTGCTGCCCGACGAGTTTGCGCCCGAGCGGCTGGCGCCGTGGTGGGCGCGCATCGAGCGCTGGCGTGCCGAAGACTGCCTGGCCTTCACGCCGTCAACCGAAGAAATCCTGCCGCAGCAGCTCATGTCGTCGCTGCAGCGGGCCATCGCGGGCCGCGATGCGATCGTCTCGACCGACGTGGGCCAGCACCAGATGTGGGCCGCGCAGTACCTGCGCTTCGACAGCCCGCGCCACTGGCTCACCTCGGGCGGCGCCGGCACCATGGGCTACGGGCTGCCCGCGGCCATCGGCGCGCAGATCGGTCACCCCGACGCGCTCACGGTGTGCGTGAGCGGCGACGCCTCGGTGCTGATGAACATCCAGGAACTGTCGACTGCCATGCAGCACGGCACGGCGGTGAAGCTGGTGCTGAGCAACAACGGCTACATGGGCATGGTGCGCCAGTGGCAGGAGCTGAACCACGGCAACCGCCTGAGCCACAGCTGGAACGAGGCGCTGCCCGACTTCGTGGCGTTGGCGAAGGCTTTTGGTTGGGGGGCGCGGCGGGTGTCGGACCCGGCGGAGCTGGAAGAGGCGCTGGTCGAATGCCTGGAGAGCAAGGGGCCGTTTTTTCTCGACGTGCAGGTGGCGGCGCAGGAGAACTGCTTTCCGATGATGCCGTCGGGGTGCGGGCATCACAGGGTGATGCTGGCGAAGGACAGGTGGTACGAGGGGGAGTGAGGGCAGGGGCCTGACAACATCGCGCGGCCTCCATCGCCGCTCACCGCCGCAGACGGCGGCTGACGCGGCGACGCGCTCGGTGCACGTCGCCGCAGCATGCCTCAGGGCGCCCGAACCGGCGTGACCTTGCGGATCAAATTGCCGAAGGTGTCGGCGACATACAGCGTGCCCGCTGCGTTGATCGTGAGCCCCTGAGGCTGATTGAACGTGGCAGCCGCGCCGATGCCGTCTTGCCCACCCGTGACACCCTCTTGGCCGGCGAGCGTGGAGACCACCCCTGCCGGTGTGATCCTGCGCAACAGGCTGCTCCCGAAATCGGCCACGTAGACATTGCCGTCCGCATCGACGGCGACGCCGCGGGGATCGGAGAAAGTCGCGGAGTTCCCGGGTCCATCGGTGGCGCCGGGCGTTCCCGTCCCTGCAAGGGTTGTGACCACCCCGGTGGGGGTGATCTTGCGAATTCGATGGTTGCTGCTGTCGGCGACGTAGAGGTTGCCTGACGCGTCGATGGCCATGTTGTAGCCGAGCCCGAATTTCGCGGCGCTTCCCGTGCCGTCGGCAAAGCCCCGCGGGCTGCTGCCGGCCAGCGTGGTGACATCGCCGGTGGGGGTGATCTTGCGAATGACGCCGCCGAAATACTCCAGAACGTACAGATTGCCGGCAGCATCCACGGCCACCGAGATGGGCGTGTTGAAGGTGGCGGCGGTTCCGTTGCCATCGGTCGTGGTGTTCGTGCCATTGCCCGCCACCGTGGTCACATCGGCCGCCGGTGTGACCTTGCGGATTCGATGGCCTTGGGCGTCCGCGACGAAGGCGGTGTCGGTCGCGTCCACGGTGAAGCTGGCGAGGTCCTTGAACGAAGCGTTGAGGCCGTTGCCGTCCACCGACGCCAGGTTTCCGTTGCCGGCAAACGTGGTGACGTCGGCCTCGGGCGAAATCTTGCGCAAGAGGTTGTTTGACCAGTCGCCGATGAGCAGACCACCGTTCCTGGTGAGGGCGATGCCGTAAGGGAGATCGAACGATGCGGCCCTGCCCTTGCCGTCGGCGGTGCCCGAGACGCCGGTGCCGGCGAGCGTCTCGACCTTGGCGGCGGTGGCCGAGCAGGCCACCGTCACGTCGCTCACGTCGGTCGAGGCCTTGCCGGTGTCCTTGGTGACGGTGCAGAACTGCCACAGGGGTTGCGTACGGATGCTGACCTTGTAGTCCGAGCCCTCGACCAGGGTCGTTGCAAAGGTGAACTTGCCATCGGCCGACAGCTGGAGGTCGTCGCCGGCATTGTTTTGCAGCACCAGGCGGCCTTCAAGGCCGGTGACCGTGCCGCCGATGGAATGCTTCACGACGGGCGGCACTGTCGCCGGAGGGGGCGGTGCGACCATCGGCAGAAAAGCACCGCCACCTCCACCCCCGCCGCACGATGCCACCAACATGACCGCACCGGCCACGGCGCCGATTCGCGCGACCGAACTTGCTTGACTGAAAAGCATCTTGACTCCTCTTTATGGTTGTATGACTCAACAAAAAGAAGCCCCCTGCCGACGGGCGTGCAGGGGGTTTCTAAATGTCAATCATTGTTAAAAAAAGTGTCCGATGACATCCCTGGAACTGGGTATTTTTTGCGGTCGGCCCTCTCATCTGGCGCCAGCAATGGCTCCCTGGTCCGCCAGCCAGGGGGACCCGACAACATCGCGCGGCCTTCATCGCCGCTCACCTTCACCCCAACGCTCTCCCGCAAGCGGGAGAGGGAGTCATTCATTCGGGAGCCGTACGGGAGCCCCCTTCACGAATGCCCGTCCACCCGCATCTGGAACAGGAAGTAGGGCGGAATGCACGCCCCGCGTCCTTCGGGTTGGCCTTCGGCTTGCGCGCAGATGTAGTCCTCGCGGCAAGGCTGTTGCGCCGAGCAGCTGCGCAGGTTGCCGGGTCGCGTGTGCTTGCTCAGGCAATCGCCGAAGGGTTGCTTGGCTGCCAGGCACTGGTTGAAGTCGCTGAGGATGGCGATGCCACCGCAGGTGCCGTTCGGGTCTTTCGGATCGCAGCGGCCCGAGCACATGCCGCCGGGGAATCCGACCGAGGTTTTCTCGCAGACCGAATCCGCGCCTTCGCACGTCGTGGTGGCGGTGCGCGGCAGCTTCTGCGCGCGGTCGCGCCATGGGTCGGCCGAGGCTGTGATGCGCGTGGGCTCGCAGCTGGCGCCGACGGTGGCTTTCTCCGGCAAGGCGTTCGCATCGTCCGGCGAGGCCAGCGGGCGGAATGCGTCGGGCAGGGGCGTCGTCAGCGCGGCCTTCACATAGCGTTCGCGCCGCGCCAGCTCATCCTGCAAATGCGGCGAATGCGGCAGCGCGAGCGCGTTGCCGGTCGTGAAGGTGCGCGAGGCGCCGCGCCGGTCCACGCCCAGCAGGTGAAAGCCCGCGACCGCGCGACTCTGGTGGCAGCCGGCGCAGCTCAGGTCGTCGAGCCGGCGCAGCACGGCCTGCGGGGACTGCAGCGTGCGGCTGCCGGGCACGGGCTGCCAGTCGCCGGGCGCGAACAGCTGTTCGAAGGGGCGGTTCGCCAGGCGCTCGAGGCCGCGCGGCGCGACGGAGACCGACTCGGTCGCCAGGAAGCGATCGGGGATGCGCACGGTGGCGCTGTCGAGCGCGCGCAGCGTGTCGGGCTGTTGCAGCCACTGCAGCAGCGCCTTGCGCAGCGGGGCATCGGCCTTGAGCTTCACGACGTCGGGCGTGTTCTCGAGCGGGCCTGCGTCGAAGCGCTGCGTGCCCGCGTTCCAGCGGAAGGCGCGCAGCAGGTACTCGGCATGGCCGCCGAGGTCGGGCCGCACGGCCGAGGGCCAGCGCACGCTCTGCAGGTTGGTCGTCACCTGCACGATGCGGGCCTGCGCGAGCCGCGGCGGCGCGAGCGGGCCGTCGGCCGACACGAGCCAGCGGCCGAGCGCTTCGTCCTTCATCGACGCCTGCGGCGGCTGCCAGCGCCGCGCGGCGCCCGCGCAGCTGCCGTCGGCATCGGGTGCATCGCCGCGCAATTCGACGGCGACGGTCATCGGCAGGCGCGACTGCATCGCAGCTGATCGATACGCCAGCCGGTACACGAGCCGCGTCTCGCCGCAGGCGCCGGGTTGGAAGGGGCGGCGGTCCATGCGGTTGGCCACGCCGACCAGCTCGAAGAAGGCGTCGGGGCTGGCGAGCCAGCGCGCATCGAAGATACGGTGCGGGTAGCGCGCAATGCCGACACCGGCCTGCGGGTCGCGGCGTTGCAGGGCGGCGAGGCTGGTCTTCAGTGGGTCGGCAATCGACTGCCAGGCGGGCGAGCGTGCGAGTGCCTGGTTGGTGGTGGTACCGCTGGCCGCAGAGGGCACGTCGAACCAGCGGCCGAAACCGGCGCCGGCTTTCTCGGTGGCCTGCAGCGCGACAGGCGAGGTGACGAGCAGTACCGGGTCGGCCGCGTGGGCGAGGGAGGATGCGAGCGCGAGGCCGGCGGTCAGAAGGTGAAGTAGGCGTGGCACGCGGACGATTGTGCCGCCGCGATTCAGCACGCCACCGTCAACGCCATCTGCTGCCGCATGAGCCCCGCCACGGCCACGCCCTGCGGATCGCCCAGCCGCTCCAGCGCGGCGATCACGCCCTTGCGGTCTTCTTCCGAGCGGTCCTGGTTGAGCTTGAACTTGCCTTCGAGCACGCGCACCGGAATCTCGACCGCCGCGATCATGTCCAGGCGCGGCGCCACGAAGTCGAAGGGCATGGCGTCGAAGTCCCAGGTGCCGCCCAGCGGCGTGTCGTACAGCGCGACGGTGCGGCGCAGCACGGCGTGGATGGCCATGCGGTCCTCGATCACGCGGGGCGTGCCGCGCGCGTGGATCGCGGTGTAGTTCCAGGTCGGGAAGGTGCTCTGCTTCACGTACCAGCTGGGCGTGACGAAGGCATGCGGCCCCTGGAAGATGGCGAGCACTTCGGCGCCCGCGCGCAACTCGTCGAACTGCGGGTTCTTCTTCGACAGGTGCGTGGTGAGCAGGCCGGGGCCGTCGTCCGGTGCGTCGAGCAGGAAGGGCAGGTGCGTGGCGCTGGCGCCCGACGGGCCGACGGTGATGAGCGTGCCGAAGCTCCACGCGCGGATGCCGGCGTGCAGCGTCGCGAGGTCGTCTTCGATGTACGGCTTGGGCGTGTACATGGCGAGGGTTTCAGCGCGCGGCCAGCGCGTGCATCCAGCGGGCGGCATCGTCGAAGGCGCGGCCCGCCACGTCGGCGATCGACACCGCTTCGAGAAAACCGTGGATCGTGCCGGGGTAGAGCACATCGGTCACGGCCACGCCGGCCTCGCGCAGCCGCGCGGCCATGAGCACGCTGTCGTCGTGCAGCGGGTCGCACTCGGTGATCGCGAGGCACGCGGGCGGCAGGCCTTCGAGCCGCGCCGTGAGGCTGGCCAGGCGCGGGTCGCGAAAGTCTTCGGGCCGGCGCAGGTACAGGCCGTAGAACCACACCATCATGTGCAGCGACAGGCCGTACTCGCCCGCGCCGTAGCGCACCACCGACTCGCGGTACAGCTCGGTGCTGTAGGCGCCGTAGTTCAGCAGCATGCCCAACGGCAGGGCCTCGCCCGCGTCGCGCAGCACGAGGCAGGCACCCACCGACAGGTTCGCGCCCGCCGAGTCGCCGCCGATGAAGAGCTGCGCGGGGTCGATGTCGAGCGTGTCCGCATTCGCCGCGAGCCAGCGCATCACGTCGACGCACTCGTCGTGCGGCTGCGGAAACTGCGCCTCGGGCGCCCGCGTGTAGTCGATGCCGATGACGGCGATGCCCGCGCGGCCCGCGTACTCGCGCATCACGCGGTCGTGGGTGTCGAGGCTGAACAGCACGAAGCCGCCGCCGTGGATGTAGACCAGTGCGCCCTGCAGCCTGCGGTGCTGCGGATAGTGCACGCGGATGCGCACGTTGCCGTGGCGCGTGGGCACTTGCTGTTCGACCGTGCGTGCCATCGTCGGGCCGCCTTCGGTCCACGGCGCGCGCACCTTCTCGGCGTTGGCGCGGCCTTCGGCGATCGGGATGGTGTGGCGCTTCGGGTAGCGGCCGCCCTCGGCCGCCATGAGGCGCATGAACTCGACGATCTGCGGATCGAGCGGGGGCGGTGCGGTGGGGTTCAGCCAGGTGGCGGGCAAGGAGGAGGCGGTCACGCAAACACTTTCTCGGAAGGGCGGGAGACAGATTCGGCCAGCGACGCGAGCGGCCGCGGCGTGGCCGCCAGCAGCGCCTGCGTGTAGGCATGGCTCGGCTGGTCGAACACGGCGTCGCGCGGGCCTTGCTCGACGATGCGGCCGCGCTCCATCACGACGACGCGGTCGGCGATCTGCTCGACGGCCGCGAGGTCGTGGCTGATGAACAGGCACGCAAAGCCGTGGTGCGCCTGCAGGCTTTGAAAGAGCCGCAGCACCTGCGCCTGGATGGTCATGTCGAGCGCGGACACGGGCTCGTCGGCCACCACGAAGGCGGGCCGGCGCACCAGCGCGCGCGCAATCGCCACGCGCTGGCGCTGGCCGCCCGAGAGCTCGTGCGGGTAGCGCGCGCCCAGGCCGTCCAGGCCGACTTCGTCGAGCGTTTCGTGCACGCGCTTCACGCGCGCGGCGGCATCGAGTGCGGGCAGGTGGCGCAGCGGTTCGGCCACGATCTCCTGCACGCGCATGCGCGGGTCGAGCGACGAGAACGGGTCCTGGAACACGAGTTGGCAGGCGAGCCGGAAGCGGTGCAGCGCGGCGCGGTCGGCGCTGCGCACGTCGTCGCCGCGAAACAGAATCTGCCCCGCGTGCGACGGCGCGAGCCGCAGGATGGCGCGGCCCAGCGTGGTCTTGCCCGAGCCGCTGCCGCCCACCAGCGCGACCATCTCGCCGGGGTGGATGTCCAGGTCGAGCCGGTCGATGACCTGCACCGGCGCATGGCGCTTGAAGAAGCCCGCGCGTGGGCCGGGGTAGCTCACGCACAGGCCGCGCACCTGCACCAGCGGCTGCTGCGGCGTGGCCGGGGCCGGCTTCGCGGCCTGGCGGCGCGGCAGGGCGTCGACCAGCTTCCGGGTGTAGGGCTGCTTCGGGTCGACGAGGATGGCGGGCACGTCGCCCGTCTCCACGAGCTTGCCTTTTTCCAGCACGATGGCGCGCTGCGCATAGCGCCCGACCAGCCCGAGGTTGTGCGTGATGAGCAGCACGGCCGTGCCCTGGTCTTTCGCGAGGCCGACCATGAGGTCGAGCACTTCGCGCTGGCTCAGCGTGTCGAGCGCGGTGGTCGGCTCGTCGGCGATCAGCAGGCGGGGCTTGAGCAGCATCACGCTGGCCAGCATGATGCGTTGGCGCATGCCGCCCGAGAACTCGTGCGGGTAGGCGTGCAGGCAGCGCTCGGGGTCGGCGATCTGCACGCGGCGCAGCATGTCGAGGCAGCGCGCGCGAATCTCGGCGGCCGACAGCTTCGTGTGCATGCGCAGGCCCTCGGCCATCTGCTCGCCGATGCGGTGCACCGGGTTGAGCGAGACCATCGGCTCCTGGAACACCATGCCGATGCCGGGCCCGCGGATGGGGCGCATGGCCTTCACGTCGCGCGTGCTCAGGTCTTCGCCGTCGAACACGATCTGCCCGCCGCTTTGCGCGATGCCGGGCGGCAGCAGCTGCAGGATGGCGCGCGCGGCCATGGTCTTGCCGCTGCCCGATTCGCCCACCACGGCAAGGAACTCGCCGGGGCGCACGTCGAACGAGAGGTCGTGCACCAGCGTCTGGGCGCCGCCGTGCAGGTCGATCTTCAGGTGCCGCACCGAGAGCACGGGTGCTGCGGAAGTGGAGGGATGGGTCATGACTTCTCCGTGCGCGGGTCGAGCCGGTCGCGCAGCGATTCGCCCAGGAGGTTGATGCCCAGCAGCGTGAGCGCGATGCACAGGCCCGGCACCAGGCACAGCCACACGGCCGAGGCCATGTAGGGGCGTGCGCTGGAGAGCATGTTGCCCCAGGTGGGCGCGGGCGGCGGCACGCCCAGGCCGAGGAAGCTCAGGGCGCTTTCCGACAGCAGCACCCAGCCGAACATGCTGGTGGCCAGCACGGCGACGGGCGCCACGCAGTTGGGCAGGATGTGGCGCCACATGGTGTAGATCTCGCCGTTGCCGATCATGCGCGAGGCCTCGACGTACTCGCGCTCGCGCAGCGACAGCACGGTGCCGCGCACCACGCGCACCACCGAGGGCGCGTAGGCCATGCTCAGCGCGAGCACGATGCCCCACTGGTTGGCGCCCACGATCACCATCACGCCCAGCGCCAGCAGCAGGCCCGGAAAGGCCAGCAGCGTGTCGTTGAAGGCCATGAGCACGCGGTCGGTCCAGCCGCGCACGAAGCCGGCGAGCACGCCCACCACGAGGCCGACGGCGGTCGCCAGCGCCACCGTGAGCAGTGCGATGAGGCAGCTGGTGGAGGCCGCACGCATGGCGCGGCTGGCCACGTCGCGCCCGAACTCGTCGGTGCCCAGCCAGTGCGCGGCCGAGGGCGGCTGCAGCTTGCCGCGCAGGTCGATGCCCAGCGGGTTGTAGGGCGTCCACAGCGCGGCCACCAGCGCCAGGACCAGCAGCACGCCGATGAGCACGCCGCCCACGAGGGTATGGGTCTTGATCTTTTTCACTGCACCGACACCCGGGGATCGAAGAGGGGATAGCACATGTCCACGATCAGGTTGATGACCACGTAGATGCAGGCCGTGAACAGCAGGCAGCCCTGCAGCACCGGGTAGTCGCGCGCGAAGATCGAATCGATCATCAGGCGGCCCAGGCCGGGCAGGGTGAACACCGTTTCGAGCACCGCGATGCCGCTCAGCAGATGGCCCAGGATGAGGCCGATCATGGTGAGCGTGGGGTTGAAGGCGTTGGGCAGCACGTGGCGGCGCAGCACCTGCGACTCGGGCACGCCCTTGGCGCGCGCGTGCGTCACGTACTCGAGCCGCAGCACCTCGATGGTGCTGGCGCGCGACATGCGCGTGAGCACGCCGGTCTCGACCAGCACCAGCGTGACGATCGGCAGGATCACGTAGAGCAGGCCCTGCGAGAAGTCTTCCGACATGGGCACGTAGCCCACCACCGGCAGCCAGTGCAGGTACTGGCCGAAGAACATCAGCAGCAGCAGGCCGAGCCAGAAGCTCGGCACCGACAGCATCAGCGTGGCCGCGCCGATGATGGCGAGGTCGGTCGGCCGGTCCTTGCGCCAGGCGGCGACGAGGCCGGCGGGCACGGCGATCAGCGAGGCCAGCGCCACGGCGGTGAGCACGATCACGGCGCTCACGTGAAAGCGCTCCCAGATCAGCGGCAGCACGGCCAGGCCGTTGGTGGTCGACACGCCCAGGTCGCCGGTGAGCGCGTGACGCAGCCACACGACGTACTGGGTGACCAGGGGCTGGTCCAGCCCCATCTGCTGGCGGGCGAGTTCGAGCTGCGCGGGGTCGGCGCCTTCGCCGAGCATGAGCTGCACCGGGTCGCCCGGAATCAGCCGCATGAGCGTGAAGACGGCAATCGACACCAGCAGCAGCGTCGGGACCGTCATGGCGATCCGGCGCAAGAGGTAGGCAAGCATGGCGGCGGTGCCCCGTCAGCCGCGCGCGTCGAGCCGGACGTTCCAGAACCGCGGCTTGGCCGGCGCCCAGCCCTTGAAGCCGGTCACGCTCTTGCGCATGGCGGTGGCGTCGCTGGCGTTGAAGAGCACGACCATCGGCACGTCCTGCAGCATCTGCTTGTGCAGCTCGTCGAACAGCACCTGGCGGCGCGCCTTGTCGCGCGAGACCATGCTCTCAGTGAGCCGGGTCTGCGCGGCGGGGTTGTCCCACACCTTGCGCGGCTGCGCGGCCTTGTCGCCGGTGACCATCTCGTAGTTGAGCGAGGGGTCGATGCGCGCCGAGTACACGAAGGCCATGCTCTGGTACTGGCCCTTGGTGTAGCGGTCGAGCTGCGTGGCCCAGTCGAGCACTTCGAGTTCGACGTTGATGCCGGCCTCGGAGGCCATGGCCTGCACCAGCACGGCGGCCGAGTACAGCGCCTCGTAGCGCTTGTTGGCCACGAGCTTGATCGGCTGGCCGCGGTAGCCGGCTTCGGCCAGCAGCTTCTTGGCACCGGCGATGTCGCGCTTGTAGCCGCCGGCCTGCACGGCGCTGTAGAACGGGCTGGACGAAGGCACGACCGAGTTGTTGACGGCCGACAGGCCCTCGGTGACCGACTTGGCGATCTCGGGCGTGTCGAGCGCCAGTGCCAGCGCGCGGCGGATGCGCACGTCCTTCAGCAGCGGGTCGGTGGTCTGCAGCAGCAGCGCCACCATGGTCATCACCGGCGTGGTGTCGACGCGCACGTCGCTGCGCCCGCGCATCTCGACCACGTCGGCAGGGCTGGGGCTGATGAAGGCATCGATGCCGCCGCTGTAGAGCGCGGCCTTGGCCGCGGCCGAGTCGGGAATGACGACGAAGCGCAGGTTCTCGATCTCGGCCTTCTTGCCGCCTGTGAGGCCGTCGCGCGCTTCGGGGCGCGAGGTGTAGCCGTCGAAGCGCGTGAGCTCGATGTACTGGCCGCGCTTCCACTCCTTGATCCTGTAGGGGCCGGTGCCTACGGGCTCCTTCCACTGGCCGTCCGCGCCCAGCGAGCTGCGGTGCAGGATGGCGGCGCCGCCGCAGTCGGGGCGCGCCATCATCGTGAGGAACAGTGCGCTCGGGCGCTCGATCTTGAAGACCACGGTCTTCGGCGTGGGCGCTTCCACCGCGAGCACCTTGGTCATGCCCTTGCCGTCGAACTCGGGCAGGCAGCGCCAGCCGCTGGTGGGCTTGAGGTAGCGCTGCCAGCTCCACACCACGTCGTCGGCCGTGAGCACCGCGCCGTTCTGGAACTTCACGCCGTCGCGCAGGGTGAAGGTGTAGGTCAGGCCGTCGGCCGAGGTGTCGACCTTGCTCGCGAGCATCGGGCCGACCGAGGTGTCTTCGCGCAGCGCGACCAGGCCTTCGACGACGTGGATGAGCACGTTGTCGGTGTTGTCGTCGCGGTTGCCGCCGGGGTCGGTGGAGCGGATGTCGGAGTTGATCTGGATCCGCATCGTCTGGCCGGCACCGGCCGGGGCCGGGGTCTGGGCAAAGGCCGCGCTGGCGGCGAGGCCGAGACCGAGGGCCAGTGCGGCAGCGGCGCGCGCAGCGGGAGGGAGGGACGGGGGCGTGGGCAGGTTCATGGCAACACTCCTGGCGAAAGCTGGGCGGGGCGGGCGGATCAGAGGGAATACTCGGTGAAGCGGTGCGCCTTGAAGGGCGCCGGCGCGATGCGCATCTTTCGTGCCGCCGGGTCCATGACGATGGTCGCCACGGTGGCCGACGAGGCACCGCCGGGGCCCGCGCTCGGGCTGCGGCACACGGCGCGCGGCGCGCCGAAGCGGTCCTGCAGCGCGTCGAGCACGTCCTGCTCGGTGAGCAAACCTGCAGCGCGCCGGTTGTGCAGCGCCTCGGTCACGCGGCGGTCGCGGTAGAGCGAATCGGGCGTGGTCTCCAGGCTGCGGTCGACCACGCGCGCCAGCGCCGCCGGGGTCTTGAAGTGGTTGGCGTGCACCAGGATGCCGCCTTCGGGTTGCTGCCAGAACACCTGCTCGGGGCAGGTCTCCAGGCTCACGGCCTCGCCCTCGGCGTGCGTGATGATCATGTTGTTGGAGATCGAGCGCGCGCTGCGGCACACCACGCCCAGCGCGTTGGCGTACAGCGTCGACTGCAGGATGCCGCGGCGGATCAACGCCAGCGGCACGCCTTGCTGCTTGCCGTCGTTGTCGGCCTTGATGAAGTTGCCGGTGACGGCGATGCCCGCGCTGTTGAGCCCCGCGCGCGCCAGCGTGCCGGCCTCGGCGAAGGTGAGCATGGCCGGGCCTTCGTCCGGCTGGATGCGCAGCACCACGCCGAGTTCGAGGCTCTCGACGCGCCAGTCCCAGTTCTGCGCATGGATGAGCTTGCCGTCGCGCGCGGCCGAGGGCATGACGACCACGCCGGTGCAGCCGTCGGGCGGCTCGGTGGCTTCGAGCTGCTGGAAGGCGTAGAGCATTTCGCTGCGCGCGTTGAGCGCCACGATGTCCTCGGCCGGCACGCCCGCGCCTTCGCCCACGCCCTCGATCTCGCGCAGCATGCCGGCGTCGAAGGCCTCGACCATCGGCATGAAGCGGCGCGCCAGCGCGCGCGTGCGCTCCCAGCTCAGGCCCACGCGCTCGAAGGCGGCGCGGTAGGTGCGCAGGCTCAGGTCGATGCGGTCGCCGGCGGCGCGGCCGTACTGGCGCCCGCGCTGCTGCGCGTCGCCTTCGATGTCGTACAGGGGGAACGATTCGATGTCCATGGTGTGTCTTGTCTCCGGGGCTTGTCTCGTCGGTGCAGCGTGAGGGGCTCAGGCTGCGGTGTCGGTGGCTTGTGCGGTCTGCGCGATGGCGACGCGCAGGCTGTCGATGATCTGGTCGATGTGCCGGCGCTCCAGCGTGAACGGCGGCGACAGCGCGATGGTGTCGCCCACCGAGCGCACCAGCACGCCGCTTTCGTCCAGGCAATGTTGCGCCACGGCCTGCGCATGCGTGCCGGGGCCCGAGGCCCAGCCTTGCAGCTCGATGCCGGCCAGCAGGCCGACGTTGCGCACGTCGATCACGCCCGGCAGGCCGCGCAGGCTGTGCAGGCCGTCTTCGAAGTAGGGCGACAGCTCGGCGGCGCGGGCGATCAGGCCGTCTTCGGTGTAGGCGTCGAGCGTGGCCATGGCGGCGGCGCAGGCCAGCGGGTGGCCCGAGTAGGTGTAGCCGTGCGAGAGCTCGACCGCGCTCACGCTGCCTTGCATGAAGGCGTCGTGCACCGCGCCGCGCATGAGCACCGCGCCCATGGGCACGGCGCCGTTGGTCAGGCCCTTGGCGGTGGTGATGAGGTCGGGCGTCACGCCGAACAGGTCGGACGCGAAGTTGCTGCCCACGCGGCCGAAGCCGGTGATGACCTCGTCGAAGATCAGCAGGATGCCGTGCTTGTCGCAGATCTCGCGCAGGCGCTTCAGGTAGCCGCGCGGCGGCGGCAGCACGCCGGTGGAGCCGGCCACGGGCTCGACGATCACGGCGGCGATGGTCGAGGCGTCGTGCAGCGAGACCAGCGCTTCGAGCGCGTCGGCCTTGTCGATGCCGTGCGGCGGCTCGCCGCGCGAGAAGGCGTTGCGCGCCAGGTCGAGCGTGTGCGGCAGGTGGTCCACGCCATTGAGCAGCGGCCCGAAGGTGCTGCGCTGGCGCCCGATGCCGCCCACCGAGATGCCGCCGAAGCCCACGCCGTGGTACGAGCGCTCGCGCCCGATGAGCCGGTAGCGGCCTGCGTCGCCGCGCGCCCGGTGGTAGGCCACGGCGATCTTCAGCGCGGTGTCGACCGACTCGGAGCCCGAGTTGGTGAAGAACACGTGGTCCATGCCGGCCGGCGCCATCTGCGTGAGGCGCTGCGCCAGCGTGAAGGCGGCGGGGTGGCCGATCTGGAAATTGGAGGCGTAGTCGAGCACGTCGATCTGCGCCTTCATCGCCGCACTGACCCGTGGGTTGCGGTGCCCGGCATTCACGCACCACAGGCCGGCGATGGCGTCGAGCACGCGGCGGCCGTCGGCCAGGTCGTAGTACAGGCCCTCGCTGCCGACGATGAGGCGCGGCGCCTGCTTGAACTTGCGGTTGGGCGTGAAGGGCATCCAGAACGCGTCGAGCGAACCGGGTGGCGTTGTCAGGGTATCGGCGGAAGCCACGGTGTTTTTCTCCTTGGGAAACGACCCGTCGTCCGGGTCGGCGTGGGGCCGATCTTGAAATCCAAATTGTATTTTTGGCGTGAGATGTACATGGTTTTTTAGGGCCAAAAATACAAAGAACCCGCGATGATCGGCACCCAGCCCGTGTTTCCGGAGACCCATGGATGGCCCCGCAGCAGCAGATGCAGACGCAGATGGACAACAAGTCGGTCCCGCCGCTCACCCAGCGCGTGAGCCGCTACATCCTCGACCAGGCCTTGGCCGGCGGCTACGAGAACGGCCGCCACATGACCGAGACCGACCTCGCGGGTCGGCTCGGCATTTCGCGCACGCCGGTGCGCGCCGCGCTGCGCCTCTTGCACGAGCGTGCGCTGCTGGCGCACGTGCCCAACCGCGGCTACACGCTGGTGGCCGACCGCGAGGCGCTCGACCGCGCACGCCGCGAGATGCCGGAAGACGAGGAGAAGACGCTCTACTACCGCGTGCTGCGCGACCGCCTCGCGGGCAAGCTGCCGACGCGCGTCAACGAGCTCGAGCTGGCCCAGACCTACGGCGTGCCGCGCCCGCTGCTGCGCAACGTGATGACCACGCTGCTGCAGGACGGCGTGCTGCGCGGTCGCCACTACCAGCGCTGGGAGTTCACCGAAACCCTCGACTCGGTCGAGAGCGAGCGCGAGAGTTACCGCTTTCGCCTGGTGGTGGAATGCGCGGCGCTGCGTGAGCCGGGCTTCAAGGTCGAGCACGAGCGGCTGTTCGCTTGCCGCGAACAGCAGCAGACCTTGCTGACGCACGCCTCGCGCCATTCGTGGATGGAGTTCTTCGAGGCCAACGCGCAGTTCCACGAGCTGCTGGCCAGCGCCTCGGGCAACCGCTTCATCCTCGATGCGGTGAAGCAGCAGAACCGGCTGCGCCGCATCTCCGACCTGTCGGACTACCCGCTGGTGAACATCGACCTGCTGCGCAAGTCGTGTCGCGAGCATTTGCAGATCCTCGACGCGGTCGAGGAGAACAAGCTCGAAGTCGCCGCGAAGCACATGCACGCCCACCTGAGCCGTGCCAGCGACATCCTGGAGCGCCGCGTGATGGGCGACCTCGACGCGCTCGGCGAATGAGCCATCGCACCCCTATGACCACCCAAGAAACGACGGCTCCCGATGCCGCGCTGGCCGACGGCTGGCGCGATGGTTTTCCTACGGCCGGCACCGCGGTGCAGCGCCCGCGCGAACGCCCGATCTTCCAGGCCCCCGAGAACCGCTGGGCCTTCTCGCACCTGCGCGAGCTGCAGCCGACGCGCAACGTGTCGCGCGGTACTGGCCCGGTGTCGGTGCTGCCGCGCGCCGAGCGGCCCGAGCTCGACACGCTGGCCTTCACCTTGCCCGCCGACGGTTCGCGCACCGACTGGCTCAGCGCGCTCACAACGATCTGCGCCGATGGTGCGGTGGTGCTGCACCGCGGGCGCATCGTGTACGAGCGCTACTTCGGCGCGCTCGACGAACACGGGCAGCACATGGCGATGTCGGTCACCAAGTCGGTCGTCGGCACGGTCGGCGCGATGCTCGCGGCCGAGGGTGCGCTCGATGAACATGCGCAGGTGCGGCACTACATCCCCGAGCTGGCGGCCAGCGCCTTCGGCCACGCCACCGTGCGCCAGGTGATGGACATGACGACGGGCATCGACTACTCGGAGGACTACACCGACCCCGAGGCCGGCGTGTGGAAGCATGCGCGCGCGGGCCAGCTGCTGCCGCGCCCCGCGGGCTACGCGGGCGCCGAGGGCTACCGCCAGTTCCTGCAGACCGTGCAGGGGCAGGGCACGCACGGCGAGGCCTTTGCCTACCGCACCGTCAACACCGATGTGCTGGGCTGGCTCATCAGCCGCGTGGCAGGGCAGCCGCTGGCACGGGTGTTGAGTGAGCGCATCTGGTCGCGCCTGGGCGCCGAGCAGGACGCGGCCTTTGCCGTGGACGGGCAGGGCGCCGAGTTCGCGGGCGGCGGCCTGTGCACCGGCCTGCGCGACCTCGCGCGGCTGGGCGAAATGATGCGGCTGGGCGGCGCCTTCAACGGCGCGCAGATCGTGCCCGAAGCCGTGGTGGCCGACATCCGCCGCGGCGCCGATCCGGCGCGCTTCGCGCTCGCGGGCTACACGCGGCTGGCCGGCTGGAGCTACAGAAACATGTGGTGGGTGGCGCACGACGCGCGCAGCACCTTCACTGCGCAAGGCATCCACGGCCAGGCGCTGCACATCGACCCCGAGGCCGAGATGGTGGTGGCGCGCTTTGCCTCGCACCCGCTGGCCGCCAACGCACACCTGCCGACCTCGATGCACGCCTTTCGCGCGCTGGCCGAGCACCTGATGCGCGGCTGATTTCCGTCTCTTCTCTTTCTATTTTTTCTTCATGCTCACCCAAGTCACGACCAACGCGAGCCTGCAGGCCCGCAAGAACGCCGCCTGCGCGCAGGGCATCGGCACGCTCACGCCGCACTTCACCGCCCGCGCCGACAACGCCGAGCTGTGGGACGTGGAAGGCCGGCGCTTTGTCGACTTTGCCAGCGGCATCGCCACACTCGCCACCGGCCATCGGCACCCGCGCATCGTGGCCGCCGTGCGCGCGCAGCTCGACGACTTTCACCACACCTGCTTCCACGTCACGCCCTACGAGGAATACGTGGCGCTGTGCGAGCAGCTGAACCGCCTCGTGCCCGGCCCCAGCGCGAAGAAGAGCGCGCTCTTCACGACCGGCGCCGAGGCCATCGAGAACGCGATGAAGGTCGCGCGCGCCGCCACCGGCCGCAGCGGCGTGGTGGCGTTCTCAGGCGCGTTCCACGGCCGCACCTTCATGGGCATGGCGCTCACCGGCAAGGTCGCGCCATACAAGGCGGGCTTCGGCCCGATGCCGGGCGATGTGTGGCACGTGCCGTTTCCGGCCGCGCCGCTGGGCGTGACGGTGGACGACAGCATTGCAGCGCTCGACCGGCTGTTCAAGACCGACGTCGATCCGCAGCGCGTGGCCGCGATCGTCATCGAGCTGGTGCAGGGCGAGGGCGGCTTCTACGTGGCGCCGCCCGCACTCATGGAGCACCTGCGCGCGGAATGCGACCGCCACGGCATCCTGCTGGTCGTCGATGAAATCCAGACCGGCTTCGGGCGCACCGGCAAGCTCTTCGCGCTGGAGCACTACGGCATCGAGGCCGACCTGGTGACGACCGCCAAGAGCCTGGCCGGCGGCTTCCCGCTGTCGGCCCTCACGGGGCGCGCCGAACTCATGGACGCCACGCGCGTCGGCAGCCTCGGCGGCACCTACGCGGGCAATCCGCTGGCGGTGGCGGCAGCACTGGAGACGATGCGCGTGATCGAGGACGAAGGGCTGGTCGCACGCGCCCGCATGCTCGGCGAGCGGCTGACGGCGTGCCTCGCGGCACTGCGCATCGAGGTGCCGCGCATCTGCGATGTGCGCGGCCTGGGCGCGATGGTGGCGGTGGAGTTTCGCGATCCGCACAGCGGCGAGCCTGACGCCGAGTTCACGAAGCGCGTGCATGCGGCGGGGCTCGAGCGCGGTCTGCTGCTGCTGACCTGCGGCGTGCACGGCAACGTGGTGCGCTTCCTGTTTCCGCTCACCATTCCGGAGGCGGTTTTTGAAGAAGGGCTGGGGTTGCTGGCCGAATCGATTCGCGCGGCCAACGTCTGAACGACTAACGGCGCGGCGCAATGCCGAGCGTGCGGCAGAAGTCGTAGAAGTCTTCGAGCTGCAGCGACTTGTCGAACACCGCATCGACGCCCGCCGACAGCGCGCCTTCACGCACCTCGGAGGTCGCGTGGTTCATGAACACCACGGTGCGCTGCGCGGGCGACTTGCGTTCCCTCAGGTGGTTGGCCACGGTCAGGCCGTTGCCTTGCGCAAGGAACACGTCGATCACGGCGGCGTCCCAGGCGTCGGGGTTCGCGTCGAGCCAGTCGATGGCTTCGTCGCTGCTGCTGGCGGTGGCGACGACTTCGCATCCGGAGAATTCCCTCAGTCCATCGGTCAGGGTGGTGGCGATCAAGGGGTTGTCTTCTATGAGGTAGATGCGGGTCATCGGTGCGTAGCCTGGAAATGAAATGCGTCGGCTCGTCTGCGCTTGTGGCGCGGGTCTGCCGGGCCGGTCCATTGTCACGAGGCGAGGGCGGGGCGGAGTCGGACAACGCCGCCACATGGCGTCCCCCGTGCACGCGAAAGCGCTGTTTGTGCATTGCATCACTGGCGTACAAGACGCGGGCGCGGGGCGGAGGCTCCCGTGACGCTACAGACGCAGTAGGCAGCGTGCGCCTAGCCGATTGGCAAATCTGCGGCGGTGACGGACTCCGAGCTTCGGATCTCCAATAGAGGCCATGGATTCAGTGTTGAGTTTCTCGGGATGTCTGCTGACTCATGAAGTTTCCCGTTGGCCTCCGGGAGGGACACGCATGTCTAGAAAGCGGGGGTGACTCAGTCATCCCTCTTTCTTGATCCGTGTTAGGTGCTCCTTCAGGTCCTCAACGGTCATCAATGGCCTGATGCGATGGAGCATGCGATGGCAGTTTGAGCACACCAAGGCGAAATCCTTGACGCGTACTTGGACTGGCGCGTCGAGTGAGGCTACTGGTATCTTGTGGTGCGCTTCGATGAAGCCGTTGCCGCGCTCACCGTAGATCTTCCTAAAGTTGAAGTTGCACGCTTCGCATTCGAGCTTTCCGGTGGCCTTGAAACGCCTCAGCTTGGCGAGACCGACCACTTTTCGATTGCGTTCCCGGGTCTTGTGCTGCTTGAATTTCTCTGAGCCTTCAGGGTAGCTCTCGTCTTCGTCATCGCCCTCCATGCCTTCCGCAGGGCAAAGCTCCCCATGGGGCGCTTCGTCGTCCCATACCGTGCCGACGCGATTTCCTTGCGGCGGAACGCGATCTCCAAGAAAGTGTTTGACCTTCGAAAGGATCGAATCCAACCGATAAAAACGCTCGACTTGGAAGAGAGTCCCGCCTCCCTTGGTGGGGCGTTTGGGCGTTTCGCTCAAGACACCGCAAAACAGTTCTCGTGGATAGCCTCCGGCGCCCTGTCGGCTTGGCAAAAGAACAAACAGCGCATCACCTTGTTTGATACGCCCGTCCCGCAAGACCCAATATCCGGACTGGTTCCTCGCTAGAAGACGCCGATTTAGAGCGTCATGCTCTGGCTTACCTGTGACGAGGAATGCGCGCGAGCAGTCGATGAAGCGATCGTCGTCGCGATAGCGAAGAATACCCGCCTCGGACTCGATCGAAGAATTCGCCTTGTGTCGAATTTCGAAGCCTAAGCGTGTGAATTCGCTATGCCATTTCCCCTCCCAGGTTCCTGAAAAATCGCTGGGCCTCAAAACGCCGTTTCCAGCTATCTCATTTGCGAGCGATGCGATGGCTTTAGGAGGATAGGTTTTTCCATCGATCACAACGTCATATAGCCGACTCTTCTGAAAGCCTCCCCGGCCTGGTTGATCGCGCCAGAGCTTTGCGGCTTGTCGAACCTGTCTCTTATTAAGGATTGGAGCAGCGGGTCGGGGCATGGATTTTCAACGAGATTTGGCGAGTTCGAATGATCACTCAAAAGCAATCGATGCGGACGGGCGGCTAGCTGTGAGGTGGATGTTGACTGATGATCTTGATTTCGTCGAGTCTTCGGGTGTCGAGTGAGAATTCCGCTTCGCCTAAATAGAGTGAGTGCTTGGAGGGGCTCGCAATGATCGATGAAAGGGGGGCTGCGGTTCGCAACAACACACCTCCCTTTCCAACGGCATTAAGTCCCGTCGCGAACTGATGCGCCTTCTTCGAAATCTCCGTCCACGCCGTGCCGATTCTTCCCGCCTCATACCGGTCGATGTTTTCGCCGCGGTAGAGCACAAGACTCGGTCCCTCGTATCTCGGTAGCCAAACCCAGAGTGCATCCATTAGCAACTCGTCGTCGGCTACGAGCTCTCGAATGAGATGGTGTGAGGCATGCCACTGCGTATGGAAGCATTCGGCCATCGTCGCATCCTCTGGGGGACGGGATTTCAACGTTTTGAAGAGGCCCCGCCAGGCGGTTCGGTGCTGTTCGACCTCGGGACTGCTGAGAAGCGGGCGATAGTGCCCACCATCCAGGATGTGACTCAAAAGAGCGGGGTAAGGTACCGGTTTCATGGAACTCCGATTGCGGGTTTCCGATCGTATCCATGACTTGCTTCTCACCGAACTCGCCTTGCATGCTTGCGAACGACTCTGTCCATCGTTCTCTTGCCGACTTGCTCGTATGAGTGCCTAGCGGGTCTCATATTTTTCACTTGGGACGCTAAGTGCCGTCCGGGAGGCGGTAGGCGCTGGGGATTTTCTTGCATTACGAGCACGCCGACCATTTGCGGCACGCGACCGGGAACAGTCAACGTGATTCGTGGTGTCGGGGATGCGCTACCCTTCCAATTGCGCGCTTGTTTTTGGTAATGACGCCCAAGGGGCCCTGTACGGCGGTATGCGCCGTTCTTTCTCATGGGGGCATTGCTGAGACCAAAAAGTAGCGCTGAACTAGATCCAATGACACAAAACGAGAACCGCACAAACAATGGGCTGCAAGACGCGTTGCCTCGAAAGGCCACCGCGATTGAGGCTATGCGCCTGTCCGTCGCGCCCATGATGGACTGGACCGACAGGCATTGCCGCGTCTTCCACCGCCTCATGACGCGCCATGCGCTGCTCTACACGGAGATGGTGACCACCGGCGCGCTGATCCACGGCGACGTGCCGCGCCACCTGCGCTTTCATGAAGAAGAACACCCCGTCGCGCTGCAGCTCGGCGGCAGCGAGCCGCACGACCTGGCGCACTGCGCCAAGCTCGGCGAAGAGTGGGGCTACGACGAGATCAACCTGAACTGCGGCTGTCCGAGCGAGCGCGTGCAGCGCGGCGCGTTCGGGGCCTGCCTCATGAACGAGCCGCAGCTGGTGGCCGATTGCGTGAAGGCGATGGTCGACGTGGTCGATGTGCCGGTCACGGTGAAGCACCGCATCGGCATCGACAAGATCGAGAGCTACGAGTTCGTGCGCGACTTCGTCGGCGCGGTCAGCGAGGCCGGCTGCGGCACCTTCATCGTGCATGCGCGCAACGCCTGGCTGCAGGGCCTGAGCCCGAAGCAGAACCGCGAGATTCCGCCGCTGCGCTATGCGTTGGTGCACCGCCTGAAGCACGACTTTCCGGCGCTGCAGTTTTCGATCAACGGCGGCATCGCCACCAACGCGCAGGTGCACGAGCACCTGCGGCTGCTCGACGGCGCCATGATCGGCCGCGAGGCGTACCACAACCCCTGGTGGCTGGCCGAATGGGACGCCGAGTTCTACGGCGACGCCCCGCAGACGCTCACGCGCGAGGACATCGAGGCGCGGATGTGCGACTACATGGTCCGCGAGGCGGCCGAACACGGCACCAACTGGTGGTCGATCGCGCGTCACATGCTGGGTCTGCGCAACGGCCTGCCCGGCGCACGCCGCTGGCGCCAGGTCTGGAGCGACCACCGCCTGAAGACCCGCCCGCCGCACGAAGTGATGGCGCTGGCGCACGAACCTGCCGCCCAGGCCGCCTGAATTCCGGCCTCGCCGCCCCGACTTTGTAGACAGTCAACACAATTGAGCGAAGTTGACGCTCGATGGAACACAGTTTCATGACAATGCAACAACAAGTGTGAGCGAAGCACCTGTTTTTGCTCAAGAATAAGGCGGTCAGGGAAACAAGAAAAAGGTTCTGTCTTATGAGTGAAGCTGCAGGCAGCAAGGAAGAAGTCAGTGCGCTTGCCAGGGGGTTGTCGCTGCTGAAGGTCATCGGGATGGCGGCAGCGCCCGTCGGAAACCGGGAATTGGCCGACACCACCGGCATTCCGAAGGCCACGGTGTCGCGCCTCACGGCGACGTTGGTGGGGGCGGGGTATCTGCGGCAGTCGCAAGACAGCGAGCGTTTCAGCCTGGGGCCGGTGTTGCTCGACATGAGCAGCCGCTACCTGCGCAATTTCGACCTGAGGGCGCTGGCGCGCCCCCATCTGAGCAACCTGGCCGAACTGTCGGGCGCCAGCATCCACATGGCGGTGCGCGACGACCTGGACATGCTGGTCATCGATTCGCTGCGCCCGCGCTCGGCGCTCATCAGCTCCCGCATCGACGTCGGCTCGCGCATGTCCATCGCCACCTCCGCCTCCGGCCGCGCCTACATCGGCGCCTTGCCCGGGCCCGAGCAGTCGGCACTGCTGGAGCAGATCCGCCTCGAAACCGGCGAGAACTGGCACGCCATCGAGCCGCGCCTCATCGCCAGCCTCGAAGAGCACGCCCGCCTGGGCTACTGCACCTCCTTCGGCGAATGGAACCCCCAGATCCACGCCCTGGGCTTCGCACTCGAAGGCCCGCGCGGCGAACGCTACGGCGTGAGCTGCGGCGGCCCCGCCTACCTGCTGCCGAGGGAAGCCATGCTCAGCCGTGTCGCTCCGCGCATGCTGGAAATCGCCCAGCGCATCGCGACAGAGGCAGGGACCCTCACACTAGGCTGAACGAGGCCGCGCCCAGGGGCGCAGGCCCCTTCGTGAGACGCCGCGGAACCGGCTCTGCCGGGCCGCAGGCGTCGCCCCCGGAAGGGGGTTGGCGAAGCGACACGAAGTGCGCGAAGCCTGGGGGAGAGCCCTATACAGCGGCTTCTAGGCCGTTGAGGAAGTGCTCGCGCATGCGCGCCATGGCCGTGGCGGCGTCGCGCGCCTCGATGGCCGCCATCACCGCACGGTGCTCCGCCAGCGACTCGCCAATGCGCCCCGCCTTCAGCAGCGAGTTGTGGCGATTCAACTTCATCACCTTGCGCAGGTCGGCCACCATCTGGTCGCGCCACTTGTTGTTGGCAATGGCCAGCAGACTCATGTGGAAGCGCTCGTTCACCGCAAAGAAGTGCTCGCGATCTTCCTTGCCGGGGGCGGCGGCGGCTTCCAGCTCGGCGTGCAGCGCCTTCAGCTCGGCGCGCTGGGCGTCGGTGGCGCGCTCGGCCACCACGCCGGCGGCGTCGCTCTCGAGCAGGGAGAGCAGGTGGTACACGTCGGCCAGATCCTGCTCCGACACCTCGGTGACGTACGCGCCGCGCCGCACCTTCATCGTCACCAGGCCCTCGGCGGCCAACACCTTCAGCGCCTCGCGCAGGGGCGTGCGGCTGATGCCGTATTCCTCGGCCAGCTTGAGTTCGTCGATCCAGCTGCCGGGCTCCAGCTCGCGGCGGAAGATCCGTTGGCGCAGGAGCTCGGCCACCTCTTCATAGAGGGCGCGGGGGGTCAGGGTGACGGCGGACATGGGCTGCACTGTACTTCAAAAAATGCGTTTGAATTAATAATTACGGATGGGTTAGACTTGTGAACGGCTTGCAAATCCGTGCAAGCGACCTTGCGAATCCCGTCAGACCACCGCCTGGAGCGGCGCCTTCCATGAGCAGCAGCACACCCGAACCCACCTACAAGCCGGCCGACCTCGACGCCTGGGCCAAGTCCGCCGCCAAGTCGGCGCCCGGCGGCGACGTGAATGCGCTGAACTGGATCACGCCCGACGGCATCAGCGTGAAGCCGCTGTACACCGCGGCCGACCTGCAAGGCCTGAAGTACACCGACACGCTGCCCGGCTTCGAGCCCTACCTGCGCGGCCCGCAGGCCACCATGTATGCGGTGCGCCCCTGGACCATCCGCCAGTACGCCGGCTTCTCCACGGCCGAAGAATCGAACGCGTTCTACCGCAAGGCGCTGGCCGCCGGCGGGCAGGGCGTGAGCGTGGCCTTCGACCTGGCCACCCACCGCGGCTACGACAGCGACCATCCGCGCGTGACCGGCGACGTCGGCAAGGCCGGCGTGGCGATCGATTCGGTCGAGGACATGAAGATCCTGTTCGACCAGATCCCGCTCGACAAGGTGAGTGTCTCGATGACGATGAACGGCGCCGTGCTGCCGGTGCTCGCGGGCTACGTGGTCGCGGCCGAAGAGCAGGGCGTGGCGCAAGACCAATTGAGCGGAACCATCCAGAACGACATCCTCAAGGAGTTCATGGTCCGGAACACGTACATCTTTCCGCCGGCGCCGAGCATGCGGATCATTGGCGACATCATCGAGTACACGGCGCAGAAGATGCCGAAGTTCAACTCGATCTCGATCAGCGGCTATCACATGCAGGAAGCCGGCGCCAACCAGGCGCTGGAGCTCGCGTTCACGCTGGCCGACGGCAAGGAATACGTGAAGACCGCGCTGGCCAAGGGCCTCGACGTCGACGGCTTTGCCGGGCGCCTGAGCTTCTTCTGGGCCATCGGCATGAACTTCTACCTCGAAGTGGCCAAGATGCGCGCGGCGCGCCTCCTGTGGTGCCGCATCATGAAGGAGTTCAACCCCAAGAACCCCAAGAGCCTGATGCTGCGCACTCACTGCCAGACGTCTGGCTGGTCGCTCACCGAGCAGGACCCGTACAACAACGTGGTGCGCACCACCATCGAGGCGATGGCTGCGGTGTTCGGCGGCACGCAGTCGCTGCACACCAACGCGCTCGACGAAGCCATTGCGCTGCCCACCGAGTTCAGCGCCCGCATCGCGCGCAACACGCAGCTCATCATCCAGGAAGAGACGCACATCACGAACGTGATCGACCCCTGGGCCGGCAGCTACATGATGGAGAAGCTCACGCAGGACATGGCCGATGCCGCCTGGACCATCATCGAAGAGGTCGAGGCGATGGGCGGCATGACCAAGGCCGTGGACAGCGGCTGGGCCAAGCTCAAGATCGAGGCCGCCGCCGCCGAGAAGCAGGCGCGCATCGACTCGGGCAAGGACGTGATCGTCGGCGTCAACAAGTACAAGCTCAAGAACGAAGACGCGATCGACAGCCTGTCGATCGACAACGTCAAGGTGCGCGAGCAGCAGGTGGCGCGCCTGCAGAGCATCCGCGCTTCGCGCGACAACGCCAAGGTGCAGGCCGCGCTCGACGCGCTCACCGACGCCGCCGAGAACAACACCGGCAACCTGCTGGCGCTGAGCATCGACGCGGTGCGCGCCCGCGCCACCGTCGGCGAGATTTCCGACGCCCTCGAAAAATCCTTCGGCCGCCATCGCGCCGACACGCAAAAGGTGACCGGTGTGTACGCTGCCGCTTATGACTCGGCCGAAGGCTGGGAAGCGCTCAAGACCGAGATCAACGACTTCGCCGAAGCGCAAGGCCGCCGCCCGCGCGTGATGATTTCCAAGCTCGGCCAGGACGGGCACGACCGCGGCGCGAAGGTCGTCGCCACGGCGTTCGCCGACCTGGGCTTCGACGTCGACATGGGCCCGCTGTTCCAGACGCCCGAAGAGTGCGCGCGCCAGGCCATCGAGAACGACGTGCATGCCGTGGGCGTGAGCACGCTCGCCGCCGGCCATAAGACTCTTGTGCCGGCCATCATCGAAGAACTGCGCAAGCAGGGCGCGGACGACATCATCGTCTTCGTCGGCGGCGTGATTCCGCGCCAGGACTACGACTTCCTGTACGAAGCCGGCGTCAAGGGCATCTACGGCCCGGGCACGCCCATCCCGGCCAGCGCCAAGGACGTGCTGGAGCAGATCCGCGCGGCCGTCGCAGTCTGAGACGAATCGACGTGGGCGATCTCTTGTCGCGGCTGTCGCTGCAGCCCGTGGATTCCAGCGATTTCGAAGACATGCTGGCCGTGCGCATCGATGCGATGCGTCCGAGCCTGGAGCGCGTCGGCCGTTTCGACCTCACGCGCTCGCGCGAGCGCCTGTCGGCCGGTTTCGTGGTGCCGTACATGCACCACATCGTGCTCGACGGTGAGCAGCGCCTGGGCTTCATCACGCTCAAGCCTGAGGACGCGGATGCGCTGCGCCTCGATCACCTGTACCTGCGCACCGGCTTCCAGGGGCGCGGCATCGGCGAATGGGCGCTGCGCTGGGCCAAGGCGCAGGCGCGCGAACAGAAGCTGGACATCAAGCTCACCGCGCTCGTGCAGAGCGACGCCAACCGCTTCTACCAGCGGCACGGCTTCGTGCTCGAAGGCGAGGAGGGCGTCGACCTGCACTACCGCTGGCGCGTGGCGTCGGAGGCCGCGTGCTGAACACCGTCGGCGCGCTCGAACGCGCGCTCGCCGATGCGCCGGGCATGGCGCAGCGGCGTGCCATCGCCAAGGCGATCACGCTGCTCGAATCGACGCGCGCCGACCACCGCGCGCAGGCCGACGAACTGCTCACGGCGCTGCTGCCGCGCACCGGCGCATCGTTTCGCCTCGGCATCTCGGGCGTGCCCGGCGTGGGCAAGTCGACCTTCATCGAAACGCTGGGCCTGCTGCTGATCGGCAAGGGCCACCGCGTGGCGGTGCTCACCATCGACCCCTCGTCTACCGTGTCGGGCGGCTCCATCCTGGGAGACAAGACGCGTATGGAGCGCCTGTCGGTGCACGAGCGCGCCTACATCCGGCCCAGCCCCTCGAGCGGCACGCTCGGCGGCGTGGCCGAGAAGACGCGCGAGGCCATGCTGGTCTGCGAGGCCGCGGGCTACGACATCGTGATCGTCGAGACCGTGGGCGTGGGCCAGAGCGAAACCGCCGTGGCCGGCATGACCGACATGTTCGTGCTGCTGCAGCTGCCCAACGCGGGCGACGACCTGCAGGCGATCAAGAAGGGCGTGATGGAGCTGGCCGACCTGGTCGCCATCAACAAGGCCGACATCGACCGCGACGCCGCCACGCGCGCGCAGGCCCAGATCACCTCGGCGCTGCGCCTGTTCGGCCACCAGGGCAACCCCGACCATGCGCACGCCGTGCATGACGCCCACAGCGGCGTGGAGCGCCGCTTCTGGCTGCCCAAGGTGCTGCAGCTGAGCGCGCTCGCCGGCACCGGCGTCGACGCCTTCTGGGACGCCGTGCTCGAATTCAAGGCGCTGCAGACCGCCAACGGCAAGCTCGCCAAGCGCCGCGAAAAACAGGCCACCGCGTGGATGTGGGAACGCATCGACGCCGGGCTCAAGCAGGCGTTCCGCCAGCATGCGCAGGTGCGCGAACTGCTGCCGCAGCTCACGCAGCAGGTGGCCCAAGGCAGCCTGCCGGCCTCGACGGCGGCGCGCCAGCTGCTCGCCGCGGCCGCCATCACCGCCCGGGTGTGACACCCCGGCCCCCACAAGACTCTCCCAGCAATCCAGAACCACAGCTTCGGAAGCACACCATGCAAGAACTGATCGAACAACTCGAAAAGAAGCGCGCCCAGGCGCGACTCGGCGGCGGGCAGAAGCGCATCGACGCGCAGCACGCCAAGGGCAAGCTCACGGCGCGCGAGCGCATCGAGCTGCTGCTCGACGACGGCACGTTTGAAGAGTGGGACATGTTCGTCGAGCACCGCTCGGTCGATTTCGGCATGGCCGAGCAGAAGATCCCCGGCGACGGCGTGGTCACGGGCTACGGCATGATCAACGGCCGCCTCGTGTTCGTGTTCAGCCAGGACTTCACGGTCTTCGGCGGCGCGCTCAGCGAAGCCCACGCCGAGAAGATCTGCAAGGTGATGGACCAGGCCATGAAGGTCGGCGCACCGGTCATCGGCCTGAACGATTCGGGCGGCGCCCGCATCCAGGAAGGCGTGGCCTCGCTGGGCGGCTATGCCGACGTGTTCCAGCGCAACGTGATGGCCTCGGGCGTGGTGCCGCAGATCAGCATGATCATGGGCCCCTGTGCCGGCGGCGCCGTGTACTCGCCCGCCATGACGGACTTCATCTTCATGGTGAAGGACAGCAGCTACATGTTCGTCACCGGCCCCGAGGTGGTGAAGACCGTGACGCACGAGAGCGTGACGGCCGAAGAACTGGGCGGCGCCATCACCCACACCACGCGCAGCGGCGTGGCCGACATGGCGTTCGAGAACGACGTCGAGGCGCTGATGATGCTGCGCCGCCTGTACAACTACCTGCCGCTGAACAACCGCGAGAAGCCGCCGGTGCGCCTGGGCAACGACGGCCAGGGCGACCCGGCCGACCGGCCCGACTACTCGCTGGACACGTTGGTGCCCGACAACCCGAACAAGCCCTACGACATCAAGGAACTGATCCTGAAGGTGGTGGACGACGGCGACTTCTTCGAGCTGCAGCCCGACTACGCGAAGAACATCGTGATCGGCTTCGCGCGCATGGAAGGCCAGACCGTGGGCATCGTGGCCAACCAGCCGCTGGTGCTGGCGGGCTGCCTGGACATCAAGAGCAGCATCAAGGCGGCGCGCTTCGTGCGCTTTTGCGATGCCTTCAACATCCCCGTCATCACCTTCGTCGACGTGCCCGGCTTCATGCCCGGCACCGGCCAGGAGTACGGCGGCATCATCAAGCACGGCGCCAAGCTGCTGTATGCGTACGCGGAGTGCACGGTGCCCAAGATCACCGTCATCACGCGCAAGGCCTACGGCGGTGCATACGACGTGATGGCCTCCAAGCACCTGCGCGGCGACGTCAACCTGGCTTGGCCGCGCGCCGAGATCGCGGTGATGGGCGCCAAGGGCGCGGTGGAGATCATCTTCCGCGAAGACAAGAACGACCCCGAGAAGCTCGCCGCCCGCGAGGCCGAGTACAAGGCCCGCTTCGCCAACCCGTACGTGGCCGGCGCGCGCGGCTACATCGACGACGTGATCCTGCCGCACGAGACGCGCAAGCGCATCTGCCGCTCGCTCGTCATGCTGCGCGAGAAGAAGCTCGAGAACCCGTGGCGCAAGCACGGAAACATTCCGCTCTGAGCTGCACGGAGAAAGAAAAACATGTTCAAGAAGATCCTGATTGCGAACCGCGGTGAAATCGCCTGCCGCGTGATTCAAACGGCCAAGAAGATGGGCATCCTCACCGTCGCCGTCTACTCCGACGCCGACAAGGAAGCCCGCCACGTCGAGCTGGCCGACGAGGCCGTGCACATCGGCGCCGCGCCCAGCCGTGAGAGCTACCTGCAGGTCGACCGCATCATCGCGGCCTGCAAGAAGACCGGCGCCGAAGCCGTGCATCCGGGCTACGGCTTCCTGTCGGAGAACGAAGCCTTTGCGCGCAAGGTCGAGGAAGAGGGCATTGCCTTCATCGGCCCGAAGCACTATTCGATCGCGGCCATGGGCGACAAGATCGCCTCGAAGAAGCTCGCGAACGAAGCCCAGGTCAACACCATTCCCGGCTGGAACGACGCCATCGAGACGGCCGAGCGTGCCGTCGAGATCGCCAAGGACATCGGCTACCCGGTGATGATCAAGGCCTCGGCCGGCGGCGGCGGCAAGGGCCTGCGCGTGGCCTTCAACGACAAGGAAGCCTTCGAAGGCTTCACCTCGTGCCGCAACGAGGCGCGTAACAGCTTCGGCGACGACCGCGTGTTCATCGAGAAGTTCGTCGAGGAGCCGCGCCACATCGAGATCCAGGTGCTGGGCGATTCGCACGGCAACGTCATCTACCTGAACGAGCGCGAGTGCTCCATTCAGCGCCGCCACCAGAAGGTGATCGAGGAGGCGCCGTCGCCCTTCATCACCGATGCCACGCGCAAGGCGATGGGCGAGCAGGCGGTGGCGCTGGCCAAGGCCGTGAAGTACCAGAGCGCGGGGACGGTGGAGTTTGTGGTCGGCAAGGACCAGAGCTTCTACTTCCTGGAGATGAACACGCGCCTGCAGGTGGAGCACCCGGTGACGGAGTGCATCACCGGTCTCGATCTCGTCGAGCTGATGATCCGCGTGGCGGCCGGCGAGAAGCTGCCGCTGGCGCAGGCCGACGTGAAGCGCGACGGCTGGGCCATCGAGTGCCGCATCAATGCCGAAGACCCGTTCCGCAACTTCCTGCCCTCGACGGGCCGGCTGGTGAAGTTCCAGCCGCCGGCCGAGAGCATGTTCGCGAGCGACACCGGCCACCTGCACGGCGTGCGCGTGGACACCGGCGTGTACGACGGCGGCGAGATCCCGATGTACTACGACTCGATGATCGCCAAGCTCATCGTGCACGGCAAGGACCGCAACGAAGCCATCGCGCTCATGCGCGAGGCACTCAACGGTTTCGTGATCCGCGGCATCAGCAGCAACATCCCGTTCCAGGCCGCGCTGCTGGCGCATCCGAAGTTCGTGGCGGGCGATTTCAACACCGGCTTCATCGCCGAGCATTACGGCAAGGGCTTCCACGCGGAAGACGTGCCGCACGCTGATCCGGCGTTCCTGGTGGCGCTGGCCGCCTTCGTCAACCGCCGCTACCGCGCGCGCGCCTCGGGCATCAGCGGGCAGCTCGCGGGCCACGGCGTGAAGGTGGGCGAGCAGTTCGTGGTGGTCGAGCTGGGCCCCGAGGGAAAGCACGTGCACCACGCGGTGTCGGTGAGCGACTTCCAGGACAAGACCGGCGCCAGCGCCGTCACCGTGGGCGACAAGCGCTACCAGATCGAGAGCGACTTCGCGCTGGGCGCTGTGCGCGTGCAGGGCACGGCCAACGGCAAGCCCTTCACGGCGCAGGTGGAGCGCGGCGCGGGCAAGAACCCGCTGGCGCTGCGCGTGTCGCACGACGGCACGCAGATCGAGACCATGGTGCTGTCGCCGCTGGGTGCGCGCCTGCTCGAGCTGATGCCCTACAAGGCGCCGCCCGACCTGAGTAAGTTCCTGATGTCGCCGATGCCGGGCCTGCTGGTCGAGGTGTCGGTCCAGCCGGGGCAGCAGGTCCAGGCCGGCGAGAAGCTGGCTGTGATCGAGGCCATGAAGATGGAAAACGTGCTGTTCGCCACGCAGGACGGCGTGGTGGGCAAGATCTCGGCGGCCAAGGGCGAATCGCTCGCCGTCGACCAAATCATTCTGGAGTTCAACTGATGGGTGCCAACGACCTGCAACAAGCGGCAATCACGCTGCACCGCCCGGCCAAGGCCGTGGCGACGCCCCAGGGCCCCTGGTCCGTGGAGGCCATCCAGGCGCTGCTCGACAAGCCCTTCATGGAACTGCTGTTCGAGGCGCAGACCGTGCACCGCCGGCATTTCCCCGAAGGCGACATCGAACTGGCCACGCTGCTGTCGGTGAAGACCGGCGGTTGCCCCGAGAACTGCGGCTACTGCCCGCAGTCGGCCGAGTTCGACACCGGCGTGAAGGCGCAAAAGCTCATGGAGGTCGACGAGGTGGTGCGCGCCGCGCAGGCCGCCAAGGACGCCGGCGCCACGCGCTTTTGCATGGGCGCCGCCTGGCGCGCGCCCAAGGACCGCGACGTCGAGAAGGTGGCGGTGCTGGTCGAGGCCGTGAAGGGCCTGGGCCTGCAGACCTGCGCCACGCTGGGCATGCTGGAGCCGCACCACGCGCAGCAGCTCAAGGCCGCGGGCCTGGACTACTACAACCACAACCTGGACACCGCGCCCGAGTACTACACCGACGTGGTCGACACGCGCACCTACCAGGACCGCCTGGACACGCTGGCGGCCGTGCGCAGCGCCGGCATCAGCGTGTGCTGCGGCGGCATCGTGGGCATGGGCGAGCAGCCGGTGCACCGCGCCGGGCTGATCGCGCAGCTCGCGAACATGGACCCGTACCCCGAGTCGGTGCCGATCAACAGCCTGGTGCGCGTGCCCGGCACGCCGCTGGCCGACTCGGAGCCGGTCGATCCCTTCGACTTCGTGCGCATGATCGCCGTGGCGCGCATCACCATGCCGACCGCGCGCGTGCGCCTGTCGGCCGGCCGTCAGCAGATGGGCGAGGCGGTGCAGGCCCTGTGCTTCATGGCCGGCGCCAACTCGATCTTCTACGGCGACAAGCTGCTGGTCACCGGCAACCCCGACGTCGATGCCGACGTGCAGCTGCTGCGCAAGCTCGGCCTGCGCTCGCACCGCACGCAGGAGCAGGCGGAAGAAGGCGGCTGCGCATGACCACGCCCGCCACGCCGCGTCCCTTCAAGGTGCTGGGCATCCAGCAGATCGCCATCGGCGGCCCCGACAAGCTGCGCCTGCAGAAGCTGTGGGTCGACATGCTGGGGCTCGAGGTGACGGGCACCTTCCGCAGCGAGCGCGAGAACGTCGACGAAGATATTTGTTCGATGGGCAGCGGCCCGTTCAAGGTCGAGGTCGACCTGATGCAGCCGCTGGACCCCGAGAAGAAACCGGCGGTGCACACCACGCCGCTGAACCACGTCGGCCTGTGGATCGACGACCTGCCCAAGGCCGTCGAGTGGCTCACGGCGCAGGGCGTGCGCTTTGCGCCGGGCGGCATCCGCAAGGGCGCGGCCGGTTTCGACATCTGCTTCCTGCACCCCAAGGCCAACGACGAGTTCCCGATCTCGGGCGAGGGCGTGCTGGTCGAGATGGTGCAGGCGCCGCCCGAGGTGGTGACGGCCTTCAACGCGCTCGCCGCTACGCGCTGAGTGCCTTGCGCACCGGCGGCTTCACGTCGGCGCGCTGCGGCGGCAGCATCGGCTGGTGCTCGCGCGCCGGGTTCAAAATGATCGAGGTCGCGGTCTCGGTCAGGATGCAGAACTTGGCGAGCACCGCATCGAGGTGCGGCACGTCGATCACGGCGATCTCGAGGATCCAGCTGTCTTCGCCGGTCACGTTGTAGGCGTTGACGCATTCGGGCGTCTCCTGGACCAGCTTCACCACGAGGTCGTAGTCGGCACGACCGACGCGGATGATCCCGCGGATCCCGTAGCCCAGCCGCGTGAGGTTCACGGTGGCGCGGTAGCCGGTGATGACGCCGGCGGCTTCCAGCTTTTTCACGCGCTCGGTCACGGCCGGCTGGCTCAGGTGCACGCGGCGGCCCAGCTCGGCCATGCTCAGGCGCGCGTCGGCCTGCAGTTCGGCCAGGATGCGGGTGTCGTGGGCGTCCAGCGTGGGGGTCAAGGTGAAGTCCATGGAAGTCCTTTAATTCGACGGTGTGGTGCGAGCAGAACCATGAATTTCGCATGGCTGCCGGCCCATGGCTTTCATACCATGACGGGCATTCCATACCAAGAATAGACACCCTCGATATGTCGACACTCGCCACACCCGCGCAGGCTGCGCCTGCCGCTTCCTCCTCGCGCCCCCGGCTAACGCCGCTGCTGTGGCTGTGCCTGGCCGCCACCTGGGTGGTCTGGGGTTCGACCTACCTGGCCATCAAGTACGCGCTGATCAGCTTTCCGCCGTTCCTGCAGATGGGCTCGCGCTTCCTGGTTGCGGGCGTGCTGCTGGCGGCGTGGATGCGCTGGCGCGGCACGCCCTGGCCGTCGCGCCTGCAGTGGCGCAATGCGCTGGTCGTCGGCGCGCTGATGCTCGGCGGCGGCATGGGCGGCACGGCGCTGGCCGAGGTGTCGATCGGCTCGGGGCTGGTGGTGGCGTTCATTGCCGTCATCCCGTTGCTGATTGCGCTCTTGAACCTGATCTGGGGCGTGAAGCCGGCGCGGCTCGAAGCGGCGGGCATTGCGCTGGGGCTCGTCGGCGTGCTGATGCTCACGCAGGGCAGCGGCTTCAAGGCCTCGCCCGAGGGGCTGGTGGCGATCTGCGTGGCCTGCATCTGCTGGTCACTCGGCAGCGTGCTGAGCCAGCGCAAGCTGCCGCTGGCGCCCGGTGCGATGGGTTTTGCGAGCGAGATGCTGTGTGGCGGCGTGGTGCTGATGGTGCTGGCCGCGGTGTCGGGCGAAACGATGAGCTGGCCGCCGCAGCCGGTGGCGCTGGGGGCGTGGGTCTACCTCGTGGTGTTCGGCTCGCTGATCGCGTTCAACGCCTACATGGTGCTGCTCGCGCAGGCGCCGGCCGGGGTGGCGGCGAGCTACACCTTCGTCAATCCGGTGATCGCGATGCTGCTGGGCGTGTGGATCGCCCACGAGACGGTCACGCGCTTCGAGTGGTACGCCGTGGGCGTGGTGCTGGCGGGCGTGCTGCTGTTGCTGTTCAAGCGCCCGCAGAAGGGCTGAGTTCGACGAGGCTCAGGCGGGGCGGCGCCAGAATGCGAGGGTGGCGGCCAGCAGCCACATGCCGACGGCACAGCTGCGGTTGAGCGCCTTGAGGCCACGGCGCGAGAGCCAGCGCACGGCCTGCGTGCCGGCGCCGGCATAGGCCAGCATCACGCAGGTGTCGAGCACCACGAAGATCGCGCCCAGCACTAGGTACTGCATGCCCTGGGGCTTGGCCGTGTCGATGAACTGGGGCAGGAAGGCGGCGAAGAACAGCACCGTCTTCGGGTTGGACAGCGCCACCATCAGGCTGCGCACGAGCGCGATGCGACCGTGCGGACGGACCTCGATGGCCGACTTGGCCAGCGCGGTGCCCAGGTCGGTCGCTTCGCTGCGCCACAGCTTGATGCCGAGCCACACCAGGTAGGCCACGCCCGCGACACGGATCGCGTTGAAGAGCCATTCCGAGGCCGCGAGCAGCGAGCCCAGCCCGAGCGCCACGACCGCGATCAGCGAGACGCTGCCCAGCGACGCGCCCGCGATGCCCCAACTGGCGCGGCGCATGCCGCCGTCGATGCCGTTGGACAGCGCCAGCAGCATGGTCGGGCCGGGAATCACCGCCAGGGCGAGCGAGGCGACGGCATAGATCAGCAGGGTGTCGAGGGTCATGGTTTGGTGGCGGCCTGGCGTTGTTCGGCGGCAGCGCGGGCACGCGCCAGGGCAGCTTCGACGATGGAGCGCTTGCGCGTGTCGGCGGCTTGCGGTTCGGTGGCAGCGGGCGCCGGTTCGGCTTCGCGTTTTGCCGTGTCGCGATGTTGGGCGTGCAGCTTGTAGCGCTGCAGGGCGGCCTGCGCCTGTGCCTGCGACCACGCCTGCCAGCCGCTGCGGCCGGGCGTTTCGACTTCGAGCGAGATGCAATCGACCGGGCACACCGGAATGCACAGCTCGCAGCCCGTGCAGTGCGCCTCGATCACCGTGTGCATGCGCTTGTGGATGCCGATGATCGTGTCGGTCGGGCAGGCGTCGAGACAGAGCGTGCAGCCGATGCACCAGGCCTCGTCGATGACGGCCATGGCGCGTGGGCCTTCGGTGCCGAACTGCGGATCGAGTGGCAGCGTGGGGCGGCCCGTGAGCAGCGCGAGGCGCTCGATGCCCTCGGCGCCGCCGGGCGGGCACTGGTTGATGTCGGCCTCGCCGTCGGCGATGGCCTGCGCATAACCCGCGCAATCGGGGTAGCCGCACCGTGTGCACTGCGTTTGAGGCAGTGCGTCGTTGATGCGTGCGGCCAGCCCGTTCACGGTGGGTGATGCGCGCGGCTCAGCGCGCGGCGCTGGCGCGGGGCTTCTTTGCCGCTGCGACCGGCTTCTTGGCAGCCGGCGCGGCCTTCACGGCGACGGCCTTCTTGGCGGCGACCGGCGTCTTGCGGGCCGCAGCGGTGGCCACGGCCTTGAGCTTCTGGCCCGGCTTGATGCGGTCTTCGGCCGGCAGCTCTTCGCGCGCACCGGCGCGGCGCTGGGGCTCGTCGCTGGCTGCGATGAAGTTGCGCACCTTCGGGTAGACCAGATCGCGCCAGCGGCGGCCGCTGAAGATGCCGTAGTGGCCCGCGCCCTTGACCTCGTAGTGCTCGCGCTTGGCGTCGGCGATGCCGGTGCACAGGCTGTGCGCGGCCTGGGTCTGGCCCGAGCCGGAGATGTCGTCGAGCTCGCCTTCGACGGTGAGCAGGGCGGTGGCGTGGATGTCCTGCGGACGCACGCGCTCCACCTGGCCGGCGGGGCTCTTCACGTCCCAGGTGCCGTTGACCAGGTCGAAGTCCTGGAACACGGTGCGGATGGTCTCGAGGTAGTAGTCCGCGTCCATGTCGAGCACGGCGTTGTACTCGTCGTAGAACTTGCGATGGGCTTCGGCGCTGGCGTCGTCACCCTTGATCAGGTCCTTGAAGTAGTCGTAGTGGCTGCTGGCGTGGCGGTCGGGGTTCATGGCCACGAAGCCCGTGTGCTGCAGGAAGCCCGGATAGACCTTGCGGCCCGCGCCCGGGAAGCCTTGCGGCACGCGGTAGATCACGTTGTTCTCGAACCACTCGAAGCTCTTGTTGGTCGCGAGGTTGTTCACGGCCGTGGGCGATTTGCGCGCGTCGATCGGGCCGCCCATCATGGTCATCGTGAGAGGCAGCGGCTCGCCGCGGCTGGCCATGAGCGACACGGCAGCCAGCACCGGCACGGTGGGCTGGCACACGCTCACGACGTGGCAGTTGCCGTACTCGGCCTGCAGGCGGCGGATGAACTCCTGCACGTAGTTGATGTAGTCGTCCAGGTGGAACTCGCCGTCCGACAGCGGCACCAGGCGCGCGTTCTTCCAGTCGGTGATGTAGACCTTGTGGTCCTGCAGCATGGTGCGCACGGTGTCGCGCAGCAGTGTGGCGTAGTGGCCCGACAGCGGCGCCACGATCAGCACCACGGGCTGGCTCTTGAGCGTCTTGAGGATGTGCGGTTCGTCGGTGAAGCGCTTGAAGCGGCGCAGTTCGCAGAAGGGCTTGTCGAGCTCGACGGCCTCCTGGATCACGACCTCTTCGCCGTCGACCTTGACGGACTTGATGTTGAACTCGGGCTTTTCGTAGTCCTTGCCCAGCCGGTACAGCAGGTCATAGCCGGCGGCCATGCGCTGTGCCATCGGCAGTTGGCTCCAGACGGCGCCGGGGCCGTAGAGCTTGGAGGCGGCCTGGGCGAAGTCCGAAAAGGGCTCCATCAGGGAACGCTGGGCTTCGTAGAGTTGATAGAGCATCGCGGGTCTTTGAGTGGATGTTGCAGTGCAATATATCAGTGCATTTGCCGCGGCGCAGGGGGCCGAACCCTAGCCCGGAGCGGGCTGGATTCGGCTTCTGTGGCCGAATGTGAACGAATCGTCAAAAAGTCGATTCAGTCACACCCGGTTGTCACCTAGATGACCTTCGCAATCGACGCGCAGACGTAGTCGATGTTCTTGCTGTTGAGCGCGGCGACGCACATGCGGCCGGTGTCGGTGCCGTACACGCCGAACTCGTTGCGCAGGCGCACCATCTGGTCCTTGCTCAGGCCCGAGTAGCTGAACATGCCGATCTGGGTGGTGATGAAGCTCATGTCTTCCTTCACGCCGGCGGCCTTCAGGCCGTCGACCAGTTTCTGGCGCATGGCCTTGATGCGCACGCGCATCTCGCCCAGTTCCTTTTCCCACAGGGCGCGCAGCTCGGGGGTGCCGAGCACCGCGGCCACCACGGCGCCGCCGTGGATCGGCGGGTTGCTGTAGTTGGTGCGGATGGCGATCTTGAGTTGCGACAGCACGCGGCCGGCTTCTTCCTTGTTCTCGCACAGCACCGACAGGGCGCCGACGCGCTCGCCGTACAGGCTGAAGCTCTTGGAGAACGAGGTGGAGACGAAGAAGGTCAGGCCGGCGTCGACGAACTTGGCAACCGCCGCGCCGTCTTCCTTCAGGCCGTAGCCGAAGCCCTGGTAGGCCATGTCGAGGAAGGGCACGAGGCCCTTGGCCTTGACGGCGGCGACCACCTGGTCCCACTGCGCGGGCGTGATGTCGTAGCCGGTCGGGTTGTGGCAACAGGCGTGCAGCACGACGATGGTGCCGGCCGGTGCCGCGTTCAGGGCGGCCAGCATGCCGTCGAAGTTGATGCCGCGCTGGGCGGCGTCGTAGTAGGGGTAGCTCTCGACCGTGAAGCCGGCGTTGGTGAACAGCGCGCGGTGGTTTTCCCAGCTCGGGTCGCTGATCAGCACGGTGGCGTTGGGGTTGAGCTTCTTGAGGAAGTCGGCGCCGACCTTCAGGCCGCCGGTGCCGCCGATGGCCTGGATGGTGGCCACGCGGCTGGAGGTGACGGGCTCGCTCTCGGGGCCGAAGACCAGGCCCTTGACGGCGTTGTCGTAGGCCACGATGCCGTCGATCGGCAGGTAGCCGCGGGCCGAGGGGGCCTTCATCATGTTCTGCTCTGCGGCCTGCACGCACTGGAGCAGGGGCAGCTTGCCGTTGTCGTCGTAATACACGCCGACGCCGAGATTGACCTTGAGGGGGTTGGTGTCGGCTGCAAATTGCTCGTTGAGGCCGAGGATCGGGTCGCGCGGCGCCATTTCGACCGCGGTGAACATAGACATGGAAAGGTCCTTTGGGATGAAAGCTTCGCTGGCAACCGGAGGAGGCTTTATCCTTTCCGGTTGCCTTGAATTTTACCGGCGCCACGCCACCTGTCGGGAACAGCCATGCCAGAGAACACCGAAGCCATAGCAGACCTGAAGAAACTCGACCCCATCGGGCCGGCGAAGCAGGGCGAATTCATCCGCTACCCCGATTCGCCGTTCGAGCTGTTCCAGCCCTATCCGCCGGCGGGCGACCAGCCCGCAGCCATTGACGGCCTGGTGGCCGGGGTGCTCGACGGCGAGGTGTTCCAGACCCTGCTGGGCGTGACGGGCTCGGGCAAGACCTTCACCATGGCCAACGTGATCGCCCGGCTGGGGCGCCCGGCCATCGTGTTCGCGCCCAACAAGACACTGGCGGCGCAGCTGTACAGCGAATTCCGCGAGTTCTTCCCGAAGAACGCCGTCGAGTACTTCGTGAGCTACTACGACTACTACCAGCCCGAGGCCTACGTGCCGCAGCGCGATCTGTTCATCGAGAAGGACTCCTCGATCAACGAGCACATCGAGCAGATGCGCCTGTCGGCCACCAAGAGCGTGCTGGAGCGGCGCGACACGGTCATCGTGGCCACGGTGAGCGCCATCTACGGCATCGGCACGCCCGAGGACTACATGGAGATGCGGCTGATCGCCCGCGTGGGCGACAAGGTCGGCCAGCGCGACCTGATCTCGCGGCTCATCCGCATGCAGTACACGCGCAACGAGCAGGACTTTGCCCGCGGCACGTTCCGGGTGCGCGGCGACACCATCGACGTGTTTCCGGCCGAGCACAGCGAACTGGCGATCCGTTTCGAGCTGTTCGACGACGAGATCGAGTCGCTGCAGCTGTTCGACCCGCTCACCGGACGCATCCGCCAGAAGGTGCCGCGCTTCACGGTGTACCCGTCGAGCCACTACGTGACGCCGCGCGACAAGGTGCTGGCGGCCGTGGAGACCATCAAGATCGAACTGGCCGGCAGGCTCAAGGAACTGACCGGCTCCGGCAAGCTGGTCGAGGCGCAGCGGCTGGAGCAGCGCACGCGCTTCGACCTCGAGATGCTGGCCGAGATCGGCCACTGCAAGGGCATCGAGAACTACACGCGGCACCTCTCGGGCGCGCAGCCCGGCGACCCGCCGCCCACGCTCACCGACTACATGCCGAAGGACGCGCTGATGTTCCTCGACGAGAGCCACCAGATGGTCGGCCAGCTCAGCGCCATGTACAACGGCGACCGGGCGCGCAAGGTCACGCTGGTCGAGTACGGCTTTCGGCTACCGAGCGCGCTGGACAACCGGCCGCTCAAGCTTGAGGAGTTCGAGCAGCGGGTGCGCCAGTGCATCTTCGTGTCGGCCACGCCCGCGCAGTACGAGAAGGACCACGCCGGCAACGTCGTCGAGCAGCTGGTGCGGCCCACCGGGCTGATCGACCCCGAGGTCGAGGTGCGTCCCGCCACGCACCAGGTGGACGACGTGCTGGGCGAGATCCGCATCCGCGTCGACAAGAACGAGCGCGTGCTGATCACCACGCTGACCAAGCGCATGGCCGAGCAGCTCACCGACTACCTGGGCGACAACGGCGTGAAGGTGCGCTACCTGCACAGCGACGTCGATACGGTCGAGCGGGTCGAGATCCTGCGCGACCTGCGCCTGGGCACCTTCGACGTGCTGGTGGGCATCAACCTGCTGCGCGAGGGGCTGGACATTCCCGAGGTGTCGCTGGTGGCGATCCTCGATGCCGACAAGGAGGGCTTCCTGCGCGCGGAGCGCTCGCTGATCCAGACCATCGGCCGCGCGGCGCGCAACCTGAACGGCAAGGCCATTCTCTATGCCGACCGGATGACCGAGTCGATGAAGAAGGCCATGGGCGAGACCGAGCGCCGCCGCAACCGGCAGATCGCCCACAACGAGGCGAACGGCATCACGCCGCGCAGCATCGTGAAGCAGGTGCGCGACCTGATCGACGGCGTCTACAGCGAGAAGACGGGCAAGGAAATGGCCAAGCTCGACCTGGAACGCGCCAAGGTCGAGGACATGAGCGAGAAGGACATCGCCCGGGAGATCAAGCGGCTCGAGAAGCAGATGCTGGAGCACGCCCGCAACCTCGAGTTCGAAAAAGCGGCCCGGGTGCGCGACCAGCTGGCGCTGCTGCGCGAGCAGGCGTTTGGGGCGTCGGGCGGCGACAACATCGCCGGTTTGGCGTCCTGATTTCGGTTAGGTCATAAGTTCGCTTTCTTCAAGCGAGCCGCGCTGGGGTTTACCCGAGCAGATCTCAGGGGCTTCTGCTATACTTGACCGAAATACTCAACAACAAAGAACTTCGCGATGAAGGACCGACTCCTACCGGCTGGTTCACCAGCGTCGGGGTCGGGCAGGGCGGAGACGAAGTCACCGCGGCCCAAGGCTGTGGTGTCATTTCAACGGTAAGCACTTGAAGGAGCTTGCGATGCGTCTCACTACCAAAGGCCGTTTTGCGGTCACAGCAATGATCGATCTGGCGTTGCGTCAGAACACCGGTCCGGTCACGCTGGCTGCGATCAGCCAGCGGCAGCAGATTTCGTTGTCGTACCTCGAACAGCTGTTCGGCAAACTGCGCCGCCACGAGCTGGTCGAGTCGACCCGCGGTCCCGGCGGCGGCTACAGCCTCGGACGCAAGGCGGCGGACATCACGGTCGCCGACATCATCGTGTCCGTCGACGAGCCGATCGATGCCACCCAGTGCGGCGGCAAGGAAAACTGCCTCGGTGAGCAGGGTCGCTGCATGACGCACGAACTCTGGGCCTCGCTGAACCAGCGCATGGTCGAGTTCCTCGACTCCGTCACGCTGCAGAAGCTGGTCGACGACCAGATCGCCAAGGGCGTGCAGATCGAGAACAAGCCGGTCGTCAAGCGCGCCATCTCAGCCCAGCCGGTGGTCAAGCCCATCCGCGTGAACGCACCGAATTCGGTCTTCGCCCTCGGCAACGTCTTCGCGAAGTCCTGACCCCCGATGAGTCCGGCGATGCCTGCGGGCATCGCCCTGAGTTTGCCCTGATCCCAGAACACAACCCCCCACGCCAGCCCGAGCCAGCCATGGACGTCACTCCTCATTTCCCGATCTATCTCGATTACGGCGCCACCACGCCGGTCGACCCGCGTGTGGTCGACGCCATGATTCCCTGGTTGCGCGAACATTTCGGCAACCCGGCATCGCGCAGCCACGCCTGGGGCTGGGAAGCCGAAGAGGCGGTCGAGAAGGCGCGCGGCCAGGTGGCCGACCTGATCAACGCCGACCCGCGTGAAATCGTCTGGTCGTCGGGCGCCACCGAGTCGATCAACCTGGCGCTCAAGGGCGCGGCCCACTTCTACAAGGGCAAGGGCAAGCACCTGATCACCCTGAAGACCGAGCACAAGGCCGTGCTCGACACCATGCGCGAACTCGAGCGCCAGGGCTTCGAAGTGACCTACCTCGACGTCGAGGAAAACGGCCTCGTCGATCTCGAGAAGTTCAAGGCGGCCATCCGCCCCGACACCATCCTGGCCAGCGTGCTCTTCGTGAACAACGAAATCGGCGTGATCCAGGACGTGGTCGCGCTGGGCAATGCCTGCCGCGAAAAGGGCGTGATCTTCCACGTCGACTCGGCCCAGGCCACCGGCAAGATCGACATCGACATCACGAAGCTGCCCATCGACCTGATGAGCCTGGCGTCGCACAAGACCTACGGCCCCAAGGGCATCGGCGCGCTGTACGTGCGCCGCAAGCCGCGCATCCGCCTCGAAGCGCAGATGCACGGCGGTGGCCATGAGCGCGGCATGCGCTCGGGCACGCTGCCCACGCACCAGATCGTCGGCATGGGCGAGGCCTACCGCATCGCCAAGCTCGAGATGAAGGACGACATCGCCCATGCGGCGCGTCTGCAGAAGCGCTTGCTCGACGGCCTGAAGGATGTCGAACAGGTCTTCATCAACGGCGACCTCGAGCGCCGTGTGCCGCACAACCTGAACATGAGCTTCAACTACGTCGAAGGCGAGTCGCTGATCATGGGCATCAAGGGCCTGGCGGTGTCGTCGGGTTCGGCCTGCACCTCGGCCAGCCTGGAGCCCAGCTATGTGCTGCGCGCCCTGGGCCGCAGCGACGAGCTGGCCCACAGCAGCCTGCGCATGACCATCGGCCGCTTCACAACCGAAGAAGAAATCGACTACGCCATCTCGACCATCAAGCACAACGTCGCCAAGCTGCGCGAGCTGAGCCCCCTGTGGGAGATGTTCCAGGACGGCGTCGACATCAGCACGATCCAGTGGTCGGCCCACTGACCCAGGCCAGCCCAAGGCTCCACGATTGAACAAAGTTTGAGAGGTACACCATGGCATATTCTTCCAAGGTCATCGACCACTACGAAAATCCCCGCAACGTCGGCTCCTTCGAAAAGGGCGACGACTCGGTGGGCACCGGCATGGTCGGTGCACCGGCTTGCGGCGACGTGATGAAGCTGCAGATCAAGGTCAACCCCGAAACCGGCGTGATCGAAGACGCACGCTTCAAGACCTACGGCTGCGGCTCGGCCATCGCCTCGTCGTCGCTCGTGACCGAATGGGTCAAGGGCAAGACGCTCGACGAAGCGGCGGCCCTCAAGAACGCGCAGATCGCCGAAGAACTGGCGCTGCCGCCGGTCAAGATCCACTGCTCGATCCTCGCGGAAGACGCCATCAAGGCGGCCGTGAGCGACTACAAGGCGAAGCACGGCGCCAAGACCACCGAGTCGACCGCCGAAGCTGCTGTTCACTGAGATGGCCGTCACGCTGACCGAAGCCGCTGCGCGCCACGTCACCCGCTACCTCGGCAAACGGGGCAAGGGCGTGGGCGTGCGGCTGGGCGTGAAGACCACCGGCTGCTCGGGCCTGGCCTACAAGCTCGAGTACGTCGACGAGTTCACGCCTGAAGACGTGGTGTTCGAAGACCACGGCGTGAAGGTGCTGGTCGATCCGAAGAGCCTGGCCTACATCGATGGCACGCAGCTCGACTTCGTGCGCGAAGGCCTGAACGAGGGCTTCAAGTTCATCAACCCGAACGAACGCGACCGCTGCGGCTGCGGCGAAAGTTTTCGCATCTGATGCGTCGTCGCTGACCGCGACCACAGCCGCCACCATGTCATGTGCTGGCGGTTTTTTCTTGCCATGAATCTGAACGACACCGACTTCCAACTGTTCGCCGTCCCGGCGACCTTCGCGCAGGACCGCGCCGTGCTCGACGCGCGCTGGAAGGAGCTGCAGCGCGAGGCGCACCCGGACCGCTTTGCCGCGCAGGGCGCCGCCGCGCAGCGCGTGGCCATGCAGTGGTCGGTGCGCATCAACGAGGCCTACCAGCGGTTGAAAGACCCGATCCGCCGCGCGAGCTACATCTGCGAACTCAATGGCGCACCGCTGAATGCGGAGAACAACACGGCGATGCCGGGTGCCTTTCTCATGCAGCAGATGGAGTGGCGCGAAGCGCTTGATGACGCCCGCGACATCGCCGCTGTCGAGGTGCTACAGGAGGACGTCGAAACCACGCGCGCCCGCGCACTCTCGTCGCTCGACTGGCTGATCGACGAAAAGGGCGACTACCCCGGCGCCGTGCAGCAGGTGAGAGCCCTCATGTTCATTGAGCGCTTCGGCCAGGACGTCGAAACAAAACTCGATCAGTTGGGACAATAAGCCCTTATGGCTCTTCTTCAGATTTCCGAACCCGGCCAGGCGCCCGACCCGCACCAGCGCCGCATCGCCGTGGGCATCGACCTGGGCACCACGCATTCGCTGGTGGCCTCGGTGCGCAACGGCGTGGCCGAATGCCTGCCCGACGACCAGGGCCGCGTGCTGCTGCCCTCGGCCGTGCGCTACCTCGACGGCGATCGCCGCCAGATCGGCTTCGAGGCCGTGGCTGCACGCGCACAGGACCCCGCCAACACCATCACCTCGGTCAAGCGGCTCATGGGCCGCGGCTTGGCCGACATCGCGAACCGCGATGCCATGTCGTACCGCATCGGCGGTGACGACGGCGGCATGGTCAAGGTGCAGACCTCGGCCGGCGAGAAGTCGCCCGTCGAGATCAGCGCCGAGATCCTGGCCACGCTGCGCTACCGCGCCGAAGACACCTTCGACGACGAGCTCTACGGCGCTGTCATCACCGTGCCGGCCTACTTCGACGAAGGCCAGCGCCAGGCGACCAAGGACGCCGCGCAGCTCGCGGGATTGAACGTGCTGCGCCTCATCAGCGAGCCGACCGCCGCCGCCATTGCCTACGGCCTGGACAACGCCAGCGAAGGCGTCTATGCGGTCTACGACCTGGGCGGCGGCACTTTCGACATCTCGATCCTGCGGCTCACGCAGGGCGTGTTCGAAGTGATTGCCACGGGCGGCGATTCGGCCCTCGGCGGTGACGACTACGACCACGCGATCGCCGACTTCGTGCTCGCGCGGACTGGCCGTCAGGCCGGCAGCGACAACGACCGCGCGGCACTGCTCGTGGCCGCGCGCGCCGCGAAAGAAGCACTGACCGATGCCGACTCGACCCTCTTCAGCGCCGCGCTGGCGGGCGGCAATGCCGAGTTCACGCTGACCCGCGCGCAGTTCTTTGCCGCCACGCAGGCGCTCACCGACCGCACCCTCGCGGCCGTGCGCAAGGCACTGCGCGACGCCAAGCTCAAGCCTGAAGAGCTGCAGGGCATCGTGCTCGTCGGCGGCTCCACGCGCATGCCGCAGATCCGCAGTGCGGTGGCCGCCTATTTCGGGCGCGAGCCGCTGATCAACCTGAACCCCGATGAGGTCGTGGCGCTCGGCGCCGCCATCCAGGCCAACCAGCTGGCCGGCAACAACGGCGCGGGCGAACTGCTGCTGCTCGACGTGATCCCGCTGTCGCTCGGCATCGAGACCATGGGCGGCCTGGTCGAGCGCATCGTGCCGCGCAACCAGACCATCCCCACCGCGATGGCGCAGGACTTCACGACCTACCAGGACGGCCAGACCGCGTTGGCGCTGCACGTGGTGCAGGGCGAGCGCGACCTCGTGTCCGACTGCCGCAGCCTCGCGCGCTTCACGCTGCGCGGCATCCCGCCGATGGCGGCCGGTGCGGCGCGCATCCGCGTGACCTTCACCGTCGACGCCGACGGCCTGCTGAGCGTGAGCGCCAAGGAGCAGGGCAGCGGCGTCGAGGCCAGCGTGGCGGTCAAGCCGTCGTACGGCCTGTCGGACGACCAGATCGCGACCATGCTGCAGGAAAGCTTCTCCACCGCCCAGCAGGACATGCAGGCCCGCGCGCTGGTGGAATCGCGCGTCGATGCCGACCGCATGCTGCTGGCCACGCAGAGTGCGCTCGATGCCGACGGCGATCTGCTGAGCGCTGAAGAGCGCGCCGCCATCGACGCCTCGATGGCGCGGCTGCGCGAAACCGCCAAGAGCAGCAACGAAGCTGCCGCGATCGAAGCCGCCACGAAGGCGCTGGCCAACGACACCGAAGCCTTCGCCGCCCAGCGCATGAACGCGGGCATTGCACGCGCGCTCGCGGGCCGCAAGGTCGAATCCCTGTAGACAGAACCATTTCATGCCCACGATCAAGATCTACCCGCATCCCGAGTACTGCCCGCAAGGCGCCGAGATCACCGCGCCCGCCGGCACCTCGATCTGCGAGGCCCTGCTCGACCACGACATCAACATCGAGCACGCCTGCGAGATGAGCTGCGCCTGCACCACCTGCCACGTGATCGTGCGCGCGGGCTTCGACTCGCTGAACGAAGCGGAAGAGGGCGAAGAAGATTTGCTCGACCGTGCCTGGGGCCTGGAGCCGCAATCGCGCCTGAGTTGCCAGTCGATCCTGGCGCAGGAGAATGTGACGATCGAGATTCCGAAGTACTCGATTAACCACGCCAAGGAAAACCACTGATGTCGCGCCAGATCGTTCTCGATACGGAAACCACGGGGCTCTCTGCCGAAAATGGCGACCGCATCATCGAGCTGGGCTGCGTGGAGCTGTTCGCGCGCAAGCTCACAGGCAACGACCTGCACATCTACTTCAACCCGGAGCGCGAGAGCCACGAGGACGCGCTCAAGGTCCACGGCCTGACCACCGACTTCCTGCGCGACAAGCCGAAGTTCGCCACGCTGGGCAAGGACATCATCGAGTACCTGCGCGACGCCGAACTCATCATCCACAACGCGGCCTTCGACGTCGGCTTTCTCAACAAGGAATTCGAGCGCGCCGGCCTGCCGCCGCTCAAGACCTTCGTGAGCGAAGTGACCGACACGCTGGCCATGGCCAAGCTGGTCTACCCGGGCAAGCGCAATTCGCTCGACGCGCTGTGCGACCGCTTCGGCGTCGACCGCTCGAACCGCACCTTCCACGGCGCCAAGCTCGACGCGCAGCTGCTGGCCGACGTCTACATCAACCTCACGCGCGGGCAGGACGCCTTGCTGATCGACGTGGCCTCGAACGAGCCTGCGCAGGGCACCACCGTCGTGGCCATCGACCTGAGCCAGTTCGAGCTGCCGGTGATCGTGGCGGCCGAGCATGAGCTCAGCGCGCACGAGGCCGTGTTGTCGCAACTCGACAAATCCAGCGGCGGAAAAACTTTATTTCGCCAAAACGGCTGAAAAGCTATGGCATAATCTGAGGCTTCGCACAACGCGATACGTGTTCAAGACACTGAACTCAAAAGCAGTGTCTCAGGGCGGTTAGCTCAGGGGTAGAGCACAGCATTCACACTGCTGGGGTCGGAGGTTCGAAGCCTCCACCGCCCACCATTTCAGACCTACGACAGACGGCACCATCAGGTGCCGTTTTCGTTTCAGGCGGCACCTTCGGGTGCCGTTTTTGTTGGTCCCGCGCAAATCCCGATGCCATCAGGACGGGTCTGCCGCGCTCAGAAGGAGCGGCCTTCGCGGTTGCGCCGCAGATCGGCCTCCACCATCATCGCGCACAGCTCCTCCAGCGTCGTCCGGGGCTCCCAGCCCAGCGTCTTCCTGGCATGCGACGCATCGCCGATGAGCAGTTCCACCTCCGCCGGGCGATAGAACTTCGGATCGACCCTCACGAGGACCTTGCCGGTCTCGCGGTCGATGGCGACCTCTTCCTGCGCCGACCCTTCGAACCGGAGTTCGTAGCCCGCGGCCCTGAACGCCATGTCGACGAAATCCCGCACGGTTTCCGTGCGGTTGGTGGCGAGCACGTAGTTGTCCGGCTTGTCGGCCTGCAGCATGCGCCACATGCCATCGACGTATTCCTTCGCATAGCCCCAGTCGCGCTTGGCGTCCATGTTGCCCAGCGTGAGCACATCGAGCTTGCCGAGCCTGATCTTGGCCGCCGCGTCGGTGACCTTGCGCGTCACGAATTCGCGGCCGCGCAACGGGCTCTCGTGGTTGAAGAGGATGCCGCAGCAAGCGAAGAGCCCGTAGCTCTCGCGGTAGTTCATCGTCATCCAGTGGGCGAAGAGCTTGGAGACGCCGTACGGGCTGCGGGGATAGAAGGGCGTGTCTTCCTTCTGCGGAATGGCCTGCACGTTGCCGAACATCTCCGACGTCGAGGCCTGGTAGTACCTGATGCCGCGGTCCGTCAGGCGGATCGCGTCGAGCAGGTGGAGGGTGCCCAGTCCGTTGATGTTCGTGGTGGCTTCGGGCTGGTTGAAGCTCGCGCCCACGTAGCTCTGCGCCGCCAGGTTGTAGACCTCGTCGGGCTGCGCATCGCGAATGAGCGTGATCGAACTGCCCAGGTCCGTCAGGTCGTACTCCACGAGATGAAGCTCCGGATGGTCCTGGATGCCGAGCGACTCGATGCGCCAGAAGTTCACCGAACTGGTTCGGCGGAAGGTTCCGTAGACGGTGTATCCCTTGCCCAGCAGCAGCTCGGCCAGGTACGCCCCGTCCTGTCCGGTAATGCCAGTGACGACAGCACGTTTTTTCATGGCTTCAATGAGGTGAGAGGAAGGGAAGGGACGGGTCAGGCCGGCGCATCGACGCCACGTTCAGTCGTGGGCTGCAGGGCCGCTTGCAACGCGAGTGCCTCGCGCTTCTCGGCCGCGGGGCAGCGGCCGTAGGTGTCGTCGAAGCGCACGATGTCGTCTTCGCCGAGGTAGCTGCCGGTCTGCACCTCGATCACTTCCAGCATCGTCTTGCCGGGGTTTTCCAGCCGGTGGATGGTGCCCGAGGGCAGGTAGATCGACTCGTTCTCCCGCACCAGCAGCACTTCGCCGCCGCGCGTGGCCTTGGCCGTGCCCTTGACGACGATCCAGTGCTCGGCGCGGTGGTGGTGCATCTGCAGCGACAGCTTGCCGCCGGGCTTGACGGTCAGGTGCTTCACCTGGAAGCGCTCGCCGGTGTCGATGCTGTCGTAGGCGCCCCAGGGCCGCACCACGCGGCGATGCTCGGTGGCTTCGACCGTGCCCTCGCGCGCCAGCATGCGCACCACCTCGGCCACCTGTTCGGCGCAGTCCGCGCCCGCGACCAGCACGGCGTCCGGCGTGTCCACGATGATCAGGTCCTCGGTGCCCAGCGCCACCACCGGCCGGTGCGGCGCATGGACGAAGGTGTTGCGCGAGTTCAGCACGCTGCCCGCGCCGCTCACGCGGTTGCCCGCCTCGTCGGCCGGGTGCAGCTGGGCCACCGCGTTCCAGCTGCCTACGTCGCTCCAGGCGCCCTCGAAGCGCACCACCGCGACGTCGGCGTGCTTTTCGAGCACCGCGTAGTCGATGCTGTCGCTGCGGCAGCCTTCGAAGGCCTCGCGGTCCAGCCGCACGAAGCTGCCGTCGACCGACACCGCGGCGGTCGCGCGTTCGCAGGTGGCGAGGATGTCGGGCGCATGCGTGCGCAGGGCCGCGACCAGCGTGCGCGCCTGGACCAGGAAGATGCCCGCGTTCCAGCAGTAGTTGCCCTGCAGGATCAGCGTTTGCGCCACCGCCGCCGTCGGCTTCTCGACGAAGCGCGCCACCGCGTGGCTGGGGCCATGGCCCGTGGCCCCGGCCGCCTCGATGTACCCGTAGGCCGTGCTCGGAAAGCTGGGCGCGATGCCGAAGGTGACGATCTTGCCTGCCAGGGCTGCTTCGACGCCGCTGCGCATCGTGGCTTCGAACAGCGCCACGTCGGGAATGTGGTGGTCCGCGGGCGCAAAGAGCAGCAGGTCGTCGGGCTCGGCCAGCAGGGCCGCCGCGGCCATCGCGGCGGCCGTGTTGCGGGGCACGGGCTCGAGGATCTGGCGGCCCTGCGCGTGCGCGTTCTCGATCGCCTCGCGCACCAGGAAGCGATGCTCTTCCGACGCGACGCAGGTGATCGTCCGGTTCAGCGTCGCGAGCCGTTCGAGCGTGAGGTGCAGCAGGCTCTTGTTGCCCACGATCGGTGCGAACTGCTTGGGAAAGGCCTTGCGCGACAGCGGCCACAGCCGCGTGCCGCTGCCGCCGCACAGGACCACGGGATGAATGGTGGGGGTGTTCATGGTGACCAGCCTTTGTGTGTGCAGTGGGTGATGAACCGGATCGCTTCGAGGGCGTGCCGCTCAGATCAGGCCCGTGTGAACGGCGAGGTTCACCGCCTGGGCGCGCGAATGCACATGCAGCTTCTTGTAGATGCTCTTGATGTGCACGTTGACCGTCTGGCCGGTGATGCCGAGCTTGGCGCCGATCTCCGCCGAGACGTAGCCCGACGCCACGTGGCGAAGGACCTGGCTCTCGCGCGGTGTCAGCGTCGTGTCGCGCGGCGGTGATGCGTCGTCGGCGGGCTGCGGCTCGCGGGGCTGGTGGTTCAGGCGGTGCAGCAGGCGCCGCGCGAGCCGCGGCGTGATGACGGCGCCGCCGTTCACCACATGCAGCACGGCATCGGCAAAGCTCTGCAGCCAGGCGTTCTTCAGCAGGTAGCCCGTGGCGCCCAGCTCGAAGGCGCGCAGCACGTGGGCATCGTCCTCGAGCGCGGAGATCACGATGATCTCGCCGTTGCCATGGTGACGGCGCGCCTCGGCGATCAGCTCGAAGCCCATGCCGTCGCTGAGCCGCAGGTCGACCATCAGCACGTCGAACGCATGCGTGGCCAGCAGCTTGCGCCCCTCGCGGATGCTGTCGGCCTGGCCTTCGAGCTGGATGCGCAGGTCCGACAGCAACTCCTGGGCGATCACCCGGCGCATGTACTCGTCGTCGTCGATGAGCAGCACGCGCACCGGCGATTTTTCCTGGCCCGTCATGAAGTCCGGCCACAGCCTCGCGGCGGGCGCGCACACGGGGGCGGACGGGCCCGGGCGGCGCGGCGCCATCACGGCGGGGGTGGGGTCGCCAGAGGGTGTGAGCGTGTTTTCAGCCATGTTCTTGCCCCGGTTGAAGTGAGTGAGTGACGGCGGTCGGTGCGGTGCCGTCGGCGGCGCGGACCGGGAAGCCCGGCATCGGTTCGTCGAAGCCGCGCGGGTTCGCCAGCTGCCAGCGCCAGCTGTCGGCGCACATCTGGTCCAGGCTGCGCTGTGCGCGCCAGCCGAGCCGGTCCTGGGCGTGCTGCACGTCCGCCCAGTAGGCCGCGGCGTCGCCGGGACGGCGCGGACCGATGTGCACCGCGATGCGGTGCCCGCATGCGCGTTCGAAGGCCGCGATCACGTCGAGCACCGAGGCGCCGTGCCCCGTGCCCAGGTTCACCGTGAGCAGGCCCCGATGCAGCGTCGCGTACCGCAGGGCCGCCACATGGCCTTCGGCCACGTCCATCACGTGCACGTAGTCGCGCACGCCCGTGCCGTCGTGCGTCTCGTAGTCGTTGCCGTGCACGACGACGTGCCCGCGCTCGCCCACCGCGACCTGCGAGACATACGGCACCAGGTTGTCGGGCGGCCCCTGCGGGTGTTCGCCCAGCAGGCCGCTCTCGTGCGCGCCGATCGGGTTGAAGAAACGCAGGCATGCGATGCCCCAGCGCGGATCGGAGCGGGCGAGGTCCGCGAGCATGCGCTCCACCATCACCTTGGAGCGCCCGTAGGGGTTGACGGCCGCGTACGACGCGCTCTCCCGTATCGGCGAGCGGGGGATGTCGCCGTAGACCGTGGCCGAGGACGAGAAGATCAGCGTGCGCACGCCGGCGCGCTCCATGGCCCGCGCCAGCGCGAGGCTGCCCGCCACGTTGACGTCGTAGTAGCCGAGCGGGTCGCTCACCGAGCGGCTGACCGCCTTCAGCCCCGCGAGATGCAGCACCGCGTCGACCCCGTGCTCGGCGAACACGCGGTCGAGCACCGCCGCGTCGCGCACGTCGCCGCGCACCAGCTGCGGCTGCACACCGCAGATGCGTGCCACGCGCTCCAGCGAACGCGGGTCGCTGTTGACCAGCGTGTCCAGCACCACCGGCAGGTAGCCGGCCGCGATCAACGCCACGCAGGCGTGGCTTCCGACGAAGCCGGCGCCACCCGTCACCAGAATCTTTGAGTGGGTCATGGTTGGGACTCGCGCAGTGGGGATGGCGTGGCCGTGCCTCGGTCCGCCACGCAGCGAAGCAGCTCTTGTTCGAGGCGCGACTGGATGGCGTCCTGGTCGAGCTCCGCCAGCGCGAACGCGCGGCCCGCCGCACCGAGCGCTTGGCGCAGGCCCGGCGAGCACGCGAGCTGCGCGATCGCGTCGGCCAGCACGGCCGCATCGCCCGGGGGCACCACGAAGCCGCGGTCCGCGACCACGCGGGCGAGTTCGGTGCCGGGGTGCGCCGTGGCGATCACGGCCTTGCCGCTCGCGAACATGCCGGCCAGCTTCGAGGGCATCACGAGGTCGGCGGCATCGGCACGCTGCGGCAGCACGTGGATGTCGGCCATGCCCAACAATTCGTTGAGCCGTTCGGCGGGCTGCAGCTCGAGAAAGTGCACGCGGTCCAGGCCGGCGCAGGCCGACATCAGCGAGGCGCGGCTCGGGCCGTTGCCGCAGATGACGAAGTGAATGTTCCGCCGGTCGGCCAGCAGGCCCGCGGCCTCGGCCAGCAGCTCGATGCCCTGCTTGGCGCCCAGGCTGCCCGCATAGAGCACGACCACGGCATCGGGCGCAATGCCCAACTCGGCCCGGTAGCCATCGGTCGCGCGGGGAGCGGGGCGGATCGCCGAGACGTCTACCCAGTTCGGGAAGAGCACCAAGCGACCTTCACCGATGCCCTTGCTCCTGGCTTTGTCGACCATGGCCGCTGAAATGGTCGACACGCGGTCGAACCTCGTCAGCAGCCATCGCTCCAGCGACAGCGCGACGCGCCGCACGCCCGCGCCGCGCACGAGGCCCAGGCCGAACGCCGCATCGACTTCGAAGTCCTGGATGTGCAGCCACGACCTGATGCCGAGCAGCTTCGCGAAGCACAGCACCGCGGGCGCGCAGAAAAGCGGCGGCTCCACGACGAACACAAGGTCGGGCTTCCAGCGCGCCTGCGCCAGCAGCAGCGGCAGGCTCGACAGCATGAACGAGCACAGGTGTGCCACGCGCGCCAGCGCACGCGGCTGCGAAGGCACCCAGGTGGGCGCGCGCCAGACCGTGAGGCCGTTGCGCTCGGTGGTCCTGCGATAGGCCCAGGCCGAATGGCCCTCGAACACCGCCCAGTGCGGAAAGAAGGGCGGCGCCGCGATCACGCGCACGTCGTGGCCCCGGGCCTGAAGCCAGTCGGCCATCTCGCCCGAGTACTTGCCGATGCCGGCCAACTCGGGCGCGAAGTTCATCGAGTACAGCAGGATCTTCACGGCGAGCTCCCCAGGGCCGGGTGCAGCAGGCGCACGATCGGAAAGAAGCCGAACAGCGCGCGCATGCGCAGCTCGTACAGCACGAAGTCGGTGACGAAGGCAATGAAGAAGACGTAGTGCGGCTTGTCCGGAAAGAGCGAGATCACGACGCCATACGAAGCCAGCCGCAGCGCGAACTCCAGCAGCGTCCACCACCCGAGCGAGCCCATCGTGGCGTTCAGCGCGAGCATCGTTTCGTGATGGACCGTGTAGGTCCTCAGCAGGAAGTACGGCGCGATGCACACGAAGATGTCGCGCGCCTCGGGGCCGAGCTTGAGCAGTGGCGCGGCCACCGCCATCAGCCCCGCCAGCCCCACGAAGAGCACGCAGCCGAGCAGGAACGAATGCCGCGCCAGCCGCAGCTTCTCGATCGTTAGGTTGGTCGCGTTGGCGTCCAGCATCGCCGGCGTCTTCGTGACGAGAAAGGCCTGCACGAACTGCGAGGGCGCCTCCGCGAGAAGGAAGGCCAGCTTGAACGCGCCCACGTAGCCCAGCGGCATGAAGAGCGCCACCAGCAGCAGGTCCGACTTGCGCAGCAGGAAGGTCAGCAGCGCATACACCGTGGCGCTGGCCTGCGACGCGAGCGCCAGCACGGGCGGCCCGGCCGGCGGCGCCACGCCGTTCGCCGGCAGGAAGATGGCCGCGCCCACGAGCACCAAGGCCAGCAGATTGATGGCGAGCAGGTGCGCCACACCGATCTCCAGGCCGAGCGCAGCGAGCGTCGCCACGCCCAGCACCAGCACGGTTGCGCGCACGCCCGACTCCAGGTTGAGCAGGCCCGCATGGCCCAGGCCCCGGCTGTACGACAGGCGCAGGCTGTTGAAGGCGAAGACCGCGAGCGACAGCACGATCAGCACGAAGGGCGCGCCGGCCACCGGCAGGCGCTGCGCGCCCACGACGCCGGCCGCGAGCAGTGCGGCCAGCGGCAGCCCGATCGCCAGCGTGCGCACCAGGTCGCCGCGCGTCACCCGGGGCGGCACGCTCGCGGCATTGCGCGAGAACAGCAGCGAACTGCCCAGCGTGCCCACGACCAGCGCCACCTCGAGCACCGACTGGTAGACGGAGTACTCGCCGAAGCGCGCGGGCGCCACCTGCGCCGCGATCAGGAAGATCGCCAGGAAACCCGACAGGTACACATACAGCCGCGACGCGAGCGCTCCCAGCCCCAGGCGCTGCGCCAGGCGGATGCCGGGCAGGGCGAACGAGGTGCCGGCGGCGGGCTTCATGGCGTGCTCCCGTCCGCGGGGTGCTTCGGTGTTGGCGCATCCGCGAAGCCCAAGGTGTCGGCCATGCGGCGCGCGCGCGAGGCGATCCGGTGCGCGTTGTTCTTGGCCCGGCGCGCCATCTGCAGTGCCCAGGTCAGCGCCGCGACCGTGTACACGCGGCGATGCAGCGCGGGCTGCATCGCCAGCTTGGCGGCGCCCTGGAAGTGCAGCGCGAGCACGCGCACCGTGTCGCCCGCCGGCGTCTGCAGGCAGGGCTGGCCGTCGATGAAGGCAAGGCGCTTGGCGCCGCCGCGCACGCGGAACTCGCGCACGAAGTGGTTGGTGCCGCCGTTGACGTTGTGGTCGATCACCTGGCCGTCGAACACCCGGTTGATCGGCACGGTGTTGCCGCTGGCCTGCGCCCACAGGTACAGCAGCGTCATGTCGGACACCCCGCCGCGCACGCTGCGGGCCGCGAAGCGCTCGGCAATGTCGCGCAGCTGGTGCAGGCCCGCGGGCGTGCTGTACATGCGCAGGAGACAGGCGACGAAGTCCTGCAGGCCGGCCGCCGTCCAGTAGCTCACGTGCGGCGAGATCTGGCAGGGGTTCCAGCCGTCCGTGGGCAGGATGCTGGAGCCGGAGAAATCGGCGTGGCCCACCAGGCGCGCAATGTGGGCGCCGACGCCGTTGAACAGCAGCACGTCGCTGTCGATCAGCACGAAGGCGCGGCAATCGGGGTGCGCCGCGAGATGGTTCGCCAGGAGGAAGTAGCGCCGGAAGCAGATCTTCTCGAACGCCGGCGTGTTGCTCGACAGGTGCACGTAGGCCTGGCAGAAGCGTTCGTATGCTGGCCCGGCGTCGGTGTCCGACAGGACGACCAGCTGCTCCTGCGCCATGGCCGCGGATTCGCAGCACAGGCGCAGGGCCGTGTTCTGGCGGTCTTCCACAACGATGAAGGGGAGGGCGTGGTCCATGGTCGGGCAAGCGGGTTGGTACGGGTCAGGGCCGCGGCGCGGTGGCGCTGCGCACCAGCGCGACGTGGGCGGGAAGAAAGTGGAAGTCGGCGTCCAGCGGCATGTCGAGCGTGAGCATTCCGCCCCGGGCGCTCGCGTCGCCGATCCAGCTGCGCAGCTGCGCGGCCGAGAAGCGCGGCGCACTCGGCTGGGCCCAGGAGGCGCCCAGCGGTGTCAGCACATGCAACCGGAGTTCGGAGGGCGGCGAGGCCAGGCGTGCGGTGGGCTGCAGGTACTCGCCCGCCATGAGGTTCTGGCACGGCGCGCTCTTGAGGCTGAAGCGCGCCGCCCCCTCGCCGGCATTGAAGGCCAGCCACCGGGTGGGTGCGCCGCTGCGCGCGGCCGCGCAGAACCGGTCCCAGTCGCGCGTCGTCATGCCTGTCGTGTTGTAGACACCGTCGAACCACCAGCCCGTGGCGAGTGGGCCGTAGTGCTGCGACCAGCTGTCGATCACGGCCGACCAGGCCGCGATGAAGCGCTGCGGCGGTGGCTGCTGTTCGGAGACGTCGCCCAGGCATTCCATCAGGTAGGCATCCCCTTGCGGCGCGCGGAAGGGCAGGTAGAGGATCAGCGCGATGCCGTGGCGCCGCAGCGCGCGGCCGATCTCCATCGGCAGGTCGCGCGGCGAACGGTGCGCGGCGCTGCGCGGGCACAGTGCTTCGAGGGCGGCATTCGGTGCGATGAACTGGCCGTTGTTCTGCCCGAGCGTGAGGATGAGATGGCTGGCGCGCATCTCCGCGAGCGAGGCGGCGAAGGCGTCGACGTCGAAGCGCCCGATGCCGGCGATGGACTGCTTGTCGGGCAGGTAATGCACCATCACGCCGAAGCCCGGGACGCCCTGCGTTTCCGGCAGTGCGGCGGCGGTGGGCTGTGCCCAGCCGGTCAGCCCGAACGCCAGCACCGCGAGCGTGCGAAGCAGGGAGCGTGCGCGGTTCGTCATGGCGTGGCCCTCGCCAGCGACGCGTCGCCGCGCTTCAGCCTGAGGTAACTCGCGGCCACCGCGCCCGGCGTGCAGACCCGCGAGAGCGACCACGCGGGGCGCGTGCGCTGGTGCGCGGCCAGGTAGCGCTCGATGCCGCCGAGGCCGACGAATTCGTTGCCGATGAAGAACGCGTAGCCCGCGAAGAGCTCGCGGTGCACCGGAAGGTCCGAGAGCAGCAGCGGCACGCCCAGCGTGGCCGCCTCGGCGGCCGACAGGTTGAAGCCCTCGAAGGTGGACAGCGAGATGAAGGCCGTCGCGCCCCGGTACAGCCGCAGGAGTTCTTCCCGCGATACCAGCCCCCGGTGCCGCACGCAGCCGCGGAACGCGGGCGCCATGGCCGAGATCATGCGTTCGACCTCCTTGGCGCCGTTGCCGGTGATGTCGAGGTAGTCGACCAGGCCCTGGCGCTTCATGCGCACGAAGAGCTTCAGGATGCCCTCGAAGTTCTTGTGCGGGTAGTAGTGGTAGGCCGCGATCAGGTAGCGTCCGTCGGGTGCTGCCGTGCGGTCGGCGTTCGCGGCGACGGCGCCCGCATCCACGGGATTGAAGATCACCGCCGGGTGCTCGCAGCGCCTGAAGTGCCGCTCGAAATCTTCCTGGCTGCTGCGGCTGATGAAGACCACGTCGGCGGCGCTGCGTGCGACGCGGTGCAGGTTCCAGTCGAGCCAGAGGCGCTTGCGCGCGCTGAAGTACTGCGGGTACGACTTGTACTGCACGTCGTGCACCACCACGATCGAATCCCGATGGCGGCCGAAGGGCGCCAGCAGCGAGAAAGGCAGGAAGTAGTTCGGGAACAGCGAGTACACGCGCTCCCCGCGCAGCCACCCGCGCACCAGGTGGATGTTGTAGAGCAGCGTGTCGAGGATGAAGCGGCTGATCTTCAGCCGCCGTGCGGCCGCGTACAGGTGCGGATGGCGCTCGCTGATCGGCTGCACCTCGTGGCCCGGCGCGTCGCGCATGCTCTCGAGCAGCACCTCGGACACGTTCAGCACCCCGCCCGCCGACGCGTTGAGCCGGATCGTGTCGTAGAAGAGGTAGGTGGCCATGGTCGCTCCTGCGTGCGTTCTCATGCGGTCGGCAGGCTGGCGCGCGCCGGGCGGGGGGCCGGCCTGCGGAACCACGCCGCGAGGCTGCCGGCGACGACGGCCGCGACCAGCCCCGAGACCGCGAACGGTCCCCAGCCCAGGATCGGCCCGCGCAGGAACGGCACATAGGCCGCCAGCAGCACCAGCGCGCACAGGTAGCCGGCCGTCAGTGTGCGTTGCGGGTCGATGGCCTTGTCGACGAGGCGAAAGAGCGCCGAGACCGCGAAGCCCAGCAGGGCCGGGCCCGCCAGCCCGAAGTCGAAGTAGGCGGTGGTGAAGGGCGGCAGCGACAGGTTGCTCTGCGAGAAGTTGCCCAGCACCGCCGGCCAGCCGAGCGGGTCGTAGCCCGGGAACATCTTCAGTTCGCGCGGCAGGATGAAGGAGAAGGCCGAGAGCAGGTAGCGCCCGTAGCCGAGGTCGGGCGAGGGCGCGCGCTCCAGGATGCCCGCGACGACGAACATCGCGTCGAAGTCCTGGCTGAAGGGGTACGACGCCAGCTCCGCGCCCCACATGGCGTCCCGCGAGATCAGGTTCAGCACCGGCCCCAGGCCCGCGATGGCGCCGAAGATCACGGCGGCGAGCGTCCACCGGTGGCGCCGCCCCAGGGCGTGGATGAGCAGCGGCAGCAGCCCGATCAGGATGACCTGGCGCGCCGTGTTGACCGGGTTGGCGGCGATGGCGGCCAGCGCGAAGGCGAGGCCCGCGACGCACCAGGCCCACAGCGTGCGCTGGCGCGTGGCGTGGATCGCGAGCGCCACGCAGCACAGCAGCACCATGAGCTTGGGCAGCGTGGAATAGACGATGTACTGGACCGGCGCGGCCTCCTCTTCGGAAATCACGCCGCGCGCCGTGAAGTTCATGTCGGGGCGCAGGAAGAGCATGGCGAACGCCACCTCCAGGCAGGCCAACAGCAGGAAGGGGTGGGCGACGCCGGCACTGAGCGCGCGCTGCGCCGGCCGGGGCGTGGCGGGCGGCTCGGGCAGGCCCAGCCGGGCGGCTTCCACGCCGGCCATGTACAGCAGCACGAGCATCAGCCCCTGCGTGTGCGCGGCCTGGCCGACGATGCCGACCTCCCAGAAGTCGGTGTCGGTCGCGATCTGCATCGCCGGCGCCAGCGAGAAGTAGATGAGAACCGCCGTGTAGTGGATCAGCAGGAACACGCTGTCGCTGGCGGTGCCCAGCATCGACAGCTGCACCACCGTCAGCACGAACACCACCCCGTAGCCCCAGACAGGATCGATCAGCCCGCACAGCGCGGCGCAGACGATGCCGGACCAGAAGACGAGGGTTCTCATGGCGAGGTCCGTTTCTGCTTCAGGCGTGCTCGGCCTCTGCGGCGGTCCGGCGCGCCGTCTGGTAGTCCGCATAGGTGCGGCGCAGCCCTTCGGCCAGCGGCACCGTGGCGCGCCACCCGAAGCTGGCCGCGCGCGACACGTCCAGCAGCTTTCGCGGAGCGCCGTCGGGCTGGGCCAGGTCGTAGTGGATGCTGCCCTCGTAGCCCACGACCTCGCGGATGTGCTCCACCAGCTCGGCGATCGAGACGTCCTCGCCCGTGCCGAGGTTGATGTGGCCGCGCATCGGATCGGTGTGCTGGTCGTAGGCGGCGCGCGACAGGTTCATCACGTCCAGGCAGCCTTCGACCATGTCGTCCACGTACAGGAACTCGCGCCGCGCCCGGCCGCTGCCCCAGATCAGCACGCTCGGCGTGCGGCTGATCTTGGCCAGGTGAAAGCGCTGGATCAGCGCCGGCACCACGTGGCTGTTCTCCAGGTGGTAGTTGTCGCCGGGCCCGTAGAGGTTGCTCGGCATCACGCTGCGGAAGTCGACGCCGTGCGTGGCGCCGTACTGCCGGTTGTAGCTCTCGCACAGCTTGATGCCCGCGATCTTGGCGATCGCGTAGGGCTCGTTGGTGGGCTCGAGCTTGCCGGTGAGCAGGGCCTCTTCGCGGATCGGCTGCTCGGCCAGCCGCGGGTAGATGCAGCTCGAGCCGAGGAACAGCAGCCGCTTGACGCCGGCGAGAAAGGCCTGGTGCGTGAGGTTGGCCGCGATCAGCAGGTTCTCGTAGATGAACTGCGCGGGGTAGGTCATGTTGGCGTGGATGCCGCCGACCTTGGCCGCCGCCACGTAGACCTGGTCGATGCGCTCGGTCGCGAAGAAGCGCGCGACGGCGGCCTGGTCGAGCAGGTCGAGCTCGGCGTGGCTGCGCGTCACGACCTCGTGGCCGAGTTCGCCCAGGCGCCTCGTGAGCGTCTGGCCGACCATTCCGCGATGACCTGCAACATAGATTCGCATGGCGTTCTTTCAGTGAAGGGAGAGGGGGCTTCGGGTCTCAGCGCGAACCGCGCGCCCCGAGCACGACGCGGAAGGTCTTCAGCAGGATCACCACGTCGCGCAGCAGCGACAGCGTGGCGACGTACTCGGCGTCCATGGCCGCGCGGCGGCGGTAGCTCACCTCGTTGCGTCCGCTGATCTGCCACAGGCCCGTGATGCCCGGGCGCACGGCGCAGTAGTACGCCCAGTACGGGCCGTAGAGTTCCTTCTGCGCAAACATGCAGGGGCGCGGGCCGACCATGCTCATGTCGCCCTTGAGCACGTTCCAGAACTGCGGAAACTCGTCGATGCTGTAGCGGCGCAGGAAGGCGCCGAAGCGGGTGATCCGCGGGTCGTGCTCGAGCTTCTGGAACTTCTCCCATTCGCGCCGCGCCGCGTCGTTCTCGCGCAGGTGGCGGGCCAGCAGGGCATCGGCGTCGGGCGCCATGGTGCGGAACTTGTAGAAGCGGAAGATCCGCCCGTCGCGGCCGTAGCGCGGCTGCACGTAGATGGCCGGGCCGCCCGAGGTCAGCAGCACGCCGAGGGCGATCAGCGCGTAGGCCCAGCCCAGGAACAGGAAGAAGGCGCCCGCCAGGAGGATGTCCATGGTGCGCTTGGCGGCCTGCAGGAGCCGCGAGCCGCCCACCGGCACGGGGCGGGCGGCGGTGCGGTGCGGCGTGCGTGAAAGGTGCGTGCTCATGATGTCGCGCGCTCCGGTTCGGCGCGGGGGGTGTGCCCCAGCGCGGGCGGATAGATGTTCGGCGGCAGGCCGTAGGGCCCGTAGTCGTAGCCGTAGGCGTTGTGGCGTTGCCGCGCGTCCTGCGCGTTGAGCACCACGCCGTGGAACGCCGCGCCCACGTGCGCCAGCCGCTTCGCGCTCTCCACCAGGTCGCCCAGCTCGCTGTCGCCGGCGCGGGCCACGAGCATCAGGGTGCCCACGTCCGGTGACATCGCCACGGTCTCGGTCGCCAGCAGGATCGGCGGCGCATCGATGACCACGGCGTCGTACAGCGCCGAGAGGGTCTCCAGCAACCGCGTGAACGCAGTGGAACCCATCATCGTGGCCGGATCGAGCGGCAGCTTGCCGGTGGTGATCACGTCCAGGTGCGGCAGCACCTGCGCATGCACCGCTTGCGCGAGCGTGGCGGTGCCGGCGATCAGCTCCGACAGGCCGGTGGTCGCCTTGAGCCCGAACTGGCTCGCCAGCTTGCCGCGGCGCATGTCGGCGTCGATCAGCAGCACGCGCCTGCCGGAGGCCGCCAGCACGGCCGAGAAGTTCGCCGACAGGAAGGTCTTGCCCGCGCCCGGCGTGGCGCTGGTCAGCAGGATGCGGTTGTTCTGCGCGCCCGCCATCAGGAAGCCCAGCGCGGTGCGCAGCCTGCGCACGCCTTCGAGCGCCGGGTCGTCCGGGTGCGAGGCCGCCAGCAGCTTCACGCCGGGCTTGCCCTGGCGGATGGCGCGGTCGAGCGTGCCCTGCCGCGTGCTGAGTGCGATCGTGCTGTAGACGTTCAGGCCGGTGCGCATCTCGATCTCGTCGGGGGTGGCGACCGTGTTCTTGAGCACCTTGCGAAGCACCGACGTGACCGCGCCCAGGAACAGCCCCACGACCAGCGCCAGCGCCATCACGATCACCGCCTTGGGCCGCACCGGCTTCTCGGGCGACAGCGCCTGGTCGAGCACGCGCACGTTGCCGATGCGGCCTTCGCGGGCCAGGCGCATCTGCAGCGAGCTGTTCAAGAGCGACGAATAGAGCTCGGTGTTGACCTTGATGTCGCGCTGCATGCGCAGCGAGTTCTGCTGCAGCATCGGCATGCGGCGGATGCGGTTGTCCACGCCGCCCAGCTCCTTGCGCAACGAGGCGATCTGCGCGTCGAGCGTGATCAGCATCGGGTGCTGGCTGGTGAAGCGGCTCGCCAGGTCCAGGCGCTTCTGGCGCGCGTCGAGCAGCTTGGCCTGCAGGTCGACGTTCTGCGACAGCGCGTTGCGCGCCTCGTCGTCCAGGCTGATGGTTCCGTTCTGGTTGCGGTACTGGTTGTAGGCCTCTTCCGACTGTTCCAGCTGCTGCTTGAACTTGGGCAGCTCGGTGCCCAGGAAGTTCAGCGTGCGCTCGGCCTGCGCGGTCTTCTGGTCGATGTTCTGGCGCATGTACAGGCGCGCCACTTCGTTGAGCAGGTTCGCCAGATGCTCGCGATCGTCGGTCTGCCAGCTCACGTCGATCACGCTGGACTGCTTGCCTTTCTCGATCACGCGCAGCTCGCGCTGCAGCTCGAGCATGGTGAGCTGCGTGGAATGCCGCGTCAGCTCGAAGGCGCCGCCGGGCCGGGCGTCGATCGAGGCCACCAGCAGGTGGACCGTTCCGCCCGGCACCGAGCTGTCCTGCGGCTCGCCGACCCGGCCGTGCAGCGGGGTGTCGAGGTCGGGGTGGATCAGGGTGTAGGTGCCGTCCTTGCCGGCGGTCAGCAGGAACTTCTTGCCCTCGAGGGCCGGCGGCACGTCCATCTGCGCGACCGCGATCCGCTCGGTGCCCGACACATAGCCGCGCATGCCGAGGAAGCCCGGCCTGGACAGCGTCTTCGAATGCCGTGCGATGAAGGCGCCCACGACCGGGATGTAGTGCGGCCGTGCCTTGATGAACAGCTTGGTGTTCTCGATCGCCTGGCCGAGCACCATGCGCGACTTCAGGATCTCGGCCTCGCCCGAGGTCGGCGTCTTCACGCCCACGCCGTTGACCGCGGCATCGCCCGCGCCGCCGGGCGAGCGCTCGGCATCCTCGAGCTGGATCAGCACGTTCGCTTCGTACACGCGCGGCCCGAAGAGCGCGTAGCCCGCGCCCAGCACCAACACCGCGGCGGTGACCGAGGCGATCAGCCATCGGTTGTCCAGCATCAGGTCGACGTATTCCTTGAACCGCGAGTGCGGGCGCTCGGGTTCCGGGCTGTACGGTGCGGGAAGCGGGGGGTACCAACGCGCATTCATGGGCTTCACCTTCTTTGTCGTGTTCGGGCCGGGGCTGCGCGGCCTACCTGCTGCGGGCGGTGTCGCGCGCGAGGTTGATCACCTGGGCGGCGGGAAGGATCAGGTTGGCGACCCGGTTCCACGAGACCAGCGGCACGCGGTCGACATAGACGACGTCGCGCGGCCGCAGCTCGAAGCGGTCGGCCAGCGCGAGCGCGGCCGGGTTCTTCGCGTTCAGGCTGAAGATCTGCGGCGTGTCGGGCGTCTGCGGCGAGTTGCGGATCACGTAGATCTGCCCGGGGTCGGCCGTGAGCAGGTCGGGCCCGCCCGCATCGCCGAGGGCCTCGTTCAGGCTCATGCGGCCGTTGCGCATCAGCAGTGCCGAGGGCCGCAGGATCTCGCCCATCACGTAGATGCGGCTGTCGTCGCGGCTGCCGACGTACACGATGTCGCCGTTGCGCAGCGGGATGTTGTTGGCGTCGGCGCCGAAGCGCTTGAGCTGCATCAGGTCGATGACCACCGTGCGGTCGCCGCGCGTGAGCGTCACATGCGAACGGTCGCCCCCGGCGGTGATGCTGCCTGCCCGGTTGAGCGCCTCGGACAGCGTCATCGGGATGTCCGTGAAGATCTGCAGCCCGGGCGTTCGGACCTCGCCCTCGACATAGGCGCGCTGGCTGCGGAACGACTGGATGCGCACGCTCACCAGCGGTGCCTTGATGATGCTGCCGATGCGCTTGGCGATCAGCTCGGACGCACCGCTTTCCGTGAGGCCCTGCAGCCGGGTGCGGCCGATGTAGGGAAAGCTGATCTCGCCCGCGGCATCGACGATGAAGCCCGGTGCCACGGTGACGCCGGTCGGGTCGCTCTGCTGCGCGATCACCGCGCCCAGGTTGGGCTGCAGCTCGGGGTTGTTGTAGACGGTGATGCCCACCACGTCCCCCGGCCCGATGGTGTAGGGCGCGGGCCGGCCGAACAGCGCCTTCACCTCGGGCGGGATGCCCGTGTTGCCGGCGAGCTGCGCGCGGACCAGCTCCGGCGTGATGGCCGCGATCCGGCCGCCGGCCGTGCCGTCGGCCGACTGCAGCGGGCCTGGCGTGCCGAAGCCGGGTGCGCAGCCGCACAAGCCGAGCGACAGCAGAAGCGCCATGGCGCGCGACCGGAAGCGGCCACCGGGAAGGGCGCGGGCGCCCTCGGTGGCGAGGAGGCGCTCGCCGCGCGGGTTCGCTGGGGTTGCGGATGTCATGGCAATCTCCTTGGCTTCGGTTGTTGTTTCAGGGCGCGGCGAGCGTGGCCGGAATCGCGCGCGGGGTACCTGTCGCCGGACGGTCCTGCCGCTGCGGGCTGCCGGTGGCCAGACAGTGCTCGACGACCCAGTCGCCGACGGACTGCAGGAAGAGCTGCTGGCCCTTCACCGTGCAGACGGTGTGGTCCACGTCCCGCATGAACTCGTACTGCAGGCCCTGCATGAACGGTTCGCGGCGCAGGGCGCCGAGCTGGTCGCGGTCGCGGTCGCAGACATGCAGCGATCCCGAATACAGCAGCTGCACCGCCACCTCGCGTTCGACCAGCCGCTTCATCGTGGCTTCGAACCAGATCGCATTGACGTTGGGCGGCCGCCGGTCCACGAAGTAGCCCGGCAGCGGCTTGCCCACCGTGCTGCCCGGCAGATGGCGCAGCACCCAGCGCCGCGCCTTGCCGGGGAACGACGGGTGCAGCGGCGCCGCGAGCGCGCGGCGCACCGTGAGCTCCCAGCGCGTGCGCCGCTGGGGGAAGGCAAAGCCGTCGAACAGCGAGAGCGCCACCATGCGCGCGTCCACCGCGGCGGCCGACATGGCGTGCTCCACGCCCGAGCACATGGCCACGGTCGCGAACTGGCCGATGCCCTGCATGCGCTGCACGAGGTCCATGGCGGCCTGCAGGCTGTGCACCGCGCGCGTCTGCAGGTCGGGCCCGGTGTCCAGCGCCTCGCTGTCGCCGATGCCGCCCAGGTCGAAGCGCAGGCTGCCCACGCCGCGCGCGGCCAGCAGGTGCGCCAGCTTCACGTTGATGCGGCGCGGCCCGACGCGGTGGTTCGCGCCCATGTTGAACATCAGGCAGGCGACGGGGGCCGGCACGCGCTGCGCGGGGAGGGTGAGCATGCCCATCAGTGCGTTGCCGGGGCCGAAGCACACCGGGGTCTGCGTCATGTCATTCATGGATGGCTCCCTGCAGGCGGTTGAGCGCATCGGCCGGCACCATCGCGCTGTGGGGAAAGGGGTCGGACGTCCAGTCCAGCGGGTGGCTCAGGTAGGCCAGGCGCACCGGCATGTGGCGCGACTGCTGCTCGGCCGCCCATTGCGCGGTGGACGTGTCGTCGGGCGGGGCCAGCACCAGGGTGTCGTGCAGGGCCGTGAGCGGCAGGGACTGCGGCGTGAGGGCGCGCAGCTGCGCCTGCAGCGCCGGCGAGAGACGCACGCCCAGCGCCTCCTCGGGCAGCGCATCCGGTTCCCGCGCGAGGCTGCGGCGCCAGGACAGGTCGGGAATGCAGAAGGTCGTGTCGATCGCCTCGACGTGGCGTTCGCGCAGCAGGCGCGCGTAGCCAGGCCCGTCGATCACCGGCTCCCAGAGCACCAGCCGCGCCGGGTCGCAGCGTCCGTTGCGCGCGGCCAGCACGGCCAGGGTGGCGCCCAGGCGCGCGCCGATCCACACGATGGCGGCATGGGGTGCGTGCCGCCGCAGCTCCTCGTGCGCCGCGCACAGGTCGCGGCGCCAGCCGTCGAGCTCGCCCTCGCTCTCGTCGCCCGGCGAGTCGCCGGAGCCGTAGAAGTCGAAGCGCAGCGTGGCGATGCCGGCGCGCGCGAGGCGTTCGGCCAGCACCTTGAAGAAGCGGTGGGTGCGCAGGCCCTCCTGGCCGAAGGGCGGGCACAGGAGCACGGCGGTGGGCTCGCCCCGGTGGTCGTCGGCGGCGTGGAACGCGCCGAAGACCTGGCGCGAGGCCGGCCCGAACATGAGGGGCGTGAAGAGGGTCATGCGACCCCCCCTGCGCATCGCGCCTCGCTCATGCCCTTGCGCGGATTCAGGGGGCGCATGCGGCGGCCTTCGGGGTCGGCCTGCGAGGGCCGGGCGCGGGCTTCGGTATGGCGCCATTCGGCGAGCGAGCCCACGCTGTCCGCCCGCGCGGGCGCGGGCCCCAGCGCCAGCACCAGGATGCGTCCGGCCACCGGCAGCTCGACGCTGCGGCTGTCCGGTGCCAGGCCCACGTCGAAGCTCTGCGGCGACACCAGCAGGCCCACGCCGATGGCCTTCAGGCAGGCTTCCTTGCGGGTCCAGCAGGTCAGGAAGGCCTGGTCGCGTTCGTGCGCGGGCAGGGCGGCCAGCGCCTCCTGTTCGCGCCGCGTGAAATGCGCCGCCGCCAGGTCGGCCGCGTCCGGCATCGGGCGCAGCAGTTCGACGTCGGCGCCCAGCGGGCCGCGACCGCCGATGGCGATCAATGCCAGGCCCTGGCTGTGGCTCAGCGAGAACTGGGTGCGCGGATGCCCCGCCAGCGACGGCTTGCCGAAGGCGCCGGTGGCCAGCGTCAGTGCGTCGGGCGCCAGGCCCGTGTACGCGCACAGCGCCTGGCGCAGCGCGACATGGGCCGCCACGAAGCGCTGCCGGTCGACGGGAAAGCGCAGGTTCTCGGCGCGTGCGCGCTCTTCCTCCGACAGGACCTGCGCGGGCAGGGTGTCGGTGAAGTTGTCCAGCTCGACGTACCGGCAGACCGGTGCGTCGATGGACAGTGCGTTGGCGGCGCCGGTCATGGTCACCCCTTGCGCAGCCAGCTGCCGAGTGCGCCGAGCAGCCCGCCGCGCTGTGCATGCGCGGCCGTGCCGGCGGCCAGGTCGGCGAGGTCCGAGGGCACGCCGTGCGGCGTGCCGTGCGCCGAGGACGCGATCTGCCCGAGGTTCTCGAACAGGTAGCGGCGCGGCTCCACGCGGTGCCCCAGCGTCTGCGCCGCCTGCTGCACGGCGCGCAGCACCAGCAGCGAGTCGCCGCCGAGGTCGAAGAAGTTGTCGCTGGCGCGGATCTCGTCGACGTCGATGCCGATCACGTCGGCCCAGATCTGGGCCAGCTGGGCGTGCTCGGGGCTGAGCAGTCCGCGCTTCGCCTCGCGCGCGTCGCCGTTGAGGGGATCGGCCGGCGCACTCTTGTCCGCCTCGTCGGCCACCAGCTTGCGCAGATAGCGTGCGCTGGCCGAGCCTTCGGCGCTGGCGATCTCGGCGAGCGTGGCATTGGGGTGGTCGGCGACGCGGGCCAGCACCTCGAGATAACGCTCGCGCAGCTGGGCGCCGGTCTCGCGCAGGTACACGTCGGCGTTGTAGAGCAGCGCGCCTTCCAGGCCGTGCGGCTTGTCCATCAGCCACACGCCGACGTCGTCGGTGGCGCCGTGCTGCATCACGTGCACCTGGCGGGTCTGCAGGCTGCCGACGGTGCGCGCGCGTTCGCGGGCGTCCTGGAACGAGAACATCGCCTGGTAGGGCCCCGAGGCCTTGATCTGCCCCGCATAGCCGGGCTCGGCCATCAGGCGCTCGAACGGCACCTGCTGGTGGTTCATCATCGACAGCAGCTCCTGCTTCACGTAGCGCATGAAGTCGGGCAGCGGCAGCGCCATGTCGACCGCGAGCGAGACCGGCAGCACGTTGTTGAAGAAGCCCATGACGTCTTCCGTCTCGGCCTGCTGGCGCCCGCGCACCGGGTTCGCGATGACGATGGCGTCGTTGCCGGTCGCCTGGGCCATGGTCAGCGCGTAGATGCCGAAGGTCAGCATGCTGAGCGTCACGTCCATGTCGCGCGCCACCTCGCGCAGCCGCTGCGTGCTCTGCAGGTCGATGTGGATCCAGTGCGCGCCGCCCTGGCCGCTCTTGCCCGCGCGGCGCGGCATGTCGGTGCGGGGCGGGCGCACGGCCCTGGCGCTTGCGAGCCGGCCGCGCCAGAACGCGAGCTGCTCCTCGCAGGCGGGCTCGGTCAGCCATTTCTCGAGCCACTCGGCATAGTCGCCATGGGTGGTGGCGAGCGCGGGCAGGTTGTGCGGGCGGCCGCGTTCGGCGGCGTCGTAGAACGCGCCCAGTTCGCGCTGCATCAGGTCGAAGGACCAGCCGTCCCAGATCAGGTGATGCGGCACGAACAGGAAGACGTGTTCGTTGTCGTCGAGCTGGAACAGGGTCGCGCGCATCATCGGCGCGCTGTGGATGTCGAGCGGCCGGTCGGCCAGCTCCTGCATCTGCTCGACCAGCTCGGCCTCGCGCTGGTCAGCGGGCAGGCCGCGCAGGTCGACCAGCGGCAAGGCGAACTCCACCGACTCCGCGATCGATTGAATGGGCCGCCCCGTGTCCTCGTCGAAGCCGATGCGCGTGCGCAGCGACGGCTGGCGGCGGATCATTTCGCGCAGCGCACCTTCGAAGCGCGCGGCGTCGAGCTTGCCGGTGAGCCGCTGGGCCGAGGGCGCGTTGTAGACCGAACGGCCCGTGTACAGCTGCTCCATGAAGCGGATGCGTTCCTGCGAAGGCGTGAGCGGTGCGCTGCGGCGATCGGGGTGGCAGGCAATCGGCGCCTGCAGGCCGACGCCCGCGCCCTGCAGGGCCTCGATGACCGCGGTCAGCTTCTCGGCCGTGGGCGCTTCGAACAGCGCGCGCAGCGGCAGCGTGACCTGGAACTCGCGGCTCAGCAGCGTGGTGAGCCGCGCGGCCAGCAGCGAGTGGCCGCCCATGGTGAAGAAGTTGTCGTGCATGTCCAGGCCCGGCAGGCTCAGCACCTTCTCCATGACCGCGAGCACCTTGCGCTCGTGCGCGTTGCGCGGACCCGCGCCGCGCCGCACTTCGTTGCGCGCCACCGCCTGCGGCGGCGGCAGCGAGACGCGGTCGACCTTGCCGTTGGCCAGCGTGGGCAGGGCATCGAGCGTCACCACGTGCTGCGGCAGCATGAAGGCCGGCAGGTGCTTGCGCAGGTGCACCATCAGCGCATCGAGGTCGAAGCCGCCCTCGGGCGCCAGCGCCAGGTAGGCCACCAGGCGCACGTCGCCGGGGTTGTCCTCGCGGGCCACGACCACGCTGCGCGAGACACCGGCCACTTCGCAGCAGCGCACCTCGATCTCGCCGGGCTCGATGCGGTAGCCGCGCACCTTGACCTGGAAGTCGAGCCGGCCGAGGTGGTCGAGCAGCCCGTCGTTGCGCCAGCGGCCGCGGTCGCCGGAGCGGTAGACCTTCTTCGTGGCGCCGAAGATGCGCACCGTGACGAAGCGCTCGGCGGTCAGCGCGGGGCGGTCGAGGTAGCCCAGCGAGACGCCTTCGCCCGCGATGCAGATTTCGCCGGGCACGCCGATCGGGCAGGGCTGCAGGTCGGCATCGAGGATCCAGATCTCGGTGTTGTCGACGGGCCTGCCGATCGAGATGCCGCGCGAGGCGATCTCTTCGGGACGCACATGCCAGGCCGTGGAGTACACCGTCGTCTCGGTCGGGCCGTAGCCGTTCCACAGGCCTTCCATGCGCTCGCACAGCGCCAGCGCCATGCTCGGGCGCAGCGCCTCGCCGCCGGTCCAGCCGCGGAAACCGGGCGTGCCGCCGGCCCACTGGGCATCGAGCAGCAGCTGCCACATGCCGGGCGTGGCCTGCAGCAGCGTGATCTGTTCGTCGTCGAGCGCCTGCGACAGGCGGTTGCCGTCCATGGCGACCTCTCGCTGCACCATCACGAGTTCGGCGCCCGCCGCCAGCGGCAGCAGCAGGTCGGGCACGGCCATGTCGAACGACAGCGTGGTGACGGCGGCGATGCGATCGGACGGGCCGATGCCCGATTCGCGCTGCATCCACTGCAGCAGGTGCGCCACGCCCCGGTGGTGCGCGATGACGCCCTTGGGCAGGCCGGTCGAGCCGGAGGTGTAGATCACATAGGCCGCGTCTTCGGAGCCCGGGTCGTCGCTGCTCGGCGGCAGCGCGTCGCCCGAGAGCTGGCGCCAGGCGGTGTCGCGATCGATCTCGAAGACGCGCTGGTCGGCGTCGGCGCGCCAGTCGCGCGGCGCCACCGCGATGTCGGACGAGGTCAGCATCAGGCTGAGGGTGGCGTCGCTGGCGTAGTGGTCCAGCCGCGCCTGCGGAAATGAGGTGTCCATCGGCACGTAGGACGCCCCCGCCTTGAGGATGCCCAGCATGGCGACGACCATCTCCAGGCTGCGTTCCAGGCACAGCCCCACGCGCTGGCCGCGGCCCACGCCGCGCGCGCGCAATGCACGCGCCAGGCGGTTGGACAGCGCGTCGAGCTCGCCGTAGCTGCAGCTGCGCGCGCCGTCGCGCACCGCCGGGCGGTGCGGCTGCTGCGGCACGCGCGCCACGAAGCCGGCATGCGCCAGCGGCGCGCCGCGCAGCGGCACGCGTGCGGGCTGCAGCGCCAGCAGCGCACGCGCGGCACCGGCGGACAGCACGTCGAGCCCGCCGATGGTGTCGTCGGTCTTGTGCGCGGCCGACTGCAGCACGCACTCGAACATGTCGAGCCAGCGCTGCACGCTCACGTCGTCGAACAGGTCGGTGTTGTATTGCGCCTCGACCTGCAGGCTGCCGGCGTGCGGGCGCAGGTTCACGAAGAGTTCGAAGTTCTCGTAGCGCCGGGCGATGGTGTCCTGCACCACGTCGAGCGTGGTGAAGGCCTGCGCGCTGCTCGCCACGTCGGGGTCGACATTGAAGGTCACGCTCACCAGCGGCAGCCGGCTCGGGTCGCGCTCGAGCGACAGCTGGCCCAGCAGCGCGCCGTAGGTCAGGGCCTGGTGATCGAACGCGTCGAGCACGGCGGTGCTGCATTCGTCCATCAGCGCGTCGAAGCGCATGGCCGGGTGCGCGGCGATGCGCAGCGGCAGCAGGTTCACGCAATGGCCGACCAGGCCGGGCACGTCGTGCGCGAGCTGGCCCGAGGTCGGGATGCCGACGACGATGTCTTCCTGGCCCGTGAGGCGGTGCAGCGTCGCCACGAAGCCGCTGAGCAGGCCCGTGAACAGGCTGACGCCGGCCTTGGTGCTCGCGATGCGCACGGCGCCCACCACGCGCCGGTCGAGCAGGCGCTCGGCGCGGCGCGAGTTGAAGGTGCGCGCGGCCGGGCGGGGGCGGTCCAGCGGCAGGTCGAGCACGGGCTGCGTGTTGCCGGCAAAGCGCTCCAGCCAGTAGTCGATGTGCGCCTGCATGTCGGGGCTCGCGGCCGCGACGGCTTCCTCGGTGGCGAAGTCCGCGAAGAGCGGCGCGGCCTTGAGCTTGAGCCCGATGCCGGTTTCCTCGGCATAGAGGTGGCCCAGCTGCTCGGTGATGACCGCCCACGACCAGCCGTCGCAGACCACGTGGTGCGCGGACATCACGAGCTCGTGCTCGTCATCGCCCAGGCGGTACAGCACCGCCCGGAACAGCGGTCCGTGTTCGAGCGAGAACGGCGTGCAGACCGCCTCGTCGTGGGCCGCGTGCAGCGCCTGCGCGAGGGCTTCGGGCGCGAGCCCGCCCAGGTCGTGGCGGACCAGGTGGTTCCCGGCCGGCGGGCTGACCAGCATGAAGGTGCCGTCCGGCGAGATGGTGGCGCGCAGCGCCTGGTGGCGTTCGAGCAGCCGGTCGGTGGCGCGCGCCAAGGCGTCGCCGTCCAGCGCGCCGCGCAGGCGCAGCACGACCGACTCGTTGTAGGCCATCGAGGCCTCGGGGCTCAGCGTGGCGCCGAGCCAGATTTCGCGCTGCGACTCGGTGGTCGCAATGATGCATTCGACGAGGCCACCGCTCGCGGTGGGCTTGAGTGCGGCGTTCATGCTGCGGCCTTTCCGTTGATGAGGAGGCGCTCGTGCGAGGCGGCGTCTTCGGGTACGTACCAGTACGGCTGGCCGTCGCTGTCGCGGGCCAGCACGCTGCCGTCCTCGACGGGCTTGCGCGCGTCGAAGCGGGTGGGGGCGGGAGCGCGGCGCGGAAGGAAGCCGGATTCCTGCATCTCGGCGACCGATTCCTTGAAGGCGCGCTGCAGGAAGGCGATGTCCTCGGCGCTGTGCGCGCTCGTGAGGAAGCACGGGAAGTTGTCCAGGATGTGCACGCCGCGGCTGCGCATCATGGCGAACAGCAGGTCCTGCAGCGGCTGGTCTTCGAGCCAGCTCACGCGCCACAGCGACGCGAAATGGCGGATCTCGATCGGCGCGCCGACCTCCTGGCACCAGCCCGAGAGCTCCGTGGCCATGGCGGTCGTGCTCGCGTTGAGCCCGGCCTGCAGCGCGGGCCCGGCCTCCTTCAGGTGCGTGAGCGAGGCCTTGGCCGCGGCGAGCGCGAGCGGGTGGCGCACGAAGGTGCCGGCGAAGTAGGTCACGCCCACGCCCGGGATCGAGTCGTCGCCGTACTGCCAGGCGCCGCCGTCGAGCGCATCCATGAACTCGCGCTTGCCGGCGATCACGCCGACCGGAAAACCGCCGCCGATCACCTTGCCGTAGGTGGCCAGGTCGGCGCGCACGCCGAACAGTTCCTGCGCACCGCCCAGCGCGCTGCGAAAGCCGGTGATGACCTCGTCGAAGATGAGGCAGCAGCCGTTCTTCGCGGTGACGTCGCGCACGTCGTGCAGGAACTCGCGCGGCTGGAAGTCGGGGCGGCGGCTTTGCACCGGCTCGACCAGCACGGCCGCCAGGTCCGCGGCGTTGTCGCGGATGAAGGCCAGCGCCTCGGGCGTGCCGTAGTCGAGCACGCGGATGTCGCCGAACATGCCGCTCATCACGCCGGGCGCGGCCGACAGGCCCTTGCCGCCCTTGCCGGCGCGCACCAGCACTTCGTCGAAGGTGCCGTGGTAGGAGCCCGTGAAGGCCACCACCGTGCTGCGCCCGGTGACGGTGCGCGCGATGCGCAGCGCCGCCATCACGGCCTCGGAGCCGGTGTTGCACAGGCCGGCGCGCTCGCTGCCCGTGAGTTCGCAGATGAGGCGCGTCACGTCGGCCGCGAGCGGATGCTGCGGCCCGATCTCGTAGCCCGCATCGAGCTGGGCCCGCACGGCGTCCTGCACGAAGTCGGGTTGCCAGCCGAACAGGTTCAGCCCGAAGCCGTTGAGCGCGTCGACGTACTCGTTGCCGTCGAGGTCCCACAGCCTGGAACCCTTGGAGCGCTCGATCACGATCTGGTAGGTGATCTCCTTGGTCAGCGGACGGAAGCCGTTGACCACGCGCGGGTCCGCCATGTGGGCGCGGTTGTCCTCGGTGAAGCGCTTGCTTTTTGGCGTGCGCTCGACATAGCGCCGCACGAAGGTCGCCAGCCGCGCCTTCTGCCGCGCGCTGGGTTCGGCGGTGCGCTGGGTGTGGATGCGGGCGATGGCGCCGAAGGCCTTGTTGACGTCGTAGCGAAGCGGGGCTTCGGCGGGCGGCTGCGGCTGCGCGGCGGGTGCGGCCTCGGCCGACACGGGCATCGCTGCCACCGCCACTGGCGCGGCGGCGCCGGACAGGAGCGCGAGCTGCTGGCGCATCAGCTCCATCTGCTGCGCGATCACCTGGTTCAGCAGGCCGGTGGGCTGCGCAAGCCCTTGCGGTGGCGTTGGCATCGACACCTGCACGGCGGATGCCGCAGGCATGGAGGGCATGGCGGGCGTGGGGGGCGCGGCCACCGGCTCGGCCTCGGGCGGCAGGCTCTGCAGCAGGTACGCGGCCAGCGCGTCGAAGCTGCGGTAGTTCTCCATCAGCTGCCGGAAGCTCAGCTCGACCTTGAAGCGTTTCTTGATCTGCGTGGCGGCCTGGGTCAGCGTGAGCGAGTCCATCCCGATCTCGCCGAACGGGGCCTGGCCCTCGGCCTGGGCCATGTCGATGCCCGAGATGTCTTCGAACAGGGCCCGCAATCGGCTGTCGACCGACGCCGCGCGCGACGCCTCGGGCGGCGGGGAAGAAGGCAGAGGAAGGTCAGGCGAGGGCGCTGCAGCGGTCACGATCGGCTCCAATGAAACAGGCAGGACGGGCGCCAGGGCGGGCGACACCGGCGCGGCGGGCGCGATGTCGACCCAGAGGCGCTTGCGTTCGAACGGGTAGGTGGGCAGGCACACGCGCCGGGCGCCGGCGCGCGGTGCCAGCAGGGCGAGATCGACCTCGGCGCCGCAGGTCCACAGGCGCGCGGCGGCCAGGCGCAGGGTCCGGGTCTCGTCGGCCGGCTCGCCGTGCAGCAGCGACACCGCCACGGCGCCGGCCTTCGAGGCCGGGGCCAGGCCCGGCAGGCGGTGCTGGCGCACCAGCGCGGCCAGCGTGTTGCGGGGACCGACCTCCACGAACACCGGATGGGTGGCGTCGTCCGCCGCGCTTTGCAGGGCGGGCGAGAAGCGCACGGTGCCGCGCAGGTGCTGCGCCCAGTAGGTCGGGCTGGTGGCCTGTGCGTCTTCGAGCAGGCGACCGGTGAACGTGGAGTAGAGGGGGATCTGCGGTGCGTGCAGCGCCACCTGGCTCACGAGCGCCTCGAAGGGCGCCACCGCGGCGTCCATCATGGCGGAGTGAAACGCGTGCGAGGTCTGCAGCAGCCGGCAGGCGACGCCCTCGGCTTCGAGCGCGGCCTGGAGTTCGGCGATGGCCTCGGTGGGGCCGGCGGCCACGCAGGCGCCGGGTGCGTTCTCCGCGGCGAGCGAGACCTGGGGCGAGGACGCGAGCCGCGAGGCCAATGCGTCCGCGCCCAGGCGCACCGACAGCATCGTTCCTGCGGGCTGTGCCTGCATGAGCGCGCCGCGGCGGGCAATGAGCCGGGCGGCATCTTCCAGGCGCATCACGCCGGCGATCACGGCCGCGACGAATTCGCCGACGCTGTGGCCGATCAGCGCGTGCGGACGCAGGCCCAGCGACAGCAGCCGCCGTGCGAGCGCGTACTCGAGCGTGAAGAGCGCGGGCTGCGTGACGGCCGTCGGCGCGAGCGCCTGCGGGTCGTCTGCGAACAGGCGCTCGCGCAGGTCGAAGTCCAGCGCGCCCTCGAAGGCGCGCAGGCAGTTGTCGAACGCGGCCGCGAACACCGGGTCGCCCGCATGCAGCGCGCGGCCCATGCCCGGGTACTGCGCGCCCTGGCCCGGGAACATCAGCACGGGCTGCGGCGCGCGCTCGGCGATCCGGTCGCTCACGCGCCACGCCGTGTTCTCCGAGCGCAAGGCCTCGATGGCCTGCGCCGCATCGCCGGCCACCACGGCGCGGCGGAAGGCATGGGCCTTGCGGCCGACGCACAGGGTGAACGCCGCGTCGGCCAGGCAAAGCTCGGGCTGTTCCTCCAGGTGCGTTGCCAGCTGCTGCGTCGCGACCGCGAGCGCGGCCTCCGAGCGGGCCGACAGCGCCAGCACATGGACGCCCGGCTGCGTGGTGCGCGCCTGCCGCGCCGGCGCTTCCTCGAGCACGACGTGTGCGTTGGTGCCCCCGACACCGAAGGAGCTGACGCCCGCGCGGCGCGGCAGCGCGGCCCGCGGCCACGGCTGCAGCTGGTTGCTGACGTGGAACGGCGTGCGCGCGAAGTCGATCGCCGGGTTCGGTGCCGTGAAGTGCGCGGTGGGCGGAATCAGTTCGTGGTGCAGCGACAGCGCCGTCTTGATGAGGCCGGCGGCACCCGCGGCCGTGACCATGTGGCCCACGTTGCTCTTGAGCGAGCCCAGCGTGCAGTAGCCCCGCGCGTCGGTGTGTTCGGCGTACGCGACGGCCAGCGCTTCGACCTCGACCGGGTCGCCCATCGGCGTGGCGGTGCCGTGCGCTTCCACGTAGGAAATGCTGCGCGCGTCCACGTCCGCCGCGGCCAGCGCGGCGCGGATCACGGCCGCCTGGCCGTCCACGCTGGGCGCGGTGAAGCTGGCCTTGGCGCCGCCATCGTTGTTGACGCAGGCGCTGCGCAGCACGGCATAGACGGTGTCGCCGTCGGCCTGCGCGTCGGACAGCCGCTTGAGCAGCACCACGGCGGCGCCGTCGCTGAACACGGTGCCCTTGGCCTGCGCGTCGAAGCTGCGCGTGTGGCCGTCGGGCGAGAGCATCGAGCCCTCGTTGTAGAGGTAGCCGCTGCGCGGCGGGCAGGTGACCGAGGCGCCGCCCGCCAGCGCCATGTAGCACTGGCCCGTGCGCAGCGCGTGGAAGGCCTGGGCCACCGCGACCAGCGAGGTCGAGCACGCGGTGTTGACGCTCACCGCCGGCCCGCGCAGGTTGAGCCGGTTGGCCACGCGGGTGGTGATGTAGTCCTTCTCGTTGGCCAGCATCACCTGGAACTCGCCGACGGCCTCCACGAGGTCGGGCCGCGAGGCGACGTGGCGCTGGAAGTAGGTCGCGTTGTACGTGCCCGCATACACGCCCACCGGGCCCGGCGCTTCGTCGGGCACGTAGCCCGCGCGCTCCAGGCACTCCCAGCAGATCTCGAGGAACACGCGGTGCTGCGGGTCCATGAGCGCGGCTTCCTTCGGGCCGATGCCGAAGAAGGCGGCATCGAAGCCCTCGATGCCGTCGATCACGCCGCGTGCCCGCACGTAGGCCGGGTCGCGGCGCAGCGACTCGCTGACGCCGGCGTCCAGGCTGGCGTCGTCGAAGAAGCTGATGGTGTCGCGCCCGGCGACGAGGTTGTCCCAGAACTGCTCCACATCGCCCGCGCCGGGGAAGCGACCGGCGGTGGCGATGAGAGCGATGGGCTCGGGGACGCTGGCGGCGTCCTCGCGCACGGGCACGGGTTGTGGCGCCTGCGGCGCCTCGCCAGCGGACTGCAGTTGCGCCGCGATGGCGCCCGGCGTCGGGTGGCGGAAGAAGAGGTTGGTCGACAGCGGCGGCGCGCCTTCGCGCTGCAGGTCCGCCAGCACCTGCAGCACCAGCAGCGAGCTGCCGCCCAGGTCGAAGAAGTTGTCGTGACGCCCGGCCTTGTCGATGCCCAGGGCGCGTGCGAAGGCGTCGCACACCTGCTGCTCGAGCGCGTCGCGCGCGGCCTCGAAAGGCTGCGCGAGTTCGGGGCGCTGGGCGGCCGGCTCGGGCAGGGCGTTGCGGTCGAGCTTGCCGTTGGGCGTGACGGGGAGTTGCGCAAGCCACACCTGCGCCGACGGAAGCATCACCGCGGGCAGGCGGGCCGCCAGGTGCGCGCGCAGCGTGTCCCACGCCAGCTTCTGCGTGCGTGCGACCAGGTACGCGACCAGGCGCAGCTGGCCGTCGCGACCGGGCCGCGCGACCACCGCGCAAGACTGCACCGCGGGGTGCGCGAGGATGGCCGCCTCGACCTCGCCGGTCTCGATGCGGTGGCCGTGGATCTTGACCTGGCCGTCGATGCGGCCGATGAATTCGAGGGTGCCGTCGGGGAGCCAGCGGGCAAGGTCGCCGGTGCGGTAGAGCCGCTCGCCCGGCGCGCCGAAGGGGTCGGGCACGAAGCGCGCGGCCGTGAGTTCGGGCTGCCCCAGGTAACCGCGCGCCAGGCCGTGTCCGCCGATGCACAGCTCGCCCACGAGTCCGCTGGGCAGCAGCTCGAGCGTCGGGCTCAGCACGCGCAGCACGGTGTCCTTGATCGGGCGCCCGAGCGGTACCGAGCGCGGGCCCGCTGCGATCGCGGCGCGCTCGATGCGATGGGTCGCCGCGAAGGTCGTGCACTCGGTCGGCCCGTAGCCGTTGCTGAGCGTGAGCCCGGGGAGTGCGTCGAGCGCGCGCCGCACATGGGGTACCGACAGCGCTTCGCCGCCCGTGAACAGGTGCGCCAGGCCCGCGAGATGCTGCGGATCGCCGTCGACCACGGCGTTGAAGAGCGAGGCCGTGAGCCAGGCGGTGTGGACCTCGTGGCGGGCGATGGTGCGTGCGAGGCCGGCGCCGGTGGGTACCCGTTCGCCGTGGATCACGCAGCGCCCGCCGTTGAGCAACGGCCCCCAGACTTCGAGCGTCGAGGCGTCGAAGGCAAGCGGCGCCGCGTGCAGCATCGCGCGCCCGGGTGCCAGTTCGATGTAGTCGACATCGACGACGAGCCGAAGGATGGCGCGATGGCTGATCTCGATGCCCTTGGGTACGCCGGTCGAGCCCGAGGTGTACATGAGGTACGCCAGCGATTCGCCGTCGAAGGCCGGCGGCGTCCACGGCGTGGGGGCCGCGCTGTCTTCGGGCGCGTCGATCCGCACGGCGGTGCAGTGGGCCGGCACGAGAGAGGCCAGTGCCTCGATCGTCACGACCCGGGTCACGCCGGCCTGGTCGAACATCGTGGCGACGCGTTCGGGCGGAAAGTCGGTGGGTACCGGCACGTAGGCCGCGCCCGCCTTGAGGATGCCGAGCATGGCGACGATGGCGGCCATCGAGCGCTCGAACACCATCCCGACGGGGTCGCCTGCCTGCACGCCCGACTGCTGCAGGCGCTGTGCGAGCCGGTCGCTGCGCGCGTCGAGCTCGGCGTAGGTCATCGTTTCGTCGCCTTCCACCAGCGCCACCGCGTCGGGCGTGGCCGCGGCCCGGCGGCCGAACACGGCGGGCACGGTGAGCGACAGGTCGGGCGCGGCGGGCGGCGTGGCCCATGCGGCGAGCTGGTCGCGGCGGTCGGTGTCGGGCAGGGCGCGGATGTTGTGGAGCGCCGCACCGGGATGCGCCAGCAGATCGGCGGCGGTGTCGGCGATGGCTGCGAGCAGGCGGCTGGCGCAGGGCGCGTCCATCAGGCTCGCGTCGACGTCCAGATGCAGGCTGGCGGGGAGTTCTGTCCGGGCTTCGAGCCGCAGGGGTGACTGGGTGTCGGCGGTGTGCGGCGTGGCCCGCCGGTCGAGGTCGAGCTGGGTCAGCCACGCGCTGGCGGTGCCGGGCAGCGACGTCGGCATGCCGTGAGACCCCGGCAGGGCCGCGCCCAGCCAGCGCGATTGCAGCAGCAGCCAGGCACCCACGAAGAGCGTGTCCGGCAGGTACCCCGTGGTGCCCAGCGACGCGAGCCAGCGCTGCGCGAACCCGGCGTCGAGGGCCAGCGAGACGCCGAGCCGTTCGCCTGCCGCCGTGCGCGCGGGCGGCGACACGAACAGATCGCCCAGCGCGGCCAGCGAGGCCACGGCGGCCTCCGGCGACGAAGCAATGTGGGTTTCCATGCAATTACCCGGCTGCAGACTGTGAATGGAAAATTCAATTGAAGGAATCGAATTGATTTCAATTGGATTTGGTTCTTGGTTTGTCGCGATCCTATGAACTTGGTGAGCCTTCTGTTTGTCTCTTTTCTCCATGTTTACATTTTGATATAAATATTTCCGAATCGAACTACCTAAGCCATGACATTTGAGGTACCAAGGCCATTTGTAGTGGGCGTTTTGTCACCCCTGTAGGAAGCCATGATGGAACGTCGATTCAAAAAAATGGCCATTCTTCTTCGCTATGTCTGCAGACCTGCGAGTCTGAGTTTCGGCATCAATTTGATGAAAATTTCTAAAGTCAGACAAGTTTTGACGATTGACAAGAAACTTTTCGCGAACTGAGGCAGTTGGAAGGAATCGGCATTCGAGCGTTGAGCACTCAGAATGGGGTAGATATTTTTCTTCCGTGGAATGGATTTTTGTCTTTTGGGTAATTCGAGGGTGAATTTGAAAATTCTCAAAGGGCCTAAAAGATCTAATGAAAAATGTTACTTGTCATCTGATTTTTGGTGCCTGGGTTGCAATTTTTCGTGATTCTTGGCGATCATTGAAATTCAAATGATGTCCATTGTTTTAATGAAATAGAGAGCAATGGGGGTCGAGGTACTTTCCCCTCTGTCAGCGCGCGGAGCGCGGGGATGCATTGCGACAATCGCCGGCAAATTTCGGAAAGACGGTCGCGCCATGGGTACCGGCATTGATCCCGGTTGATTTCCGTCGCGCCGGCGGGAAGGCCTGAGCCGGGTCGGGGCATCGACGCAGCGGGCCCGTCATTTCGTCCGCAATTCACCGTCGGACCGCGGCGCGAGTGCTTTACGGGCACGGGTTTTTCAGGCCGGACGGACGGCGTTTTTCTCGACGCGACCGGCGGATCGTGGGGGCCGCGCCAGGTACCCGGTCCCAGGCAGGCGCTTTGTCACGCTCGCATGCACGCCGGGCAGGGCGCATGGCTCCCTCACCAAAGGGCGCTTCGCTCATGTGCGAAGGCGCGGCGATGCCTAGACTGGCCCTGCCATGCATCGTCCACTGTGATCCTCCCTGTGTGGTGTGGGAGGGGCGAGGACACAGCAGCGTGCGTGGCCCTGTTGCTGGAACGCCTGGGCGAGGGCCTGTTGTCGGTGCGCACCGACGACGCCTTCCGCCACGGGCCGCTTGCAGGCGCGTGAGAACGCGCTAGAACGAAGAGATGGAACGAAGGAGTGCAGCCATGGCCACCCAACCCGATCTTCCGTCTCCGATCACACCCGACCTGCCGGTCGAGCCCGACGAAGGGCCGGAGCACGCGCCCGACGAGCCCACCGACCCCGAGCCGCCGCCCAGCGCGAGGTAGGCCGAACGCCCGTCGCGCCGCGCTAAGCTCGCGCGATGGATGAAATCGATTGCGCCGTCATCGGTGCCGGCGTGGTGGGTCTGGCCGTGGCGCGCGCATTGGCGCTCGCGGGCCGGGAGGTGCTGGTGCTGGAGTCCGAAGGGGCCATCGGCACGGGAACGAGTTCGCGCAACAGCGAGGTGATCCACGCGGGCATCTATTACCCGCAGGGTTCGCTGAAGGCGACGCTGTGCGTCGAAGGACGCGACGCGCTGTACACCTACGCGCAGGCGCGCGGCGTGCCGCACAGCCGCTGCGGCAAGCTCATCGTGGCGACCTCGGCCGAACAGGTGGGGCAACTCGACGTGATCCGCGCCAAGGCCGCGGCCAACGGCGTGGACGATCTGGTGCTGCTCACCGCACAGCAAGCCAACGCCATGGAGCCGCAACTGCATTGCGTGGCCGCGCTGCATTCGCCGAGCACGGGCATCGTCGACAGCCACGCGCTGATGCTGGGCCTGCTCGGCGATCTCGAGAACGCGGGCGGCATGCTGGCGCTCAAGTCGCCCATCGAACGCGCCGAATGCGTGGATGGGGCCGTCGTGCTGATCGCCGCCGATGGCACGGCCCTGCGTTGCCGCACCGTGGTCAATGCCGCGGGGCTGGGCGCACCGGCGTTGGCGCGTCGCTTCGAAGGCATGCCGGCGTCGGTGGTGCCGCGCGAGTACTTCGCCAAGGGCAGCTACTTCACGCTCGCGGGCCGCGCGCCTTTCGGTCGGCTCATCTATCCCGTGCCGGAACCGGGCGGGCTCGGCGTGCACCTGACGCTCGACCTCGGTGGACAGGCCAAGTTTGGGCCCGACGTGCAATGGGTCGAGGCGGCCGACGATCTCGTGGTCGATCCGACGCGCGGCGAGCGCTTCTACGACGAGGTGCGCAGGTACTGGCCGGCCTTGCCCGACGGGGCGTTGATTCCCGGCTATGCGGGCATGCGCCCGAAGATCTCGGGGCCGGATGCGCCCGCGGCCGACTTCGTGATCGCGGGGCTCGCGTCGCATGGTGTGCCGGGGTTGGTCCATCTCTTCGGCATCGAGTCGCCCGGACTCACCAGTTGCCTGGCCATCGGACGGCACGTTGCGGACCTGCTCGCCGACGCCTGATGCATGCACTCGGGCACAACTGAGCACATCTGTCGCGCATGAGGGGCTTTCGAGCCTGTAACATGACAGCACGCCATATGCTGGCGTGAAGCCGCCGGCGCGGTGCCGGTGTCATCACGGAGGAAAGATTCCAATGAGTGCATCCAACAATCTTGAAGCAGCAGCCGAAGACATCGCAAGCGACGTGCGCGGCGTGCTGGCCAGCAAGGACCTGGATTCGGTTCCCCACATCAAGGCGCTGCGCCAACGCATCGACACCAAGCTCGCCATCGCGCGCGAGCTGGCTTCCGAAAAGAGCAAGCTGGCCGCCAAGAAGGCGCGCCAGGCGGCCACCGCCACCAACACCTACGCCCACGACGAACCTTGGCAGGTTGCCGGCGCCGCACTGGCCGTCGGCGTGCTGGTGGGCCTGTTGCTTGGCCGCCGCTGAGCGTCACTGCACCGGCCTGAGCGCGCACCGCCGTCCCTTCGTTCGCCGTTGCCACACTGTGGCCGGTGAGGGCGGAGGCGGCGCATGAGACTGCTGTCCCTGTTCGGGCTCGATGCCCGCATCCGCCGGTTGCGCATCGCCGCCGCCGAAGGTGCGCTGGCGGCCGAGGACCGGGTGCAGTTGCTGCGCATGGCCTGGGAGGACGAGAAGCAGCGCCTGAAGCTGACCCTCGTCCTGGTCGTCGCCGTGCTGGGGCTGACCACCGTCGCGGTGGCGTTGCTTTCGATGGCGGTGGTCGTGCATTACTGGGACACGCCGTACCGCGTCACCGCCGCCTGGGTGGTGGCCGGTGTCTGGGCGGTGCTGTGGCTGGCGGCCGTCATCGGCCTGATGCGCAGCCTGAGCAACGCTTCCAACAGCTTCGTTCCGACCTTTCAGGAGTTCGAGCGCGACTGGGCCTGGGTCCAGGACCGCTTCAACCTCGGCAAGGACCCGGAGCTGGACGACGAAGCGCCGCGTCCGCAGCGCCCCGCCACGCGCGAAGAGCTGCTGGCCCGCATGGACCGCCAGCGCGAGCGCATCGCCACCCTGCAGGGCGGTCGCGAGACGCAGCCGGCCTCGGGCGAGCACGTCAACGAATCGGCCGCGGCAACCGCGTTGCGCATTGCGCGCGAACACCCGGTGGCCGCGGGGGTGGTCGCTGCCGCTGCTGTGGCGGTGATCCGTCCGAAGCGGCTACTGCGCTGGGCCACGGTCATTGCACCGGTGCTCTGGCGCATGCGCTGAGCCACCGGCAGCAAAGAGAAGAACCGGCTCAGGCCTTGCGACGATCCCGTTGCAGCGCCTGGGCCGTTTCGCGGACCAGCCCGGGGCCGCGATAGATCAGGCCGGTGTAGATCTGCACCACGTCCGCGCCCGCGGCGATCTTGGCCTTGGCATCGGTCGCACTCAGGATGCCGCCCACCCCGATGATCGGAAAGTCCTTGCCCAGCGCCGCGCGCAGTTGCGCGATGACGCGGTTGCTGGCTTCGCGCACCGGCGCGCCCGAAAGGCCGCCGGCTTCCTGTGCGTGCGGCAGGCCGGCCACCGCGTCGCGCGCGAGCGTGGTGTTGGTGGCGATCACGCCGTCCATGCCGTGGCGCTGCAGCGTGGCGGCGATCACCGCGACCTGGGCGTCGTCGAGGTCGGGGGCGATCTTCACGAACAGCGGCGCGCGCTTGCCGTGGCGCGTGGCCAGCGCTTCACGCCGCTCGGCCACGGCGCCCAGCAGGGCGTCGAGCGCTTCGTCGCTCTGCAGCGAGCGCAGGTTGGCCGTGTTGGGGCTGGAGATGTTGATCGTCACGTAGTCCGCGTGCGGGTAGACGCCATCCAGGCAGGCCAGGTAGTCGTCCACCGCGCGCTCGATCGGCGTGGCCGCGTTCTTGCCGATGTTCAGGCCCAGCAGCATCGGCGACTTGCCGCCGCCGGCCTGCTTGCGAAAGCGCGCCTTCTGCACGTTGGCGAGGAAGGCATCGAGCCCTTCGTTGTTGAAGCCGAGCCGGTTGATCAGTGCATCGCGCTGCGGCAGGCGGAACATGCGCGGCTTCGGGTTGCCGGGCTGGCCCTTGGGCGTGACCGTGCCGACCTCGACGAAGCCGAAGCCCATGGCCGCGAAGGCGTCGATGCAGCGTGCGTTCTTGTCCAGCCCGGCGGCCAGGCCGACGCGGTTGGGGAAATTCAGGCCAGCCAGCTGGATCGGGTCTTCGACGCGCGTCGCCGCGTAGGCGCAGGCCAATGGCGTGTTCTGGGTGCGGGCCAGCCCGTCGAGGGTGATTTCATGGGCGTGCTCGGGGTCGAAACCGAACAGAAAAGGGCGGGCCAGGCCATAGAGCGAAGAGGGCAACAGCAGGGGCATCGGATAATTCTCGACTTCAATGAGCCAAGGATTCTCCGCGATGACCGCACCCGCCTCCCCAACCCCTCTTTCCCAGGATGAACTCAAGGCCCAGGTCGGCCTTGCCGCGCTGGCCTACGTGGTCAAGGGCGAGATCGTCGGCGTGGGCACCGGCTCCACGGTCAACAAGTTCATCGACGCACTGGCCACGATCAAGGACCAGATCAAAGGCGCCGTCTCCAGTTCGGTCGCGTCCACCGAGCGCCTGCGCGCACTGGGCATCCCGGTGTTCGACAGCAACGAGGTGGAAGAACTGGCCGTCTACATCGACGGCGCCGACGAGATCGACCACCGGGGCTTCATGGTGAAGGGCGGCGGCGCGGCGCTCACGCGCGAGAAGATCGTCGCGGCGCAGTCCAAGCGCTTCGTCTGCATCGCCGACGCCTCCAAGCTGGTCGAGACGCTCGGCGCGTTTCCGCTGCCGGTGGAAGTGATCCCGATGGCCGTGCGCCGCGTGATGCGCCAGTTCGCCGGCTTGGGCGGCATCGCCCAGGTGCGCGAAAAAGACGGCCTGCCGCTGGTGACCGACAACGGCCAGCACATCGTCGACGTGACCGGCCTGCGGATCACCGACCCGCGCGCCTTCGAATCCGAAGTGAGCCAGTGGCCCGGCGTGGTGACGGTGGGGGTCTTCGCCCACCAGAAGGCCGATGTGTGCCTGCTGGGCACGGCGTCGGGCGTGAAGACGTTGCAGTTCGCCGGCTGAACGGCGGCGATGCAGCACGGGGAGCACGGGGGCGGGGCCCCCGTCGTTCCTAGAACTTGATGCCGGCCGGGTTGTTCGGGCCTGGTGCGTTCGAGGGCGGTGCCGGCGCGGGATTCGGCGGCTGCAAGGGCGTGTCGGTCGCACGGGGTGCGGCCGCCGCCGGTGCCTGCTGCGCGACGAGCGGGCGCGCGGCCGGCGGCCGATAGCCTGGGGGCAGGCTGTTGCTCTTGGGATAGCCGGCCGCGTCGAGGTAGCGCGACCATTCCACATCCGAGAAGCCCTTGAGCTGCTGCGACCCGACGGTGAGCAGCGGCAGCGCGTTCTGTCCGCTCAGGCGCTGCAGGGCGTCGACGTCCTCGTTGCTCTTGATGGTGCGTTCCTCGAAGGGAATGCCGCGCGTGGTGAGCAGCGTGCGCGCCTCGTTGCAGGGGCCGCAGCCTTCGCCGCTGTACAGCGTGACGGGGTAGCGCTGTGCCACCTGGCGCAGTTCGTAGGGAAGCCCGCTGTTCGTCGGCGCGTTGACGCCAGCGGGCTGGGGCCCGCCCGTCGGTGCGTTGGTGACGACGGGGGGCTGGTCCGAGAACGTGACCTTGCCGTTCTTGTCGACCTGGCGGTAGACCGCCTGCGCCAGCACGCTGGCGGTCGACAGCACGAGGACCAGGCCGATCAGGCCGCGCATCGGGAGTTTGTAAAAAGTCGGATACATATCTCCCGAGTATCGCAAGCTTCAGCGCCGTATCAAGCGGGCTGGGCCTGAGCCATGCCCTGATGTCGCAGCAGCGCATCAAGCTGCGGCTCGCGGCCCCGGAAGGCCTTGAACGAATCCATGGCGCTGCGGCTGCCGCCGGCCTCCAGGATGGCCTGGCGGTATCGGCGGCCGGTCTCGATGTTGGGCTCGCCGTCGGCGCCCACGGTTTCCTCGAAAGCCGCGTAGGCGTCGGCGCTCAGCACCTCGGCCCACTTGTAGCTGTAGTAGCCGGCCGCGTAGCCGCCCGAGAAGATGTGGCTGAAGGTGTTCGGCGTTCGGCTGAAGGGCGGCGAGGGCATCACGGCCACTTCCGCGCGCACCTGGCCGAGCAGCGCCATCACGGCGCCCGGGGCGGCGGCGGCAGCCTGGTGCTCGGTGTGCAGCAGCATGTCGAACAGCGAGAACTCGATCTGGCGCAGCGTCTGCAGCCCGCTCTGGAAGTTCTTGGCGGCGGTCATCTTGTCGAACAGCGCGCGCGGCAGCGGCTCGCCGGTGTCGACGTGGGCCGTCATGTGGGCGAGCACGTCCCACTCCCAGCAGAAGTTTTCCATGAACTGGCTCGGCAGCTCGACCGCGTCCCACTCGACGCCGCTGATGCCAGACACGTCGCGCTCGTTCACCTGCGTGAGCATGTGGTGCAGGCCGTGGCCGAACTCGTGGAAGAGGGTGGTCACGTCGTCGTGCGTGAGCAGCGGCGGCTTGCCGTCGACGCCGCTGGCGAAGTTGCACACCAGCTGCGCCACCGGCGTCTGCAGCACGCCGTCGTCGGGGCGCAGCCAGCGGGCGCGCACGTCGTCCATCCAGGCGCCGCCGCGCTTGGCGGCGCGGGCGGAGGGGTCGAGGTAGAACTGGCCGACCTTCTGGCCGGCCCGCTCGATGCGGTAGAACTCGACGCTCGGGTGCCAGGTGGGCGCGTTGTCGCGGCGGATCGACACCTCGAACAGCGTTTCGACGATCTTGAACAGGCCGGCCATCACCTTCGGCGCCGGGAAGTACTGCTTCACCTCCTGCTCGCTGAAGGCGTAGCGCGCTTCCTTGAGCTTTTCGCCGACATAGGTCCAGTCCCAGGCTTGCGGGTCGACGAGGTTCAGCTGCTCGGCCGCGAAGGCGCGCAGGTCGGCCAGGTCGCGCTCGCCGTAGGGCTTGGCCTTGGCGGCGAGGTCGCGCAGAAACTTGACGACCTGCTCGGGCGATTCGGCCATTTTGGGCACGACCGAGAGTTCGCCGAAATTCTTGTAGCCCAGCAGCTTCGATTCTTCCTCGCGCAGCGCGAGGATCTCGGTGATGAGCGCGGTGTTGTCGAACTTCGGATCGCCGAGTTCGCTGGCGCGCGTGACGTAGGCGCGGTACAGGGTTTCGCGCAGTGCGCTGCTCTTGGCGAACTGCATCACCGGCAGGTAGCACGGCATCTTGAGCGTGAGCTTGTAGCCCTTCTTGCCTTCGGCCTCGGCGGCCGCGCGCGCGGCGCTCACCACGTCTTCGGGCACACCGTCGAGTTCACCCAGCTGCGCGTAGTGCGCGAAGGCGTCGGTGGCGTCGAGGGCGTTTTCGCTGAACTTCTGGCTCAGCTCGGCCTGGCGTTCCTGGATGTCGGCAAAGCGCTGCTTGGCCTCGCCCTGCAGCTCGGCGCCGCCGAGCACGAAGTTGCGCACGGCGTTCTTGTGCGCCTGGCGCTGCTCGGGGTTGAGCGTGGCCGGGTCGATGGCCTTGTACTTGGCGTACAGGCGCTCGTCGGAACCCAGGCGGGTCCAGAAGGCGGTGACGCGCGGCATGGCCTCGTTGTAGGCGGCGCGCAGCTCCGGCGTGTCGGCCACGGCGTTGAGGTGACCGACAGCGCCCCAGGCGCGGCTGAAGCGTTCGGAGGCCACGTCGAGCACCTTGGAGATCGCGATCCAGTCGGCCGGGAATTCGGGCGCCGTCACCGTCTGCAGCGCGGCCTCGGCATCGGCCAGCAGCGCGTCGACCGCGGGCGACACGTGTTCGGGCTTGATGCGGTCGAACAGGGGGAGGTCGGTGAAGTCGAGGAGCGGATTGGTCATGTGAAAGATCCTGGGCGAGCGTAGCGAAGCCATTTCGGGAACCACCGCGGAACCGGCTTTGCCGGGTCGCCGGTGGTGCCCCTTGAGGGGGAGGCGGCTACACGCAGTGAGCCAACAACGGGGTGGTTCTTATCTTGCGGCGCGTTCGGCCGCTTCAAGGGTGTTGACCAGAAGCATGGCGCGCGTCATCGGGCCGACGCCGCCGGGCACGGGGGTGATCCAGCCGGCCACTTCCTTCACGCCGTCGAAATCGACGTCGCCGGCCAGCTTGCCGTCGGCCTTGCGGTTCATGCCCACGTCGATGACGACGGCGCCGGGCTTCACCATGTCGGCGGTCAGCAGGTCGAGCTTGCCCACGGCGGCGACGACCACGTCGGCCTGGCGCGTGAGGGCGCCCAGGTCTTTCGTGGCGCTGTGGCAGATGGTCACGGTGGCGCTCTTGGCCAGCAGCATCATGGCCATCGGCTTGCCGACGATGTTGCTGCGGCCGATGACCACGGCGTGCTTGCCGCGCAGGTCGTAGCCGATCGATTCGAGCATCTTCATGCAGCCGTGCGGCGTGCAGGGCCAGAAGCCCGGGGCGCCGGTCATCAGCGCGCCGGCGCTGGCCACGTGGAAGCCGTCGACGTCCTTGGCGGGCGAGATGGTCTCGATGACCTTCTGGCTGTCCATGTGCTTGGGCAACGGCAATTGAACGAGGATGCCGTGCACCTTGGGGTCGTCGTTGAGGGCGCGGATGCGTGCCAGCAGGTCGGCCTCGCTCAGGTCGGCGGGGTAGGTCTCGAGCGTGGCCTGCAGGCCGGTTTCGGTGCTGTCGTTGACCTTGTGCTTGGTGTAGACCTGGCTCGCCGGATCGCTGCCCACCAAAATGATGGACAGGGCCGGGTTCACGCCGCGTGCCTTCAGCGCAGCGGTGCGGCCGGACACCTCGGCGCGGATGGTTTTGGCGAGGGCGTTGCCGTCGATCAGTTGGGCGGTCATCGGTTTTGATTTTCCAAGTAAAAACGCCCGCTTGCGCAGGCGTGGGGAAGGTGCGTGGCTATCGCAGGGATAGCTGCGGCTCAGGAGGCCTTGGCCGCGGGGGCCGCTTGCCCGAGCGCGATCTTGAGCAGATCGGCCACGGTGTTGGCGTTGAGCTTTTCCATGATGTTGGCGCGGTGCGCCTCCACCGTCTTGATGCTGATGCCCAGGTCGTCGGCGATCTGCTTGTTCAGGCGGCCGGCAACGATGCGCTCAAGCACCTGCGCCTCGCGGCCGGTGAGCTTGGACAGCAGCGCGTCGCGGCTGGCCGACTGCTGGTGCTGCGTGAAGGCGCCGCGTGCGTGTTCGAGCATGCGCTCGACCAACGACACGAGTTCTTCGTCGTTGAAGGGCTTCTGGATGAAATCCATCGCGCCCTTCTTCATGCTGTCGACCGCCATCGGCACGTCGCCGTGGCCGGTGATGACCACGATCGGCAACGGAGAACGCCGTTCGATCAGTCGATCCTGCAATTCGAGGCCGGTCATGCCGGCCATGCGGATATCGACGATCAGACAGGCGACTTCGCGCGGGTCGTATCGGGAGAGAAAGGATTCGGCGGACTCGAAACAGCGGACTCTGTAGTCCTTGCCTTCGAGCAGCCATTGCAGCGAATCGCGTACGGCTTCGTCGTCATCGACGACATAGACCGTGCCCTTCTTCGGAATCAAACTCATGCAGGTACCTTTGCCTCGTCGCTTGCTACGGAACTGATAGCGTCCAACACCGGAATCCAGAAGGAAAAACGGCATCCGATCACATCCGGGCCATTGTAGATGTTCTCCGCCTGCATCCGGCCGCGGTGCGACTCGACGATGGTGCGGCACAGGTTGAGCCCGATGCCCATGCCCTCGGGCTTGGTGGAGAAGAAGGCTTCGTAGAGCCGGTCCATGACCTCGGGGGAGAGCCCTTTGCCCGTGTCCTGCACCGAGAACTCGATGGCATTGTGCCCCTCGATCACCTTGGGCAGCACGCGCAGTTCGACGCTGCGGCGCGCCAGCGGGCGGTCGGCAATGTCGATGGATTCGGCCGCGTTCTTCAGCAGGTTGACCATCACCTGCTCGATGAGGATCGGGTCGACGCGCACCACCGGCAGCCGCGCGGCCACGTAGTGGTTCAGGCGCACGTTGCGCCGGCGCAGCTCGATGCCCGCGAGTTCGACCGCCTCGCTCACCATGGTGGCGACGTCGGCCGGCGTGCGGTTGGGTTCGCTGCGTTTCACGAAGGAGCGGATGCGCTGGATGATCTGGCCCGCGCGCTGTGCCTGCTTCGAGGTTTTTTCGAGCGCGGCGAGCAGGGCGTCGTTGTCGATCGTCTGCCCCTTGATGCGCGACATCATCCCGTTGCAGTAGTTGGCGATGGCGGTGAGCGGCTGGTTCAACTCGTGTGCCACGCTCGACGCCATTTCGCCCATGGTGATCAGGCGGCTCGCGGCCTGGGCCTTGTCGGCCTGCGCGGCGGCCTGCTCTTCGGCGTCGCGGCGCGGCGTGATGTCGGTGGCGATCACGAGCTGCGCCAGGCGCCCGTCGACCCAGGTCAGGTAGCGCGAGCGCACCTCGAGCCACTTGCCCAGGTGCGGCACGAAGATCTCGTTGTTCGCGGTCTGGGCGGCGGTGAGTGTGTCGATCGGCAGGCCGGCGTAGGGGTCGACGTCGTCCAGGCCTTCGTCGTGCGCGTTCGACGGCGGCACGCCGGCCTGCGCCACCATGCCCAGGTGGCCCACGGTGTCGGAGCCGAACCACAGGCGGTACAGCTTGTTGGCGAACAGCAGTTCCTCGCTGCCGATGGGTGCCACCGACACGGCAGCGTCGAGCGCCTCGAGCACGGTGGTGAAGCGTTCGTACGAGGCGGACAGCTGCTCGCGGATGCGCGTCGGTTCGGTGATGTCGGTCATCGACGTCATCCAGCCGGTCTGGTGGCCGCGCGCGTCGATCAGCGGCGACACATACAGGCGCGCGTTGAACACGCTGCCGTTCTTGCGCTTCACGCGCACCTGGAAGCCGCCGGGCAGGGCGCGGCCGTGCAGCTCTTCTTCGAGGCGCTCGTTCATCACCTCGCGGTCGGATTCGAGCCAGTAGGGGAAGGGCGGCGTCTGGCCGACCAGCTCGTCTTCGCTCCAGCCCGTCATGGCGCAGAACGCGGCGTTCACGTAGGTGATGCGGCCTTGCAGGTCGAGCACGCGCATGCCGGTGAGCATGGAGTTTTCCATCGCGCGGCGGAAGTTGGTCTCGGCGACCAGCCGCTGCTGCGCCTGCAGGCGGCGGCGCGTGTGGCGCCAGGTGCCGATCAGCATCCAGCTGGTCATCACGCTGAGGGCGCACACGAGCCAGAAGAGGCCGTTGCCCACCACCCCCTGCGAGGTGCGGTAGGCCTGCGCGCGCAGCATCAGCGCATTGCCCACGGGCGACACCGGCACTTCGTATTCGTTGGTGGCTTCGGTCCAGGGCAGCAGGCGGGTGCCGCTGTTCTTCAGCGGCGTGGTGTTGCCGGCGATGACGTTGCCCTTGGCGTCGAGCAACGAGACGGCGTAGCGCGCCTGCACCTCGGAGGGCATGCCGTAGCGCAGCAGGCCGTCGATGGAGAACTCGCCGAGCACGACGCCAGCGAACAGGCCCTGGTCGAACAGCGGGATGTGAAGCTGCAGCATCGCAGCGGGCTCGCCGCCGGCCACGGGCTGCGAGTACACCGGCTGGCGCAGCTCGCGCGCCAAGGCGTAGTTGCTTTCGATGTCGCCGGGGCGCAGCACGTCGCCGATCAGGTGCTGTTGCGCCGGATGCACGCTGGGCGCGGCATAGCCGGCCTTGAAGCGGCGGCGATCGTCGATCCAGCTGATGGTCTGCAGCTCGGGGAACTGGCTCACCAGCGACTCGGCGCGGCTCGTGAACTCGACCGGGTCGATCTCGCGGTTGGAGGCATCGCGCGCGATGCGCATCAGCTGTTCCTGCCGCTCCAGCAAACGCAGGCGCATGCGCTGTTGCGCGTACTCGACATCGCGTCGCACCGACTCCTGCTCGCGCTCGACTTCTTCGGAGCGCAGGTACCAGAACGCCGACACGATGGCCGCGAGAAACAGCAGCACGGCCGCCATCGGCGCGAGCATCGCGACGGCGTCCTGCAGCACGGGTGTCTGCTTGCGCCACCACGTGCGCCACCAGGACAGCGGCGAGGCTTTGACGGCACTGCGGGCGACCGCGAGCGGGGAGGAAAGGGGCATGGGCGGAGTTTAGGTGATGGCCCTCCCGGGCAAGAGGCCCTGCAGGGGACGTGCTTCCTTGATATTTCATAATAAGAAATCAACAAGCACTATTTGAAATAGGGAAACTTCTATGCGAAACTCCGGCGCGCTCGGTGCCCAGCGCACTAAATTACAGCCACAGCCCTAAAAGGAGAGACAAGCATGTCGGCAAATCCCGAGAACCTGTTCGGCTCGGCCGCAAACGATGCGGACGCCCAGGAGACGCGTGAATGGATGGATGCACTGTCTTCCGTCATCCAGAGCGAAGGGCCCGAGCGGGCGCACTTCCTGCTCGAACAACTGCTCGAACATGCGCGCCAGAACAGCGTCGACATGCCGTTCTCGGCCAACACCGGCTACGTGAACACCATCGAGCCGGGCGTGGAAGCCCGCAGCCCCGGCAACCTCGAGATCGAACAGCGCCTGCGCGCCTACATGCGCTGGAACGCCATGGCCATGGTGGTCAAGGCCAACCGCATCCACCCGCCCGAAGGCGGTGACCTGGGCGGCCACATCGGCTCCTTCGCCTCGCTGGCCAGCATGTTCGGCGCCGGCTTCAACCACTTCTGGCACGCCGAGAGCGAAAACCACGGCGGCGACCTGCTGTACATCCAGGGCCACGTGTCGCCCGGCATCTACGCCCGCGCCTACCTCGAAGGTCGCCTCTCCGAAGACCAGTTGCTCAACTTCCGCCAGGAAGTGGACGGCAAGGGCCTGTCGAGCTATCCGCATCCGAAGCTGATGCCCGAGTTCTGGCAGTTCCCCACGGTGTCGATGGGCCTGGGCCCGCTGATGGCGATCTACCAGGCGCGCTTCCTGAAGTACCTGCACGCCCGCGGCATCGCCAACACCGAGAACCGCAAGGTGTGGGTGTTCTGCGGCGACGGCGAAATGGACGAAGTCGAATCGCTCGGCGCCATCGGCCTGGCCGCGCGCGAGAACCTCGACAACCTGATCTTCGTCATCAACTGCAACCTGCAGCGCCTGGACGGCCCGGTGCGCGGCAATGGCAAGATCATCCAGGAGCTCGAAGGCGAGTTCCGCGGCGCCAACTGGAACGTCATCAAGCTCATCTGGGGCAAGGGCTGGGACGCCCTGCTCGAGAAGGACCATGACGGCGCGCTGCGCAAGATCATGATGGAGTGCAACGACGGCGACTACCAGTCGTTCAAGGCCAACGACGGCGCCTACGTGCGCAAGAACTTCTTCGGCCGCGATCCGCGCACGCTGAAGATGGTCGAGCACCTGACCGACGACGAGGTCTGGAACCTGCAGCGCGGCGGCCACGACTCGCAGAAGGTGTACGCCGCCTTCCACGCCGCCCAGAACCACAAGGGCCAGCCCTCGGTGCTGCTCGTCAAGACCGTCAAGGGCTTCGGCATGGGCAAGATCGGCGAAGGCAAGAACACGGTCCACCAGACCAAGAAGCTCGGCGACGAGGACATCAAGGCCTTCCGCGACCGCTTCAACATCCCGATTCCCGACAGCCAGATCGCCGAGCTGCCGTTCTACAAGCCGGCCGACGACACGCCGGAAATGCGCTACCTGCACGAGCGCCGCAAGGCCCTGGGCGGTTACCTGCCGCACCGCCGCGTCAAGGCCGACGAGAGCTTCACGGTGCCCTCACTCGACACCTTCAAGGCGGTGATGGAGCCCACGGCCGAAGGCCGCGAGATCTCGACCACGCAAGCCTACGTGCGCTTCCTCACGCAGCTGCTGCGCGACAAGGCCCTGGGCCCGCGCGTGGTGCCCATCCTGGTGGACGAGGCCCGCACCTTCGGCATGGAAGGCCTGTTCCGCCAGATCGGCATCTACAACCCGCACGGTCAGCAGTACACCCCGGTCGACAAGGACCAGGTCATGTACTACAAGGAAGACAAGGCCGGCCAGATCCTGCAAGAGGGCATCAACGAAGCCGGCGGCATGTCCAGCTGGATCGCGGCGGCCACGTCGTACAGCACGAACAACCGCATCATGGTGCCGTTCTACGTGTACTACTCGATGTTCGGCTTCCAGCGCATCGGCGACCTGGCCTGGGCGGCCGGCGACATGCAGGCCCGCGGCTTCCTGCTGGGCGGCACCTCGGGACGCACCACGCTGAACGGCGAAGGCCTGCAGCACGAAGACGGTCACAGCCACATCCTGGCCAACACCATCCCGAACTGCGTGAGCTACGACCCGACCTTCGCGCACGAAGTCGGCGTGATCCTGCACCACGGTTTGAAGCGCATGGTCGAGAAGCAGGACAACGTCTACTACTACCTGACGCTGCTCAACGAGAACTACGCGATGCCCGGCCTGCAGCCCGGCACCGAAGAGCAGATCATCAAGGGCATGTACCTGTCCAAGCAGGGCCCGGTGGTCAAGGCCGCCAAGGGCGCCAAGGAAGCACCGACCGTGCAACTGCTGGGCAGCGGCACCATCCTGCGCGAGAGCTTTGCCGCGCAGGAACTGCTCGAGAAGGAGTGGGGCGTGTCGGCTTCGGTGTGGAGCTGCCCGAGCTTCAACGAGCTGACCCGCGACGGCCAGGACGCCGACCGCTGGAACCTGCTGCACCCCGACCAGACGCCGCGCGTGCCCTTCGTGGCCGAGCAGCTCGGTGCCTCGACCGGCCCGGTGATCGCGTCGACCGACTACATGAAGGCCTACGCCGAGCAGATCCGTCCGTTCGTGCCCAAGGGCCGCAACTACAAGGTGCTGGGCACCGACGGTTTCGGTCGCAGCGACTTCCGCGCCAAGCTGCGCGAACACTTTGAGATCAATCGTCACTACATCGTCGTGGCCGCGCTCAAGGCGCTGAGCGAAGATGGCACCGTGCCGGTGGCCAAGGTGGTGGAAGCGATCAAGAAGTACGGCATCAATGTCGACAAGGTCAACCCGCTTTACGCTTGAACATCAACAACCAACGAACGAACGGCGCCTGACGGCGGGAGACAACGATATGGCAGCAGTGGAAGTGAAGGTGCCGGACATCGGCGATTTCGATGAAGTCGCGGTGATCGAGGTGCTCGTGAAGGTGGGCGACACGGTCAAGGCCGAACAGTCGCTCATCACGGTCGAATCGGACAAGGCGTCGATGGAAATCCCGTCGTCCACGGCCGGTGTGGTCAAGGAAATCAAGGTCGCCGTGGGCGACAAGGTCAAGGAAGGCTCGGTGGTGCTGGTGGTCGAGGCCGAGGGCGCGGCTGCCGCCGCCCCGGCACCGGCCGCTGCGCCTGCTGCCGCGGCACCCGCTGCGGCGGTTGCAGCGCCCGCGCCCGTCGCCGCCGCACCGGTTGCCTCTGGCCCGGTCGAAGTCAAGGTGCCGGACATCGGCGACTTCAAGGACGTTGCGGTCATCGAGCTGCTCGTGAAGGTGGGTGACACCATCGCCGCCGAGCAGTCGCTGATCACGGTGGAGTCGGACAAGGCCTCGATGGAAATCCCGTCGTCGGCCGCCGGCGTGCTGAAGGAACTCAAGGTCAAGGTCGGCGACACCGTCAACATCGGCGACCTGATCGCGGTGCTCGAAGGCGCCGCAGGGGCTGCCGCACCCGCATCGGCGCCCGCGCCGGCACAGGCTGCCGCTGCCGCGCCCGCCGCCGCAACCGCCAGCGCGCCGGCTGCCGCAGCGCCTGCTGCAGCCGCCCCGGCCCACCAGCCGACCTCGGCCCCCACCGGCAGCCTGCCGCACGCCTCGCCCTCGGTGCGCAAGTTCGCGCGCGAACTCGGCGTGCCGCTCGAAGAGGTCAAGGGTTCCGGCCTCAAGGGCCGCATCACGCAGGAAGACGTCCAGAACTTCACCAAGGCCGTGATGAGCGGCCAAGCCAGCACCAAGGCCTCGGCGGCCAAGGCGCCGGCCGGTGGTGGTGGCGACGGCGCGGCGCTGGGCCTCATCCCGTGGCCGAAGGTCGACTTCACGAAGTTCGGCACCGTCGAGCGCAAGGACCTGTCGCGCATCAAGAAGCTCAGCGGCGCGAACCTGCACCGCAACTGGGTGATGATCCCGCACGTCACCAACAACGACGAAGCCGACATCACCGAGCTCGAGGCCTTCCGCGTCTCCACCAACAAGGAGAACGAGAAGTCGGGCATCAAGGTCACGATGCTGGCCTTCGTGATCAAGGCGGTGGTCGCGGCGCTGAAGAAATTCCCCGACTTCAACACCAGCCTGGACGGCGACCAGCTCGTCTACAAGCAGTACTACAACATCGGCTTCGCGGCCGACACGCCCAACGGGCTCGTGGTGCCGGTGCTGAAGGATGCCGACAAGAAGGGCATCCTGCAGATCAGCGCCGAGATGGGCGAACTCGCCAAGAAGGCGCGCGACGGCAAGCTCGGTTCGGCCGACATGCAGGGCGGCTGCTTCTCGATCAGCTCGCTCGGCGGTATCGGCGGCACGCACTTCACGCCCATCATCAACGCCCCCGAAGTGGCCATCCTCGGCCTCTCCAAGGGTCAGATGAAGCCGGTGTGGGACGGCAAGCAGTTCGTGCCGCGCCTCACGCTGCCGCTGTCGCTGTCGTACGACCACCGCGTGATCGACGGCGCCCTGGCTGCGCGTTTCAACGCCTACCTGGGGCAAGTGCTCGCGGACTACCGTCGCATCCTGCTATGACCACCGTAGTGGCCGTCCGCAAAGGCGGCCAGGTCACGATGGCGGCAGACTCGCTGGTGACCTTCGGCGACACGCGCATGTCGCACAACGCCGAAGCGAACCAGAAGATCTTCACCGTCGAGGATGCCGCGGGCCAGAGCCTGTTCGCGGTGGCGGGCGCTGCTGCGCACCAGCTGGTGCTCCAGCATGCGCTGGCCGCCCAGCCGCGCGAGGCGCTGCAGTTCGGCAGCAAGCACGAGGTGTTCCACACCTTCACGCTGCTGCATCCGGTGCTGAAGGACTCGTTCTTCATGCAGACCAAGGAAGACGAGCACGAGCCCTACGAGTCCAGCCAGTTCACCATGCTGCTGGCCAACCCGAGTGGCATCTACGGCATCTACAGCTACCGCGAGGTGTTCGAGTTCAAGCAGTACTGGGCCATCGGCTCGGGACGCAGCTTTGCGCTCGGCGCCATGCACGCGGCCTATGACAACAAGTCGCGCAGCGCGCGCGACGTGGCGGAGGCGGGCATCGCCGCCGCCTGCGAATTCGATCGCAATTCGGCCCTGCCGGCCGACGTTCTCACACTCAAACTGAAAGTGTCCAAATGAGCGAACAACACATCAAGGTGCCGGACATCGGCGACTTCGACGAAGTCGCGGTGATCGAGGTGCTGGTCAACGTCGGCGACACGGTCAAGGCCGAGCAGTCGCTCATCACGGTCGAATCGGACAAGGCTTCGATGGAGATTCCCTCGTCGGCCGCCGGCGTGGTGAAGTCGCTGGCCGTGAAGGTGGGCGACAAGGTCAAGGAAGGCTCGGTCGTGCTGACGCTCGAGGTCGACGGGGCCGCTGCGCCCGCGCCGGCTGCTGCACCCGCACCGGCGGCAGCTGCGCCTGCGCCCAAGGCGGCCGCACCGGCCCCTGCTGCGGCGGCGCCCGTGGCGGCATCCAGCTACGGCGGCAAGGTCGATGTCGAGTGCGACGTGGTCGTGCTCGGCGCCGGCCCCGGCGGCTACTCGGCCGCCTTCCGCGCGGCCGACCTCGGCCTGAAGGTCGTGCTCATCGAACGCTACGCCACGCTCGGCGGCGTGTGCCTGAACGTCGGCTGCATTCCCTCGAAGGCGCTGCTGCACGTCGCGTCCGTCATGGACGAGGTCAAGCACTTCGCCGACCTGGGTGTGAGCTTCGCTGCGCCCACGGTCGACCGCGCCAAGCTGCTCGGCCACAAGAACAAGGTGGTGGGCAAGCTCACCGGCGGCCTCACGGCCATGGCCAAGATGCGCAAGGTGACGGTGCTGCGCGGCGTGGGCAACTTCATCGACCCGTACCATCTGGAAGTCGAAGAGACCTCCGGCACGAGCTGGGACACCACCGGCAAGAAGCAGACCGTCAAGTTCCGCAACGCGATCATCGCGGCCGGCTCGCAGTCGGTCAGCCTGCCCTTCATGCCGAAGGACCCGCGCGTGGTCGACTCGACCGGTGCGCTCGAGATGGGCACCGACCCCAAGCGCATGCTGGTGCTGGGCGGCGGCATCATCGGCCTCGAAATGGGCACGGTGTATTCGACGCTGGGTGCGCGCCTCGATGTGGTCGAGATGCTCGACGGCCTCATGCAGGGCGCCGACCGCGACCTCGTGAAGGTCTGGCAGAAGATGAACGCGCCGCGCTTCGACAACATCATGCTCAAGACCAAGACGGTCGGAGCCGAAGTCACGAAGGAAGGCATCAAGGTCACCTTCGAGGGCGAGAATGCGCCGAAGGAACCGCAGGTGTACGACCTCGTGCTGCAGGCCGTGGGTCGCAGCCCGAACGGCAAGAAGATCGGCGCCGAGAAGGCCGGCATCACGGTGAGCGATCGCGGCTTCATTCCGGTCGACATCCAGATGCGCACCAACGTGCCCCACATCTTCGCCATCGGCGACATCGTGGGCCAGCCCATGCTGGCGCACAAGGCGGTGCACGAGGCGCATGTGGCGGCCGAAGTGATCGCCGGCGAGCAGAAGGGCGACAAGGAGCTGTCCAGCGCCGCCTTCAACGCCCGCGTGATCCCCAGCGTGGCCTACACCGACCCCGAAGTGGCATGGGTCGGCCTCACGGAAGACCAAGCCAAGGCCGAAGGCATCAAGGTCAAGAAGGGCCACTTCCCGTGGACCGCATCGGGCCGCGCCATCGCCAACGGTCGCGACGAAGGCTTCACCAAGCTGCTGTTCGACGCCGAGACGCACCGCATCCTGGGTGGCGGCATCGTCGGCACGCACGCCGGCGACATGATCGGCGAGATCGCGCTGGCCATCGAGATGGGCGCGGACGAGATCGACATCGGCAAGACCATCCATCCGCACCCGACGTTGGGCGAGAGCATCGGCATGGCGGCGGAAGTGGCGCACGGCACCTGCACGGACCTGCCGCCGGCGAAGAAGGCGGCCTGATCGAGAGGCGCTACGGCGCCTGTCGAGCGCCCACAAAAAATCCCGCCGCGGCGGGATTTTTTTCGTCCTGGATTCGGTGTGCCGAATCAGTCGCTGGCGGTGCCCATGGCCGCGGCCTTGACCTCGTCGCCCTGGCCGCTGAGCACGCGGCGGGCACCGTCGAAGCGACGCTGCCAGTAGCTGCCGTTCATGTCTTCGACGCGGACCTGGGCGCCGGAGCGGGGGGAGTGGATGAACTTGCCTTCGCCGACGTAGATGCCGACGTGGCTGAAGGTGCGGCGCATGGTGTTGAAGAACACGAGGTCGCCGGGCTTGAGCTGGCTGCGGTCGATCTTCTCGGTGGCGGCGGCCTGTTCTTCGGCGCGGCGCGGGAGCACGTGGCCCACGGTCTGGTTGTACATGGCGCGGACGAAGCCGCTGCAATCGAAGCCGGATTCGGCGGTGTTGCCGCCACGGCGGTAGGGGACGCCGAGGAAGCCGATGGCGGTCACGACGAGGTCGGACGTGCGCTCTGCGACGGTCTGACGAACCTGATGGAACTGGCCGACCAGGCCGCGTTCGGCAAGGATTCGGTCCATCTCATCCGATCGATCCTGTTGAGGGGGGGCGGCGTGGACGGCCACGGCGAACAGGAGGGATACGGGTAGGACGAAAAAACGCATGGCGCGTAGGATATTGATGACGCGCAGTTATGTCAATTTAATCTGAATTGTTGAATGCGTGCGTAAGTCATTGATTTACATAAACTTTTTCGATCCGGCGGAAGAAAAAATGTAACGGTGAACGTTTATGCGGCATAAGGATTCGAATGTAAACACCTCGGCCGATATGACTTCGAAGTCTTAAAAGTCGATATGTGCATTCCATTTGTTGTCAAGACGGCCTCAAATTCAGGAAATCTTCATGAACCTGCGAAATCGTTCCTTTCTTCGCTCCCTGGGAAGCCTCTTGGTGCTCGCGGGGTGTGGCCTGGCTGGCGCGGCCACGGCGCAGGTGCGCACCGAAACCGTCGCTTCCGGTCTTGAAAACCCCTGGGGCGTGGCCTTCCTGCCGGAGGGGCGTTTCGTGGTCACCGAGAAGCCCGGCCGCCTGCGGCTGGTGGCGGCCGACGGCAAGCTGGGCGCGCCGATCCAGGGCCTGCCGCCCATCGCGGCGGGCGGGCAGGGCGGGTTGCTCGACGTGCTGGCCGACAGCGGCTTCGCGCAGAACCGCACCCTGTACTTCTGCTATTCGGAGCCCGAGGCGTCCGGCGGATCGGCCAACAGCACCGCGCTTGCACGCGCCCGCCTGTCGGCCGATGGCACGAAGCTGGAAGCGCTGAAGGTCATCTTCAGCCAGAAGCCCAAGGTCGCGAGCCGCGCGCACTTCGGCTGCCGCATCGTCGAAGCCCGCGACGGCAACCTGTTCCTCACGCTCGGCGACCGCTTCAGCCGCAAGGACGATGCGCAGACGCTCGACAACCACCACGGCAAGGTGGTGCGCATCGCCAAGGACGGCAGCGTGCCGAAAGACAACCCCTTCGTCGGCAAGCCGGGTGCGCTGCCCGAGATCTGGAGCTACGGCCATCGCAACAGCCAGGGCGCGACGCTCGCGCCCGATGGTCGCTTCTGGATGACGGAGCACGGCCCGCAGGGCGGCGACGAAATCAACATCCCGCGCGCCGGCGTCAACCACGGCTGGCCGGTGATCACCTACGGCGAGAACTACGGTGGCGGCAAGATCGGCGACGGCATCACCCGCAAGGACGGCATGGAACAGCCGCTGCATTACTGGGTGCCGTCGATTGCGCCTTCGGGCATGGCCTTCCTGACCAGTGACCGCTACGGCGCCGGCTGGAAGGGCAACCTGTTCGTGGGCTCGCTGAAGTTCGGGTACCTCGATCGCATCGAGCTGAAGGACGACAAGGTGGTCGCCGAGCACAAGCTGCTGGCCGACGGCCGAGCCCGCATCCGCGACGTGAAGCAGGGGCCGGATGGCCTGCTCTACGTGCTCACCGAGGAGTCCGACGGCAAGCTGCTGCGCCTGCGGCCGAACTGAAGGGCGCCTCAGCCGGGGCAGCCTGGCAGTGGCAGCGTTGGCAGCAGGCGGCGCCAGAGCCGCCGCCATTCAGGCCAGTCGTGCCCGCCTTCGGTCGTGACCACGCGTTCCGCCGGCAACGCCCCGACCAGCAACCGGTGGCTGAAGGCGAAGCGGTCGTCGAGCGCGTAGCCCAGGTACAGCGGCGGCCGGTCGCCGAAGGTGCGTGTGTGGCCGACGTAGCCGCGCAGCCATTGCCACAGCTGCGTGTCGCTGGGCGTGCGTGGGTCGCTGCCGGGTGGTGCTTCGAGCGGGCCGCGCCAGCGCGCCACGCCGCCGGCATTGGCGATGTCCTGGCTCAGCACGCGTTCGCCCAGGTAGGGCGCCAGCACGACCAGGCCCGCGAGATCGCCAGGGTGCGTCTGGGCATACAGCAGTCCGCCGAAGCCGCCGACCGAGATGCCCGCGATCCAGATCGCCTTGTAGCCTTGGCGGCGTGCCGGTGCGATCACGTCCCGATCCAGCCGGTCGAGGATGGTCTTGTTGCGGTAGTAGCCCATGTGGGCATCGACGCGCAGGGTGTCGACGGCGAGCCGGTTCTCGTTCAGCGCGTCGATGAAGCCTTCGCGCACGAACTCCTCGGGCGCCGAGTAGGCGCCGGGCAGCAGCACGATCAGCGTGTCGGCGTTGCGGGTGCAACTGCTCTTTTCCAGTGTGCTGGCCAGTGGTGCCTCGGCGGTGCGCAACCCGCCGCAGCCGGCGAGCAGCAGCAACGAGGCGGAGCCGAGGAGCAGGGCGAGGCGGCGGCGCAGGAGTGACAGGGTCTGCATCCGCCGGAGTCTAGGCGCGCGACACCGGAACCGGCAGGTCGACCATCACGGGTTGTCCCGGCACAGTGCAGCCGGTGTCGCAGCACTTGCCGGGCTGGCGGTTCTTCGTGATGGCGCGGCGCGGGTCGTGCGGCGCGGCGGCCGGCGTGCCGTCGGCCGCGATGCCGCGCTCGAGCAGGCGCTCGACCAGCTCGACCTTCGAGCCGACCGGGTAGTTGCGCCAGATCTCCTGCTTCATCGCCGCCGGCGAGCCGCCGCCATGCAGGCTGATCACGCTGTACCAGCCGCCCTGATAGCCGGCCGTGAGGTCTTCGATGAAGCGGGCCGTCTCGATGCGCTGCTCGTAGGGAATGGCGGGGTTGGCACGCAACACGTCGGACAGCCGCGCCGCGGTCTCGGGGTTGTGGTCTTCGTCGGGGCCGGGCAGGGTGACGATGAGGCCGCCGCTCACGTAGTGGGCGATGCGGTGCATGTCATAGATCTTCGTGGCCAGCAGCAGCTTGCCGATGTTGCTGAACACCGGGTCGGGCATGAAGACCTCACAGTGGTCGTCGGCCTTGCCGTAGACGCTGGCCGCCACGCCGCAGGCAAAGAAGCTCTCGGTGATGGTGATGAGCTCGACCATCTGCTCGCGCAGGTGGCTCTCCTTGCCGGGGTCGAAGCCGTTGGCCTCGCACATCAGCGCGCCGGCGCCGATCAGCAGGTCGCCGAAGCCGGCGCGGGCCGCGATGCAGCTGTGGCGGTGGTGCGTGGCGTAGCTGTAGGTCAGGTGGCCCGAGTGCTCCCATTCGCCGGCATAGAACACGCGCTCCCACGGCACGAACACCCGGTCGAACATGCACACGCCGGTGCTCTGGCCGTACTTGCGGCTGAAGAGAGCGTCGCCGTGTTCCAGCTTTTCGCCGGGGCGGCCCGCCGGGCGCGCGACGATGGTGAGGCCGGGCGCATCGAGCGGAACGGCGCAGCAGACGGCGAAGTCGGCGTCTTCCTTGCCCATGTTGCGGCAGGGCATGACCAGCAGCTCATGAACATACGGCGCGCCGGTCACGATGGCCTTGGTGCCCGAGATGACGATGCCGCGCGCGTTGCGCTCGACCACGTGCAGGTAGCTGTCGATGTTCGCCTGCTCGTGCGGCCGGCGGCTGCGGTCGCCCTTGGCGTCGGTCATGGCGACGCCCAGGGTCAGGTCCTGGTCCTGGATGCGGTGCAGGTAATTGTGGAAGCGCGCGGTGTGCTCGGTGCTGCCGCGCGCGTCGTCGATGCGCGCCGACACCTGCGCGATGGCGTTGAGCGCGTCGTGCGTCAGGTAGCGCTGGGCGCAGCCGGTTTCCTGGCACACCAGCCGCACGGCCTCGAGCTTGTTGAGCAGGTCGCCCGAGCTCGTGTTGATGTGCGAGAGCCGGTTCACCCGTTTGCCGCTGGTGTGCTGCACGGCGGTCATGAGCGGCGCGTACTCGGACTTCAGCGCGTGGTCGTAGGTGAGGGCGATGGCGTTGATGCCGGGCTGGAAGGCGGGCTCGTCGGCCACGCTGGCGACGCGGCGGCCGTCGACGAACACCGTGGGCGTGTAGCGGCGCAGCGATTCACGGTAGTCGGCGCCGGACATGAGAAGGGCGTCGGAAGGCGGGGCATTCATGCGTGTTGTCTCCAGGGGCTCGTGGGGGTTTTTGGACCGTTTGGCACGAAGATTTAAACACTGTTCAATTTTTAGATCAATGTTCGAAAAAGTGATCGGCGACCAGATCGAGGGCTATAGTCCCGCCCATGCACGCCAAGCTCCAACGCCGCCAGACCCTCACCGACGCCCGCCGCGCCCTGGTGCTCGACGCCGCTCGAACGGTGTTTGCCGAGGCGGGCATCGAGGGCGCGAGCATCCGGGAAATCGCGAAGAAAGCCGGCTACACGCCGGGCGCCATCTATTCGTACTTCGAGAGCAAGGAGGCGATCTACGCGGCCTTGCTCGACGAGTCGCTGCTGCGCCTGCAGGCCGCGGTGGCCGAGGTGGCGGTGTCTGAGCGCCGGCCCGACCAGACCCTGGCCGCCAAGGCCCAGGCCTGGTTCAACTTCTACGCGGCGAACCCGCGCGACCTCGACCTCGGCTTCTATCTGGTGCACGGCATGCGTCCCCGGGGACTGACGCACGCGCTCGATCACGAATTGAACGACCGCCTCTACGATGCCCTGCGCCCCTGCGAGGAGGCGCTGCTGGCGTTGGGCCTCGATGCCGACCTCGCGCAGCAGGAGAACACGGCGCTGTTCGCGCACGGCGTCGGCCTGCTGCTGATGCAGCACACGGGGCGCATCCGCATGTTCAGGCAGTCGGCCGATGCGCTGTTCAAGACCTACCTCGCGCAACTGGCACAGCGATCGACCCCTGTCGCAACAGCGGAAGACGCGGTGAAACCCGCGCTTTTCAGTGGTACGGTTCAGCCCAGTTCAACCGATACCTGAAAGAAGAAGTCCATGCTGCTCGACGCCACGCAATCCCAACTCGTCCTGGTCGATTACCAGGCGCGGCTGATGCCGGCGATCTTCGAAGGCGAAGCGGCGGCGCGCAACGCGGCGCGCCTGGGCCAGATGGCGCAATGGGTCGACGTGCCGGTCTGGGGCACCGAGCAGAACCCGTCCAAGCTGGGCGAGAACCTGCCCGAGATCCGCGCCTTCTGCCGCAAGACGCTGGCCAAGATGCATTTCAGCGGCGTGGAAGAGGGGCTCGGCGAATGGCTGCGTCCGCCCGCCAAGGCGGCACCGCAGGGCAACGCCCGCAGCCTGCCCAAGCACCTGCAGAAGCCCCCAGCCGCGGCCGAAGAGCGCAACACCATCGTCATCGCCGGTTGCGAAGCCCATGTCTGCCTGCTGCAGACCGCGCTCGACCTGCTCGAGGACGAGTTCGACGTGTGGGTCGTCACCGACGCCTGCAGTTCGCGCACCGAGCGCAACCGCGACGCGGCCTTCGACCGCCTGGCCGGCGCGGGCGCGGAGCTCGTGACCACCGAGATGGTCGGCTTCGAGTGGCTGCGCACCGCCGAGCATCCGGCGTTCCGCGACCTGCAGGCGCTGATCCGCTGATCTACTGAATTGCTGTCGAAGGGCGGCCCGGCAAGGGGGCGCCCGGATTGCCGCGGCTGTCAGCTTCCCGCAAGATCGGTCCCCATAATTATGAATTCAGTTTCGGCGCGAGTCCGGAACGGCATCCATAAAACAGGAGACAGATCCCGATGAGCCGCTATGAAGAGTTCTACCGCCAGTCCGTCGACGCGCCCGAGGCCTTCTGGGCCGAGCAGGCGAAGCTGATCGACTGGCACACGCCCGCGCAGCAGATCCTCGACGCCAGCCAGCCGCCGTTCGCGCGCTGGTTCGTCGGCGGCACCACCAACCTGTGCCACAACGCCGTCGACCGGCACCTGGCCGATCGGGGCGACCAGTCGGCGCTGATCTTCGTGTCGACCGAGACCGGCACCGAGAAAAGCTACAGCTTCGCCGAGCTGCATGCCGAGGTGCAGCGCACCGCCGCCAGCCTCGTCGAACTGGGCGTGGGCAAGGGCGATCGCGTGCTCATCTACATGCCGATGATTCCCGAGGCCGCCTTCGCGATGCTGGCCTGCGCGCGCATCGGCGCCATTCATTGCGTGGTGTTCGGCGGTTTCGCCAGCGGCTCGCTGGCCACGCGCATCGAGGACGCCGAGCCCAAGGTGGTCGTGAGTGCCGACGCCGGTTCGCGCGGTGGCAAGGTCATCGCGTACAAGCCGCTGCTCGACGAAGCCATCCGCCTGTCGAAGCACAAGCCCGAGGCCGTGCTGCTGACCGACCGCGGCCTGGCGCCGATGACGCTGGTGGCCGGTCGCGACCATCTGGCGGGCGAACTGAGGCACAGGCACCTGGATGCGCAGGTGCCCTGCACCTGGCTCGAATCGACCGAGATCAGCTACACCATCTATACCAGCGGCACCACCGGCAAGCCCAAGGGCGTGCAGCGCGACGTGGGCGGCTACGCCGTGGCGCTGGCCGCGAGCATGAAGCACATCTTCGACGGCCGCCCCGGCGAAACCTACTTCTCGACCAGCGACATCGGCTGGGTCGTGGGCCACAGCTACATCGTCTACGGCCCGCTGATCGCGGGCATGGCCACCATCATGTACGAGGGTCTGCCCACGCAGGGCCTCGACCAGCAGCCTGACGGCGGCATCTGGTGGCGCCTGGTCGAGAAGTACAAGGTGACGGTGATGTTCAGCGCGCCCACCGCGGTGCGCGTGCTCAAGAAGCAGGACCCCGCGCTGCTCAAGAAGTACGACCTGTCGACCTTGCGCGCGCTGTTCCTGGCCGGCGAACCGCTGGACGAACCGACCGCGCGCTGGATCAGCGACGGCCTGGGCGTGCCGATCATCGACAACTACTGGCAGACCGAGTCGGGCTGGCCGATGATCACCATCGCCAACGGCGTGGAGGCCAAGCCCAGCAAGTTCGGCAGCCCCGGCGTGCCGATGTACGGCTACCGCATCAAGATCCTGCACGAGTCGACCGGCGAGGAGCTCACCGGCGCGAACGAGAAGGGCGTGGTCGTGGTCGAGGGCCCGACGCCGCCCGGCTTCATGCAGACCGTGTGGAAGGACGACGCCCGCTTCGTCAACACCTATTGGAAGAGCGTGCCGGGCAAGATGGTCTATTCGACCTTCGACTGGGGCATCCGCGATGCCGACGGTTACTTCTACATCCTGGGCCGCACCGACGACGTGATCAACGTCGCCGGCCACCGCCTGGGCACGCGCGAGATCGAGGAGAGCATCTCGGGCCATGCCAACGTGGCCGAAGTGGCCGTGGTCGGCGTGGCCGACACGCTCAAGGGGCAGGTGGCGATGGCCTTCGTCGTGCCGAAGGACGGCCTGGCCGTGACCGACGCCGATGCGGCGCTCAAGCTCGAGGGCGAGATCATGAAGGTCGTGGCCGACCAGCTCGGCGCTCTGGCGCGGCCCGCGCGCGTGCGCTTCGTGAGCGGCCTGCCCAAGACCCGCAGCGGCAAGCTGCTGCGCCGGGCGATCCAGGCCGTCTGCGAGCAGCGCGACCCGGGCGACCTGACCACCATCGACGATCCGGCCACGCTGCAGCAGATCAAACAGTTACTGTCCGCCACCTGACCGCGGGCGCGAATCGGGGTAGGGTTGCGGGCCTTGCGCAGCCGCGTTCTGTCGTCATATGGTTGACGTGGCACAATGCCAAGGTACTCAGGCCCTTCCCCAGCCACAGTCGCATCCGCCAATCGGTCCAGCCGTGTCGCGGAAGGTTTCTTAACCAACTCGTGCTTCCTCCAGGGAAGCGAAGGTCAGCGGATCATGAGCGATTCCTCTACGCCCACGGCGTACACCGCCTATCAAGGCAACACCTACCTCTTCGGCGGCAATGCGCCCTATGTCGAGGAGATGTACGAAAACTACCTCGCCAACCCCGGCAGCGTTCCCGACAACTGGCGCACGTATTTCGACGCCCTGCAGAACGTTCCCGCCGCCGACGGCACCAGCGCCCGCGACGTCCCCCACCTGCCGGTCATCAACGCCTTTGCCGAACTGGCCAAGCAGGGCACGACCCGTGTCGTGCAGGCCAGCGGCGCCGACTCCGAACTCGGCCGCAAGCGCACGGCAGTCCAGCAGCTGATCGCCGCCTACCGCAACGTCGGCGCCCGCTGGGCCGACCTCGACCCGCTCAAGCGCGCCGAGCGTCCCGCCATTCCGGAACTCGAGCCCTCGTTCTACGGTTTTGCCGACGCCGACCTCGAGACGGTGTTCAACACCAGCAACACCTTCTTCGGCAAGGAGACCATGTCGCTGCGCGACCTGCTCAATGCCCTGCGTGAAACGTACTGCGGCACGATGGGTGCCGAGTACATGTACACCACCGACCAGAACCACAAGCGCTGGTGGCAGCAGAAGCTCGAAAGCGCCCGCACGAACCCCAAGCTCAGCGCCGAGCAGAAGAAGCACGTGCTGAACCGCCTGACGGCCGCCGAAGGCCTCGAGCGCTTCCTGCACACCAAGTACGTCGGCCAGAAGCGCTTCTCGCTCGAAGGCGGCGAAAGCTTCATCGTCGCGATGGACGAGCTGATCAACCAGGCCGGCGTCAAGGGCGTGCAGGAAATCGTGATCGGCATGGCCCACCGCGGCCGCCTGAACGTGCTGGTGAACTCGCTGGGCAAGATGCCCGCCGACCTGTTCGCCGAGTTCGACCACACCGCCCCCGAAGACCTGCCCAGCGGCGACGTCAAGTACCACCAGGGCTTCAGCTCGGACGTGACCACCCCCGGCGGCCCGGTCCACCTGAGCCTGGCGTTCAACCCCTCGCACCTGGAAATCGTGAACCCCGTGGTCGAAGGCTCGGTGCGTGCCCGCATGGACCGCCGCGGCGACCCGCTGGGCAAGCAGGTGCTGCCCGTGATCGTGCACGGCGATGCCGCCTTCGCAGGCCAGGGCGTCGTGATGGAAACGCTGGCACTGGCCGAAACCCGTGGTTATTCCACCGGCGGCACGGTGCACATCGTCATCAACAACCAGATCGGCTTCACCACCAGCGACCCGCGCGACAGCCGCTCGACGCTGTACTGCTCGGACATCGTCAAGATGATCGAAGCGCCGGTGCTGCACGTGAACGGCGACGACCCCGAAGCCGTGGTGCTCGCCACCCAGTTCGCTCTTGATTTCCGCATGGAATTCCAGAAGGACGTGGTCGTCGACATCATCTGTTTCCGCAAGCTGGGCCACAACGAGCAGGACACGCCTTCGCTCACCCAGCCGCTGATGTACAAGAAGATCGCGGCCCACCCTGGCACGCGCAAGCTGTACGCCGACAAGCTGGCCGCGCAAGGCCTGGGCGACACGCTCGGCGACGACATGGTCAAGGCGCAGCGCGCCGCCTTCGACGAAGGCAAGAACACCGTCGACCCCGTGCTCACCAACTTCAAGAGCAAGTACGCCGTCGACTGGAGCCCGTACCTCAACAAGAAGTGGACCGACGCCGGCGACACCGCCATTCCCTCCGCCGAGTGGAAGCGCCTGGCCGAGCGCATCACCAAGGCACCCGAGAACTTCACCGTGCACCCGCTCGTGAAGAAGGTGCTGGACGACCGCGCAGCCATGGGCCGTGGCGACGTCAACGTCGACTGGGGCATGGGCGAGCACATGGCCTTCGCCTCGCTGGTGGCCAGCGGCTACCCGGTGCGCCTGTCGGGTGAAGACTCGGGCCGCGGCACGTTCACGCACCGCCACGCGGTGCTGCACGACCAGAACCGCGAGAAGTTCGACACCGGCACCTACACGCCGCTGCAGAACGTGGCCGAGAACCAGGCCCCGTTCGTCGTCATCGACTCGATCCTGTCCGAAGAAGCCGTGCTGGCCTTCGAATACGGCTACGCCTCGAACGACCCCAACACGCTCGTCATCTGGGAAGCCCAGTTCGGCGACTTCGTGAACGGCGCGCAAGTGGTGATCGACCAGTTCATCGCCTCGGGCGAAGTGAAGTGGGGCCGCGTCAACGGCATCACGATGATGCTGCCGCACGGCTACGAAGGCCAGGGCCCCGAGCACAGCTCGGCACGCCTGGAGCGCTTCATGCAGCTGAGCGCCGACACCAACATGCAGGTGGTGCAGCCCACCACGGCCAGCCAGATCTTCCACATCTTGCGTCGCCAGATGGTGCGCAACCTGCGCAAGCCGCTGATCATCCTCACGCCCAAGTCGCTGCTGCGCAACAAGGACGCGACCTCGCCGCTGTCCGAGTTCACCAAGGGCAGCTTCCAGACCGTCATTCCCGACAGCAAGGGTCTGAAGGCCGAGAAGGTCAAGCGCCTGATCGCCTGCTCGGGCAAGGTCTACTACGACCTGGCCAAGAAGCGCGAAGAGCAGGGCAGCGACGACGTGGCGATCATCCGCGTCGAGCAGCTCTATCCGTTCCCGCACAAGGCGTTCGCCGCCGAGGTCAAGAAGTACCCCAACCTCGTGGACATCGTGTGGTGCCAGGACGAGCCGCAGAACCAGGGCGCCTGGTTCTTCGTGCAGCACTACATCCACGAAAACATGCAGGAAGGCCAGAAGCTCGGCTACTCCGGCCGTGCCGCTTCGGCATCGCCTGCCGTCGGCTACTCGCACCTGCACCAGGAACAGCAGAAGGCGCTGGTCGATGGCGCATTTGGCAAGCTCAAGGGCTTCGTGCTGACCAAGTAAGAACCGTCCCTTTTCACACGAACACCCTCAAGAACAAAACGGAGCTCACTCCAAATGTCTATCGTAGAAGTCAAAGTCCCCCAGCTTTCCGAATCCGTGGCCGAGGCCACCATGCTCACGTGGAAGAAGAAAGCCGGCGAAGCCGTCGCCGTCGATGAAATCCTGATCGAGATCGAAACCGACAAGGTCGTGCTCGAAGTGCCCGCACCCTCGGCTGGCGTGCTGGTCGAGATCGTTCAGCCCGACGGCGCCACCGTGGTGGCCGAGCAGCTGATCGCCAAGATCGACACCGACGGCAAGGCCGCCGCCGCACCCGCTGCTGCTGCAGCCCCCGCCGCCGCACCGGCCGCTGCTGCTCCCGCAGCGGCAGCCGCCGCCACCGGCGGTTCGAAGGCCGACGTGGCCATGCCCGCCGCCGCCAAGCTGCTGGCCGACAACAACCTGAAGACCAGCGACGTGGCTGGCACGGGCAAGGATGGCCGCGTGACCAAGGGCGACGTGCTCGGCGCCGTGGCTGCCGGCGCCAAGCCTGCCGCCACCATCGCCGCACCGGCTGCCAAGCCCGCGCTGCAACAGGTGGCTGCGCCTGCCGCGCCTGACCTGGGCGAGCGCCCGGAACAGCGCGTGCCGATGAGCCGCCTGCGCGCGCGCATCGCCGAGCGCCTGATCCAGTCGCAATCGACCAACGCCATCCTGACCACCTTCAACGAAGTGAACATGGCCCCGGTCATGGACCTGCGCAAGAAGTTCCAGGACGCGTTCACCAAGGAACACGGCGTGAAGCTCGGCTTCATGAGCTTCTTCGTGAAGGCCGCCGTGCACGCCCTGAAGAAGTACCCGGTGCTCAACGCCTCGGTCGACGGCAACGACATCCTGTACCACGGCTACTTCGACATCGGCATCGCCGTCGGTTCGCCGCGCGGCCTGGTGGTGCCCATCCTGCGCAATGCAGACCAGATGAGCTTCGCCGACATCGAGAAGAAGATCGCCGAGTACGGCAAGAAGGCACAGGACGGCAAGCTGGGCATTGAAGAAATGACCGGCGGCACGTTCTCCATCTCCAACGGCGGCACCTTCGGCTCGATGCTCTCGACCCCGATCATCAACCCGCCCCAGTCGGCCATCCTGGGCGTGCACGCCACCAAGGACCGCGCCGTGGTCGAAAACGGCCAGATCGTCGTTCGCCCGATGAACTACCTCGCCATGAGCTACGACCACCGCATCATCGACGGCCGCGAAGCCGTGCTGGGCCTGGTCGCCATGAAGGAAGCGCTGGAAGATCCGTCGCGCCTGCTGTTCGACATCTGATCCGGGGAGCAAGAACCAGATGGCAAACAAGCAATTCGACGTCGTCGTCATCGGCGGCGGTCCTGGCGGCTACATCGCGGCGATCCGCGCTGCGCAGCTCGGCTTTAACGTGGCCTGCATCGACGAGTGGAAGAACGGCAAGGGCGGCCCCGCACCGGGCGGCACCTGCACCAACGTCGGCTGCATCCCCTCGAAGGCGCTGCTGCAATCGTCGGAGCACTTCGAGCAGGCCGGTCACCACTTTGCGGACCACGGCATCAAGGTCGAAGGCCTCGGCCTGGACATCGACAAGATGCTGGCCCGCAAGGACCAGGTCGTGAAGCAGAACAACGACGGCATCCTGTACCTGTTCAAGAAGAACAAGATCAGCTTCTTCCACGGCCGCGGTTCGTTCGTGAAGGCGGACGACGCCGGCTACGAGATCAAGGTGGCGGGCGCCGCTGAAGAATCGATCAGCGGCAAGCACATCATCGTCGCCACGGGCTCCAACGCCCGCGCGCTGCCGGGCACGCCGTTCGACGAGGAAAACATCCTCTCGAACGACGGCGCGCTGCGCATCGGTGCGGTGCCGAAGAAGCTGGGCCTGATCGGCTCGGGCGTCATCGGCCTCGAAATGGGCTCGGTGTGGCGCCGCCTCGGTGCCGAGGTCACGGTGCTCGAAGCACTGCCGACCTTCCTGGGCGCCGTGGACGAGCAGATCGCCAAGGAAGCCAAGAAGGCCTTCGACAAGCAGAAGCTGAAGATCGAACTCGGCGTGAAGGTCGGCGAGATCAAGTCGTCGAAGAAGGGCGTGAGCGTCGCCTGGACCAACGCCAAGGGCGAAGCCCAGACGCTGGAAGTCGACAAGCTGATCGTCTCGATCGGCCGCGTGCCCAACACCATCGGCCTGAACGCCGAAGCCGTGGGCCTGAAGCTCGACGAGCGCGGCGCCATCGCCGTGGACGACGACTGCAAGACCAGCCTGCCCAACGTGTGGGCCATCGGCGACGTGGTGCGCGGCCCGATGCTGGCGCACAAGGCCGAGGAAGAAGGCGTGGCCGTGGCGGAGCGCATCGCGGGCCAGCACGGCCATGTGAACTTCAACACCGTGCCGTGGGTGATCTACACCAGCCCCGAGATCGCGTGGGTCGGCCAGACCGAGCAGCAACTCAAGGCCGCGGGCCGCGCCTACAAGGCCGGCACCTTCCCGTTCCTGGCGAACGGCCGCGCACGCGCGCTGGGCGACACGACCGGCATGGTCAAGTTCCTGGCCGACGCCGCCACGGACGAGATCCTGGGCGTGCACATCGTGGGCCCGCAGGCCAGCGAGCTGATCTCCGAAGCCGTGGTGGCGATGGAGTTCAAGGCCAGCGCCGAAGACATCGCGCGCATCTGCCATGCGCACCCGTCGCTGTCGGAAGCCACCAAGGAAGCGGCCCTGGCCGTGGACAAGCGCACGCTCAACTTCTGATCTCCGGTTCTTGAGCGAACCCGGCCCCGATCGACCCTCGCGGGGCGGTCGGGGCTCTCCATTTTTGAAGCGATCCGATCCCTTGAGCGTCAAACAGGCTTACGAAGCGGAACTCGCGGCACGCGGGTTCAAGAGCGATCCCGCACAACTGGCGGCCGTCGAGGCGCTCGACCGCTGCGCCACCGAGTGGGGCGAGTACAAGGCCCGGCGCTCCAACGCGCTGAAGAAGCTCATCAACCGGCCGGAGCTGCCGCGCGGCGTCTACATGTACGGCGGCGTGGGGCGCGGCAAGAGCTTCCTGATGGACCTGTTCTTCAACGCCGTGCCGCTGCGGCGCAAGACACGCCTGCACTTCCACGAGTTCATGCGCGAAGTGCACCGCGAGCTGCGCGACCTGCAGGGCACCGTGAACCCGCTCGACGAGCTGGGACTTCGCATCTCCAAGCGCTACAAGCTGATCTGCTTCGACGAGTTCCACGTCGCGGACATCACCGACGCGATGATCCTGCACCGGCTGCTCGTGGCGCTGTTCGACAACGGCGTGGGCTTTGTCACCACCTCGAACTTCAAGCCCGACGACCTGTATCCGGGCGGCCTGCACCGCGACCGCATCCTGCCCGCCATTGCATTGCTCAACCAGAAGCTCGAAGTGCTGAGCGTGGACAACGGCACCGACTACCGGCGCCGCACGCTGGAGCAACTGCGCATGTACCTCACGCCGAACGACGCGGCGGCCGAGAAGGAAATGCGCCACGCCTTCGACAAGCTGGCCGAGACGGCCGACGAAAACCCGATCCTGCACATCGAGCAGCGCGAGATCCGCGCGCTGCGCAAGGCCGGCGGCGTGGTGTGGTTCGACTTCAAGACGCTGTGCGGCGGCCCGCGTTCGCAGAACGACTACCTCGAGATCGCGAGCCAGTTCCACACCGTGCTGCTGTCCGACGTGCCGCACATGCCGGTGCGCATGGCCTCGGAAGCCCGGCGTTTCACCTGGCTGGTCGACGTCTTGTACGACCGGCGCTGCAAGCTCATCATGTCGGCCGAGGTTCCGCCCGAGGCGTTGTACACCGAGGGGCCGCTGGCGCACGAGTTTCCGCGCACGGTGTCCCGGCTCACCGAAATGCAGTCGAGCGAATTCCTCGCCCTGGAACGCCGCATCGTCGACACTCGACTCACATGAAAAAAACCGCTCTTGCCCTGTTTCTGGCCTTGGCCAGCCTGCCGCTGTGGGCCCAGTCCAATGCGGCGGCGGGCAACGCCGACCTCGAAGCCGAACGCAGCCGCCTGGCGGCCGAGCGGGAGGTCATCGAGTCGCGCTACGCGAAGGAGCGCGCGGCCTGCTACAAGAAGTTCGCGGTCGAAGACTGCCTGCGCGAAAGCCGCAGCCGCCGTCGCAAGGAAACCGACCACATCAAGCGACAGGAAACCGCGATCAACGACATCCAGCGCCAGCGCAGCGGCGCGGCCGAGCTGCAGAAGCTCGACCAGAAGGCCTCCACCCAGCGCCCGCAGGATTCGCGCGAACAGCGCGAGAAGTCGCAGGAAGACCAGAAGGCGCGCGAGCAGCGCGCCGCCGACCACGCCGCGAGCCGGGCCGCGACCGCGGCCGACGCGGCCGAGCGCCAGCGCCAGTTCGAGAACAAGCAGAAGGCCCATGCCGACGAGCAGGCCAAGGCGGCCCAGCGCCGCGCCGAAGCGCCGGCCGCGACCACGCGCTTCGAGGACAAGCAGAAGCGGGCGGCGGAACACCGCGCCAACCGCGAACGCCAGAACGCCGAGCGCACCAAGCCGCGCGGCGCACCGTTGCCACCGGCACCGGCGGCTTCCTCGCCCTGATCCTTGAAAGAGGGCGGGCGCTCAGGCCGCCGCGGGCAGCCGGTCGAGCTTGAGCACCGCGATCGAGATGTTGTCGCCCGTGCCGCGCGCACGGCGCCGCGCTTCTCCCACCAGGATTTCCACCGCATCGCGCGGCGGCTGCGCGTACAGCACGCTGGCCAGTTCCTCGGGCGAGAAGTAGTGCCACAGCCCGTCGCTGCAGGCCATGAGCAGGTCGCCCGGCTGCAGCTTGGCGATGTGGTGCGGATCGACGGGCGGCGGCGTGGTCGTCATGCCCAGGCAGCCCAGCAGGATGTTGCCCTGCGGATGGATGTTGGCCTCGGCCTCGCTGATCTGGCCGCGATCGACCAGCGCCTGCACGTACGAATGGTCGCGCGTGCGCTTGACCAGCGCGCCGTCGTTGAAGTGATAGATGCGCGAGTCGCCTGCGTGGATCCAGGCGCAGTCGCCTTTCGGGTTCATCAGGAAGGCGGCCAGCGTGCTGTGCGGTTCCTGCTCGCTCGACAGCGCCGTGAGCTTGATCACGGTGTGGGCGTCTTCGAGCAGCTGGCGCAGCACGACGGCGGGGTCGTCGCGCTCGGGGCTGTAGCGGGTGAAGAGCTGGCGCGCGGTCATGAGCACCTGGTCGGACGCCTTGCGCCCGCCGCTGCGTCCGCCCATGCCGTCGGCGATGACACCGAGCACGCAGCCCGGCGTGCGAGGGTGGCTCATCAACAGCACCTGGTCCTGCTGGTAGGGGCGATCCCCCTTGTGGAGGCCGGTGGCGGCGGCGAGTCGAAAGCCTTGGGTCATGAGCGCTGGGGCGCCAGAGGCGCGCTTTCTGTCTTCTCTGGGGTTCGTGTCAGGACGTATTATCGAATGAACACGCGCGGCCCCATGCGGCACGCGCACCCCCACCGTTGGACTCCAATCTTCATTCCCTTTCCCGTCAGCTGATCGAGCTGCGCATTGCGCATGCCGACCTCGACGCCACCATCGACCGGCTCTCGGAAGACGGCACGCCGCAGGACGAACTGCTGATGCGCCGCCTGAAAAAGCGCCGCCTCGCCCTGCGCGACCAGATCGCCCAGCTCGAGAACGCGCTCGACCCGAAAGAACCGGCGTGACGTCGCCGCTCGAAAACCAGGTGCGCGATGCGTTCGCGCAGGACGGGGTGCTGTCGCAGGCCGCCGAGCAGTTCCGCGAACGCGGCGGCCAGACCGAGATGGCGATGGCCGTGGCCCGCACCATTTCCGACGGCGGCATGCTCGTGGTCGAGGCCGGCACGGGCGTGGGCAAGACCTTCTCGTACCTCGTGCCGGCGCTGCTGAGCGGCGAGCGCGTGCTGCTCTCGACCGCCACCAAGACCCTGCAGGACCAGCTGTTCGGCCGCGACCTGCCGCGCCTTGTCGAGGCCTTCGCGCTGCCGATACGTACGGCGCTGCTGAAAGGGCGGGGCAGCTACCTGTGCCTGCATCGGCTCGACATGGCGCGCCACGACGCCTCGCTGCCCGAGCGCGGCAGCCTGCGCACGCTGGCAAAGATCGAGCAGTGGTCGAAAGCCACGCGCACCGGCGACCTCGCAGAGCTGCCGGGGCTCGACGAACGTTCGCCACTGATCCCGCTGATCACCTCCACGCGCGAGAACTGCCTGGGCGCGCAATGCCCGCAGTTCAAGGCCTGCCACGTCAACCTGGCGCGGCGCGAGGCGCTGGCGGCCGACATCGTGGTCATCAACCACCACCTGTTCTTTGCCGACCTCGCGGTGCGCGAGACAGGCATGGCCGAGCTGCTGCCGACCGTGAGCGTCGTCGTGTTCGACGAGGCGCACCAGCTCAACGAAACCGGCGTGCAGTTCCTGGGCGCACAGCTCGGCAGCGGGCAGGCGCTCGACTTCGCGCGCGACATGCTCGGCGCGGGCCTGCAGCATGCGCGCGGGCTGGTCGACTGGCAGCAGCTGGTGGCGGGCGTGGAACGCGCGGCGCGCGAGCTGCGGCTGGTGGTCGGCAAGCAATGGCCGGGCGCCAAGCTGCGCTGGATCGGCCCGGCCCCCGAGGGCGTGAATGCCGAGGCCTGGCAAGGCGCGCTCGACGACCTGCAGGACGCCTTCGTGCTGGCCGCCGACGGGCTGGACACGGTGAGCGAGATCTCGCCCGACTTCGTGCGCCTGCACGAGCGCGCGCGCCAGCTCGCCAAGCGCACGGCGCGTTTCGCGCAGCCGTGCGAGCTCGACTCCGTGCGCTGGGTCGATGTCGGCACGCAGCTGCGGCTGATCGAGTCGCCGCTCGACATCGCCGATGCGATGCGCAAGCGGGTGCTCAAGCTGGCCGACGAGCCTGTGGAGTCCGAGCTGCCCTACGGCGACGACGAGGAAGACCCCGAGCACGGCGCCGTCCCGCCGCCACCGCAGGAAGACAGCCGCCGCGCCTGGGTCTTCACCTCCGCCACGCTGGGCGACGACCCCACGCTGCGCTGGTTCACCGAGCCCTGCGGCCTGCGCGATGCCGAAGTGCTGCGCGTGCAAAGTCCGTTCGACTACGCCTCGCAGGCGGCGATCTATGTGCCGCGGGCCTTTCCGAAGCCCAACGATCCCACGCACAGCCAGCAGGTGGCCAAGCTGGCCGCGCACGGCGCCGCGGAGCTCGGCGGGCGCACGCTGGTGCTGACCACCACGCTGCGCGCGCTGCGCACCATCGGCGACGCGATGCGCCAGCAGTTCGAACTGCTCCAGACAGAAGCACGACCCGAGGTGCTGGTGCAGGGCGAGCTGCCCAAGCGCGTGCTCATGGACCGCTTCCGCGAAGGCGCGAGCAACGGGCGTGCGGGCTGCGTGCTGGTCGCATCGGCGTCGTTCTGGGAAGGCTTCGATGCGCCGGGCGACGCGCTGCAGTTCGTCGTGATCGACAAGCTGCCGTTCCCGCCGCCCAACGATCCGCTGGTGGAGGCCCGCTCGCAGCGGCTCGAAGCGCAGGGGCGCAGCTCGTTCAGCGACTATTCGCTGCCCGAAGCGGCCGTGGCATTGAAGCAGGGGGCGGGGCGCCTCATCCGCCGTGAAACCGACAGCGGCGTACTCGCGATCTGCGACACGCGCCTCGTGGCGATGGGCTATGGCCGGCGGCTGCTGGCGGCGTTGCCGCCGATGCGCCGGCTGGAAACCGAAGCGGATTTCGAGAGCGCGATCGACGCGCTCAGGAAATCGGACTGATATCTACCGGGTGGGGCGCTGGATTACCAGAGCTTCCACCAGGGGTCGGTGCTGCCCTTGAAGCCGTTCGCCAGGTAGGTGCTCTGCGGGTAGTTGGTGGTCAGCACGCGTTGTGCATCGTCGCGCAGGTCCTTCATGCCGAGCGCGTCGTACGACTTCACCATGATGTACAGGGCTTCTTCGAGCGCCGGCACTTCGCGGTAGTCGGACAGCGCGATCTGCGCCCGGTTGATGGCCGCCAGGTAGGCACCACGCGAGTAGTAATAGCGGGCCACGTGAACTTCGTACTGCGCGAGCGAGTTCACGATGTAGTTCATGCGCTGGCGCGCGTCGGGCGCATAGCGCGACTCGGGGAAGCGCGTCACGAGGTCGCGGAAGGACTCGAACGATTCCTTGGCGGCCTTCTGGTCGCGCTCGGACAGGTCCTGGCGCGTCAGGAACGCGAACATGCCCAGGTCGTCGTTGAAGTTGATCACGCCCTTCAGGTAGAGCGCGTAGTCGAACGCCGGGCTGGCCGGGTGCAGCTTCATGAAGCGGTCGAGCGTGGCGATGGCGTTGGCCTTTTCGCCGGCCTTGTGCTGGGCGTAGGCCTTCTCGAGCTGGGCCTGCTGGGCCAGCGGCGTGCCGGCGGCACGGCCTTCGAGCTTCTCGTACAGCGGCACGGCCTTGTCGTAGGCGCCGGAGCCGACTTCGTCCTTGGCTTCCGAGTAGATGCGGTTGGGGCTCCAGTTCGCGGTCTTGTCTTCCTTGGTGGTGGAACCGCAACCGGCGACGAGAAGGGCCGCCGCGCTGAGCGCGATCCAGGCAGGGACCGATAATTTGGCGCGAAACATCACATACGGCTTTCGTGAAACAGTTGCCCTCAATTATATCGACCGACCCCCTGACCGATCCCCCGGAAGGGCCTGAACCTGAAGAGGGCGCTGATCTCGCGGAGCCCAGCGAGCTGCGTCCCTTCGCCATCGACCAGGCGCAGCACGGGCAGCGGCTCGACCGCGCCCTGGCGGCGCTGGTGCCCGAGTTCTCGCGCAGTTACCTTCAGCAACTCATTGAGGCTGGCGCCGTCGAGCTGCAAGGGCGCACGCTCACCAAGGTCTCTGCCACGGTGCGCGCGGGCCAGTCGGGGCGCATCGAGCTGCGGCCGACGCCCCAGAGCCAGGCCTTCCGGCCCGAGGCGATGGCGCTGGTCACGGTCCACGAGGACGAGCACCTGCGGATCATCGACAAGCCGGCCGGCCTGGTGGTGCATCCGGCGCCGGGCCACTGGAGCGGCACGCTGCTGAACGGGCTGCTGGCGCTCGACCCGAAGGCCGTGCTGCTGCCGCGCGCGGGCATCGTGCACCGCCTCGACCGCGACACCAGCGGCCTGATGGTGGTAGCGCGCACGCGGGCCGCGATGGACGCCATGGTGGCGCTGATCGCCGCGCGCGAGGTGAAGCGCCAGTACCTGGCGATGGGGCACAAGGCCTGGGAAGGTGCGGCGGCGCGGCAGGTCGATGCGCCGATCGGTCGCGATCCGCGCAACCGGCTGCGCATGGCCGTGGTCGACCTGGAGCGCCACGCGGGCAAGACCGCGCGCACCCTGATCGAGCGGCTCGACAGCCACACCGAAGGCTGCGCGGTGCGCTGCACGCTCGAAACCGGCCGCACCCACCAGATCCGCGTGCACATGGCGTCGATCGGTCATCCGCTGGTCGGCGACGCTCTGTATGGCGGCGCGCCCGCAGCGGGTCTGTCGCGGCAGGCGCTGCATGCGTTCCGGCTGGCGTTCGTGCATCCCGTCACGCAGCAGGCGATGGAGTTTCGTTCGCCACCGCCGCCCGATCTGGCCCAGGCTTTGCAGACCTGGGGGCTGGATTACAATCGCGCCTGACGGCCCGAGGGCCGCGCCGGCCACCCGATGCCGGCCTTGCGTTGCACTCGCCGCGTGCCGGCAACGCCTACCCCTTCCATCCATCTGAACAAGCGTCGCCAGGCGCCTTTTTCCGGATAACGCGAACCATGAATACGGCGGATGCCAAGCGCATTCTCGAAACCGCCTTGATCTGTTCGAGCCAGCCGCTGCCGGTGCGCGACATGCGCGTGCTGTTCGACGACGAGCTGGGCGTGGACACGATCAAGGTGCTGTTGCTCGAACTGCAGGAAGACTGGGCGCAACGCGGCCTGGAGCTGGTGAGCGTCGGCAGCGGCTGGCGTTTCCAAAGCCGGCCCGAGATGCGCGATGCCCTCGATCGCCTGCATCCCGAGAAGCCGCCGCGCTACACGCGCGCCGCGCTCGAGACGCTGGCCATCATTGCCTACCGGCAGCCGGCCACGCGCGGCGACATGGAAGACATCCGCGGCGTCACGATCAACTCCCTGATCCTTAAGCAGCTCGAAGACCGCGGCTGGGTCGAGGTGATCGGCCACCGCGAAACGGTCGGCCGGCCCGCGCTCTATGCGACCACCCGCCAGTTCCTCGACGACCTGGGGCTGGCCTCTCTGGACCAGCTGCCGCTGGTGGAAACGCCCGCGCAGCAGGCGGCGCTGGTTGACGCACTGCAGCAGGCCGCGGGCGACCAGCCGGGGCTGCCGATCGACGGCGATGCGGCGGAAGAGGCCGTTGCGGAATCTGCAGAGCCCGCAGCGCTGGTGGATGGAGAAGAAGGTGTGCAGCCCGAACTCGCCATGGTCGATGCGCCGCCCGAGTCGGCTGAGTTGGCGGAAGTCGTCTCGACCGATGCGGCGGAGTTTGCCGAAGAGGTGGTGGCGATCGCCGAGGCCGTTGAGCCCGTCGATGAGGCGCTGCCTGTGCCCGAGCCAGAAACCGGCGAGCCGCCCGCCGAACCCGACGTGGCCGCCGCGCCCGAAGAACCCGAATCCGACGTCCCGTCCCCCGCAGCGGACGAGACCGACCCCCACGACCCCCACGCTGTTTCTCCCGGAAAAACCCCATGAGCTCATCCGACACCGACGACGCAGCGATGCTGCCGGTCGAACCCGAAGTCAAGAAGCGGAAGCGGGCCGCCACGCCCAAGAAGGTGACGGAAGTTGCTGTTGAATCCGTCGCTGCGCCCGCAGAGCCGGCAGGGGCCGAGGCCGGGGAAGCACCGAAGAAGCCGCGTGCGCCCCGCAAGAAGAAAGTGGTCGAGGCGCCTGCTGCGGATGAGCAATTGGTGAGTGCGGCGGAAGTCGCTCCTGCGGCCGAGGCTCCCTCGACGGTCCAGCCCGATGTGGCGCCCGTGGCTGCGGAAGTGGTGGCAGCCGAGGCAGACGAGCCGGCGCCGGTCGAAGCACAGCGTCTCCAGGCGTCCGACGAAGACCAAGACGACGACCGTGGGGACGACGAAGACGACGAGGAAGACGAGCCCGACGAAGAGGAAGACGACCTCGACCGCGCCCGTCGCGCCGCCGAGCGCGAGCAGCGCAATGCGCCGCCGACCGAGCCGATCCGTTTTGCCGACGTCATTTCCGGCCAGTTCGACGCCGACGAGGAAAGCCCCGAGGTGCCGCCGCTCAAGCGCGTGCTGCTGCCCGAGGCCGATTCGCCCAAGCTGCACAAGGTGCTGGCGCAGGCCGGTCTCGGTTCGCGCCTCGAGATGGAGCAACTCATCTTGCAGGGCCGCATCTCGGTCAACAACGAGCCGGCCCACATCGGCCAGCGCATCCAGTACGGCGACCAGGTCAAGATCAACGGCAAGCCGATCCGCTACCGCATCGCACCGCCGCCGCCGCGCGTGATCGCGTACCACAAGCCCGTGGGCGAGGTCGTCACGCACGACGATCCGCAGAACCGCCCGACCGTGTTCCGCAAGCTGCCGCGTCTGCAGCAGGGCAAGTGGCAGTCGGTCGGCCGGCTCGACCTGAACACCGAAGGCCTGCTGCTGTTCAGCAGCTCCGGCGACCTGGCCAACCAGCTCATGCACCCGCGCTTCGGCCTGGAGCGCGAGTACGCGGTGCGCGTGCTGGGCGCGCTCACCAGCGAAGAAAAGAAGAAGCTGCTCGAGGGCGTGCGACTGGACGACGGCATGGCGCAGTTCGGCACCATCGAAGACGGTGGCGGCGAAGGCTCCAACTGCTGGTACCGCGTGACCATTTCCGAAGGCCGCAACCGCGAGGTGCGCCGCCTGTTCGAGTCGGTGGGCCATGCGGTCAGCCGGCTGATCCGCATCCGCTACGGCGCGATGGTGCTGCCGCGCGGTCTCAAGCGCGGTGCCTGGATGGAGCTCGACGAGCGCGACATCCAGGCGCTGTTCCAGGCCTCGGGCGGTGCGCAGGCGCGACCGGCGGGTCCGTCGCAACGCGGTCCCGGCGGGCCGGAGGGTGGCGGTCGCAATGGGCGGAACAAGAAGCGCCGCGGCAACAACAACCGCAACGGCGGCATGGGCGGTGGCCAGCCGCGTGAAGCGCGCGGCGAAGCACCGATTCCGAGTCCGCTGGGGGACGGTCGTCCGCCGCGCGGCGAGCGCGGAGGGCGCGGTGGTCCCAACCGGGGCGGTGGCAACGGTGGCCCGCCACAGCAGGGGCGCCGCGGCAACGCCGGTCCCGGCAACCGTCAGGGCGGCCAGGGGCAAGGGCAGGGCGGCGGTGGCAACCGGTCGACGGGTGCTGGCGGTGGCGGCGGTGCCAACCAGCCCGATCCGATGAAGACCTCGCTCGGCTACATCGGTGCCGACAGCTTCTCGCGCCAGCGCAAGGAACAGCGCGGCGGTCCGGGACGTCGCGGCGGTGGTGGCGGCTCGCAAGGCGGCGGTGGTGGCTTTGGCGGTGGTGGCGGCGGACGCCGTCGCGGACGCTGAAAGCCAGCCGTCGGAGCGCGGCCTTTCGCGGGGTTTTCACCAATCCCGCAGGTCGCGCCGGTTAAAATCAGAGGCTTTGTCGACGTGCCACGAAACAAACTCGTTGCAGTTGTGACAAAACACTTCAAAATCAAAGCTCAGGAAGCATTTCAATGGCTATCGAACGTACCCTTTCCATCATCAAGCCCGACGCCGTCGCCAAGAACGTCATCGGCAAGATCGTTTCCCGCTTCGAGGCTGCTGGCCTCAAGATCGTCGCCGCCAAGCTGGTTCACCTGTCGCGCAACGAAGCCGAGCAGTTCTACTCGGTGCACAAGGAGCGTCCCTTCTTCAAGGACCTAGTCGAGTTCATGATCTCGGGCCCCGTGTTCGTGCAAGTGCTCGAAGGCGAGAACGCCATCGCCAAGAACCGTGACCTGATGGGCGCCACGGACCCCAAGAAGGCAGCCGCCGGCACCATCCGCGCCGACTTCGCCGACAGCATCGACGCCAACGCCGTTCACGGCTCGGACGCGCCCGAAACGGCTGCCAACGAAGTGTCGTTCTTCTTCGCCGGCCTCAACGTCTACGCACGCTGAAGCCGTTGCTCGCCTGAATTCATGACCACAGCCAATCTGCTCGAATTCGATCTCGACGGGCTGGCTGCGTTCTGCGAAAAACTCGGCGAGAAAAAATTCCGCGCCACGCAGCTGTTCCGCTGGATCCACCAGCGTGGCGCCAGCGACTTCACCCAGATGACCGATCTGGCGAAGTCGCTGCGCGAGAAACTCGCGACCACCGCGCGCGTGGAGGCCCTGTCGGTCCTCACGCAGCATGAATCCAAGGACGGCACGATCAAGTGGCTGTTCGACGTCGGCGGCGGCGATGCGGTCGAGGCCGTGTTCATTCCCGAAGACGATCGCGGCACGCTGTGCGTGTCGTCGCAGGCCGGTTGCGCTGTCGGCTGCCGCTTTTGCTCGACCGGGCATCAGGGCTTCAGCCGCAACCTCACCACGGGCGAAATCGTCGCCCAGCTCTGGTTCGCCGAGCACTTCCTGCGCAAGCACCTCAAGCGCGACGAGCGCGTCATCTCCAACGTGGTGATGATGGGCATGGGCGAGCCGCTGCAGAACTACTCGGCGCTGGTGCCCGCCTTGCGCACCATGCTCGACGACAACGCCTACGGGCTGTCGCGTCGCCGTGTCACCGTGTCGACCTCCGGCGTGGTGCCGATGATCGACCGCCTGGGCACCGATTGCGCCGTCGCCATGGCCGTCTCGCTGCATGCGCCCAACGATGCGCTGCGCGACGACCTCGTGCCGCTCAATCGCAAGTACCCGATCGCCGAACTGCTCGAGGCCTGCAAGCGCTACCTCGTGCATGCGCCGCGCGACTTCATCACCTTTGAATACTGCATGCTCGACGGCGTCAACGACCAGCCCGAGCATGCGCGGCAACTGATCGAACTCGTGCGCACCCATGGGGTCTCGTGCAAGTTCAACCTGATCCCGTTCAACCCCTTTCCGGCGTCGGGCCTGCTGCGCTCGCCGCAACCGCGCGTGCTGGCCTTTGCCCGCACGCTGAGCGAAGCGGGCCTCGTGACCACCGTGCGCAAGACGCGCGGTGACGACATCGATGCCGCCTGCGGACAGCTCGCCGGTGACGTGAAAGACCGCACCCGTGCGGCCGAGCGCATGGCCCAGCGCCGTGCGGCGGTGGCCGAGCGTCCCGTCGTTCTGCACCCGACCCGCGCCAAGACCCCCAAGACCACCGTTCCCCAGGAGCATTGACGCAATGAGCATGGCCTTTCCGACGACGACCGCGAGCGTGCAGCGAGTGCTGAGCGCAGGAATCGCGAGCGTCGCCGTGGCGCTTCTTCTCGCGGGCTGCGTCAACACGCGAACCACCACCACCGGGCTTGTCGGCAGTGGGGCCGACAGCGGCACCAGTGTCGTGACCGACGTCGACGAAAACAACCGTCGCCGTGCCCGCCTGCGGATGGAGCTGGCGGCCGGCTACTTCGAGCACGGCCAGCCCTCGGTCGCCCTCGAAGAGCTCAAGCAGGTGCTGGCCATCGACCCGAACTACGCCGACGCCTACAACCTGCGGGGCCTGGTCTACATGCGACTGGACGACGCCGGCCAGGCCGAAGACAGCTTCCGCCGCGCGATCGCAATCAATCCTCGCGACGCCAACACGCGCCACAACTATGGCTGGCTGCTGTGCCAGCAGAACCGCTACGGCGACGCCGCGCAGCAGTTCGCCGCGGCACTGGCCGTGCCCAGCTATGCCGACCGTGCCAAGACGCTCATGACTCAGGGGGTCTGCGAGCTCAAGGCCGGCCAGCGGCCGCAGGCCGAGCGCAGCCTCCTGCAGGCCTACGAGCTCGACGCCGGCAATCCGGTGGTCGGCTTCAACCTGGCCTCGGTGCTGGCGCAGCGCGAAGAATGGTCGCGCGCGCAGTTCTACGTCCGCCGTGTCAACAACAGCCCCTCGGCCAATGCCGAGACGCTCTGGCTCGGCATCAAGATCGAACGGAAGCTCAACAACCGCGAGGCTGTCGCGCAGCTGGGCGGTCAACTGCAACGACGTTTCCCTCAATCGCGGGAGGCAATGGCGTACGAGCGCGGGAATTTCAATGACTGAACGGGTTTCGGAGTTCGGGACGTCCGCGGCACTGCCGCTGGCAGAAGGCGACGTCGCGCACAAGACGGCCGGTGACATGCTGCGCGAGGCGCGCGAAGCGCATGGCCTGCACATCGAGATGGTGGCCGCGGCGCTCAAGGTGCCGCCGCAAAAGCTGATCGCGCTCGAGGCCGATGACATCGCCTCGCTGCCCGACCCGGTGTTCGCCCGGGCCCTGGCCAGCAGCGTGTGCCGCGCACTGCGCATCGATCCGGCGCCCGTGCTTGCCAAGCTGCCGGGCGCACAACGCGCACCACTGGCCGAAACCAATCGCACGTTGAATGCCCGCGTCGTGTCCGACACGCCGCGCTGGAACGGTGGACGCTCCGGCGGCCTGCCGTCGCGCGCGCTGCTGACGGTCGTGGTGCTGCTCTTGATCGGTGCCGGCGTGCTGTTCTGGATGCCGCAATCGGCGTTCGACCAGATCGGCGCCTCCGTCGCGCGGCTGACCGCAAAGAACGAGGGCGAGACCATGCCGCCGCCCGCCGATCCGGCCGATGTCTCGGAGCCCGTGCCGACGCAGGCCGTGGCGCCGACCGGCCCGGTGGGCGCCGCACCGGCCGCCGGCGTGGCGGCTGCTGCGCCAACCGCCCCGGCTTCCGCGCCCCTCGCGGCCGTCGCCAACACCAGCACCGCCAGCAGCCAGCAGCTCGTCTTTGTGGCGCGCGAGGAGTGCTGGATCACTGTGACCGAGGCCGGCGGCAAGCAGTTGCTGCGCCGCAGCCTGCAGGTTGGCGAGACCGTCGGGCTGTCCGGCACGCTGCCGCTGTCCGTGGTGGTGGGGCGTGCATCGGCCGTCGATGTGCAGGTGAACGGAAAGCCCTACGATCTGAAGCCTGTCACCCGCGGCGGCGGCGTGGCGCGTTTCGAGGTGAAATCGTGACAACCGACTGCACTCCCCAACCCATCGAATCGGCGGCGCCCAAGGCGCGCCGCTCGCGCCAGGCCAGCGTCGTCTGGGGCCCGCGCATCGTCACGGTGGGGGGCGACGCGCCCACGCGCGTGCAGTCGATGACCAACACCGACACGGTCGATGCCATCGGCACCGCGATCCAGGTCAAGGAGCTCGCCATTGCGGGCTCCGAGATGGTCCGCATCACCGTCAACACGCCCGAGGCCGCCGCGCAGGTGCCCTACATCCGCGAGCAGCTCGACCGCATGGGCATCGACGTGCCGCTGATCGGCGACTTCCACTACAACGGCCACCGCCTGCTCACCGACTATCCGGCCTGCGCCGAGGCGCTGAGCAAGTACCGCATCAACCCCGGCAACGTGGGCAAGGGCGACAAGAAGGACAAGCAGTTCGGCCAGATGATCGACGCGGCCATGCGCTGGAACAAGCCGGTGCGCATCGGTGTGAACTGGGGCAGCCTCGACCAGGAACTGCTCGCCAGCCTGATGGACACCAACAGCCAGCGCGCCGAGCCTTGGGACGCCAAGCAGGTGATGTACGAGGCGCTGATCACCTCGGCCATCGAGTCCGCCAAGCTGGCCGAATCGATGGGCATGGCCGGCAACCAAGTCATCCTGTCGTGCAAGGTGAGCGGCGTGCAGGACCTGATCTCGGTCTACCGCGAGCTTGCAAAGCGCTGCGACAACCCGCTGCACCTGGGCCTGACCGAAGCCGGCATGGGCACCAAGGGCACGGTGGCCTCGGCCACGGCGCTGTCGATCCTGCTGCAAGAGGGCATTGGCGACACGATCCGCGTGTCGCTCACGCCGCAGCCGGGCGAGTCGCGCACGCAGGAAGTGCTGATTGCCAACGAAATCCTCCAGGCCCTGGGCCTGCGCGTGTTCGTGCCGAGCGTCACGGCCTGCCCGGGCTGCGGCCGCACCACGAGCACCACCTTCCAGGAACTGGCCAAGCAGATCGACGACTACCTGCGCCTGCAGATGCCGGTCTGGCGCAAGAAATACCCCGGCGTCGAGACGTTGAAGGTGGCCGTCATGGGCTGCATCGTCAACGGCCCCGGCGAGAGCAAGCACGCCGACATCGGCATCAGCCTGCCCGGCACCGGCGAGGCACCGGCCGCGCCGGTCTTCATCGACGGCGAAAAGGCCCTCACGCTGCGCGGCGACAATATCGCCAACGAGTTCCACCAACTCGTCGAAACCTACATCGAAAAGCGCTTCGGCAGCGAACACGCTGTCCTGGCCTGACACCTCCGCAGACTCATGGCTGAAAAATTGAATGCCGTCAAAGGCATGAACGACATATTGCCGCCCGAATCGGCGCGCTGGGAGTGGCTCGAAGCCACCGTGCGCGAGCTGATGGGGCGCTATGCGTACCGCAACGTCCGCACCCCGATCCTGGAGCACACGGCGCTGTTCGTGCGCGGCATCGGCGAGGTGACGGACATCGTCGAGAAGGAGATGTACGCCTTCGAAGACCGTTCGGACAAGCATGGGCAGTCGGAGCACCTGGCGATGCGCCCCGAGAACACGGCCGGCCTCGTGCGTGCCGTGATCGAGCACAACATGCTCTACGAAGGTCCCAAGCGCCTCTGGTACACGGGCCCGATGTTCCGCCGCGAAAAGCCGCAGCGTGGGCGCTTCCGCCAGTTCCACCAGATCGGCGCCGAGGCGCTCGGCTTTGCCGGCCCCGATGTCGACGCCGAACTGATCCTGCTGGCCACCGCGTTGTGGAAGGCCATCGGCCTGACCGATGTGCGCCTGGAACTCAACAGCCTGGGCCAGCCGGCCGAGCGCGCGCTGCACCGCGCCCAGCTCATCGCCCACTTCGAACAGCACGCCGACAAGCTCGACGAGGACGGCAAGCGCCGCCTGCACAGCAACCCGCTGCGCATCCTCGACACGAAGAATCCGGCGATGAAAGAGGTGGTCGAGTCGGCCCCGAAGCTGATCGACTTCCTCGGTGCCGAATCGCTGGCGCACTTCGAGGGGCTGCAGGCCATCCTCAAAGCCAACGACATCGCCTTCACGATCAACCCGCGCCTCGTGCGCGGGCTCGACTACTACAACCTCACGGTGTTCGAGTTCGTGACCGACCGTCTCGGCGCGCAGGGCACGGTGTGCGCCGGCGGCCGCTACGACGATCTCATCGCGCAGATCGGCGGCAAGCCGGCGCCCGCCGTGGGTTGGGCCATCGGCGTCGAGCGCGTGCTCGACCTGCTGAAAGAGCAGGGCGCCGAAGTGCCGGCACCGGTGCCCGACGTCTATGCCATCGTGCCCGACGCCGCTTCGATGCCCGTCGTGCTGCGCGCCTTGCAGCAGCTGCGCGAAACCGGCGTGCGCGTGCAGATGCACGCCAGCACCGCCGAAGGCCTGGCGAGCTTCAAGGCGCAGATGCGCAAGGCGGACGCCAGCGGCGCCACCTGGGCCCTGATCTTCGGTGCCGATGAACTTGCACGCGGTGAAGTGACTCTCAAGGCCTTGCGCGACGCCAGCGTCGCGCAGTCCGCCCGTTCACTTGCTGAAGTGACCACCTGGGCCGCCACCCTACAATCGCCGGCTCCCAACCTCTGACAGCGCATGGCCACCCATCTCGACCTCGAAGAACAGGAACAGCTCGACCAGCTCAAGCATTTCTGGAACACCTACGGCACCCTCATCACCTGGGCCGTGCTGCTCGTCGCCGGCGCCTTCGTGGCCTGGAACGGCTGGCAGTACTACCAGCGCACCAAGGCTGCCCAGGCCGCGGCCCTTTATGACGAGGTCGAGCGCAGCACGCAGTCGGGCGACGTCGAGCGCATCCAGCGCGTGATGACCGACATGAAGGACCGCTTCGCAGGCACCGCCTACGCGCAGCAAGCCGGCCTGCTGGTCGCCAAGACGCTGTTCGACAAGGGCAATGCCGACGGCTCGCGCGCGGCGCTGGGCTGGGTCGCGCAGAACGCCGTCGACCCGGGCTACCAGGCCATCGCCAAGCTGCGTCTCGCGGCCGAACTGCTCGATGCCAAGTCCTACGACGACGCGCTCAAGCAGCTCGACGGCAAGGTGCCGACCGAATTCGAACCGCTGGTGGCCGACCGCAAGGGCGACATCTACATGGCGCAAGGCAAGCGCGACGAGGCGCAGGCCGAGTACCGCAAGGCCTGGACCGGCCTGGGCGCCGGCTCGGACTACCGCCGGCTGGTCGAGATCAAGCTCAACGCGGTCGGTGTCGACCCGAAGACCCTGGCGCCGACCGTCACCGTGACGCCCGCCGTCCCCAAGAACTCCTGATCGCACACCCTCATGAATTTCAAGCGTTTCATGCCTGAATCGACCGCCCTGCGCGCGGGTTCTGCTCTTGTTCTGGTAGCGCTCCTGGCCGCCTGCTCGGGCTCCGGCAAGCCCAAGCCCGCCGAGCTGCCGGCCAACCCGTCCCTGATGGGTGTGCGCCAGGCCTGGAACGTGCGGATTCCGGGCGTCGAATTCCCGCTCACCGCCGATGTCAGCGGCGACATCGTGACCGTGGCCGGCAGCGACGGCACGGTCGTCGCCATCGACGCCCGCGCCGGTCGCGAAACCTGGCGCGCCAGCGCCGGCGCGCCGCTGGCGGCCGGCGTCGGCAGCGACGGTTCGCTGACGGCCGTGGTCACCACCAACAACGAAGTGGTCGCCATCGAAAACGGCAAGGTGCTGTGGAAGCAGCGCCTGTCGGCCCAGGCCTTCACCGCACCGCTGGTGGCCGGCCGCCGCGTCTTCGTGCAAACCGCCGACCGCAGCGTCAGCGCCTGGGACGGCCAGAGCGGCCGTCGCCTATGGCAGCAGCAGCGCCCGGGCGAAAACCTCGTGCTGCGCAAGTCGGGCGTGCTGATCGCGGTGGGCGACACGCTGGTCGCCGGTCTGGGTGGCCGACTCGTCGGCATGAACCCCGGCAACGGCAGCTCGCGCTGGGAAGCCCCCATCGCTGCGCCGCGCGGCACCAACGACGTGGAACGCCTGGTCGACCTGACCGGCAGCGTGAGCCGCTACGGCGACACGGTCTGCGCACGCGCCTACTACGCCAGCGTCGGCTGCGTCGACACGCTGCGCGGCCAGCTTCTCTGGAGCAAGCCGGCTTCGGGCGCCGATGGCGTGAGCGGCGACGAGCGCTTTCTCTATGGCACCGAATCGGATGGCAGCGTTACCGCCTGGCGTCGCGCCGACGGCGAACGCGCCTGGCAGATGAGCCGCCTGAAGAACCGCGAACTGACCGCGCCGCTGGCCGTGGGCCGCTCGCTGATCATCGGCGAGAGCACCGGCACGCTGCACTTCGTGTCGCGCGAAGACGGTGCGCTGCTCAACCGCGTCACGCCCGATGGCTCGGCCATCACCGTGACGCCGGTCCTGGCCGGCAACACGGTGGTCGTCGTGACCGCCAAGGGTGGCGTGTTCGGCTACCGTCCTGAATAATCATTTTTTGTCTTTCTCTTACTTCCAAGGCCCGACCATGAAAACCGCGCCATCGAAAGGCCGGCCATGAAGCCGGTCGTGGCCCTGGTCGGCCGTCCCAACGTCGGCAAGTCGACGCTCTTCAACCGCCTGACCCAGACGCGCGACGCCATCGTCGCCGACTTCGCAGGCCTCACGCGCGACCGCCACTACGGCAACGGCCGCCTGGGCAAGCACGAGTTCATCGTGATCGACACCGGCGGCTTCGAGCCCGACGCCGGCAGCGGCATCTACAAGGAAATGGCCAAGCAGACGCGGCAGGCCGTGGCCGAGGCCGACGTCGTGATCTTCGTGGTCGATGCCCGCGAAGGCCTCTCGGCACAAGACCACGACATCGCCAACGAGCTGCGCCGGCTGGGCAAGCCCTGCGTGCTGGCGGCCAACAAGGCCGAAGGCATGCACGACGGCACCAAGCTGGTCGACTTCTACGAGCTGGGTTTCGGCGACGTGCACGGCGTGTCCGCAGCGCACGGGCAGGGCATGCGCGACCTGGTCGAGCTGGCGCTCGCGCCGCTGAACCTGGCCGACCCGGACGACGAGGAAGACGAAGACGACGTCAACAAGCCGATCAAGCTGGCCGTGGCCGGCCGGCCCAACGTCGGCAAGTCGACGCTGATCAATACCTGGCTGGGCGAAGAGCGTCTGGTGGCCTTCGACATGCCCGGCACGACGCGCGACGCGATCTCGGTGCCCTTCGAGCGCAACGGCCAGCGCTTCGAGCTGATCGACACCGCCGGCCTGCGCCGCAAGGGTCGGGTATTCGAGGCGATCGAGAAGTTCTCGGTGGTCAAGACGCTGCAGGCCATCGAGTCGGCCAACGTCGTGCTGCTGCTGCTCGACGCCACGCAGGGCGTGACCGACCAGGATGCGCACATCGCTGGCTACATCCTCGAAAGCGGACGGGCCGTGGTGATCGCCATCAACAAATGGGACGCGGTCGACAGCTACCAGCGCGAGCAGATCCAGCGGCAGATCGAAACCCGCCTGCCGTTCCTCAAGTTCGCGTCATTGCATTTCATCTCGGCCATCAAGCGCCAGGGCCTGGGCCCGGTGTGGCAGGCCATTGCGCAGGCCCACAAGTCGGCCACGCGCAAGATGTCGACGCCGGTGCTGACGCGCCTGCTGCTCGAGGCGGTGCAATTCCAGGCACCCCAGCGCGGCGGCATGTTCCGGCCCAAGCTGCGCTATGCGCACCAGGGCGGCATGAATCCGCCCGTGATCATCATCCACGGCAATTCGCTGGAGCATGTGACCGACGCCTACAAGCGTTTCCTGGAAGGGCGTTTCCGCAAGGAATTCGACCTGGTGGGCACGCCCTTGCGGATCCAGTTCAAAAGCTCGCAGAATCCGTTCGTGGACAAGGACAACTGAGGGCGCTTGGCTGCCGATGGCAGCCGTTGAGCCGCAGCAGGAGCGGAAGTTCCGTCTTTTGAGAACCGTTATTTTCTCAAGGCTTTTGACCCCGATTGCTGCGGCGCAGAAACCCTGTGTTAAGGTCATCTCTCCAACAACTACTCTTGAACACGGAGAATATCGTGAGCAATAAAGGGCAACTTCTGCAAGACCCGTTTCTGAACACCTTGCGTCGCGAGCATGTGCCGGTTTCCATTTATTTGGTGAACGGCATCAAGCTGCAAGGCCAGATCGAGTCCTTCGATCAATACGTCGTGTTGCTTCGCAATACAGTGACGCAAATGGTCTACAAGCACGCCATTTCCACCATCGTGCCGGGTCGTGCCGTCAACTTCTCGGCCAACGAGAACGACGACGCCGCCGCCTGATCGCGCGGAGCGCGGCGGCAACCCCGCCGCGCTTTTTCCATATCTGATTCCGCTTGTCTGATTCGATCCCCCGCCAGGAAGGCGCCGCCGTTCTCGTCGGTGTCGATTTCGGGCTGCCCCATTTCGACAGCGAGCTCGAAGAACTCGGCCTGCTCGCACAAACCGCGGGCCTCACGCCCGTCGCCCGCCTGGCCTGCAAGCGCAAGGCGCCCGATGCGGCGCTGTTCGTCGGCAGCGGCAAGGCTGAAGAGCTCAAGGAGCTCGCTGCGATGCACCGGGCGAGCGAGGTCATCTTCGACCAGTCCCTGAGCCCTGCGCAGCAGCGCAACCTCGAGCGCCAGCTCGATGTCGCGGTGTATGACCGCACCTTCCTCATCCTCGAGATCTTCGCCCAGCGTGCCCGCTCGCACGAAGGCAAGCTGCAGGTCGAGCTGGCTCGCCTGCAGTACCTGAGCACGCGGCTGGTCCGTCGTTGGTCCCACCTGGAGCGCCAGACCGGCGGTGCAGGTGTGCGCGGCGGCCCGGGTGAGAAGCAGATCGAGCTCGACCGCCGCATGATCAACGAGTCGATCAAGCGCACGCGCGAGCGCTTGGCCAAAGTGCAGAAGCAGCGCAGCACGCAGCGCCGCCAGCGCGAGCGCCGCGAGACCTTCAACATCTCGCTCGTCGGCTACACCAACGCGGGCAAATCGTCGATCTTCAATGCGATGGTCAAGGCGCGCGCCTATGCGGCCGACCAGCTGTTCGCCACGCTCGACACCACCACGCGTAACCTATACCTGGGCGATGCGCGCCGGCAGGTGTCGATCTCCGACACGGTGGGTTTCATCCGCGACCTGCCGCACGGCCTGGTCGATGCGTTCAAGGCCACCTTGCAGGAGGCGGTCGATGCCGACCTGCTGCTGCATGTGATCGACGCCTCCAACCCGCACTATCCCGAGCAGATGGCCGAGGTCCAGTCGGTGCTGCAGGACATCGGCGCAGGCGACGTGCCGCAACTGCTGGTGTTCAACAAGCTCGACGCCCTTGAAAGCGCGCAACATCCGCTGCATCTGCAGGACGAGATGGAAATCGACGGCGTGCAGGTTCCCCGCATCTTCCTCAGCGCCAAGACCGGCGAAGGCCTGCCGCTGCTGCGGGCCGAGCTGGCCCGGCAGTCGGGTTCCGTCGCCGATACGATGACCCCTGAGGCGGACGCTGAATTGCACGATGCGGCCCCTTGATTGGGCACAATCCCGCCACTGACACGAGAACGAAGCGAATGAATGCAAAGCCAGCGCGGAGAGGGTTTCTGGGCATGTTCAACCTGAACGATGGCCGATGGGGTCGCGGCGACGAGCCGTCCTCCAACGGCGACCGCCCGGCCGGCAACCGGCCGCCCGATGCCGATCCCCCCGGCGCCCCGATCCCGCCGCCTTCGAGCGGCAACCAGAACAACAACGGCAACGGCAATCGCCCGCGCGGCCAGGGTCCCAATCAGGGCCCACCCGACCTCGACGAACTCTGGCGCGACCTCAATCGCAAGCTCGGTGGTTTCTTCGGCGGCGGCAAGGGTGGCGGCAATCGCCCCAATGGCACCGGCGGCGGTGGCGGCAACGGCTACAAGCCCGACATGAAGAACGCCGGCTTCGGCATCGGCCTCGTGGCCGCCGTGGCGGTCCTGATCTGGCTCGGCACCGGCTTCTTCATCGTGAACGAAGGCCAGCAGGCCGTGGTCACGCAATTCGGTCGCTACAAGTCGACGGTGAACGCCGGCTTCAACTGGCGCCTGCCGTACCCCATTCAACGCCACGAAGTGGTGGTGACCACGCAGATCCGTTCCACCGACGTGGGCCGCGACGCCATCGTGCGTTCCACCGGCCTGCGCGAATCGGCCATGCTGACCGAAGACGAGAACATCGTCGAAATCAAGTTCGCCGTGCAGTACCGCCTGAGCGATGCGCGTGCCTGGCTCTACGAGAGCAAGTCGCCCGCTGAAACCATCGTGCAGGTGGCCGAGAGCTCCGTGCGCGAAGTGGTCGGCAAGATGAAGATGGACGCGGCGCTCGCCGAAGAGCGCGACCAGATCGCGCCCCGCGTGCGCGCGCTGATGCAGACCATCCTCGACCGCTACAAGGTCGGCGTCGAAGTCGTCGGCATCAACCTGCAGCAGGGCGGCGTGCGTCCGCCCGAGCAGGTGCAGGCCGCCTTCGACGACGTGCTCAAGGCCGGCCAGGAACGCGAACGCGCCAAGAACGACGCCGAGGCCTACGCCAACAACGTCGTGCCGCTGGCCACCGGTACCTCGTCGCGCCTGAAGGAAGAGTCCGAGGCCTACAAGGCCCGCATCGTGGCGCAGGCACAGGGTGACGCCGGTCGCTTCAGCTCGGTGCTGACCGAGTACCAGAAGGCGCCGCAGGTGACGCGCGACCGCATGTACACCGACGCCATGCAGCAGATCTACGCCAGCACGACCAAGGTGCTGGTCGACAGCAAGCAGGGCTCCAACCTGCTGTACCTGCCGCTCGACAAGCTGATGCAGCAAGGCGGCGGCAACACAGCCACGCCCGTGGATGCCGCCAGCCCCAGCGTGGCCGGCACCGCACCGACCCAGTCGTCGGTGATCCCGGTGGCGCCCGCCACCACCGACGTGCGCGCCCGTGACGGCCGCTCGCGTGACCGCGACGTGCGCTGAGAAAGGCCCGGAACAACATGAACAGAATCGGTTTCATCGCCACCTCGGTCCTCGTCCTGCTCGTGCTGCTGAGCTCGACCCTCTTCGTGGTCGACCAGCGCCAGTTCGGCGTGGTCTATGCCCTCGGCCAGATCAAGCAGGTCATCACCGAGCCCGGCCTCAACTTCAAGCTGCCGCCGCCGTTCCAGAACGTGTCGTACATCGACAAGCGCCTGCTGACGCTCTCGAGCCTCGACACCGAGCCCATGCTCACCGCTGAAAAGCAGCGCGTGGTGATCGACTGGTACGTGCGCTGGCGCATCTCCGACCCGCAGGCCTACATCCGCAACGTCGGCCTCGACGAGAACGCGGGTGCCATGCAGCTGAACCGCGTGGTGCGCAACGCCTTCCAGGAAAACATCAACAAGCGCACCGTGCGCGACCTGATCTCCGTGCGCCGCGAAGCCCTCATGGCCGACGTGCAGCGCGAAGTGCTGGCCGTGGTGAAGGGCGCCAAGCCCTGGGGCGTCGACGTGGTCGACGTGCGCATCACCCGCGTGGACTACGTGGAAGCCATCACCGAATCGGTCTACCGCCGCATGGAAGCCGAGCGCAAGCGCGTGGCCAACGAGCTGCGCTCCACCGGCACGGCCGAAGGCGAGAAGATCCGCGCCGACGCGGACCGCCAGCGTGAAGTGATCGTGGCCAACGCCTACCGCGACGCCCAGAAGATCAAGGGCGAGGGCGACGCCCAGGCTGCCGCGACCTACAGCGAGGCCTTCGGCCGCGATCCGCAGTTCGCCCAGTTCTATCGCAGCCTCGAGGCCTACAAGCAGAGCTTCAACAAGAAGAGCGACGTGATGGTGCTCGACCCGTCCTCGGACTTCTTCCGCGCCATGCAGAGCTCCGGCTCGGCGCGCAAGTAACAACAGGCCGTCCGTTTCCGCTGTCCTGCCTGGAGCCGTGAGCGCCGACACCTTCTGGAGCGCGTTGGCGCTGGTCCTGGTGATCGAAGGCATCCTGCCTTTCGTCTCGCCGGGCGGGTGGCGGCGCGGCTTCAGCCAACTGCTGCAGCTGCGCGACGGCCAACTGCGTTTCTTCGGTCTTTGCAGCATCCTGCTGGGTTTGGTACTGCTCTGGGTTCTGGGGTAGCTCGGGCCCGGTAGAATCCCGGTTTAACCACGCCCCCGATCCCCATGTCCGCCTGGGTCCTCCCGGATCACATTGCCGATGTGCTGCCCTCCGAGGCGCGCCACATCGAAGAACTTCGACGCCAGCTGCTCGATACCGCCCGTGGCTATGGCTACGAGCTGGTGATGCCGCCGCTGCTCGAGCACCTGGAGTCGCTGCTTTCGGGCACCGGCGAGGCGCTCGACCTCCAAACCTTCAAGCTCGTCGACCAGCTCTCCGGTCGCAGCATGGGCCTGCGTGCCGACACCACCCCCCAGGTGGCGCGCATCGATGCCCATCTGCTGAACCGCGACGGCGTGGCGCGCCTGTGCTACTGCGGCCCGGTGGTCCACACCCGGCCCGACCGCCCGCACGCCACCCGCGAGCCGCTGCAGTTCGGCGCCGAGATCTACGGCCACGCCGGCCTGGAAGCCGACACCGAAACCCTGTTGCTGGCGCTCGACTGCCTCGACGCCGCCGGCCTGCGCGACGGCGTGATCGTCGACCTGGCCGACGCCCGCATCGTGCGCGCGCTGTTCGCCGGCGTGCCGGTCGATGCCGCCGCGATCGCCCGCGTGCACGCCGCGCTGGCCGCCAAGGACGCGAGCGAGCTGCAGGCGCTCACCCAAGATTTCCCGGCTGCGTCACGCGACGGCCTGCGCGCCCTCGTGGGCCTGTACGGCGATGTGGCCGTGCTCGACGAGGCCGCCAAGGCCCTGAAGGGCACGCCCACCGTGGCCGCAGCGCTGGCCGATCTGAAGCAATTGGCCGCCGGTCTGAACGGCACGGCAGGGCGCCAGATCAGCTTCGACCTGGCCGACCTGCGCGGCTACGCCTACTACAGCGGCATGCGTTTCGGCATCTACGTGCCGGGCGCGGCCGACTCCCTGGTGCGCGGCGGCCGCTACGACGAAGTGGGCGCCGTGTTCGGCCGCAACCGTCCGGCCGTCGGCTTCAGCCTCGATGTGCGCGAACTCGTCGGCGTGCTGCCGGCGCGTCCGCTGCGCGCCGCCATCCGTGCGCCCTGGAGCGACGCGGCCGGCCTGCGCGAGGCCATCGCCCAACTGCGCAAGGCCGGTGAAACGGTTGTCTGCGTGCTGCCCGGACATGGCAGCGAAATCGATGAATTCCATTGCGACCGCGAGCTCGTCGAGCAGGCCGGCCAATGGAGTGTCCGAGCGATCTGAATTTTTAAGCAATGGAACGAGCATGAGCGTAACCACCGGAAGAAACGTGGTCGTCGTCGGGACCCAGTGGGGCGACGAAGGCAAGGGCAAGCTGGTTGACTGGCTGACGGAAAGCGCCCAGGGCGTGGTCCGTTTCCAGGGCGGCCACAACGCGGGCCACACGCTGGTCATCAACGGCGTGAAGACCGCGCTGCACCTGATCCCGAGCGGCATCATGCGGCCGGGCGTCAAGTGCTACATCGGCAACGGCGTGGTGCTGTCGGCGGCCAAGCTGTTCGAGGAAATCGAAGGCCTGGAGAAAGCCGGCGTCGAAGTGCGTTCGCGCCTGCGCATCAGCGAGGCCTGCCCGCTGATCCTGCCGTTCCACGCTGCGCTGGACATCGCGCGCGAGGCCTACCGTGAAAAGGGCGGCATCGAGAAGATCGGCACCACCGGCCGCGGGATCGGCCCGGCCTACGAAGACAAGATCGCCCGCCGCGCGCTGCGCGTGCAGGACCTGAAGCACCCCGAGCGTTTCGCCGCCAAGCTGCGCGTGCTGCTCGAGCTGCACAACCACGTGCTGACCCAGGTGCTGGGCGCGCCCGCCATCGACTACGACACCGTGTTCGACGAGGCCATGCGCCACGCTGCGCTGCTCAAGCCCATGATGGCCGACGTGTCGCGCGAGCTGAACGACGCCCACAAGGCCGGCGCCAACCTGCTGTTCGAAGGCGCGCAGGGCACGCTGCTCGACGTCGACCACGGCACCTACCCGTACGTCACCTCGAGCAACTGCGTGGCCGGCAACGCCGCCGCCGGTTCGGGCGTGGGCCCGGGCATGCTGCACTACGTGCTGGGCATCACCAAGGCCTACTGCACCCGCGTGGGCGGCGGTCCGTTCCCCACCGAGCTCGACTGGGCCACGCCGGGCACCCCCGGCTACCACATGAGCACCGTGGGCGCCGAAAAGGGCGTGACCACCGGCCGCAGCCGCCGTTGCGGCTGGTTCGACGCCGCGCTGCTCAAGCGTTCGGCGCAGGTCAACGGCCTGTCGGGCCTGTGCATCACCAAGCTGGACGTGCTCGACGGCCTCGAGAAGCTCGAGCTGTGCACCGGCTACGAACTCGACGGCGAAACCACCGACATCCTGCCGATGGGCGCGGACGAGATCGAGCGCTGCACGCCGATCTACGAAACCCTCGAGGGCTGGACCGAAAGCACCGTGGGCGTCACGCAGTACGACAAGCTGCCGGTCAATGCGCGGCTGTACCTGCAGCGCATCGAGCAGGTCACCGGCGTGCCGATCCACATGGTGTCCACGAGCCCTGACCGCGACCACACGATCATGATGCGCCATCCTTACTTGGCCGACTGAAGAGGAAGAAAAGACCCATGTTGACCGAAGACGGCAAACATCTCTACGTCAGCTACGACGAGTACCACAACCTGATCGAGAAGCTCGCGATCAAGGTGCACCAGTCGGGCTGGGAGTTCGACACCATCCTGTGCCTGGCGCGCGGCGGCATGCGCCCGGGCGATGTGCTCTCGCGCATCTTCGACAAGCCGCTGGCGATCATGTCGACCAGCTCCTACCGCGCCGACGCCGGCACGATCCAGGGCCATCTCGACATCGCCCGCTACATCACGACCCCCAAGGGCGAGATCGCCGGCAAGGTGCTGCTGGTGGACGACCTGGCCGATTCGGGCCACACGCTGCACGCCGTGATGGACATGCTGCGCAACAACTACCAGCCGATCACCGAGCTGCGCAGCGCGGTCATCTGGACCAAGGCACTGTCGACCTTCACGCCCGACTACTCGGTCGAGTTCCTGGCCACCAACCCGTGGATCCACCAGCCCTTCGAGGGCTACGACTCGCTCGGCGCCGAGAAGCTGATCGAGAAGTGGTCGGTCTGACGACCGGTCCTGGCACCACCGGCCGGCGCGCTCAGCTGCTGCTGCAGCTGCCGCCGCCGGGGGTGTCGAACATCGCGGTGTAGCGCCGCTGCATTTCCTCCGGCGTCAGCTTCTCGATGCTGTGCCCCACGTTCCACCGGTGACCGAAGGGGTCGCGGAAGACGCCGGAACGCTCCCCATAGAACTGATCCTGCGGTGCCATGTCCAGCGTGGCGCCGGCGGCGACCGCGCGCGCGACCAGCGCGTCGGCATCGTCCACATGCAGGTGCAGCGAGACCGCGCTGCCGCCGAGCGCCTTGGGCGAGCGGATGTTGAATTCGGCGAACTCGTCCGAGATCATCAGGATCGCACCGTTGTGAAAGTCCAGTTCGACGTGCCCGATGCGGCCGCTGGGCTCGGTCAGCCGAAAGATTTCCTTCACCTCGAACACGTGGCAATAGAAGTCGACGGCGGCAGCGGCGTTGTCGACGCAGAGGTACGGAAATAGTTCGTGGATGGCCATGGCGGGACCTGCCTTTCTTTTTCGAATCGGGTGTTGAAACGGGGGCTGTGGCGCCGATTCTGCGCAGCCTCGGCGCTAGCGTCTTGAAGGAATTTGACCTGCCGCGCCGACAGCCGGCACATGACGCGGCGACGTCGCACCTGTCTGTCGCCAGGCCTGCGGCGACAGGCCGGCCAGCGCGGAGAACTCGCGGCTCAGGTGCGCTTGGTCGCTGTAGCCCGCGGCGAGCGCGATGTCGGCCCAGGCGCGCGCAGGATCGTCGGCGGCCAGCGCCAGCACGCGGTCGAAGCGCATCACGCGGGCGTATTCCTTGGGCGCGAGCCCGACCGCCGTGCGGAACAGCGCGATGAAGCGCCGGTGGCTGTAGCCGCTGCGCGCCACCAGCGTGGCGATCGACGCGGGCGTGTCGCGCGTCATCTGCCCGAGCGAGGCGGCCACGGCCGGGTGCAGGCCGCGCGGGCTGGTGCGGGGCAGGGCGGCAGCGGCCAGGCGCCGGGTCAGCAGGGCCTCGAACACGTCCAGTTGCCGGGCCGGGTCGTCGGACGATGCATGCAGCTGTTCGAGCGCGTCGGCGGTCTGGCCTTCGCCCCACAGCGCGTCGAGCGGCGTGTGGCGACCACTCAGAGCGTCTTCAGGTGCGCCGAGCAGCAGCCGGGCCGCACCGGGGTGCAATTGCGCGCCGACCGAGCGTGTCGCCACCGACACATCGCGCAGGTAGAAAGCGGCGCGCGCGCCGCCGACGATGGCATGGCCGACCGTGTGGCCGCGCAGGTCGCGTGTGTCGTCGAAGAGTCGCAGCGGCGGCCCCGAAAGCCGGAACACCAGGTGCATGCCGCCCGTGGGCAGCACGTGCTCGCGGGCGCCGGTGCGTGTGTCGGGTGTGCCCTCGGGCGCCGAGGCCCACAGCAGCCGCAGGAAGGGCCGCAGATGAGGGGACGGGGGCCGCGTCAGCTGCATGGCGCGACGGGCCCCGGCAAGGGCGGGCGGGTGAGCATCGGCGCATTGTGCGCCGAGGAACCGCCTCGGCCCAGGCTGCTTACTTGCTCGTTGCGAGGCGCTTCTGGATGTTGGCCGCGCGGTCGCCGGAGGCCGGGTGCGAGCTGAGCATCGAGCTCTTGCCGCCGTCGAGCTTGGCCAGCTTCTGGAACGCGGTGACGAGGCCTTCGCGCTTGAGCTTCTGCGTGGTCAGCAGGTCGAAGGCGTAGTTGTCCGAGTCGGTTTCCTGCGATTGCGAGAACTGCGCGTTGACCAGCTTCTCGGCGAAGTCGCCGATCTGCGAGGACGACAGCTGCGTGATCGCCGCATTGCCGGTGGCGCCGGCCAGGCCGCGCGCGGCCGACACGGCGTAGGCGGTCTGCATGGCCTTCTTGCTGTGGCCCAGGGCGACGTGGCCGATCTCGTGGCCGATGATGCCGCGCAGCTCGTCGTCGTTCATGAGGTCCATGAGGCCGCTGTAGACGCGGATGCAGCCGTTGCCCATGGCCCAGGCGTTCACGTCCTTCGTGAGGTAGACCTTGTAGCTGGCAGGCTGGCCACCGATGGTGGTGGGCAGGCCCTGGCGCACGCGCTCCAGGCGCTTGCTGTAGGCATCGGCGGGGCCCGCGACCTTGGAGCTCTTGTCGAGCTCGGCGCAGGACTGGTTGGCCAGGGCCTGCACGTCGCCGTCGGTGAGCGACATAGCCTTGAAGGCGCTGCCGCCGGCGCCCGCGAGCGCGTTCGAATCCAGGTTCTTCATGCCGCCGCAGGCGGACAGGGCCGCAGCGGCCGTGATGGTGATGAGCAGATGACGCATCGAGAAAATCCTCCCTTTATTTTCGGAGGGGCAACTCTATCCGCAATGCGCGTGCGATCCGGCCAAGGCCGTCGACATCGAACGGAGAATGTCACGGCCGTCGAGGGTTCCTCGCGGGGCGCTAGCATCGGCACATGAGCAAGCCTTCCACGACCCTGATCCACCATCCCTACACGCCGCCGGCCACCTTCGCTGCGCCGCAGCCCGGCGTGTTCAAGGCCTCGACCGTGTTCTTCGCCGACGTCGCCGCCATGCGCGCGCGCGACTGGAAGACCAAGGCCGGCTACACCTACGGCCTGCACGGCACGCCCACCACCTTCACGCTCGAGGAGCGCCTGGCGACGCTCGAAGGCGGCACCGAATGCCTGCTCGTGCCGAGCGGGCTGGCCGCGATCTCGCTGGTCTCCTTCGCGTTCCTCAAGACCGGCGATGAAGTGCTGATTCCCGACAACGCCTACGGCCCCACCAAGGCGCTGGCCACGGGCGAGCTCGCCAACTTCGGCATCACGCACCGCCTGTACGACGCGATGAATCCGTCCGACCTCGAAGCCAAACTCTCGCACCGCACGCGGCTGGTGTGGCTCGAAGCGGCCGGCTCGGTGACGATGGAATTCCCCAACCTGCCGGCGTTGGCCGAAATCTGCCGCGAGCGCGGCGTGATGACGGCGCTGGACAACACCTGGGGCGCCGGCCTGGCCTTCGCGCCTTTCGATTTCAACGGCACGGGGCAAGGCGTAGACGTGTCGGTGCACGCGCTCACCAAGTACCCGAGCGGCGGTGGCGACGTGCTCATGGGCAGCGTCGTTACGCGCGACGAGCGCTTGCACCGCGCGCTCAAGCTCACCCACATGCGCACGGGTTTCGGCATCGGCGTGGGCGACGTCGAAACGCTGCTGCGTTCGCTGCCGAGCATGGCGCTGCGCTATGGCGCACATGACCGCGCCGCGCGCGAGCTGGCCGGCTGGCTCAACGGCTGCGAAGAGATTGCGCAGGTGCTGCACCCCGCGCTCGAGGATTCGCCGGGCCACGCCAACTGGCGCGCGCTGTGCGGTGCCACCGACCTGGCCGCGGGCCTGTTCTCGGTGGTGTTCGACGAGCGCTTCAGCACCGAGCAGGTCGATCGCTTCTGCGACAGCCTGAAGCTCTTCCGCCTCGGCTATTCGTGGGGAGGCCCGATCAGCCTCGTCGTGCCCTACGACATCGGCCTGATGCGCGACGCCAGCGTGGCCCGCTGGCCCTACAAGGGCACGCTGGTGCGTTTCTCGGTCGGCCTGGAGGATGTGGACGACCTGCGTGCCGACCTGCAGCAGGCGCTGCTGCAGATGTAGGCGCTGTTGCGCGCAGTGGGCAGGAAACACCGCAAGAGCCAGCGCGTCGCGCCGCCGGCTGCGCGCGATGCGGCGGCGCCCGCGTCACGGGCCGTCGCGTCGCGGGTGCTGGGCGTGCCCGCGCAGGTGCTGGAGGCGCTCGCGCAGTCCGGCCCGCTGGAAGGCGTGCCCGACCTGCGCGGTACGCGGCTCTTCATCGGTGGCTTCGTGGCGTTTTTCGCGTTGATCGCGGCAGGGCTCGTCGCTGCCGTGATGCTCGAGGAGGACTGGTCCAACGCGCGCGGCAACGAAGCGATCCTCCTGCTGCTCGGACTGTTGCTCTTCGGGGTGCTGGGCGGCGGCATCTGGTATTTGCTGCGCCAGTTTCCGCGCGTGGGCGAGGGGATGCTGCGGATCGACGCGGACGGCATGTGCTGGGGCGATCCGGCATCGCCGCAGGCGGTGCACTGGCGCGAGGTGTGCCGTGCGCACGTGGGTTTCCATGACGTGAAGACCGAGTTCGTATCGAGCCAAGCCATCGTCAAGCGGCTGGTGTTCCAGCAGGTGGCGCGGGGTGGCGAACCCACGGAGATCCGGCTGCCCCTGGCGCTGACCGTCGACACCGGCCGTGTCCTTCGCTTTCGCAACCGGGCCGTGCTGCTGCGTGCGCTGTTGCTGCACCTGGCCACCCAGCCGAGGCCACGCCTGCGCTTCGACGCCGAGGTGTTCATCGATGCCGGCATCGACCCGCAAACCTGGGCGCCCATGCCCGCCCCGAGGCGCTGGATGTGGCTGTCATCGCTCGCCGGGCTGTTGCCGGTGCTGGCCGTGATCGTTCTCTGGCCGATGGGCGAACACATCGGATGGATGGTGGCCGCGTCGGTCCTGGCCCTGGTGGCCGGCGCGGGGGCCATGGGCTGGTTCATGCACCAGCGTTACCTGGGTTTGCAAGGTGTGTTCGAGTTCGAAACGGCCGCCGGCGCCGCGTCTTGAGACTGCACCGTTATCGCTTACAGTAGGCTGAAGCGCAGTCACCCTGACTGCCTCGCCTGAAGGAGAAGCAGTGGCAACACCCAATTACGGCTACGAGAAGCGCCAGAAAGAGCTGGCCAAGAAGAAAAAGAAGGAAGAAAAGCTCCGGGAGAAGGCGAACCGCAAGCTCAATCCGAGCAGCGACGGGCTGGCCCCCGGAGACCCGGAGACCGACGTGGCATCGCTCGAACGCGATCCCCCCACGGCGCCCGAGTTGCCGACCAAGAACGGATGACCCCTCGTTCCTGGCACCCCTGAAAACAGAAAAGCCGCTGCAGGCGCAGGCCTGCGGCGGCTTTTTCTTTGGGGCGCGCGCAAGGAGGCGAGGCTACTTGGGCAGCAGCTTGCGCAGCTCCGGCCAGACGTTGTCCAGGATCTGCGGCTGCGCCGCGGCGGTCGGGTGGATGCGGTCGGACTGGAACAGCGTCATGGCGTCGGGCGCATCGGCCACGCCCTTGAGCAGGAACGGCACCAGCGCCGACTTGGTCGCGCCCGCCACCTTCGCGAACACGGCCTCGAAGCGCCGCGTGTAGTCGCCGCCGTAGTTCGGGGGCACCTGGATGCCGACGATCAGCACCCGCGCGCCCGCGGCCTGCGCAGCCTTGGTGATCTGCAGCAGGTTGTCTTCGGTGTTGGACAGCGGCAGGCCGCGCAGGGCATCGTTGGCGCCCAGCTCCAGCACCACGTGGCTGGGCTTGTGCTGCGCCAGCAGGGCGGGGAAGCGGGCGCGCCCGCCGGAGCTGGTGTCGCCGCTGATGCTGGCGTTGACCACCGAGGCCGCGATCTTCTGCTGCGCAAGCCTTTTTTCCAGCAAGGGTACCCAGCCTTCGCCGCGCTTGAGGCCGTACTCTGCGCTCAGCGAATCACCGAGCACCAGGATCACCTGCTTGCCGGCCGGAGCCTGGGCCGCCGCAGCCGTCCATGCCCCCGCGCTGCCGAGCGCGGCGGTGGTCAAGATAAAGTCACGTCGATTCAAAACGAAAAGCCTTTCATGTCCCAACCCCCGTCTGATGCCATTGTCGCCGTCGAGCATGTCTTCAAGTCCGTCACCGACTCGGCCGGCACGCTGGACATTCTGCAGGACATCCATTTCACCCTGGGCGCGCGGGAAACCGCCGCCATCGTCGGCGCCTCGGGCTCCGGCAAGAGCACCTTGCTGTCGATCATTGCCGGGCTGGACACGCCCACGCGCGGCACCGTGAAGCTGGCGGGCGACGACATCTTCGCCATCGACGAGGACGAGCGCGCCGCGCTGCGCGCCCAGCGCGTGGGCTTCGTGTTCCAGAGCTTCCAGCTCTTGGGCAACCTGAGCGCGCTCGAGAACGTCATGCTGCCGCTGGAGCTGGCCAACCGCAAGGACGCGCGCAAGGCCGCCACCGAGATGCTGGGCCGCGTCGGGCTGGGCCAGCGCCTGGGCCACTACCCCAAGGTACTGTCGGGCGGCGAGCAGCAGCGCGTGGCGCTGGCGCGGGCCTTCGTGGTGCAGCCGGCCCTGCTGCTGGCCGACGAGCCCACCGGCAGCCTCGACTTCGCCACCGGCGAGCAGGTCATGAAGCTCATGTTCGACCTGAACCGCGAGCTGGGAACCACGCTGGTGCTGGTCACGCACGACCGCAGCATCGCCTCGCAGTGCGAGCGGCGCATCACCATCGAGGCCGGGCGCGTGGCGCTCAACGAGACAACACCCGTATCGACGGTCGCGCAGGCGGCCTGAGCCCGCAAGAAAACAGATGGCGCCCGGCTCCCGCGGCGCTCCCCGAACACAGAGGAGAGTTCATGACCCAGCTTCCCCCCGAAGCCATCGCAGCGCTCGAGCGCGGCAACCTGATCGAGGCCATCAAGATCGTGCGCGACCGCACTGGCATGGACCTCAAGTCGTCCAAGGAGGCCGTCGAGCGCTATGCCAACAGCGGCGCGGTCGCCGCAGGCGCGCCTGCGGACTGGCAGGAAGGCGACTGGGGCCGGGGCGAGGCTGGGGCCGAGACTGGCAGCGGCATGCAAGGCAACGGCCCCGCCGCGGTGCCGGCCGCCGCGCTCGCGGCCCTGGCGCGGGGCCAGAAGGTCGAGGCCGTGCGCCTCACGCGCGAGGCCACCGGCCTGGGCCTGGCCGAGGCCAAGCAGCTGGTCGAGGCGCACCAGAACCCGGCCGCCGGCGACTTCGGCCACCTGCCGTCGAGCCCGGCGGTGAACCCGATGGCCGAGCCGGGCCGCGTGACGGGCGGCGGCTTCAAGTGGCTGCCGGTGATCGTCGTGCTGCTGATCGCGGCGGCGGCGTGGTCGTATTTCAAGGGCGCCTGAGGCCGTGATCGTTCCCCAGTTCTGGGCCGAAGGCCGCATCCAGGAGCGGGTGGCCGGCCGGCAGGTCACGGTGCGCCGCTTCGGCTGGTCCGACGACAGCCCGCTGGCCGCGCAGGCCCATGCCGACCAGCGCACGCGCGAGGCCTATGACCGCATCGTGGTCGACGGCGAAAAGCTGGAGCGCCGCGAACGCAAGCTGGCCTACAACGGCGCCAACGGCGTGCCGATCCGCGAGGAGATCGTCGAACGCCAGGGCGACAGCGTCGTCACCCGCAACGGCTACGGCGCGCGCTGCCTCAACACGCCCGACGTGCTGTTCGTCGACGTCGACTTCGAGGTCCAGGATTTGCGCGACAGTACGCGCGGATTGACGGTGATCGGCATGGCGTTCATTGGGGCGCTGGTTGCGGGTTACGGCACGCGTTCGGCGATGGCCGGAGTGGTCGCGTTCATTCTGGTGGCGGCCTTCGGCTTCTGGCGCGCCCGCTACGAGGGGCTACGCCTCACCGAGGACAAGAGCGATCCGCTGGAGGGCGCACGGGCGCGTGTCGAGCGCTTCATTCACCAGCATCCCGACTGGCACCTGCGGCTGTACCGCACGCCGGCCGGGCTGCGCGTGCTGGCCATGCACGATGTCTTCTCGCCGTCCGACGCCGCCGTGACCGACGTGTTCCAGACGCTGGGCGCCGACAAGGTCTACGCGCGCATGTGCCGCAACCAGAACTGCTTTCGCGCCCGCCTGAGCGCCAAGCCCTGGCGCGTGGGCATCGGCGAACACCTGCGCCCGCGCCCGGGCGTCTGGCCCGTGTCGCCCGACCGGCTGCCCGCGCGCGACGCCTGGGTGGCACGTTACGAAAAGGCCGCCGAAGGGTATGCCGCCTGCCAGTACCTGGGCAGCGTGGGCAACACGCTGAAGGTGCACATGAACGCCCTGGTGGTGCAGGAACTGCACGACGAACGCACCCGCGCGAACAGCGGCTTGCCGCTGGCCTGAGGGCGAGGGCGCCGCGCCCTCGATAATGAGGGGATGTCTTCCCCCAAAGTGATCTTCGGCTTCCATGCCGTGGGCGTGCGCATCAAGACCGCGCCGAAATCGGTGCTCGAAGTGATGTTCGACGCCAGCCGGCGCGATGCGCGCATGAAACAGTTCATTGCGCGTGCGCAAGAAGCCGGTGTGCGGCTGGTCGAAGCCGACGGCCTGCGGCTGTCCAAGCTCAGCGGCAGCCACGGCCACCAGGGCGTGGTCGCGCGGGTCGAGCCCGTGGCCCAGGTCCGCTCGCTCGACGAGCTGCTCGAAGGCCTCGAAGAGGCCGGCACCGTGCCGTTGCTGCTGGTGCTCGATGGCGTGACCGATCCGCACAACCTCGGCGCCTGCCTGCGCGTGGCCGACGGCGCCGGCGCCCATGCGGTGATCGCGCCCAAGGACCATGCGGCCGGCATCAACGCCACCGTCGCCAAGGTGGCGAGCGGCGCGGCCGAGACCGTGCCGTACTTCATGGTGACCAACCTCGCGCGCACGCTCAACGAGCTCAAGGAACGCAGCATCTGGTGCGTGGGCACCAGCGACGACGCGCCGGGCACGATCTACCAGAGCGACTTCAAGCGTCCGCTGGCGCTGGTGCTGGGCGCCGAGGGCGAGGGCATGCGCCAGCTCACGCGCAAGACCTGCGACGAGCTGGTGAGCATCCCGATGGCCGGCGCGGTCGAGAGCCTGAACGTGTCGGTGGCCAGCGGCGTGTGCCTCTACGAAGCGATGCGCCAGCGCGGCGGTTGAGAGGGGGCTAGCGGGCCACGGGCCCGCTGCCCTTGCGGTGGAAGTACACCAACTCCGCCGCACGCCGCATCGGCGCCGTGCCGAGCAGGCGGTTGAACATCCAGTCGCTCTGGAAGTGGTCGAAGGCCCAGCGCAGCGTGCGCTTCATCAGAAAGCGCGGGTAGCCGCGCACGAACCACGTCGCGGGGTCGTCCGCCTCGCCGCGCACGAAGCGCGCCACGGCCTCGCCGGCGCGCTCGCCGTGCTGCAGCGCCGTGTGGATGCCGCCGGCCGTCACCGGCGACACCATGCCCGCCGCATCGCCCACCAGCAGCGCCCGTTCGCGGGCCACCACCGGCAGCACGCCGCCGCAGGGGATCATCCCGGCGCGCACGGCGACCGGCGGCGCCTCGCCGGGCGACACCACGGCGGCGATCTTGCGCAAGAGCGGATCGAGGCGCAGCGCGCCCGTGTCGTGGCGGCCCATGCGGCGCGCCAGGCCGATCTGGCTCACGCCGACGCCGTCGAGCGCCCAGCCGATGTAGCCCGGCGCGAGCCGGCGGTCGATGAAGCAATGCAGCAAGTCGGGCGCCATGCGCGCGCCCTGGTACTCGTGCTCCACGCCGTAGAGAAAGCGCGTGTTGCGCGACAGGCCCAGCGCCTTGGCGACGCGCGAATGCGGACCGTCGGCGCCCACGAGGTAGGTCGCGCGGATGCACGGGCCCTGCGCCACCGGCACCTCCCAGCGGCCATTCGCCCACAGCGCCTGCTCGAACAGCGTGCCCAGGCGCACCTCGACGCCGCAGGCCCGGGTGGACTCCACCATCCAGTCGAGCAGCGCGGGCGCGTCGGTGGCCCAGAACCAGTAGCCGGGCGCGTGCAGGTCGACGTGGTGCATGTCGGGCGCGTACAGCCGCACGCCCTCGATGCGGCGCACCAGCGCGGGCGGCACGTCGGCCAGCCACGGCACGCTGTCGACCGCGTCCTTGACGATGATCCCGGTGGTGTGCAGCTTGGCGCCGGCGGCGGCCTTCTTCTCGAGCACCATCACGCGCAGGCCGGCCTTGGCGGCGGCGCGGGCGCAGGCCAGCCCGGCAAAGCTCGCGCCAATGACGAGCAGGTCGACCTGGGTGCAGGCCGTACCCGGGTCGCTCACGAAGGCCGGTGCGGGGCAGGGCGCGACCGACGAGGACGGTGCGTGGGGAGAAAAGAGACAGGAAGAAGAGGCGTGCATGGGAGGCTGACTTGCAAAGCGCACCACGGGGTGTGGTGCGCCTGCGAAGTTAGCGACGCCATGTGCGCCGGGCGTGAAGCCTGTGTGAACTGAGCTGTGAAGCGAACAGGCTCGTTCAGGACGGGTCTTTGCTGCGCGTGCGGGCCACGGCGCTGAAGACGCCGATGCCCAGCAGGATCAGCGCGCCGATGCCGATGTAGAGCGTGGGCACGCCGGCCACCGAGGCGCCCCAGGCGACCCCGGCCAGGAAGATCAGAAAGCCGATCATGTAAAGCGCAAAGGACATCGTGCGGCTCCGGTAGCTGAGATGCCTTGCAGTATCCCGACGCTCCCCGTGGCCCGGACCGGCCTGAGTCGTCTCTGCGTGTGGGAGCTTGCCTACCGCATCGGTCAGGCAATCGTTCAATCAATCAATCGGGAACGGCGACCAGCAGGTAGCGGCAGGCGGTGGGCCCCAGCGCCTTGAAGACCAGCGGCCGGTCGACGCCGAAGTCGAGGCAGTCGCCCGGGGCGAGTTCGAAGCGCTCGTCGCCGTAGTCGACCTGCAGCGCGCCTTCGAGCATCCACAGGCTCTGCCGGTACGGCGTGCCGCTCCATCGCGGGTAGCCGACCTGCGCGGCGCGCGGCAGTTCGACCTCGACCAGCTCCACGCCGCTGCCCGCGCCGCGCTCGGCGACCTGGCGGCGCACATAGCCGGCTTCGGGGTCGCGCCAGACCTCCTGCGCGGCCCGTTTGCGCAGCCGTTGCGGCTGGGCCTTGTCCTCGGTGAGAAGCTGCGCCAGCGAGACACCGAGGCCGGCGGCCAGCTTGCCCAGCAGCACAGCGGTGGGGCTGCTCTGCGCGCGCTCGACCTTGGAGATCATCGCCTTGCTCACGCCCGACAACCCGGCCAGGTCGGCGAGGCTGAGCCCCTGCGCCTGGCGCAGCGCCAGCAGCCGGGTGGCGATGAGCGCGTCGATGTGGCCATCGGCCGGCGCCGGCGAGGGGGTGGAAGGTGAAGTGTTTCCCATATGAGATTATTATTCTCTTATATTGAACGACAGAGAAACACCATGCGTCTCATCGCCTGCACCGAAGAAGCCCATTCAGGCGCCATCCTGGCGATCCTGAACGAGGCCATCGTCAACTCCACCGCGCTGTACGACTACAAGCCGCGCACGCCCGAGAACATGGTGACGTGGTTCGCCGCCAAGCGCGCCGGCGGCTTTCCCGTGATCGGCGCGGTGGACGACAACGGCAAGCTGCTGGGCTTCGCAAGCTACGGCACGTTCCGCGCCTTTCCAGCCTACAAGTACACGGTCGAGCACTCGGTGTACGTCGATGCCGCACACCGCGGCGAGGGCCTGGGCCGCACGCTGATGGAGGCGATCGTGGCCGAGGCGATCGCACGCGAGGTGCACGTGATGGTCGGCGCCATCGATGCGTCGAACGCCGGCAGCATCGCGCTGCACGAGCGCCTGGGCTTCACGCATGCAGGCACCGTGCAGCAGGCCGGCTTCAAGTTCGGCCGCTGGCTCGACGTGGCGTTCTACCAGCGCATCCTGGCGACGCCGTTGAACCCGGTCGACGGCTAGCCGAGGCTCAGGCCGGCGTCTCGGCGCTGGCCCGGTCGAGCATGTCGATGGTGCCCGCGTCCAGCTTGAGCTGCGTGGCCACTACCAGTTCTTCGAGCTGCGCCAGCGAGGTGGCGCTGGCGATCGGCGCCGTCACGCCGGGCCGTGCGATCTGCCAGGCAATGGCGACCTGGCCGGGCTTGGCGTTGTACTGCTGGGCCACCTTGTCGAGCGCATCGAGGATGCGCAGGCCGCGCGGGTTGAGGTACTTCTTCGTGGTGTTGGCGCCGCGTGCGCTCTTGGCCGCATCGGCCTCGGTGCGGTACTTGCCGGTGAGAAAGCCCGCCGCCAGCGCGTAGAAGTTGATCACGCCCACTTCGCGCTTGAGGCACAGCGGCTCCAGCGCGTCCTCGAACACCGCGCGGTCGTACAGGTTGTACAGCGGCTGCAGGCTCTCGTAGCGCGCGATGCCCAGGCGTTCCGACACGTCGAGCGCCTCGGCCAGCCGCGGCGCCGTGTGGTTCGAGGCGCCGATGGCGCGCACCTTGCCCTCCTTGATGAGCGCGTCGAAGGTGCCCAGCGTGCCTTCGAGCGGCGTGTTGGCATCGTCGTCGTGCGACTGGTACAGGTCGATGTAGTCGGTCTGCAGGCGCTTGAGCGACGCCTCGACGGCCTCGCGGATGTACTTGGGCGACAGGCCCACCTTGCCTTCGCCCATCGGCTTGCCGACCTTGGTGGCCAGCACCACGCGGTTGCGCTTGCCGCTGTGCTTGAGCCACTTGCCGATGATCGTCTCCGATTCGCCGCCCAGATGGCCCGGCACCCAGGCCGAGTAGACGTCGGCGGTGTCGACGAAGTTGAAGCCGGCGTCGAGCCAGGCGTCGAGCAGCTTGAACGAGGCCGCCTCGTCGACGGTCCAGCCGAACACGTTGCCACCGAAGGCGAGGGGAGACACCCGAAGGCTGGAACGGCCGAGCGGACGAAGTTGCGACATGGCAGAGGGCTCCTGAAAGAAAAAGTATGCAGAAAGGAAAAAGGCTCAAACGAAGCCTACCGCGCCCAGCGCCGCGCCGCAGCCCAGCAGCCACAGCAGGTGGATGCGCGTGCGCCAGACCACCAGCGCGGCCACGCCGCTGAGCAGCCACAGGTGCCAGGCCGGCACGCCGGTCGACTGGTTGCCGCCGGCCAGCACCCAGCCGGTGGCGATGAGCAGCCCGACCACCACCGGCGCCATGCCCTGCTTGAAGGCGCGCACTTCGCGGCGCGTGCGGTTGCGGTGGCCCCAGCGCGTGGCGACGTAGGTGAGGGTGGTGCTCGGCAGCATGATGCCGACCATCGTGACCATCAGGCCGAAGAAGCCCAGCAGCCAGGCCATGGGCCCGGCGCCGATGCCGCCGCCCGCGTTGAGCCCGACGTTCCAGCCCATCAGCGCGACGAACAGCACGTTGGGCCCGGGCGCGGCCTGGGCGATGGCGACCGAGGAGGTGAACTGCGCCTCGGTGAGCCAGCCGTGCTGCGCCACGAGGTAGCGGTGCATGTCGGGCACCGTGGTGATCGCGCCGCTGATCGACAGCAGCGACAGCAGCAGGTACTGGCCGAAGAGGGCCAGCCAGTCGTGCCATTGCATCGCGATGGTCATGGGGAAATCTTCTTCCAGGTCCACACGCAGGCCACGCCGCCCACCGCGAGCAGCACCCACCCCAGCGGAATCTTCAACAGCGCGATGGCCGCGAACACCAGCGCCACGAACGCCAGGCAGGTCGCAAAGCCCAGTGGGTGCTTGCGCAGCTGCGGGATCAGCTTGATGCCCGTGGCCGCAATGAGCCCGCCCGACACCGCGCCCATGCCGCGCAATGCGGCGGCCACCTGCGGGTTGGCGGCGTAGTGCGCGTAGAGCACGGCCAGTGCGAGGATCACGAACAGCGGCACGGTGAGCATGCCCGCCACCGCGGCCACGGCGCCGCGCAGGCCGAAGTAGCGGTCGCCGATCATCAGCGCGAGGTTGATCACGTTCGGCCCCGGCATCACCTGGGCCACGGCCCAGTCCTCGAGGAACTGGTCGGGCGTGAGCCATTTCTTCTTCTCGACCATCTCGCGCTGGACGATGGCGAGAACGCCGCCGAAGCCCTGCAGCGCGAGCCAGGTGAACGAAACAAAAAGGTCGCGTGGCGACGCGGGCTGCGGATGGTCGGGCGGCGATGCCGCGGCGGGGGCGGACGGATGCATGTGGAACGATTATCGTAGGCGCACTGCTTCACCGGGACCCGACGCCATGCTCATTCGACTTCGCGCACTCTTCGATCTCTGCCGGCGCGCCTTCGCTTCCTGGTCCAACGACTACGCACCGAGCATGGGCGCGGCGCTGGCCTACTACACGGTGTTCTCGATCGCGCCGCTGCTGCTGATCGTGATCGCGGTGGCCGGCCTGGTCTTCGGGCAGGAGGCCGCGCGCGGCGAAATTTTTGCGCAGCTCTCGGGACTCATGGGCGAGCAGGGCGCGGCGGCGGTGCAGGGCATGCTGAAGGCGGTCAACAAGCCGACCGAGGGCATCGTGGCCACGGTGGTCGGCATCGCGCTGCTGATCGTGGGCGCGACCACCGTCTTCGGCGAGCTGCAGGACGCGCTCGACCGCATCTGGCGTGCCCCCGCGCGCACCCGCAACAAGGGCGTCTTCAACATGCTGCGCGTGCGGCTGCTGTCGTTCAGCATGATCATGGGCATCGGCTTCCTGCTCATGGTGTCGCTGGTGGCGAGCGCGGCGCTGGCCGCGCTGGGCAAGTGGTGGTCGCCGATGTTCGGTGCCTGGGCCACGCTGGCGCAGGTGGTGAACTTCGTCTTCAGCTTCGCGATGGTCACGGTGATCTTCGCGATGATCTACAAGATCATGCCGCGCGCCAAGGTGCAGTGGCGCGACGTGTGGGTGGGCGCGGCGGTGACGGCGCTGCTGTTCACCGTCGGCAAGCACCTCATCGGCCTGTACATCGGCAAGAGCAGCGTGGCCTCGGGCTACGGCGCGGCCGGCTCGCTGGTGGTGGTGCTGGTGTGGGTGTACTACTCGGCGCAGATCTTCCTGCTGGGCGCCGAGTTCACCTGGGTCTATGCGCGCACCTACGGCTCGATGAAGGACGCCATCGGCGAGCCGGCGGGGCAGGCGTCGCCGACGCGCGACGTGCCGCTGCCGGCGCATGTCGACGCTGCTTAGCCTGCGAAGCCGCCTTCGTCGAGAAACTTCTGCTCCTCGGGCGTGGACGTGCGCCCGAGCATCCGGTTGCGGTGCGGAAATCGTCCGAAGCGCGCCACGATGTCGCGGTGCAGCACGGCGAAGTGCTGCGTGTTGGCGTCCTGCGTGGCGTTGAGTTCGACCGAACGCTCCTGCTCGGCCAGCACCTCCGAGTGCATGAAGGGCAGGTAGAAGAAGCGCTGCATCAGAGCGTCGGCCTGCCGGTCGAAGCCGGCCTCGACGGCGCGGCGCGCCACGGCCAGCGCGAGGCCGTCGGTGGCGAGCATGTGCGGGTTCTGGCGCCAGGCGTTGCGCGGGAACTGGTCGAGCAGCACGAGCAGGGCCAGGGCGCCTTCGCCGGTGTCGGCCCAGTGGTCGAGCCGGCCGCTGGCCGCGGCCTGGTGGGCGGCGGCCAACTGGTCGATGCAGGCGGCATCGAAGGCATCGCTTTTCGCGAACCAGCGCTCGGGGCCGGCATCGCGCCAGAAGGCGACCACGTCGTGTGCGGAGGGGAGTTTGTCGTCGGAAATCATCGTTGCATTCTCTTGCACAGGCGTGCGAAGAAGGGGCGCTGGCCGACAAGGCCGCAGGCGTCGTCTGCCTATGCTGAATGCTTTCATCCACAGGAGACCCCGACCATGAACAACACTCGCACACTCTGGCGCAGCACCCTCGTCGCGGGCCTGGCCGCCGTCGCACTGGCCGGCTGCGGAATGATGTCGAAGTCGAACGTCGCGAGCTTCAGCGGCGCGATGAACGCGGCCAGCCAGGTGCCGCCCAACATGACGCGCGGCAGCGGCATGGCCGAGGCCTGGCTCAACCGTGACACCAACGTGCTCAAGTACAAGATCACCTACGAAGGCCTGAGCGGCCCGGCCACGGCGGCCCACTTCCACGGGCCCGCCGCCGCGGGCGCGAATGCCGGCGTGGTGCTGCCCTTCGCGAGTCCGGCAAGCCCGATCGAGGGCCAGGCCACGCTCACGCCGGCGCAGGCGGCCGATCTCGTGGCCGGCAAGTGGTACGCCAACATCCACACGGCCGCCAACCCGGGCGGCGAGATCCGCGGGCAGATGCTGCCGAAGATGTGAGATTCGTCCGGGCTGAAGCCGCGAAAAGGCCCCTGGTCAGGTGGCTGTCGCGGGGCTGGTGTCCAATGACCGCATGACGACGACACCCAAGAAAAAGCCTCGCGCCGCCACCGCTGCTTCCTCTTCTTCGCACGCACCACCCCATCCCTTCATCGCCCGCCGCGAAGGCATGCGCGCCGCCCGCAAGGCGCTGGTGCTGCAGGGCGGCGGTGCGCTCGGCGCCTACCAGGCGGGCGTGTACGCCGCGCTCAGCGAGACCGACCTGCAGCCGCACTGGATCGCGGGCGTGTCGATCGGCGCCATCAACGCCGCGCTCATCGCCGGCAACGCGCCCGCGCAGCGGGTCGACCGGCTGCGCGAGTTCTGGCACCTGGTGTCCTCGGGGCCGGCGCAGCGCCTGCCGTCGTGGCTGGGCGACCGCGCCACGCAGAACCAGTGGAGCGCCACCATGGCCTCGCTGGTCGGCATTCCGGGTTTCTTCGAGCCGCGCTATTCGCCGGCCCTGCTGCTGGGCGGCGCCGCGCCGCTCTTGAGCTACTACGACACCTCGCCGCTGAAGGCCACGCTGGAGCGGCTCATCGACTTCGACCGCATCAACGCCTGCGAGGCGCGCTTCAGCGTCGGCGCCGTCAATGTGCGCACCGGCAACTCGGTGTACTTCGACAACACACGCCAGCGCATCGGCCCCGAGCACATCATGGCCAGCGGCGCGCTGCCGCCGGGCTTTGCGCCGGTGCACATCGACGGCGACGACTACTGGGACGGCGGCATCGTCTCGAACACGCCGCTGCAGTACGTGCTCGATACGCACCCGCGCTCCGAGGCGCTGGTGGTGCTGCAGGTCGACCTGTTCAATGCGCGCGGCGAGATGCCGCACACGCTGTCGGGCGTGATGGAACGCCAGAAGGACATCACCTACTCGAGCCGCACGCGCCTGAACACCGACGCGCTGGCGGCCAACATGAACCTGCAGCAGGCCATCGCCGACCTGATCGCCAAGCTGCCGCCCGGCCTGCGCAACGACCCGAGCGTGGTCGAGGTGCAGGCGCAGCTCACGCACGAGCCGATCGACATCTTTCACCTGATCTACCGCGACAAGTCGTACGAGCTTGAGTCGAAGGACTACGAGTTCTCGCGCGCCGCGGTCGAGGAGCACTGGGAATCGGGCGTGCGCGACATGGGCAAGACGCTCGCGCACCCCGAGACGCTGCGCGCCGACGCCACGGTGAACGGCGTGACCACCTTCGACCTCGGCGAGCCGGGCACCGGGCGCATCAAGCGGCCGGGGCTGTCGCGCTGAGGGAGGTCAGCCGGGCGCGTGCCCGGTTCTTGCTCGTTTTTTTTCCTATCCACCACTTCCAAGGACGCTTCACCATGCAACTCAAGGACAAGGTCGCCTACATCACCGGATCGGCCAGCGGCATCGGCAAGGAAATCGCCATCCTGTTCGCGCAGGAAGGCGCGAAGATCATCATTGCCGACCTCAACAAGGAAGCGGCCGACGCCACTGCCGCCGAACTGAAGGCCACGGGCGCGCAGGCCATCGGCGTGGGCGTCGACGTGACGAACGAAGACCAGGTCAATGCCTCGGTGGAAGAGGGCGCGAAGGCCTTCGGCGGCATCGACATCCTCATCAGCAACGCCGGCATCCAGATCGTGCATCCGGTCGACGAGTTCAGCTTCGCCGACTGGAAGAAGATGCTCGCCATTCACCTGGACGGTGCGTTCCTCACCACCAAAGCCTGCCTGAAGCACATGTACGCACAGGGCCGCGGCGGCAGCGTGATCTACATGGGCTCGGTGCACTCGAAGGAAGCGTCGCTGCTGAAGGCGCCGTACGTGACGGCCAAGCACGGGCTCATCGGCCTGGCCAAGACGGTCGCGAAAGAAGGCGCCAAGCACGGCGTGCGTGCCAACGTGATCTGCCCGGGCTTCGTGCGCACGCCGCTGGTCGAGAAGCAGATTCCCGAGCAGGCGAAGACGCTGGGCATCACCGAGGAGCAGGTCGTCAAGAACGTGATGCTCAAGGAGACGGTGGATGGCGAGTTCACCACCACCGACGATGTGGCGCGCGTGGCGCTGCTGTTCGCGGCCTTTCCGACCAACGCGTTGACCGGCCAGTCGCTCGTCGTGAGCCACGGCTGGTACATGCAGTAAGCGCTACAGCTTCAGCTCCCACGTCTCGCCCACCTGCGGCTGGCCGTAGCCCTCGTGCGGCTCCGTGTGCGTGAGCTGGAAGCCGCGCTTGGCATAGATGCTGCGCGCGGCCGTGAGGCAGCTGTTGGTCCACAGCGTCATCTTCTTGTAGCCCTTGCGGCGCGCGAAGGCGATGCACTCGTCCACGAGGCGTCCGCCCAGGCCCAGCCCGCGCGCGGCCGGCGTGAGGATCAGCATGCGCAGCTGCGCCACGGTGGCCGACTTGCGCACCACGAAGATCGCGCCGACGCGCTCGCCGTTGAGCTCGGCGATCCAGCAACGCTCCCATTCGGGCTGGAACTTGAGCAGGAACTCGCCCGCGATGCCCGCCACGAGCGCTTCGAAGCGGTGGTCCCAGCCGTATTCGCGCGCGTACAACTCGCCGTGCTGCTGCACCACCCAGCCGATGTCGCCGGGCGCCGGGTCGCGCAGCACGGCGGCCTGGGGCCGGGCCGGCGGCGCGACCGGTTCGAGCAGCGCCTGCACCGTGTCCATGGCCTGCACCAGCTGGTTCTGCTGCGCCGGCGGCAGTGCGGCGAGCAGGGCGGCGGCTTCGTCGCGCGATTTCTGTTGCAGCGGCGCAAATGCGGCATGGCCGGCCTCGGTCAGGCGCAGCACGCTCTGTCGCGCGTCGCGCGGGTGCGGCTCGCGCGTGAGCCAGCCGTGGGTTTCGAAGCGGCGCAGGATGCGGCTGAGGTAGCCGGCGTCGAAGCCCAGGTCGCGCCCGATCTCGCTGGCGACGGGGGTTTCGCGGTGCGCCAGCTCGTAGAGCACGCGCACGTCGGTCAGCGACAGGTCGCTGCCCAGGTAGGGGTCGAGGGCGCCGATGCGGCGCGTGTAGAAGCGGTTGAACCGGCGGATGGCCTTGACGGCGGACGGGTCGACGGAGGGCGTTGGCGTGGACATGATTGCCATTGTCATTCAAATTAATTGACTTTGGCAATCAAATAAGAGCCCTCTCATTCCGGGGCAAGGGATCTTCGGGGCGACAGAAATGCTGGAAAACCCTAAAATCGAGGGTTGCCCACACAGGCGGCGCCCCGGCGCTGTCCGCTCCCACCGATGAACGCCCCCGTCGACGTCTCCTTTTTTGCGCGTGCCGCCAAGCCGCTGACCAGCTACCGCAAGTACTGGGCGGCCCGTTTCGGCACGGCCAAGTTCCTGCCGACCTCGCGCAAGGAGATGGACGCGCTCGGCTGGGACAGCTGCGACATCATCGTGGTCACGGGCGACGCCTACGTCGACCACCCCAGCTTCGGCATGTCGGTCATCGGCCGCATGCTCGAGGCGCAGGGCTTTCGCGTGGGCATCATCGCGCAGCCCGACTGGCAAAGCGCCGAGCCCTTCAAGGTGCTGGGCAAGCCGAATCTGTTCTTCGGCGTCACGGCCGGCAACATGGATTCGATGATCAACCGCTACACGGCGGACCGCAAGATCCGCAGCGACGACGCCTACACCCCCGGCGACGTCGGCGGCTCGCGCCCCGACCGCGCGGCCATCGTGTATTCGCAGCGCTGCAAGGAAGCCTGGAACGACGTGCCGATCATCCTGGGCGGCATCGAAGGCAGCCTGCGCCGCATCGCGCATTACGACTACTGGTCGGACAAGGTGCGCCGCTCCATCGTCGTCGACGCCAAGTGCGACCTGCTGCTGTACGGCAACGCCGAGCGCGCCATCGTCGAGATCGCGCACCGCCTGGCCGCCAAGGAGCCGGTGCAGCAGATCACCGACGTGCGCGGCACCGCCTATGTGCGCCGCGAAACGCCCGAGGCCTGGTTCGAGATCAACTCCACCAGCGTCGACGAACCCGGCCGCGTCGAGGCGCACGTCAACCCGTACCTGATGGTCTCCGACCAGGCCAAGGCCAACGGCGCCACCTGCGCGAAGGAAGACGAGGCGCAAGCCGTCGCCAAGGCCGCCGAAGCCGCGGGCTCTGCCGCCGGCTCGGTCGTCAACCCCGCCATCAAGCCGCTGAACTTCGTGCCCAACCCGGCGCTGCAAGGCCGCGGCAAGATCGCCGTGCCGCCGCGCGACCGCTCGGTGATCCGCCTGCCGTCGTACGAGCAGGTGCGCAGCGACCCGGTGCTCTACGCCCACGCCAACCGCGTGCTGCACCTCGAGACCAACCCCGGCAACGCCCGCGCGCTCGTGCAGGCGCACGGCGAGGGCGCCACGGCGCGCGACGTGTGGATCAACCCGCCGCCCATTCCGCTCACCACGGCCGAGATGGACCACGTGTTCGACCTGCCGTATGCGCGCAGCCCGCACCCGCGCTACGCCGACGAGAACGGCAGCCACGACGGCGCGACCAAGATCCCCGCGTGGGAAATGATCCGCTTCAGCGTGAACATCATGCGCGGCTGCTTCGGCGGCTGCACCTTCTGCTCGATCACCGAGCACGAGGGCCGCATCATCCAGAGCCGCTCGGAAGACTCGATCATCAAGGAGGTCGAGGCCATCCGCGATTCGGTCAGCGGCTTCACCGGCACCATCTCCGACCTGGGCGGCCCCACGGCCAACATGTACCGCCTGGGCTGCAAGAGCCCCGCGATCGAGGCGGCGTGCCGCAAGCCCAGCTGCGTGTACCCGGGCATCTGCCCGAATCTGGGCACCAACCACGACCCGCTCATCAAGATCTACCGCCGCGCGCGGGCGCTCAAGGGCATCAAGAAGATCCTCATCGGTTCCGGCCTGCGCTACGACCTGGCCGTGCAGTCGCCCGAGTACGTGAAGGAGCTGGTGCAGCACCACGTCGGCGGCTACCTGAAGATCGCGCCCGAGCACACCGAGCAGGGCCCGCTCACGAAGATGATGAAGCCCGGCATCGGCAGCTACGACAAGTTCAAGCAGATGTTCGAGAAGTACTCGGCCGAGGCGGGCAAGAAGCAGTACCTCATTCCGTACTTCATCGCCGCGCACCCGGGCACCAGCGACGAGGACATGATGAACCTCGCAATCTGGCTCAAGAAGAACGGCTTCCGCGCCGACCAGGTGCAGACCTTCTACCCGTCGCCTATGGCCACCGCGACGACGATGTACCACACCAACAAGAACCCGCTGCGCAAGATCACGCGCGAGAGCGAGACGGTGGACATCGTGCGCGGCGACAAGCGCCGCCGCCTGCACAAGGCCTTCCTGCGCTACCACGACGCCAACAACTGGCCGCTGCTGCGCGAGGCGCTCAAGAGCATGGGCCGCGCCGACCTCATCGGCAACGGCAAGCACCACCTGATCCCGACGTGGCAGCCGCTGACCGATGGCGGCTACACGAGCGCACGCCGCAAGAACTCGACCTCCGCGCCGGTGGCCGCCAAGGCCGCGGCGCCGGTCAGGCTGTCGCCGGTGAAGCCCTCCAAGGGCCGCATCCTCACGCAGCACACGGGCCTGCCGCCGCGCGACAACGGCAGCGGAGGCAAGCCGCTCAACAAGCCTTCACGCAAGGTGCGTTGAGGCCTGGTCGAAGGCGCGGTCAGCCCAAGGCCGCGTGCTTCGACAGCCAGAACACCCACGCACCCAGCGCCGCGCAGTGCAGCGCGACCGTGACGTAGAACCTCCACAGGAAACTCTCCTTGCTCGACTTGTGCCGGAGCAGTTGCTGCGCGCACCACGCGCCCGGCCAGCCGCCTGCGAGGGCGAGCAGGTGCAGCGTGCTTTCCTGCGTGCGCCAGCGCCCGGCCTGCGCCGCGCTCTTGTCGAAGGCATAGGCCGCGAAGGTGAGCAGGCTCAGCCCCGCGACGACTGCCAGCGTGAGCAGCGGCAGGCGGCCGAGCCACACTGCGGCGCCCAGGCCGACGGCGTAGACCCCAATCAGCCAAGCGCCCCACGGCGTGCCGGCTGTGCTGCGCCCCGAAGGCCGGCGCGGCTGCGCGCGTGACGCTGCACGAGGCACGGCAGCCGCCGAGGCCGCAGCCGCTTCCACGGCCACCGCACGCGGCCCCTTGCCGCCGACATGGATCTCTTCGAAGTGCACCGCCATGCCGACCTGCGGCTTCAGCTGGCGGTCGCGAAAGTCGCGCAGGTGCACGAACACGTCGGCCGACACCTCCGGGCTGCGGATGAAACCGAAGCCGCGCTCGGCCTCCCAACGAACGAGTCGACCTTGGCGCTTCATGGCAGGCGGTGATAGAGAGCAGGGCACATGCCGGCGATTCTCTCTTGTGGGCGCGGGGCGCCGCTCCTATCATCGGCCGCTCATGCACCTGCATCACTCTCCCCCTTCCTCGACCTGCCGCTGACGTTCGCGCGCGCTTCGCGCCGCGCCCGTCAGGCCTGCAAGTGGTCGCTGCCGTCCGCCTTCTTCCGCTGAGCGAAGACAGGCCGGGCGGTGGCCGGATGGTCATGCCCGCCCCCGGCAATGCGTCGACGCGACGCCGAGGCGACGGGCCTCACGGAGAGTTTCAACATGAATGCAAGAACAACGGCCGCCCTGGCCTGGGGCGGCGTGCTGCTGGCCGGCGTGCTCTGGGGCGGCGGCGCCCTGGTGGCGCAATTCCTGATCGACGGCGGCATTGCGCCGCACAGCCTGTCGCTGGCGCGCTTCGCGCTGGGCATGCCGCTGCTGTGGTGGCTGCACTGGCAGGCGACGCGGCGCGCGCCGGCCACCGATGCCGGCTGGCGCCATCTGACGCGCCGCGAGCAGGGCCACGTCATCGGCACCGGCGCAGCGATGGCGCTGAACGTGAGCTGCTGGTTCGCCGGCATCGCGCACCTGGGCGCCGCGTTGCCGACGGTGATCTCGATCTGCTGCGCGCCGCTGATCGTGGCCTGCGTGTCGGTGCTGCGCGGCTACGAACCCTTCGGTGCGCGCCTGCTCGGCGGCCTCGTGCTGGCGCTGGCGGGCGTGCTGCTGCTGGTGATGCCGGCCGCTGGCTGGGGCGCCTTGCCGACGGGCTACGGCGCAGGGTTGGCGTGGTCCTTCGGCTCGGCCGTCTGCTACGCGCTGGCGGTGCTGGGCAACGCGCGCATGCCGGCGCGGGTGCCGGCCGTGACCGCGTCCGCCTGGGGCATGAGCGCCGCGGCGCTGTGCATGCTCGGCGTCGCGGTGGCGAACGGCATCACCTGGCCCGAGGGCACGGCGCAATGGACGGGCGCGGCCTACACCGGCGTGGCCACCACCTCGGTCGCCTACCTGGCCTTCGCCTGGGGCGCGCGCCGGCTCTCGCCGACGGCGGCGGTGGTCGGCACGCTGATCGAGCCGCTGGTGGCGGCCTGGCTCGCGGCGCTGTGGCTGGCGCAGCCGATGGCGCCGCGCCAATGGCTGGGCGCGGCGCTGCTGGCGGGGGCGATGCTGCTGCTGGTGCGGCGGAACCGGGGTATCGTGTAGCCCCATGATGAGCAGTTCGCCCCCCGTGCCGGTTTCGTGGAAGCGCATCCTGGCGGTGGCCGCCTGCTGCGGCGTGTCGCTGCTGGCGCAGGCGGCGGCCCCCGAGGCCTCCGCGCCCGCGGGGGCCCAGGCCCTGCGCGCCGAGCACCAGAAGCTCAGCGACAAGCTCGACCAGAGCCGCTTCGGGCGCCCCGTGCAGCTCGACTCCACCGAGACGCCCGGCGGCCTCGAGGGCGACATCTACGCCGTGGTCGAGCATCCGCTGTCGAAGGTCAGCGCGGCGCTCAAGGGCTCGGACCACTGGTGCGAACTGCTCACGCTGCACATCAACAACCGGCGCTGCCGCATCAGCACCTCGCCGCAGGGCAAGGAGACGCTCACGCTGTTCGTGGTGCGCCGCTACGACAAGCCGGTCGACCAGGCCTTCGAGCTGCCTTTTGCCTACCGCGTGGCCAGCGCCACGCCCGAGCACCTGCAGGTCGAGATGTCGGCCGACACCGGCCCGTTCGGCACCAGCAACTACCGCGTGCGGCTCGAAGCGGTGGCGCTCGACGAGCGCAAGACCTTCCTGCACTTCAGCTACGGCTACAACCACAACACGATGGTGCGGCTTGCCACGCAGGCCTACCTCGCCACCTTCGGCAGTTCCAAGGTGGGCTTCACCGTGGTGGGCAAGGGCGCCGACGGCCAGCCCGAGTACATCCGCGGCCTGCGCGGGCTGGTGGAGCGCAATGCGATGCGCTACTTCCTCACGCTCGATGCCTACCTGGCCACCGGCGCCAACGACCCGGCCGAGCGCCGGCAGCGCTACTGGTTCGCGGCGGCCGAGCGCTACCCGCGCCAGCTGCACGAGGTTGACCTGGACACCTACCTCGCGGTGAAGCGCGAAGACCGCCAGCGCGACGGCAGCGGTCGCTGAGCACCGCAACCTTTCGGTTGCAGTTTCACGGGCTTGTCATCTGCCTCGGCATTAATCGCCGGGGCTTGCGCCTTTGCGCGGGCGCATCACAAGGACAACAAGCAATGCGCAAGACAACAAGAGGATCGAGGATGGGATGGCTGGCGCTCGTGGGCGCTGGCGCGGTGCTGACCGCCTGCGGCGGCGGCAACGGCGGCGGGGGCGGCTGGTCGTTCCCGGTGGGCGGCGGCACGACCAATCCGCCCGCTGCACAGTCGAAGACCGGCACCTTCCTCGATGCCGCGGTGGAAGGCCTCGACTACGTGGCCGGCAGCGCCGCCAAGGCCGCCACCAACGCCAAGGGCGAGTTCACCTGCAAGGACGGCGAGACCGTCACCTTCAGCGCCGGCGCGCTGGCCCTGGGCAGCGCCGCATGCGGCGAAGCGATCACGCCGCTCACCCTGGCCGGCGGCAGTGACGTGAAGGCCGATGCCGTGGTCAACCGCCTGCTCGCGCTGCAGAGCTTCGACGAGGACCGCGACCCCGCCAACGGCATCCGCCTGACGCCCGCGCTCAAGGCTGCGCTGACGGCCGGCGCGCTCGATTTCAACGCCGCGCCCGACGCCTTCCACACCGCGCTCAACGCGGTGCTGGCCGCGTTGCCCGCTCCCTACAATGCCCGCATGGTCGACTCGAACCGCCGCATGCTGGCCCGCGAACACTTCGAGGACACGCTGGCCTCGCGCCTGGCCGCACCGGTCACCGAGGCGTCGACGCAGACGAACCAGCTCGGCACCATCGGCATCGCTGTCACGCGCTACCAGCTGCAGGCCGACACCCGCTTCCATGTGCCCTACGAGGGCGACAACCCGGACATCAAGGCCGACTTTCCGCAGGGCTTCCTGCCGGCCTACGGCTCGGGCCTGGCGTTCAAGGGCAAGGCCGACGACGGCGCGCTCGAGTTCTACGCCATCACCGACCGCGGCCCCAACGGCGACGGCCCGACCGCGCCCGTGCCCGGCGGCGGCGACGGTGTCACCAGCATCAGCAAGGTGTTCCCGGCGCCATCGTTCGCGCCGAGCTTCGGCATCGTGCGCGTGGGCAAGACCGGCGCGGTGCTCAGCACCAGCGTGCCGCTCAAGCGCGACGCGAACACCAAGATCACCGGCCTGCCGCCGCGCTCGGGCGTGGGCTCGACGGGCGAGACCCCGCTGACCGACCAGTACAAGTTCGACGAAGCCAAGGCCGGCTACGACGCCAACGGCCTCGACCCCGAGACCCTGGTGCTCGACAAGGCGCGCAACGTGCTGTGGACCAGCGACGAGTACGGCCCCTTCATCGCGCGCCTGAACATCGCCAGCGGCGTGGTCGAGAAGAAGTACGCGCCCGGCCCCGGCGCCACCGACCTGCCGGCGGTGCTGGCCCAGCGCCGCCCCAATCGCGGCATGGAAGGCCTGACGCTCGACGCGGCCAGCGGCGTGCTGCACGGCTTCCTGCAGAGCCCGATCGATCCGCGCGACGCCAACGGCAAGTCGATCAAGGCCAAGCCGCCGGGCGGCAGCAACACCGATGTGCGCCACATCGCGAAGTTCACGCGCTGGCTCGCGTTCGATCCGGCCACCGAGACCTCGAAGCTCTACGCCTACCCGATCGACGGCAGCCAGTACGACAAGGACCGCACCGGCAACGCCAAGCTCGGCGACATGGTGAGCCTGGGCAACGGCCGCTTCATCGTCATCGAGCAGGGCGCGCGCAAGGGCGACGGCAAGGTGTTCAACAAGCTGATGCTGGTGGAGCTGCCGGCCAACGCGACGAACATCGCCGCCCCGGAGTTCAACCACAACCTCGAGATCAGCAGCATCACGCAGGCCCCCTCGAATGGCGTCGACTATTCGACCGTGGTGACGATGCGCAAGACCGAGCTGCTCGACCTCAACGTGCTGGGCTGGCTGGCCGAGAAGGCCGAGGGCCTGACGGTCGTCGATGACCAGACGCTGGCGCTGGTGAACGACAACGACTTCGGCCTGGGCACCGTGCTGCTCGGCGCCGATGGAAAGACCGTGGCCGGCAGCGTCGAAGACTGCACGGTCGATGCCACCGGCAAGCTCTTCAGCGGCTGCCCCGCGGGCGCCACCAGCGCGCGCATCACGCGCGGCTCCGACCTGGAGCGGCCGACGCGCATCTGGCTCATCAAGCTCGACCGCAAGCTGAGCGACCTGCGCCTGCCGGCGTCCTGAGCGCCGTCAGTCGGCCAGCGTGAGCAGCGGCACGTCGCGCTCACGGCCCATGGCTTCCAGCTCGGCGCGCGTGCGCGTCGCGAGCCAGGCGGCCAGCGCCGCGTGCGTGGCCGGCGCCATCATGTCCGGCGGCGCCACGCCGGCCACGTCGCACAGGCGCGCCGCGAAGTGCGGTTCCAGCGCCGCCACCGCCACGCGGCCGTCGGCGCAGGGGTAGACCCGGTAGCCGGCGTGTGCGCCGCCCACCGCGCCGTCGGGCTTCGTCAGCCCCCAGGTGCGGGGCTGGGCGAGCCAGTCGGCCGAGGCGTTCAGCGCCACCTCGAGGTACATGCCGCCGCGCTGGCGGGTCTGTTGCAGCACGGCCTTCAGCACCGCCTCGCTCGCGAGCAGCGCGCCGCCCATGTCGGCGTACAGGGTGGGCGGCAGCGCGGTGCCGGTGACGAGGCCGCTCTCGGCGAGGTAGGTCAGGTCATGGCCCGGCTCCTCGGCGCGTTCGCCCGGTGCGCCGACGATGGCGACCTGCGACAGCGCCGGATGCCGCGCCTGCAGCGAGGCCCAGTCGAGCTTCAGCTTCTGCAGCGCCGACGGTCTGAACGAGGTCAGCAGCACGTCGGTGCGGGCCAGCTCGGCATGCAGCTGCGCCTGGCCGGCCTCGGTCTTCAGGTCGACCGTGCGGACCTCGACGCCCTCGTGCAGCGCGGTGTACGCGGGCCGGTTGTACAGCCCCATCGGATCGCCGCCGGGCGGCTCCAGCTTGAGGCAGGCCGCGCCCATCGTGCGGCAGCGAAGCAGCGCGGCGGGGCCTGGCAGGTTGAGCGCCAGGCTCAGCACGCGCACGCCGTCGAGCGGCAGGAAGGAAGCATCGGAGGAACGGGGCATGGGTCGTGTGTCCGGAAGGTCCAGGGGTGAAAGGGAAGGGGGCGCGGCCATTTTCACCCGCCGGCAGAGCCAGATTCCGCAAGCCATGGCGCCCTGGCAGTCGTAGCATGCGGCCGATGGCAGCACGCGCTCCTGCCGCTGCCGCAACGCCAAGGAGACCCCTCATGTTCGAAGCATCCCTGATGCGCGGCCAGCGCATCCTCGTCACCGGTGGCGGCACCGGCCTCGGCCGTGCCATGGCCGAGCGCTTTCTGAGCCTGGGCGCTGACGTCGCCATCTGCGGCCGGCGCCAGGCGGTCTGTGAAGAAACCGCCGCCGCCTGGCGCCAGCAGTTTCCCGATCGGCGCATCGATGCCTTCGGCGTCGACATCCGCATCGCGCAGCAGGTCGACGACATGGTCGAGAGCCTGTTCCAGAGCGGAGGGCTCACCGGCCTTGTCAACAACGCGGCGGGCAACTTCGTCTCGCCGACCGAGAGCCTCTCGCCGCGCGCCTTCGACGCCGTGGCCAACATCGTGTTCCACGGCAGCTTCTACGTGACGCAGGCGGTGGGCAAGCGCTGGGTGGCGCAGGCCAAGTCGGGCGCGTGGAAGCCGGGCGATGCCTTTCGCAGCGTGATGAGCATCATCGTCACCTGGGTCGACAACGGCAGCCCGTACGTCGTGCCTTCGGCCATGAGCAAGGCGGGCATCGAGGTCATGACCAAGTCGCTCGCGGTGGAGTGGGCGCGCCACGGCATCCGCCTGAACGCCGTGGGCCCCGGCGAGATCCCGACCGAAGGCATGAGCAAGCGCCTGAACCCCGGCGAGGAACCCGGCGCGCGCAGCATCAAGACCAACCCGATGGCGCGCGTGGGCCGCATGAGCGAGCTGCAGAACCTCGCGTCCTTCCTGATGGCGCCGGGCCAATGCGACTGGCTCACGGGCCAGAGCATCATGATGGACGGCGGCAATGCGCTGGCCACCGGCGGCAACTTCTACGAGCTGCGCGAGTGGAGCGACGCCGACTGGCTGGCCGCGCGCGAACGCATCGAGGCGCAGAACCAGAAGGACAAGGCGCAGCGCTGACGCTTACTTGCGCGGCGGCTTCGCGGCGCCCACGGTGACCTGCTTGCGCACGGGGCTCGACAGCACCAGCGAGGTGGTCACCGAACCATCGACCGCGAGTGCATCCACCACGCGCTCCAGGTCGGTCGGCTCGGCGATGGCGCAGCGCACGAAGAAGCAGTCGGCGCCGGTCACGCGGTCCACCGCGAGCACCTCGGGCATGGCCTCGAAGAGCGCGAGGTAGCGCGCAATGGCCGCGTGCGTGGTGTCGATGCGGATGATGGCCTCCAGCCCCACGCCCAGCGCGCGCAGGTTCACGCGCGCACCGTAGCCTTCGATCACGCCGGCGTGCTCCAGCTTGCGCACGCGCTCGCTCATCGCCGGCTGCGACAGGCCGATGCGCTTGCCGATCGCGGCCAGGCTCTGGCGCGCATCGGTCTGCAGGGCTTCGAGGATGAGGCGGTCTTTCTTGTCGAGGGTCATGGCGTGCGGCGAAAGAAGAGGGGACCGATGATCGATCGGTAAGGTGCGCCGATTTTCGATGGGTTGCCCTTCTGCGCGCGCGGCGCGGGCGCTATGGTGGCGGTCATCTTTTTCCAGGAGACCCCATGCAACTCGTCGGCATGCTCGACTCGCCCTTCGTTCGCCGCGCCGCGATCTCGCTGCGCCTGCTCGGCCTCGGTTTCGAGCACCGCTCGATCTCGGTCTTCAGCACCTTCGAGCAGTTCCGCGCGATCAACCCGGTGGTGAAGGCCCCGACGCTGGTGTGCGATGACGGCACGGTGCTGATGGACTCGACGCTCATCATCGACCACGCGCAAGCGGTCACCGGCCGCAGCCTGTGGCCTGCCGGCCCGGCGGGTCGGCTGCGCGACCTGCGCCTCACGGGGCTCGCGCTCGCGGCCTGCGAGAAGACGGTGCAGATCGTCTACGAGCGCAACCTGCGGCCCAGCGAGAAGCAGCACCAGCCGTGGGTCGACCGCGTGCAGGGCCAGCTGAACACGGCGTATGCGGAGCTGGAGCGCGAACTGGCCGCCGCACCGCTGGCGGCGCCGGACGAGCGCACGATCACGCAGGGCGGCATTTCGGCGGCGGTGGCCTGGACCTTCACGCAGTTCATCCTGCCCGACGCGGTGCGCCCGTCGGACTTTCCACTGCTCGCCGCCTACACGGCGCAGGCCGAGCAGCTGCCCGTGTTCGTCGGCGCACCGCTGGCCTGAGCGACCGCGCTCAGGCCGCGATGTCCGCGCCGCGCTCGGCCAGCAGGCCGCGCAGCAGTGAGCGGTGGCAGTGCGACTCGTCCTCGCAGTAGCAGCCGACCGCGAGCGCAGTGGTGTGCGAGAGCGCCGCGAGCAGGTCGAGGCTGCGGCTCGCGTCGGCCTCGGCCATCTCGGCCTTGTACTTGCGCATGAAGGCGTTCCATTGCGCCGGGGTCTCGGCTTCCTGCCCCAGCTTCATCGTCTCGGCCGACGGCGCGAGGTTGGGGTACCACACGTCGTACCAGTTCTGCGAGGCGAACTCGGTCTTCGGCACGCCGCGCGGCGGGCGGCGCACGGTGCCGATGCGCAGGCCCTCGCCGGGCGCGCGCGGGGTGCCGAGGCGGACGATGCGGATGCTCATGACGGGGATCTCCTGGGGCTGTTGTTGTGATGTGTTCGACTGTCAGGTGCCGACGATACCGCCGTCGCGTCGGCGGATCGCCAGCGTGGCCGAGCGCGGGCGCGCGCTGCCGGGTGCCGCGCCGTCGGGCCAGGCGCTGTTGTGCTTCGCGTCGCCGTCGTCGCGCGACTCGCCCGGGTGCTGGATGTTGACGAACAGCGTGCGCCGGTCGGGCGTGACCACGCAGCCCGTGATCTCGCAGCCGTTGGGCCCCGTGAGGAAGCGCTGGACGCGGCCCGTGGCCGGGTCGGCGCACAGCATCTGGTTGTTGCCGAGCGCGGCGTAAGGCGGCTTGCCCATGGACTGCCCGCTCATGTCGGTCTGGATCCACAGCAGCCCGCCGCTGTCGAAGTGCAGGCCGTCGGGGCAGCCGAAGACATCGGCGTGGTCGCCGGGGTAGCGTGTGCCGGCGCCGGGCTGCGCGGGGTCGCCTGCGAGCGCGTAGTGGTCCCAGGCGAAGGCGGTGCTCGCCGCGTCGCCACCGTCCTCGCGCCAGCGCAGGATGCCGCCGAAGAAGTTGGGCGCGCGCGGGTTGGCGGCATCGGCGCCGGGCTTGCCGAGGTCGCCGCGCTGCGAGTTGTTGGTGAGCGTGACGTACACCTCGCCGCTGTGCGGATGCACGGCGATCCATTCGGGGCGGTCCATCTTCGTGCCGCCGACGATGTCACCCGCCAGCCGCGCGTGGATCAGCACTTCGGCTTGGTTGGCGAAGCCGCTGGCGGAGTCGATGCCGTGGAGGCCGTGCACGAGCTCCACCCAGCGCCCGCGCCCATCGGCGTCGAAGCGCGCGACATGCAGCGCGCCCTCGTCGAGCAGGTGCCGGTTGGCCGCGCGTGCGGCGGCATCGGTGCCGGGGCGCACGGGGTCGCGGCTCACGAACTTGTAGATGTATTCGAAGCGCGCGTCGTCGCCCATGTAGACCACCACGCGGCCGTCCTTGGCCACGGTGCAGGTCGCGCTTTCCTGCCGCTTGCGGCCGAGCGCGGTGCGCTTGACGGGCACCGATTCGGGGTCGAAGGGATCGATCTCGACCACCCAGCCGAAACGGTGCGGCTCGTTCGGGTGGCGGCTCAGGTCGAAGCGTTCGTCGAAGCGCCAGTACTCGACCCACTGCGCGCCCGGCACCGTGCCGTAGCGGCGCTGCGCGGGTGTCGCGTGATTCGCTGCCTCCTTCGGGCCACCGAAATAGCCGTGGAAGTTCTCCTCGCAGGTCAGGTAGGTGCCCCAGGGCGTGACGCCCATCGCGCAGTTGGCGAAGGTGCCGAAGACGCCGGTGCCTGCCGGGTCGGCGGCGGTGCGCATCAGCGGCGTGCCCGCGGCGGGGCCGGCGATGCGCATCGGCGTGCGGCCGTGCACGCGGCGTGCGTAGGGCGAGGGCAGCACCTGGCGCCAGCCTTCTTGTGTGCGGCGGACCTCGATCACCGACACGCCCATCGCATGCAGCGACTTGCGGACCTTGTCGGCGTTCCAGGCCTTCACGCCGTCGGTGTGCAGCAGTTGCTCGTCGGTGTACTCGTGGTTCATCACGAGCAGGCCGCGTTCGCCGCGCGCGTCGAGCGCGAAGAAGTGCATGCCGTCGTGGTGCATGCCGGCCTGCAGGGCCTGCTCGTCGGCGCTGTTGCCGGCATCGGGCGCGAAGGCCGGCATGCGGCCCGCAACGCCCGTGGGCGCGCCCCAGGGGTAGAGCATCTGCCACTCGTACTCCGGCGGCACCACCACCGCGTCGCGTTGCGAAATGGGCACGCTGGTGAAGAAGCCCGCCGGGCTCGTCGCGCCCGTGGAAGGCGGCAGTTGCGAGCGCGCGCAGCCCTGGCCGAACAGCGCGACGACGGCGGCGGTGGCGCCCGATTGCAGGAGAAAGTGACGGCGGTCCAGGGGCATGGCGAGGCGGCGGAGGTGTTGGGTCGGCGACAGTGCGCATCATCGCCCAGCGGCCCAGTCGCGCGATACTGAGCCGATACCCCGACACCGACAGGAGACGTGCAATGAGCGACCGTATCGAATGGACCCGCCACGCCGACGGCGTGGTGGAACTGCAGCTGGCGCGCGCCGACAAGATGAACGCGCTCGACCCCGCGATGTTCGACGCGCTGGTCCAGGCGGGCGAGGCGCTGCGGGGCGACAAGAGCGTGCGCGCCGTGGTCATCGCGGGTCGCGGCAAGGCCTTCTGCGCGGGGCTCGACATGGCGTCGTTCGAACGCATGGGGCAGGGCGCCGCCAGCGACGTGCTGGGCGCCTCGGCCGGCGGCACCGACCTGGTCGCGCGCACGCACGGCCTCTCGAACGCCGCGCAGCAGGTGGCGATGGTGTGGCGCGAAGTGCCGGTGCCGGTCATCGCGGCCGTGCACGGCGTGGCCTTCGGCGGTGGGCTTCAGGTGGCGCTGGGCGCCGACATCCGGCTCGTGGCCGCCGACACCAAGCTGTCGGTGATGGAGATCAAGTGGGGCCTCGTGCCCGACATGGCCGGCATGGTGCTGATGCGCGAACTGGCGCGCACCGACGTCGTGCGCGAACTCACCTTCACCGGCCGCATCTTCTCGGGCGAAGAGGCCGTGCGCCTGGGCCTGGCCACGCGCGTGGCCGCCGACCCGCTGGCCGAGGCGCTGCAGATGGCGCACGAGATCGCCGCCAAGAGCCCCGACGCCATTCGCGCCGGCAAGCGGCTGCTGAACGCGTCGCTCGCGCACAGCGCCGCCGAGCTGCTGATCGCCGAGTCGGTCGAGCAGCAGGCGCTGATCGGCAGCCCGAACCAGCTCGAGGCCGTGAAGGCCAACATCGAGCGGCGGGCGCCGCAGTTCAGCGCGCCGGCCTGAGTTTCTTCTTCTCGTTTTTTCTTGCGTTCCTCGCGGTGCGGACACCGCGAGGCGCAGCTGTTTGCGCGCCTGTTTCGGTGGGCCGAAGGGGCGGTCGCAACATTTCGTATGCCAAAAATCGTACACAAAGCGCGCCATCCGTGTCTTTGTGTAAGAATTAAGTAGTTGTTTTCCCGAGTAATTCGGCGGAATTGACCGCACTTTGTGTGCAGAAGGTCACGTCTTGCCGTATGCCCTCGGTCGGGAAAATGACTATCGGAGTCACACTCGAAAACAATTAATCAACTTTTGCTTTGGCTAGCGACGGCGTTCCGCATGTCGACGAATACGTTTTTTTGCAATCTCAGCGTGCCCATCCTCGTGGGCGAGGACCGCTACAAGTACGTCCCGATCGTGGGGGTGTTTCGCAGCATCCCCATCGAGCAGGTCGACGAGTGGGTGATGCACCCCGACGGCCGTCCGCGCAGCGATCGCGAACTCGCCGCCGAAGTGCTGGTCGAAATCCGCAAGCCGCTCGGCACCAGCGGCCACACGGCGCCGAACGCCTTCGACGTCGCCGACATCCTGCAGCTCGATCGCGCGGCTGCCATCGTGGTGTCGACCTTTCTCGCAGCGCTGCCGCGGGTCTGAACACCGCCTCGCGGCGTCTTCCTTTTTCTTCCCGTCTCAGCTCGCGATGGCGCCGACCGCCCAGTAGAAGGTCGGCCGCGCACCGTTGAGCAGGTGGTCGCCCACCACGCGTCCCTTGTAGATCGTCGGGTTGTGCGACGCCAGCGTGCGCGCATTGCGCCAGTGCCGGTCGAGCCGCCGGTCTTCCTGCAGCGCCGAGGCGCCGCCGATGTCGAACAGCCGCGTGCCCGCCTGCAGCACCGCGTCGACGATGCCGGCCTGCGCCTTGGCGGTGTTCAGCTCCACCTCGAACAGCAGCTGCTCGGGCACGGCCTCGCCGCGCTGCAGGTGGCGGTCGACCTCGCCCAGGCCGCGCGCCACCGCCTGCACGGTCGACGCGGCCACGAAGGCCGTGCTCGCGAGCTGGCCGATCACCTGCTGCACCAACGGGTCTTCGCGCGGCGTGGCGCCGCTGCCGTGGCTGTAGACGCGCTTGCGCGGCTGCACGAAGGCCACGGCATCGCGCACGATGGCGCGTGCGATGCCCGCCAGCGTTGCCAGGTGCGTGAGCTGGAAATGCGCGGTGAGCGGCGTGGGCTGGTCGCGCACGTACAGCAGCACGTGCTCGGGCTTCACGCGCACCTGGCGAAAGCGCGTCGTGCCCGAGGCACTCAGGCGCTGGCCGAAGCCGCGCCAGTCGTCGACACGCTCGACGCCCGCCGCTTCCGCCGGCACGAGCGCGATCACGCGGTCGCTGCTGCCGTCGTCGTTCAGGCGCTGGGCCGCGACCGAGATCCAGTCGGCGTAGAGCGTGCCGGTGCTGTAGAACTTGTCGCCGTCCAGGCGCCACGTGTCGGCGCTCTGCGCGTCGCGCGTGAGCGTGGTCTGCAGCGCGCCGAGCGCGCCTTCGCCGAGCTCGGTGGTGGCGTTGCCGAAGATCACGCCGTCGGCCGCCAGGCGCATCCAGGGGCCGTGCAGCGCAGGATCGATCTCGGCGAACAGGCGTTCGATGAAGCCGAAGTGCGCGCGAAGGATCTGTGGCAGGTTGGAGTCGGCTTCGCCGAGTTCGATCAGCAGGTCGTACAGCTGCTCGACCGATGCGCCCAGCCCGCCGTGCGCGAGCGGCACGCGCAGTGCGCCGAAGCGGGCGGCCTTGAGCCAGGCCACCGGCGCGTAGGCCAGTTCGCGGTCGTTCTCGCGCTGCGCCGCGTGCTCGGCGATGCGCGCGAAGACGGGGCGGAAGCGCTCGGCGAGTTGCTGGGAAGAGGGGGCGAGCGTGGAAGGGCGGGCGGGGGCCGTGGGCGCGGCGGGGCGCGTCGGCGTGTCGTGGATGGATGCCATGGAGAGCCGGGCGGCCCCGAGGGCGCGCCGGAAAAAGAGCGATACAGGCGTGGGACTGTGCCCGCGCCATGCCGTCGCTGGGAAATACGTTTTTCGTGTTTTCTTATGCGCGGCGGGCGGGCTGCGCCGTCGCGTCAGAACTCGCCCTTGAGCCCCACGCGCACGCCCACCGATCCGTTCGACCCGCTGACCCCGGCGGAGAGCGCCAGCGGCATGTCCGTCGCGAGGCGGTGCACGACGCTGGCACCCATCGCGGAGTGGCCCTTGTAGTTCGCCAGCTGCGCGGCCCAGCTGGTCTTGCCCGGTGCGGACGGCATCGGCGCGTCGCCCATCGCCATCGCCGCGGCCACGCCCTTGGCCGCGAAGCTGCGCGCCTCCGACACCGCGGCCGCCGTCAGCTGCTGTGCCTGCTGCAGGTTGACCGCGTCGGTGGGCAGCACGCCGGGCGCCACGTTGGCGATGCTGCGCGTCTGGCCGGTGGCGGCATTGCCCACCGACACCGAGTTGTCGCGCGTGGCCACGGAGCCCTGGCCGAGGGCGACCGAGTTCGATCCCGCGGCCAGCGTGTTGGCGCCCAGTGCCACCGCGTTGTTGCCCGTGGCGACGGCGTCGTTGCCGACGGCGGTCGTCGGATCGGCCAGCGCCTTCGCGCCCGCGCCGATCGCCACCGAGCCCGCGTAGCGCGCCTGCGCCCCGTTGCCCATCGCCGTGGTGTTGTCGCCGTTAGCAGTGGCGTTGGTGCCCAGCGCCGTGGCGCCCGTGCCCGTGGCCTGCGTGCCGGTGCCGCAGGTCACGTTGCCGCCGCTGAAGCTGCACAGTCCGTTGGACAGCGCCTGGTTCATGACACCCTGCAAGGCGGCGATCTGCTGCATCGTGAAGGTATTGGCCGTGGTCAGCGCGCCTTGCTGCACCTGCTGCAGCTGGCCGACGTTGGCGGCATCGGTGGCGGCGACGCCCGCGCGCACGTTGCTCAGCGTGGTGCCGGCGCCGCCGTTGGCGTTCAGCGCGACCTGGGCACCGCCCGCGCCGTACTGCACGGAGTTGTTCGCCACGCCCAGTGCGGTGTTGGCCGTGCCTTGCGCAGCGACGGCGGTGGCCTTGGCATCCGTGGCGCTGGCTTGCGCACCTTGCGCCGCGCCGAGGGCCGTGTTGGCGGTGCCCTGGGCCGTGGCTGCGGCCGTGGTTGCGGTGTTGGCCGTGCCCTGGGCGGCCGCCGCCGCGGCCTGCGCGGTGGCGACGCCCGCCTGCGCGGTTTGCGCGGCGCCCAGGGCGGTGTTGGCGGTACCTTGCGCCGCGCTCGCGGCGTCCCTGGCGAGGACGGCCGTGCCATTGGCCGCGGAGGCCGCGGCCTGTGCGGTGTCCGCGGCCTGCCGCACGGTGTACAGCTGGCCGCCGTTGACGGCATCGGTGCTGGTGGCGTTCACCGCGCCGGCGCTCACGTTCACGAGGCCGCGCGTCTGTCCCGCGTTGCCGAAAGACACGGTGTTGGCCGATGTGGCGACCGAGTTCGCGCCGATGGCCACGCCGCCGTTCGCACCGTTCGCGACCCGGCTGCCCGAGCCGATCGCCACGCCGCCCGCGGCCAGTGCTGCGGCGCCCGAGGCTGTGTCGCTCGCGCCGCCGATGGCCGTGCTGCCGTTGCCGGAGGCCTGGGCGCCCTGTTGGGAGCCCAAGGCGCTGCCGATGGCGACGGCGGCGTTGCCCGATGCCTGTGCGCCGCTGCCGCCCGACGGGGGGGAAAAGCCGCAGCAACCGCTAGCGCCGGTGCCTCCCGCGCCGAGCGCGATGGCCCCGCTGGTCGATGCCTGTGCGCCACGTCCTCCGGCGCCGCCCGTGCCGCCTGCGCTGCCCTCTCCACCGGTGCCTCCGCCTCCGATGGCCGTCGTGCCGCTTGCGGTGGCGCTGGCGCCGGCCCCTCCTGTGCCGCCGGTCCCGCCGGACGTTCCCACGCCACCATCGCCGCCCGCACCCAGCGCTGTCGCACCGTCGCCGGAGGTCGAGGCGGCACCTCCGCCGACACCGCCGAATCCACCCGACTGCACCGCGCCCACATTGCCCACGTTGCCGTGGACCAGGCCGGCCGCATGGGCACTGCCGGCAACCAGCAAGGCCACGGCAGTCAGGTGCTGAAGTGCGCGGACGCGCGATGGTTGTCCATGGACACCGTGGATGTGGACGTGGATCGGCATGGACTCTTCCCCTGTGAAAGCAAACAAGACAAACGCGTCGAAGTGTGTCTTTTTGCCCTCGAGGGAGCCATCACCGAAAACTGGTACGAGCCCTCGCCAGGGTGCTAGATCGCCTTGACTTCGAAGTACGCCTCGTCGGTATCGCCCAGGTCGCGAAAGCCCGCCGTGCGCGCGGCGTCGTAGGCCTTGACCCAGCGCGCGGCCAGCGCGAGTTCGCCCTTGGTGAGGTCGGTGTCGCTCGACTCGCTGGCGTTCTGGAACGCGCGCATCGCCGGCAGCACGTCGGCGCCCAGCTGCTTTTCGAGTTCGCGCCGGAAGCGTTGCTCCGCGACCCTGACTGCGTCGGCCGACGAGTGGGGGTAGTCGATCAGCTTGGCGGAAAAGGCGTCACGCGGCTCGTCCTCGGTGTCTTCGAGCGCGACCGCAGCGGTGACGGGCTCGTGGAAGTGGAAGAGGGGCGAGGGCGGCGCTGCCGGCCGGGGGAAGAAGAGCTCAGCTTGGGTCATGGTTCACCCACGCGGTGGACTGGGATGCGTTCTTCGGCATGTGGATTCCTTGAGAATACTGTTTAAATATACAGTATTGAATCCAGAATTCAAATGACAGACGGCGCGCATCTGGCGCGTGGAGCCCTCTGCTTTAATGGCGCCTTGCCGGGGGAGGGCCCGGGCTTGTGTCACAGAGGAAGGCGACGTGCAGATGGATTGGATGACCGTCCTGGGGACCGTCGGAGTGATCGTCCTTCAAGGGCTGTCGTTCTGGTTCCTCTACTGGCTCTGGAAGAAGCTCCGTACGCCCAAGGCGCCCCGGGCGGGGGCTGCGCCCCTTGCAATCAAGGGCGGCGCGGTGCCCGTCGTGGCCACCTTCACCGGCCTGCGCGGACTGCCGTGGGTGGCGCTGGCGACCAACAGCCTGAACCCTGTCTTGCGCATCGAAAGCGAGCAGCTGGTGTACCGCGTGCTGCGCCAGCGCGAGCGGCCCTTCGCGGACATCCGCCAGGTCGATGTGCGCGAGGCCTATGGCACCTTCAACCTGATCTTCGAGTTCCACGACGCGCGGCGGACCTTCGTGGCCAATTTGGGCACTGCGGCGCGCGGGGCGCAGGCGCTGGCGCTGCTGCCCGAGCGCGTGCCGCTCTCCGCCCGTGCGCGAGAGGCGTTGCGTCCAGCGGGCGCCAAGGCCGGCGTGTGACGGGGGCGCGCGGTGCATCGGCGCGGCCGGCGTCGATGACCTGTGCACTGCGAGGCATCGCTACTACCATCGCGTCCATGCGCCTCACCTTCCTCGCCAGCCTTCTCCTGATCGCCAGCGGCATGGCCCATGCCCAGCAGGTCTATCGATGCGGCAACCAGTACAGCGGTGAGCCGTGTGGCGGCAGCGGTGGCCGCGTGGTCGACGTGTCGCCGCCGGTGCGCAATCTCGAGGCCGCAGGTGCGTCCCAGGTGTTTCTCTGCGTCAGCAACAGCGGAGGGCGTTTCTGGTCGCCGAATCACTGCCGCGAGCGGGGCGCGCTGGTCGAGCGCATCGAGCCGGTCCCGGCAGGATTGCCGTGGGAGCAGCAGGTGGAGATGGCCGACCGGCAAACCCGGCAGGGCTATGCGGTCCAGCAACAGGCCGCGCAACAACGCGGTGCGACGTCACCGGGCGTGACGGGCACCAGTGGCGACACGTCGCGCTGTGCGCACTTCAACGAGCGGGTGGCCCACTACGACCGTTTGGCGCGGCAACCGCAGAGTGGCGCGACGCAATCCTGGATTGCGGAGCAACGCAAGGAGGCCCGGGATCAGCAGTTCAGGGCAAGGTGCTGAGGCCCGCGAAAAGCGGCTGCGCGTGAGGCCGTGAGGCCTGCGCTCGCAGGCGTCAACGGCCGGGGCCGAAATGATTCTGCGCAACGCACCGGCGCCCCCCGGATTGCACGGCATTGCAGGCGTTCTCGGCGGCAGCGTATTGCTGCTGGCGCGTCTGGCGTTCCGCGGCGATCTGGGCGGGTGTCACGCCGGGCTCGGTGGGGCAGTTGGCGGCGATCATGTCCAGCACGGTCTTCGTCATGAACATCACCGTTTCCTGGCTGGCGGTGATCGAGGCATTGGGTGCGACCTTCGTCGCGATGACCGACTGCTTCATGGCTTCGCAGGTCTGGCTGGAAAGGCGCGTCCCGGCAGGGCGGCTGGCCGCGTTGGCCGTGCCCGCGGACGACGAGCCTCCACCCGCGGCCGTGCTGCCACCCGACTCACCCGTCATCTGCCGCGCCGTCGTGGCCGCCAGCGGATGGTCGGGGAAGCGGCTCATCAAGGTGCGCTGCACTTCGCGCGCGCGGGCGCGGTCGCCCTGGGCGTTCAGCTCGTCGGCGCGGGCGAACAGCTGGCCTGGGTTCATCGTCTGCAGGCTGGTTCGGAATTGCTGTTCGGCCTGGGCCGCCTGCTCGCGTTTGCGCTGCTGTTCGGCTTCGGCCGCGAGCCGGTTCTTTTCTGCTTCGGCGCGTGCGGCGGCCTCGCGGTCGCGCGGCAGGTTGACATCGATCCGGTTGCCCTCGGTGTCGATGCGCGCGCCTACCGACAGCACGCCCTTGTCGTAGCGGCCTTCCTCGGATAGCGACCCGTCGGCGCGGTACTCGCGGCCCTGCGCGGGCTTGCCGTCCACGCGCAGGCCTTCGAAGCGTGAGCCGTCGGCGCGCGTGAAGGTGCCCTGCACGGCGCCTGTGTCGGTCCAGCGGCCGACCAGGGTGGCGCCGTTCTTGAAGCCGTACGCGCCCGCGCCGACACGCTTGCCGTTCACATACTCGCCCACGAACCGGTCGCCGGTGGGGTGCAGGACGTCGAATGCCCCCTGCCTCTCGCCTTGCCGGTACTGGCCGCGCTGGATCTCGCCGCTGGAAAAGATCGTCGTGCCGGCGCCTTCTTCCTGGCCGTCCCGGGTCTGGCCGTAATAGACCCAGGTGGTGCCGTTCTTGCCATTGCCGCTCAGGGTATCGCCGGTGCCTGCATCGCGCACGCGGTTGCCGATGTCCTGTGCGCGGGGCTGGACGTCGGGTCGGGCGCCCAGCGCACGCTCGTTGCTGCGCTCCTCGCTGTTCAGCTCTGCCGTGAAGATGGCATCGGGTGTGACTTCCTTGCGATAGCCGAACAGCAGCGTGCGCGTGCCTTCGCCAATGGCCGCCTGCAGCCGCTCCAGGTAGCTCTTGGCGCGTGCGCAGGTCTTCTGCACGTTCAGCACGAAGCGGCAGCCGACATGCGCGGCGCAGAGATCGGCCTGGGTGACTGTGGCCTCGTCCTTGAGCTCGGCGCAGTTGGCGATCTCGGGATTGACTTGAGCCCGAGCGTCCGCAGGAACAGCCAGTACACAGGCCGAGAGGACGAGCACCGACAGGAAGTGGGTGGGGATCCGGATTGCGTGCAAGAGGCCATGCCGACCTCGGCGGTTGGAGGTGGCGTTAGGTTCTTGCGCGGTGGTCTTTATCGTCATGGCGTCATCCCCTCGATTTGAGACCAGTCGAATCTAGTCGCTCGATTTGCAAGCGAAATACCTCTTTTGTGGGAGTCCACGGAAACCGGTGGGCTGGGACTGCGCTGGCCAAGAAAAAGCCCGCACGAAGGCGGGCAAGGGTGGTCCTGAGGAGAGGAGAGAAAAATTGGGCCACTGAACTCAGTCTGGTGACCGATCTTCTCGATCAGCGCACCGAGGCATATTGGCTATTGCATGTTCCCCCGGTTGTATTGGTCAAGCCCACGCTGAAAAGCCGTTTTCCCGTTGTACGCCTGATCATTCTCCCGAAAATATTGGGCAGCAGTCTGAAAATCCTTGGCGCATTGCTTGTAATGGTTGGCCGCCATCGGTCGGCGATTCTTCTCAGCCTCGTGAGCGGCAGTTTCACATTTTCTTTTATTGTCCATGGATGTCGTCCAATTGCTGGCGAGTGCATGAGAAGAGACGAATGCCAGCAAGATAGCGAGAGAAAATCGAATCATGTGAACTCCTATAAAACCCTGTTTGGTCAATGATGAATTGAAAGATTTATTTCGCCTCAGGGTTCCCGCCGGATACGATTTGAGCGCTCCCTGGCTTCTTGAACGGATCCCGCTCCCCGGGTGTTGAATCGAACAAGGCACGAGGCGTGTGCGTCTTGGGCGCGCTTGAGCCTAGTGGCTGCGCAGTACTCTCTGTCGTCCTGTGTTCGCTCGCGCTGGCATTGCGCGCGCGTTGTCATGACGGCGCTGTCGAAGTCTCCGCACGCGCGTTGCGCTTCATTGGCGCCCGCAAGGGCGGCGTAAAGAAAAAGGCCGAATGCCAATAGCGGGCTCTTGTAATTCATCGACGTCTCCTCGTGGTGGAAGACCCGAATCTATCCATGCCATTTTGCAAACCAAATACCGCATTTGTGGGAGTCAACGGATACCGGTAGCACGGCAGCGATCACCTTTCGGAGGATGACTGGGCAGTCTTGGGAGAGATCGGAGGGGCTGTACCGCGAGGGAGTGAGCAGGCGACGGGCGGGTTAAACCTACCGCCGCATCCGTCGGCAGCAAGTGCGTCGACTGGACGGTAGCTCGCGCATGCGTGCTCTGTGCGTTGTCCTTCCGAGCGCAAGGACAGCGTGCGCCAGTCTGGCGATATGCCGAGGGTCATCGGGGAAGGCGATGGGGTAGACGACGCAGCAGACCATGGTGAGCCAGTCGCTGTCGACCAAATCCCCCGCCAGCTCTTCGGGGCCGGAGCAACTGCGCAAAAGTTGGAGAAACCCGTTGCGGTTAGAGACGCAAATGGCCCCGGAGGGGATTGAAGGTCGAGCTGCAGACCGCGCCAGCATTCGCTTCCCTTCGTTGGCGTTCGAAATGTTCCCCCGTCTGTTCCCCCGCATTGGATGCCCTTGTTTTTGATGCGATCGCAGGGCGAGTAGATGCGCTGCAAGAAGGCATCGAGGCCGAATGTGATCTGGCCTGAGGGAACCCAATTGCTTGTGGTCCGTTGCTGCAAAGAGCAGTGGCGCCTACGCCGCCGCACCTTGCTCGCGCAGCCAGGTCGTCACGTCGCCGGCGCGCCAGCGCGTGCATCGCGCACCGTTCTTGATCGGCTGCGGGAAGTTGGCTGTGGCCATCTTTCGGCGGATCGTCGACTCGCCGAGGCCGGTGAGATGTTCGACAACGTCGATGCGCAAGAGTGCGTCGGGTATGAGAGCCACCTGCAGGGTCTGGGCGGGTGGTCGACGGGGCCTTTGCGTCGGAATCGAGGATGGAAATTCACTGGGTTCATTCAGCTCGATGGCGGCTTGAATCTTTTCCCACAGCTCGGCCGGCACGTTCACGGTGACCCACTTTCCGGCGCCAGTGCGTCGGTGGTTGGGATCGCTATGGTTGCATTGCCGCAGCTCTTGGAGCAGGTGCTTCATGCTGGCACCTCCCTGCACTTGCGAATCGAAGTCCGAGAAGAAGCAGGATGAGGAAGGCGAGCTCGATCACGAGGCGTTCACTTGGATCGGTTCAGTGGGCCAGCCCATGCGCTTGCGAAGCGCCAGCCGCAGAGGGGTGTAGTGGGCTTCTGCGGCTTCCTCGTCGTCGCCGTATTCGGCCACTACCACGCCATCGACGCAGATCCAGAACGGCGCAAACATGCTGCGTGCCAAGACTGTGGGCGAGCCGTCGCGATCGGTGACGAGAGAGCCCAGGGCGAAGGGCGCTTCGGATTGAGGCGTGTCGGCAACCGCTCGTTGCGCTTTCGCGGCACCACCTCTGCACGATCGCGTGCAGCACCTCCGCTCAGTTGGGCCCGCTGCAAGTTTGCGGGCGGTGCTGCATGAACGAGCAAGGTCTTCCGGCGCTGCGCGCGCGTCGCATTGCTGCAGCGGTGCTGCAGGCGGCTCAGCGCGAGTCCACCCAGGCGGCCATTGCCGCGGCCATGGGCGTATCAGAAAGCACGATCTCGCGCCTCCTGAGTGACCACCTCGACAAGTTCGCCAACGTACTGGCGCATGCCGGTCTGAAGGTCGTGGATTCCAGTTTCCGATGCGTTGACGCCCGCACGTTCCAGGCGTTCGAGGTCTTGTTCGAAAAAGCGATGCGACAGACCACGCCCGCCCGATTGATTTTTGAGGATGCAGACTGATGAGCACGAACACCAAGCCGCGCAGCCCGGCTGCGCAATCCATCCTGGCAGCCCAGATTCCCGACGCGCTTCTCCGCATCGAGGTTGTGAAGACCATTACGGGCTTGGGCGAGTCGACGATCCGCAGGAAGATGGCAGCAGCCGGCTTCCCGCAGCCGATCAAAGATGGGGCCCGCTGTACACGGTGGCGTGCGGGCGACGTGACGGCCTGGTTGCGCGAACGGGCGGGTGCAGCATGAGCACTGCCACCGCAGTGCTCGTTTGCGCCAAGGCCTGCCAGGATGCGCAGAAGCTCATCACGCAGATCAAGACCGGCGACGCACTGCCGGATGCTCTTCATGCGGCGCTCCAAGCGATTCGTGCGACAGGTGACGGAGACAGGCTGCGTGCATTTACGCGCCAGATCGCCAAGGCAATTGAGGGCGCTCGTTGATGCCGCGCACTGCCATCGCTTCGAGCGTGACCGTGACGGACAGGATGTTCGAGCAGCTGCGCACGCGCGCGGCGCGCGCCGGCCACACGATCTACAAACGCTTCGAAGATGGCCGGGACTGCTATCTGGCTACGTGCTGGGGGCAGTGCCGCCGATTCGAGAGGCTCGACCACCTGCAGATATTCGTAGATCTGGTGACTGGCGCCATCGATGCCAAGGTGCATGCGCACGAAGGGATTCGATGAGCAACGCGGCTATCGATTGGGCAGAGAAGCAACCCACTGGCAGCAGTGGCGCGCGACAACTCTTGGTGACATTGGCCAACGTGGCCAGCGATCGCCCATCCGTTTCGAGGTTCGGCAAGGAGTGGCCGGCGCTACACGCCTATCTGTCGATCGCCAGCATGTGCGAGCGCACCCTCCAAGATCGCAAGACCGTCATCGCGAACATCAAACGCCTGAAGGAAGCAGGCTTTATCAGGGCTGTCGGTACCGATGGTGCAACCAATCAGACCATCGTCTTCGTGCTGTGCATGGAAGCAGTACCAGAAGCGGGACCGGTCCCGACTTTGGCACCGGTACCTGCTTTGGTACAGGTTCCAACTTCGGGACCGGTGCCAGAAACGGGACCGGGACAGGTGCCGCAACTGGAACTGGCACCAGAAGCGGGACCGGTCCCAAATTTCCCGAGTACCAGTACCGTTTTTCCCGGTGACCAGTACCGTTTTTCCCTGCCACCGGTACCAAAAACGGGACACGAAACCCAAGAGAACCCAATAGAACCCAAGGAAGAAACCAAGAGCGGTTTGGCAACACAGTTGCCTGCGTGTCCACACAAGCTCTTGATCGAACTCTGGAAGCAGAAGGCTCCGGTCAACCCGGCACCGATTGCGTCACTGTGGAAAGGTAAGTCAGCTGATGCGATGCGCGCGCGCTGGGATTGGTTGATGACAGAGACCGACGACGCCGGCGTGCGCCTCGCTAGCACGGAAGCCGAAGCAATCGCGTGGTTCGCGGATTTTTTTACTCGGGTGGGCAAGTCCTCGTTCCTGACCGGCCACAACGACCGGAAGTTTCAGGCGTCGCTGCAGTGGGTCCTGAAGGCTGAGAACTTCACGAAGACCTTGCAGGGCAACTACGACAACCGTGGTGCTGCGAAAGCTCGCTCCACGCACACCGGCTTCGCTGACATCGACTACACGGAGGGCATGAATGCCGACGGATCAATTCCAGCCTGAGACCTCCGGCGTGCGTGAGCCGCTCAATTGCGAGGTCCACGGCACGTATATGGCCGTGGAGCGCGCCGGCCGCTTGTGGAAGAGGTGCCCCGCATGTGCCGCGGAGGAGGAGCAGCTTCGTGTCGCGCGAGAAGCCGAGGAACAGCAGAGGCAAGCGGATGCGCGAGCGGTGGCAGACCTTGCTCGTCGTCTCAGTCTTAGCGGCTTGGTTGGCAGGTTCTCGCGCGCGACGTTTGACACCTATACCGCGGATTTTCCCGTGCAGGCCGCGGCGCTGCAGGCGTGCCGCGTGTTCGCCGAGACGTTCAACGCCGATGCTGGCGGCGGGCTCTGGCTGATCGGGCCGCCTGGCACTGGCAAGACGCACCTTGGCTCGGCCATCGTCTCGCACGTCATTCGTCAACGTCTGCGGAGCGCCAGCATTCACGCCGTTCACCAGGTCATGAAGATGCTTCGTGAGAGCTTTGGACGAAAAGAGGGCGCAGGCTGGAATGAGCCTGAAACCGCGGACGAGCTCCTATACCGGCTCAGCAATCAATCACTACTGGTGCTCGATGAGATCGGTGTGACGCGTGATAGCGAGTGGCAACGCGAGCAATTGTTCGCCATCGTCGACGAGCGGTACCGACTAGAGCGGCCGACCGTCGTCATTTCGAACCTCGCTGTCGCAGATTTGAAGGCGGTGTTGGGGGATCGCGCGTACGACAGATTGCGCGAGGGTTCTCGCATCGTGCCGATGAGCTGGCCGAGTCATCGCGGGAGCCGTGCATGAGAGTTTTGAGTTTGATCGGAAACCAATCCAACTAGGAGTTCCATATGGATAGAGTCATTAACTACCCCGGGCAGGTGCCGCTCGAAACGGACCTGCTGCTCACAAACCAGTCGGTCATGGTGGGGCTGGCTAAGCTGAGCCAAGCCATCTTCGGCACCGGTGGCATGGCCACAGGCTTCGGCACTACGCAGACGGTCGTGCCGTCGCTGAACGTGCTCGTTGCTCCAGGCGAGATCTACAGCCAGCAGAACCTGGAGGCGACGGCCGTCAGCTCGCTGCCTCAGGACACGGCGCACCTGATCGTGAAGCAGGGTATCTTGCTGGATGCTGCGACCATCGCCATCGCGCCGCCGGGCACGCCGGGCTTCAGCATCAACTACCTGATCCAGGTTGGCTACCAGGACAGCGATAGCGGCTCGACCGTGCTGGCGTACTACAACGCCAGCAACCCGTCGGTGGCCTATTCGGGCCCAGCCAACTCCGGTGCCGCGCAGCCGACCGTGCGCAAGGGCATCGCCGTGGTCAGCGCAAAGCCAGGCACCGCGGCAACGACCGGCACGCAGACCACGCCGGCGCCGGACGCCGGCAAGCTCGGACTCTTCGTGGTGACTGTCGCCAATGGTGCGTCGACCGTCGTGAACGCGAACATCAGCGTCTACCCGGCGGCGCCGCTGGTGGGCGCGCAGCCCATCACCAAGGGCCGCCTTCTTGGCGTGCAGGTCTTCACCGCGAGTGGAACCTACACGCCGACGCCTGGGATGACGTTCATCATCGGCGAAGCGCAGGCAGGCGGCGGCGCAGGGGGTGGTGCTGGCACGGCGTCCGCAGGCAATATCAGCTTGGGCGCGCCGGGTGGTGCCGGTGCCTATGGGCGCGGCCTTTTCACTGCCTCGGCGGTCGGAGCTTCGCAAGCGATCACGGTTGGCGCCAAGGGCGTGAAAGCGTCAGGCACCACAGGAGGCAATGGTAGTTCCAGTTCGATCGGTTCGCTCCTAACCGTGCCCGGCGGCATCGGTGGCGGCACGCTGAACAACCAGACGCCTCCAGCGGTGAACGGCAACGGCGTACCGACATCAGCGCCCACAGGCGCAAATCTCTATGGCGTGCGCGGCGCCGCTGGCAATCCGTCCTTTGGCGGCTCGGCTTCGGCTAACGGCGGCTTCGGAGGCAATGGCGGTGGCAGCCAGTTCGGTTTGGGCGCTGCAGGTCCCGCCGGGAATAACGCGGGCATCGACGCTGTCAACTATGGCGCCGGCGGCAGTGGCCTCGTGCTGAACAACTCTGGGGGGGCCGCTGCAGGCGGCGATGGCTTCGCCGGCATCGTGATTGTTTGGGAGTACGCATAAATGAAGACCTACGCACTGATGACGGCCGGCCGCGTCGTCGAAATCCTTCCCCCCGTGTTCAATGCGCTGGACAACGAGATCCCCATCCAGGAACGGTTTCATCCGGACTTCGTGGCAACGCTGGTGGAGTACGACCCTCTGAACCCGCCGGCCGAACCGCCGGAGCCGGAACCGGTGGTGGTTGTGCCCGCGGCAGTGACGATGCGGCAGGCCCGCCTGGCTCTGCTGGGCGCCGGAAAGCTGCAGGCCGTCAGCGACGCCATCGCCGCGCTGCCCAGCCCGCAAAAGGAGGCGGCCGAGATCGAGTGGGAGTTCGCCGCCTCGGTCGAGCGCGCATCGCCGTTCCTGGCCAGGCTTGCTGCACAGATCGATCTCGACGACGCCGCGCTCGACGCGCTGTTCGTTGCTGCGGCGCAGCTTTGACTTGGTGACCTCGATGCACATTGAAGGACAGGAAATGACATATGCACATATCGAAAGCGGCGTGGTCACTAACTTGATCGAACGCGAAGGCGATCTCAAATCATCGGGTACTTCAGCCGGGGCGACCATGGTTGAGGTCCCGGCGGGCGTGATGGTCGCGATCGGCTATCACTACGACGGCGAACACTTCACCGCACCTCGTGAGCTTTGCCTCATGTATGGATATGCAAGAGCCGCTGACTACCCGCCGGTGATCGAAAGGACGAGTGGTGTTTGAAGCATATTCTGTGGGCATCACGCTCCGGCTGAACAACCTTGTCTCCCCGCAGCTCGCGTTGCTGGCGCGCGACTTCGAGAAGATCGAAGCGCTGACGGTCGCCTACAAGAGCACGCTGCGCACCATCGGCGCAGAGGCGGCTGGTCTGCGCGCCATCGCGACTGCCTCGAACGCATCCGCCGTGGCCATGGACCGCGCCACGCGCAGCGCCTCGGTGCTGAATCAGCACATGGCGGCCCTGCGCGCCAACGCGGCGACCATGCCCCACTTGGCGGGCGCGGCTGCAGTTGGGGCCTCTGGAGGCGGCGGTGGGGCTGCTACGGCGGCTGCAGGCGCTGCAGCCGGTGGAGGCCGGCGCGATGGCCGCGGTGGTGGTGCTGGCGGCAACTGGAACAACACCGGGCTGCACGGCGGCAACATCCGCATGGGCCCCGGAGGCATCGGTGTTGGCTCCATGGGCTTCGGGGTGGGCGGTGCGATCGTGCCGCTGGCGACTACCGCAGCCACGGTGTACGTGGCGAATTCGATGTACCAGGCCGCAAAGGACTACGAAACCGCCTTCGTCCGCTTCAAGACCCTGAATCTTGGTGACGAGGTCAACAAGCAGGCCAGCGCCTTCGCGCGGGGCTCGCGCATTTTTGGTGTCTCCAGCAAGGACACCCTCGATACCGTGCGCGAGTCGGTCGGGATGCTGGGTTCTCTAGATTCAGCTAGGCAGGTCGCGCCGCTTATCGCTCAGCTCAACGCCGCGAACTCTGGGCTGTTCGCCGGAAAAATCGGAGTGATCGACAAGGGCGCTTCTCAAGCTATTTCACGTGTCAACGACATGCGCGGGCTGACCGATAGCCCGGCGGATTTCGCCAAGGGCTTGAACTTCGTGCAGCAACTCATCACCGGCTCTGGTGGTGCACTTGACTTTGCAGGGATTGAACAGTTCTATAAGAAGGGCGGAGCGGCTGCGAAGGGCCTCAGTGCTGAGGGCGTCATGCGCCTGATGACTGTGGCTCAAGAGCAGGGCGGTGCGACGACTGGTACTGCGATCATGTCCCTCTATCAGAACTTGGTAGCAGGTCGGACCACAAAGAAGACAATGGCGGCGCTGCAAGAGGCAGGGCTTGTGACTCTCGGAACGGTAGTCAGCGGTGCGGTCGGCTCGAAGCAAACTCGCTCGACACAGATCACCTCAATCAAAGATGAAAAGATGGCCCGGGAAGACCCTGGACTGTGGCTGATGACCTACGGCACCGCGGCAGCGAAGGCCGCGGGCGCGAAGACCGACTCTGAGGTCATCTCGTTCATGAACAGACTGTTGTCGAACCGAACCGGCAGCAACTTGGCCGCTACGTTTACGACGCAGCAAGGCCAAGTCATGCGCGATTTCAACATGGCTAACCGAGCAATGAATGGTGAGCAAACCATCGAAGCTTGGAAGAAGTCCCTCACTGGAAAAGAGTCCGAATTCATTGCTGCGTGGACAGACTTCAAGACCAATTTTGGCATCACGATGTTGCCTGCGTTCTCGAATATCTTGACGAACTCGAGCACATTCATGCGTGGCGTTTCCTCGTTCATTGCCGACAACGAGAAGGCGGTGAACACGTTGGTCTCCGGTGTTGGTTGGCTCTACAAGCACTCGCCGCTCAATCCCCTCGGAAACATGATCAGTGGCTTGATCGGAGAGAAGCCGGAGACGTGGGGTAACGAGGCCAGGCGCGGATCGAAGCCGATGAACCCCGTTGGTGAATTCGCGTCCAACGGTGGCGGCGCGGCATTCGGCAACCCGACCATCCGCGGCGCGGCCCCGCAAATGGTGCAGGTTGAAAGCACGACGGTGCTGGACGGCAAGGTGTTGGCCCGCACGGTGTCGAACTACCAGGCCAAGGAACTGAGCCGGCCGAGCACCGGGCCGCGCACCGCCGACGGCCGCATGTCTCTTCGCGCATTCGACGTGTCTACAGGAGGTTGAAGATGCAATACCGAACCGCCGTGGATCTTGTGCGGTTTCAAGCAACTGCAGCAGCCCTTCTCTGTGAGGTAGAAGATCAGAAAGGGCAGTTGGCGGACTTGGCAGCAAGTCTCGTGGTTCAGACGGCTAGGGGCGCCACAAGCGGTCTACAGGTGGGTGACGCGGCGGAGGCTTTGCGCGAGCGCATCAAGGCCCTTGTTATTCCGTACGAGGCCGCGGCCGTGCGCTTACTGGGCGAAGCGCGGTGGGTTGGAGAGTCCGACGTTGGCTACGTGCAAAGGATCGGCGGGTTGGACATCCAGTCAACCATGCGTCGCAACGGCCTTGTGCTGGTGTCATCGTAGATTTCTCACGCGCAGCGCTAGACGGTCCTCGCCGCCTTTCAGGTAGGCAACTCACGGCAGAGTCGTTCCTTCTACGAGCATTCGAGGAGGAGAAGGGCTATGAAAGTTAGACGAGTCATCGCGATCACATCGCTGATCGTAGGGAGCGCAGCCACATACGCCCAAGGGCAGATCGTCGGAGTCGGAAGTATGTCTTGTGGCCACTGGAGCGAGGCGCGCTCCAAGCAGATGCGCACGGGCGCGGATAGCTGGACTATCAACGAAACGGTTTGGATGCAGGGCTTCCTTTCTGGGATGAATGCAATGCAGCTTGCGATGCCCGGAGGCAAGACGATCAATCTTCCAGATGCCGCTGCAGTACGAACGATGGTCGACAGCGCGTGTCGTGACGACCCTGCGCAGAACCTTGCCGGCGCGGGGATAGCGGCGATGGCCAAACTGGTAAGGCGATGAGCAAGCAACGGCCGGCCCTGAAACGAAAAGGAGGAGGGTGGAGGAAGAAAGTTCTGGGCCGCTTCGGGAGCTGGCGTTGTAGATCAACTCGCGGCACCTGGTCAGGGGTCGAGGTCATCCGAGCGATCTCATAGTTTAAAAATCCTTCATAGCGTTTCTAAACTGTTCAGGTTGCGCTCGCCCCTCTGTAGAACCTCTTTGTGGGCACGTTCAAATGCCTCGTTTCGAAACGGTTTCCGGCTTGGCTTCACACCCTGCATGTCCGAGGGACGCCGGACGCGGCCCCCTCCTAGAATCTCGCGACACCAACCAAGGGGCCGCGATGTCTGCTGATCTCGAACTCGAGCTGTACCGCCACCATCGTGCTGGTCTGGAGAAGTACACATACTTCCTGCTCGCGGCCGTTGGCGCGTGCATTGGGTTCGCCGCGACGCAGACTAAAGACGCAACCCTTACGCCACTACAGGTGCCGCTGGCCTTCGCAGTGGCATGTTGGGCGGCGAGCTTTTGGTGCGGCTGCGTGCACATCAACAGGGTGGCGTCGGTTGCAAACGTCAACATGGGCCTTCTGAAGCTGCGAGATGGCCGCGACCCGCTTGTGGGGCGCCATCCGGAAGGCATCGCCATCGGCGTAGAAGCGCTTACTGACATTGCCGAGAAGCACAACCGACTAGCAGTGCAGGCCGCCTCGTGGCAGTTCAGGTTCCTCATTCTGGGCGTCACTGCGTACTTGGGTTGGCACGTTCTCGAAATGTGGGGACGGACCCCCCACTAACCTCGTTCGCACAGTCGTAGAAGCCGCCTCAGGGCGGCTTTTGCGCTTTTTGGACGATTGCCATGGGACGTCCCTCCAAGCTCAGCGACAAGCAGTGGGAGCAGATCGCGAAGCGTGTCCTCGAAGGTGAGAAGGCGCGAGCCCTCGCACGAGAGTTCGGCATCTCTGAATCTGCGCTGCGCGGAAAGCTATCCGCGCAGTTGGAATTGGTGAAAACCGTTGCGAATCAAATGGTTAGCACGCGCGAGCAACTGACCTAAATGCCTGTTTCCGCGCAGCTCGTCGTGTTTACGTTGGCCGACTACATCCTCGTTGCCAGGGCCTCCGATTTCAGCGCTCCGGGCCCGCTGAGCCCACTATGGCAACTCGCCTCCGACCAATGGCAGGAAGCGCGCCAAGCCTGGGAAGCCGATCCCACGCTGACCTTCGAAGGCCTCGCAAGAAGCTCGGCTGCTCGCGTCAGGTGGTGTTCAAGAAGGCCAACGGCGACAACTGGACGAAGGTTGATGCGCAGCGGAAAGTAGCAGAGAGAGCGCAACTGAAGGCGGACGGCAAAGTTGCGCAAGTTGCGGGCGCAACCCCTAAAAGCGCCGAAGACGCAACTTTCGAGGCGTCCAGAGGAACGCGTCGACCGCGCGGTGCAGCTCGCTGAAGTCCGCCTTTTCCATGCTGTCGAAGTCGAGCGAGCGCGGGATCGCGTTGGGCTGACCGTCGAAGCCGGGCACCAGGTCGAAGTAGCCGGCGCCCATCACCGCCCAGTAGCGCAGCTTGTCCAGGTCGGTCCATGCCTCGGCGCGGTCCAGTAGGGTACCGACTCGCTGCCCGGTGACTTTAGAACCCAGTCTCGAGTGCGATGGACACAATCTCCACGATTTTCTTTTCGTACGCGCTTGCTATCTTGTTGAAGACCTTGAATCGCACCCTGACAGTGGACAGTCGTGTATCCGCATGATTCGCATTTTCTACATGCGCCTCGTAGCGGGTATCTGCAAACACAACCTCAAGTTTTGGCGCCACCCGCATTGGAGCCGCGGCGATGCACGTCCACACGCCTTGCTGATTGGGTGGATAGACGAACGGCCCAAGTGCGATCATCGCTTCCACTGGCAATGCGTCGCTTTCTTCGGCGGACTGTGCTGAAGCAACGTTGCCGCTCAAATTGCTGGTGTACCTCGCCCGATGGAATCGGAGAAAAGCGACTTCTTCTGCAATCACTTGGGAAGGCAGCATCCCGGTTGGACGAACGGTTGTGAATCCACTTTCAGGGACTCCGCCTCCAAGCGGAACACCACCATTGCCTGAGGAGGCAATGCATGAGAGAGCGAACAGGCCTTCAACTCCGAATCGGCAAAGCTCCTGCTTTTCAGGCGGACTCACTGCCGGCAGGATATCGAAGCGGAAGCTCAATCTCCCGACTGCCTCACCGGGGATGACCTCAAGAAAATCTGCAGACTCTGGCTTTACCTGCTCGTCGAGCAGCGCGAGTGCTGGGATCGAATACATGACAACAGGCACGGGCCCTTCCAGATCCATCAAGCATGGCGCGTAGTTAGAGTGTTTGGGATGGAAGTGGTAGTTGATTCGCCCGGTGGTATGGATGGTGATCGACTTGGTCTTTCGCTCCTCGACCGCGAGGTGGTTTGTCGGGCCCGCATGCCCATTTACTCCCGTCCGAGTCCATTTCACGCTCCCTTGGCCATTGCGCACCAAGTCGAGCTTTATCGACCCGTCGTGTGTAACGTTGACCGAGGCAAGATGGCGCACAACGCCGTTCTGCTGCAACAAGATTCTGGGCACCTTGGGCCTTCCAAGCTGAAATGGTGATCACACGAATTGTGGCCGGCAACCTTGGCGCTCGAACTGCCCGGCGCGGTCGTGAACACGCTAAAGGATCTGCTGGCGGGAAAGACCAGAGACTTCGGTGCGGAAGCCCGTGGCCACGGCGTCCAGCTTCAGTCCCTCTCACGGGGAATGGTCGCTCCTGATGGTGATCGGTCAGGCGGCCAAGCACAGTGCGCGCGCGGCCTTGCGTCACGACGCAGTAGCTTCATCAGCGCCGCACATAGCTCTTCGCGCCGGTGTCGCTCAAGCAGTACTGGCCACCACGTGGGCCCGTGCAGATGTTGTTCGAGCGGCATGAGCAATCGCCCCCGGCCGCTGCACGTTGAGGGGCGATCAGGTTGAGCGCCGGCGCGCCTAGCTCGGCCGAGCAGTTCTTCTTTGAGCCGCTGATCGATCCGTCATTGCAGATAAACAGCGCACCGTTGCACCGGGCGACTCCACCTTTCCCACCGGAACATGGATAATTCGCTGAAGAGACTCCGCTGACGATCAGTGCTGCTGCGGCCAGAAGCACTTGTAGGCATCGCGTGCAGCTTCGTGCTCGGCCGCGGCGGCTCATCAACGGAAGGTGCGATTGACGTGCTTGGTGGCCATGACAAGCCACACGCCCACGGCAGCAATGCCAATGCTCAAGGCGAAGCCAGCCGCGCTTTCAGGAATCCACCAGGTGGGTAACGCGGGGTAGGCATCGGCCAGACTGCGCGTGACGGCGTTGGTGCTTCGCAGCTTGGCCGGCACCGCAATTGCCCGGAGGGCGAGCACCCCCCAGATTCCCACTATCGTGGCAAGCCCCCCAGCATTGAAGAGCGCCTTGCCCCACCCCCTGACCGCCTTGGGCTTTTCGAGCATCAGGATCGTCAACCATTCCATTCTCCTACCCCTAAATTCATGAATCTCCGATGAACCTCATTCTTTGGGATTCGCGACATGGACGCAATGAGGGTTGCCTCGCGCACCGTGATCTCTGTTCACCGTGTTGTCGTTCGAGCGGAAGCTTTTGCAGTTGCCGCTGATAAACGTGCGTCGCCGGCATCATCTGCAAGTGACACGCCGACTGGGTGACCCATGCCCTGGCGCGGCTTCAGATTTCCGTCGTTGTTGGGCGTGGGCGGCGCTAACGTGTGCTGGGTGTTGCCGCCGTTGACAAAACCCGGGCTATAGGAAGACTTACGTCTATGAGCAGAATTCGTTACCACCACGTTCAGGACGCTGATCCGCGCGAAGCACGTATTGCGCACCTCGAGGCCCAACTTTCCGAAGTGCGCCATTTGGTCTTGGACATGACAACGGATCCGTTTCCGCGACTTTTGAATGGGTTCTACCTCTGCGACAGCCGAGAAGCGGGAAGGCGGTGGGCTCACGAGTTGGTCGAAGAGATCATCGAACTCGCGAAGCCCGTCGAGGGGGCGTCGGGCGGGTTGACAAGAAGTGCCTATTGCCCTCTCTGTGGTGACGGTTCGTCGAGCCCCTATGCCAGTGGCTATACGCTGCCAGAAGGGCTTCGACGGCATCTAACGGGGTGGGGCAACACTTGGAAGTGCCGGGTAATGGAAGTCTCCGCAACCATCGCTCGAGCGCATTTCAATGGCAAATTTGCCGAGGCTGAAGCGGCTGCCGAGAAGGCGAGCCAAGACCGGCATCAAGAACGCGTTGCTGTAGAGCCCCTGTATTTGATCGACCCCAATCTTCCCGCAGTTCTTATCGATGACTCGGAGCCAAGATGGCGTCCTCATCGCAGGGCCGACGGCGAGGGGCCGCTAGGCATTGAATGGGCAGTGGAGCGTCTAGCAGGCATGGGCTTCGAGCGGATCGTCGATGGACGCGTCCACTCGTTCGTAAAGCGGCACGAGAATTCCGCGGGTGTGTTCGTGGTGTATGCGGATCCACGTACGTCTGGCGATATCTGCTTGCGTGTCTTTGGCCTTACGCCAAAAGGGAACCCATCAAAGAAGCTGCACACGACGACAGCTATTCGGGATTCGTGGAAGAACGGTCTTGCCGTCAAGCTTACCAAGCGCCTTGATGAGGGGACGGGGGCCGCTTGAAAGCCCCGGCAGTTGGTCGAAGCCTGGTCACGCGGTTGTGTCCGTCATGCCGGACTCCTCGCCCGGGCCCTTGGCAACCCAGGTGTGCAGGGCGGCTCCGGCCACGCGCTCCGGCCATAGCGATCGGTCTTCGGGCAGTCTCGAGCTCGACGTCTTTCATGTAGACCAGGTCGGAGAATGCTTTCTTGGCGCGCTGCCCGAAGAGCCGCTTCTTCTTTCTTGGTCGGCTTGCGAGTTGCCATGCTCGCGAGTGTTCCGGGCGCATGGCGAGGGGTCGAACCCTATAGGGGGTGCAGAATCCCCGTCTGGAGCGCAGGGATGTTCCTGCGCGGGAAGTTAGATCAGGAAGCCGAACACCATGACTGACGAATCGCCTGAGGACCTAGCCGCGCGTGCGGTGCACAGTTCAGCGGAAGCGGCGACAGCAATCCTCAACAAGATGGGAGACCTTCCCCCATTCGGGATCGCCTTCTTCGCGGACGGAAGGCGCCAACTCGTTGCGCCATTCGAGGCGGCGGAAACAGCTGAGCAAGCCACGCACGAGTCGCTTCGAACCCAAGTCGCCAAACAGCTCGAAGCCGTTGTTCGCCAGCGTGATGACGTTGTCGCTGTGACTACCATCCTGGCCGACGATGGCCCTGCGAAGGTCTACATCCAGTTGGAAACGCGCGCATCGTTGGCCGCACCGTTCGCCTTTCCGGTCACATTGTGCGACGGGACACGCGACCTCGAGGACCCGCATGTCTTCGAACAGCTGATCGCCGCACCGATCTTTCCTCGATAAAAAAGCCCGCTCGGGCGAACCCGGCGGGCGAATCACCCGCAAGGTAGCAGGCGAGGAGACAACGGTCCGGCAAAGGCGCCGAGGGGAATGTTCTCGCAGGTCGGCCGAGTGGCGAATCCCTACAAGGGGATGGCGGCTGGCGTTCGACGCAAAGGCTCCCGCTCCTAGGCATGTAAAGTAAGAGACTGCGACACATTCAAGAACAGCGCCCGTGACCATCCACGTTTCCCCAGGCAAGCTTCATTGGAACTACTTCCTGGCGCTTGAGCGCGACCTAGAGGTCATGACGCGCTACGTGGAATTTGACGACAGGAATCAAGACGTCTTCTTCATCGAGTTGGCACACCTACTCTTTGCAGCGGCATCTGAGGTCGATGTGGTCGCAAAGCTGCTCTGTGAGGTCGTCCACCCCGGGGCCCGACCAGGCAATATCAACGACTACCGGGATATCTTGCTTGCGGCTCTTCCCGACCTGCCCAACGACCAAATAGTCATTGCGCGCTATGGGATGCGCTTCAAGCCGTGGGACAACTGGGGCCACCCTGGCCCATCTGCGCCTGGTCAACCTGTTCCGCCACCCGCCAACCCGTTCTGGTGGCGGAGCTACAACAATGTCAAACATCAGCGCGACGCACACTTTCACGAGGCGACTCTGAAGCATGCACTGAACGCCCTTGGGGCACTGCTCATTTTGATTTATCACTTGTACGCCAGGACGATCGACCCGTCCGTCAAGGTTGCGTCTGCGAAAGTCACGACAGGCGAAATGGTGCCGAAATCGACGCTACTGAAGCTTGACGGCGACTACTACTATGCGACTCTGGTCGCTTGATCTATAGGCAGACACATGGAGTACTTGGAGGCGGCCGGAAAGATACTCGCGCTGCCGGGTGCCTTAGCGACGATTGTGGGAATCGTTTGGCAGTTCAGGCGGTGGCAGCGGCCGCTCGACGTTGAGCCGAAATTTAGTGTCCGATTTGGCGAGGATGCGCACGAGACCATCGGTACGACCATCACCAACAGGAGCAAGGTGCCCGTCTACGTCGTGGAGTGCTATGCGAAGCAAGCGTACTCACGGCCTTATGTATGGCGACGGCATCTTGAGCACCCGTTGGCGCGACCCACGTTCTATCAGGTCTTTCGCTATCGAGCCGTCGTGTTTGACCTCATGAAGGACAAGCCGCTCAAGCTCGAGGCGTACCAGCCCGTTACGTTGAGCCACCGCGTTGGGAGCAATATGCTAAGCCGTTTCGATGGCCCGCTCCTTCAAGTCGAGGTCACTCTTTCAACGGGCAAGCGAATGCTAAGCAAGAAACTCCGGATTAGAGGAGGCGATATGCCCCATCTGAGAGATCGATCCCGTTGAGATGGCGAGCAAGTCCGTCCTACAGCGGGCTCGTGGCAACGGAGCATGCTTGTCGCTCGCGATAACATCATTCAACTCGCTTGGAAGCCCGATGATCTTGACCCTCGACATCCACAAAGATGTGCCTGGCATTTACACCGCTCGGCTGCTGAACGCCGGTGCACTGGTTACTGACCCGCGCGAGCACAACTCAATCGAGGCTGCCATAGCTGGCGAGGCAAGCGATGTACCGGACGGCCAACAACGATGGAGCGCCACCGGTAGCCCTTGCTGGGCATCGAGCAGGACACCCAGCAGGTTGTAGTGCGCGGCTTTTGAAATTGGGCGCGCAGTGGACAATGGGTTCATGCAATCCACTCGATACATTCTTCTGGCCGTCATGCTGGCTGCTACGGGCTTGGCTTGGGCCGAGTCGGCTATTGGCGGTATCGGTGTCGTGAAATGCGATGTCTGGCTACAGGTCCGGAAGACACCGCAGCAGGACAACGAGGTCCTCACGGAAGCGATGGTGCAGTCCTGGGTGCAGGGCTATCTGTCGAGCAGGAACTCGGATGGCTCCGAAGACAAGATGGTTTTAGCGGTGCCCAATCACAAGTTAATCAATAGGGTCTTGGACACGGTGTGTGCAAAAAATCCAGAGGCGCCAATCCACGCCGTCGCATACGACTTTGCGAACTCTGCGATGGAGTTGTACCAAAACAAGAAGCGCAAGTAACCAGATTTCATTGCAGCGGCACCTCGGTGTCATCCGCGGCCACCATCACGCCAGGCGTGTTCTCGGCCACTTCGATAGAAGCGCCCGTGTGCCTGATCAGTTCGAGAGATCGCGCACGCAGCGAGTGGGCTTGAGGTTGCTGCGTAGCGTCACATGGTTGACCCCGGAAACACTGTACGAATTGGCGGTCGTGACCGACGGCGGATTCCCCTGGGGTTGCGGGTCCGCCAGCCAATAGAAGATCGACGGGTCGTCGCTTCCAAAATACCGCGTCAGCAGCGTGCGGCCCATTGGCTGGCTGCAGTCCAACACTTCGCACAATCCCGGCAGATACCAATCCGAATAGCCGCCAGCGGAACTGCTGGTGCAGGTCTTCGCCGCCGAGGACTGGCCCTGAAACAGGGCGACGAGGGCCTGTGTCGTCGCCCGTCCGTCGCCGTAGGGCACGCCGGTGGTCGACCCATCCGGGCCCCATATTTCTCCGTTCGAGGCGGGCGACAGGGCCAGCACCTTGCCGCCAACGCTGCCGGTTGGAGCCGTGGTGTCGTCCAGGTTGAAGACATAGCCCGCTTGGTACACGCTTCCATAGCTCAGGATGTGGATGTCGGTGATCGAGAGGTTGGTGTTGTCGCCCGCGACACGCAGCGTGGACGGCGCGGGTGCCACGACCAGCGCCGCCGCCGTGGGCGTCAGGCCGGGCGACACGGTGACCTGGCAGCTGCCGCCGGATGGCAACACGCCGCCGCAGTTCGTGGAATACGAGGCTCCGGCGGGCAACGCCGGCGAGACAGCCGCCGTGAGCCCCTTGGCATCGTGGAGCCCCGTATTCGTGATGGTGATCGTGCGCATCGCGCCTGTAAGTGCTGCATTCAGTCGCGGGTTGTTTGCTGACAGCGCGAGCCTGTCGACGCTGGGCACGAGGGTCGTTGTTTGTGCTGCTGGCGGCGGAGTAACGGCCGGTGGCGGTGCAGCCGGCGGCTCAGGAGGCGGTGGGGGCGGCGGGATGTCTGGAGTAGGCGCCACGGCGATGGGGGCAAATGGCGCGCCCCCGCCACTACCGCCTCCGCAGGCGAAAAGGATTGCGGGCAGCATTGCGCTCAGCATGAGGCGCGATATTGGGTTGAGCTTGAGCTGCACCCGAAGGCTGAGGCCCGCGGCGCGGGAAGCAGATGACATGAGAAGACCCCTCCAAGGACGCGCGATCCTAGGTGGGCGTTCCATCGAGCGCATTGGACTAAAGTCCTATGTGGCTGCCTTCAGCTACTTGAGCGGAGTCGACCCGTTGTTGAAGGGCGAGACAACGAAGTGCAGCTTCTGCTCGGCACCGTGAAGAACGACCGGGCGCTGCTGGCTCAATAGCCGCCAACAACGACTTGACTTCCGTCAGCGCGTACTCGAGGCCGGCTCTGTTTTCAGGGTGCTGACAGTTCAATGCTCGCGGTGTGTCATTGAATCTTGTTGCGTATCGAGCCCGTCAGGCCATTGGGCGTCAGATTACGGTCCAGGCACTTCATGCTTTCCCCCGGATCAAAGCTGTTCACACAACGCATGTTCGATGAGGTCTTGTAGCAAGGCCGCCTATCGTCACACGCCTTATCGAAACCGGTGAGTGCCTGCAGCATGCTTTTAACTGGGCGGGTCGTGTACTGGGACATATAGGTCTCTGCAGCGTAGGAGCCAAATCGTCCGAACTCGGAATTGCCCATCTGATAGATTGCTGGATTCCAGGAGGTGCTGCCGCTCAGCACCAGCACGATGTCAACTTGAGATTGCCCACAGTCCTGGCCTTGGGGGGATCGCTGCCGACAAGCGATGTAAGCCCCTTCGATGGCTGCAGCCGGGGTGTTGGCGCAGGCGCCGCCCCACCAAGCGCTGTGTATTTGGACCACGGCGCCCCATGCCGGACCGATGCACTCGCGGCCTGCGAGGAGTTTGTAGCTACCAGCGGTCATAGAGCGGTCCTTCGCCCGAGCAGTTTGTACCCGCGCCACCGCCTCTTGTCCGCTAAGGGCAGAAACCATGATTGGCGCATACTCTTCTTGTCCGGTTCCGGTTTCAACAACGAAATAGACGTTGCCGGGTTCCATGTCGGACGGCCAGATAGGGCGCGCGCCGCTACTGGCATTTGTCGCAGGGCTCCCGGCCTTGAGGCGGTTTCTGCTGTTATCCGGGGGCACGGAATTGGCCCCGCTCGCCTGAACCGTTGGGCGTTCAAGAGCATTCAAAGGGTCGCAGTTTCTGCCTCTGGCTCGCTTGCACTCTGCTGAAAGTTGGCGATACGAGTCTAGAAATTCTTTCTTGTGGGCCTCGGTGGCTTTTCCGCAGCCTCGGTTGGCGTATGCGTACAACTTCGCCGCACGCTCGGTGTTTACCTCCAGGGTATTCGGAAGGCTGTTCATTCCTTCCAAATCTTTCGCCATGACTTCGCAGCCGTGAGGCGACGCAATGGAAGTGTCACTTGAGGGGGATGCGTGACCCGGTGAGCCGACCCAAAGCAAGACTGCGAGCGCAAAGAGGTGATTGACCCTCATCCTTATCTCCTCCAACTAGGAATGGCCAAATCTAGTGGAAGGTCTTGCAGACCCAATACCCCATTTGTGGGAGCCCACGGAACCCGGTGGCGACGGATCGGCGCCCACGAAAAAGCCGCCCAGAGACGGTGAGCTCCGAACAAGGTGTCGCAGATCATCCTGTATGGGCGGTGGTAGCGGGCCGGGAGGGCGCCGTGGATATAGTCGTACTGAACAAGCACTCAGCAAGGCACCATGGATCTCTCGCTCCTCAGCTTCATCGTCGGCACAATCATCGCGCTCGTCGGTCTTTCGATACCTATTGCCGCCCTTGAGGAGAGCAAGCGCGACAACCTGGTTCGTTTCTGGAAGCGATGGATAAAGATCGTCTTTTTGATCGTGCTCGTCGTCAACTCCACCTTCGGCATTTGGCTGTTCTGGCACTCCACCACTGGACCTACACGTGGTGAAGTGCTGGTCCTGTTGATGCACATATTCAACTTGTTCGGAGTGCCGTTCATTCTGTTCATGACAGCGATGGACAACGTGCTCGACGTGCGGAATGCAAAGAGGAGCGAGCTGGAGGAGAAGGTCAGGAACCTCGAGCTTCAGGTCCAAGCATTGACCTCGTTCAAAGCACTCCCTTCTGCGGCGACAAGCGTCAGCAAGCCAATCTGATTCCGACATCGGATCGCAGATCAACGAGTGCCCATGAAAAAGCCGCCTCAAGGGCGGCTGTGCGAGATCAGCTTCGAGTTGTTCGACACCGGGCCCGTCGAGGCCTGAGCTACCCGCGCTGCCGCCACGGACCCGGGCAGCGAGACTTCCATGGGCCGGACGCCTTCAGGTGGAGCGTTTGGGCGCGGGCCGCGTGCTGACGCTCCACGAACTCCGCGGGCTCGAACTTCAGGATGACGTGGGCGATCTGTGCCATGTGCTTCGGGTCGACGTTGCGCGCGAGCGGATAGAGCTCGTAGCAGATCATGGTCAGCCAGTCGCCATCGACTGCGCCGTTGCACAGGTCATAGAACTCGTCCATGAACTCGTGCCACCAAGCCTCCTCATCGTCCAGGGTTTGGCCTGCAATCACGATGGGGCTAGCGGGCTTCCACATGGGCGCATGCTACTTCGCGACCCGCGGCGATGACGGCAAGCTCGTGTGGAGCTTCACGAGCCGCATCGACCCAAAGGCCGGGGTGAAGGTCTACTTCTTCGTCCAAGGCTTGGCCAACCGCCGTGCGGACGAGACGCGGTACTGTCTTGGGAACCTGGAATGAGCCCCATCATCTGGGCGATGCTGGTGCGTTGGTGGAAGTGGTGACGTTCATTTTCCTTACGCAACAAAAAATCGATGCGCGCCGTGCGCTTTTCGTTCGCGGCCGATCGACGCGGATGCAGAGCGTCGCTGAAAATCAATTCACCAGAACGTAGCCTATTGTGTTTTGGTACGAGTAACCAGCATTCAAACCCTCTTGATAGTCGGTTGTATCTAGGTGATCGTGATCTGCCGCTTTGTAAAATCGATACAAGGCGGTGAAGCCTGTGCGAGGCGTGGGAGAAATGAAGCCGAAAGGGCCATCGAGATTTACGCCTTCGCAATTGGAGTCGCCTGAAATAAAGTGATCGCCGTCACCGGTGACGCAGCGATATATCTGCACCATCGTTCCATCAAAATTGGTGGAGTGGATCTTGAATGCTGTTGCCTCGAAGTTGTACCCCGCACCAGCACCCTCTCCATATGTGGATGTTAGAAGATGGTCTTTGCCGTTGTAAAATCGGAATACAGGCATCGGCAGGCTACCACTTGAATATAGAGAATTTTGCGCTGCCATAACCTCATCCACAGTACCAATTGCTACATAGCAGGTGTAGGTGTGCTTTCCTGCGGAAATAGCACCTTCGCGAAAAACGCAATTAAACTTACTTGTCTCTCCCGGAAATCGAAAGCGTCCATAAAATCGGCCGCGCGTGAAGGGTGACGAGGCTGTGTGAGGGAGATCGAAAGAGGTAACGCCCATCGCGTGGCGTCCATCTTTTGTGGCAACTATCACGGGCCACGCCTGTTCGCCCATTTGTTCGGAGGGAGTGGATAACGTACTGGACAATGTGCGTTTGACGGGGTCGTAAATCCGAAACTCTGTAAAGTCCGGCGGCATATAGCCTGCTACAGCTTCGAAGGTGGCTTGTTGATGCGCTTCGGGCACATTGAATGAAGCCTCATAACGCACAACGTTTGGAATGCCTTGATGGCCAATCGACACTGATTTTTCAAATATATGGCCCGAGACGATTGTGGTATTTTGCGATACTGTGGCCCCACTATCAGCACACCCTTCATTGGGTGTCGTGTTTGGCGCTAACCAGAACGCCATGTTGGTGCTTGTTTGCAGCACGTTGTTCGGATTCGAGTAATTTATTGGCACGCTTGAACTGGTCAGTCCAACGCCATCTGCATCACGGCCAGCTTCAGTAGGATTGAAGCATTCCCCAAATCTATCGAAAGACGATGCTGATTGCAATTCGCGCCCATGATCCTTGGAGTTTATGTATTCTTTCCCGCGAAAAGTCACCGAATAAATTGCTCCTGCAAAGCGATCTGTTGATGCCGTAATGCGCAAGTTGGAGTTAAAAACGTTCTTCTGAATTGCTATGTCACTGGCCCAGACAGATTGGACTAAGCCCAATATCGAGAGTGCTAGGCAGAGTTTGATTTTCATGTGAAGGGTTTAGGTTACAAGCGCAATGCTTGGATCAGCGGGGAAGGCTGGAGTCCGCCGAGCGGCTTTCGTGAAGTGATGGAAGACCGCCATCGGCGTCAAAGCCAGCTCGCGGTCGATTGTTAAGACTGTGGGCGATGGCGTCCAGCTCATTTCTGGCTGTAGATGTCGATGCTGCCAAGAACTGCAGGCTCCCGGCTGGGAGCGCTCTTGGCTTTCGGGAGGACGGAGCTGACGAGCACCCAAGAAAAAGCCCGCACGAAGGCGGGCAAGGCGATCCCCGGAGGAGGGAGGATAGAGAGATGGGGATCGCGATATAAGTCTAACGCCTTAATGTTCGAGCGACGGGCGCTCATGAAAAAGGCCCGCGCAAGGCGGGCCGGGCCCTAGTTGAAAAGGCCGTGAGGCGCCACAGCAATGTGAGGGGCGAGAACCGCCAAGCATTCGGCAAGCTCCTCCCGTTCGAGCCAGTCCAAATTTCTGGGGTCCACTACTGCTGGCGCAGGTACTGTTTCTGCTAGTTCCACAGCGAGTGCGACGATCGATGGTTTCATGAAAATTCTCCGAGTAGTTGCGAAGTTTTCATGGTGGCGCGCGTCTTCTGACGAAAGTCAAGACGGGAATCGTGTGGGGCGCCCATGAAAAAGCCGCCTCGAGGGCGGCTGATATGGGTAGAACCGGGAAATTGGACAAAGGGCGATGCTTGAAAGTGCTTCCGCCGCGTCCTCCTAAGCCTTCCCGTTATCAAACCTCTTCATATTTTTCCCTCTTCAATTGGCTCCGGCGTTCCTGCTATGTTAAATGAAGGGATTGCCTTTAGCTGGTTTAACAGCCTGTCTTGCCATGCTTTGGTAGGGCCTTCAATCATTGGGCGGGTGTTTGCTATTTGATTTAAAAGAACTACCGCCATGTCAATCAATGCAGTTGTGGGCATTATTAATTCGCATGCAATTTGCCTGGTTTCTGGCTGATCTCCATTCGCGGGCATGACCATCGAATGTAGAATGACTCGACTATTTGGAACGCCAACCAGTATTTGACTCAAGCCTTCCACATAAATAGTCGGTGTCGAGGCGCTTTTAACAAAGCGCGGCGGTGTGGGGTTTGATTTTTCAGGCATCAAAGTTCCTCAATGCAGTACTGAAGTTGGCCCATCGTCTGATGGAAGATAATGCTTTCCGCTGCGATGGGGAAAACTTCCAGAAGTAGTGGAGGAGGGCTTGATACCTCGATAGTCACAGGAGCATAGGACTTGTCTTCGTCGTAGAAATCAATATTCTTTGCTTCCTCTTCAAAGCTCTCGACAATTCTTACTTCTGGATTCGGAATAAAGGTCTCGCTGAACATTGATGCAAACGAGATAAATTGAACCTTCAATCCAGTATCAAAGGCTTTCATTAAATCGAATAGGGTTCCAAGCGTGTACTTTCCATATGAAGGGTCCTCCAAACGAGAAACCCCAGTTTGGGTTGTGCCAATGCGCTTTGCCAATTCTCTTTGAGTCCAACCTCGCTGCAGACGTATGGCCTTTATTTGATGTGCCAACCCTGTAACAATCTCTGCTTCTGCGTATGCATGGCGCGCGGAAGGCCTAGCCCTCATTCGGAGGAAACTCTTCTCCATCGATTTGGAGAATAGCTGACGTGGCAACTCCGATTTGAACTTGGCGAGCCCTCTTCTCTGCTGTACTGAGTGCGTCATGAGGCGAATAGATTTTTTGCTTATGATTGCAAATCAGGGTGATAAGAAATGTGGAATCGTCGCGGAAGCAGCCAATTGCGCGAGTTGCACACCGATTGGCTTGATACCTCACCTCATAAAGAGGGTGGCCATGAAGCTTCTTGGCATGAGGTTCGTTCCAGTGAGATTTATCGCTAACTGCCAGATGAGCTACCGCACGACTGAAGGCCTGCTGCGCATAGTCGTCATAGCGATCGATAGTGGCTTGAACATCGTTCCGTCCAGTCGAAGAGACGTAGGTCTCGAAGCGCCATAGTAGCATAGCAAATTTGCGATGATCGAGAGGAGGGCGCTGAGCTTTCGCGCACCCGGCTGATGTCGTTGAGCGTGGGCTGATAGGAGGGGGGAAACAACGAGTAACAAGGCTAACAGGGAATCCGCTTCATACCCTGACTGGGCCGCTGCCGAGGGGGCCGGGCTCGATCCTTCTAAGTGCTGACGAGAACCGTTCCATACCGCGCCGCCACGATAGCCCGTCCAACAGCCACGCACGGGTTCGGCCCTTCCTTCCACGGGCCACGGCCTTCCAGCAGTCGGCTGCTAGGCCCTTCAGGGAGCTGGCCGTCGAATCCCTTCCAAAATTACGCAGCCTTGAAAGCCAGGATCTTTGCCCCTTGGCGCAGCTCGTCGAGATGGTCGGCCCATAGCTGCATCATCTTGCGGCGCTTGACCACGAACTCTGCGCGATCGTAGGCGGCGCCGAGCGGGCCGCTCTTTCCGTGCGCGAGCTGCGCCTCGATGACCTCGGGCTCGACGTCCATCTGCTCGACCATGATCGTGCGCGCCATCGCTCGGAAGCCGTGGGCTGTCATCTCGGTGTTGTCGAAGCCCATTCGGCGCAGCGCTGTGTTCACGGTGTTGTCGCTCATCGGCCGCTCGCCGGTTAGCAGACTTGGGAACACGTACTGGCCGTGACCCGTGAGTGGCTTGAGGTCGACAAGGACGTCGACGGCCTGCTGTGGCAGCGGCACCAGGTGCGGGCGCCCGTTGATCTTTGCGGTCTTCGTGCGCTTCATGTCCGCTGCCGGGATGGTCCATAGCGCCTTCTCGAGGTCGAGGTCCGACCAGCGCATTTGCCGGATGTTGCCGGGCCGCTGAAAGAGCAGGGCGGAGAGGTGCAGTGCCGCGCGCGTCGCAGGTTGGCCAGCGTATGCGGCGATTGCGCGCATCAGCTCGCCGGCCTTCACTGGCTCCAGCACCGCGGCCATGTGCTTGACCTGCACCGGTACGAGCGCGCCTTGCAGGTCGGGTGCTGGGTTGCTGGTGCATCGGCCGGTGGCGATGCCGTGGCGGAACACTTGGCCGGACCATTGGCGCAACGTGTGGGCAGTCTCATGCGCGCCGCGGGCCTCGATGCGGCGCAGAACCTGCAGCAGCATTGGCGCGGTGATGCTGGACAGCGGCAGGCTGCCAAGCCAGGGGAAGGCGTCCTTCTCCATGATGGAGAGCCAGCGCTCCGCGTACCGCGGGCTCCATGCCGAACTCTTGGTCTTGTGATACTCGCGCGCCACCGCCTCGAAGCTGGCGTCGGTGTCGACCTTGCGCTCGAGCTTCTCGAGTTGCCGGCGCTGCGCGGGGTCGATGCCTTGCTGTTGAATCTTGCGGGCGTCGTCGCGGCCGGTGCGCGCTGCCTTGAGCGTCACCTCGGGATAGCTGCCCAGTGCCAGGCGCTTTTCCTTGCCATCGAAGCGGTACTTCCAGAACCATCGCCTCGAGCCGCTGGGCTCGATCTGCAGATAGAGGCCTCCGGAGTCAGCGAGGCGCAGCCGCAGCTTGTCGGCAGGGCAGAGGGTCTTCTTGCAGGCGGTGTCGGTGAGCATGGGGGAACAATTTCGGCGACTGGGGCTGAAACTGTACCCGTTCCCCCGTTTGTTCCCCCAAATTGGAGGAATCTCAGCGGTTTTTCGTGGTTGCTCGTGAAGCAATGCCGCTGGTCTCTACAGAGGGGAAATGGCTGTTCGCGGCTCTTTGTGGGGGAACGTGAAGCCAAGAAATGGCCTGCCCGGAGGGGATCGAACCCCCGACAACCTGCTTAGAAGGCAGGTGCTCTATCCAACTGAGCTACGGGCAGATTCCGGTCGAGAAGCGAGGGCCGGAGCCTTCGGTCCTCGGGCCGCCGGCGAGGCGGCAACAGACCCGAAAAATCAACGGTCTGGACGCTTCTGCCTCTGACCGGGGAAGCGCGGATTCTACCTACATCCCTCCATGCACGACGCCTTCGGCGGCGGTCGTTGAGAGGGCGAAAGGGCGGGGCTGGCGCCGGAGGACACCCTGGCGGTCTCGGCGGCCTGCTTCGACACGAGCTGCTTCTTGCCGCAGGTGCTGCACCGGTAGAACCTGAGGGCCGGCAGCATCCTCATCCAGGTTCGCCGCTCGATGCGGCGAAGGCCGGCCAGGCCGCAGGAACATCGGAGAAACAGATTCAGCAGCATCACAGAAGAGTTCAAACCGGGAAGGTGTCGACACTCTTTCCCCGACGCTGCTTCGCGGTTTGCGCAACCGTGAAGCACCCGCGTTCGATTCTGTGGGGGCGCAGGGCATGCAGCGAAAGGGCTGCACGCGCAACAGATTGCTAAGGACGGCGTTTCGACCGTCCGATGCCTTTGTTGATCGCTGGGGCCGAAGGGGCGTCAGACGTTTTCCGAGCGGTACTTCCAGACCGCGTCGTTCACCGCGCGTTCGGACGCCAGTTGCTTCTTTCCGCAGGCGCTGCATTGGTAGAAGCGCAGGCTCGAGAAGAGTCGCATCCATGGCCGGCGCTCGATGCGTGCGAGATGCCTGAGGCCGCAAGAACAGCGGGAAAAGTAATTCAGCATCGGAAAAGGGTCCAGGGGTGAGGGTTCTGTTGCGACGTCCATCCCTGACTCAGCTCTTCGGCTTTGTAAACGCGATTTCGCTTACTTTGTAAACACGATCACGATTGGCTCGATTCTGCGTGAGCGCCGAGGGCCTCGCGGGTAGTTCCTTAAGAAAAAGGTTGTCTTGACGGTGTAACAACAAGGCAGCGGCGTTGCCTGATGTACGGAAAACCGTGGGTCGTGCTACGAAACGTCTAAAGGGCGGTGAGATTCGCGGCGATCGCGACCGGCCCGGAAAAGAAAAAAGCCTGCAACGACTTTCATCGTTGCAGGCTTTCACTTTTCTTTTGGTCGGGGCGAAAGGATTCGAACCTTCGACCCTCTGGTCCCAAACCAGATGCGCTACCAGGCTGCGCTACACCCCGCCAAGCCTTCCATTCTAGCCCGAATAAGGGGCTGCTCAGCGCTTCTCGTACTGTGTCTTGCCAAAAAGGATCTCGCGCGCCTTGTCATCGGTGATGGGGCGGCGCAGGTCGGCCAGCACTTTCACGCCGCGCTGCACGGCGGGGCGCGCGGCGATGCCGTCGAACCAGGCCTTCAGGTGCGGGTAGTCGGTGAGGGTGATGCCCTGGTTCTCCCAGCTGCGCAGCCACGGGAAGATGGCAATGTCGGCAATCGAATAGCTCGTGCCGGCGATGAACTTGTGCTTGGACAGCTGCCGGTCGATCACGCCGTACAGGCGCCGGGCCTCGTTGGTGTAGCGGTCGACGGCATAAGCGATCTTCTCGGGCGCGTAGATGCGAAAGTGGTGCGCCTGGCCGAGCATCGGACCGACGCCGCCCATCTGGAACATGAGCCACTGCAGCACGTCGTAGCGCTCGCGGTCGCCCGTGGGCAGGAACTTGCCGGTCTTGCCCGCGAGGTACACGAGGATGGCGCCCGATTCGAACAGCGAGATCGGCTGGCCGTCCGGTCCGTCGGGATCGGTGATGGCAGGGATCTTGTTGTTCGGGCTGATCTTCAGGAACTCGGGCGCGAACTGGTCGCCGGTGCCGATGTTCACCGGGTGCGCGTGGTACGGCAGGCCGCACTCCTCGAGCATGATGTGAATCTTGTGGCCGTTCGGCGTGGGCCAGGAATAGACCTCGATGGGTGATGCAGGCATGTCGCGGACTCCGGATTTGAGAGGGTTGTGACGGGAGAGCGGCAGCATATACACGCCCCTGCGGTCGCGTGCGGGTGCGGGCATTGGCCGCACGGCCGTTCGCTTACCCCACCTGCCGCTCGTGCGCGTTGCACCACATCCAATGCTCGCCGGGCTCGATCGACTGGATCACCGGATGCCCTTCGGCCCGCGCATGTTTCGTGGCGTGGCGGTTCTTCGACGAGTCGCAGCAGCCGACGTGGCCGCAGTGCACGCACAGGCGCAGGTGCACCCAGGTGTCGCCGGTCTTCAGGCAGTCTTCGCAGCCGCGGGGCGCGTACGGTTGGGCGAGGTCGGCGGGAACGTGTTCGCAAGCGTGGATGGGCATGGGTGTTTCAGGACAAGAAGGGTTCAGGCCACGGCCGAGGCCGACGACAGGTGCTGGTGAATGAGCGCCACCACCGCGGCGCCTTCGCCGATCGCGCCGCCCACGCGCTTGACCGAGCCCGAGCGCACATCGCCCACCGCGAACACGCCCGACACGCTCGATTCAAGCGCTGTGGCGGGGCGTGCCGGAAAGCCGCTGCTCGCGGCCGCGCCGGTCAGCACGAAGCCGTGCTTGTCGACCGACACGCCGCAGCCTTCGAGCCATGAGGTCTCGGGCTCCGCGCCGACGAACAGGAAGATGTTGCGCGCCGGGCAGTCATGCTCCTGGCCCGAGGTGTGGCAGCGCCACGTGGCGCCGGTCAGGCCTTCTTCGGGCGCACCGTGCAGCCGCACGAGTTCGGTGTGTGGTTGCAGCGAGATGTTGGGCGTGGCCTCGATGCGGTCGATGAGGTAGCGCGACATGCTGGCCGCCAGCGACGGCCCGCGCACCAGCACGTTGACCTTGGCCGCATGGCGCGACAGGAACACCGCCGCCTGACCGGCCGAGTTGCCGCCGCCCACCAGCGCCACTTCCTGCTGCGCGCAGATCTTGGCTTCGATGGCCGAGGCCCAGTACCAGATGCCGCGGCCTTCGAATTCGGCCAGGCGGGGCACGCCGGGGCGGCGGTAGCGCGCGCCGCTCGCGATGACCACCGTGCGCGCGCTGATCGTGCGGCCGTCGGTGAGCTTCAGAGCGAGGCTGTCCAGCGCGTTCTCGCGCGAGCAGTCGAGCGCCGCCACCTGCGCCGGGATCAGCATCTCGACGCCGAACTTCTGCGCCTGCACGAACGCGCGGCCCGCCAGGGCCTGCCCCGAGATGCCGGTCGGAAAGCCCAGGTAGTTCTCGATGCGCGCACTGGCGCCGGCCTGTCCGCCGAAGGCGCGGCAGTCGAGCACGATCACGCGCAGCCCTTCGGAGGCCGCATACACCGCGGTCGCGAGGCCCGCCGGCCCGGCGCCGACCACGGCCACGTCGTACAGATCGTCGCGCGCCGCGGTGTCGACCATGCCCAGGCAGCGCGCCAGGCCCTCGTCGCTCGGGTTGACCAGTACCGAGCCGTCGGGGCAGACGGCCAGTAATTTGTCGGGACCGTATTGGGCGAGCAGGGCGGCGGCATCGGGGTCGGCGGCGGCATCGACCAGGTGATAAGGGTGGCCGTTGCGGCGCAGGAAGTTCTCCAGCCGCGCCATCTCGGGCGCATCGGGCCGTCCGATCAGTACCGGCCCGGCCGCGCCCGATTCGATCAGCGCCACGCGCCGCAGGATCAGCGCGCGGGTGATGCGCTCGCCCAGATCGGCCTCGGCCACCAGCAGCGCGCGCAAGCGGTCCGGCGGCACGACCAGCGCCTCGACCTCTTCGTCGGCATGCCCGTCGACCAGGGCAGGGCGTCCGCTGAGCTGGCCGACCTCGGCGAGGAATTCGCCCGGCCCCTGGCGTGCGATCGGCACCACATGGCCCAGGCCGTCGCGCTGCGTGACGGCGACCACGCCCTTGAGCAGCACGAACATGCCGGCGCCGGTCTCGCCGGCGGTGAACAGGCGCTCGCCGCGCGCAAAGCGCTGCACGCTGCCGAAGCTGGCGATGCGTGCCATCTCGGCGTCACTGAGGACGGGGAAAGTCTGGTGCAGGCGGCTGTTGGCGCCTGGTGCGTCGGTGGCCATGGGGTCGAACTCCGTGTCGCGAATGCCCCGCATTAGACGCCGAAGCGGCGCCAAAGCGACGCTGACGCGCGTTGTAACAACGTCATGTGTCTGCCACGCCGCTGACATGCCGGTTTCATTGCGCGTGTCCAGACTCGGTCAGCAGAAAGGGATTTCCCATGAAAGAACTGCCGAACCCGACGTTTCCGCTCTCGCAGCTCGGACTGCGCGCAGCCTTGTGGCCCGCACCCGCTGCCGGAACCCCCGCCGTTGCTGCTGCTGCCGCCGCCACCGTCGCCGCACTGGCCACCCGCACGGCGGTGCCCGAGGCGCCGCTGGCCGTCATCGTGCCGCCGGTGGTCGAGGCCAAGCCGGGCATCACGGTGAGCTGGGCGCGTCATCAGGACGACGTGCGCGCCGCGCAACGCCTGCGTCACGACGTGTTCGTCGGCGAGATGGGCGCACGTCTGACCACGCCGCTGGCCGGCCACGACATCGACCTGTTCGACGACTTCTGCGAACACCTGCTGGTGCGCGACGAACTCACGGGCCAGGTCATCGGCACCTATCGCGTGCTGACCCCCGCGCAAGCGCGCCGTGTCGGCAGCACCTACAGCGACACCGAATTCGACCTGACCCGCCTGCGCGACCTGCGCGAGCGCATGGTCGAGCTGGGCCGCAGCTGCGTGCACGCCGAGCACCGCCAGGGCGGCGTGATCCTCGCGCTGTGGGGCGCGCTGGCCGGCTTCATGCACCGCAACAAGCTCGACACGATGATCGGCTGCGCGAGCATTCCGATGTCGCACAACGGCGTGACCAGCGGCGACGCGGCGGCCAGCATCTGGCGCCAGCTCTCGGCCAGCCACCTGGCGCCGATCCAGTACCAGGTGCAGCCGCGCCTGCCGCTGCCGGTCGAGCGGCTCGACAGCGCGCTCGACGTGGAACCGCCCGCGCTCATCAAGGGTTACCTGCGCCTGGGCGCCAAGGTGCTCGGCGCGCCGGCCTGGGACCCGGACTTCAACACCGCCGACCTGCCGATGCTGATGCGCATCGATGACCTGCCGGCGCGCTACCGCAAGCACTTCCTCGGCGCATGAAGCCGGCGGCCATCCGGCCCGACGCCGGGCCGCACGCTGCTTCGCCGTCGCCGAATGTGTCAGGTTTGCTCTCTGTGGGGCAGGGTGCGTCACGCGAATGTCATGGAACTGTCACGGACGAAGTTGACACTGTCATATTTCAGCCGTCGTGTTCTCCCGTGCCGCTTGCTCCAGAATCAGTGCCCATGCCCTCCCTCTCCGCTGACCCGTCGCGCGCCGGCGAAGCGCCTTCGTTCGCGTTGCTGGACCGCGACCACAGCATCCTCTCGTTCAACGAGCGCGTGCTCGACTGGGCCCACCGGCCCGAAGTGCCGCTGATCGAACGGCTGCGCTACCTGTGCATCGTGTCGTCGAACCTCGACGAGTTCTTCGAGGTCCGCGCCGCACCGCACCTGAGCGCGGGCAGCGCCGGCGATCGCAAGGGCACCTACACGGTCGAGTCTTTCGAACGCCTGTCCGAAGCGGCGCATGCCCTCGTGGCGCGCCAGTACGCGCTGTACAACGACGAGCTGATGCCGACCTTTGCCACGCACGGCATCCACATCGTGTCGCACGGCGAACGCAACCCGGCCCAGCGCAAGTGGGTCAGCGAGTATTTCGAGCGCGAAGTGCGCCCGCTGCTGATCCCCGTGGGGCTCGATCCGGCGCACCCGTTCCCGCAGGTGGCGAACAAGTCGCTGAACTTCATCGTGCGCCTGGGCGGCAAGGACGCTTTCGGCCGCGAGAACCCGATCCAGATCGTCAAGCTGCCGCGCGTGCTGCCGCGCCTGATCAAGATGCCGGCCAAGGTGTCGGACGGCAAGACGCTGTTCGTGGCGCTGTCGAGCGTGGTGCGCGCGCACCTGGCCAGCATGTTCCCGGGGCGCGAGGTGGGCGACTTCTCGCAGTTCCGCGTGACGCGCCACTCCGACCTCGCGGTCGACGAGGAAGACGTCAAGAACCTGCGCACCGCGCTGCGCCAGGGCCTGCAGCACCGCCACTACGGCCAGGCCGTGCGACTCGAGGTGTCGGCCAGCTGCGCCGAATCGCTCGCGAGCTTCCTGCTGGCGCAGTTCAACCTGCCGCCGCAGGCGCTGTACCGCGTGCACGGGCCGGTGAACCTGGCGCGGCTCACGCAGCTCATCGACCTGATCGGCGAGCCGCAGCTGCGCTTTCCTCCGTACGCGCCGTCGTTCCCCGTCACGCTGTCGCCCGCCCAGTCGTTCTTCGAGCGGCTGCAGCGCGGCGACGTGCTGATCCACCAGCCCTTCGAGAGCTTCGACGGCGTGCTCGCGTTCCTGCGCGAGTCGGTGCTCGACCCGCAGGTGCTCGCTATCAAGCAGACCATCTACCGCACCGGCGCCGACTCCGAGCTCATGGACCTGCTGCGTGAAGCCGTGCGCCGCGGCAAGGAAGTGACGGTGGTGGTCGAGCTGAAGGCGCGCTTCGACGAAGAGGCCAACATCAACTGGGCCGAGATGCTCGAGTCGATCGGCGCGCAGGTGGTGTACGGCGTGGTGGGCCTGAAAACCCACGCCAAGATGCTGCTGGTGACGCGCCGCGAGGGCAAGCAACTGCGCCGCTACGGCCACCTGTCCACCGGCAACTACAACCCGCGCACGGCGCGGCTGTACACCGACATCAGCCACCTCACGGCCGACCCGGCGCTCACGGCCGACATGGAGGCCGTGTTCGTCCACATGGCCAGCCAGAGCCGCCTGCCCAAGCTCAACCGCATGTGGCTCGCGCCCTTCGACCTGCACAAGAACCTGGTCGCGCGCATCGATGCGCTGGGGCAGGCCGCCGCCAGCGGCGAGCCCACGCGCATCGTCGCCAAGATGAACGCGTTGACCGACGAAGAGATCATCGGCGCGCTCATCCGCGCGGGGCAGAAGGGCGTGAAGATCGACCTCATCGTGCGCGGCGCCTGCACGCTGCCGGCGCAGGTGCCGGGGCTCACCGACAACGTGCGCGTGCGCTCGGTGATCGGTCGCTTCCTCGAGCATTCGCGCGTGTTCTATTTCCGCCATGGCGAGGACGAGTCGCTGTACCTGTCGAGCGCCGACTGGATGAACCGCAACATGATGCGGCGCATCGAGCTGGCCTGGCCCGTGACTGACCCCAACCTGCGCCAGCGCCTCATCGACGAGTGCCTGGTGGCTTACCTGCACGATGGGCGCGACGCCTGGGACCTGGGCGGCGACGGCATCTACCGGCGTGTCGACCATGACACCCACCCCGGCGAGGCGGGTGCGTCCCCCGCGATCGAAGCGCATGGCGCCCAGGCCGCCTTGATGGGCCGCTATGCATCACGAGGAAACCACCGTGATGCGTCCGGCAATTGAAATTGAAGAAGAAGTTCGAAAGACGATGAGCATGGACTTGATCTTCTGGCGTCACGCCGAAGCCGAGGACTGGACCGAAGGGTGTGACGACATGCAGCGCTCGCTCACCCCGCGCGGCGAAAAGCAGGCCAAGCGCATGGCCATCTGGCTCGACCGGCAGCTGCCCGACGGCACGCGCATCGTGTGCAGCCCGGCGCGCCGCTGCGAGCAGACCGCGCTCGCGCTGGGCCGCAAGTACAAGCTGCGCTCCGAGCTGTCGCCCGACACCACCCCCGACGCACTGCTGGCCGCCACGGGCTGGCCCAACGGCAAGTCGGTGGTGCTGGTGATCGGCCACCAGCCCTCGCTGGGCCAGGCCATCTCGATGCTGCTCGGCCTGAAGCAGGACAGCTGCCCGGTGCGCAAGGGCTCGCTGTGGTGGATCCGCACCCGCGAGCGCGACGGCGACGTGCAGACCGTCGTCGTGACGGTGCAGGCGCCCGAGCTTCTCTAGCTGCTACAGCGGTCCTCCGCGGCGAATACCCCTGCCTGGCGCTTGCGGACAGGCGCTTTGTCACGGTCGCGGGCAGAGGTGGCAGGGCGCTTGTCTCCCGGAAAAAGGGGCGAAGCACTCATGCGCGAGCGCGGCGTAATTTCTACAGTGTGACTCCACGGCAGCGTGCTTTTGACGCCGATGCGGGAAAGAAGCGGTGCCGGTCGACCACATCACTGGGGAAGACGCATGAAACCGCTCAACACACTGCCAGGAAGCTTCATGAACATGCTGCGTGCAGACGCGGACATGCGGTTGAAGGCGCTGATTTTTCTGCTTGTTGCCGCAGCCCTGCTGTCGGGGTGCGCGACGAACACCGCCGCGCCTGTGGCGCCGACCCGTCACGATGTCGCCCGGTCGATCGAGAAGGTCGAGCTCATCTACAACCAGGAAGACCAACTGATCGTCACGGATGGCGGCGGGTCGGGGCTGACGGGCTTCGCAGGGTTTCTGGGACCCCTCGCTGCACTGGTGGCCATCTCCGTCGATACCAACAGCCGACTGACGATGGCCGCCCGGACCGACCAGCGCAGCAAGGAGTTCACGGCCGCAGTGAAGAACAGCGGAGTGACCATGGGGCTGAACAGGCAGTTCGCAGAGCGACTGGCGGCGCGCCTGCGGGACAGTGGCCGCGAGGTGAAGCTGACGCCTTTCTTCCGCGCGACCGGAGAGCACGCGCAGATGCAGGTGCAGGAACTCCAGCCGACGCCCGGCTACAGCACATTGATCTTGCGGATCACGACGTCTTATGGCGCGGCCGATGCGACATCGAGCTTCAAGCCGTACGTCTGGGTGGAGCAGTTGCTCAGGGACGAGAAGCAGTCCGTCGTGGGCCAGACGTTGCAGGTCGCCGACGTGAGCGAGCCGACCTATCTCCTGTACGACGGCCTGCTCAAGGACACCGCAGGCGCTCGCGAAGGGTTGAAGCGCGGGCTCGACCAGATCGTGCAGCCGGCCTATGTCAGCCTGTTCGGGGAAGACGAGCCGCGCAAGGCCAGCGCTGCGGCAGTCACGCAGACGGCCGGCATCGACACGAAGTGAAACGGCTCAGGCGCCGCTGAGTTCCACGCGCCAGTTGCCGGTCTTTTGCCAGGCCAGCACTTCCTCGCGCAGGAGGTGCGCCGACTGCGGGTACATCTCGGCCCAGTCGGGCGCGCAGGCGATCGTGAAGGCCCTGGCGCCGAGTGCCGCGAGGTTCAGCGCCTGCGGCTCGGGATCGCGGCGCGCGTGGCACAGGATCACCGCCAGGCGCAGCGCCAGCAGCTGCATCACGAAGGTCTCGTCGTCCAGCGAGGCTTCGAGCTTGCGCAGCTTGCCGCGCTGGCCCAGCACCAGCTGGCCGAGGGCATGCAGTTCGTTCACTGCAAAGCCCGGCGCATCGGTGTTGTCGAGGATGTAGGCGCCGTGCTTGTGGTAGTCGCTGTGCGAGACCAGCGCGCCGATCTCGTGCAGCTGTGCGGCCCAGCCGAGCTTGCGCAGTGCGCGCCCGGCGCGGCTCGAGGTGCTGCCGCCGCGCGCGGCGGGGGCGAGCTGCACGAACAGCGCGGCGGCGGTGTCGCTCACGCGCTTGGCCTGCGCCGGGTCGACCGCGAAGCGGGTGGCGAGCCGCGCCACGGTGGCGCTGCGCATGTCGGCCACGCTCTCGTCGCGTTCGAGCAACTCGTAGAGCACGCCGTGGCGCAGGGCGCCCTGGGCGACCTTCATTTCCTGGATGTCGAGCAGGTCGAACACCGCGCGCAGCACGCTCAGGCCGCCGCCGATCACGGCCTTGCGGTCTTCGCGCATGCCGTCGATGCGCAGCTTGTCGATGCTGCCGGCCTTGAGCAGGCGGTCGAGCAGCCAGTCGAGGCCCTCGCGCGTGACCAGGCCAGCCTCGCCGCCGGCGGCAGCGAGCACGTCGCCCACCGCGCCGATGGTGCCGGAGGCGCCGTAGGCCACGTCCCACTGGTCGCGGGTGTAGCTGGAGAGCGCGTCGTCCAGCACGGCCTTGGCCGCGACTTCGGCGGCGCGGAAGGCGGGGGCGGTGAACTGGCCTTCGCCGAAATGCTTCATCGACCAGGCGACGCTGCCCACGCGGTACGACTCCATGCGCTCGGCCTCGAGGGCGTGGCCGATGATCATTTCGGTGGAGCGCCCGCCGATGTCGATGACGAGGCGGCGTTCCTGGTCGGAGGCGTCGGTGTGCGGCAGGTGGTGTGCCACGCCCTGGTAGATCAGGCGGGCTTCTTCCCGGCCCGGGATCACGTCGATGCCGAAGCCCAGGATGGTGCGCGCGCGCAACAGGAACTCTTCGCGGTTGCGCGCTTCGCGCAGGGTCTGGGTGGCCACGGCGCGCACCTGCGAGCGCTTGAAGCCGGCCAGCCGCTCCCCGAAGCGGGCGAGGGCGTCCCAGCCGCGCTGCATGGCTTCGGTCGTGAGGTTGCGGGCGCTGTCCAGGCCGTTGCCCTGGCGCACGGTTTCCTTGAGGTACTCGGTGCGGTGGATCTGTCCGTGGTCGACCTGGCCGATTTCCAGCCTGAAGCTGTTCGAGCCGAGATCGACCGCTGCGAGGCGGGTGCCGTTTTGCATGTTGTAGTGAAGAGGGCGGTTCTCTGATCGTAGCGCCGTGACAGCAGGCGCCGCCTCCCAAGTCACGTCACGGCGAGGGCTGGAGGTTAGGCGGGGTGAATGACGGTTGTGTGACAGCGTCACACACAACAGGGGTGGCGCAGCGGCATTTTCCCTCGACAGAAGGGGTGTCACATCGATGTCACAAAAGCTTTTTAGAGTCCGTTCGAGCCCCCAAAGGGACTACTTCTTACTTCTCAAGGAAGCTTTATGAAAACGACGTTCAAATTTGCAACCGCCGGCCTCGTGACCGCGCTGTTCTCCATTTCCGCCTTCGCACAAGACGTGACCGGCGCCGGCGCCAGCTTCCCCGCACCGCTGTACGCCAAGTGGGCTTCCGACTTCAACAAGGCCACCGGCGTCAAGATCAACTACCAGTCGGTCGGCTCGGGTGCCGGCCTCAAGCAGATCGAAGCCAAGACCGTCGATTTCGGCGCTTCGGACGCTCCCCTGAAGGACGACGAACTGCAAGCCAAGGGCCTGATGCAGTTCCCCACCGTCATCGGCGGCGTGATCCCCGTGGTGAACATCCCCGGCATCAAGCCGGGCGAGCTGAAGCTCAACGGCCAGGTGCTGGGCGACATCTACCTGGGCAAGATCACCAAGTGGAACGACCCCGCCATCAAGGCACTGAACGCGTCGCTGGCCCTGCCTGACGCCGCCATCGCCCCGGTTCGCCGCGCCGACGGTTCGGGCACCAGCTTCCTGTTCACCAACTACCTGAGCAAGGTCAACGCCGAGTGGAAGAGCAAGGTCGGCGAAGGCACGGCCGTGAACTGGCCCACCGGCGCGGGTGGCAAGGGCAACGAAGGCGTCGCCGCTTTCGTGAACCGCCTGCCCAACTCGATCGGCTACGTCGAGTACGCCTACGTCAAGCAGAACAAGATGACCTACGCCCAGCTGCAGAACGCCGCCGGCACGTTCGTCTCGCCCGACGACAGCGCCTTCAAGGCCGCCGCCGCCGGTGCCGACTGGAACAAGAGCTTCTACCAGGTGCTGACCAACCAGGCCGGTAAGGATTCGTGGCCCATCACCGGCGCCACCTTCATCCTGATGCACAAGGTGCAGGACAAGCCCGCCAGCGCCACCACCGTGCTGAAGTTCTTCGACTGGGCCTACAAGGGCGGCGACAAGACGGCCGACGAGCTGGACTACGTGCCGATGCCCGACGCCGTGAAGGCCACCATTGCCAAGGCATGGGGTGAAGTGAAGGACGCATCGGGCAAGCCGGTCGCGTTCAAGTAAGAAGCAACCCTTCATCCACCCTCCAGGACGGCGCGCCCATGAGCAACTCTTCGCTCCAGGACGCGCCGCTTTCGTCTTTGCCGGAGCGACCCGTGTCATCCACCCTCCCTGCTGCCGCCTCCCTCGACCTCGCGGCCGAGCGCGCGCGCACCTCCGCCGCTCCTCCGCCGCCCGTCAAGGCGGCACGTTCCGGCCCCATGGCCGACCGCCTCTTCGGCTGGGCCGCCAAGGGCGCCGCGCTGCTGACGCTCGCGATGCTGATCGGCATCCTGCTGTCGCTCGTCGCCGGCGCCTGGCCCGCCATTTCGAAGTACGGCCTCGGCTTCCTCACGAGCAGCGTGTGGGACCCGGTGAAGGACGAGTACGGCGGCCTCGTGATGATCTACGGCACGCTGGCCACCTCGTTCATCGCACTGGTGATCGCCGTGCCGGTGAGCTTCGGCATCGCGCTGTTCCTGACCGAACTCTCGCCCAACTGGCTCAAGCGCCCGCTGGGCACCGCCATCGAACTGCTGGCTGCCGTGCCGTCCATCGTGTACGGCATGTGGGGCCTGCTGGTCTTCGGCCCCATTCTTTCCACGTGGGTGCAGCAGCCGCTGCAAAAGCTGCTGGCCGGCGTGCCGTACCTCGGTGCCCTGGTGTCCGGCCCGCCCGTGGGCATCGGCATTTTGTCGGCCGGCATCATCCTGGCCATCATGATCATTCCGTTCATCGCCTCGGTGATGCGCGACGTGTTCGAAGTGACGCCCGCGCTGCTCAAGGAGTCGGCCTACGGCCTGGGCTCCACCACCTGGGAAGTCGTCTCCAAGGTCGTGCTGCCCTACACCAAGGCCGGCGTGATCGGCGGCATCATGCTCGGCCTGGGCCGCGCACTGGGCGAGACCATGGCCGTCACGTTCGTGATCGGCAACATGAACCAGCTCAACTCCCTGTCCGTGTTCGAGGCGGCCAACAGCATCACCTCGGCCCTGGCCAATGAATTCGCCGAAGCCGGCGCGGGCCTGCACCAGGCCGCGCTGATGTACCTCGGCCTCGTGCTGTTCTTCATCACCTTCGTCGTGCTGTCGCTCTCGAAGATGCTGCTGGCCCAGATGAAGAAGAGCGAAGGAACCAAGTCGTGAGCACCGCGCAAAACCTGATCAACGCCAAGACCCTGGCAGAGACGCGCCAGGCGAAGTTCGCCGCGCGCAATCGCGTCAACAAGATCGCGCTCACGCTGTCGCTCGCCGCGATGGCGTTCGGCGTGTTCTGGCTCGTGTGGATCCTCTGGGAAACGCTGCGCCAGGGCGTGGGCGGCCTGGCGCTCGCCACCTTCACCGAGATGACGCCGCCGCCGAACGAGGCGGGCGGCATCGCCAACGCCATCTTCGGTTCGTTCGTGATGGTGATGCTGGCGACCTTCGTGGGCACGCCCATCGGCATCATGGCCGGCATCTACCTGGCCGAGTACAACCCCAAGGGCCTGCTGGCCTCGATCACGCGCTTCGTCAACGACATCCTGCTGTCGGCGCCCTCGATCGTGATCGGCCTGTTCGTCTACGCCGTGGTGGTGGCCTACTTCAAGACCTTCTCGGGCCTGGCTGGCGCACTGTCGCTGGCGCTCATCGTGATTCCGGTGGTGATCCGCACCACCGAGAACATGCTGCAGCTGGTGCCGCCGGGCCTGCGCGAAGCGGCCTACGCTTTGGGCACGCCGAAGTGGAAGGTCATTCTGAGCATCACGCTGCGCGCCGCGCGCGCCGGTGTGGTCACAGGTGTGCTGCTGGCCGTGGCCCGCATCGCCGGCGAGACCGCGCCGCTGCTCTTCACCGCGCTGAACAACCAGTTCTGGACCGCCGACGTGAGCCAGCCGATGGCCAGCCTGCCGGTCACGATCTTCAAGTTCGCCATGAGCCCGTACGAGAACTGGCAACAACTGGCCTGGGCCGGTGTGTTCCTGATCACCGTCGCCGTGCTTGCCCTCAACATCCTGGCGCGCGTGCTGACGCGCAACAAACACTAAATCAAGAAGGCGCCAACATGCCAAACACCGTCGCACAACAACAACCGTCGCGCTCGAAGATCTCGGTCAAGGACCTGAACTTCTACTACGGCAAGTTCCACGCGCTCAAGGGCATCAACCTCGAGATCCCCGAGAACAAGGTCACGGCCTTCATCGGCCCGTCGGGCTGCGGCAAGTCGACCCTGCTGCGCACCTTCAACCGCATGTTCGAGCTGTACCCCGAGCAGCGCGCCGAAGGCACCATTGCGCTGGACGGCGAGAACCTGCTCACGTCCAAGCAGGATGTGGCGCTGATCCGCGCCAAGGTCGGCATGGTGTTCCAGAAGCCCACGCCGTTCCCGATGTCGATCTACGACAACATCGCCTTCGGCGTGAAGCTGTTCGAAAATCTCTCGGCCAGCGAAATGGACGACCGCGTCGAGTGGGCCCTGAAGAAGGCCGCCCTGTGGACCGAAGTGCGCGACAAGCTGCAGCAAAGCGGCTCGGGTCTCTCCGGCGGCCAGCAGCAGCGTCTGTGCATTGCACGCGGCATCGCGATCAAGCCCGAAGTGCTGCTGCTCGACGAACCGTGCTCCGCACTCGACCCGATCTCGACAGCGAAGATCGAAGAGTTGATCGCCGAGCTGAAAAACGAGTACACCGTGGTCATCGTGACCCACAACATGCAGCAAGCCGCCCGCTGCAGCGACTACACCGCCTACATGTACCTCGGCGACCTGATCGAGTTCGGTGCCACCGAACAGATGTTCTTCAAGCCGCAGCGCAAGGAGACCGAGGACTACATCACCGGCCGCTTCGGTTGAAGTCAAAGGAAACACCATGACCGAGAAACACCTTTCCAGCCAGTTCGACAGCGAACTCAACGGCGTCTCGTCGCGCGTGATGGAGCTCGGCGGCATGGTCGAGTCGCAGATTCACCAGGCCGTGTACGCCCTGCTGCAGTTCGACGCCGAAGCCGCCGACCGCGTGATGGAGACCGAGCACCGCGTCAACGCGATGGAGATCGAGATCGACCGCGAGCTGTCGTCGATCATCGCCCGTCGCCAGCCCACGGCACGCGACCTGCGCCTCTTGATCGCCATCAGCAAGACCACCGCCAATCTGGAGCGCGTGGGCGACGAGGCCAACAAGATCGCGCGCATGGTCAAGTCGATCATCGAGAGCGGATCGGCCCGCCAGCTGCCCACCACCGAGCTGCGCATTGCCGCCGACCTGGCCTCGAACCTGCTGCGCACCGCGCTGGACGCCTTCGCGCGCCTGGACACGGCCGCCGCGCTGTCGATCCTCAAGGACGACGACCTCATCGACAAGGAGTTCGACGGCTTCGTGCGCAAGCTGGTCACCTACATGATGGAAGACCCGCGCACCATCTCCGCCAGCCTGGACCTGCTGTTCCTGGCCAAGGCCATCGAACGCATCGGCGACCACGCCAAGAACATCGCCGAGTTCATCATCTACATCGTCAAGGGCGCCGATGTGCGGCACACTTCGATGGAGGAAATCGAGTCGGCATTGCAGTGACGACCGTCGCCGCAAAGACTCCCCATAACGCATGAAGAAACCAAGAGTCCTGATCGTCGAAGACGAATCCTCGATCGCCGAGCTGATCGCCGTCAACCTGCGCCACAACGGCTTCGAGCCGATCTGGTCCGAAGACGGTGCTGCTGCCCAGCGTGAAATCGACGCCTTCCTGCCGGACCTGATCCTGCTCGACTGGATGCTGCCGGGCCAGAGCGGCCTGCAGCTCGCGCGCCAGTGGCGCAAAGACCCGCGCACCAAGGCCATCCCGATCCTGATGCTCACGGCGCGCGGCGATGAGCCCGACAAGGTCGCCGGCCTCGATGCCGGTGCCGACGACTACATCACCAAGCCGTTCTCCACCCAGGAAATGCTGGCGCGCATCCGCGCCGTGCTGCGCCGCCGTGCGCCCGAGGTGGTGACCGAGCGTGTCGAGATCGGCGAACTGGCCCTCGACACCTCCACCCACCGCGTCACTTGGCAGGGCGGGGCGCTGAAGGTCGGCCCGACCGAGTTCAAGCTGCTGGCCTACCTGATGCAGCATGCCGAGCGCGTGCACAGCCGCGCGCAGCTGCTGGACAAGGTGTGGGGCGACCACGTCTACATCGAGGAACGCACGGTCGACGTGCACGTCAAGCGCCTGCGTGAGTCGCTGGGCGTGGCCGCGCCGATGGTGGAAACCGTTCGCGGAGCGGGTTACCGGCTGACGGCCCAAGTCACGGTGTGAGCAGCGCCGTGAGCCTCGGCGGCGGGCGCGGATAATCGCCCGCCATGCCTTTTCGTATTGCTACGTTTTTAATAGCGTCCCTCGTAATTGCGGCGGGCGCTGTCGGCCTTTTCGGCTGGAAGTACGGCTGGCTGGGCGCCTGGCTGGGCGCGGTGCTCTGGCTGGGCTTCGATGCCTGGCGCGCCGAACGCCTGCTGCGCGTGCTGCGCAACGACGCGGCCGGGCTGCCGTCGCGCGGGCCGGGCGTGTGGGGCGAGCTTTCGGAGCGCATCCGCAAGCTGCTGCGCGACCGCGAACAACAGACCCGGCAGGCCGAAGACCGGCTGCAGGAGTTCCTGGCCGCGATCCAGGCGTCGCCCAACGGCGTTGTGCTGCTCGACGAGCAGGGCCGCATCGAGTGGTGCAACCAGACGGCGGCGGGCCAGTTCGGCATCGATGCCGAGCGCGACCTGCTGCAGCACCTGGCGAACCTCGTGCGCGACCCGGCGTTCGTGGCCTACCTGGCCTCGTGGAACTACAGCCGCGACGTCGTCATCGATGCGCCCGGTCTCGTGCATGCACAGCATCGCGGCCATCCGGTGCGGCTGTCGGTGCAGGTGCATCCCTACGCCGGCAACCGGCGCATGCTGCTCACGCGTGACATCACGGCGCTGGAGCAGGCCGAGGCGATGCGGCGCGACTTCGTGGCCAACGTGTCGCACGAGATCCGCACGCCGCTCACGGTGCTGGCGGGCTTTGTCGAGACGCTGCAGAACCTGCCGCTGGATGCCGACGAGCGCACGCGCTACCTGTCGCTGATGGGGCAGCAGTCGCATCGCATGGAAACGCTGGTGAACGACCTGCTGACGCTGTCGCGGCTGGAAGGCAGCGCGGCGCCGTCGGGCAACCAGTGGGTGCGCATGCGCGCGCTGCTGGCGCAGTGCGAAGACGAGGGGCGTGGCCTGTCGGGCCGGCTCACGCCGCAGGGGCACCGGCTCACGTTCACGTCCGAGGCCGAGTCCGAGCTGTCGGGCGCGCCGACCGAACTGCAGAGCGCGATGTCGAACCTCGTGAGCAACGCCATCCGCTACACGCCCGGCGGCGGTGAGGTGGTGGTGACCTGGCGGGTGCTGCCTGACGGGCGCGGCGAATACGCCGTGCGCGACACGGGGCCGGGCATTGCCGCCGAGCACATTCCGCGGCTCACCGAGCGCTTCTATCGCATCGACCGCAGCCGCTCGCGCGAAACCGGCGGCACGGGGCTCGGGCTGGCGATCGTGAAGCACATCGCGCAGCGCCACGGTACCGAGCTGCGCATCGAAAGCACCGTGGGCAAGGGCAGCCGCTTCGCGCTGCTGTTCCCGGCGACGCGCGTGCGCGAAGCGCGCGTGATGACCAAGTAAGCGAGTCGCGTGGCCTTCAGCGGGCCCGCGCCTTCATCGTCCAGCGCAGCAGCGCGACGAACAACAGCGCGGTGAGCGCCAGCGCCGCGGCGCTCATGAGCCAGAAGGCCAGTGGCGACTGCATGGCCGGCCACGGCCCCAGGCCGCGGTAGGCCAGCAGGTAGCTGCCGCCCAGGCCCATGCCCCAGAGCATCGCGCAGTAGATGACCAGCGGCGCCAGCGTCACGCGGTAGCAGCGCAGCACGAAGACGCACAGCGTCTGGAACGCATCGGCGATGTGATACAGCGCCACGGTGGTCAGCAGCGCCGCCGCCATCGCGATCACGGCGGGGTTGTCGGAGTACACGTTGGCGAGTTGCGTGCGGAACACGGCCATCGCGCCGGCATAGAGCAGCGCGAACAGCGCGGTGAGCTCGAAGCCCAGCCGGCAGGCATGGCGCGCCCGGACGGTGTCGCCGGCACCGAGCCAGAAGCTCACGCGCGCGCTGGTTGCGATGGCGAGCGACAGCGGCGTCATGTAGGCCACGGCCAGCAGGTTCGAGGCGATCTGGTGCGCGGCCGCGGCCGCGGTGCCCAGGCGCGCGATGAAGAGCGCCATCAGCGTGAACGAGGTCACTTCCACCAGCACCGCGAGGCCGCCGGGCACGCCCAGCCGCGCGAACAGTCGGATCTGGCGCCAGTCGGGCGCCTCGATGCGCTCCCACAGCTGGTAGCCGCGGTAGAACGCGCCGTGGCGCAGCAGCCAGACCGCGCAGCCGAGCATGGCCCAGTTCACGCACAGCGTGGCCCAGGCGCAGCCCACCAGCCCCATCGCCGGCAGGCCGGCGCCGCCGAAGGTGAACCAGACCGACAGCGGCAGCTTCACGAGCAGCGAAGCCAGCTGCAGCCAGGTCACGAGCTTGGGCTTGCCCAGGCTCTGGTTCAGCGTGCTGAAGAGACGAAAGAGCAGGGCGGGCGCCAGCGCAAAGGCCAGCACCGCGAGGTAGGCCTCGACCTCGCCGCGCATGTCGGCGGGCACCTGCGTCCAGCGCAGCGCGGCGCCGGGCAGCAGCAGCACGGTCATGCCGACCACGACGGCGATGGCTGCGAGGTAGAGCGACTGGCGCACCGAGCGGCCGATCTCGCTGCCCCGGTTGGCGCCGTGCAGTTCGGCCCACACCGGCAGCAGCGCCTGCAGCACGCCCATCAGCGAGACATACACGCTGACGAAGATGGCGGCGCCCACCGACAGCGCGGCCAGTGCGCCTTCGGAATAGCGGCCCGCGATGATGGTGTCGGCCACGCCGAAGGCCATCACGGCCAGCTGGCCGATCAGCACCGTGCCGGCGTGCCGTGCGATGAGTCCGCGTTCGTTCCCGTGCGTGCTGCTGCTCACGGGTCAGCGCACGATCTTTTCGTAGAGCAGCAGGTCGTCCGCGGGGCTGCTGGGACGGCGCAGGGTGCCGCTGAAGCGCCACTGTTCCAGCGGGATGATGGTGTGCAGCCGCTCGATGGTGTCGGGGCTCACGAGCAGCCACGGGCAGTCGTTGCCCAGCAGCAGCGGCTGCAGGTTGAGGTTGCCGTGGTGGCGCAGCGCCGCGACGTGCGGCCGGCTCAGCGCCAGCTCGGCGACGCAGCGCGGATGGCCGATGCGCTCGGTCACGGCGCGCACCTGCGGGACGTAGCTGCGCGCGTAGTCGATGGACGGCAGCCACAGCGTCATCAGCAGCATCCAGCACAGCGCGGTGCCGCCGGCCGGCAGCACCAACGTCTTCCAGAGCGCGGCGCGATGGCGCCCGGTGCGCCAGCGCACCAGCCAGCACCAGGCCAGCGTGGCGGCCAGGGCGAGCACGAAGGCGACCGGCGAGAACTCGGCCACGAAGCCCGGCACCAGCCGCGCCACGCTGGCGGCCGGCTTGCGCGGCGCGCCGGTCAGCATGGCGATCCAGTACATCCAGCCGAGCACGGCCAGGCCGCTGAAGAACAGCACGTTGAACCAGTCGATCAGCGCCGCGGCGCTGCGCCGGAAGGTCGGCAGCGCGAAGGCCGCCAGCGTGGCGAAGGCGGGCAGGGCCAGCAGCAGCGAGCGGTCGGAGAAGTCGGTGGTCCAGGTGGCGGCCAGCGGCACCAGCGCGAACCACAGCGGCAGCGCCACGTGGCGCTCGAGCCACTGGCGGCGCCAGCGCCAGAGGGTCCAGATCGCGAGCGGCCAGACCGGCCAGGTGAACCACAGCAGCAGCTTGGCCTGGCTGCGCACGTCGGACAGCAGCGAGTGGCCCAGCGTGATCTTCCATTGCGCCAGGCCCAGGCCGAAGACCAGCGCGGCGGCCAGCACGGTGATGCCGAGCATCGTCAGCAGGGCGGGCAGGGTGAAGCCGGGGCTCTCGTCGTCGCTGTAGCCTTCCGCTGCACGGGTGGCGCGCTGGTGGCGTTCGTAGGCCATGTACACGGCGCTGCCGATCGCCAGCGCGAGGCCGACCGTCGGCCCGCCGCTCAGCGTCATGCCGAGGGTGCCGACCACGAGTGCGATCACCGGGCCGACGCGGCGGTAGGGCAGTGCGGCGACGCCATAGAACAGGTGCGAGGCGAAGTACAGCTGCGCCAGCGCGGGCGTGGTTTCATGCCCCAGCTGGGCCAGGCCCAGCGAGGCGATCAGCGCCAGCAGGCCGCCATCGGCGATGGCGCGGGCGTAGTCGGTCGGGCGCGCCTCGCCGCCGAAGGCAAAGGCCACGGGCTGCGCGCGCGGGGTGCGGGCGAGGTAATAGACGGCGTACCAGGTCGCGGTGAAGGTGCCCCACAGCATCAGCGCGAACACGAAGCGCACGGCCAGGTCGGGGTTGACCCACGACGGGGCGAGCTGGATCGCCCAGGCGCCGATCCAGTACGGGATCAGCGCGGGGGTCTCGGGGCGCATGCCCAGAAGCAGCGGGTCGAACCAGCGGGCGATGCCCTCGGTGCTGCGGGCCAGCTCGGCCATGTAGCCGAAGGCCGTGATGTCGGCGCTCTTCCAGGGGCCCCGGCCGAGCAGGCCCGGCAGCAGGTAGGCTGCGCACAGCAGCAGCAACGCGACGCGCGGCAGCCGGCGTACGGCATTCTGGGCAACGATCGCGGGGGTCGGCTGGTTCAAGGGCGAGGCGGAAGAGGCGAAGGGGTGATTGGAAAGAAAAAGGGCAGCGCGGTAAACCGGGCTGCCCTCGACGCCAGAGCGCGTGCCTGATTACTTGGCAGCGGTCTTGCCGAAGCGGTTGCGGAACTTCTCGACGCGACCACCCATGTTGTCCACCGACTTTTGCGTGCCGGTGTAGAAGGGGTGCGATTCGCTCGTGGTGTCGAGCTTGAACAGGGGCAGCTCGCGGCCGTCGTCGGTCTTGCCCATTTCCTTGGTGTTCGCGCACGAACGGGTCACGAACTTGAAGCCGTTCGACATGTCGACGAACAGAACTTCGCGGTAATTCGGGTGGATGCCTTCTTTTGCCATGGTGTTTCCTTTTGCGCTGTTGGAATCAATGCGCGGTCGATGCGAGAGCCACCAGCGTGCCAGCAATCTGGCGCGCCGCCCTGAGGTCTTGACGTGAAGTGAAGGCCAAGGAAGCCGGGCGACGTGCCCAGCCGCACTTTTCGCGGAGCCCATGATTATCGCATACTGCCCCAATTGCGAGCAAACCGGGCCCTCCCATGACTTCTACACCCCTTCGCGCCGGCCTTGTCGGCTACGGTTTCGCCGGCCAGACCTTCCACGCGCCGGTGCTCTCGGCCGTTCCGGGACTCGAACTGGCGGCCGTGGCGAGCTCGCAGCCGCACAAGGTGCATGCCGACTGGCCCAGCGTGGCCGTGGTGCCCGACGTGGCGGCGCTGGTGGCCCGGGCGGACATCGACCTCGTGGTGGTGGCGACGCCCAATGCCCAGCATCATCCCGTGGCCAAAGCGGCGCTGGAGGCGGGCAAGCACGTGGTGGTCGACAAGCCTTTCACGCTCGACGTGGCCGAAGCGCGAGAGCTCGAGTTGTTGTCATATCGCAACAATCGCGTGCTCTCGGTCTACCAGAACCGGCGTTTCGACGCCGATTTCCTGACGCTCCAGCAGGTCCTGGCGTCTGGCGATCTGGGGCGCCCGGTGTACCTGGAGTCGCATTTCGACCGCTTCCGTCCCGAGGTTCGCGAGCGCTGGCGGGAGCAGCCTGTGCCGGGCGCGGGCCTGTGGGTGGACCTGGGTTCGCACCTGCTCGACCAGGCCGTGCAGCTGTTCGGTCGGCCCGACACGCTGCAGCTCGACACGGCCGCTTTGCGCGACGGCGCGCGGGTCGAAGACTATTTCCACGCCGTGCTGCGCTACGAGAGCGGCCCTCATGCGCCTTTGCGCGTGGTGCTGCACGCCACGACGCTCGCGGCCCATGCGGCGCCGCGCTACATCGTGCACGGCACGCGCGGGAGCTACGTCAAGCACGGCGTCGACACGCAGGAAGACGCGCTGCGCGCCGGCCAGCGGCCGCCGGCGGAAGGGTGGGGGGGCGATCCGCTCGACGGCGAACTCACGCTGACGGGCAGCGACGGCGCCCCGCACTTTCGCGCGGTGCCGATGCAGGCCGGCAACTACGTCGCCTACTACGCGGCGGTCCGCGATGCGATCCTCGGCAAGGGGCCCAATCCCGTGCCACCCGCGCAGGCCGTCGCGCTGATGGAACTGCTCGACATCGGCCGCCAGAGCGCCGCCGAAGGCCGCGCCATCCGCATCGAGCGCCCATGAAAAAAGCGCGTTGACCCGTGAGGGCCAACGCGCTTTTGCGGAAGGGCCTGACGCTCAGCCGCCGCGACGCATCATGTCGAAGAACTCGACATTGGTCTTGGTCGCCTTCATGTTCTTGAGCATCAGCTCCATCGACTCGATCTCGTCCATGTTGTACATGAGCTGGCGCAGGATGCGGGTCTTCTGCAGGATCTCGGGGGCCAGCAGCAGTTCCTCGCGGCGCGTGCCGCTGCGGTTGAGCTGGATCGAGGGGAACACGCGCTTTTCGTACAGGCGGCGGTCCAGGTGGATTTCGGAGTTGCCGGTGCCCTTGAACTCTTCGAAGATCACTTCGTCCATGCGGCTGCCGGTGTCGATCAGCGCGGTGCCGATGATGGTCAGCGAGCCGCCTTCTTCCACGTTGCGCGCGGCGCCCAGGAAGCGCTTGGGACGCTGCAGCGCGTTGGAGTCGACACCGCCGGTCAGCACCTTGCCCGACGAGGGTACGACGTTGTTGTAGGCGCGGGCCAGGCGCGTGATCGAGTCCAGCAGGATCACCACGTCCTTCTTGAGTTCGACCAGGCGCTTGGCGCGCTCGATCACCATTTCGGCGACGTGCACGTGGCGCGCTGCGGGCTCGTCGAAGGTCGAAGCAATGACTTCGCCCTTCACCGTGCGCTGCATTTCGGTCACTTCTTCAGGGCGCTCGTCCACGAGCAGCACCATCATGTGCACGTCGGGGTAGTTGGCGCTGATCGCGTGGGCGATGTGCTGCATCATCACCGTCTTGCCGCTCTTGGGCGGCGCCACGAGCAGGGCGCGCTGGCCTTTGCCGATGGGGGCGATGATGTCGATGATGCGGCCGGTGAGGTTCTCTTCGCCCTTGACGCCTTCGCGTTCCAGCTTCATCTGTTCCTTGGGGAACAGCGGCGTCAGGTTCTCGAACATCACCTTGTGCTTGTTGGCTTCGGGTGCGCCGTCGTTGACCTTGTCCAGCTTGGTCAGTGCGAAGTAGCGCTCGCCGTCCTTGGGCGTGCGCACTTCGCCTTCGATCATGTCGCCGGTGTGCAGGTTGAAGCGCCGCACCTGGCTGGGCGAGATGTAGATGTCGTCGGTGCTGGCCGTGAAGCTGGTGTCGGGGCTGCGCAGGAAGCCGAAGCCGTCGGGCAGGATTTCGAGCACACCGTCGGCGAAGACCTGTTCGCCGGCCTTGGCGCGCTTCTTGATGATCGCGAACATCAGCTCTTGCTTGCGCATGCGGCCGATGTTTTCGATCTCAAGCGCCTCAGCCTGCTTGAAGACTTCAGACACGTGGAGTGCCTTGAGTTCGTTTAAGTGCATGGAACGACCCCTGGAGGGGTAATCGAATCGGGAACGGGGGGAGGTTTGATGTGGGGCAAGAACTGCCTCACGAACCGGGGAACTCGAACCGGTTGCCTGATGAAAGGCCCGGTGAACTGAGGGCGATTATGACAGGAAAATCGCCCCGGCCAACGCATTGCGCGCTGGCCGGAAGAAATGCATCAGGCGAGTTGCTGGTCGATGAAGGCCGTGAGTTGCGCCTTGCTCATGGCGCCGACCTTGGTGGCGGCCAGCTGGCCGTCCTTGAACAGCATCAGCGTGGGGATGCCGCGAATGCCGAACTTGGCGGGGATGTCGCGGTTCTCGTCGACGTTGAGCTTGGCGATCTGCAGCTTGCCTTCGTAGGTGGCCGAGACTTCGTCCAGGATCGGGGCGATCATCTTGCAGGGACCGCACCATTCGGCCCAGTAGTCGACCAGAACCGGCTGGCTGGACTTGAGCACGTCGGCCTCGAAGGAAGAATCGGAGATGTGTTTGATCAGTTCGCTGGCCATGTGATGTGTCCTTGTGCGCAGAGAGAGTTTCGGTGCAGCTAAAGTGCTGGTCATTGTGACAGAAACCAAGGGGTGACGTGCCATGCGGCCCGGCTATGGCGGCGATAGCCAAAGCCCTTTGCGGCCCTGCCGCCGACCCCCTCAACCCCCTCGATAGAACATGAACGAAGGCCACCCCGTCCAGGCCCTGTGGTGCGATCCCGCCGACGGCGTCGTCGCGCGGATCGTGCGCGCGCTCGGCGAACGGCAGCTGCATGCGGCGCGCACCGTGGTGCTGGTGCCGTATGCGCAGCTGATGGCGGTCGCGCGCGGCATGTGGGCGCGCTGCGGCAGCCCGGGCTTCGTGCCGCGGTTCGAGACCACGCACAACTGGGCGCGCAGCGCGGGTGGGTTCCTGCCGTCCGGCTACGACATCGCCTTCGACATGGCGCGCGACCTGGTCACGGCCCAGGGCCTGCTCGCGCAATCGGGCTTCCAGGCCGAACGCTTCGCGCTCGCGGGGCGCGTGGTCGAGCTGGCCTACCAGCTGGCGCCGCTGGCATCCGCCGTGGCGCCTGAGGTGCGGGGCGGCGACTGGGCCCAGGGGGCGTCCAAGGTGGCCGATGCAGGCAGCGAGTCGGAGTGGTTCCGCATCGAGAGCGCGCTGATCCGCGTCGCCGTGGCCTGGGCCGCGAACTCGGGCTACGCCACCGACGTGCTGCTGCGCGACGCGGCGCGCACGCAGGCCGATGCGCTGATCGTGCTCGAAGGCTTCCAAACCGATCCGCTCACGCAGGCCCTGTGCGCGCTGTGGGGCGACCGCGCGATCCGCATTCCGCTCGTGCCCGCCGATGCCCCGCCGTCTGCGGCCCACGCGCACGTGGCGCTCGACCCCGAGGACGAGGCCCAGCTGGCCGCCGCCTGCGTGCTGCAGCATCTGGCCGAGGGTCGCGCGCCGGTCGCGCTCGTCGCCACCGACCGCGCGCTCACCCGCCGCATCAGTGCGCAGCTGAGCACCCAGGGCATCGTCACGCACGACGAAACCGGCTGGAAGCTGTCCACCACGCGCGCCGCCGCCACGCTGATGAGTGCCTTGCGCGCTTGCGCGCACGACGCAGCCACCGACCAGGTGCTCGAATGGCTCAAGAGCGGCGCCGAGGTCGATGGGTTCGCCGTGCAGTCGCTCGAAATGCGCCTGCGGCGCGAAGGCGTGCGCGACTGGCAGGCCTGGTGCGCGTTGATCGCGCGCAGCGACAAGCCGCAGGACGAAGGCCTGCGCACGTTCACCGCCACCATCGAAGCCCGCCGCGCCCCGATGGCGCGCGCGCGCTCCCTGGCCGAGTGGCACCGCGCACTGCGCGAGCTGCTGACGGCCGGCGAGCAGTGGGACGCGCTCGCCGCCGACTTCGCGGGCGCCAAGGTGATCGCCGCCCTCTGGCTCGATGCCGACGCGCATGGCGAGGAAGACGAATTTCCCGGCGGGCGCCACAGCCTGGCCGAGTTCACGGCCTGGGCGCGCGACGTGCTCGAAGACGCCAGCTTCGTGCCGCCCGCCGGCGACGAGGCGCCCAAGGTGTCCGTGCTGCCGATGTACCAGCTGCTGGGCCGCGTCTTCGGCGCCGTCGTCATTCCCGGCTGCGACGACCGCCGCATGCCCGCGTCGCCCGAGCCGCCGGGCAACTGGAGCGCGGCGCAGCGCCTCGACTTGGGGCTGGCCTCGCGCGAGGTGCTGGAGACCGCGCAGCGCGCGGCCTGGGCCATGGCCACGCGCAACCCGAACTGCGACCTGGTCTGGCGCCATTCCGACGCCAGCGGCGAGCCCGTGCGGCCGAGCCCGCTGGTGCAGGCCCTGCAGCTCGCCCACGCGCTGCAGCCGGGCGTCGATCCGCGCACGCCGCGCGACGTCGCCGTCACACCGACCCTGCGGCCCACGCCCTCGGGCGCGCTGCTGCCGCTCACGAATGTGTCGACCAGCGTCTACGAAGACCTGCGCCGCTGTCCCTATCGCTTCTTCGCGCTGCGCCAGCTGGGCCTGCGCACCGCCGATGAGCTCGATGCCGAGGTCGACAAGCGCGACTTCGGCAACTGGCTGCACGCGGTGCTCGGGCAGTTCCACGAGACCTTGCGCGACGCGCCGACAAGCGATGCGCAAGCGCGCGCCACGCTGCTCGCCGACACTGCGCGCGATGTCACGCAGACGCTCGGCTACTCCGACGCCGAGTTCCTGCCCTTCGCCGCCGCGTGGCCGGCGGTGCGCGACGGCTACCTCGACTGGCTCGCGAAACATGAAGCAGACGGGGCGGTCTTCGTCGAGGCCGAGCCCTGGAAAGAGCAGCCCCTGGGCACCCTGCGGCTGGTCGGCCGGCTCGACCGCGTCGACCGCACGGCCGACGGCCAGCCCTTCGTGATCGACTACAAGACCGAGACCGCCTCCGTCACCAAGGAGCGCGTGAAGGACCCGACCGAGGACACGCAGCTCGCCTTCTACGCCGCGCTGGTGGCCGACGACACCTTGCGCGCGGCCTACGTCAACGTGGGCGAGAAGTCGTCCGGCACGCAGACCGTCGAGCAGCCCGCCGTGGTCGAGGCGCGCGATGCGCTGGTGGCCGGCATCATCGACGACTTCGCGCGTATCGCGCAGGGCGCGCCGCTGCCGCCACTGGGCGAGGGCAGCGTCTGCGACTTCTGCGCCGCGCGCGGCCTGTGCCGCAAGGATTTCTGGGAGGTCACGCCATGAACGGCGCTGCCTACGAACACAACGGCCGGCACGTCGCGCGCGAGGCCTTCTACACCGTCGCCTGCGATCCGCGGCGCTCGGTCGCGGTCGAAGCCTGCGCGGGCGCCGGCAAGACCTGGATGCTGGTGTCGCGCATCGTGCGCGCGCTGCTCGAAGAGGGCGATTCCGCCTGCGAGCCGCACGAGATCCTGGCCATCACCTTCACCAAGAAGGCCGCCGGCGAGATGCGCGAGCGGCTCGACCAGTGGCTCGCGCTGTTCGCCGAGCTCGATCCGGCGGCGTCGCAGCGCGAGCTCGTGATGCGCGGCATGACACCCGAAGCCGCGCAGGCGGCCGTGCCGCGGCTGCAGGGGCTCTACCGGCGCCTGCTCGAAGGCGGGCGCCCGGTGCAGTTCCGCACCTTCCACGCGTGGTTCGCGGGCCTGCTGCGCAATGCGCCGCTCGCCGTGCTGCGCGAGCTGGGACTGCCCGCGAACTACGAGCTGCTCGAAGACGATGCCGAGGCGCGCAACCACACCTGGCGGCCGTTCTTCGAGGCTGTGACCGGCGACGCGCGCGCGCTGGCCGACTACTACGCGGTCGTCGCCACGCACGGCCGCTCTCAGACGGCGAAGGCGTTGGGCGAAGCGCTGTCGAAGCGGGTCGAGTTCTCGCTGTCCGACCCCCAGGATGCGGTGACGCCGTTCGACGTGCTGTACCCGGCCCTGCAGGGGTTGGAGGTGCCGACCGACGCGTTGCGCGGCGAGGCCGTGCGCCGCCGTTGGCTCGACCGCGCCGCCGCCCTCGGCCGCGAGGCCAACAAGACACCGCAGAAGGCGGCCGAAGCCATCATCGACGTGTTCGGCACCAGTGAGCCCGCGACCGATGCGCTGACCGATGCGCTTGCCGTGCTGCGCAAGACCTTCTTCGTCGCCACCGAAGACCGGCTCACCAAGAACCTGCAGAAATTCCCCGCCGCGCAAGAGGCCGAGACCGAACTGCAGCTGCTGTGCGCCGCGCAGGCCCAGCACGCGGCATGGCTGTACCAGCAGCGCATGACGCGGCTCACGCGCCTGCTGATCACCGCGTTCGGCGAGGTCAAGCGCGCGCACGGCTGGGTCGACATGAACGACGTCGAGCAGGCCGCGCAGCTGCTGCTGGGCCAGTCGGCCCTGTCGGGCTGGGTGCAGGAGCGGCTCGACGCGCGCGTCGCGCACCTGCTGATCGACGAGTTCCAGGACACCAACCCGCTGCAGTGGCAGGCGCTCTACGGCTGGCTCAGTGCCTACACCGGCGCGGGCGGCAGTGCGCCGCGCGTGTTCATCGTGGGCGACCCCAAGCAGAGCATCTACCGTTTTCGCCGCGCCGAGCCGCAGGTGTTCATCGCCGCCAAGAAGTTCGTGCGCGAAGGGCTCGGCGGCGAACTGCTCAACTGCGACCACACGCACCGCAACGCGCGCGCCGTGGTGGGCCTCGTCAACAGCGCGATGCTGGCCGCGCAGGCGGTCGGCGAGTTTGACGGCTACCGCGCCCACACCACCGAGCGCGGCGACGACGGCGAGCTGCTGAAGTTGCCCGCCATCGACCGCGATGCGCTCGACACCACGGTGGCCGCCGCGCCGGCCGACGACGGCATGCTGCACTGGCGCGACAGCCTCGTCACGCCGCGCGTGCTGCCCGAAGAACAGCTGCTGCAGAAGGAATGCGAACAGGCCGCGCGCTGGGTTGCGCAGCGCATCGCCGACGGCACGCCGCCGCGCCAGATCATGGTGCTGGCGCGCCGCCGCAGCCGGCTGTCGGCCATGCAGGACGCGCTGCGCCGTCGCCACATCCCCGTGCAGCAGCCCGAGAAGAACGACCTGAACGATGCACCCGAAGTGCAGGACGTGGTCGCGCTGCTCGACGCGCTGGTGTCGCCCGCGCACGACCTGTCGCTGGCGCGCGCACTCAAGTCGCCGCTGTTCGGCATCGACGACGACACGCTGGTGCAGCTGGCGCGCTGCCAGCGCGAGACGCCGGTCGCCAGCTGGTTCTCGCTGATCCAGAAGGGCGAAGGCCTGCCGCCCGTGCTGACCGAGGCGGGCGTGCAGCTGCGCCGCTGGCAGCGCTGGCTGATGGCAATGCCGCCGCACGACGCGCTGGACGCGATCTTTCACGACGGCGACGTGCTCGCGAAGTTCGGCGCCGCGGTGCCGGCGGCCTTGCGCCAGAGCGCGCTGGCCAACCTGCGGGGGCTGGTCGCCGCCTCGCTCGACATCGACGGTGCGCGCTTCGCGACGCCTTATGCCCTGGTGCGAGCCTTGCGCGCGGGCGGTGTGCGCGCGCCCACCGTGGCCGCGCCCGAGGCCGTGCAGCTGCTGACCGTGCACGGAGCCAAAGGCCTTGAAGCCGACACCGTGCTGATGCTCGACTGCGACGCGCCGCCGCCGCGCGCGCAGACCATGGGCGTGCTGGTCGAGTGGAAGGGCAGCGACAGCGCGCCGACGCGCTTCGTGTTCCTGGCCAGCGAGAAGACCCCTCCGGCCTGCGCCGCCGCGCTGCTCGAAGAGGAGCAGCGCGCGCGTCACCGCGAAGAACTCAACGGGCTCTACGTGGCGACCACGCGGGCGCGCGAGCGGCTGGTGCTCTCGTCGGTGAAGCCGTCGCGTGCCAACGAGGGCAGTTGGTGGGCGCGGCTGGAGCCGCTGTGCGAGCCGACCGAGGCCGATGAGCCGCTGGTCGAAGCCTCCGCCGCCGGCGAGACCGGAGTGGGCACCTTCGCGATGAAGCGCCTGCCCGCACCGCTCGTGGCTGCAACCGGTGCGCCGCCCGAAAAGAAAAAGGCACAAGACGCCACGGTCGACGCACGCGCCGCCGCGTTCGGCCAGGCCATGCACCGGCTGCTCGAATGGGCGGTGCCCGGCGAAGCCTTGCCACCGGCCCATGTGCGGGCGGCTGCGCGCGAATTCATGCTCGATCCGCAGCAGGCACGTGGCGCCGCGGCGCTGGCCCAGCGTATCCGCGCGGGCGCCGGGGCCTGGGTGTGGGACGATCGCAGCATCGACTGGCATGGCAATGAAGTCACGCTGGTCCACGAGGGCGATACCTTGCGCATCGACCGGCTGGTGCGCGAGCGCGCCACCGGCGCATGGTGGATCCTCGACTACAAATCGGCCGCGCGCCCCGAACGGGACGCGGCCCTGATCGCACAGATGCAGCGCTACCGCGCTGCCGTGCAACATGCCTACCCCGGTGCCACGGTGCGCGCCGCGTTCCTGACCGGGCAGGGCGAACTGGTGAATCTCGAATGACTGTTTCTTCTACCGTCGCCGTCATCGGCGGCGGACCTGCCGGCCTGATGGCGGCCGAAGTGCTGAGCGCGTCCGGCGCGCAGGTGCATGTGTACGACGCGATGCCCTCGGTGGGCCGCAAGTTTTTGCTGGCCGGCCGCGGCGGCCTCAACCTCACGCACTCCGAGCCCTTCGACGTGTTCGTGACCCGCTTCGGCGAGCGCCGCGCGCAGCTCGAGCCGCTGCTCGCCAAATTCGGTCCGCAACAGGCGCGCGAGTGGGCGGCCGGACTGGGCATCGAGACCTTCGTCGGCACCTCGGGCCGCGTGTTCCCGACCGACATGAAGGCCGCGCCCTTGCTGCGCGCCTGGCTGCATCGTTTGCGCGCTGCGGGCGTGCAGTTCCACATGCGTCATCGCTGGGTGGGTGGCGGGGCCTTCGATGCGAACGCGCTGCGCTTCGCAACGCCGGCGGGCGAGGTCACCGCCAGGGCCGATGCCGTGGTGCTGGCCCTGGGCGGCGCGAGCTGGGCGCGCCTGGGCTCCGACGGCGCGTGGGCACCGTGGCTGCAAGCGCAGGGCGTGGTGGTGGCGCCGCTGCTGCCCGCCAATTGCGGCTTCGACGGCGCAGGCTGGAGCGAGCATTTTTCGAGCCGCTTCGCGGGGCAGCCCTTCAAGTCGGTCGCGATCGCCTTCACCGACAGCCAGGGGCGTCACTTTGCGCGCAAGGGCGAGTTCGTCGCGACGGCCACGGGCATCGAAGGCAGCCTGGTCTATGCGGCGTCGGCGCTGCTGCGCGACGAGATTGCAGCGAACGGCAGTGCGACGCTGCTGCTCGACCTGCTGCCTGACCGCAGCGCCGAACAGGTGCTCGCCGCGGTGAAGCATCCGCGCGGCGCGCGTTCGCTGAGCAGCCATCTCAAGAGCCGTCTCGGCATCGAGGGCATCAAGGCGGGCGTGCTGCACGAAGCGCTGAGCAAGGAAGCGATGCAGGACCCGGCGCAGCTGGCGGCCACCATCAAGGCGGTGCCGCTGAAACTCGTCGCGACGCGGCCGGTCGACGAGGCGATCAGCACGGCGGGCGGCGTGCGCTTCGACGCGCTCGATCCGGCTTTGATGGCGACGGCGCTGCCCGGCGTGTTCGCGGCAGGGGAAATGCTCGATTGGGAAGCGCCGACCGGCGGCTACCTGCTCACGGCGGCGATGGCCAGCGGCGCGGCTGCGGCGCGCGGCGCGATCCAGCGGCTGGGGCTTTGAGCGAAGGCGCGCTCAACGCGAGCGCACGCACGGCCAGAAGAACACCTGCTCGGGGTCGTCCGCATCAAGGTTCTCGATGTGGCCGCTCTCCCTGAATCCGGCTTCTTTCAGCAGCGCGTGCATCGCCGTGTTGGAGCGGTTCGTGGAGGTGAAGAGCTTGGGGCGTTCGCAGATCGACTGGAAGTGATCGACGAGCCGCAGACCAAGTCGCCTGCGACGAAATCTTTCGCCGACCATGAGCATCTCGATGAAGCCGCAGTCGAAGAAGTGGTGGTGCAGCACGCCGTAGGCGGCGACCTCGCCATCCACCTCGATCACATGGCAGAAGCGATCCTCGATCCAGCCTTTGATCTGCACGGCGCGGCGCGCATCGTGCGCGGCCACGGTGTCGAGGCGCACCAACGCTTCGAGATCGCTGAGGCGGGCGGGCCGGATGTCCAAGTTCATGGATGGCTGCGCGAAGTTCTGGGAGTTTGAGGTGTCCGGGGTTGGTAACCCCTGGACACGGCGCGTAAGTTCTCTGCAAAGGAACTCACGGCTTCTGGATGTTAGGTTGACGAGCCTTACCCCTGGCACTGACTACGCAGTTAGGGCTGCTTGGTTCCCCACCTGACCCGGTTGGCCACTTCACCATGCAGGGAGGCCCGTCAGCCTGCATTCTAACCGCGCGGATTTGCCCCCTTGGCCGGGGCGTGAATCATTTCGACGGCGGATGGGAAACAAGCGTGAAGTGACCCCCGCCGCGCCTTTTAGAATGCCCGCAATGTCTTATCTCGTGCTCGCTCGCAAGTTCCGTCCGAAAACCTTCGGTGAGATGGTCGGTCAGGGGCATGTGGTCCAGGCGCTGGAAAACGCGCTGACGACGCAGCGCCTGCACCACGCCTATCTGTTCACCGGGACGCGGGGCGTGGGCAAGACCACGGTGTCGCGCATCCTGGCCAAGTCGCTCAACTGCCAGGGCCCGGACGGGCAGGGCGGCATCACGGCCACGCCCTGCGGCGTGTGCCAGGCCTGCCAGGACATCGATTCGGGTCGCTTCGTCGACTACACCGAGCTCGACGCGGCCTCCAACCGCGGCGTCGACGAAGTGCAGTCGCTGCTCGAACAGGCGGTCTACAAGCCGGTGCAGGGGCGCTTCAAGGTCTTCATGATCGACGAAGTGCACATGCTCACGAACACCGCGTTCAACGCGATGCTCAAGACGCTCGAGGAGCCGCCCGAGTACCTCAAGTTCGTGCTGGCCACGACCGATCCGCAGAAAGTGCCGGTGACGGTGCTGTCGCGCTGCCTGCAGTTCAACCTGCGGCCGATGGCGCCCGAGACGGTGCTCGAACACCTCACCAGCGTGCTGCAGACCGAACAGGTGCCGGCCGAGCCGCAGGCGCTGCGCCTGCTGGCGCGCGCGGCGCGCGGCTCGATGCGCGACGCGCTCTCGCTCACCGACCAGGCCATCGCCTTCGGCAACGGCGAGCTGCTCGAGACCGGTGTGCGCCAGATGCTCGGCAGCGTCGATCGCGGCCATGTGTTCCGCCTCATCGAAGCGCTGGCACAAGGCGACGGCAAGACCGTGGTCGACACCTCCGAGGCGCTGCGCCGCGACGGCATGTCCGCCGCGTCCACACTCGAAGAAATGACGTCTGTGCTGCAGGCCATGGCCGTGCTGCAGGCCGTGCCTTCGCGCGCCGAATCGGCCGACGCGGCCACCGATCCCGACGCGGCCGACACGGCGCGCCTGGCGTCGCTGATGCCCGCCGACGAGACGCAGCTGCTGTACAGCCTGTGCCTGCATGGGCGCGGCGAGCTGGGCCTGGCGCCCGACGAGTACGCGGCGCTGACCATGGTGCTGTTGCGGCTGCTGGCCTTCAAGCCCTCCCACGCGGCCGCCTCGACGGCCTCCACGGAAAAAAAAACTCTGAATGACGCCGGTGGCGCCGCGCCGCGGGCTCCCGCGCGCGAAGCTGCCCCGGTTTCCCGGCCTTCGGTGCCCGATTCGGCACCTGCCGCTGCGCCTTCGCAACCGCCCGCGCAACCCGCGCCGGCCGGCCAGCGGCTCGCGGTGGTCGATGCCCCGCAGCGCCAGCCCATGCCCCGGCCTGCCCCGCAGGAGGCGTCCGACGCCCCCGCGGCCCATGTGGTCGGCGTGCCGATCCGCGTGCAGCCGCCGCCCGGCCAGCGCGACGTGCCGCGCGAAGAAGAACAGCGCAGCACCTACACCCCGATTCCGCCGAGCGAAGAGGGCGACTTCTGGCATGCCACGGTCATGCAGCTGGTCGCCGCCGAAAGCGTGGCGGCGCTGGCGCGCGAGCTCGCGCTGCAGTCGCAGCTGGTGGCGCGCGACACCGACCAGTGGATGCTGCGCATCGAGCGCGAAACCCTCAACCAGCCGTCCAGCCGCGAGAAGCTCACGGCGGCGCTGCAGGGCCTCGGCCACAATGTGAGGCTGGCCATCGAGATCGGCGGCGTGGTCGACAGCCCGGCGCGCCGCAACAAGCAGGCGGCCGACGAGCGCCAGCGGGTGGCCGAGGAAGCCATCCGCAGCGACCCCGAGGTGCAGATGCTGATGCGCGACTTCGATGCGAAGATTGTTCCCGGATCGCTGAAGCCCCTCTGAAGCCGGCGCCGCAGTCGCCGCATTTTTCGACCGTATTCTTTCCATCACCAACCCATCACAGACAGGACCAACGATGTTCAACAAAGGACAACTGGCCGGCCTCATGAAGCAGGCGCAGGCAATGCAGGACAACCTCAAGAAGGCCCAGGAAGAACTGGCGCACATCGAGGTCGAAGGCGAGTCGGGCGCCGGTCTCGTCAAGGTCGTCATGACCTGCAAGCACGACGTCAAGCGCATCACCATCGACCCCAGCCTGCTGGCCGACGACAAGGACATGCTCGAAGACCTCGTGGCTGCCGCCTTCAACGCCGCCGTGCGCAAGGCTGAAGAAACCAGCGAGCAGAAGATGGGCAAGCTGACGGCCGGCATGCCCGGCCTGCCGCCCGGCATGAAGCTCCCGTTCTAAGCGACGCATGGCAGACGCCAGTTCGCTCGATGCGCTGGTCGATGCGCTGCGCCGGTTGCCCGGTGTCGGCGTCAAGTCGGCCTCGCGCATGGCCTTCCACCTGCTGCAGCACGACCGCGAGGGCGCGCAGTTGCTCGCGCGCGCGTTGCAGCAGGCGGCAGGCCAGGTGCGGCACTGCGAGCTGTGCAACACCTTCACCGAAGCGCCGATCTGCCATGTCTGCATGGACTCGCGGCGCGACGGCACCAAGCTGTGCGTGGTCGAGACGCCGGCCGACCAGGCCGCGCTCGAACGCACGGGCGCCTTTCGCGGCTATTACTTCGTGCTCATGGGCAAGCTCAGTCCGCTCGACGGCATCGGGCCGAAGGACATCGGCCTGCAGAAGCTGTTCGACCGCGCACGCGACGGCACGGTGAGCGAGGTCATCCTCGCGACCAACTTCACCGCCGAAGGCGAGGCCACGGCGCACGTGATCGGCGAGGCGCTCAAGCAGCACGGGCTCACCGTGACGCGTCTGGCGCGCGGCGTGCCGGCCGGCAGCGAGCTCGAGTACGTCGACCTCGGCACGATCGCGCACGCGCTGGTCGATCGCCGCTGACGCGCGGCCTGTTCAAGGCCGCGTTCGTTCTTTCCTTTTGTTGTCGTCACCATGACCTTCTCACTGCTCACCGTCGCCTACTGGTGCGTGTTCATCGCCTGCGGGCTGCCGTACCTCGCGGCATGGATCGCGAAGGCGGGCAGCTTCGGCGTGCGCGACAACATGCATCCGCGCGACTGGGCCGCCAAGCAAAGTGGCTGGCGCGCACGCGCCAACAGCGCGCAGGCCAACAGCTTCGAAGGCCTGCCGTTCTTCATCGGCGCGGTGCTCATCGCGCACCAGCTCGGCGTGGCGCAGGCGCGGCTCGACATGCTCGCGGTGGCCTACGTGGTGCTGCGGGTGATCTATCTCGCGCTCTACATCCGCGGCGCGCCGAGCGCGCGCAGCGCGGTCTGGGCACTCGCGTTCCTGGTCAATATCGCGATACTTTTTCTGGCGCGATAGCGCCTTGGCGAAGGCTTCTCCAGGAGGCCTTCGTGCTTACGTGAAAACCCGCACGGGATGACCCCGATGCAGGCCCACAGGGCGCACGCCTAAGCTCGATTCAGTTCACCAGAATCACAGAGCCCGCAGGACCGCGCCATGCTTCATCGCAGAACCCTCATCTCCGCCTCCGCAGTCGCTGCCGCAGCGATTGCATTGCCGCGGGTCTTTGCGCAGCAGGCCAAGCTGGAGAAAACCAAGGTCTCCATCGCGGTGGGCGGCAAGGCGGCGTTCTACTACCTGCCGCTCACCATTTCCGAGCAGCTGGGCTACTTCAAGGCCGAAGGGCTCGAGGTGGAAATCTCCGACTTCGCCGGCGGTGCGCGTGCATTGCAAGCGGTGGTGGGTGGCTCGGCCGACGTCTGCTCGGGCGCCTACGAACACACGATCAACCTGCAGGCCAAGAACCAGTTCTTCCAGGCCTTCGTGCTGCAGGGCCGCGCACCGCAGATCGCGGTGGGTGTGTCGACGAAGAACATGGCGGGCTACACCGGCATCCAGGACCTGCGCGGCAAGAAGATCGGTGTCTCGGCGCCGGGCTCGTCGACCAACATGGTGGCCAACCTCGTGCTCTCGCGCGGCGGCCTCAAGGCCAGCGACGTGAGCTTCATCGGCGTGGGTGTGGCGGCCGGTGCGCTCACCGCGCTGCGCTCGGGCCAGATCGACGCCATCAGCAACACCGACCCGGTGATGACGATGCTGGAGCAGAAGGGCGACGTGAAGATCATCAGCGACACGCGCACGCTCAAGGGCACCGAGCAGGTGTTCGGCGGGCCGATGCCCGCGGCCTGCCTCTACGCGCCGATCGATTTCATCCAGAAGCATCCCAACACCTGCCAGGCGCTGGCCAACGCGATCGTGCGCGGCCTCAAGTGGCTGCAGACGGCGGGGCCGGGCGACATCATCAAGACGGTGCCCGAGACCTACCTGCTGGGCGACCGCGCGCTGTACCTCGCGTCGTTCGACAAGGTGCGCGAGTCCATCGCCACCGACGGCCTCGTGCCGGCCGAGGGACCGAAGACGGCGCTCAACGCCATCGCGAGCTTCGACACCTCGGTCAAGGCCGACAAGATCGACCTCGCCAGGACCTACACCAACGATTTTGCAAAGCGTGCGAAAGACAGGTTCAAAGCCTGATTGCGAACGTTCAGCAACCCGGCTTCGGCCGGGTTTTTTCTTCCGGAGCGCCATGTCCGACTACGCCCTCGAACTCCTTTCCATCCGCTGCACCTTCCATTCGAAGGACGACCCGGGCCAGCGCTACACGGCGGTGGACGACACCACGCTGCGCATCGGCGCGGGTGAGTTCGTCTCGGTGGTCGGGCCCACCGGCTGCGGCAAGTCGACGCTGCTGAACGTGGGCGCGGGCTTGCTCGAGCCATCGTCGGGCGGGGTGAAGGTGTTCGGCCAGCCGCTCACGGGCGTGAACAGGCGCGCGGGCTACATGTTCCAGACCGAGGCGCTGATGCCGTGGCGAAGCGCCATCGACAACGTGAAGGTGGGACTGCAGTACCGCGGCGTGCCCGACGCCGAGGCGCACGCGCAGGCCGAGGCGTGGCTGTCGCGCGTGGGCCTCACGGGCTTCGGCGACCGCTACCCGCACCAGCTCTCGGGCGGCATGCGCAAGCGCGTGGCGCTGGCGCAGACGCTGGTGCTCGACCCCGACATCATCCTCATGGATGAGCCCTTCAGCGCGCTCGACGTGCAGACGCGGCAGCTGATGGAAAACGAAGTGCTCGAACTCTGGAGCGCGAAGAAGAAGGCCGTGCTCTTCATCACGCACGACCTTGACGAGGCGATTGCGATGAGCGACCGCGTGGTGGTGCTGTCGGCCGGCCCGGCGACGCGGCCGATCGGCGAGTTCGTGATCGACCTGCCGCGTCCGCGCGACGTGGCCGAGGTGCGCACGCAGCCGCGCTTCGTGGAGCTGCACCGCCAGATCTGGGAGGTGCTGCGCGACGAGGTGCTCAAGGGCTACGCGCAGCAACTGAGGAAGGCCGCATGATGCCGCGCCTCGATGCACGCCATGCGCGCTTCTGGCAGCTCGCGCTGCTCGCCGTGATTCTTGTGCTGTGGCACGTGGCCTCGCGCAACGACCAGATCGCGTTCTTCCTCGGCCAGCCGATCGTGGTGGCGGGGCGCATCTGGAGCTGGTTCCTGCCCTTCGAGGTGCCGCCGAACCTGCTGTTTCCCGAAGGCCTGAAGGGCAACGCCGACATCTACCGCCATCTGGGCACGACGCTGCTCGAAACGGTGCTGGCCTTCGGCATCGGCACGGCGCTCGGGTTGGGTTGCGGCCTGTGGCTGGCGCTGGCGCCCACGGCGAGCCTGATCCTCGATCCGTACATCAAGGCCGCCAACTCGATGCCGCGCGTGATCCTCGCGCCGATCTTCGCGCTGTGGTTCGGCCTGGGCATCTGGAGCAAGGTGGCGCTGGCCGTCACGCTGGTGTTCTTCATCGTGTTCTTCAACGTCTACCAGGGCGTGCGCGAAGTGAGCCCGGTGGTGCTGGCCAACGCGAAGATGCTGGGCGCCAACCAGCGGCAGCTGCTGCGCACGGTGTACCTGCCCAGCGCCACGAGCTGGGTGTTCTCCAGCCTGCACACCTCCGTGGGCCTGGCCTTCGTCGGTGCGGTGGTGGGGGAGTACCTGGGCTCGGCGCGCGGCGTGGGCTACCTGATCCTGCAGGCCGAGGGCACCTTCGACGTGAACACGGTCTTTGCCGGCATCGTGGTGCTCACGGCCTTTGCGCTGGCGCTCGACGGGCTCGTGGGGCTGATCGAGAAGCGGCTCATGAAGTGGCAGCCGCGCAGCGGGGAGACCGAGAAGCTCTGAGCCGCGCGCCCAATACCTTCAGTGGGTCTGGCGCGTCTCGGTGTTGACCTGCACCAGCGCGCGTCCCGCGAAGAGGCCGCCGGACATCTCGAGCACCAGCCGTTCCTTGTCGCGGCGGCGCAGGTCGTCGATCACTTCGTCGGCTTCCTCAGGCGTGGCGCCCAGCGCGACCACGCCTTGCCGGCCGAAGGCCATCGCCGATTCGAAGGTCTCGCGGATCTGGTAGTCGACGTCGAGCTTCACGAGCTCCACCGCATGCTCGCGGTCGAAGGCGCGCACCATCAGGTGCGCATGCGGGAACTCGGCCTTCACGTGTTCGGCGATGCGCGTGGCCACGGCGCGGTTGTCGATGCACACCATGATCGCGCGGGCGTTGTGCGCGCCCGCCGCGTGCAGCACGTCGGCGCGTGCGCCGTCGCCGTAGTACACCTTGAAGCCGAAGTCGGCGGCGTCGCGGATCACCTGCGTGTCGTTGTCGATGATCGAGATGGACGCACCGCGCGCCAGCGCGCCCTGGATCGCGATCTGCCCGAAGCGGCCGAAGCCGATCACGAGCACGTTGCCGGCCAGTTCCTCGGCTTTCTCCACGCCCTCCATCGAGGCCTGCGCGGTGGGCGCGAAGCGGCGATGCACCAGCACCACCAACGGCGTGAGCGCCATCGACAGCACGACCACCGCCGTCATGTTGGCGTTGACCGTCGGGCTGATGACCTTGGCGGCGAGCGCCGACGAGAACAGCACGAAGGCGAACTCGCCGCCCTGCGCCATCAGCACGGCGCGGTCGAGCGCATCGGCGGGCGAACTCTTGGCGAGCCGCGCCACGCCGTAGATGCACAGCGCCTTGACCACCATCATCGAGATCACGCCCGCGACGATGAGCTGCCAGTTCTGCGCCACCACCGCGAGGTCGAGCGACATGCCCACGCCGATGAAGAACAGGCCCAGCAGCAGCCCGCGGAAGGGTTCGATATCGGCTTCGAGTTGGTGGCGGAAGGTCGATTCGGACAGCAGCACGCCGGCCAGGAAGGCGCCCATGGCCATCGACAGGCCTCCGACCTGCATCAGCAGCGCCGCGCCCAGCACCACGAGCAGTGCCGCGGCCGTCATCACCTCGCGCGCCTTGGAGTTGGCGAGCACGCGGAACAGCGGATTGAGCAGCCAGATGCCCGCCGCCACCAGCGCCGCGAGCGCACCCACGGCAATGCCGATGCCGATCCAGCGCGAAGGTGCAATGGCCTGCTGCGCCGCATCGACCGGTGCGATGAAGGCGACGATGGCCAGCAGCGGCACGATCAGCAGGTCTTCGAAGAGCAGCACGGCGACGATCTTCTGGCCGCGCGGCGCGGCGATGTCGCCGCGCTCGCCAAGCAGCTGCATCACGATGGCCGTGGAGGTGAGCACGAAGCCCATCGCGCACACGAACGAGACGGCGAGCGGGAAGCCGAAGGCCATGCCCACGCCGGTCAGCAGGATGCCGCACACCACCACCTGCAGGCTGCCCAGTCCGAAGATGTCCCGCCGCATGCTCCACAGGTGCGACGGGCGCATCTCGAGCCCGATCACGAAGAGGAACATCACGACGCCGAGTTCGGCCGTGTGAAGGATGGTCTGCGGGTCGGTGAAGAGCCCGAAGCCGAAGGGCCCGATGGCCAGGCCCGCCGCCAGGTAGCCGAGCACGGAGCCCAGCCCGAGCCGCTTGAACAGCGGCACGGCCACGACGGCGGCCCCCAACAGCGTGACGACCTTGATGAGATCGCCCGCGCTTCCTTCGACTGCCATGGCCTGTCCTCCTGATGTCGCTTTTTTCGTCCGGGCCCGGCACCACCCGCCGGCAGGGCAGGGGTCAGCGCTTGCGCTTGGACGGCGTGCCGCCGCGCGGCTGGCGCACCACCGCCTGCTTGGCGCTGCTGCTGCCGCGTGCGGCGGCCTTCACCGGTGCGCCGCCGCGCTTGGACGTGACCACCGCCGCGCCCCGGCCGCGCGCGGGTGCCGCGCCCGAGCCGACACGCGCCGCGGGCGTGGCGCGCACCGGCAGGTACACGACCACGCTGTAGCCGCGCTTGAAGGCGTGGTTCGTATTGACGTCGTTCCAGTCGGCCACGGCCGCGGGCTTGAGGTTGTAGCGGCGCGCGATGCTCGCCACGTTGTCCGAGCGGCCGGCCTTGACGGTGGTGCGGCGCGTGATGATCTCGGGCTGGAAGCTCAGGTGGCCGCCGTCGGCCACGACCGCCGCCACGTCTTCCTTCACGCGCGCGCCGCGCGGCACGATCAGCGTGGAGCCGGCCTTGATGAGCATGCGCGGCGGCACGTTGTTGAGTGCGCGCAGGTCCGACTCGCTCATGCCTGAGCGCTGGGCGGCGTCGGCCACCGTCATGGTGGTGGGCACGACCCAGGCGGTCCAGCTGGCGTACTGGCCCTGCGTGTAGGCGTCGAAGTTGCGCTTGAAGACCGCCGCGTTGTCCCAGGGCAGCAGGATCTCGGAGGTGCCGGCCGCGATCAGCACGGGCTTGTGGGCGGCGGGGTTGAGCGCGCGGAAGTCCTCGATGCGCACGTCGGCCAGCTTGGCCGCCAGTTCCACGTCGAGGTCGCGCGTGAGCGGCACGGTCTGGAAGTAGGGGTGGTTGGCGATCAGCGGCAGCTCGGCGTTGAAGGCCTGCGGATTGGCCACGATGTTCTTCACGGCCTGCAGCTTGGGCACGTACAGCCGGGTCTCGGCCGGCATGGACAGGTCGCTGTAGGTGGTGGGCAGGCCCAGGCGCTGGTTCTTGGCGATGGCGCGTCCCACGCTGCCTTCGCCCCAGTTGTAGGCGGCCAGCGCGAGCTGCCAGTCGCCGAACATGCCGTAGAGCTTTTGCAGGTAGTCGAGCGCGGCGCGGGTGGAGGCCACCACGTCGCGGCGGTCGTCGCGGAAGATGTTCTGCTTGAGGTCGAAGTCGGTGCCGGTGGCGGGCATGAACTGCCACATGCCGGCGGCGCGCGCGCTGGAGACGGCCTGCGGGTTGAAGGCGCTCTCGATGTACGGCAGCAGCGCCAGCTCGGTCGGCATGTTGCGGCGCTCGAGCTCCTCGACGATGTGGAAGATGTACTTGTTCGAGCGCTCGGTCATGCGCTGGATGTAGTCGGGCCGGCTGGCGTACCACTGCTCGCGGTCGCGCACCAGGTCGCTCTCGAGGTTGGGCATCTTGAAGCCGCGGCGGATGCGGTCCCACATGTCGGCCGGCGGTGCCAGCGTGACCACGCTCTGCGAACGCGCCTGGCCGCTGGTCAGCGGGCTGAGGTTGCTGTCGCGCGGATAGATGGGCGTGGCGCTGCCCGAGGGGCGGGCGCCCGTGCCGCCGGCGGAGGCGCCAGCCTTGGCGGAGGTGGAGGAAGAAGCGCTGTTGTCCGTGCCCGCGCAGCCCGCGAGTACCAGGGAGCCTGCAAGGCAGGTGGCAACGATAAATTTCATCGGAAGTCGTTTTTCCATTGGCGCAGGGCGGCGAACACCTCGGCTTCGGCGGCATCCGCGGAAAGCTCGGCATGGGCCCGCACTGCTCGAAAGACGGTGGCTTCGCGGCTGCGAAGAAAGGGGTTGATCCGGCGTTCGATCGCCAGTTGTGAGGGCAGCGTGGGCTGCCCCTGTGCGCGCAGGCTTTCGCAATGCGCGTTGTAGTGAGTGAGTTCGTCGTTGCCGGGTTCCACGGCGCGGGCGAACTTCAGGTTAGCAAGTGTGTATTCGTGCGCACAGCACACGCGCGTGTCGTCGGGCAGCGCCGCCAGGGCGTCGAGCGAGGCGAGCATCTGCGCGGGCGTGCCTTCGAACAGGCGGCCGCAGCCGCCGGAGAAAAGGGTGTCGCCGCAGAACAGCACGGGGGCCTGCGCGGCCGAGGCCGGCAGGAAGTACGCGATGTGCCCGGCCGTGTGGCCCGGCACGTCGATGACCTCGAAGCGCAGGCCCAGGGCCTGCGCGATGTCGCCCTGCACCAGTGGCGTGAAGGGCTCGGGGATGCGCTCGCGCGCCGGGCCCCACACCTTCGCGCCTGTGGCCGCATGCAGCGCGGCCACGCCGCCCGTGTGATCGGGGTGGTGGTGCGTGACTAGAATCGCGGCCAGCTGCAGCTTGTGGTGCGCCAACGCATCGAACACCGGTTGGGCATCGCCCGGGTCCACCACGATGGCGTGGTGCCCGTCGTGCAGCATCCAGATGTAGTTGTCAGCAAAAGCGGGCAGCGGAACAAGGGTCATGAGCGGTCAAATTATAGGTTTGCAGGATTGGTTCGCGACCCCCCCCGGCCGCTACCTCCTGGCCTGGGAGCAGGCCCAGTTCGACGAGGCGGTGGCCGATGTTTTCGGTTACCACGCCTTGCAGCTCGGGGCCGCCGAGGTCGATGGGCTGCGCGCCAACCGCATGCCGCACCGCTGGCTGGCCCTGACCGACCCGGTGCGGGCTGGCAAGGCGACGCTGGTGACCGATTTCGCCGCCTTGCCGTTCGCGGCCAACAGCCTCGATCTGGTGGTGCTGCCGCACGCTTTGGAACTCAGTCCCGATCCGCACGCCACGCTGCGCGAGGTCGAGCGGGTGCTGGTGCCCGAGGGCCGGGTGGTGATCTGCGGCCTGAACCCGACCAGCCTGTGGGGCCTGCGGCAGCGCCGCGGGCACCTGTACCGCCGGCTGGGCCTGGGCGAGACCTTCCTGCCCGAGGCCGGCGAGTTCATCGGCTACTGGCGCATGCGCGACTGGCTGCGCCTGCTGAGCTTCGAGGTGGAGTCGGGCCGTTTCGGCATCTACCGGCCGGCGGTGCGCAGCGACGCCTGGCTGGAGCGCTCGCGCTGGATGGACGCCGCCGGCGAGCGCTGGTGGCCGATCTTCGGCGCCGCCTACTTCCTGGTGGCGGTGAAGCGCGTGCGCGGCATGCGCCTGCTGAGCGCCGACTGGCGCCGCAGCGGCGCGCGGGCGACGGCGCCGGTGCCCATCGCGGGCAAGGTGCACCGCAGCAAGCAGTGAACGAACGAATCCATGGACGCGGGCGGCATCGCCCGCATGACGCTAGAGAAAAAAGGAACAGTCAGTTTGAACGAAGTCGTGATCTACACCGATGGCGCGTGCAAGGGCAACCCGGGACCGGGCGGCTGGGGCGCGTGGCTCAAGTCGGGCCCCACCGAGAAGGAACTGTTCGGCGGTGAACTCAACACCACCAACAACCGCATGGAACTCACGGCGGTGATCGAGGGCCTGGCCGCGCTCAAGCGGCCCTGCAAGGTGCTGCTGTACCTGGACAGCCAGTACGTGCGCATGGGCATCACCGAGTGGATTCGCGGCTGGAAAGCCAAGGGCTGGCTTACCTCGACCAAGCAGCCCGTGAAGAACGTCGAGCTCTGGCAGAAGCTCGACAAGCTGGTGTCCGAGGGCGGCCACCAGATCGAGTGGCGCTGGGTCAAGGGGCACTCGGGCGATCCGGGCAACGAGCGGGCCGACATGCTGGCCAACAAGGGCGTGGACAAGGCCTTGGGCCGGATCTGACCCTCAGCGGCAGGGCCAGGGGCTAGATCAGCCCTTCGAAGACCATCACGTCGACCTCTTGCCCGGCGTCGACATGGCCCTGCTCGTGAGGCAGCACCACGAGCCCGTTGGCCTCGAGCATCGAACTCAGCACGCCCGACCCCTGGTGCGCCGCCACCCGCACCTCGGGCAATGACCCCGGCACCTGGCGCACGACGCCGCGCTGGTACTCGGTGCGCCCCGGCTTCTTGCGGATGGGCCCCGCGCTGCGCGCGCGCAGCAGCGGCGGCGGGGCGCAGGCTTCGTCGTGGCAGCCCATCAGCCGCAGCAGCGCCGGGCGCACGAAGGCCAGGAAGGCGACCATCGCCGCCACCGGATTGCCCGGCAGGCCGAACAGCACGGCCGACGTGGCCGTGGCCTCGCGCGGACGCGGAATCAGCCCCACCGCCAGCGGCCGCCCGGGCCGCATCGCGACCCGCCAGAAGGCCATGTCGCCCAGTTGCTGCATCACGTCGCGTGTGTGGTCGGCCGCGCCCGCGCTCACGCCGCCGCTGGTGACGATGGCGTCGGCCTCGCGCGCCGCGCGCTGCAGCGCGGCCGCGAGCGTGGCGGGATCGTCGTGCACCAGGCCGAGGTCGACCACCTCGCAGCCCAGCCGCGTGAGCAGGCCGAACAGGGTGTAGCGGTTGCTGTCGTACACGGCGCCTTCGCGCGGCGTGTCGCCCAGGCAGAGGATTTCGTCGCCGGTCGAGAAGTACGCCACGCGCAGCCGCCGCCGCACGGTCACGCGCGCCAGGCCGAGGCTGGCGACCATGCCGAGCGCGGCCGGCGACAGGCGCTCGCCGCGCCGCAGCGCCGCCTGGCCCTGCATCAGGTCTTCGCCGGCGAGGCGGCGGTTGTCGCCGCGGCCCAGCACGCGCGCCGGAAAGCAGACCTGGTCGCCGTCGACCTTGCAGAACTCCTGCGGGATCACGGTGTCCAGGCCGGCCGGCATCATCGCGCCGGTCATGATGCGCACCGCGTCGTTCGGCCCGAGCGCGCCGCGCCAGGTCGAGCCGGCCAGCGCCGTGCCCGCCACGCGCAGCGTGAGCGAATGGTCGATGGGCGCATCGGCCGGCAGCAGCGCGCCGTCGAAGGCGTAGCCGTCCATGGCCGAGTTGTCGTGCGGCGGCACGCTCACCGGCGAAACGAGGTCGTCGGCCAGCACGCGGCCGAGCGCGTCGCGCAGCGCGACCTCTTCGGTGTCGGCCACGGCCAGCGGCGCGACGAGGCGCGCGAGAAAGGCGGCGACGGTGTCGACGTCGAGGTCGCCCGCGTCGTAGTCCGCGAGGTCGGCGGCGATGGCGGCGATGCGGCTCATGGCTGTTCGAGCGTCTGCAGATCGGCCAGCGTGTTCGCGTTGAAGAAGGCGTCGGGCGCGTCGCCGGGGCGGTCGAAGGGAACGGTCAGGGCGTTGTGCTGCGCGGTCCAGGCGCCGACCTTGCGGCCGCCTTCCTCGACAAAGCGGCGCAGGCTGTCGCGCAGTTCGATGTGCAGCAGGCAGAACACCGGCTGACGACGCAGCACCGTGCGGCCGTCGGCCTCGGTTTCAGGCGCGGCGGCCATGGCGATGCGCGCGTGGGCGCCCTCGGCGGCCAGGGCTTCGGCCAGCCGCGCCGCCAGGTCGGGCGGAAAGCGCGGCGTGTCGCAGGGCACGGTGAGCAGCCAGGGCGTGGGGCAGTGCTCGAGTCCGCTCAGCATGCCGGCCAGCGGGCCGGGGTGGTCGGGCACGCTGTCGGCGAACACCGGCACGCCCAGCGCTTCGTAGGCCGCGAAATTCCGGTTGGCATTGACCAGCACGCCGCCGACCTGCGGGCGCAGCCGCCGCACGGCATGTGCGGCGAGCACTTCGCCCTGGAGCAGTTGCAGGCCCTTGTCGACTCCGCCCATGCGGGTGCCGCGCCCGCCGGCGAGCACGAGGCCCGTGATGTCGGCCGCTGCGATGGCCGGTGCGGTACCCATGGCTGGCGGCCTCATCCGCCGATGTAGCTCATCTCGACGCGCCGGGGCGCTGCCGCGTCGGGGGGGCTGTCGTCGGGGCCGCGCAGCGCGCGCAGCTCGGAATAGCGGTCGGCGCGGCCCTGCCAGATGTGGCCGATGGCGGAGGCGATGTCGCCGTCGCTCGCGCCGTCGCGCAGCATCGGACGCAGGTCGTGGCCCTGGCTTGCGAACAGGCACAGGTACAGCTTGCCCTCGGTCGACAGGCGCGCGCGGCTGCAGTCGTGGCAGAAGGCCTGGGTCACGCTGCTGATCACGCCGATCTCGCCGCCGCCGTCGGCATAGGCCCAACGCTGGGCGGTCTCGCCGGGCGTGGTGGCTTCGAGCGGCACGAGCGGAAACTCGGCCGCGATGCGGGCGATGACCTCGGCCGAGGGCAGCACCTCGTCCATGCGCCAGCCGTTGGTGGCGCCCACGTCCATGTACTCGATGAAGCGCAGCACGACCTTGCCGCCGTGGTGCTCGCGGAAGTAGCGCGCCATCGGCAAGATTTCCTGCTCGTTGGTGCCGCGCTTGACCACCATGTTGACCTTGATCGGGCCCAGGCCCGCGGCCAGGGCGGCGTCGATGCCGGCCAGCACGTCGGCCACCGGAAAGTCGACGTCGTTCATGTGGCGGAACACGGCGTCGTCCAGGCTGTCCAGGCTCACGGTCACGCGCTGCAGGCCGGCGGCTTTCAGCGCGGCGGCCTTGCGTTTCAGCAGCGAACCGTTGGTGGTGAGCGTGAGTTCGAGCGGGTCGCCGTCGGGCGTGCGCAGCTCGGCCAGTTGGGCGATGAGCCCCTCGATGTGCTTGCGCAGCAGCGGCTCGCCGCCGGTCAGGCGGATCTTGTGCACGCCGTGCGAGGCGAACAGGCGCGCCAGGCGCGTGATTTCCTCGAAGCTCAGCAGGGCGCTGTGCGGCAGGTACTGGTAGTCCTTGTCGAACACGTCCTTGGGCATGCAGTAGCTGCAACGGAAGTTGCAGCGGTCGGTCACGCTGATGCGCAGGTCGGTCAGCGGGCGGCCCAGCCGGTCGGCCAGCAGGCCGGTGGCGGGCACGGCGATGTCCGGCGCGGCCACGACGGCGTGGCCGGCCTGAGCGATCGGAATGACGGTGCTGCTGCTTTTCTTCATGGGGCGATGCCGATTTTGCGCCATGGCCCGCGACCGCGCGCCATGCGGGCTACTTCAGCACCGCGGCATAGACCATGTTGCGCGCGAGGCTTCGGTAGTGGGTGCGGTACTTGGGCGACTGCAGCATCAGCACGACGAACATCTCGTTCTTCGGATCGACCCACATGTAGGTGCCGCCCGCGCCGCCCCAGTTGTACTCGCCGCCGCCGGACGGGTAGGGCGCCTCGCCGTCGTTGCGGCGCACCGCGAAGCCCAGGCCGAAGCCGTAGCCCGGGCCCGGCAGGTACAGCGGGCCGGGCACGATGCCGGCGCCGGCGTTCGAATGGTCGGTCGTCATCAGCGCCAGCGTGCGCGGGCCGAGGTAGCGCGTGCCGTCGAGCGTGCCGCCGTTGAGCAGCATCTGCAGGAAGCGCGCGTAGTCGGATGCGGTCGACACCAGCCCGCCGCCGCCCGATTCGAACTTGCGCACGATGCGCGGGTCGTTCAGGTCGGCGCCCACGCCGAAGCTGCGATCGCTCGGCAGCGGCTCGGCGATGCGCGGCTGGCGCGCCGGCTCGGGCACGTAGTACGTGGTGTCCTTCATGCCCAGAGGGTCGAACAGGCGCGTCTTTTCGAACTGGTACAGCGACTGGCCCGACACCACCTCGACCACGCGGCCCAGGATGTCGGTGGAGTAGCTGTAGTCCCAGGTCGTGCCGGGCTGGTAGGCCAGCGGCAGCTTGGCCAGGCGCTGCGAGAACTCGGCGCTGGTCGGATCGCCGTCCGCCAGGTTGGCGGCGTTGTAGGCCTGCTTCACCAGCCCCGGCCCGAAGAAGCCGTAGGTCAGGCCCGAGGTGTGGCGCATGAGGTCCTGCACGGTGATCGGGCGGCGCGCGGGCACGGTCTCGAGCACCGGCTTGCCGTCGGTGCCGGGCTTCTCGATGCCGACCGTCATGCGGGCGTACTCGGGCAGGTACATCGCGACCGGGTCGTCCAGCTTCATGCGGCCGTCTTCCACCAGCATCATCGCGGCGACCGTGGTGATGGGCTTGCTCATCGAGTAGATGCGGAAGATGCCGTCGCGCGGCATCGGCGTGCCGGCGGTGGCGTCGAGCTTGCCGACCGGTTCGAACCACGCGACCTTGCCCTGGCGCGCGACCAGCAGCACCGCGCCGGGGATCTTGCCGGCGGCCACATCGGCCTTGAGCACGTCGGTGAGCTTCTGCAGGCGTTCGCTCGAGAGGCCCACCGACTCGGGCCGGGCGGTGGGCAGCGACTGGGCGGTGGCGAGCAGCGGCAGGGCGAGGCTCAGGCCGAGCAGGGCCGTGCGCACCAGGGCGCGGCGCTTCAGGAAGGTCATGCGTGTTGTCTCCGTCGGTGGTGGAAGGATGGAACCGGCAGGACGGTCTTGGCGCCGTCCGTTCGAACCGGTCGCGGGGCAGTGTATCGGTGGATGGGCCATAGGGCGGCACGCGACCAGCTGGCCGATTGGCGGCATCTATGGCGCCGATATCTTGACGCAGACAATGAGAATTACTATCATTTGAGCGCCTGAGTACGCAGCACAAGCACCACGCAAAGGGCTCTTTTCCAACAAGGAGCTTCCGAACCGTGCCGTACACCCTGCCAGCCTTGCCCTATGCCTTCGACGCGCTCGAACCCCACATCGACGCGCAGACGATGGAGATCCACCACGGCAAGCACCACCAGACCTACGTGAACAACCTGAATGCGGCGTTGAAAGACACGCCGCATGCGGACACGCCGGTCGAAGCCCTCATCGCCGGTGTCGAGGAACTGCCCGAGGCGCTGCGCGCCCCCGTACGCAACAACGGCGGCGGCCACGCCAACCACAGCCTGTTCTGGACCGTCATGGCCCCGGTGGGCGAGGGTGGCGGCGGGGCGCCTTCGGGCGCGCTCGCGCAGGCCATCGACGCCGACCTGGGCGGCTTCGACGCCTTCAAGGACGCCTTCACCAAGGCCGCGCTCACGCGCTTCGGCAGCGGCTGGGCCTGGCTGGTCGTCGGTGCCGACGGCAAGCTGACCGTGGAAAGCAGCGGCAACCAGGACAGCCCGCTGATGCGCGGCACCGGCTCGGGCAAGACCCCGATCCTGGGCCTGGACGTGTGGGAGCACGCCTACTACCTGAAGTACCAGAACCGCCGCCCCGAGTACATCGCGGCCTTCTACAACGTGGTGAACTGGGCCGAGGTGGCCCGACGCCATGCCGCCGCGACCGGCGGCCGATGAGCCGAAGAGGAGCCCGCCCATGAACGACACGCAGCTGCAGGGCACGGTGGCCGCAGCGCCGCCGCCCAGGTCGCCGCGCTCGGTGCGCGAATGGATCGGCTTTGCCATCGTCGCGGCCGGCGTGCTGGCGCTGGCGTCGCAGTTCTGGTCCTTCGTGCGCGCCGACCCGCTGGTGTGGCACGCGCTGCGCGGCGGCTCGGTGGCGGCGCTGGCGACCGCGCTGGGCACGCTGCCGGTGCTGTTCTCGCAGAAGCTGCCGGACCGGCTGCAGGACACGCTGTTCGGCTTCGGCGCCGGCGTGATGCTCGCGGCCTGCGCCTTCTCGTTGATCATTCCCGGGCTGGATGCCGCCAAGTCGATCGGCGTCTTCGGCGGCGGCGACTGGGCGGCCGGCGGCGTGATCGGCGCGGCCATCCTGCTGGGCGGCCTGGTGCTCATGACCATGGACCGCGTGCTGCCGCACGAGCATTTCATCAAGGGTCGCGAAGGACAGAGCGGGCGGCAGCTGCGCCGCACCTGGCTCTTCGTGTTCGCGATCGCGCTGCACAACGTGCCCGAGGGCCTGGCCATCGGTGTCGGCTACGCGGCCAACAACGGCGTGCGCGCCGATGCGCTCGCCACCGGCATCGCGATCCAGGATGTGCCCGAGGGGCTGGTGGTGGCCGTGGCGCTGCTGGCGGCGGGCTACAGCCGCCTGTTCGCGGTGCTGATCGGCATGGCCTCAGGGCTGGTCGAGCCGCTGGGTGCCGTGCTCGGCGCTGCGGTGGTGGGGCATTCGGCGATGCTGCTGCCCTGGGGGCTGGGCTTCGCGGCGGGTGCAATGCTGTTCGTGATCAGCCACGAGATCATTCCCGAATCGCACCGCAAGGGGCACGAGGCCTATGCGACCAGCGGGCTGATGATCGGCTTCGTGCTGATGATGCTGCTGGACACCGCGCTGGGCTGACGCCCGGAGCGCGGCGTCGTCAGCCTCAGCCGTGCTTGACGGCGATGGTCTTCAGGGTCGTGAAGCCGTACAGTGCCTCGAAACCCTTTTCGCGCCCGTAGCCCGACGACTTCACGCCACCGAACGGCAGTTCCACGCCGCCGCCCGCGCCGTAGTTGTTGATGAACACCTGGCCGCTCTTCACGCGCCGGGCCATGCGGAATTGGCGCGCGCCGTCGGCCGTCCAGACGCCGGCCACGAGGCCGAACTGGGTGGCGTTGGCCAGGGCCACGGCTTCGTCCTCGTCGGCGAACTGCATCGCGGCGAGCACAGGGCCGAACACTTCTTCCTGCGCCAGGCGATGGCCCACGGGCACGTCGCGCAGCAGGGTCGGGGCCTGGTAGAAGCCGGTCTCGGGCGCTTCCTCGACCACCACGCCCTGCGCCACCATCGGGATGCCGGCGTGCTGCGCGTCGCTCAGGAAGTCCCACACGCGCTGTTGCTGCGTCTGGCGGATCAGCGGGCCGACGTCGAGGTCCATCGCGGCGGGGCCGACGCGCAGGGCTTCGAAGGCGTGGCCCAGGCGCTCGAGCAGGGGCTCGTAGATGTCGCGCTGGATCAGCACGCGCGAACCCGCCGAGCAGGTCTGGCCGGCGTTCTGCACGATGGCGTTGATCACCACGGGAATCACCGCGTCCAGGTCGGCGTCGGCGAACACGATCTGCGGGCTCTTGCCGCCCAGTTCGAGCGTGACCGGGCAGTGCCGCTCGGCCGCCACCTGCTGGATCAGCGTGCCGATCTTCGGGCTGCCCGTGAAGCTGATGTGGTCGATGCCTTCGTGCCGCGCGAGCGCGTCGCCGACCTCGTGGCCGTAGCCCGTCACGATGTTGAGCGCGCCGGCCGGAAAGCCCACCTCGGCCGCCAGTTGCGCCACGCGGATCAGCGACAGGCAGGCGTCTTCGGCGGGCTTCACCACGCACACGTTGCCCGCCGCCAGGGCGCCGCCCACGCTGCGCCCGAAGATCTGCATCGGGTAGTTCCACGGAATGATGTGGCCCGTGACGCCGTGCGGCTCGCGCCAGGTGAAGACGCTGTAGCCGTCCTGGTAGGGAATGGTCTCGCCGTGCAGCTTGTCGCAGGCGCCGGCGTAGAACTCGAAGTAGCGCACCAGCGCCACGGCGTCGGCGCGGGCCTGCTTCACGGGCTTGCCGCAGTCGCGCTGCTCGATGAGCGCGAGCTCGTCGACGTGCTCGGCGATCTTCTGCGAGAGCTTGAAGAGCAGGCGGCCGCGGTCGGCCGCACTGACCTTGTGCCACACGCCCTCGAAGCAGTCGCGCGCGGCGCGCACGGCGGCGTCGATGTCGGCAGCGTTGCTGCGCTGGATCTCGTCGAAGGGCTGGCCGTCCGACGGGTCGATGACGGGGAGGGTGCGGCCGGAGGCGGAGGGAACGTCCGCGTTGGCGATGTAGTTGAGCTGCATGGGGCGAGATTTTGCGCGAAGCCCGCCCCGCGCGTGGCGCCCCGGCCGGCCCGCCTTACTTCGCCGCGGTGGCTTTGGGCAGCGCGCGCACGGCGTTCAGCATGCGCTCGACGTGCTTGTCGGGGTTGAGGTTCTGGTAGTAGTAGGCGACCTTGCCGTCGGTCGCGATCACGTAGGACAGGCGGTTGGCGAAGTCGGGCCGGGTCTGCATCAGCGCGTCGAAGCCCTGGATCACGGTCTTGCCCTGGTCGGAGGCCACCGGAAAGCGGCTCTGGCAGGACTTGACCGAGAACTTGGAGAGCGTGTCGATGTCGTCGGCCGACACGCCGATCACCGAGGCGCCCAGCGCGGCGAACTGGTCGACCGCCTCGGCGAAGGCGTGGGCCTCGATGGAGCAGTCGTTGGAGTCGGCCGCCGGAAAGAAGTACAGCACCACCGGCCCCTTGGCCAGCGCCTCGGCCAGCGAGTAGCGGAAGGTCTTGCCGCCGAGCGCGGCCGTGGCCGTGAACTTGGGCACCGGGTCGCCGATGTCGAGTGCGGCGTGGGCATGGGGTACCCCGGCGGCGAGGGCCGCGGCCCACAAAGCGGTGCGCAAAAGGAGCGATCGGGCCATGATGTAACTCCGAAGCGAAGTGAATCGAATTCTAGGACGACGCTTCGCCAAATGGGCCCCGTTGAAACCGCCGCGGGAGGACTGGCGTACATCAGGGCAGTGGCATCCACAACGACAAGAGGAACCCGACCATGAACGCCTGGGCCCGATCTCTTCTGCGCACGGCGCTGGCCGGCGTGCTGCTGGCATTGCTCGGCGCGTGCGGCTCGCTGCCGCCGGCGCGCGAACGCCCGGCCGAACACGCCGCCGCGGCCGATCCGGGCACCGCGCTCGCGAAGATCGTCGCGGCCTCCACGCCGCCCGGCGAGCATTCGGGCTTCCGGCTGATGCCGCTGGGCGTGTACTCGCTCGACGCGCGCCTGCAGCTTGCGCAGCGCGCCGAGCGCTCGCTGGTGGTGCAGTACTACCAGCTCGAGAACGACGCCACCGGCCGGCTGCTGCTGCGCACGCTGCGCGAGGCGGCGGCGCGCGGCGTGAAGGTGCGGGTGCTGGTGGACGACCTGTACACGGTGAAGAGCCAGCAGCTGTTGCTGGCGCTGTCCGAGACGCCCAATGTGTCGGTGCGCCTGTTCAACCCGTTCTGCTGCGCGCGCGACGGGTTCCTGTCGCGCTTCGTGGTGTCGATCTTCGACATCCACCGGCTCAACCACCGCATGCACAACAAGCTCTTCATTGCCGACGGCGCGATGGCGGTGGTGGGCGGGCGCAACATCGCCGACGAGTATTTCGTGCTGAGCGAGGCGCAGAACTTCATCGACATGGACGCGCTGGTGGTCGGCAAGGTGGTGCCGCAGCTCGAGAGCATCTTCGACGCCTACTGGAACAGCGACCAGATCTGGCCCATTGCCGAGATCGTGCGCAAAGAGGCCGGCGCCGCCACCTTCGATGCCGAGATCGGCATGTCGGGCCCGCCGCCGAAGGTCGTGCTGCCGCCTTCCGACATCCTCGGTTACGGCCCCATCGCCGAAGAGCTCGACGGCGGCCGCATGGGCCTGCTGTGGGGCGAGGCCCGCGCCATCGCCGACCCGCCCTCCAAGCCCACGACGTTGACGGCCGAAGATGCCATTGCCACCAGCGTGACGATGAAGGTCTGGGCGCTGCTGCTCGACGCCAAGACCGAGGTCGACCTGACCTCGCCCTACCTCGTGCCGGGCGAGCGCGGCATGGCGGCCTTCGAGGACCTGGCCAAGCGCAAGGTCAAGCTCACGCTGCTGACCAATTCGCTGGCCGCCAACGACGAGCCGCTGGTGCACACCGGCTATGCGCGCTACCGCGAGCGCCTGCTGAAAGGCGGCGCCGACCTGTACGAGCTGAGTCCGCAGCGCACCACCGCGAGCATGCGCTTCGGCAGCTTCGGCAACTCGCTGGGCCGGCTGCACGCCAAGACCGCCGCCATCGACAAGACGCGCATCTTCATCGGCTCGATGAACCTCGATCCGCGCTCGGCCAGCCAGAACACCGAGATGGGCGTGGTGGTCGACAACCCGCAGCTGGCGCGCGAGATGCTGCGCATCATCCATGTGAGCAAGCTGCAGAACTCGTACCGGCTGCGCCTGTCGAAGGAGGGCGGCACGCTCGAATGGCTCACGAACGACGGCGAGAAAGAGGTGATCCTCACTTCGGAACCCGAGTCGGGTTTCTTCCAGCGCCTGTACAACACCCTGATCTCCCCGCTGGTGCCCGAGATGCTGTTGTAGCCTCGGGGGATGGCGCAGACCTTCACTTCTCTTTCGGCCCCGCAGGTCATGCTGTGGGGCCTGCTGTTCTTCGGGGGCATCTACCTGGGGTTCGGCGCGCTCACCTGGCTGCTCACGAAGCGGGTGCTGCCGGCGCTGGGCATCGGGCGCGCGCTCGACCCGCGACCGCTGCAGCCCGGCCAGCTGCGACGCGAGCTCACGCAGTCGGGCATCTCGGTGCTGATCTTCGGGCTGGGCATGGTGTTTCCGTGGGGGCTGCTGCAGCTGGGCTGGGCGCGGCTGGAGCCCGACGCGGGCTGGCGCCGCATCGGCATCGAGATCCTCGTGCTCGCGGTGTGGAACGACGTGCATTTCTGGCTCAACCACCGGCTGCTGCACACGCGCTGGCTGCGGCGTTTTCATGGGCCGCACCATCGCTCGTTCGTGACCACGCCGTGGGCCACCTACAGCTTTCACCCGATCGAGGCGCTGATGCTCGGCAACGTGATCCTGCTGCCGATGGTGTTGCACGATTTCAGCTTCTGGTCGCTGGCGTCGGTACCGGTGTTCAGCCTGTTCTTCAACTGCGTCGGGCATTCGAACTACGACTTCGTGCCCGGCGTGTCGTACAGCCACTGGTTCGCCGCGAGCCGCCGGCACCACCTGCACCATGCCGTGCACAACGGCAACTACGGCTTCCAGTTCACCTTCATGGATCGGTTGTTCCGCACGCGCATCGCGGCCGACGCGGCCGAGCCGCTGTTCCAGGCGTTTCGAAAGAAGCATGGCGCCACGACGGCCTGACGCGCGCCATCGGCTGCCGCGGCTGCGCCACTGGCGCGACTGGCAAAGCCTCGCGTACCTCGTCGCCTTGCCCGCGCTGGCGGCGTGGCAGTGGGTGCACGGCTTCCAGGTGGTGCTGTATGCGCTGATGCTGTTCCTCACGCTCGGCATCGGCGTGATCCACCACAACCACGTGCACCTGCGCATGTGGTGCGGTCGGCGCATGAACCGGTTCACCGACTTCTGGATCACGCTGCTGCAAGGCCACCCGACCTTCGTCTTCTGGCCCGCGCATGTGGCCAACCACCATCGCCATCGTCATGGACCGAAGGACGTGGCGCGCACCTACCGCTTCGGCGGCGACACCAACCACCTGTGGGGCTACCTGCTGCATCCGTTCCAGGCCGTGTGGGTGCTGATGCCGCTGTTTTTCGGCTGGCTCGCGCGGCTGCACCAGCATCACCGCGGTGCCTGGCGCTACTGCATGGCGCAGTACGCGCTGTGGCTGGTCAGCTGGACCGTGCTGCTGGCGATCGACTGGCGCAAGGCGTTGCTCTTCGTGATCGTGCCGCAGCTGCACGGCCTGCACTGGCTGCTGGCCACCAACTACCTGCAGCACGCGCATGCCGACGGCCGCAAGACGCCGCGCAAGGGGGCTCCCGGCGATACCCGCGGTAGCCAGCTGAACTACGCGCGCAATTTCGAGGGGCTGGTGAACCCCTTGCTGTTCAACATCGGCCTGCACACCGCACACCACGAGAACCCGCATGCCCATTGGTCCGAGCTCACGCACCTGCATCACACGCGCTACCGCGCGCAGGTGGCACCCGCGCTCAACGAGGGCGGGCTGGTGCCGTACATGGTGCGCGTCTTCGTGCTGGGGACCGTGTGGCCGCGTTTTCGCAGCCGCTCGCTGATGCCTCCCGATTCACCCATCTCCTGAACCCATGCCCGTTTCATTCCAACGCGTGTACCTCGAAAGCGCCGGCTACTTCATGCCCGGCGAGCCTGTTCCCAACGACCGCATGGACGCGTACATCGCGCCGCTCAACCGCATGTCGGAGCGCATCAAGCGCCGCATCCTGGCCGAGAACGGCATCCTCACGCGGCACTACGCGATCGACGAAGAAGGCGTGACGCGCCACACCAACGCGCAGCTGGCGGCGGGCGCGATCCGCGACTGCCTGCAGCGTGGCGGGGCCGAGCTGTCGCGCGTGTCGCTGCTGGCCAGCGGCTCCTCGGGCGGCGACACGCTGATGCCCGGCTTCGCCAACATGATCCAGGGCGAGCTGGCGGCGCAGCCGATGGAAACGCATTCGGTGCACGGCATCTGCGCGGCCGGCGTGTCGGCGATCCAGACGGCGGCGCAGGGCATCGAGCTGGGCGCGCACCGTTCGGCTCTGGCGGTGGCGAGCGAAATGCCGTCGCGCCTGTTCAAGCGTTCGCGCTTTGCCGCGCGCGGCTACGAGACCGACTTCGACTCGCACTTCCTGCGCTGGATGCTGTCCGATGGCGCAGGCGCGCTGCTGCTGTCCGACGGCACGCCCGCGCTGGCCGGCAAGCCGGGGCTGCGCCTGAAGCTGAAGTGGGTGCACCAGCGCGCCTTCTCGGGCGACTATCCGGTGTGCATGCAGCTGGGCCTGACCGAAGACCGCGCGCGCGGACACCTCGATTTCGGCTCGTGGGCCGAGGCCGAGGCGGCCGGCGCGCTGTCGCTGCGCCAGGACATCCGGCTCTTGCCGCACCTGTTCGACATCGGCATCCACGAGTACGCGGGGCTGGTGCGCGACGGCTGGGTCGATCCGAAGCGGGTCGACCATTTCCTGTGCCACTACTCGTCCGAAAAATTCATCCCGGTGGTCGAAGACCTGATGGCCAAGGCCGACCTGGCGATTCCGCGCGAGCGCTGGTGGAGCAACCTGGCGTGGCGCGGCAACACCGGCGCGGCGTCGATCCTCGTGATGCTGGCCGAGTTCCTGCACACCAAGACACTGAAGCCGGGCGAGCAGATCTTCTGCTACGTGCCGGAGTCGGGGCGCTTCATGGCGGCGTACATGCTGCTCGAGGTCGAGGCCGTCGATGCGGCGCCTGTCGTGATCGCGCCCCGCGCGGCGGCGGTGGCGCCCGACGACGACCTCGTCATCGCGCCCCCGCACGACCCGGCCGCCGCGCCCGAGGGCCTGGGCGCCTTGCTGACCGAGCTGGCCGCCATCTGGCACGACTACCGCTCGCGCGTGTGGCGCACGCCGCTGATCCGCCAGATCCGCGAGCGCCGTTTCGCCGTGCCCGACTACCTGAACTGGATGGAACAGTGGGTGCCGCAGGTGCGCGAAGGCAGCCTGTGGATGCGCGAAGGCGCTGCCTCGCTGAGCGAGCCGTACCGCATGCTGTCGTCGCTGATCGACGTGCACGCGGGTGAGGAGCAGAACGACTTCAACATCCTCTTCAGCGACTACCGCAAGGCCGGCGGCACGGTCGAATCGGTCGACGAACTGCGCCGCAACCCCGGCGGCGAGGCGCTCAACGCCTACCTGCACGGCCTGGCCGCCACGCGCGACCCGATCGGCCTCCTGGGCGCGATCTACATCATCGAAGGCACGGGTCAGCGCATCGTGCCGGCGCTGCTGCCGCTGCTCAAGGCCAGCCTGAAGCTGCCGCCCGACGCGTTCCGTTTCCTCGAGTACCACGGCCACAACGACGAGCACCACCTGAATCGCTGGCTCGCCGCGGTCGAGATGGTGATGGCCGTGGAAGGGCAGGCCCGCGCCGCCCGCCAGATTGCCGACACCGCGCGCCATACGGCGGCGCTGTACCTGATGCAGTTCCAGCACATCACCGAACGAATGCCCCATGGATCGAACCCCTGAATTCCTGAAGCAGGCGCACGACGAGCGCGACCCCAGCCCCTGGCTGGCGCTGTACCTCGACCAGAGCACGCCGCTGCCCGACGACGTGAAGGCCGCGTGGCTGGCCGATTCGAGCTCGGCCTCGCGCCAGTACCTGCTGCCGTTCCTGCGGCCGATCGCACGGCTGACGATCATCCTGATCCAGATCGTGAAGGTGTTCGTGCCCCGCAACTGGTCGCATTCGGTGCTGCTGCACCGCTTCCTGGCGTGGGGGCTCAAGCGCTTCGTGTCGCCCGAGGCGAACTGGCTGATCCTGCGGCACTTTCACCTGGGCTCGCAGGTGCTGGCCTTCATCGGGCGCAACTCGCCCGCGCCCGTGGGCACGTCGCCGCTGGAGCCGGCCGACATCGACGCGCTGAAGGACGAGATGTTCCTGAAGCACGACCTGAACTTGTTCAACTTCGTGATCCGGCTGAACACGGCGTTGCGCGACAAGGGGCTGGCGCTGTGCAAGGCCGAGCAGGTCGATTTCTCGATGATCCAGCCGCCGGCATTGCGGCTGGAAGACATGCCCCAGGGCAAGCTCAATTTTCTCGACCTGCAAAGCGCCATCGAGCTGTTCACGCCGCTGTACCAGCTGATGCTGACCGACAACGATTTCTGGCGCGCCGCCAACTCCTTGCAACTGGACGAAACCATCGGCATCTACGCGGCGACGATCCTGAACGCGCCGGAGCACCTGATCCTGGTCAACAACAAGCATCCGTTGGTGCCGCTGTCGACTTTGCGGGCCGGGCACCGGCTGGTGATCCACGGCCTGTCGACCGAAATGCTTCACAGCCTGCTCCAGCGCATGCGCGCGGCGCAGGAAGCCATGTCGGCAGAGACACTTCCGCGCGACCCGCCCCTTGCATAGGGGTATGCTGTCCCCACATGCAAACCATGAACACGACCCGAAATCCGTCTCCCAAGACCGATCTGGCAGTGACCCACGTGCTGGCTCAACTGCTGGAGAGGCTTGAGCACAGCGCCGTGCCGGTTGGTGCCGAGCAGTACCGCTCGGTGGTCGAGCACCTGGTGCATGAATTCGAAGACGTCGAGCCCGGTGCCGAATTGGGGCAGTTGCTCGATGCCTATCCGGCCGCCTCCGAGGTCTACGAAAATATGAATTACCAGCACGCCGGCCTTTGCCGCTCGGCGCTGGACGTTTCCCTGGCCGCCGAAGGCGCAGCCAGGGAAGCCATTGCCCGCGCCATGCGCGGTGACGAATCGAACAAGGACAAGATGCATGGCCAAGGGTGAAGTGAAAACGGCAGTGGTGGCGGACGGGCTGCGCTACAAATCGAAGGCGCCGGGCTCTCCGTTCCGCGCCTCGGCGTCGTTCAGCGGGGCCACGATGTCCTGCTTCATGTGCGGCAAGCACCGCGTGCGTTCGCAGCTGCGCACGCGTCAGGTGCTGGGCAAGTCGCAGACCGTCTGCGCGCCTTCGTGCAAGGCGCTCGACGAGGCCCTCGAGGCCGAAGCATCGTCGAGCTGAGCGCCTAGCACGGCGCCGCGTCGCGTTGGCGACATGGCCTCATCGGCATGTCGTCGATTGCCTTCCATCCCGGTCGCAATCGATATACAGTTGGACACAAATGATGCAAGTAATTGCATTTAATCTAAAGTTCTAATTTGTAGCCGATGACCACTCAAATCCAGCAAGAAGGCGATCGGTGCCCCGCAGCGGGCGTGGATTTTTCTCTGCGTGGAGGGCCTGAGCTGTGAACAAGCCACGTCACGTCGTCATGCAGGTCGTCAAGCGCTCGTCCGGCAGCGCCACGCACCATGTCGAATTCCTCATGGACGACAACTTCGCCGAGCGCCTGCGCCAATTGCGCTCGCTGGTGCCGCCGCTGGGTGCCCTCAACAAGCAACGCGACCTCGTGATCGACAAGGTGCGCGTGCGCCTGCCCAACGCCATCTGGCGCTCGGGCAACGAGATCGCCATCGACGGCGGGGTGGACGGCTCCTGCATCGTGATCGCGGCCGAGGGCTCGTTCAACTGCGGCGGCAAGGACCGCCGCACGCGCGAAAAGCTCGTGACCTACAACTTCTCGATCGCACGCCTGATCGAGCTGCACGGCGAACGCCCCGAAGGCGAAACGCTCTACATCCGCGACGGCGTGTTCGCCAACGACGAACCGGCCGAATCACCGGCCGGCCGCTGGGTGGCCTCCATGCACGAACTCGAAGTGGTGATGCGCGTGCCCGATGCGCCGTCCGATTTCGACACGCTGCACGACCTCACGTTGCGCGCCGACGGGCAGCCGACGCAGGCGGGCGCGTTGAGCCCGCACCGCGCCAGCATCTACTGACGAACTCAGGCCGACGTGGCTGCAGGCGCGCCCACGGGCGTGAACTGCGCGCCGTTGTCGGCCAGCCAGCGCGCCGAGAGGCTGCTGTCCTGCTGGTCGGGGTGGAAGTCGCTGCGCAGGTACTGGCGCCAGCCCGCGAGATTGCCCCGCAGCAGGCCGCCGCGACCCAGCAGGATGCGCGCGGCGCTCTTCCAGGTGGCCCATTTCCACAATTGCTTTTCATGCCGCAGGTTGTCGACCGTCTGGCGCATCAGGTCGCCGAGGAACATCACCGTCACGCGGCGGAACCAGCGCGTGCGCCATTCGTCGGAGCCGCCCGCGGCCTTGTAGATGTCGAAGGCCACGCTCTTGTGCTCCAGCTCTTCGGCGCTGTGCCACAGCCACATCGTGCGCAGCCGGGGCTCGGCGCCGTCGAGGATCTCGGGGCGGGCCAGCAGCCACTCGGCGAACATGGCAGTGAAGTGCTCGGTGGCCGCCGTCACGGCCAGCGCGTGGCGCGGATCGGCGCCGTCCATCAGTTCCATGCGCTGGCTGGCGCGCGCGGTCCAGCGATCGACCAAGCCTTGTTGCTCGAGATGCGCGTTGAACAGCGAATGGATGCGCCGGTGCGTCGCCTCCTGGCCGATGAAGCCGCGCACGTCGGCGCGGTGGCGTTCCTGCACCTCGGGCGGCAGCGTGGCCATGGCGTCGCGCACGGCGTCGATGAAGAACTGCTCGCCGAAGGGGAAGCTCATCGACAGGGCGTTGAAGAAAGCGGTCGAGAAGGCATCGCCGCCGCACCAGTCGCGCGAGAAGGGCGGTTGCAGGTCGATCAGCAGGCGGCGGACTACGAGTTCGGTCATGGGGTGGCAATTCCTGGGTTCGTGGGTAAAAGTTGGTACAACTCCGTACCGCGTGCCGCCATGGTGCAATTGTGAACTGGTACTGTCAAGTACCAAGGCGTAGGAAAATGAATCGCACATGACTGCCACCATCGACAAAACCGCCACGCCCGATGCCGCCGAAGGCGCGCCCAGCGAGCACTACGCGCGGCTGCTCCAGGGCATGGCGCATGCCGTGGCGGCCAAGGGCTACGCCGACACCACCATCGCCGACATCGTGCGCGAGGCCGCCGTGTCGCGGCGCACGTTCTACGAGCACTTCAGCACCAAGACCGAGTGCCTGATCGCGCTGTACGAAACGGCCAGCCGGCTCGGCCTGCAGGCCGTGAGCGAGGCCTTCGACCCGGCCCAGCCCTGGCACACGCAGGTGGAGCAGGCGATGACCGCCTACATGGACTACCTCGCCCAAGACCCGGTGCTGCTGCGCACGCTGTTCGTCGAGATCCTCGGGCTGGGCCTGCCGGGCCTGGCGGCGCGGCGGCGCGTGAACGGCGAGATCGCCAACTTCATCCAGGTGGCGATCAACAGCAGCGATTCAGGCGAGGTGCCCGCGGCGCACATGAGCAGCCAGATGGCGATGACGGTGGTGGGCGGCATCAACGAACTGGTGCTGCAGGCCATCGAGCAGGACCGCGTGGGCGACCTGCGCGAGCTGGTGGCGCCGGCCACGCGGCTGGTGCGCGCGGTCGCGGCCGACAGTCGACGCTAGGCCTGTTCGGCCTTGCGGGGCGTGGCCGCAGCCCACAGCACGAGCAGCCCCGCCACCACCATCGCCGCCAGTGCCCCGAGGTACGGCAGCACGTCGTGCAGCGGTGCGCCCATCTGGTTGAGCCGCAACGAAGCCTGGATGCCCGCCGTGCTCGGGAACAGCCAGCGCAGCGCCTGCAGCGGCGCGGGCAGGGCCTCGACGGGCCATGAGAAGCCCGAGAGAAAAGCCATCGGCAGCGCAGTGAAGAGCAGCACCTGCAGTGCGCGCTCGCGGTCGCGGAACCAGCAGCCCAGCAGCAGTCCGAGCACGCAGATCGCCGGCACGTAGAACATCAGCAGCACCAGCGCTCCGAACGGATTGCCGCCGCGCGGGTAGTCCTGCAGGAAGAACACCCAGCCGAAATAGAACAGGCCGCTCAGCACGCCGAAGCCCGACAGCGCGCCCAGCCGCCCCAGCCACGCGCCCATGCCGGCGCGCAGCCGGCCGGCTTCGGCCCAGGTGCCGGCCAGCATCGCGGCGTCCATCAGCAGCGTCTGCTGCAGGATCAGCAGCGCCACCGCCGGCACCACGTAGCTGCCGTAGCCCTCGGTCGGGTTGAACAGCGCCACCAGCTGCGTGTTGAGCGGGCTGCGGCTGCGCGCGGCCTGGACCGCGCTTTGGCCGCCGGCCTGCAGCTTGCGGATCTCGACGCCGGCCGACACCGTGCCCACCGCCTCGGAGAAGCCGTACAGCACCGCCTTGTTCAGCAGCGCGTAGGCGCCGTTGCCCTCGATGCTCACCACCGCCGGCGTGCCGCGCAGCACGTTGCGCTTGAGGTCCTGCGGCAGCAGGGCGTAGCCCTCGATCTCGCCGCGCCACAGCGCCTGCTGCGCCTCGTGCACGTCGGACGTGACCATGCGCACATCGAGCCGCGGGCTGGCCATGGCGAAGCGCGCGATCTGCCGCGACAGCCCGCTGTGGTCCTGGTCGACCACCGCCACCGGCACCCGCGTGACGGCCTGCGTGCCGTAGGGCCATGGGTAGAAGAAGCCGTAGATGATGGGTGCGAGCAGCATGATCAGCAGCACGCCCTTGTCGCGCAGCACGCCGAATGCGGTGTCGCGCCAGGCGTCGGCGAAGCCTGGGATGCGCGCACTCATCAGCGGCCTCCCCACGTCTCGGGCGCCGCGGCGGCGCGCACCAGCAGCGTGGCCGACACGGCCAGCAGCACCGCGGTGCCCACCACCATCCACAGCGGCGTGGCGGCCGAGTAGGCCAGGGGTGCGCCCATCTGCAGCTGCTCCATCTGCACGCGGATGTAGTGCGTGTAGGGCAGCAGGCCGGCCCACAGCTGCGCGAGCACCGGCATGGCGACCAGCGGAAAGCCCACGCCGCCGAACGCGAAGGCCGGCGCGGTGATGAAACCGGTGGCCGACAGCGCCGTGCGCAGCGAGCGTGTGAGGCTGGCCGCGAAGGCGCCGAGCGCGATCGACAGCGCCAGGAACACCATCAGCGCGAACAGCGTACATCCCACCGAGCCGACCGGGTGCCAGCCGCGGCCGGCCGTGATCCACAGCATGGCGGCCAGGCCCACCGCCGACAGGCTCGCGAACGGCAACACCAGCTTGCCCGTGAGCGCGGCCAGTGCCTCGGGCCAGCGCGGCGCCGCGCCGAGCCAGCCGCCCAGGCTGCGGTCGCGCAGCTCGCGGCCCACGGCCCAGGCGCCGGCCGTCATCGCGAGGATGTGCAGCAGCGCCGGAATGAGCGCGGCGCCGAGAAACTGCTCGTAGTCGGTCGAGGTGTTGAACAGCGCCACCATGCTGGCCTTGACCGGGTCCATGCTCACGCGCGCGGCCTTCATCGACTCGCCGCGCTTGTTGCGCACCGCGAGCTCGACGCCGGCCGACACCGTGGCGATGGCGGTGCGCACGTCGCGCTGGATCAGGCTCGAATGCGTGCCCAGCTGCGCGTTGTGCAGCAGCACGACCTGCCCGACGCGGCCCTGCTTGACGTCGCGGCTCAGCTCGCGCGGCAGCTGCACCGCCGCATCGACGGCGCCGCTGGTGAGCGCGCGCTGCATCTCGCCTTCGTCGGCGTACTGCTGCGCCACGCGCAGGCCCGGCGTGGCGTCCAGGAAGCGCACCAGCTGGCGCGAGAGGGCGGAGTGGTCCTGGTCGAGCACGCCGATCGGCAGGCGCTCGGGCAGGCCGGCCGAGAAGATCCACCAGATCAGGAACACCGCGAGCAGCGGCACCCACGAGATCATGGCCAGGTCCCACGGGCGCGTGCGCAGCAGCGCGAATTCGCGCCGGGCGCTGGCGGTGGAAAAGCCGCGCAGGCTCATGGCGGGTGCGGCCTCAGTCGACCAGAACGCTCATGCCGGGGCGCGTGCCTTCGATCGGCTTGAGCGGCCGGGCGCGGACCTCGAAGGTGCGCACGTCGAAGCCGGCACCGCCGCGCGTGGCGCGCCAGGTGGCGAAGTCGGGCAGCACGCCGCTGTAGTAGACCTTGAAGCGGGCCGTGCGCCGGTCCTCGGGCAGGGCGGGCAGGCGGGCGTCGAATTCCTTGTCGAGCGCGAAGCGGGCCAGCCGGTCTTCGCGCACGTTGAGCACCACCCACTGGTCGTTCAGGTCGACCACCGTGACCACGGCCACGCCCTGCGGCGAGAGTTCGCCGACCTTGGCGAGCACCTTGGCCACTTCGCCGGCGACCGGGCTGCGCAGCTCGGTCTCGGCCTTGGCGGCTTCCACCTCGGCGACCACGCCGGCCACCTGCCGTGCCTGCGCGCTGGCGGCGGCCTTGTCTTCGGGACGGGCGCCGGTGCGCGCCATGTCGTACTGCGCCTTGGCGGCCACGGCGGCGTCGCGCGAGGCCTTCCAGTTGGCCTCGGCCTCGTCGCGCTTCTGGTCGGCCACGAGGCCGTCGCGCGCCAGGCCGTCGACACGGCGGAACGAGGTCTGCGCGAGCTGCGCGGCGGTCTCGGCGCGCTGCCACTGCATGCGCGCCATTTCGATCTCCTGCGGGCGGGCGCCGTTCTGCGCCTTGTCGGCCACGGCCTGCGCGGCCTGTTCGGCGGCGGTGGCCTGCGCCAGCTTGGCGCGCACCTCGGGGCTGTCCATGCGCACCAGCAGGGCGCCAGCCTGGATGCGGTCGCCTTCCTTCACGGCCACTTCGGCGATGCGGGCCGTGACCTTGCCGGCCACGTCGGTCTCGCGCGCCTCCATCTGGCCCTGGAACACCTCGGGCGCCGGCTGCGCGGCGCGCCAGAAGCCCCAGACGAGCAGCACCAGCACGAGCAGTGCGGCGGCGATGGCGATCAGTCGGCGGGTCTTGGCACTCATCATGGTCAGTTCACCTTCACGTCGGCGCGCGCGATGTAGTCGGAAAAAGTCTCGGACAGGCCCGCGCTCTCGAGCAGCTGCGCGAGCGCCTGCACGTAGTCGTTGGCGGCCTGCGCGCGTTCGGTCAGCACCTTGGCCTGGTTGGTCTCGGCATCGATCAGGTCGAGCGTGGTGCTGGTTCCTTCGCGCAGCCCGGCGGTGCGCAGCTTGACCACCTCTTGCGCGAGCTCGACCGAGACCTTCATCTCGAGGTACTGGCGGCGCGCGTTGTCCAGCGCGCGCCAGTTGCGTTCGACCAGCAGCGAGATGTCGCTGCGCGCCTGCAGGTCGGTGCGCTCGGCCTGTTCGACCTGCTTGTGCGAGGCGGCCGACAGCGCGTTGCGGTCGACCGAGTCGTACAGCGTCCAGCGCACGCCGAGGCCGGCCACCCAGTCGGCGTTGCCGCTCTTGATTTCGCGCGTACCGAAGGCAATCACCTGCGGCCGGCGCAAGGCTTCTTCGCCTTCGTGCAGCTGCTCGGCCTGTGCCTTCTTGGCTGCGACCTTGCCCAGGCCCGGATGCCGCGTGAGCGCCGCATCGATGAAGTGGCCGAGCGGTTCGATCGGCGCGCTGATGAGAAACAGCGGCGTCTGCGGCGTGACGCTGCCCTCGGCGCGCACCGTGCGCGCCAGGGCCACGCCCGCCAGCGCGGCGTCGTTCTCGGCCTTGCGGGCGTTGCGGCGCGCTTCTTCGTACGCGGCGCTGGCTTGCAGCCGCTCGACGCGGGAAATGACGCCGGCCGCGAGCATCTTCTGCGCGGCCGCGTCGTGTTGTGCGATGGTGCGCTCGGCCTGCAGGCGCAGCGTGGCGGCGCGCTGCGCGAGCTGGGCGCCGAAGTAGCGCTGCACCAGCAGCGTATCGACCTCGTGGCCGGCCTGTTCGGCATCGGCCTGGGCTTCGCGCGCCTGCGCCGAGACGAAGCCGCGCACCGCGTCGGTCGCGCCGCCCAGGTAGAGCGGCCACACGGCCGACACCGAGGCGTTGGCGCCGGTGTCGTGGCGATTCAGCGTGTAGCTGTTGGGCAGCTGCGGAATCGGCACGCGCGAGACGAAGCTCTGGATCGACGGCGGCAGCGACGAGCCGATCTGGCCGAGCTTCTGGTTGAGCGGGTCGAGGTCGAGGTTCAGGTTCGCGTTGTACGCATAGGCCAGCCCCGAGATGCTGACCACCGGCCCGCCCAGGCGCTTGACGCCTTCGCTCTGCAGTTCCTTGGCCTCGACGGCCATGCGCGCGGCGGCCAGCTTGTCGGAGCGCTCGACCATGCGCTGGCGCGCGGCATCGAAGCTCAGTGCCAGCGTGGAGGTGGTGTCGCCGCGGGCCTGCTGCTGCGCGAAAGCCGCGCCGCCGAGGAAGGCCGGCAACAGCAGCAGGGACGGAAGAAGGGCGAGGCGAGGTCGTGTCATCGGCATCAGGCGGTCTTGTGCAGCAGGGCGTCGAGCTCCTGCTGCAGGATCACGGGAAAGGCGGCCTGCACCGCCCCGGTGGCCAGCGGCCGTGCTTTCTCGAGCAGCTGCGCGGCGCGGCCGGCATCGAGGGTGTCGCCGGAAAGCAGGCTGTCGGCCAGCGTGCGCAGCCAGCGCCGCGCCACGGTGCGCAGCGTGCGGACCATGGTTTCCTGCATGCCGATCACCGCTTCGAGCGGCAGGCCCAGCGCGGCCAGTTGCTCGGCGACCTGACCGAGCGCCGGGCTCAGCACCTGCACCTGGCCGTCGGGCAGTTCGCGCATGAGGCCGGCGCGGGTGGCGCGGCCGAGCAGGGCGGGTGTCATCTGGCCCTGCCACTTGGTGGCCAGCGCCTGGGCCGACACCACCACGGGCGTTTCTTCGGCGAACAGGCTGCCCGACACCGAGCGGGCCACGGCCAGCAGGTCGGGCCAGGTGGAGGCCGGCGCGCGCGTGAAGATGCGGCGGATCGCCTCGATGCCGAAGCCCTGTTCACGCAGTTCGCGGATCAGCGCCAGGCGTTGGACGTGGTCGGCGCCGTACAGGCCGAGCCGGCCCTGCAGCCGCGGCGGCGGCAGCAGGCCGCCCGTGGTGTAGGCGCGAATGTTGCGCACCGTGACACCCGTGCGCGCCGCCAGGGCCTCGATGGAGAGGTCCTGCGGGGCCGTGGAATCGGGTGTGGCGGTGGATGCGTTCATGTGACAGTTTCAATGTTACATCGAAAATGTTGCATAAAACCAGCCCGGATCGCGCGATCCGGGCGGGGCATCCTCAGCCCGGCTTGCGCTGCGCCGGGTCGTAGAAGAACTGTTCTTCGGCGATGCGCTCGCCGTCCCAGCGCTGCCAGGCGATCTCTTCCATGCGCATGCGCCCGCCGCCTTTGAACGTGAACTCGAAGATCCAGTGAATGCCGACGTGGTCGCCGTTCACCAGCACTGGCCGCACGCAGGTCGATGCTACCGACTCGGTGCGTGCGAGCACGGCGCTTTCCTGCGCGACCAGCGTGCTGCGCCCGCGCCGCGGCTCGGCCTGGTTCTCGCGCATGGTGGCGTCTTCGGTGTAGAAATCTTCGATGACCTGGGCATGCGCGCCGCCTTCGACGGCGGCAATGAAGGCTTCGAGCCGGGCGGGCGTGGGCATGTCAGGACTTCACTTTCACTTCGACGCGGCGCGCTTCCGAGGCCGGCCCGACGGCCTGCGACTGCTCGGGCTTGGCGAGTTCGATCTTGTCTTCGGGCGCGCCCGCCGCCTTGATGGCGTCGCGCACGGCCATGGCGCGCTGCTTGGCCAGCTCGGCGTTCTTGGCCGCGTCGCCGCTGGCGTCGTGGTAGCCGCTCACCAGCACGGTGCTGCCGCTCTGCACGGCCTTGATGACATCGGACAGCGCCTCCTTGGCATTGGGTGCGACCTCGGCGCTGGCGCTCGCGAAGTAGAACTTGACGATGCCGTTCTCGACCTTCACGGCGGCGGCTTCGGTGGCCCCGACGGCCGCCGAGGCGAGGGTGGCGGCCGGCGTGGCCGCCGGCGCCATCGCGGCGGGAGCGGTGGCAGCAGGCGGCGTCTCGACCTTGGTCGGCACGGCCGCTGCCGCATCGCCGGCGTGGAACTTGACCACCAGCGGCACGATCAGCAGCGCCACGATGTTGATGATCTTGATCAGCGGGTTCACCGCCGGGCCGGCCGTGTCCTTGTAGGGGTCGCCCACGGTGTCGCCGGTGACGGCCGCCTTGTGCGCCTCGGAGCCCTTGCCGCCGTGGTGGCCGTCTTCGATGTACTTCTTGGCGTTGTCCCAGGCGCCGCCGCCCGTGCACATGCTGATGGCGACGAACAGGCCGGTGACGATGGTGCCCATCAGCAGGCCGCCCAGCGCCTTCGGTCCCAGTACCAGGCCGACCAGGATCGGCACCACCACCGGCAGCAGCGACGGGATCATCATTTCCTTGATGGCCGCGCCGGTCAGCATGCCCACGGCCTTGCCGTACTCGGGCTTGCCGGTGCCTTCCATGATGCCGGGGATCTCGCGGAACTGACGGCGCACTTCCTCCACCACTGCACCGGCCGCGCGGCCTACCGCCTCCATGGCCATCGCGCCGAAGAGGTAGGGGATCAGGCCGCCGATGAACAGGCCGACGATCACCATCGGGTCGCTCAGGTTGAAGCTGATGTTCAGCCCGAAGCTCTCCAGCTTGTGGGTGTAGTCGGCAAAGAGCACCAGCGAGGCCAGGCCAGCCGAGCCGATGGCGTAGCCCTTGGTCACGGCCTTGGTGGTGTTGCCCACCGCGTCCAGCGGGTCGGTGATGTCGCGCACGCTGGCGGGCAGCTCGCTCATCTCGGCGATGCCGCCGGCGTTGTCGGTGATGGGACCGTAGGCGTCCAGCGCCACCACGATGCCGGCCATGCTCAGCATCGACGTCGCGGCCACCGCGATGCCGTACAGGCCCGCGAGGGCGTAGGAGGCCAGGATCGCGATGCACACGAAGATCACCGGCCAGGCCGTCGAACGCATCGACACGCCCAGGCCCGCGATGATGTTGGTGCCGTGGCCGGTGGTCGAGGCCTGCGCGATGTGCTGCACGGGCTTGTACTGCGTGCCGGTGTAGTACTCGGTGACCCACACCAGCGCGGCCGTGAGCGCCAGGCCCACGAAGCAGGCGCCGAACAGCTTCAGCTGGCTGCCGCTGGCGGCAATGGCGTTGTCCGGAATGATCCAGCTCGTGACGAACCAGAACGCGATCAGCGACAGGATGCCCGCCACCGCCAGGCCCTTGTAGAGCGCCGGCATCACGTTGACCATGCCCGGCGAGGCCTTCACGAAGAAGCAGCCGATGATCGACGCGATGATCGACACGCCGCCCAGCGCCAGCGGGTACAGCACCGCGTCTAGTGGTGCCGCCGTGACCATCAGCGCGCCCAGCACCATGGTGGCGATGAGCGTCACCGCGTAGGTCTCGAACAGGTCGGCCGCCATGCCGGCGCAGTCGCCGACGTTGTCGCCCACGTTGTCTGCGATCACCGCCGGGTTGCGCGGGTCGTCTTCCGGAATGCCCGCCTCGACCTTGCCCACCAGATCGGCGCCGACGTCAGCGCCCTTGGTGAAGATGCCGCCGCCCAGGCGCGCGAAGATCGAGATCAGCGAGGAGCCGAAGGCAAAGCCGATCAGCGGATTGAGGATGGCCGCCAGGCTGTGGTCCGCCTTCGGCGCACTGCCGGCCAGGAACCAGTAGAAGCCCGTCACGCCCAAGAGGCCCAGGCCCACCACCAGCATGCCGGTGATGGCGCCGCCGCGAAACGCCACGTCGAGCGCCGGGCCGATGCCCTTGGTCGCGGCTTGCGCGGTGCGCACGTTGGCGCGCACCGACACGTTCATGCCGATGAAGCCGCAGGCGCCCGAGAGCACCGCGCCGACCACGAAGCCGGCGGCCGTGGTCAGGTCGAGGAAGAGGGCGATGAGCACCGCGAGCACCACGCCCACCACCGCGATGGTGGTGTACTGCTTGGCGAGGTAGGCCGAGGCGCCGGCCTGGATGGCCGCGGCGATTTCCTGCATCCGGGCGTTGCCCGGGTCCTTGGCGAGAATCCAACTTCGGGCCCAGAAACCGTAGCCTACGGCCACCAGGCCGCAGACGATGGCAAGAATCAGGGGGGTGTTGCCGCTCATGCTTTGCTTCTCCATTCGTTCGTTGTGACTTGTGGAGACGGACAGCCTGGGCCCTGCGCGCAACGCGTACGGGACCATGTTCTCCGCCGCGTTGCTTCCTCGAAGCTCGCTGCACCGAAGGTGCGGAGCCGATTGGCCAACGCTTGCAATTTACAGGCAAAAACACACACGCGTACGACCGGCCCGTGACACGGAAAGTAAACTCCGGGTTTGTCCCCATCCGTCTCATACTTTTCAACTACTCGAAAAACGTCATGTCCTTCGACAAAGTCTCCCCCGGCAAGAACGTCCCCGACGCCTTCAATGTCGTGATCGAAATCCCGATGAACGCCGACCCGATCAAGTACGAAGTCGACAAGGAATCGGGCGCGATCTTCGTGGACCGCTTCATGACGACGGCCATGTACTACCCCGCCAACTACGGCTACGTGCCGCAGACCCTGTCGGGCGACGGCGACCCGGTCGACGTGCTGGTGATCGCCCCGTACCCGCTGCTGCCGGGCGTGGTCGTGCCCTGCCGCCCCCTGGGCATCCTGATGATGGAAGACGAAGCCGGCGTCGACGGCAAGGTGCTGGCCGTGCCCACCGACAAGGTGCTGCCGATCTACAGCCACTGGAAGTCGGTCGACGACGTGAACCCGATGCGCCTGAAGGCCATCAGCCACTTCTTCGAGCACTACAAGGACCTGGAAGCCGGCAAGTGGGTCAAGGTGCTGGGCTGGGAAGGCATCGACGCCGCCAAGAAGGAAGTTCTCGACGGCATCGCCGCGTACAAGAAGTAATTTCTTTCGCTTGAAAGAAACGGCCTGGAGGCTCCGGGCCGTCAGCCCCGGACCGCATCCCCGGCCAGCCGCATCCATTCGCGGTTGACGCCTCGCGCATGCGCGTTCCAGTGGCGCGCTGCCTGCTGCAGCTCGTTCCAATGGCGCTGCGCACCGGCTGTGTCGCCTTGCTGCGCCAGCCACGCGATGTAGCGGGCACGCGTTTCCACCGTGTTGTAGGTGCTCAGCGCCGCCTCGAAGGCTTCGCGCGCTTCCGACGTGCGGCCCTCGGCGGCCAGCGCGCGGGCGTTCAGCACGGCGACCTCGTCCTTGCGGTAGTCGTCGCGCGTGGCGCGCAGGCTCTGCAGCGCCTGCGAGGCGTCGCGGGCCGAGGCCGGGCTGCCTTCGGCGATCAGCGCACTGGCCAGGCCGAACTGCAGCTCGGGGTCGGAAGCGAAGGGGCCTTTCAGCGCGTCGCGGTAGTGCCCGACGGCATCGGCCGCCTGGCCGCGGTCCAGCGCCGCCTTGGCCAGGCGCAGCTTGTTCTGCGCCGTGGGCGCCAGGTCGTAAGCCTCGGCGGCGGCGCGGTACTCGCGCTCGGGGTCGATGAAGCCGATGGCCGCGTTCGCCACCTTGCCCGCGGTGCGCTGCATGCGCGAGGCCGGCAGGTACTCGACCACGAAGTACACGATGCTGCCGAGCAGCGGAAAGCTGAAGAGGATGATGAGCCAGTACATCTGCTTGCCGTGGCGCATGGCATGCACGGCGAAGTACAGCGCGATGAGGATGTGCAGTCCCAGTCCGACGAATGGCATCGGTGCTCCCTGTGTGTTGTGTGTGGTTGTTTGAGTGCCGGGCGGCTTTATAGCAGCCCCCGGCGCTCCCGCGCCGCTCAGGTCGCCTTGAACGGGCTGCGTTCGCCGAGGTGGTCCATGTAGTTCTCGATGCCCGCACCTTCGCGCTCGAGGAAGCGCTCGACGGCATCGGCGAACGACGGGTGCGCGAGCCAGTGGGCGCTGGTGGTGCGCACCGGCATCAGCGCGCGGGCCATCTTGTGCTCGCCCTGCGCGCCGCCTTCGAAGCGCACCGCGCCGTGCGCGATGCACCAGGCGATGGGCTGGTAGTAGCAGGCCTCGAAGTGCAGGCAGTCGACGCGCTCCAGCGCGCCCCAGTAGCGGCCGTAGGCCACCAGCGGCTGGGCCTCGTCGGTAGAGAGTGCGATCAGGCTGGTCGCGACGGGGCGCCCGTCGCGCTCCGCCACGAACAGCAGCCACGCCTCGGGCAGCGTGTCGGCCATGCGCTGGAAGAAATCGCGCGTGAGGTAGGGCGGGTTGCCGTGCTCGCGGTAGGTGCGTTCGTAGCAGCGGTAGAAGAAATCCCAGTCGGCGGCGGCGATGTCGGTGCCGCGCGACCAGCGGAAGCTGACGCCGGCCTCGGCGACCTTGCGGCGCTCCTGACGGATCTTCTTGCGCTTGTCGTGCGAGAGGCTTGCCAGGAAGGCGTCGAAGTCGGTGTAGCCGGGCTGCGTGTTCGTCCAGTGAAACTGCACCGTATGGCGCCGCATGAGCCCGGCTTCGGTGCACGCGGCGATGTCGGCGTCGGCGCCGAACAGCAGATGCAAAGACGAAAGTTCCTGTTCCTTGCAGACCGCCACCAGCGCCTGCACCAGCAGCGTGCGGCTTGGCGCGTCGCGTGCCAGCAGCCGGGCGCCCGGCACGGGCGTGAAGGGCGCCGCCACCACGGCCTTCGGGTAGTAGGCGAGCCCGTGCTGCTCGTAGGCGTTGGCCCAGGCCCAGTCGAACACGTACTCGCCGTAGGAATGGTCCTTGAGGTAGAGCGCGCAGGCGGCTTCGAGCACGTCGCCGCGCCACAGCGTGACGAACTGCGGCGTCCATCCGCGCTCGGGCGAGGCGCTGCCGCTGTCGTGCATCGCGGCGAGGTACTCGTGGCTCATGAAGGGCGAGGGCTCGGGCTGCGCGGCGAGCAGGGCGTTCCAGGCTTGCGGGTCGATGTCCGACGGCGACGCCAGAACCCGAATGACATAATCGTTCAAGCCTTTTTCTTCCTTCTGTATGACGCTCAAGCTCGCCATCGCGCAACTCAATTTTGTGGTGGGCGACCTCGTCGGCAATACGCAGAAGATCGTCGGCGCCGCACGCGAGGCCTACGCGCAAGGCGCGCGCCTTCTGCTGACACCCGAACTCTCGATTGCCGGCTATGCAGCGGAGGACCTGTTCCTCCGTCCCGCCTTCACCGAAGCCTGTGATGATGCCGTGAAAGGCATCGCCGCCGCGCTGGCTGACCTCAAAGACATGGTCGTGGTGGTGGGGCATCCCAGCGGCGGCAGCCTGCGCAGCCGGTCTGTGGCCGTGCAGCTGCGTCACAACGCGGCCAGCGTCATCAAGGAAGGCCGCATCCTCGAGACCTACGCCAAGCGCGAGCTGCCGAACTACCAGGTGTTCGACGAGCGCCGCTACTTCACGCCGGGGCAGGGCACCTGCGTGTTCGAGGCGGGCGGCGTGTCGGTCGGCCTGCTGATCTGCGAAGACGCCTGGTTCGACGCGCCGGCCGAGCTGGCGCGCGCCGGCGGCGCCGAGGTGCTGGCGGTGATCAACGCCTCGCCGTACCACGTCGGCAAGGAAGGCGAGCGCGTGGCGCGCATGGCCGACCGCGCACGCGCCGTGGGCCTGCCGCTGGTCTACGCGCACCTGGTGGGCGGGCAGGACGAGGTGGTGTTCGACGGCGCCTCCTTCGCGCTGCAGGCCGATGGCACGCTGGCCGCGCAAGCCGAGAGCTTTCGCGAGCGGCTGGTCTTCATGGAGCTCGCGCGCGGGGCGCAGGGCGGCGTCGCCGTCGTGGCCGACCCGTCGGCCATCGCCGCGCCGCGCGACGCCGAGGCGCAGCTGTGGGACGCGCTGGTGCTCGGCGTGCGCGACTACATCGGCAAGAACGGTTTTCCGGGCGCGATCCTGGGGCTGTCGGGCGGCATCGACTCGGCGCTGGTGCTCGCGATCGCGGTCGACGCGCTGGGCAAGGACAAGGTCCGCGCGGTGATGATGCCGTCGCCCTACACGGCCGACATCAGCTGGATCGACGCGCGCGACATGGCCGGCCGGCTGGGCGTGCGCTACGACGAGATTTCGATCCGGCACACCTTCGAGTCCTTCAAGGCCGCGCTGGCCGGGGAGTTCGCGGGCCGGCCGGAAGACACGGCCGAGGAGAACATCCAGGCCCGCATCCGCGGCACGCTGCTCATGGGGCTGTCGAACAAGTTCGGCGCCATCGTGCTGACCACCGGCAACAAGAGCGAGATGGCCACCGGCTACTGCACGCTCTACGGCGACATGGCGGGCGGCTTCGCGGTCATCAAGGACCTGCTCAAGACCACGGTGTTCGCGCTGGCGCGCTGGCGCAATGCCCATGATCCGTACGGCACCGGGGCGGCGCCGATTCCCGAGCGCATCATCACGCGGCCCCCGAGTGCCGAGCTGCGCCCCGACCAGACCGACCAGGACAGCCTGCCGCCGTACGACGTGCTGGACGGCATCCTGGCACGCTACATGCAGGACGATGAAGGCATCGATGAGATCATTGCCGCGGGCTACGACCGGGCGGTGGTCGAGCGGGTTGCGCGGCTCATCAGGATCAACGAATACAAGCGGCGCCAGGCGCCCGTAGGCATCCGGGTCACCCACCGAAGCTTCGGCAAGGATTGGCGTTACCCTATCACCAGCAAGTTCAACGAAACCGCCGGAGCACAAAAACCATGAAGCAGATCACCGCCATCGTCAAACCCTTCAAGCTCGAGGACGTGCGCGAAGCCCTCGCCGAGGTGGGTGTCACCGGCCTCACGGTGACCGAGGTCAAGGGCTTCGGCCGCCAGAAGGGCCACACCGAGCTGTACCGCGGCGCCGAGTACGTGGTCGACTTCCTGCCCAAGATGAAGGTCGAAGTGGTCGTCAACGAGAGCGACGTGGAGCGCTGCATCGAGGCCATCGTGAGCTCTGCGCGCACCGGCAAGATCGGCGACGGCAAGATCTTCGTGACCGAGGTGGAGCGCATCGTGCGCATCCGCACCGGCGAAGAAAACGAAAACGCAGTTTAGGCTCGCCCCCAGGCTACGCGCACTTCGTGTCGCTTCGCCAACCCCCTGCCGGGGGCAACACCTGCGGCCCGGCAAAGCCGGTTCCGCGGTGTTCGCTGGAATGGGACCCCGAGGCTCTTGGGGCTTTCGGGTCAGAGGTTTTCTGAAAGCTTGTCGTCGCGGGGGTGCAGGGGGACTTCGGCGCGCAGTGCTGTCAGCAGTTCGGGCACGTCGGTGCCGGTGCGCACCAGGTCCATCTGCCATTCACCCATGAAGCCCTCGCGCACGCTGTGCGCCAGAAAGCTCAGCAGGCCGTCGTAGTAGCCGGCGGTGTTGAGAATGCCGGTCGGCTTGTCGTGGTAGCCGAGCTGGCGCCAGGTCCAGATCTCGAACAGTTCTTCGAAGGTACCGATGCCGCCCGCCATCGCGAGGAAGGCGTCGGCGCGCTCGCCCATCATGGCCTTGCGCTCGTGCATGGTGTCCACCACGTGCAGCTCGTCGCATAGGGGATTGGCCAGTTCCTTGTCGACCAGGGCCTTGGGGATGATGCCGACGACGCGGCCGCCGGCCTGGCGGGTGGCCTCGGCCACCGTGCCCATCAGGCCGGTGCGGCCGCCGCCGTAGACGAGCTGGCCGCCGTGGCTGCCGATCCACTGGCCCACGGCCTGGGCGGCCTGGGAAAACTCGGGGCGCTCGCCGGGGCGCGAGCCGCAATACACGCAAATCGAAAATTCAGGGGTCATCCTGCGATCATGCCGCAGGCGGCGGACCTGCTCATGACACGAAGCGTTGCCACAGGGCCGCGGCCCAGATGCCGCCGCACAGCGTGAGCGACAGCAGGACAGCGGCGCTGCCCATGTCCTTCGCGCGCTTGGAGAGGTCGTGCCATTCGGGGCCGATGCGGTCGATGGCGGCTTCCACTGCCGTGTTGAGCAGCTCCACGATCATCACGAGGACGGCGCTTCCGGCGAGCAACGCCACCTCGACCCAGCTGCGCCCGAGCCAGAAGGCGGCCGGGATCATCAGCATCGACAGGATGGCTTCCTGACGGAACGCCGGCTCGCTCCAGCCGGCGCGCAGGCCGTGCAGCGAGATCAGGGTGGCATGCCAGACGCGCTCGAAGCCCTTGCGGGCCTTCTGCGGATTCACGGCGGGGTCGGGCAGGGCACTCATTGGCGGCTCATCGGCTTGGAGGTGATGAGCCGCGTACCGGCCCAGGCGTCGTGCCAGAACTGGCGCTCGGGGTGAAAACGGGCCAGCAGCGCCCAGATGGCGACCCAGCCGAAGATCAGGACGGTCGATTCGCCGCCCGACAGCTTGAATGGGGCGATGGCGGCCAGCGGCGGCAGGAACCACACCCAGCTCAGCAGGTAGCGCGCGAGTGCGCGGCCCTGGCTGACGGGGCGGCCGTTGCGGTCGACGATGCGGATGTTCCAGGTCTTCATGGCCAGCGTCTGGCCTTTGGTCCAGAACCAGACGAAGTAGACGCCGAACACCACGAAGAGGAAGGCCTGCAGCAGGTGCCGCCGCTCGTCCATGGCGTCGCGCATCTGGCCCAGCGTGCTGAACAGCCAGCCGGACACGAACACGACCGCGAACAGCAACATGCCCTCATAGAGCCAGCAGGCCATGCGCCGCCACAGGCCGGGCACCGCGGGAGCGTTGGGGGTGGATGAAGAGGGCGAGGCGGACTGGCCGGGTCCCGAGGCCTCGGGCGAACTGGAAACCATCGAAACCTTCGGTCAGGGGGCGGAGGACGAGGCCGCGGGTGCCGTGGCCGCGGACGGCGCCGGCACCTGGGCCTCGGCGGGCACTGGCGGCGGCGTGAGGCTGCTCGGTGCCGACGCCGCTGGAGCGACGACGGTGCTGGCCGGCATGGCAGGGCGTTCCACGGCGGCAGGTGGCGTCGCCGGCGAACTCACCACGATGGCCGCCGGCGGCAGCACGGGCGTGGGGGGCGTGGCCGGCACGATGCGGGGCGTGTGCTGCCCGGGCGGCGTGACGGCCGGCACGGGCACGAGCTTCTGCGACGAGACCGGGCGCACCGGCAGGGCGGCGCCGCGGGGCTTGGGCGGGGCACTCTCGGCGAGCTTGCGTTTTTCTTCTTCGCTCAGCGCCTGGTACTGCTCCCACTTGAGCTTGCGCTCGTCGGCAGGCACGCGCTTGACCTCGGCGAAATTCAGGCGGGCCTGGGCGCGCTGCTGGTTACTCAGCGCCGCCCATTCGATCATGCGGCTGTGCAGCGTGACCTGGTCGTCGGCGGGCATGTTCGCGTAGTTGCGCGACAAGGCCAGCCACTTGCGCTTCTGGCCGGCGTTCAGCGTGTTCCAGTGCGAAGCCAGCGGCTTCAGGGCGTGCTGCTGCTCATTGCTCAGTTCGTTCCACAGGGGCTTGGTCGTGGCAACGGCCTTGGGGCTTGCCGCGCCATTGGTGGCTGCGGCGTGCGTGGCGGGCTTGGCGGTTTCGGGCAGCGTCTGTGCATCGGCCAGCGTCAGGCCGAAGGCAGCGGCTGCCAGCGCACCCGCCCAAACGACGGCGCCCGCCGGGAGCGGGCGCAACGGAAGCAGGGCTTTCGCACGGGAAACGGAGCGGCGTCGCATTCGGTCGGGCAAGGTGTTCAGTCGGAGGCGCTGTCGGACTTCAGGAATTGGGCGAAGCCGGGGTCGGTGTAGGCGGCGGGCGGCAGGTCGCCCGTCAGCAGGGCCGAGTCGACCTCGGCGAGTTCGCTGGCGCGGTCGTCGTCCTGCAACACGCTGATGGTGATCAGGCCGGCCACCAGGGCGATCAGGGGCACCACGGAACCGATGCGGGTCCACCAGCTGCCGCCCAGTGTGACCGTGTGGCCCGATTGGACCGCCACGGGCGCCGTGCGCAGCTGCGGCGCCTGCTTGCGCGCGGCCACGGCCTGCGAACGGGCAACGCGCAGACGCTCGCTGATGTCGTGCGGCAACGCTTGATTGCCGTCCGACAGCCGGGCCGCCAGCCGTTGGCCGAAGCGGTCTTCTGCTGCGCTGGATTGAGAGGTTGGAACCTTAGTGTTCATAGCGATATTCCCTTGGCCTTGAGCGCCTTGCTCAGAGCGTGGACAGCTCGCGAACAATGGGTTTTGACGCTGCCCTCGGAGCAGCCCATTGCGGCGGCCGTCTCTGCGACGTCCATTTCCTCCCAGTAACGCATCAGGAAAGCCTCGCGTTGACGGCCGGGCAAAGCCGCGATCTGTTCTTCGATTTCGTGAAAGACCTGGCTTCGTCGCGTGGTGTCTTCGGCGCTCTCCGATTCTCTGGAGTCGGTTGGCGAGACGAAGTTCTCCAGCAGGTCGAAATCTTCGCCGTTGTCGGCCGGTTCGAAGTCGCTCAGGTTGGAAAAAAGGGCGCGGCGGGTCTTCTGGCGGCGGAACCAGTCGAGCGTGCAGTTCGACAGGATGCGCTGGAACAGCATCGGCAGTTCCTCGGCAGGCTTGTCGCCGTAGTGCTGGGCCAGCTTCATCATGCTGTCCTGCACGATGTCCAAGGCCGCTTCTTCGTCCCGCACGTGATAGACCGAGCGCTTGAAGGCCCGTCGTTCGACGTTTTTCAGGAAGTCGGAGAGTTCGTGTTCAGTAGCCAAATGAGAGGGGGCGGCGGGACGCGCCGCGTGGGGAGGATGTTTGGCGAACGCTCATGTTTTTATGCCGCGGATTATGCCTTTGTGCCAAGACAGGGCACCTGAAGCGAGTCTGAACGCGCCGGTAGTGTCATAATCCGCCTTGCAAGTCAAAAGGCAAACGGGTCACGGTCCGGCGGAACATCAGTCCGCTCATGGCTTTGGCCTCAAGTCCTGGCGCGGCCCCACAAGGGCTGGCAAGGGGCACCCAAGGTTTTTCGTTCCCGAAAAAACACAAAGGTTGATCATGGAAATCTCGAAGGCGGAACTCGCTTCCGCAGCAGCCGCGTCCTCTGGCGCCGGCAACACCACGCAAGAACTCATGGGCGCTGAAGTGCTGGTCAAGGCACTGCAGGCCGAAGGCGTCCAGTACATCTGGGGCTACCCGGGCGGCGCGGTTCTCTACATCTACGACGCGTTCTACAAGCAGGACACCATCCAGCACGTGCTGGTGCGCCACGAACAGGCCGCCGTGCACGCAGCCGACGGCTATGCGCGCGCCACCGGCGAAGTCGGCGTGGCACTGGTCACTTCCGGTCCCGGCCTGACCAATGCGGTCACCGGCATCGCGACGGCGTACATGGACTCGATCCCGATGGTGATCATTTCCGGCCAGGTGCCGACGGCCGCCATCGGCCTGGACGCCTTCCAGGAATGCGACACGGTCGGCATCACGCGCCCCATCGTCAAGCACAACTTCCTCGTCAAGGATCCGAAGGATCTGGCCATGACGATGAAGAAGGCCTTCCACATCGCACGCAGCGGCCGTCCCGGCCCCGTGGTGGTGGACGTGCCGAAGGACGTCTCCTTCAAGAAGATCCCGTACAGCGGCTATCCCGACAAGGTCGAGATGCGCTCGTACAACCCGGTGCGCAAGGGCCACGGCGGGCAGATCCGCAAGGCGCTGCAACTGCTGCTGGCGGCCAAGCGCCCCTACATCTACACCGGCGGCGGCGTGCTCCTGGGCAACGCCACGAACGAGCTGCGCACGCTGGTCGACATGCTGGGGTACCCCGTCACGAACACGCTGATGGGCCTGGGCGCCTATCCGGCGAGCGACCGCAAGTTCCTGGGCATGCTGGGCATGCACGGCACCATCGAAGCCAACAACGCGATGCAGAACTGCGACGTGCTGCTGGCCGTGGGTGCGCGCTTCGACGACCGCGTGATCGGCAATCCGAAGCACTTCGCGCAGAACGAACGCAAGATCATCCACGTCGACATCGACCCGTCGAGCATCTCCAAGCGCGTGAAGGTCGACATCCCGATCGTCGGCGACGTGAAGGACGTGCTCACCGAGCTCATCTCGATGATCCGCGAGAGCACCACCAAGCCCGACGCCGGTGCGCTGGCCGACTGGTGGAAGACCATCGAAGGCTGGCGCTCGCGCGACTGCCTCAAGTACGACCGCGACAACAAGGACGTGATCAAGCCGCAGTTCGTGGTCGAGACCCTCTGGAACATGACCAAGGACGCCGACACCTACATCACGTCGGACGTCGGCCAGCACCAGATGTGGGCCGCCCAGTACTACCGCTTCGACGAGCCGCGCCGCTGGATCAATTCGGGCGGCCTGGGCACCATGGGCGTGGGCATTCCCTACGCCATGGGCATCAAGCTCGCCAAGCCCGACTCGGAAGTGTTCACCATCACCGGCGAAGGCTCGGTGCAGATGTGCATCCAGGAGCTCTCGACCTGCCTGCAGTACAACACGCCGATCAAGATCTGCTCGCTCAACAACCGCTACCTGGGCATGGTGCGCCAGTGGCAGGAGATCGAATACTCCGGCCGCTACAGCCACAGCTACATGGACGCGCTGCCCAACTTCGTGAAGCTCGCCGAGGCCTATGGCCACGTCGGCATGCTGATCGAGCGTCCACAAGACGTGGAGCCGGCGCTGCGCGAGGCGCGCAAGCTCAAGGACCGCACGGTGTTCATGGATTTCCGTACCGACCCCACCGAGAACGTGTTCCCGATGGTCAAGGCCGGCATGGGCATCACCGAGATGTTGCTGGGTTCCGAAGATCTCTGATCCGGAACATTCGTTCGTTCAACCTTTACTGACGAATCTATTGCCCGCCAAGCCCGCGCATTACCGTGCACGGGGGAGGGCGGCGAAAGCGAAAGCTTCCGCGTAGGCGAAAAGAGGAGTCACGCCAACATGAAACACATCATTGCAGTGCTGCTGGAAAACGAGCCGGGTGCTCTTTCCCGCGTGGTGGGCCTGTTCTCGGCCCGTGGCTACAACATCGAATCGCTGACCGTGGCGCCGACCGAGGACGCAAGTCTCTCGCGCATGACCATCGTCACCAACGGCTCGGACGACGTGATTGAGCAGATCACCAAGCACCTGAACCGCCTCATCGAGGTCGTGAAGGTGGTCGACCTGACCGAAGGCGCCTACACCGAGCGCGAGCTCATGATGGTGAAGGTGCGCGCGGTGGGCAAGGAACGCGAGGAAATGATGCGCATGGCGGAAATCTTCCGTGGCCGCATCATCGACGTGACCGACAAGAGCTACACCATCGAGCTGACTGGCGATCACGGCAAGAACGACGCTTTCCTGGAAGCGATCGACCGCGGCGCCATCCTCGAGACGGTGCGCACCGGCGCCAGCGGCATCGGGCGCGGCGAACGCATCCTGCGGGTCTGACACCATGATTCGGAGCTCAGTCGCTGCCCGTTCGGGCTGAGCTTGTCGAAGCCCTCGCGCGAGCGGGGACTGCATTGAGCCCTTCGACAGGCTCAGGACGAACGGCACAACAACACACTGCAACTCGCTTATCTATCTGGAGAACATCATGAAGGTTTATTACGACAAGGACGCGGACCTCAGCCTCATCAAGGGCAAGACGGTTGCCATCATCGGCTACGGCTCGCAAGGTCACGCACACGCGCAGAACCTGAACGACAGCGGCGTCAAGGTCGTGGTCGGCCTGCGCAAGGGCGGCGCTTCGTGGGACAAGGTCGGCAAGGCCGGCCTGCAGGTCGCTGAAGTCGCTGATGCCGTGAAGTCGGCCGACGTCGTCATGATCCTGCTGCCCGATGAGCAGATCGCCGCCGTCTACAAGAACGACGTGGCCCCGAACATCAAGGAAGGCGCTTCGCTCGTCTTCGCGCACGGCTTCAACGTGCACTACGGTTTCGTGCAGCCGCGCGCCGACCTCGACGTGTGGATGGTCGCTCCCAAGGCTCCGGGTCACACCGTGCGCGGCACGTACACGCAAGGTGGCGGCGTGCCGCACCTGATCGCGGTGCACCAGGACAAGAGCGGCAAGGCGCGTGACCTCGCGCTGAGCTACGCCACCGCCAACGGCGGCGGCAAGGCCGGCATCATCGAGACCAACTTCCGCGAAGAAACCGAGACCGACCTGTTCGGCGAGCAAGCGGTTCTGTGCGGCGGCACGGTCGAGCTGATCAAGGCTGGTTTCGAAACGCTGGTGGAAGCCGGCTACGCGCCCGAAATGGCGTACTTCGAATGCCTGCACGAGCTGAAGCTGATCGTCGACCTGATCTACGAAGGCGGCATCGCCAACATGAACTACTCGATCTCGAACAACGCCGAATACGGCGAGTACGTCACGGGCCCGCGCATCGTGACCGACGAGACCAAGAAGGCCATGAAGAAGGTCCTGCAGGACATCCAGACCGGCGAATACGCCAAGAGCTTCGTGCTCGAAGCCGCTGCCGGCCAGCCGGTGCTGATCAGCCGCCGTCGCCTGAACGCTGAGCATCAGATCGAAGTCGTCGGCGAAAAGCTGCGCGCGATGATGCCCTGGATCAAGAAGAACAAGCTGGTCGACCAGACCCGCAACTGATCTTCAGAGGCAAGAGCCAACAGGGTGCTTCGGCACCCTGTTTCGGAGGGCCACCCGTCGCGGTGGCCCTTTTGTTTGAAGGGGAGTGCACGGGTCCCCTGAACTACACTGCGAAGCATGCGATTCACAGACCAAGATGCTATCGAATGGATAGCTGATCGGGCAGTTCCCACGAGGGACGGAGGCTATTTCAATGCATGACGACACCGTCCCCGACGACGCGCAGCCGCGTAAGCGTCGCAAGGGCATCTACATCCTGCCGAACCTGTTCACGCTGGCGGCGTTGTTCGGCGGCTTCTACTCGGTCGTGATGGCCATGAACGCGCGTTTCGACCTGGCCGCGCTCGGCGTGTTCGCCGCGATGGTGCTCGACAGCCTCGACGGGCGCGTGGCCCGCATGACTAACACGCAAAGCGCGTTCGGCGAGCAGATGGACTCGCTGTCCGACATGGTGTCCTTTGGCGCCGCGCCCGCGCTCATCGCCTACGAGTGGTCGCTCAAGGGCCTCGGACGCTGGGGCTGGATCGCCGCCTTCGTGTACTGCGCCTGCGCCGCGTTGCGGCTCGCACGCTTCAACGTCAACACGGGCGTGGTCGACAAGCGCTGGTTTCAGGGCCTGCCGTCGCCGGCGGCCGCGGCGCTCGTGGCGGGCTTCATCTGGCTCGTCAACGAATGGGGCAAGCGTGGTGGCGAGGTGCTGTACCTCTCGTGGACGCAGATCACCTGGGTCACTTTTGCCTTCACGCTGTACGCGGGCCTCACCATGGTGACCAATGCGCCGTTCTACAGCTTCAAGGACATCCAGATGAAGAAGAGCGTGCCCTTCGTCGTGATCGTGCTGATCGCGCTGGGCATCGCAGTCATCAACATCCATCCGCCGACGGTGCTGTTCAGCCTCTTCGTGGCCTATGGATTGAGCGGCTACGTGGTGTACGCGTGGCGCAAGGCCAAGGGCCAGCCGGTGAGCGTGATCAGCACCTCGACCGAAGAGCCCGACGAGCGGGGGCTGCACAACTGAAGAAGCCCCGGGCCTTCACAGGCCCGCGAAGGCTGTGCTACATTCGCAACCCTCATGACCAAGATTTCGCTGCTGGCCCTACTAGCCCTCCCTCACGGGCGGAGACGGTAGCGCACGCGCTAATCCCTCATCACGGCCCGTTCGCACCAGCAACGGGCCGTTTGTCTTTTGGGGTTGCTGGTTGAGTTCCAACCATCACAGAGAAATCGACATGCTCAAGCAACCTCAAGCCAAATACCGCGCATTCGCCCCGATCGGTCTCAAGGACCGCACCTGGCCCGATGCCGTGCTGACCAAGGCCCCGATCTGGCTGTCGACGGACCTGCGCGATGGCAACCAGGCCCTGGTCGAACCCATGGACATCGCGCGCAAGATGCGCATGTTTGAAACCCTCGTGACCATCGGCTTCAAGGAAATCGAAGTCGGCTTTCCCTCGGCGTCGCAGGTCGAATTCGACTTCGTGCGCAAGCTCATCGAGGAAGACCGCATTCCCGACGACGTGACGATCCAGGTGCTCACGCAGGCGCGCGACCACCTCATCGAACGCACCTTCGAAGCGTTGCAGGGCGCACCGCGCGCCATCGTCCACCTCTACAACGCGGTGGCCCCCGTGATGCGCCGCGTGGTGCTCGGCATGGACGAAGACCAGATCGTCGAACTCGCGAGCAGCCACGCCCGCATGTTCAACGACTTCGCCGCAAAGCAGCCGAACACGAAGTGGACCTTCCAGTACTCGCCCGAAATGTTCTCGGGCACCGACGTGGTCTTCTCCAAGCGCGTGGTCGATGCGGTCACCGAAGTCTGGGCGCCGACGCCCGAGCGCAAGTGCATCGTCAACCTGCCCACCACGGTCGAGCATTCCACGCCGAACATCTTCGCGGACATGATCGAGTGGATGCACCGCAACCTCGCGCGCCGTGACTCGATCGTGCTGTGCGTGCACCCGCACAACGACCGCGGCACCGGCACCGCAGCCGGCGAACTGGCCTTGATGGCCGGCGCCGAGCGCATCGAAGGCTGCCTCTTCGGCAATGGCGAGCGCACCGGCAACCTCGACCTCGTGAACGTCGCACTCAACCTCTACACGCAGGGCGTCTCGCCCGAACTCGACTTCTCGAACATCGACGAGATTCGCGCCACGGTCGAGCACTGCAACCAGATTCCCGTGCACCCGCGCCATCCGTACGTCGGTGACCTCGTCTACACCTCGTTCTCGGGCTCGCACCAGGATGCGATCAAGAAGGCCTTCGCCGCGCGCAAGGACGGCGACATCTGGGACATTCCGTACCTCCCCATCGACCCGAAGGACGTGGGCCGCAGCTACGAAGCCGTGATCCGCGTGAACAGCCAGTCGGGCAAGGGCGGCATGGCCTACCTGCTCGAGAGCGAGTACGGCCTTGAGATGCCGCGCCGCCTGCAGATGGAATTCATGCAGGTCGTGCAGCGCGTGATGGACGTGGGCGGCAAGGAACTCACCGCCGCCGACCTCTGGCAGATCTTCGTGAACGAATACGGCATCGAGACCGCCAAGGCCTTGCAACACCGCGTGATCCAGGAAGAAGGCGAAGGCGCCGAGGCCACGGTGGTGCTGCGCGGCGACCTGCCGTGGGACGGTGAAACGCGCGCCATCGAAGGCCGCGGCAACGGCCCGATCGACGCCTTCACGCAGGCACTGAGCCAGGCCACCGGCCACACGGTGCGCGTCATGGATTACCACCAGCACGCCATCGGCGCGGGCGCCGACGCCAAGTCGGTGGCCTACCTCGAACTGCGCGTCGACGAGTCGCAGACCCTGTTCGGCGTCGGCATCGATGCGAACGTGATCTCGGCCTCGCTGAAGGCGATCGTGTCGGGGGTGCAGCGGGCCAGGGGCCGGGGCGCGCGCAGCGCACAATCGGTGGCTGAAGTCGCCTGACGCACCGGCACCAGCCGCACGCGCAAGGTGGGAACGAACCAAGGAGATCCACGATGACCGACCAACTCATTATTTTCGACACCACCTTGCGCGACGGCGAACAGTCGCCCGGCGCCTCGATGACGCGCGACGAAAAGTTGCGCATCGCCAAGCTGCTGGAGCGGCTCAGGGTCGACGTCATCGAAGCCGGCTTTCCGGCCAGTTCGAACGGCGACTTCGAGGCCGTGAAGGCCATCGCCAATGCGATCAAGGACTCGACGGTGTGCGGCCTCTCGCGCGCCAACGACCGCGACATCGCGCGCGCGGCCGAGGCCCTGAAGGGTGCGGCGCGCGGGCGCATCCACACCTTCATCGCGACCTCGCCGCTGCACATGGAAAAGAAGCTGCGCATGTCGCCCGACGAGGTGCATGAGCAGGCCAAGCTGGCCGTGCGCTTCGCGCGCAACCAGATCGCCGACGTGGAGTTCAGCCCCGAAGACGGCTACCGCAGCGACCCCGACTTCCTGTGCCGCGTGCTCGAGACCGTGATCAACGAGGGCGCCACCACCATCAACGTGCCCGACACCGTCGGCTACGCCATTCCTGAGCTGTACGGCAACTTCATCAAGATGCTGCGCGAGCGCATTCCCAACAGCGACAAGGCGATCTGGTCGGTGCATTGCCACAACGACCTGGGCATGGCCGTGGCGAACTCGCTGGCCGGCGTGAAGATCGGCGGCGCGCGCCAGGTCGAGTGCACGATCAACGGCCTGGGCGAGCGCGCGGGCAACTGTTCGCTCGAAGAAGTGGTCATGGCCGTGAAGACGCGCAGGGACTACTTCGGGCTCGACCTGAACATCGACACCCAGCACATCGTGGCCGCCAGCCGCATGGTCAGCCAGACCACCGGCTTCGTGGTGCAGCCCAACAAGGCGGTGGTGGGCGCCAACGCGTTCGCGCACGCCTCGGGCATCCACCAGGACGGCGTGCTCAAGGCGCGCGACACCTACGAGATCATGCGCGCCGAAGACGTGGGCTGGACCGCCAACAAGATCGTGCTGGGCAAGCTCAGCGGCCGCAACGCCTTCAAGCAGCGCCTGCAGGACCTGGGCGTGACGATGGAAAGTGAAACCGAGGTCAACGCCGCGTTCGCGCGCTTCAAGGAGCTGGCCGACCGCAAGTCCGAAATTTTCGACGAAGACATCCTGGCGCTGGTCAGCGCGGAAGAGCTTTCGCACGTTGGTGAACAGTTTGCTTTCGTCTCTCTCTCCCAGCACAGCGAAACCGGCGAACGGCCTCAAGCCAAGATCGTGTTCACGGTCCAGGGCAAGGAAGTCACCAGCGAATCCGACGGCAACGGGCCGGTCGATGCGTCCCTCAAGGCCATCGAGGCCCACGTCAAGAGCGGCGCCGAGATGGTTCTTTACTCTGTAAACGCCATCAGCGGCTCGACGGAAAGCCAGGGAGAAGTTACAGTCCGGTTACAAAACGCAGGGCGGGTGGTCAACGGTGTGGGTGCAGACCCCGACATCGTGGTCGCTTCGGCAAAGGCTTATTTGAGTGCGCTCAACAAGTTACAGAGCCAAGCTGAGAGAGTGGCGGCACAAGGTTAGGTTTTCAGGCGTTCCTTGGTATTCGAATGAAGAAGAGGATGCAAGTAACTGATATTGCGTGTCTTTTTTGATTTCGATACACTGCGGTCCTCGTTTGTTGCCGCTGGAGATTTATTGATGCCTGAAACCCGTCTACGTCGAGTTTCCATCCAGCGGTTCCTACCCGCCTTCAAGTTCCTCGCCGTGGCGCTGTGCGCCTCGGCGTTTTTGCTGCCTGGCGCCCAGGCCGCGAAGAAGGAAAAACCCGCTGCCGCCAAGTCCGCCGTCGCCAAGAAGGCGAAGGCCCCCGCCGAAACCAAGCAGCGCAATGCGTCCGCTTCCAAGGTGGCACGCGGCGGTCGCGCCGAGCAGGCCGACAAGGTCGTGCGCGGCGGTCGCAATGTTGTGGCCACCATCCACAAGAAGAACGGCAAGACCGTCGTTGCCGTGCAGCGCCGTTCGGTGGTGCGCGTCGAGACGCCAGCCCGCCAGTCCTTCGGCCAGATGGCCGGCCTGCACAGCACCGACGACGCACTCGACCTGAAGTCGAGCGTCGCCCTGGTGATCGATCAGGACACCCACGAGGTGCTGTTCAGCAAGAACGACCACGCCGTGCTGCCGATCGCTTCGCTCACCAAGCTCATGACCGGCCTGCTGATCAGCGAAGCCCACCTGCCGAACGACGAGCTCATCACCATCACGCAGGACGACGTCGACACCGAAAAGGGCAGCCGTTCGCGCCTGACCGTCGGCACCACGCTGTCGCGCGGCGAGCTGCTGCACCTGGCGCTGATGTCGAGTGAAAACCGCGCGGCGCACGCGCTGGGCCGCACCTACCCGGGCGGTCTCACGACCTTCGTGAGCATCATGAATGCCAAGGCCCGCATGCTCGGCATGAAGGACACGCGCTACGTGGAGCCCACGGGCCTGTCCAGCCGCAACCAGTCGAGCGCGCAAGACCTGGCGCTGCTGGTCAATGCCGCCTATTCGGACGCCACCGTGCGTTCGCTGTCCACGTCGCCGGAATACCAGGTCGAAGTCGGCAACCGCGTGCTGCAGTTCAACACCACCAACCGCCTTGTGAAGAGCCCGGAATGGGACATCGGCCTGCAGAAGACCGGCTACATCTCCGAAGCCGGCCAGTGCCTCGTGATGCAGGCCAAGGTGGCCGGGCGCAAGCTAATCATGGTGTTCCTGGATTCGGCCGGCAAGTTCAGCCGCATCGCCGACGCCGAGCGGGTTCGCCGCTGGGTCGAGGCCACGCACGCCGTGTCGGGTCCGCGCGGCTTCCAGGTTGCCGGCTGAGATCGATTGAGCGGGGAGGCCGTTAGCGGCCTGCCTGCTGCCCTCGTGGAGGGCTTACCGGCCGGCTCGCTGGAAAGAAGAAGAGTCGAAAGCAATCGGGCGCTCAGGCGCCCGTTGTCACGTTCGTGCCCGACGCAGGCGTCGCGGCCATTCCGTCCTTGAAGCCCAGCGCGCCCGAGATTTCATTGGCGGTCGCCTGCAGCTTGGGCAGCCAGCCTTCGTCGAGGCGATCGGCCGGGGCCGAGATCGACAGGCCCGCCACCAGCTTGCCCTGGTCGTCGTAGATGCCGGCGGCCATGCAGCGCACGCCCAACTCCAGTTCTTCGTTGTCGCGGGCGATGCCGTACTGGCGCGCCTTCGACAGCTCGCGCTCGAGCGCGGGCAGCTGGGTGATGCTGTTGCGGGTGTGGCCGGCCAGGCCGGTGCGCGTGGCGTAGCTGCGCACGCGCTGCGGATCGTCGGCGGCCAGGAACAGCTTGCCGGTCGAGGTCAGGTGCAGGGCGGCACGGCCGCCGATGGCGCGCACCACCTGCATGCCCGAACGTTCGCTGTAGGCGCGCTCGATGTACACGATCTCGTCGCCCTGGCGCATGCTGAGATTGACCGGCTGCTGCGTGAGCTTGTGCAGCTCGCGCATCGGCCCCAGGGCCGCGTCGCGCACGTTCAGCCGGCCCTTGACCAGGTTGCCCAGCTCCAGCAGGCGCATGCCGAGGCGGTAGCTGCCGGCTTCGGGTCGGTCGACGAAGCGGCCGACCGCGAGGTCATTGAGGATGCGGTGCGTGGTCGACGGGTGAAGCCCCGTCTTTTCGCTGATTTCCTTCAGCGAGATCGCTTCTTCGCGCGAGGCCAGGACGTCGATCAGCGAGAACATGCGCTCGATGACCTGGATGACGGGAGTGGCGGGAACGTCGGATAGGTTTTTTCTCATGGCGCAATGCGGTGATGACCGTGCGCCATTTTACCTTGTGAAATCGCTCGGTGCCTGCCAGTGGCCGTCCACCAACACTTCGTGCGGGGAAAAGCGGGCCTTGTAGTGCATCTTGGGGCTGCGCTCGATCCAGTAGCCCAGGTAGACGTGCGGCAGCCCCAGCTTGCGGGCCTGCTCGATCTGCCACAGCACGCTGTAGGTGCCGTAGCCGGCGCCGTCCTCGGGTTCGTAGAAGGTGTAGACGGCCGAGATGCCGTCGCTGAGCACATCGAGGATCGACACCATCTTCAGTGCGCCGGGGCTGCCGTCGGGCAGGGTTTCGCGGAACTCAACCAGCCGCGAGTTGACGCGGCTTTGCAGCAGGAACTGGGTGTACTGGTCGATGCTGTCGTGGTCCATGCCGCCGCCCGAGTGGCGGCCGGTCTGGTAGCGCAGGTAGAGCTGGTAGTGCTCGGGCACGAAGCACAGCTTGAGCACGCGCGCCTGCAGGTCGGCGTGCTGTTTGGCGGTGCGGCGCTGGCTGCGGTTCGGCTTGAAGCTGTGCGCCAGCACGCGCAGCGGGATGCAGGCGCGGCAGCCGTCGCAATAGGGCCGGTAGGTGAACATGCCGCTGCGCCGGAAGCCGCTGAGCACCAGGTCGGAGTAGGCGTCGTTGTGGATCAGGTGGCTGGGCGTGGCCACCTGCGAGCGGGCCTGGCGATCCGGCAGGTAGCTGCAGGGATAGGGCGCCGTCGCGTAGAACTGCAGCGTGTGAAGCGGGAGATCCTTGAGGTGCGTCACGTCACGTCACGTCGAAAGAGGAGGTCGCTCGGAAAGGAGTTCGGACCAGTATACGGGGTCGAATTGCCACTGCGGGTCCTCCTGTTTTCGGGCCTGGGCCACGTGCGCGACGAAGCGTGCGCGCGGCATTTCGCGGGCGCCGAGGCTGGCCAGGTGCGCGGTGTTCTGCTGGCAGTCGATCATTTGGATGTCGGCGCGGCGGCACAGCGCGACCAGGCCGGCCAGCGCGATCTTCGAGGCGTCCGGGCGGCGCGTGAACATCGATTCGCCGAACACGGCCCGGCCCAGCGCCACGCAGTAGAGCCCGCCCGCCAACTCGCCGTCGATCCAGGTTTCGACGCTGTGCGCGTGCCCGGCGTGGTGCAATTGCGTATAGGCCTTGACCATGTCCGGCACGATCCAGGTGCCCGACTGGCCGGCCCGCGCCGACTGCGAACAGGCCTGGATCACCGTTCCAAAATCGTGATCGATGCGCAGCTCGCAGCCGGGCGTCGCGGCAAAACGGCTCAGGGTCTTGCGCAGCGAGCGATGCAGCCGGAAGTCGTCCACCCGCAGCACCATGCGCGGGTCGGGGCTCCACCACAGGATGGGCTGGTCGTCGCTGAACCAGGGGAAGACGCAGCGGCTGTAGGCCTGCATCAGAGTATCGACATCGAGGGAGCCGCCGGCCGCCAGCAGGCCGGGCACCGGGTCCCGTTCGTCCCACGCCGAAGCGGGGTCGGGCAGTGCATCTCCGGGTTCGAGCCAAGGCAGTTGTCGCATGGATGCAGGTATACACGGCTTCTCGAAAACGCAAGCCAGTTGAGGGAAAATCCCGCTCACACGGGAACAGTCCACAAGGCTGCGGCCCTGGTGCCACCGCCGATGGCACGCGAGACAACCCCACAAGACCCGTCGAAAAACCTATAGTGCACAGCTTGCTTTCGCAGTACCACAGCGGATCCGGCAGGCATGTGCAGGGCGCCGGGGATCAGCACAAGAGGACCACGTTGACCACTGAACCCAACCCCACGCGCTTCGGCAGCGGCCAGGCGGTGCGCCGCCTCGAGGACGAAAGCCTGCTCGCAGGCGCCGGCCGTTACACCGACGACGTCACGCTCTCCGAGCAGGCGCATCTCGTCTTCCTTCGCTCCCCCTATCCGCATGCGCGCATCGTGTCCATCGACACGTCCGCGGCCGTCGGCATGCCCGGCGTGCTGCGCGTGATCACCGGGGCCGACCTGGCCGAGGCCGGCGTCAAGCCGATGCCCGGCGCCGCCGGCTTCAAGCGCGCGGACGGCAGCGACAGCGCCAGCCCGCCGCGCCGCGCCCTGGCGCACGAGCGCGCGCGCTTCGTCGGCGAACCGGTGGCGGCCGTCATTGCCGACACCGTGCAGCAGGCGCGCGATGCGGTCGAGGCCGTCATGGTCGACTACGAAGAGCTGCCGATGGTGGTCGACCTGCCGGGCGCGACCGCCGATGGCGCGCCGCTCCTGTGCGAGGAGGCCACGGGCAACATCGCCGCCGAGATGCGCCACGGCAGCAGCGAAGCCGCCACCGCCGCCTTCGAGCGCGCCGCCCACGTGATCGCCCTGGACGTCAACAACCAGCGCGTGGTCGCGCTCACCATCGAGCCGCGCGCCGTGCTCGCCACGCACGACAGCAAGACCGACCGCCTCACGATCCGCATGAGCACCCAGATGCCGTCCGGCGTGCGCGATTCGGTCTGCGCGGCCATCGGCCTCGCCAAGGAAAAAGTGCGCGTGGTCGTGGGCGACGTCGGCGGCGGCTTCGGCATGAAGACCGGCGCCTACCCCGAGGACATCGCGGTCGCCTACGCCGCACTGCAGGTGGGCCGGCCCGTGAAGTGGGTGGCCGACCGCAGCGAAGAGTTCCTCTCGAGCGCGCATGGCCGCGACATCGAGGCGCGTGCCGAAATGGCCCTGGACGCCGACGGCAAGATCCTGGCCCTGCGCATCAAGACGCTCGCCAATGTGGGCGCCTACGCCACCGGCACTGGCGTCGCGATCCAGCTGCTGATCGGCCCCTGGGTGCAGACCAGCGTCTACGACATCCAGACCATCGACTTCCATTTCAAGGCGGTGCTCACCAACACCGCGCCCACCGGCGCCTACCGCGGCGCGGGCCGGCCCGAGGCCATCTTCACCATCGAGCGCCTGATGGACGAGGCCGCGCGCCAGACCGGCATCGATCGCATCGCGCTGCGCCGGCGCAACTTCATCCGCCCTGAGCAGATGCCCTACAAGAACCCGATGGCGCAGACCTACGACACCGGCCAGTTCGAGTCGGTGATGGACCAGGCGCTGCAGCTGGCCGACTGGCAGGGCTTCGAGGCCCGCGCGGCCGAGTCCGCGGCGCGCGGCAAGCAACGCGGCCTGGGCATTGCCACGTTCCTCGAATGGACCGGCGGCAACGTGTTCGAAGAGCGCGTGACCGTCTCGGTGCAGGCCGATGGCGTGATCGAGGTGTTCTCGGCCGTCAACGCCATGGGGCAGGGCATCGCGACCTCGCTCGCGCAGCTGGCCGTCGATGCCTTCGGCGTGCCCATCGAGAAGGTGCGCGTGGTGCTCGGCGACACCGACCGCGGCGACGGTTTCGGCAGCGCCGGCTCGCGCTCGCTCTTCACCGGCGGCTCGGCCGTTCGCATCGGCGCCGAGCGCACCATCGACAAGGCGCGCGAACTCGCGGCGCAGGAGTTCGAGGCGTCCATCGACGACATCGTCTACAGCCGCGGCACCTTCATCGTGGCCGGCACCGACCTCGAACTCGACCTGTTCACCCTGGCCGCCAAGCAGCCGGGGCGCGAGATTTTCGTCGACTCCACCAGCACCGTGGCCGGCCCCAGCTGGCCCAACGGCTGCCACATCTGCGAGATCGAGCTCGACCCGCCCACCGGCGAGATCAGCGTCGTGGCCTACAGCTCGGTCAACGACGTGGGCCGCGTGGTCAACCCGATGATCGTGCGCGGCCAGCTCGAAGGCGGCGCGGTGCAGGGCATCGGCCAGGCGCTGTACGAACAGGTGGTGTACGACAGCGAAACCGGCCAGCCCGTCACCGGCAGCCTCATGGACTACGCCGCGCCGCGCGCCGACATCGTCGACACCATGTTCCAGATGGAAATGGACGAATCGACGCCCTGCAAGAACAACCCGCTGGGCGTGAAGGGCGTGGGCGAACTGGGCACCATCGGCGCCACGCCGGCCATCGTCAACGCGGTGGCGGACGCCTTCGCCCGCAACGGCCTCGGGGCCCGCGCGCCCCGACTGCACATGCCGCTGAGCCCGTCGCGGGTCTGGCAGGCGATGCAAACGATCGACTGAGCGCCGCCGGCCGGTGATCGAAGGGCGACGAAAGTCATCATGCGCGTCACCACCGAACTGCAGACCGACGCAATCCGCGTCTCGACCTACCGCTGCGACGCGGGCGTCGGCGCGGCGCCGTTCACCGAGATGCACGAGACGCACTCGGTCTCGTACGTGCGCAAGGGCAGCTTCGGCTGCCGCGCGCTCGGCCGCGATTACGAGCTGGTGGCCGGCGCGGTGCTGGTCGGCGCACCGGGCGACGACTACGTCTGCACCCACGAGCACTTCGCCTGTGGCGACGAGTGCCTGTCGTTCCACTTCTCGCCGGGCTTCGTCGACCTGATCGGTGCCGACCGGCGCAGTTGGCATGCCTCGGCGTTGCCGCCGCTGCCCGAACTCATGGTGCTGGGCGAACTCGCGCAGGTCGCGGTCGAAGGCGGCAGCGACGTGGGCCTGGACGAGCTGGGCATGGGCTTCGCCAGCCGTTTCCTCGATGTGGTGAAGGGGCGCGGCAAGCCGGCAGCACCGCCGTCGGCCACGCCGCGCGACCGCCGCCGCGCGGTCGAGGCCGCGACCTGGATCGAGGCCCACGCCGCAGGCGAGATCGGCCTGGAAGACGCGGCCGCCCAGGCGGGCCTGAGCGCTTTCCATTTCCTGCGATTGTTCTCCCAGGTGCTGGGCGTCACGCCGCACCAGTACCTCGTGCGCTCCCGGCTGCGCCGCGCGGCGCGCCTGCTGGCGGACAGCGACCTTGCCGTGACCGACGTCGCCCTCGAGGCCGGTTTTGCCGACCTGAGCAACTTCGTGCGCACCTTCCACCGTGCGGCCGGCGTGTCGCCGCGCGGTTTCCGGCTTGCTGCCAAGGGCGACCGCAAGATTTTCCAAGACCGCCTGGCCGCGCTGCTTCACGATGACCGCTTGATCCACCCTTCAAGCAGGAAGTCATCGCCATGTACGACCACATCGGACTGAAAGTCAAAGACCTCGCCGCGAGCCGGCGCTTCTACGAAGCCGCGCTCGCGCCGCTCGGCCACGTGCTGGGCTCCCACGACGACAGCTACGCGGGCCTCGGCCCGGCCGGCGAACCGGCGCTGTGGCTCTATGCCGCGAAAGGTGCGAAAGGCCCGGGCACGCACATCGCGTTCCGCGCGCCCGACCACGCGGCCGTTGCCGCCTTTCACCAGGCCGGCTTGAAGGCCGGCGGCACCGACAACGGCGGCGCAGGGCCGCGCGCCGACTACAGCCCGACCTACTACGCGGCCTTCCTCATCGACCCCGACGGCAACAACGTCGAGGCCGTCTGTCCCTGACACGAAAGGCACCGACCCCATGGCCACCGTCTACAAGGAATTCATCGTCGAGCGTGATGTGGCGCAGGTGTGGGACGCGCTGCGCGACTTCGGCGCGGTGCATACGCGCCTCGCGCCGGGCTTTCTCACCGGCTGCGAACTCGACGGGCAGGGCGCCCGCATCGTCCACTTTGCCAACGGCCTCGTGGCGCGCGAGCTGCTCGTGGCCCTCGACGAAGAGAACCGGCGGCTGGCCTACACCGTGACCGACGGCAAGGCCACGCACCACCACGCTTCGGCCCAGGTGTTCGCACACGGCGAAGGCCGGTCGCGCTTCGTCTGGATTACCGACGTGCTGCCCGACGGGCTCGCGGCGTACGTCGAACCCATGATGGCGCAGGGCGGCGCCGCGATGAAGAAGACGCTGGAGAAAGCCAGCGAACGATGAACACGCCGACAACACCGGCTTCGAGCGAGATCCGGGCGGTCGTGCAGCGCTACGCACAGGCCTGGGCCGCCAACGACCTCAAGGCCATCGTCGACTGCTACCACGACGAAGTCGTCTTTCACTACTTCGGTCGCAGCCCGCTCGCGGGCACGCACCGGGGCAAGGCGGCCTGCCTCGCGGTGCTCAAGCAGGTGAAGGAACGAACGAATCGCCGGCTGGTCGCGATCCGCGATGTGCTGGCCGGCGAGCATTTCGGGCTGATCGTCGCCGTCGAGCAGTTCGAGCATCAGGGGCGCCCGGTCGAACTCGAGCGCCAGCTGCGCTACGCCGTGAAGGACGGCAAGCTCAGCGAATGCTGGATCTACGACGAAGACCAGCGATGGGTCGACGAGGTGTTGTCGTCGCCCGCCGCTCAGAAGTCCTCGAGCGGCAGCCCCACGTAGTTTTCCGCCAGCGCGGTGGACGCCGCGCGCGAGTGCACGAGGTAGTCGAGTTCGGCTTCCTGGATCTTCTGGCCGAAGGCGCCCGTCTCGGGAAAGCGGTGCATCAGCGAGGTGAACCACCACGAGAAGCGCTCGGCCTTCCAGACGCGGCGCAGGCACAGGTCGGAGTAGCGGTCCAGCGCCGAGGCCGATTTTTCGTTGTAGAAAATCTCCAAGGCGCGCGACAGGTACCCCACGTCGGCCGTCGCAAGGTTGAGCCCCTTGGCGCCGGTCGGCGGCACGATGTGCGCGGCGTCGCCGGCCAGGAACAGCGAGCCGAAGCGCATCGGCTCGGCCACGAAGCTGCGCAGCGGCGCAATGCTCTTTTCGAGCGACGGGCCCGTTACCAGCCGTTCGCGCGCTTCGGGGTCGAGGCGTGCGCGCAGCTCGTTCCAGAAGGCCTCGTCGCTCCAGTTTTCCACTTTCTCTTCGGTCGGCACCTGCACGTAGTAGCGCGAGCGCGTGGCGCTGCGCATGCTGCACAGCGCAAAGCCGCGCTCGGTGTTGGCGTAGATGAGTTCGTGCGACACCGGCGGCACGTCGGCCAGCACGCCGAGCCAGCCGAAGGGGTAGACCTTCTCGTAGGTCTGGATCGCGTCGGCCGGCACGCTGGCGCGGCTCACGCCGTGGTAGCCGTCGCAGCCGGCGATGAAGTCGCACTCGATCTCGTGCGTCTGGCCGTCTTTCTCGTAGCGAACGCGCGGCTTGGCCGAATCGAAGTCGTGCAGGCTGACGTTGGCTGCGCTGTAGATCGTCGTGAGGCCTTCGGCCGTGCGCGCTTCCATCAGGTCGCGCGTCACCTCGGTCTGGCCGTACACCGTGACCTGCTTGCCGCCCGTGAGGCCGTGCATGTCGATGCGATGGCGCGCGCCCTTGAACAGCAGCTCGATGCCGTCGTGCGGCAAGCCCTCGGCCTTGGCGCGGGTGTCGACGCCCGCGCGCGCCAGCAGGTCCATCGTGACCTGCTCGAGCACGCCGGCGCGGATGCGGCCCAGCACGTAGTCGCCGCTCTGGCGCTCCACGATGACGTTGTCGATGCCTGCCTTGTGCAGCAGCTGGCCGAGCAGAAGGCCGGCGGGGCCTGCGCCGATGATGGCGACCTGGGTGCGCATGTTCGTGTCTCCGAAAGGGTTTTGCCAAGCGTAGGGCGCGGGCGGCCGGTTGGGGCGGCGGCTGGAGAGGCTCTGTGCGATCATGCGAACGCGTGCGCGATGATCGCGCAACACTTCATCAGCCGACCGATCCACGACGAACTCCCGACGACGAATGACCATCGCCCGCGCCGACTTCATCGAGGGCATCGCCAAGGGGATGGCGGTGCTCGAAAGCTTCGACACCGAGCGCCAGCGCCTGAACGCCACGCTGGCGGCCGAGCGTGCCGGCCTCACGCGCGCCGCCGCCCGGCGCCACCTGCTCACGCTGGCCCACCTGGGCTACCTGGAAACCGACGGCAGCTACTTCTGGATGGCGCCGAAGGTGCTGCGCTTCTCGGGCAGCTACCTGGCCTCGTCGCGCCTGCCGCGCGCGCTGCAGCCCACGCTGAACCGGCTCGCGGCGCAGACGGGCGAGTCGTTCTCGGCCGTGGTGCTCGACGGCGAAGAGGTGGTCATCGTCGCGCGCAGCGGCAGCTACGGCACGCCCACGCGCGTGCTGGCCTACGGCCTGCACCTGGGCGCGCGCCTGCCGGCCCACGCCACCTCGACCGGGCGCGTGCTGCTGGCCGCCATGGCCGCCACGCAGCTCACGCAGTGGCTCAAGGGCCGGCACCTGGCGCGGCTCACGCCACACACCATCACCCAGGCACGCGCGCTGCGCCAGCGCATCGCGCAGGTGCGCAAGGACGACTACTGCTTCGCCAGCGAAGAGCACGAACTCGGCGTGCAGGCGCTGGCGGTGCCGCTGCGCGACATGCAAGGCCACACGGTGGCGGCGCTCAACGTGGTGCTGTCGGGCACGCGCTACCAGGAAGAGACCTTGCAGCGCGAGATGCTGCCGCTGCTGTTCGAAGCGGCGCGCGAGGTGCGCTCCCTCCTGTGAACGCAGGCGCGCTGAACTTTCGGCGCCGGCGCGGCCTCGAACCCCCGAAACGGACACCACCATGCGACTCCTGCTTCTCGAAGACGACGTGATGATCGGCGAGGCCGTGCTCGACCTGTTGCGGGCCGAACAGTACGCGGTCGATTGGGTGAAGGACGGCGACGCCGCCGAATCCGCATTGCGCACCCAGCAGTACGACCTCGTGCTGCTCGACCTGGGCGTGCCGCGCCGCGACGGCCTGGAAGTGCTGCGCGCCTTGCGTGCGCGCAAGCAACGCATGCCGGTGCTGATCGCCACCGCGCGCGACTCGGTGCAGCAGCGCATCGAAGGGCTCGATGCCGGCGCCGACGACTACGTGCTCAAGCCCTACGACCTCGACGAGCTGCTGGCCCGCATCCGCGCCTTGCTGCGGCGCGCATCCGGACGTGCCGAGCCGGTCTACGAGCACATGGGCGTGAGCATCAACCCCGCCACGCGCGAGGTCGCGGTGAACGGCGAGCCCGTGGTGCTGTCGGCGCGTGAGTGGGCGGTGCTCGAGCCGCTGCTGGCCCGCCCGGGCATGGTGCTCTCACGCGCCCAACTGGAAGAAAAGCTCTACGGCTGGAAGGACGAGATCAGCAGCAACGCGGTCGAGGTCTACGTGCACGGCCTGCGCAAGAAGCTGGGCGCGGAGCTGATCCGCAACGTTCGCGGCGTCGGCTACATGGTGCCCAAGGCATGATGCGCCGCGTGATGCGATGGACCGGATCGCTGCGCGCGCGGCTGCTGGTGTTTCTGCTCGCGGCCATCGTGCTCGCGGCCGGCGCGCAGGCGCTGGTGGCCTACCGCACGGTGCTGAAAGAGGCCGACGACATCTTCGACTACCACATGCAGCAGATGGCGCTGTCGCTGCGCGCGGGCCTGCCGCCGAGTGCGGCCGTGGGCGGGCTCGGCGGCGCGGAGCAGAACTTCGATTTCGTGGTGCAGGTGTGGACGGTCGACGGCGTGCGCATCTTCGAATCGGCCGAAGAAGCCGCGCTGCCGCAGCTCGCGGTGCTGGGCTTTGCCGACGTGCGCGCCCGTGGCACGACCTACCGCGTGTTCTCGATGCAGACGCGCGGGCTGGTGATCCAGGTGGCGCAGGACATGGCGGCGCGGCGCCACATGGCGGGCTCGCTCGCGCTGCGCACCATCGTGCCCGTGGCGCTGATGGCGCCGCTGTTGATGCTGGTCGTGTGGTGGGTGGTGAGCCTGTCGCTGGCGCCCGTGGCGCGCGTGCGCCGGCAGGTGGCATCGCGGCAGGCCGACGACCTCTCGCCCGTGAGCGAAGAGAACCTGCCCGAAGAAGTGCGCCCGCTGGTGCAGGAACTCAACCTGCTGTTCGGCCGCGTGCGCCATGCCTTCGATGCGCAGAAGCACTTCGTGGCCGATGCCGCGCATGAACTGCGATCGCCGCTGGCGGCGCTCAAACTGCAGGTGCAGGGCCTGCAGCGCGCCCCCGACGACGCGGCGCGCGCGCTGGCCGTGAGCCGGCTGTCGGCCGGCATCGACCGCGCCACGCGCCTCGTCGAGCAGATGCTGGCGCTGGCCCGTCACGAGGCCAGCGTGGCTGCGGGCGCGAAGCCCGAGGCGGTCGACCTGGCCGAGGTGGCGCGCCTGGCGATCTCCGATGCGGTGGCGGCCGCGCAGGCGCGCCGCATAGACATCGGCGTGGCGCAAGCCGACGCGGGCGCCACTGTGAGCGGTCAGCCCGAGGCGCTGCGCATGCTGCTGCGCAACCTGATCGACAACGCCGTGAAGTACACGCCCGAAGGCGGGCGGGTCGATGTCGGCCTCGTGAAGCGCGCCGACGCGGTGGAGCTGCGCGTGGACGACAGCGGCCCCGGCCTGCCCGAGGCCGAGCGTGCGCGCGTGCTCGATCGCTTCTACCGCTCGGGTGAGCCGCAGGCGCCGGGCAGCGGGCTGGGGCTGGCCATCGTGAAGTCGATTGCCGACCTGCACGGCGCCACGGTGGCGTTGGAAAAATCCGCAAGCCTCGGTGGGCTGTGCGTGCGCGTGGTGTTCGCTCCCCCAGAGAAAGTAAATTCCGTTTAAGCGACGCCTAAGTCAAGGCCGCGACATTCCTTTCACCGTGTTTGCGCTCCGGCGCAGGATTGAAAGGAATCGAAGAATGAAAACCGCCCTGACTTCCCCCCGTGCCCTCGTGATCGCGCTGGCCGCAGCCGGTGTGATCGGTGCCGTCGGCGCCGGTGCCTACACCAGCGCCCGCGCCGTGGGTGCGCCGGCCACCACCGCCGCCGTGGCAGCGCCGGCCGCGATGGTCACCTTGCCCGACTTCTCGACCATCACCTCGCGCGATGGCCCGGCCGTGGTCAACATCAGCGTGACCGGCACCGAGAAGGCCCCGGACGACGACACCATGGCACAGCTGCAGGGCATCGATCCGGACGATCCGATGTTCCAGTTCTTCCGCCACTTCCAGGGGCAGATGGGACCGCGAGGCCAACAGCAGCAACAGCAGCGCGCCGTGCCGGTGCGCTCGCAGGGCTCGGGCTTCATCGTCGACCCGAGCGGGATCATCATGACCAACGCCCACGTCGTGAAGGACGCGAAGGAAGTCACCGTCAAGCTGACCGACCGCCGCGAGTACCGCGCCAAGGTGCTGGGCGCCGATGCCAAGACCGACATCGCGGTGCTCAAGATCGACGCCAAGAACCTGCCGGTGCTCGCGCTGGGCAACACCAAGGACCTGAAGGTCGGCGAATGGGTGCTGGCCATCGGCTCGCCCTTCGGCTTCGAGAACACCGTGACGGCCGGCGTGGTGAGCGCCAAGGGCCGCTCGCTGCCCGACGACAGCTACGTGCCCTTCATCCAGACCGACGTGGCCGTGAACCCCGGCAACTCGGGCGGGCCGCTGCTCAATGCGCGCGGCGAGGTGGTCGGCATCAACTCGCAGATCTACAGCCGCAGCGGCGGCTACCAGGGCGTGTCGTTCGCCATTCCGATCGACGTGGCGGTGCAGGTGAAGGACCAGATCGTCGCCACCGGCAAGGCCACGCACGCGCGCCTGGGCGTGGCGGTGCAGGAGGTGAACCAGGCCTTCGCCGATTCGTTCAAGCTCGACAAGCCCGAGGGCGCGCTGGTCTCGAACATCGAGAAGGGCGGCCCCGGCGACCATGCCGGCCTGAAGGCGGGCGACGTGATCCGCAAGGTCGACGGCCAGGCCATCGTGTCGTCGGGCGACCTGCCGGCCGTCATCGGCCAGCAGGCGCCGGGCAAGAAGGTCACGCTCGAGGTGTGGCGCCAGGGCGAGCGCCAGGAGCTGCAGGCCAAGCTCGGCGATGCCAGCGACAAGCCGGCGCAGGTCGCCAAGGCCGACAACACGGCGGGGCAGGGCAAGCTCGGCCTGGCGCTGCGCCCGCTGCAGCCGCAGGAACAGCGCGCGGCCTCGGTCGACGGCGGTCTGCTGATCGAGGACGTGGCCGGCCCGTCGGCGATGGCCGGGGTGCAGGCCGGCGACGTGCTGCTGGCCATCAACGGCACGCCGGCCAAGAGCCTGGAGCAGGTGCGCCAGGCGGTGGCCAAGGCCGACAAGTCGGTGGCGCTCTTGATCCAGCGCGGCGAGGACAAGATCTTCGTGCCGGTGCGCCTGGGCTGACCGGCCCGGCCGGGCTCAGGGCAGCGCGCAGGGCCAGTCGAGCGACACGCGCGTGCCGCCGGCCTGCGCGTCGGCCCGCTCGATCTGCAGCCGCGCCCCGATGGCCTGCGCCCGCGAACGCATGTTCGCGAGGCCGTGGCCACCGGGGCGTTCGTTCGCCGGCAGCCCGCGGCCGTTGTCGGTGAGCACGATGCGCACCAGAGGCGGCGTCTGCTCGCCGTGCCAGCCGACGTGCATCACGATGCGCGTGGCGCCCGCATGCTTCAGCACGTTGGTGAAGGCCTCCAGCAGGATGCGTTGCAACTGCAGTGCAGCCTGCGCGGCAAATGGCGCGAGCGTGGGGATGAGGGCGACGTCCCACACCAGTTCGATGCCGGCCGCGTCCAGCCGGGGCTGCAGGCGGTAGCGCAGCGTGGCCAGCACGGTGGTCAGGTCGTCGTGCATGGGCTGCAGCGAATCGACCGCCATGCGCATCTCGTCGAGCGCCAGCTTCACGTGCTCCTCGACCACGTCGCGGTCGGGCGCAGGCTGGTTCACCACGTTGAGCAGGCCCACGAGCTGCGAGCCCACGCCGTCGTGGATCTCCCGCATGATGCGCTGGCGCTCCAGCAGCACGGCCTGTTCCTCCTGCTGCTTGCGCACGGTTTCGAAGGCGCCGCGCAACTGCTCTTCGCGCTCGGCCACGCGCGCGGCGAGGTTGGCGTTGAGTGAGCGGTAGTCGGCCACGGTGCGGCTGTAGCGCTCCACCACGAGGCCGGCCAGGATCATCACGAAGAAGAAGATCGCGTGCGAGGTGAGCGTGTAGTAGGCGCCGCCGAACAGGCCCATGCGCACCAGCAGGAGGTCGTGCGCGCCCGCCAGGATGGCCAGCGTGCCCGCCGCCATCAGCACGCCCGCGATGCGCCGCCGCGCCACCAGCGCGCCGTGCACCACGTAGGGCAAGCAGATGGTGCTCGTGACCTGCAAGATCGCCAGCCCCGTGGTCCACAGCGCCGGCAGCGCGAAGGCGAAGGAGGCACAGGCCAGCACCACCGACAGCGCCAGCGCCCCGTAGATGGAGCGCACCAGCCAGGGCGGGTTGCGGTCGAGCACCAGCAGCACGAAGCGCGCGATCAGCCCGATGTGGCAGGCATAGCAGACCGCCACCACGGCGCCCCACAGCGGCCAGGGCACGGGCCCTTCGGTCAGCACGCGGTCGAGGTTGCGCGCCACGCCCGAGAGCGCGGCCAGTGCGAAGCAGCCGTAGAGCGCGTCGCGCTGGCGCAGCCACAGCCCGGCGGCCAGGCCGCCCATCAGCAGCAGGCTCACGGCGTAGACGATGGCCGAGGTGTTGCGCCAGTTCTGCTGCGAGCGGTGCAGCGGGGCCAGGGAGGCCTCGGGGCCGTAGAGCACGCTGGCCAGCCCGCCGCCACGCTGGCGCTGGATGGTGGCCTGGATGAGCAGCTCCTGCGGCTGGCCATCGCCGCGCCGCAGCGCGGCGGCCAGCGGGATCAGCAGGTTGGCCTTGCCGGCGTCGTAGGCCGGGTCGCCGAGCACGCCGTAGTTGGCGACCAGCGCGCCGTTGAACCACACGGCGGCCTGGTTGCCCAGGCCCGACATCAGGAGCGCCTGGGCGTCGTCCGCGCGGGCGGCGTCCGGGGGCAGCACGATGCGGTAGCTGGCCTTGCCGCCGCGCCCCGGAAACTCGTGGTCCCAGCGAAAGGGCAGCGCCACCTGCCGCACCTGCAGCGGCAGGCCGTCGGGTTCGAGGCTGGCTTCGGCCCAGTCCACATCGGTGGTGCCCGGGGGGGTGGCCGCATGGGCGAAGGGGGCTGCGAGCACCAGCCACAGCAGCAGTTGCAGCACGGCTTGCATGCGGGAAAAGAAGGGGCGGCTCACGCGGCTAGGAAAGCCGGCCTGGAGGGCGGGTCGCCAACACGGCGTCCGAGGGTGGGGGCGCATCCAGCTTGCCGTAGATGTTTCTGATATGGGTTTGAACCGTCGATGCGGAGACTCCCATCTGCGCGCCGATTTCGGCATAGGTGAAACCACGAGACACCCGGTCGAGCACGTCAGCCTCGCGCGACGAGAGCTGCCCGGGCGCACTGTCTGTGGCCTGCCAGCGCCGCAGCAGCTGCCGCGCGATGCCCGGCGGCAGCGGCGAGCCGCCGGCGCCCAGGTGGCGCAGGTGTGCGGCCAGGTCGGCCTCGGTGCCGTCCTTGAGCAGGTAGCCGCGCGCACCGGCCTCGAAGGCCTGCACCATGTGGGTCTCGTCGCCGAAGATCGTGAGCACCATCACCGCGCAGGCCGGCTGCATGCGGCGGCACTGGCGGATCACCTGCAGGCCGGGGTGGTCGGGCAGGCCGAGGTCGACCAGCAGCACGTCGACCGGGTTGTCCGTGAGCCAGTTCAGGATGTCGACCGCGTTCGAGGCGCTGAAGGCCAGCGCCAGCGCGGGGTCGGCGCCGATCACGCGGGCGATGCGCTCGCGCATGCCGCTGTCGTCCTCGACCACGGCGACCTGGGTGGCGGTCAGGGGCATGGCGGGCTTCCGCAGGCGAGACCGGGGCCGAGGCGCATGGGCAGATCCGTTTCCGTTCGGAGGTTGCAGGTGCCGCAAGCCTATCGGCCGGTATCGGGCGAGCCCATCCTATAGACGGGGGATGGGGGTACCCTGCCGGCGCGCGATGGTGTCCAGCCGTGTCGCGACGCGCGCCACGTGCTGCACCAGTTCGGGAGGCGACTCGATTTCGATGTCGTGGCCCAGGCAGCCCAGCCACACGGCCAGCGCGTCGAGCGAGCTGGCGCCGGTGACGACGCGTGTGCGGTCCGCGTCGAGGGCTTCGGGCACGCCGCCCACCCAGCCCAGGTGCGGTTCCAGCGCCGCGAGCGGGGCATGCACGATCACGCGTGCGTGGTGCAGGTAGGGCGAAACCTTGAGCGCGTGTTCCATGTAGGCCTCGACGTCGCCCAGCGGCAGGTGGCGCGCAGTGAAGCGTGCGCCCGTCGGTTCGGCGTCGACGATGCGGTCGAGACGGAAGGTGCGCCAGTCCTGGCGCGCCGTGTCCCAGGCCAGCAGGTACCAGCGCTGGCCGGTCTGCACCACGCGATGCGGCTCCACGGTGCGCGCCGTGGCGGTCTGATGGTGGTCCTGGTAGCCGAAGCGCAGTTCGCGCCGCTCGGTGCAGGCCTCGGCGAACATCGACACCGCCTTCACGCGCACGCCCGACTTGCTGCGCATCACCGGCACCACCGAGGCGCGCACGCTGCCCAGGCGGCGCTGCAGGCGCGGCGGCATCAGCTGGTCGAGCTTGGCGAGGGCGCGCATCGAGGCGTTGCCGATGTCGCCTTCGCCCGTGCCGGCATGGCCGAGCGCCAGCGCCACCGCAATGGCTTCTTCGTCTTCCAGCAGCAGCGGCGGCAGGGCACTGCCCGCACCCAGTCGGTAGCCGCCGGCCACGCCCGAGGTGGAGTCGACCGTGTAGCCGAGGCTGCGCAGCCGGTCGACGTCGCGGCGCAGCGTGCGCTCGGTGATCTCCAGGCGCTCGGCCAGGGCGGCGCCGGTCCAGGCGCGCTGGGCCTGGAACAGCGCGAGCAGGCGAAGCAGGCGGGCGGAAGCGGACAGCATGGGCCGCATCATGCCTGCGATCGAGGACAGCACCTGTCCGCAATAGGTCGTAGCCTTGGGTTTCCTCCACTCGTTTCCACGGACACCGACCATGAAGAAGACCTATCACGGCAGCTGCCACTGCGGCAAGGTGCGCTTCCAGGCGCTCATCGACCTCGCCGCGGGCACCGGCAAGTGCAACTGCTCGATCTGCATGAAGTCGCGCGGCTGGGGCGCCATCGTCAAGCCGGACGACTTCACGCTGCTGTCGGGCGAGAACGACCTGTCGAGCTACCAGTTCGGCTCGTTCAGCGCCGAGCACCTGTTCTGCCGCCATTGCGGCGTCAAGTCCTTCGGGCGCGGCAACGTGCCGGAGATCGGCGGCGCGTACGTCAGCGTGAACGTCTCCTGCCTGGACGACGCGACGCTCGAAGAGCTGTCCACCGCGCCGGTGCGCTACATGGACGGTCGCCACAACAACTGGTTCGAGGTGCCGGCGGAGGTGCGCTACCTCTGAGCGGGTCAAGGGCAGGGGCACGCTTTCGGATGAGAATGTCCGTTGCTTCACCTGCTGCGAACGAAACCAATGAACGACGAACTCGAAGCCCGCATCCGTTCGGGCCAGGCGCTGTCCGAATCGATGGGCAACTTCCACGTGACCGGCTGGGACGCCGAGCACAAGACGCTGAAGGCCGCCTTCACCGTGCGGCGCGAGTACTGCCACACGAACGGCACGATCGCCCAGGGCGGCTTCATCACCGCCTGGCTCGACGCCGCCATGGCCCATGCGGTCATGCACGACACCGAGCAGGCGCAGACGGTCTTCAGCCTGGAGATCAAGGTGAGCTTCTACGAGAAGGTCGGCCCTGGCGAAGGCCGGGTCGAGGGGCGCGTGATCCGGCGCGGGAAGCGCGTGGCGTTTCTCGAAGCGGCGCTCTACAACCCCGATGGGAAGTTGGCCGCAGAGGCCACGTCGACCGGGATACTGGCGAGCCTCTAGGCTAGGCCCGCCCGACCTGGGCCTGTATCTCGCGGATCACCGCTTCCTTTTCCCGGTTGTAGACATGCGGGTTGGCCGGGTCGATGCTGTGGGCGCGGTCCTTGGCTTCTTCGTACTTCCTGCGCAGGTCCGGGCGCCGGTCGAGCACTGCCATGAATGCCAGCGAGTCCACGTGCACCGGGTCGCCGCGATGGCAGATGTGCAGGTTGACATTGAACCTGCGCCCGTCGTGCAGCACGGACGCGCAGACGTAGGGCTTCTCGTCCGTGTCGACCCACACGGGGCGGCGGTGAAACCCGAGGGCTTCGAATTCCGCCTGAGCCATGCGCAGGTCGTCATGAAGCATGATCGCCGCGATGTCGACCATCGGCTTTCCTCGCAGGCCGACGATGGCCGTGCTCCCGATGTGCACGAGTTCCACGCCCTCGAGCTGCGCTTGCACATGGCGCTGCACCTGCGCGAACACCTCGGCGTACGCCGGGTCGTAGGGCAGGATGTGGCGCTGGTCCAGGCTCTCGTCGAAGGCGAGGAGCTTCATCGCACGATGCGCGCGAGCCAGGCCAGCAGCACGGCCACGACTTCGTCGCGGTTGGTCTCGTTGAGCGTCTCGTGGCGCGCGCCGCCGAACACATGGCACGACACGTCGCGCAGGCCGGCCTCGCGGTAGCGCTGCACCAGCGGGTAGAACCACTCGGCCTTGTTGCTGACCGGGTCCTGGTCGCCGGTGAACAGGTACAGCGGCAACTCGGCCCGGATGCGCGTCTGCATTGCGGCGGGCGTGAGTTCGTCGAGGTTCGCGAACATGGAACCCATGCCTTCGGCCGACACGGTGAAGCCGCACAGCGGGTCGGCGATGTAGGCATCGACCTGGGCCGGGTCGCGGCTGAGCCAGTCGAAGGGCGTGCGCACGTCGGGCAATGCGGCGTTCATGTCCTCGAGCCGGAAGCCGCTTTGCAGCGCGCCGCCCAGCAGGTCGAGCGCCGTGGTGCCCGACAGCACCGCGCCCGACAGCAGCTCGCTGTGTCGCACCAGGTAGTACTGCGTGGCGAACGAGCCCATGCTATGGCCGACGAGGACCAGCGGCAGCCCGGGGTGCTCGGCGCGTGCGTGGCGGCTGAGCAGCGCCATGTCGTCCACGAGGCCGGCGAATCCGCGCGGGCCGAACTCGCCGAGTTCGTCGCGCGCGGCGGCGCCGGGGCCGTGGCCGCGGTGCTCGTTCGCGTAGACGACGTAGCCGGCCTGCGTGAGCGCATCGGCCAGCGGCCGGTAGCGCAGCGAATGCTCGCCCATGCCATGCGCCAGCTGCACGATGGCGCGCGGCGCGGTGCCCTGCCAGCGGTGGGCCTCCACCGGATGGCCGTCGTTGGCGGTCAGTTCGAAGTGGGTCTCGGTGCTCGGCATGCGGGGTCCTCCAGGGAAGTGGACTTGCATCCTAATCGTTGACGGCCCGCAGCATGGCCTTGCGCAGCCACGCCTGCGCCGGGTCCTTGTCGGTCACTGCGCGCCAGGCCATCCGCAGCGGATAGCTGGGGCTGTCGAAGGGCAGGGGCTCGCAGCGCAGGCCGGTCTGCGCCGACAGCGCCAGCGCCACATGCTCGGGCACCGTGGCCAGCAGGTCGGTGCCGGCGAGCACGGCGGGCAGGCTGCCGAACTGCGGCACCGAGAAGAGCACGTCGCGCTGGCGTCCGAGTTCGCCCAGCGTTTCGTCGACGGTGCCGCACAGGTCGCCGGCATAGGTCACGAGCAGGTGGCGCCGGCGGCAGTAGTCGTCGAGCGACAGCCTGCCGGGCGCGGTGTCGGCCCGGAGCACGGCAAAGCGCGCGGTGCGGACCTTGCGCACCTTCGCATCGGCGGGCAGGTCTTTCAGGAACGACATCACCGCGCTGACACGGCCCTGGTCGAGGTAGCGCATGGCGTTGCGGTAGCAGACCGTGAGCGTCACCAGCTTGGCGCCGGGCACTTCGGTGCTCAGGGCGCGCAGCAGGCGGGGCAGCATCGCGATCTGCAGGTCGTCGGTCAGGCCGATGCGGAACACCGGCGCGGCGCGTGCCGGTTCGAAGTCGGCCTGCGCGCGGAACGTGGCCTCGATCTGCGCGAGCGCGGGGCCCAGGCCCTGCATCAGGGCGAGCGCCCGTGCGGTGGGTTCCATCACGCGGCCCTGGCGCACCAGCAGCGGATCGCCCGTGAGATCGCGCAGTCGCGCGAGCGCATGGCTCACCGCGGGCTGGCCGAGGTTCAGCCGCTCGGCAGCGCGGCTGACATGGCGCTCGCGCATGAGCGCGGCCAGCACGGTGAGCAGGTTCAGGTCGATGCGGTTGAGTTCGATGGGTTTCATCGGGGTCCTGGCGTTATCGATGGTGCGCATAGCGACTATCCCGCGAATCGATTTCCTTGATGACGCCGCGGCCTCTAGATTGAAGCCATCGGTCATTCAAGAAAGAAGGAGAGTTGTCATGAGCAGGATGGTTCGCTTCCACGCATTCGGTGGTGCCGAGGTTCTGAGGCTCGAAGAGGTCGCGGTGCCCGCGCCGGGCATTGGCGAGGTGCGCATCGCGGTGCAGGCCATCGGCCTGAACCGGGCCGACGCGTTGTGGCGCGAGAACCTGTACATCGAAGACGCGACGTTGCCGGCGGGGCTGGGCAACGAAGCCGCCGGCGTCATCGAGGCCGTGGGCGAGGGCGTCGAAGGGCTGGGCGTGGGCGACCGGGTCGCGGTGCTGCCGGGGGCGAGCCAGGGGCTGTATCCGACCTACGGCGACCGCATCCTCTTTCCGGCCGCGCATGTGGTGCGGCATCCCGCCAACCTGTCGGCCGTGCAGGCTGCGGGCGCCTACATGGCGTATCTCACGGGCTACTTCCCGATGTTCGAGATCGCACGGCTGCAGCGCGGCCAGGTCATGCTGGTCACCGGGGCGTCATCGGGCACCGGCATCGCGGCGCTGCAGATGGCGCGCGTGGCGGGCATCGTCGCCATCGCGGTCACGCGCACGGCGGCCAAGCGCGACGCGCTGCGGGAAGCGGGCGCTGCGCACGTGGTCGTGACGGACGAAGAAGACGTGGTCGAGCGCGTGCTGGCGCTCACCGAGGGCCGCGGTGTCGACCTGGTGTACGACGGCGTAGGTGGCGCGCAGGTCGAGCGGCTCGGCGACGTGGTCGCGCATGGCGGCTGGTATGTGCTGTATGGCTTGTCGGGCGGCGCCGAATTCAAGTTTCCGGTAGTTGCGCAGTTCCGCAAGAGCTGGCGCTTCCACGTCTACAAGGTGCTGGAGCACACGGGTGCCGCCACCATGGGGTTGCCGCGCGACGCGGCCGCATTGGGTCGCGCGCTGGCCTTCATCGATGCAGGCCTTGCCGATGGCACGCTGCATGTGCGCATCGACCGCAGCTTCGCGCTCGACGACGTGGTGCAGGCCCATCGCTACCTCGAGCGCGCCGGGCATATCGGCAAGGTCGTGCTTGAGGTCTGAGCGGCGCTCAGGCGGCGGACGTCAGTCGGTACCAGGCCACCCCGTCGTCGGCAATGTCGCACGCGATCTCGCCGCGGTGGCGCAGGTAGTTGAGGCAGGCGAGGCTTTCACCGGTCGCCATGCCCAGCAACGGCACGTCGGATTCGGCGATGCTGCGCGCGAACAGGCTCGTGAACACATCGACCGCGCGCTTCGGCGTCTTCAATGCGTTGCGCAAGCGGTCGAGCGAGCGCTCCTGCCCGTGCTGCAGCCGGTCGATGCGCGCATGCAGGCCGCGGAAGCACTCGTTGTGCGACGGCAGCACCAGCACGTCGTCGGGCACTTCGCGCTTGAGCTTGGCGAGCGACGCGAGCCAGTCGGCCATCGGGTCGGCATCGGGTTCGACGGGCGAGACCGAGACGTTCGACGAGATGCGCGGCAGGATCTGGTCGCCCGAGATCAGCACCTTCAGGTCGGGGCAGTACAGGCACGCATGCTCGGGCGAGTGGCCGTTGCCGGTGACGACGCGCCAGTCGTGCGCGCCGATGCGCAACACCTCGCCATCGCGCAGGCGCCGGAAGCTGTCGGGCAGCGGGTGGATGTGCTTGCCGAAGTTGCCGAAGCGCGTGCGGTAGGTCTCGATGGCCGCCTCGCCCCAGCCGGCGCGCCGATAGAAGGCGATGGCGTCGTCGGGCGCTTCGCGGCCGGTGTCGGACACCATCACGCGGCACATGAGGTATTCGGAGCGGGTCATCCAAAGCCGCACGCCGAACTTGCGCGTGAGCCAGCCGGCCATGCCGACGTGGTCGGGGTGCATGTGCGTCACGAAGACGCGGGTGAGGCCGCGCGTGTCGGGCGAATTGGCGAACAGCTCGCGCCAGACCGCCACCGTTTCCTCGGTGCGCACGCCGGTGTCGACCACGGCCCAGCCGTCGCCGTCGTCCAGCGCCCACAGGTTGATGTGGTCGAGCGAATAGGGCAGCGGCATGCGGATCCAGTGGACCCCGTCGGCGACCTCGATCGACTTGCCGCGTGGCGGAAGCTCCGCAAAGGGATAAACAAGCTTGCCCTTGGCTGCTTCCGCCGACTCTTCCAAACCATCCATCGTGTTTCACCTCCAGAGGGATGAATTGTGAACCCGACCGGCATTCGGCCCGGGTCACATCGAAGACGATGGACGGCCGCGCTTACTTGCGGCGCGGGCGGGCGGCGCCCGGCGCCGAGGTCTGCGACGGGGCGGCACCGCCGTCCACGCCCAGCCGGCCGCCGCCGCCCAGGCCCTGGCCGCGCACCGTCTGCGCCTTGTAGTTGCGCAGCGAACGGACCATCTGGTTGAAGGCGTCCATGAAGGCCGCGGCGATCACCTTGCCTTGTGCGGTATTGGTGTAGCCGCCGATGCCGCCCGCACCGCCGCGGCCACCGAGGCCGCCGAAGCCTGCGAAGTCGGTCTTGGAGGCACTGCCTTCGGCCGCAGCCACCTGCACGCCCGAGCGGTTGTCGATGAGCGTCAGCAGCGCGCTGGCTTCCTTGGTCTGCAGGCTGGCGCCGACAGCCGCGATGGCACGGCCACGGCCGCCGCCCACGAGGCCGCCGAGCGCGCCGCCGATGCCGCCGGCGTCGTTGTTGCTGAACACGATCTCGGGCGACAGGCCGTAGTCGGAGGCCACCATCTGGCCGCGGCCGAAGTTGCTGCCGCCGCGCATCTCGCCCGATTGCATCAGCGCGCGTTCGCGCGTCATGGCGTTCATGCCGGCCGCGCCGCGCTCGACCACCACGAAGCAGTTCGACTGCTGCACCAGCAGGCGCAGCAGGTTGGCCGTGGGCGGCAGGCGGTATTCACCGGTGAGGATGGTGTACCAGCCGGCATTGACGTTCTCGATCAGCGAGACGGTACCGAGCGGCGAGTCGCAGCGTTCGAGCTGGCTGCTCTCGCCCGAGGTGGCGCCGCCGGCGGCGCTGCCCGTGGCCGTGGTCTTGGCCGCCGGAGCGCCCATCTGCATGTCCATGGTCTGGCAACCGGAAAGCGCGAGCAGGCCCGCGAGTGCGCTGGCGAGAGAGAGTTTGGAAAAAGGCATGTCCCTGTCCGTCAAATGAAAACAATGTGGCGTCCGCCCCACCGGCGGGCGCCGCGCCCGCGCGACGATACGGGCCGCCCGATGCGCGGGCCAGTGTCGAAAGTCACACGGTCAGGAACATTTGTGGCGCTTGTCGGGGCTTGGTTACAGTCCGAACTCCATTCGCAGGAGTTTTCAGATGGCCACAAAGAAGAGGAATATCGTGGGAGAAGCCGCCGTCGAACTGACGACGCAGCAGGTGGCGCAGGCCCTGGCCATTGCCGGGGCGTCGGGCTACAGCGGCAGCGCCGATCCGTCGTTCGTGGGGGCGGTGCTGGTGGCGCTGGCGGTCAACACGAGTTCCGTCAGCGCGACCATCGACAGTGCGAAGAGCAGGGGCCCCGGCGTCGCCGGCGTGCTGCAGCACTGACCGGCCGGCGGGGCGCCGGCCTCCGGCCTTAACCGGCGCACTTTCAGGTCGTGTAGTCGCCGCTGGCTTCCGGCTGGAACAGCACGGCGATCACGCGCGCGCTGTGTTCGCCGCCGCCGGGCGTCTTCCAGCGCGCGACCGCGCCGGTCTTCTGGCCCAGCAGGCCGATGCCGACGGGCGAGAACACCGAGATGAAGCCCGTGGTCGGGTTCGCGTCGGCGGGATAGCAGATCACGATCTTCTGCCGCTGTCCGGCGGGCAGGTCTTCGATTTCCACCTGGGTGTACATCGTCACGATGTCCGAGGGCATTTCCCGTGACGGAAGGATGTCGGCCGTGTCGAGCAGATCGACCAGGGCCGGGGGAAGAGGCGTGTCCGCGAATTTGCTGAGGCGGACGTAATCGAGTTCGGTGAGCGTGCGCTCCCCGTGAACGGTTGAAAGCATGAAGCACTCCAGATGAACGCAACCCGCCTTTCCAACAGACAGGGTCGCTACCGCGCGGTGTGGTGCCCGGCGGTCAAGGTGTGCGCATCAAGAAGAAGGTAGCGGACCGCCGGGCTCAGGAATGTGCGGACGTGCGTCGGAGGACCGACGTGGCCGCCGCGACGACGGCGCCCACACGACGACCGGCCGCTGCCATGGGCAGGGCTGCGCGCGCAGGGTGTCGACGGGGCGAGAGGAGAGCCATGGGGCGCGAGTGTAGGGGATTCTGGCCAGATTGGCCAATTATGGCCCTACGGGTGCAGCGAGGAATTGCCGTGGAATCTCTGGATTCAATCAGTAGAACGCCTGAATTGAAATCAAGAGCCTGTGATTCGAGATGACGTGAATGAGTGATGGGAAAAGGGTGGGCAAGCGCTCATATTTACCGGATTCTTTGCGAGTTCGATATTTTCCTGACCACCGGGATTTCTCTGTAATTCATCGATGAATAATTTCTTGTGCCGCATTGAATGAGTGATTTCAAATTAATCTTATGGGTTCGAATTCATTGAGAATATTATTTGGTGCATAAGGGGTACGCCTGGGGTTGCTGTTGTTGTCATTCGATCTCAATTGTTTTGACTCTCCCAGAAGCTTGAAAGCTTCAATTGAGGGGGCTTCAGGTCGAACGAAATGGTGGATGCATTTTGTTTGTTCAATATGTCTCATTTGCGCATCCTCTGTTCTTTTGTTTGATTGCCATAAAAGCCCCGAGACATAAGAATTCAGTACGCAAAAATCTAAGTGGCCGATTGCCTTCAATTGCAAGCAATGTTGGCTATTTGTTTGCAATAAGAGGTTGATTGCAAATTTTGCGACGTGAATTTCAAATATTGTTAATTGGGGTTTGAATGACAGCATCCACATGGGACTTGTTCTTGTCGTCGTCGCGAGGCTGCGCAGGGGCGGTCCACCCGCTGATCCGCGCAGGCTTGGTCCTGCTTGCCGCAGGCGCCGCGACCGTCGCGTTCGCGCAACCCACCGCTTCGCTGGAGGCGCCGCGCGCACCTGTCGCGGCCCAGGCCGTGACCGTCGTCCTCGCCCAGTCGAAGGTGGTCAAGGGGCCCGACGGCAATGAACAGTTCCAGGACGCGGCCACCATCAAGCCGGGCGACGTCATCGAATACAAGGCCACCTACACCAACAACACCGGCAAGCCCGTCAAGGGCCTCGTGGCCGATCTGCCGATCCCCGAGGGGCTGGAATACCTGCCGCGCAGCGCCAAGCCAGGCGCCAGCCTCGTGAAAGCCGCCACCAAGACCGCCGTCTTCGAGCCCGAGCCGCTCGTTCGCAAACTGCCCGGCGGCAAGACCGAACCCGTTCCCTACAGCGAGTACCGCATGCTGCGCTGGAGCCTGGGCCAGTTGCCCGCCAACGGCAGCCTCGCCGTGAGCGCGCGCGCCAAGGTCGAAACCGTCGCGCCGCCAACGGCTGTGCCTCCCACGCCCGCCACGCCGCCCCCGCGCGGCAAGTAAAGGCCGCGCCGGCCCTCGCGCGCTGCGCGAGGCGAGGGCGCCCGCCTTTTCCATCGATCTCTTGTTTCCGAGTGCCAGTCGGCAGGTACGCGTTCGCCCGTCGAAACGTACCGGCCAGGTTCTTTCGTGTTTCCGTTCATCGACAACAGAGGAGAAAACTACGTGATTCCCACCCAGCCAACCCAACGCGCCAGCGGCTGCAAGCCGTGCGCGCCCTGGGCAGGCGCCGCAGCGTTGACGCTGGGCTTCCTTTTCGGAAGCCCGGCGGCACTTGCCGCGTCGCCGCCCGCCAACACCGTCATCGGCAACCAGGCGTCCGCCAGCTATTCGGACGCCGCCGGGACGACCCAGGTCGCCACCTCCAACCTGGTGCAGACCACCGTTCTCCAGGTGGGCTCGTTCACGCTCGACAGCGTCAACCAGGTGACGACGACCATCGTCAACACCAAGTCCGGCGCGGCCGGCGCCACGGTCTATGCGCCTCACGTGCTGACCAACACCGGCAACGGCGTCGACACCTTCGCCCTCACGGTCAAGGCCGATGCGGGCAAGTTCTCGCGTGTCGAGGTCTTTGCCGATGCCGACGGCAACGGGCTGCCCGACAGCACGACGGCGCTGTGCTCGGCCACCGATGCGAACGTCTGCACGGTGACCCCGGCGCAGAGCGTGCCCGGCAACAACGGCGCGTTCCGCTTCGTCGTGGCCTACACGATCCCGGGCTCAGCCACCGGCACCGGCAACTTCGATGCCGCAACGATCACCGCCACCCCGGGCACTCCGGCGCTGTACACCGCGCCGAACACCTCGGCGGCCGACAAGGACGAGGTCAAGCTGGCCACCGATGCGGTGTTCAACCTCACCAAGGTCATCGGCACTCCGTCGGTCGCAGCACCGGACAACGGCGTCTGGCCGACCGCGCCGACCAGTGGGCCGCGCTCTTCCGCCGCCTGCACGGCCACGAGCTGGACAGCCGGTCTCGCGTCGAACGCGAACTGCCAGTACTCGGTCTACACCCTCACGTTCAACAACACGGGCGGCGCACCGGGCAAGTTCGCGCTGTCCGACGTGTTGCCGGCAGGGTTGACCTACGTCACGGGTTCGGCAGTGTGGAGCGGTGCGTCGGGTACGGCGCTGGGTGACGGTGCGGGCGGCGATCCGTCGGGCATCGACTTCCAGGCGACCGGCAACACGCTGAATGCCGTGGTGGCTTCGCTGAATCCGAACGTGACGCAAACGCTGAGCTTCGTGGTGCTCGTGAACAGCACCGCGGCGGTCGGTACGTCCACCACCACCAACGTGGCCCGCTACAACCCCGCGAACGCGCCGGCTGGCGTGACCGCAGCGTTGATCGGCACCGTCGGTTCGACCTCCAACCCGTCGGCGTACACCGTCCTGGCGCGTTTCGGCATCGTGGTGGGTTCCAACCCGTCCACGGCTGCAACGGCGCTCGACGCGACACCCGGCACGCCCAACCCCGCCGGGCAAGACCTGACCACGAGGCAGTTGGCCGTGGCAGGCAGCAGCGTCCGGTTCCCGCAAACCGTGTTCAACACGGGCGGCGCGACCGATGCCGTGAACCTGTCGATCTCCGCCAACACCTTCCCGGCCGGCACGAGCTTCCAGTTCTTCGCGGCGGACACCGGCGCACCGCTGCTGGACACGAACGGTGACGGCGTGCCCGACACCGGTCCGATCCCGGCTGGCGCGAGCTTCAACATCGTGACGCAGGTGCAACTGCCGCCGGCCACCGTGGGCGGCGCCTACGTGGCCACCGTGCTCGGTCGTTCCGTGGGCGACAACACGAAGATCGATGCGACCGAAGACCGCCTCGAACGCGTGATCGAGACCCTGGTCGACCTGACCAATACGAAGATCGGTACAGGTACCGGCAGTGTCGCCAACGGTGACCTCGGCGCGGGCCCCAGCCCGTTGCCAACGCAGGTTCATGACACGGGCGCCGGCACCGGCACGGTCTTCACGCTGTGGGTGAAGAACCATGACGTGATCGACGCGACCTACAACCTTGCCGCCAGCCAGACGACCGGTTTCCCGGGCGCGCTGCCGGCAGGCTGGACGGTCAAGTTCGTGGCGTTTGGCGGCACCTGTGCATCGCCGGCCATCTCGAACCTCGCGGTCATCGCCGGGGGGCAGCAGGCGGTCGAAGCGTGCGTCACGCCGCCTTCCTCGCAAGCCGCAGTCACTGCAGTGAAGATCTACTTCAAGGTGCAATCCACTGCGGTGGCCTCGACCGGCGGCATCGCTTCCGACGTCAAGACCGACGCCGTGACGGTGACCTCGACGGCCCTTCAGCTGGGCGCCTCGCTCACGCCGAACAACAACGGCCAGGTCGCACCCGGCGGCACCGTGGTGTATGCCCACACGCTGACCAACATCGGCGCCCAGAGCTGCGGCGCGTACACGCTGACAGCCAAGGTGCCTGCGGCAGATGAGGCGCAAGGCTGGACCACCGCGGTCTACCTCGACGTCAACGGCGACGGACAGATCGACGCTGGCGACACGCCGGTGAACGGTCCGCTGGCAAGCCTGCCGGCAGGCGCGGCGCAGAAGCTGCTGGTGCGTGTGTTCGCGCCGGGGGGCGTGAGCGCGGGTGTCAGCAACACCACGACGGTGACGGCCACCTTCACCGACCCGGCCCCCAACTGCGGTACGCCTTCGGCCACCGACATCACGGCCGTGATCACCGGCCAGATCCGCGTCCTCAAGACGCAGGCGGCCGATGCGACCTGTGACGGCGTGGCGGACACCGCGTTCGCGGCAACGTCACTGCAGTTGAAGCCGGGCCAGTGCATCGTCTACCAGGTCGTTGCCACCAACGAAGGCATCGTGCCGGTGACCAACATCGCCATCAACGACGCACTGCCGGCGTACACCGTCCTGAGCGCGAAGCAGCCTGCATTGCAGTGCGAAGCCCCGGGCATTGGCGGTACGGCGCCGGCCTTCGCATCGACCGCCACCGCGGTCAGCTGCGGCAGCGCGGCCAACACCGTGGCCCCAGGTGGAAAGGTCACGCTGACCTTCGCCGTGCAGATCAACCCCTGATCTGACATCGGCGCCGCCGACGGTTCCGCAAGGGCCGTCGGCCGTTTCCCGCGAGGCCTGGGTTCGCCCCGGTGCCTCGCCTGTTTCCCCTGCTGCTTTCGCGCACATCGCTGCATGCAAGCCGTGCCTTGCCGGCCTTCGAGGCGGCAGAGGAAAGAGTTCTTCGACTGTTTGACGTGTCTCCCGCAGCGGGAGGTGCGAGGGAAGGTTCACCGCGTGCCATTTCTTCTTTCTTCTTCGCGTGCCGGCTTGCCTCGAAGGTGGGGCTGCGCGGCGCCTGCGCGCAGCGCGATGGCAGTCTTCGGCCTCGCACTTGCATTCGCCATGTTGTTCGCACCGGTCGCGCAAGCGGCGCCCGCTCCCGGCGGCGTCGTGATCCGCAGCATCGCGACGGGCACCTACGTCCCGGCCGGCCTCGGGCACAGCGAGACGGCCATCTCCAATGCCGTGACCGCCAGCGTGCTGCCCGTGGAGGCGCTGTCGCTCACGCAGGACCAGCGCGTGAACCGTCCGCCCGGCACCGTCGTCACGCTGAGCCACCTGCTCACCAACACCGGCAACGTGGCTTCGCGCTACACCCTGGGGCTCGTCAACGACGGCGCGGGGTGCCCGGCCGACGGGCTCGACCTGTCGGCGTTGCGCGTGGCGCGCGACGGCAACCACAACGGCGTCGTCGACGCCTCCGATCTCGTGCTGTTGCCCGGTGCCGCCAGCACGCTCGCGCTGGAGCCGGGCCAGACGGCCGAACTGCTGGTGCAGGGCACCATTCCCGCCGCGGCCAGCGGCAGCGCCTGCGTGGTGCTGAGCGCGACCACCGCCCTGCAGGGTGCGAGCGCGAGCAATCGCGACACGGTCGACGTGGGCAGCGTCGCCGTGCTCGCTCTGGTCAAGTCGGCCAGCCATGCGGGTGCCGTCGTGCCCGGCAGCACGCGCATCGACTTCAGCATCTCGGGCACCAACACCGGCGCGCGCGACGCGCAGCCCGGCGGCGCGGCCGCGCCCACCGGCACGCAGGTGCTGGTCAACGGCAGCCCGCGCAGCCTGCTGCTGCTGCGCGACCTCGTGCCCACCGGCACGCGCTACCTCGCTGGTAGCCTGCAGAGCACGGCGGCCGGCGCGGTGCGCCTGTTCCGCATGCCCGGCGACGCCGACTTCAGCTACCGCACCGCCGAAGACGGCGCGGCGATCGAAGTGGCCATCGGCGTGCCCACCGCGCTCGCGCGCAACGCTTCCATCGCCATGCAGTTCGCGGTGCAGGTCAAGGCCGATCACACCGGCGATATCCGCAACACCGCGCACAGCCAGTACAACGACGGCGTCGCACCTGCCGCGTCGCCGTCGAACACGGTGGTGATCGCGATGGCGCCGCCGCAAGGCCAGGGCCGCATCGGCGTCGCCAAGGCCGCCTCCACGCCGCGCATGCACCGCGGTGCGGACGGCCAACCCGACGGCACGGCCACCGTCACCTTCGACGTCAACGTGCGCAACTACGGCACGACCGCGCTGCACGGCGTGCAACTGGCCGACGTGCTCGAAGGGCAGGGCGCCACGCAGTTCGGCACCCGCACGACCGCTGCGGTGCCGGGCGCGCGCCAGTACGCCGTGGTGCCCGGGACCCTGACCATCGTCGGTGGTTCGGACAATGGCGTGGCGGGCACGGTGGCGGCCGTCAACGCCGCATTCAACGGCACGGCCTCCGCGCAGGACCTGCTCGCACCCGGTGCGGTGCTGCCCGTGGGCGGCCAGTTCACGGTGCGTTTCGACGTGCGCTTTCACGTGTCGGGCCGCGTGGGCACGCTGCTCAACACCGTGCGCGCACAGGCCGCGCTCGCTGCCGGTGGCCCGCCCACGGTCTTCGACGACTCCGTCAACGGCAGCAACCCCGACGCCGACGGCGACGGCAACCCCGGCAACGACACCTCGCCCACGCCGGTGCAGCTGCAGCAGCCCGTGCTCTCGCTCGTGAAGAGGGTCTCGCAGCCGCGCCGCGTGGCAGAGGGCGTCTACGAGCTCGACTACCGTTTCAAGGTCGGCAACACCGGCGCGGCCCCGGCCCCGAACGTGCGCGTGATCGACAACCTCGATTGCACCTTCGACATGGACAAGCCCGAAGGCCTCGTCGCCGCCTGGGAACTCGTCGGCGCGCCGAAGGTGCGCAACGGCGTGCTGCAGATCGCATCCGGCTTCACCGGCCGCGCAGCCTGCGACCGCGAGGCCGCCGCCAGCGCCGATCCCTTCCGGCTGCCGATGCAGGCCGCGCTCGGCCTCACCGACGGCAGCCGCGCCCTCGCACCGGGCCAGAGCGAGGACATCGAATTCACCGTGCGCGTCACCCGCAAGCCGTCGAGCAACGGCGCCCGCGTGCCGTTCACCAACAAGGCCTGGGCGGCCGCCTTCGAGCAGAACACCGCTTCTGCGTCGTCGGCCGCGCTCGTCACCGCGAGCGCCAGCAGCGCGCCCTCGATGCTGGCCGACCCGCAGGGCGTGGTCTACAACGCCGTCACGCGCCAACCGGTGGCCGGCGCCGTCGTCACCTTCACCCGCCAGTCCTGCAGCGACGGCGCTGCCCGGCCGATGGCCCTGGCCGAGGTGTTCGGCGGCGACAGCGGCGTCTACCGCGCCAATGCCGACGGCAGCCTGTCGATGACCACCGGCGCCGACGGCGGCTACCAGTTCTATTTCCTGTCGCCGCCGGTCACCGGCAGCTGCACCTATGCGCTGGGTGTGGCGCCGCCCGCGGGCAGTGCCTACGCGGCGCCTTCGCAGCTCATCCCCGCCACGCCCGGCACCTTCGACCGCTGCGGCGCCATCGTCCCGAACGCTGCGTCGCCGCAGGGCGCGGAGCCCACCACGCACCACTTCTCGCTCAAGGCCGGTTTCGAGCCCTCGGGCGCGGCCTGCGACGTGGTGCACAACCACATCCCGCTCGACCCGGGCAACGTGCTCGGCCTCGTGCTGCGCAAGGAAGGCAGCAAGCGCCAGGTCGAGTTCGGCGATTTCCTCGACTACGCGCTGGTCGCCACCAACAAGACCGGCTTTCCCGTCACCGGCCTTAGCCTCTCCGACCAGTTGCCGCCGGGCTTCGCCTACGTGGCCGGCAGTGCGCGGCTCAACGGTGCGGCCACGGCCGATCCCGTGGGCGGGGCCGGTCCGCGGCTGGTCTTCAACCATCCCGGCCTCGCGCTCGGCATCGACCAGTCCGCAACGGTGCGCTACCGCGTGCGCGTCGGTGTCGGCGCGCCCACCAACGGCGACGCCGTCAACCGTGCCCGCGCCAGTTCCGGCCCCATGCAGTCGAACCTCGCCCAATGGACTGTGCGCGTGACCGGCGGCGTGTTTTCCGACGATGCCTTCCTCTTCGGCAAGGTCTACATGGACTGCCGCCGCGACGGCCGCCAGCAGGGCGTCGACGAAATCGGCGTGCCCGGCGTGCGCCTGTACATGGAAGACGGTACGCACGTCATCACCGACGTCGAAGGCAAGTGGAGCCTGTACGGCCTCAAACCGGTGACCCATGTGCTGCGGCTCGATGCCACCACGCTGCCCGCCGGCGCGCGGCTCGAAGCGCTCGACAACCGCAATGCCGGGCGCCCCGACAGCCGCTTCGTCGATCTCAAGAAGGGCGAATTCCACAAGGCCAACTTCGTCGTCACCAACTGCGACTCACCGGCGGTGATGAGCGACGTCATCGCGCGGCGCGAGGCCATCGCCGCCGTGCCCGACACCGAGGCCGAAGCCCAGGTGCGCATGCGCCTGGACCCGGAGGGCCGGATCGTCCCCGTGGGCGACCGGCGTGCGCTGCCTGCCAGCGGCGAGGTGCGCGCGGGCGGCAGCACCGGCACCAGCACCACGCAGGCCAGCTCGGCGCCGCTGATCGCGATGCCCGCCGCATCGGCGTCGCCCAGCAGCTTCATCGGCGGCGCGTCGGGCAGCCAGGGCAGCACGCTCGGCGCGGTGACCGGCGGCGCCGCGGTGGATGGCGCATCCCCCGTGGGCAGTCTTTTCTCCGGCATGCGCGTGTCCCGCGGTATTGCGCAGCCGACCACCGCGGTGGCGCCGCCGCAGGCCGTCCCCAGCCCCATCGACCTCGAGGCCCTGCTGCCCCGCATCGAAAGCAACGCCCTCGGCTTCATCGACCTGCGCGATGGCGACACCTTGCCCTCGACCTCGCTCAACGTGCGCGTCAAGGGCGAAGCCGGCCTGGCGCTGCGCCTGAGCGTCAACGGCCAAGGCGTCGAGGAGCGCCGCGTCGGCAAGAAGACCGAGCAGGCCAGCCGCCGGATCGGCGCCTGGGAGTACATCGGCATCGTGCTGCGGCCCGGCGTCAACCGCCTCGTGCTCGAAGCTGTCGATCCGTTCGGCAACGTGCGCGGCGCCGCGCAGCAGATCAGCGTCACCGCGCCCGACAAGCTCGGCGCCATCCACATCGACGTGCCCGCCTCGGCGCAAGCCGACCTGCGCACGCCCGTCGTCGTGAAGGTGCGCCTGACCGACGCGGCCGGCGTGCCAGTGACCGCGCGCACGCAGCTCACGCTCGAGACCGACCGCGGCCGCTGGCTCGACGAAGACCTGAACCCCGCCGAGCCCGGCACCCAGGTCTTCATGGACGGTGGCGTGGCCGACTTCCGCCTGCTGCCGCCCGGCGAACCCGGCGATGCCCGCCTGCGCGTGACGGCCGCGAGCTTCACGAGCGAGGCGCGGCTGGCGCTGCTGCCCGAGCTGCGCCCGATGATCGGCGTCGGCATCGTCGAAGGCGTGCTCGACTTCACCAAGCGCGGCCAGGTGCCGCTGGGTGCGATGCCCGCGGGCGCGGCCTTCGAGGCCGAGCTGTCCGGCCTGGCCGACGAGGGCAACGACAAGCGCCGCGCGGCTGCGCGCGCTGCCTTCTTCTTCAAGGGCGCCGTCAAGGGCGAGTACCTGCTCACCGCCGCCTACGATTCCGACAAGACGCGCAAGGACCGCCTGTTCCGCGACATCCGCCCCGACGAGTTCTACCCCGTGTACGGCGACTCGTCCGCGAAGGGCTTCGACGCCCAGAGCACGCGGAAGCTCTACGTGCGCATCGACAAGAACCGCTCCTACCTGCTGTACGGCGACTTCAGTACCGCCAGCAGCACCGAGGTGCGCAGCCTGAGCCAGGTCAGCCGCTCGCTCACCGGCCTCAAGCACGTCTACGACGATGGCGAGGTGCGCACCACCACCTACGCCTCGCGCACCGCGCAGACCCAGCAGGTGGAAGAATTCCGCGCGGTCGGCACCTCGGGCCCGTACTACCTGGGCGCCCGGGGCGGCGAGTTCGTCGAGAACAGCGAGCAGGTCGAGATCGTCGTGCGCGACCGCAACCAGCCCGACCTCGTGCTGCAGCGTTCGACCGTGACGCGTTTCGTCGACTACACCGTCGAGCCGCTCACGCGCCGCCTGCTGTTCACGCGCGCCATCGCGTCGGTCGATGTGAACCTCAACCCGCAGTCGATCCGCGTGACCTACGAGGTCGACGCGGGCGGCCCCAAGTTCACCGTGGCCGGTGCCGACGTGCAGCTCAAGGTGGCCAAGAACCTGCAGGTCGGTGTGGTCGCGGCCATCGACGAGAACCCCGAGAACTGCCGCAAGCTCGGCGCCGTCACCGCCCTGGCGCGCCTGGGTGATCACACCACCGTCGCCGGCGAATGGGTGCAGACCGACTCCGACCGCAACGGCAAGGGCAGCGGCGCCCGCGTCGAGTTGCGCCACCAGGGCGAAGACCTGGCCGTGGCCGCGCTCGCAAGCAAGACCAGCACCGGCTTCGACAACCCCGGCGCGAGCTTCTCGGCCGGGCGCACCGAAGCCTCGGCGCGCGCCGAGTACCGGCTCGACGCCGCCACCGCGCTGCGCGGCGAACTGCTCTACGGCCAGGACGCCCTGCGCGAAGGCACCCGCCGCGGCATCACCGCCAGCGTGCAGCGAAAGTTCGGCGAGCAACTGGTGGGCGAGTTCGGCCTGCGCCACGGCCACAACGGCACCGGCCTGGGCAGTGGCTCGGGTTTCGACTACGGCCAGGTCTCCACCTACAGCGGCAACCTCGGCAGCGGCGTGGCCGCCAACAACGTCACCGCGCTCGGCGCGGCGGCCAACGCCGGTACCCAGGCCAACGCCAACGACGACAACCTGACCACCGTGCGCGCCCGCCTGTCGGCGCAGGTGCCGGGCGTGCCGCAGGCCCACGTGTTCGTCGAGGGCGAGCAGGACATCCGCAAGTCCGACCGCCACGTGCTCGCGGTGGGCGGCAACTACGCCGTCACCGACAAGACGCGCCTGTACGGCCGCTACGAGCTGGTCTCCAGCCTCTACGGGCCGTACGAGCTGAACGCGGGGCAGTCGAACAACGTGGGCATCCTCGGCATCGAGAGCGCCTACATGGAGGGCGGGCGCGTGTACAGCGAGTACCGCCTGGCCGACAGCCTCGACGGGCGCGCCGCGCAGGCCGCCACGGGCGTGCGCAACACCTTCAGGGTCGACGACCACTGGCGCCTGACGGGCGGCGTCGAGCACACGCGCCAGATCGGCGGGCTGCGCAACAGCGGCAACAACGGCACCGGCCACGCCAGCGGCCTGACGGGCGACTCCACCGCCATCACCGGCGGCGTGGAATACACCGACGCGCGCATCAAGGCCAGCGGCATCCTCGAAGGCCGCCACGGCGACGACGCCGACACGCGCCTGTTCAGCGCGGGCTTCGGCTTCAAGATCGATGCGTCATGGAGCCTGCTGGCGCGCAGCGTGATGAGCGCCAGCGAAGGGCAGGGAGCCAACGCCGGCAACGCGCACCACCTGGCGCGCCACCAGATCGGCCTGGCCTACCGTCCGGTGGACACCGACAGCTGGAACGCGCTCCTGCGCTACGAGCGCCGTTCCGAGCGCGTCACCGGCACCGGCAGTTCGACCGGCGCACTCGACGGCGCCAGCGTCTTCGGTGCGGGCAACGGCAGCGCAGCGCTGCCCGGGCGCACCAGCGCCGACATCGTCTCGGCCCACCTCAACTACAACCCGCGCCCCGGCACCGTGATCAACGGGCGCTACGCCGCCAAGTGGTCGCGCGCCGACGACGGCCTGCTGCGCAGTACCTACTGGGCGCACCTGCTGCAGGCGCGCTACACGCAAGACCTCAACGACAGCTGGGACCTCGGCGTGCAGGCCGGCCTGCTGCGCGGCAAGGGCGGCGGCCTGCAGAAGACCTTGGGCATCGAAGTCGGCTACCAGGTCATGAAGGACCTGTGGGTGTCGGCGGGCTACAACTTCGTGGGCCTGAAAGACCGCGACCTGGCGGCCAACGACTACACGAGCAAGGGCGCGTACATCCGGCTGCGTTTCAAGTTCGACGAGACGGCGCTGGGTGCCGCGTCGGCGAGCGCAGTTGCCCCCGTGAAAGACGACCGGACCGATCGATGAAGTCGCGGATGAATGGCCAATGAAAATGCAAAAAACTGATTCGATGCACTGCGCGACGGCGCTTCGCTGCCTACCCGTGCGGACGCGTGCGATGTCACTTGCGAGAAGCGTGGCGCACTTCTTTCATGCCTTGCGCGGCGTCGTCTTTCTGGCACTGACCTCGCTCCTGATCGGCACGCAGGCCACGGCTGCAGATCTATGTCTATGGAAGAGCGGGACCTACGGGGGCGTCGCTGTCACCACGGAGGGCGAATGCGGGGTGGAGGACAAGTTCGCATGGGGTACTTATCTCTGGCTGGGAAGGCCCAACGTGCGGCAGGCATGCACGTTCAATTTTTCTGTGCCGGTGAAGAACCTGAGCGTTCGAACCTACGTGCTCAACTGCAACCCAGCAGATGGGTGCGAGAAGATGGTGGTGTCCGTCAACGGAAATCACTATCCGTTCACTGCGGCGGAGGTCAAGACGCCTGCCGCCGAGCAAGTGGCCGCACAGATAGGTGGCCTTACGCCGGTAAAAATCGATGCAGACGGCAATCTTGAGGGGGCAACACCCAGTTCTGGGGGCTCTGCATGGGCCGTTGTTTCGAGAACATCCGCGTCTTCCGTCACGCTCTCGCTCGAGCCAAGCTACGGTCAGCCGAATGGGTCGTACAACGTGCTGTGCTTCTTCGTGCCAGACCCCCCAGCCCCCCAGTTGGCGCTCAAGAAGGAAGCCAGCACGGCCCCATGGGTAGTGGCCCAGCCTGCCAGCTACACACTCACGCTGACGAACACGACTGGCGCCGCGACCACTGCCGATACGGTGGTGACCGACAGAGTGCCGCCTTCGCTGACCATCGGCGACCTTCCCCCGGGGTGCAGCCGAGTGGGCCAGAACGTCAGTTGCCTGGTGCCCCCAGGGTTCACATCGTCCGCGTCCTTCGTCATTCCGGTGACGCCCCAGCCTTCGGCCGTGCCCGGCGTGACCAACACGGCCACGGCATCGGGGGGGGGAGACGCCACTTGCAACGGCACGGGGGCGTGCACGAGCACGGTGACCACGCCGGTGGCCCTTCCGCCTCTGCCCGTCATCACCTCGACCAAGACGGTCAGCGCCAGCCCGCTGGTGGTGGGGGCGCCCGACCAGTTCTACTCCCTGTTCATCACCGTGGCCAACGGGACGACCACGGCGCCCATTGGGCTGACGGACTTCTTGCCCGCGGGCATGAACCTGCGTGGCGGGCCGACGCTGATTCCGGGAACGACCACCGGCACGCTGGTCGGGTGCCCGACGATCGGCGGCGGCGTCTTCTGCAACGTGGCGGCCGGTGTTGCACCGGGCACCTTCGAAATCAGGATTCCCGTCAGCGTCAGCACACCGGCCGCGGGCCTGAACAAGGGCACCAACATGGCGAACCTGAGCGGTGGGGGAGACCTGGCATGCACGACGGCGGTCAACGAGGCCTGCGACTCGACCACGCCGCCCACATCGGTCGACATGATGCAACTGAAGCTCCAGAAGACGGCCAGCGTCGCCAAATTCTTCGTCGGCGTGCCGGCCAGCTACACCCTGAAGCTCAGCAGCAACGGCAGCCCGACCACGGCGCCGGCCGAGATCACCGACGCCATTTCATCGTCCCTGCGCATCGGCACGCTGCCCGCGGGCTGCACGGCCGTCCAGCAGAACGTGACCTGCACGGTGCCCCCCGGCCTGATGACCTCCCATTCGTTCGTCATTCCCGTGACGCCGCTGCCGTCTGCCGTGACCGTGGGGGCCCCGGTGTCGTACATCGTCAATGTCGCGATGGCCTCCAAGGGCGGGGATCCGTATTGCGCCGGAATCGGCGTGTGCCGGAGCACGACGAATACGCCCGTGGCCTTTCCGCTGGCCATCACCTCGACGAAGACCGCGAGTGCGAATCCGTTGATCGTCGGCGCGGCGGGCCAGTTCTACACGGTCGCCGTGAAGGTGGAGCATGAACCGACCACGGCGCCGCTGTTCGTGGAAGACATGCTGCCCACCGGCATCACGCTGGCCGGGCCGCCCGTGCTGATCGCCAGGACCACCACCGGCGTCCTGAGCGGCTGCCCTGCGGCAGGCTCGCTGATTTCCAATTGCAGCGTGGCCGCCGGTGTGGCGCCGGGCACCTTCGACATCCGCATTCCCGTCGAGGTCGACAAGACGGCCGTGGGCGCGCAGTCCGGCACGAACACGGTGAACCTGAGCGGCGGCGGCGATGCGCTCTGCACCCCGCTGGTGACCGATCCCTGCGATGCCACGACGCTGCCCATCGGGGTCCGGCTGGGTGACCCGAAGGTCCGCATCGTCAAGGCGGCGTACGTCGGTTCGGGCACCCACCGCTTTCGCTTTGCGCTGTCGGGCCTCAGCGTGAGCAGCGACACCATCACGCTCACCGTGCCGGGGGAGGAGTTTGGCGCGCAGACCATCACCGGCAGGGTCGGCGTCCCGGTCACCATCACCGAGACGTCGCCCGCCGGCTGGCCCGTGAACCCGGTGAGCGCCAGCTGCTACGACGTGAAGGACGCCATTGCGCCGTCGCCCATCCCCGGGGTGTCCGCTTCGAGGCGGGCGGCAGCGGCTGCAGCGGCGTCGCTGCCGCCGGTGGTGCTGGCCGGCAACGTGCTGACGATTCCCGCCGAATGGATGGTGGGCGGCGCGGACATCGTATGCACCTTCGTCAACAGCGACGCCTACGCCATCACCGGCCGCGTCTTCAGCGACAACGGCAGCGGCGCGGGCGTGCCGAACGACGGCGTGGCCAACGGCGGCGAAGCGGGGCTCGTGGGCGTGCAGATGCGGCTCACCAACTGTGCGGCGGGCGTGTGGTCCACGGCCGTGACCGACGGCTCGGGCCACTACCGCCTGGAGGTGCCGTCGCAGCCTTCGTCGCCGTCCAACGGCGATCCGCTGTGCGTCGAAGAGAGCACGCCGGCGGGTCATCTGTCCACGGGGGCGTCGGCCGGCAGCACGCCGCTGCCTTCCGGCACGGGCGTGGCCGTGGGCGGGCGGACCTACACCTACACGCGCACCGCCGCGGGGGCGCCGGATCACATCGCCTTTGCATGGAACGACGCCCGGGTTGGCGAACTGAACTTCGGCGACGTGGCCCTCAACCGCTTCGGCGCCGACAGCGCCCGCACCGGCTCGCCCGGCAGCAGCGTGAGCCACGCGCACACCTTCGTGGCGCAGACCGGCGGAACGGTGAGCTTCGGCGTGGCCGGCGCGGTGGCCACGCCGGCAATCGACGGCTGGAGCGCAAAAATCTACGAAGACCCGGGCTGCACCGGTGCCTTGCAGGCCGGCGCCTCTGTGCTCTATCCGCCGGCGGTGCCCAGGCCTGTGACCACAGGGCAGAACCTGTGCGTGGTGGTGCAGGAGTTCATTCCGGCCGGCGCGCTCGCCGGCTACAACGACAAGCGCTCGGTGCAGGCGAGCTTCGTGTTCACGAACGCATCGCCCGCGTTGAGCGCGAGCTACCTCGTGCTCGACACCACGACCGCGTCGAGCACGGCGCTGGAGCTCAAGAAGGAAGTGCGCAACCTGACGAAGAACGGCAACTTCGGGCTCAACAACGAAGCCAAGTCGGGCGAGACGCTCGAGTACCGCATCACATACACCAACAACGGCGCGACTCCGATCAGCGGCCTGACGGTGAGCGACGTCACGCCGGTCTACACCAGCTTCGTCGCCTCGCAGGAAGGTTCGACCCCGGCGACGCTGACCGCATGCACGAAGCGCACACCGGCCAATGCATTGCCTGCGCCGGCCGTGGCATGCGCGGCCGCACAAGCGCCGGGCGGAACGGGGCCATTGGACTGGAAGTTCACCGGGCAACTCGCGCCCGGCGGTACGGGCAGCGTGCGATTCAGGGTGACGGTGAACTGACGGCTTGCGCGTCAGCAGGCGCGCAAGCTGCTCCTGCTGCTGCTATCAGCAGCGTCCCTTTTTCGCCTGGCCGGGCGGGCAGTGGCCGCCGCCGCGGTGGTCGTCGTCATGGTCGTAGCGGTCGTGGTCGCGGTCATGGCGGCGGTGGTGGCGGTCTTCGCGGCGTTCTTCACGACGCTCGGCGCGGCGCCAGTCGCCTTCGCGCCAGCGCCAGCCGCCGTCGGCGCGCACCCAGCCGCCCGGGGCGTAGGCGTAGTCGGGGCGGGCCGCCACGTAGTAGCCGGGGCGCCATGCGTAGGCGCGGTCGTTCCACTGCCAATGGCCGGGCACCCAGACCTGGCCGCTGCGCGGCCGTGGCGCGGGCTCGTAGCGCGGTGCGGGCGGCGCGACCTGGATCAGGCCGGGCACGTTGATGTTGACGGACACCTGCGCCACGGCGGGCAAGGTGGCGGCGGCCACGGCGGCGGCCAGAAGAATTCTTGTGAGTTTCATCGTGATGCCCTTGATGGTTGTTATTTGTGAATGACTGAGCTCAAACAACGCCTGAGCGGCGTGTCGCGTGCACGGGTTTGCCCGGGGCAGGGCAGCACAAGTCATTAACAAAGAGGGAGTTTTGCACGCAGGGCGGGGCCTGCGTGTCGGACAGGCCCGCGAGCGGGCAGGTGGCGGCCGATGTGTGGCGCCAAAGCAAAAGGGCCGCAAAGCGAAAAGGCCCCCGCAAAGCGAAAAGGCCCCCGCAAAGCGAAAAGGCCCCCGCAAAGCGAAAAGGCCCCCGCAAAGCGAAAAGGCCCGTTACCTTGTGAGTAACGGGCCTTCAGCAAATGGTGGCTCCTCGACCTGGGCTCGAACCAGGGACCTACGGATTAACAGTCCGGCGCTCTACCAACTGAGCTATCGAGGAACAAGCCTTCAATTATATTCAATGGAATCGCCGTTCTGAACGGCGACCCTCAATTTTTGCCAATCGAAGTGCGTGGGGCGATTTCTTTCCATCGCTTGGCACACGTCTTCGTTCGACGGTCGTCTCACAAATGAAAAGGCCCGCTACCTTGTGAGTAGCGGGCCTTCCAGAGGCCTTGCGGCTTTGTGATGGCTCCTCGACCTGGGCTCGAACCAGGGACCTACGGATTAACAGTCCGGCGCTCTACCAACTGAGCTATCGAGGAACAAGCCTTAGATTATAGCGTGATTTTTGGGGCTTCCAAAACAACGCGGCGCCGGTGCAACGAATTCGTGGCAACGACGCCGCGATGACGAAGACGAAGCACCCCACTCATGTCGTCACATCGCGATGCTCACGCCCAGGCGCAGCGTGCGCGGCGCACCTGGGAACAGGTAGACGTGGCTGAACTGGTAGGGCGATTCCTTCCAGTAGCGGCGGTCGAACAGGTTGTCGACGGCCAGCGTCCAGCTCGTGGCCATGCCGGCCAGCTTGGTGTCGTAGCGCAGCACCGCATCCAGGCGCGTCCACGACGGCAGCCGGATGGAGCCATCGGGCAGCACGTTGCGGCGGCCTTCGTACGACAGCTGTCCCGCGAGCTCGAGGCCCGGCACCGACGCGAAGCGGTACGCGGCCTGCGCGCGCAGCACCTGCTTGGGCACGTTGGTGGGCGCCTGTCCGTTGAGTTCGGGCGCGGTCGTGCTGCCGCGCCGCTTGGCGTCGATGAGCGCCACGCTGCCGCCCAGGCGCCAAGGGCCGCCGGCCCATTGCGCGCCGGCCTCGAGGCCGCGATGCACCGCGCGGCCGTCGTTGCGCACCGTGCAGAACGCGCCGCACAGGTCGAGGTTGGTCATCGGGCGCGAGATGTCGAACCACGCGAGCTGCCAGTTGAACGCCGCGTCGCCGCCCTTCAGGCCGAGCTCCCATTGGCGCGATTGCAGCGCGGGCAGCGCCTCGCCCGCGTTCGCGTACTGCGAGCTCTTGTTCGGCACGACCTGCGATTCGACGCCCTTGCCCCAGCTCGCATAGGCGAGCAACCCGGGCTGGATCGTGTAGCTGGCCGCGATCCACGGCGTGGTGATGCTGTCGCTGTAGCCGGTGGGGCGCGAGCCGTCGGTGCGGATGCTGTCGCGTGACAGCCGCGTGTGCCGCGCGCCGATCCAGGTCGTGAAGCGGTCGTTCCAGCGGATCGCGTCCTGCACCGACAGCTCGGTCGAGCGCTCGTTGCGGTTGGTGTTGGCGTCGGTCAGGCGCGGGTCGGCCGGCGTCATCGCGGTGGCCCAGATGTTGCCGGTGCCGACGTAGTTGTAGGCCTGGTCCTGGAAGCGGTTGCGCACGCGGCTTTGCAGCAGGCCGAAGCCCAGCTCGTGGCGCACGCTGCCCGTCATCACGTTGCCCTTGAGGTTCAGGCTGCCCGCGGTCTGCGTGCGGCGCTCGTTCTCGCTGCGGAAGTCGTACACGTCGAAGGTGCCGTCGGAACAGTAGCGGTCGTAGTTGCCTTCGGCGCCGCAACCGAAGGCGTAGGCCAGCCGGTCGTCGGTCTTCAGGCGCTGCTGGCCGATCTGCGCGCTCCAGCGCCAGTCGGCATTCAGTGCCTGGCTGAAGCGCACCGTGCCGGTCAGTGCCTTGAACACCGAGGGCTGCGACCACGGCTGGTTGTTCAGATTGATGCGCGGATCGACCGGCCGGGGCAGCGTGTTGCCCAGCAGGCTGTAGCCGTTCTGGCTCGGCTGCTGCTTGTGGCTTTGCTCCACCTCGAACTCGAGCACCGAGTCGCGCGTGATGCGCCAGTCGGCCGCGAGCGAGAAGAGACGGCGGCTGCCGTCGAGGTTGTGCGTGAGCGGTTTGAGCTTTTCGCCGGCCACGTTGAGTCGGTAGCCGAACTGGCGGTTCTCGCCGAAGCGCCCGCCGAAGTCGAGCGCGCTGAGCACGCTGCCGCGGCTCGTAGTTTCGAGGCGGATGGTGCGCAGCTCCTGCTCGGTCGGGCGTTTGACGACGTAGTTGACGAGCCCGCCCGGCGCACTGGTGCCGGCCTGGATGCCGCTGGTGCCGCGCAGGATCTCGATGCGCTCCTTGTTGTCCAGCGGAATCGCCGTCTCGGCGCTGATCGGCAGGCCCTCGCGCCGGTAGTTGAAGCGGTTGTCGAGCACGAAGCCGCGCACCGTGAGGTAGTCCCAGTAGCCGGCCGAGTTGTAGGCGTCGGTGACCGAGGCGTCGAACTGCGTCAGGTCGGCGAGGCGGCGTGCGCCGCTGCTGCGCAGCTGCTGGCTGTCGATGATGGTGGCCGACAGCGGCAGCTCACGCAGCGGCACGTCGCCGAAGCCGCTGATCTCGGCCTGCGGCGCGGCGGCGCCGTCGTTCACGGTGACCTCGGGCAAGGCCTGCGACTGCGATTGCGCATGCGCGCCGCAAGCACCGAAAGTGAGAAGGGCGGCGGCAAGCGCGCGCGAAAGCGGGGAGTGCGAGAAAAGTCGAGCGTTCATTCTGTGCGTTCAGGGGAACCGGGGGCGGCGTGCATCGCCGTCATCCATTGCGCGGCCGTGGCCTCGGGGTCGTCGGCGGCGACCAGCGCGCGCACCACGGCGACCGAGCCGACGCCGGTGGCGAGCACCTCGGGCAGCCGCACGGCATCGACGCCGCCGATGCCCACCTGCGGGTAGCCGCGCAGCAGCCGCGCGTAAGCCGCGAGCCGCGCCACGCCCTGCGGCGCGGTCGCCATCTTCTTGAGCGTGGTCGGGTAGATGGCGCCCATCGCGATGTAGCTCGGGCTCACCGCGTCGGCACGCACCATCTCGGCATAGCCATGGGTGCTCACGCCGAGCCGCAGGCCCGAGGCGCGCAGCTGCTGCAGTTCATCGGGCGACAGCGCGTCGAGGTCTTCCTGTCCGAGGTGGATGCCGTAGGCGCCGGCCGCGATGGCGACCTGCCAGTGGTCGTTGATGAACAGCAGCGCATCGGTGCCGCGCACCGCGTCGACGGCGGCCTGCACTTCGCGCGCGACGGCCTCGGCGTCGTCCGACTTGAAGCGCAGCTGCACCGTCGGCACGCCGGCGCGCGCCATGCGGCCGACCCATGCCGCGTCGGGCAGCACGGCGTAGAGGCCGAGCCGTTCGGGGCAGGGCGGAAAGGCGTCGGCGCGCACGGTCGGCGGAAACGGGCCCATGCCGAAATCGACCGGCGCATCGGGCCATGCCGATGCGTCGAACTGGCTGAGCCGTTCGGTCTGCGCACGCCACGCATGAGCGAGGCATTCGGCATCGATCTCGATGAAGCCGAGTGCGGTGCAGGCCTGCTTCGCGCCGCGGTAGATGGCGTCGTCAGACGTAAAGCGCGGCGAGCCGCTCACGGGCGCGGACGTGGCGGCGCCGAAGCGCAAGCCGTGGGCCGCGACGATGGCTTGCGCTACGGCGCGGGCGTTGGCGGTATCGATGTTGTTCATGGTGCGTGGTGCCAGAAGGGCGTGCCGAGCACGGGCGTGCTGGGCTGCGCGGCGTCCTGCGCGGCCATCGCGCCGGCGCGGTAGGCGGCGCGGCCGGCCTGTACCGCATCGGCGAACGCGCCGGCCATGGCGACCGGCTCCTGTGCGAGCGCGACGGCGGTGTTGAGCAGCACGCCGTCGTAGCCCCACTCCATCACCTGGCACGCATGCGAGGGCAGGCCGAGGCCCGCGTCGACCAGCATCGGCACCTGCAGCCGCTCGCGCAGCAGGCGCAGCGCATACGGGTTGACCGGCCCGCGCCCCGTGCCGATGGGCGCGGCCCAGGGCATCACGGCCTGGCAGCCGACATCGACGAGGCGCTGGCACAGCACCAGGTCTTCGGTGCAGTACGGCAGCACGTGGAAGCCGTCGCGGATCAGCTGCGATGCCGCATCGACGAGGTTCAGCGTGTCGGGCTGCAGCGTGTAGTCGTCGCCGATGAGCTCGAGCTTGATCCACGGCGTGTCGAACAGCTCGCGCGCCATCTGCGCGGTGGCGATCACTTCCTGCACGCTGTGGCAGCCGGCGGTGTTGGGCAGCACCGGCACGGCCAGCTTGCGCAGCAGCTCCCAGAAGCCGTTGCCGAGGTCGCTGTTGCCGGAGCCCTGGCTGGCGGTCTGGCGGCGCAGCGAGGCGGTCAGCATCGCGGGCTTCGCGCGCTGTACAGCCGCTTCGAGCACGTCGGGCGACGGGTAGCGCGCGGTGCCGAGCAGGAGGCGGCTGTGGAAGGTCTGGCCGTAGAGGACCAGGGGATCGGCAGGGGTGGTCATGGTTGTCGTCTCCATCGTCTTGTCTCTGTGGTGTCGTTCAGCCGCCGGTCACCGGGCGGATCACCTCGACGCGGTCGTCGGCGTGCAGCGGGTGCGTGGCATAGGCCGAGCGCGGCACGAACTCGCGGTTCACCGCCACCGCGAAAGGCGGCACGGCCTGCAGCACGGCGAGCGCATCGGCGAGCAGCGCGCCCTCGGGCAGCGTGCAGGGCTTGTCGTTGATCAGGATGTTCATCGGGGTCGTCGTTGTCGTCATGCGTCGGGCACGTCCATGCCGAAGCCGCGTGCGATCGTGGAGCTGCCTTGCGCCAGCAGTTCCATCGCCGCGTCGAGCAGGGCGGGCGCGATCATGAAACCGTGGCGGTACAGGCCGTTGATCTGCAGCACGCGCGGCTGCGGCTGGCGAATGGCGGGAAGGTTGTCGGGCAGCGTGGGCCGGCATTGCGTCGCGATCTCGACGATGCGCGCCTCGGCAAAGCCGCTGTGCACCGCGTAGGCCGCGCTCAGCAGCTCGAGCGTGGAGCGCACGCTGGCGGGCGACAGGTCGTCCGACTCGATCTCGGTCGCGCCGATCACGAACAGGTGGTCGGGCTTGGGCGCGATGTACAGCGGGTAGCGCGGATGCACAAGGCGCGTGGGGCGCTGCAGCGTGACCTCGGGTGCATGCACGCGGATCACCTCGCCGCGCACGCCGCGCAGCGCGTTCCATTGCGGCTTGGCGCCGAGGCCGCGGCAGTCGATCACCCAGTCGGGCTGGCCTGGCGTGCCGGGCGAAAAGTCGGAGGGCGCACGCGGCGACTGCCAGTGCAGCGTCACGCGCGCATCGGCTTCGAGCGTGGCGCGCAGCGACGCCAGTAGCGCACGGTTGTCGAGCTGGCCTTCGCCCGGCAGGTACAGGCCACGGGCGAAGCGCGTGCCCAGCGAGGGCTCCAGCGCGGCGATGGCGGCGGGCGTGTCGAGCGCCTGCATCGGCGCGAGTTCGGGCACCTGCGCGCCGGTGCGCGCCAGCACGCCCGCGAGCCGCGTGGCCTCGGCGGCGTCCTGCCGGTGCCACAGCACCAGCGTGCCTTCGCGCTGGAAGAACACGGGCTGCGCCAGCGGCGCCAGCAGCTCGGGCCAGCGCGACAGCGCGTGCTGGCCCATGCGCACGACCGACACCGGCGCCACGGCCGATTCGGCCAGCGGCGCGAGCATGGCCGCGGCCACGCGCGCGGCCGCGCCTTCGGCTTCGGGGCTGCCGGCTTCGTACAGGTCGACGCGGCAGCCGGCGCGCGCCAGCTCGACCGCGAGCAGGCGGCCCATCAGGCCCGCGCCGAGGATCGCCGCCGAGCCGAAAGGCAGGGGATGCGGTGTGCTCATGCGGCACCTCCGTCGGCTCGCCGATAATTTTCGACATGACCCAAGCACCCACCCAGCGCTACGCACGCGTGCTCTCCATCGCCGGCTCGGACAGCGGCGGCGGCGCCGGCATCCAGGCCGACCTCAAGACCTTTGCGGCCCTCGGCTGCTACGGCATGACGGCCATCACCGCGCTCACCGCGCAGAACACGGTGGGTGTCTCGGGCATCCACGGCGTGCCGCCCGATTTCCTGAAAGCGCAGATCCAGGCCGTGGTGGAAGACATCGGCGTCGACGCCGTCAAGCTCGGCATGCTGCACGCGCCGGAGGTGGTCGAGGTGGTGGCCTGGGCCATCGACCGCTACCAGCTGAAGAACGTGGTGCTCGACCCCGTGATGATCGCCACCAGCGGCGACCGCCTGATCGCGGCCGAGACCGTGCAGGTGCTGGTGCGCGAGCTGTTTCCGCGCGCCGTGGTGGTCACGCCCAACCTCGACGAAGCCGCCTTGCTGGTCGGCCATGCCATCGGCGGCATCGACGCGCTCGACGGCGCGGCCGACGAATTGCTCGCGCTCGGCGCCAAGGCCGTGCTGCTCAAGGGCGGCCACCTGCCGGGCGACGAGGTGGTCGACGTGCTGCTGGAGCGCAGCGGCGCGCGCAAGCGGCTCGCGTCGCAACGCATCGCCAGCCGCAACCTGCACGGCACCGGCTGCACGCTCTCGTCGGCCATCGCCGCGCACCTGGCATTGGGTTTGGCGCTGCCCGAGGCGGTCGAGCGCGCACGCGCGTACATCCTCGGCGCGATGAGCGCCGGTGCGGATGTGTTGGTCGGCGCGGGCCACGGTCCGCTCAACCACGGCTTTGCGCCAGTGCCGACCCACCGCGTGCCGCTGTCGGCCGGCTGAGCCAGGCCAGCACGAAGGTCGCCGCCAGCGTCGGCAGCGCCGAGCCGAACTGCGGCGCCCACTTGGCCAGCACGTGGTAGGCCGCGATGCCCGCGAGCCAGATCAGCGCCGCGCCCCAGTCGATGGTGCGCGTGCCGCTTGCCGACACGGCGTGGCCGCTGCCCAGCCGCCCCAGGATCACGCCATACAGCGGCACGAACACCGAGCTCAGCAGCAGCAGGAAGGGTTCGAGCGTGTGCATCGGCAGCACCAGCGCGAGGCCGATGCACAGCACCGCCAGCAGCAGGCCCCAGCGCTTCACGCTCCAGCGCGGCAGCAGGCTGTGCGTGGACACCGAGCCCGAGTACACGTCGCCATAGGCGTTGTCGAGTTCGTCGATGAGGATCAGGCCCAGCGCCACCAGCCCGCCCTGCGCCAGCAGCAGCGCCATGACCAGGCTGGTGCCCGGCTCGGCCACGCTCACCACCATCACGCCCAGCGCGTAGCACCAGATGTTGGCCAGTGCGTAGCCGATCCAGGTGCCGCTGAACGCGCTGCCCAGACCACCGGCGGCACTGCGCTTGCCGTGGCGCGCGTAGTCGGCCACCAGCGGCAGCCATGACACCGGCATCGCAATGACCAGGTCGAGCGCGCTGAACATGCCCATGCTGCCGTTGCCCGGCCGTGCCCAGAAGGCGTCGAGGCCCTTGGCGTGAAGCTGCGTGGCGAACTGCCAGCTGAGCCACAGCAGCGACAGCACCACCAGCGGCAGGCCGAAGCGGCTCACGAAGCGGCGCACCAGCTTCACCATCGAACCGGCCAGCAGCGCCAGCAGCACCGCGCCCCACAGCAGCGTGGTCAGCACGCCGCCCCAGGCCGTGCCCAGCGCGGGGCCGAAGGCCTGCTGCCCGATGGCCTGCGTGCCTTCTCGCATGATCACGAGCTCGAAGGTGGTCCAGCCCACCAGCTGCACGATGTTGAGCAGCACCGGCAGCCGCGCGAAGGCGCTGCCGTAGGTGGCGTGCATCAGTCCGGCGCTGGCCAGCCCGGTTTCGCAGCCCAGCCGCGCCGTCCAGGCCAGCAGCCCGGCGCCGAGCAGCGAGCCCAGCACGATCGCCAGCGCCGCGTCGCGCGTGCCCACGGCCGGCACCAGGTAGGCGCCGATCTGCATCACCAGCAGCCCGACGCCGAGGCTGAACCACAGCGAGGCGTGGTCGTGCCAGCCGAAGACGCGCCGGGCGGCGGGCAGGGGCGTGAGCGCTTCGTTGCCGGACGAAGCGGAACTGTCGTTGTCGTTGTGTGCCATCCGTTTGCTCCAGTGCAAAAGGTTTGGCAGGTGGGCGAGGCTCCAGTGGCGTGGCCGTCGCGCGAGACAACGCGACAGGCCACCGGACCAGCTTCCCTGCGCGAGGATTACCTCAGTCAGGTTCAAAGGGACTTTCTCAGCCACACCGGTCGAAACCGGCGCAGCACCCCTAGCGAAATGTCATTTTAGGCGCGTGTGTCGCAGACGCACCGAAAAGTTCCTGCGCACGGAAGAATCCGGCCACGGCGGGCCTTGCACCCGCCGCACCGATGGCGTGCCGGGGCCGAGGGCCTATTCCTCGTGCTTTCCCGCGCCCTCGGCGGAAAAATTCTCGACCACCGATTCGAGCCACCGGCCGACGATTGCCATCTCTTCGTCGCTGAAACCCTGGGTCAGCCGTGCGTTCAACGCGCCGAGCCCGGCCTTTGCACGCTGTCCGGCAAGCCGTCCTTCCTCGGTCTGGTACAGGCGGAATGCGCGCCCGTCGTTCGGGTCTTGCGCGCGGGTCACGTAGCCGGCCTTTTCGAGCCGGGCGGCAAGGCCGGACATGGCCGGGGCACCGATGTTCAGTGCCTGCGCGACTTCTCCCGTCAGGGCGCCATCGTTGGCCGACAGGAAAAACATCGTACCGGCCTGGGCTGCCGACAGCGCGGGCAGGGCGTCGCCGCGGGTTTCTTTCCAGCGCTGCACCGCCCGCTGGGCGACGTTCAGAAGAAACACCAGCCTGTATTTTTTTTGAGCTTTCATCGGATTCCTGTGGCCTGGGCGAAGGCGCTGCAGGTTACATCTTATCCGTATTTATTTCGCAAGCGAAGCATATACTTCGCATACGAATTAAATGCCATCCCTCTCGCACGGTGCGAGAGGGCAACCAGGAGAATCTATGACCGAATACGTGACCGTCGAATCCACCCAGGGTGTCCTGACCCTCACGCTGGCCAGGCCGGAGAAGATGAACGCTCTGACCAATGCGATGTATGGCCGCCTGGCCGATGCCATCGCAGGCGCCGAGAGCGACCCGTCCGTGCGGGCCATCGTGATTCGAGGCGAAGGCGGCATGTTCACCTCGGGCAACGACCTGGGCGAATTCGCTGCCGTGGCTGCCGGCAAGGCCGACAACGAAGAACGCCATGTCGCTCGCTTCCTGCGTGCACTGGTGAGTTCGACACGCCCGCTGATCGCGGCGGTCAACGGGCGCGCAGTCGGCGTGGGGACCACCTTGCTGTTGCATTGCGACTTCGTGGTGCTTGCTGAAGATGCGCTGCTGTCCACGCCGTTCGTCAATCTGGCGCTGGTCCCCGAGGCGGCGTCGAGCCTGCTGCTGCCTGCCCGCATCGGCCATGTTCGCGCCTACGAGATGTTCGCGCTGGGCATGCCGGTGTCCGCTGCGCAGGCCCTGGCCTGGGGCATCGCGAACCGGGTCGTGCCCGTGTCGGACCTGCACGGCGAGGCGCAAAAGGTTGCCGAGCTGCTCGCCAGCCGTGCCGCGGGCTCGTTGAAGCTGACGAAGGGCCTGATGAAGCAAGGCGCCGCCGTTGCAGCCCAGATGGACCTCGAAGGCGCACAGTTCGTGGAGCGCCTTCAGAGTCCCGAAGCGCGCGAAGCCTTCACGGCGTTCGCCGAGAAGCGGGCCCCTGATTTCTCAAAGACTGCGGCGTAGCGGCAAGCGGGCCGGTCATCGTCCAGATGTCGGCCGACCCGTGATGCGCCGGTCCGCGGGCCCACGGCCCGGGTGAGAATCTCCGCCACGAGGGCGCCTTCGAATGCCCTGGAGGCTCCCCGCACATGACAGACGACCGCAAGCACCCGGAACCACCGGCCTCATCGCCCGCACCCCACGCGCGGCTGAGGCGCTTCCGCGTCGACGTCGGCACCATCATCTGCGCGGTCGCGCTGCTGCAGTCGCTGCTGCTGGTGGCCTTCGGCTACTGGGGCGCGGAGAAGCTGGTGTCGAAAGTGGGCGAGTCGGCGCACAAGGTCAATCATGACCGGGTTGAAGACAACATCCTCGCCTTCCTGGCCAAGACCGAGGGCCTGGTGCGCGCCATCGCCCACACGCCCGACCTGCATCCGGCGGGCCACGACGGCGAGCAGACCGCCGAGCTGCTCTGGGCCGCGCTGGAACAGACACCCGAAATCGACAGCATCGGCGTGGGCAGCGACGACGGCCATTTCTTGATGGCCATGCGCCACCCCGTGTCGGTGGTGCGGCAGGTGCTGCGCGAGAAAGACTTCACCACCGAGACCTGGGAGTACAAGTCGCCGCCCGACAGCGACGACGACGAAGACCCGCGGCGGCGCTACGAGACCACGCGCATCGAGGCCTTTCGCAGCGAAGACGACCCGGTGCACCAGGACTGGTTCACGCAGGCCGAGAAAGCGCAGCGCGCCGTGTGGACCGCGCCCTTCGTGCTGCCCTCAATGAAGGAGCTCGGCGTGAGCCACGCGCGGCCGAGCCGGCGGCAGGACGAGGAGGGCGTCACGCAGACGATCGTGGCGGTCGCCAGCGTGTCGCTCGGGCATCTCTCCAACCTCGTGCGCCTGTTCGGTGGCACGGGCCACGGCCACAGCGCGCTGTTGAGCGCCGACCACCACGTGATCGCGCGCAGCGACCATCCGCATTCCGTGCGCGTGCTCGAAGACCCGGACGAGGGCGTGCTCGGTGCGCTGCACACCCACATGCTGGCCAACGGCAGCCGCGGCTGGACCGAGGACATGGCCTTTGCCCTCGTGCACGAGGGCACCCACTACCAGGTGCAGACCTCGCGCATTCCGGCCACCGACTGGCATCTGGTCAGCTGGGAGCCCGAAGAGGCGCTGCTGGGTGCGCTGCATCGCAACGTGCTGTGGTCGCTGCTGCTGGTGCTGGCGTTCCTGGCGATCGCGCTCTTCATTTCGCTGCGCCTGTCGAAGCTGGTGACCGCGCCCATCGAAAGTCTCTCGCGCACGGCGCGGCGCATCGGGCGGCTGGAGCTCGACGACCTGCCGCGCGAGTCGAGCCGCGTGCTCGAGATCCAGCACCTGAACCAGGCGCTGGACGAATCCGCGCGCAGCCTGCAGGCCTTTCGCAAGTTCGTGCCGGTGGACGTGATCCGCCAGCTCATCGCCGAAGGGCATGCCCTCGAACCCAACGGGTCGCCGCGTCGCATCACCGCGATGTTCACCGACGTGGAAGGATTCACGGCCATCGCGGAATCGATGCCGGCCGATGTGCTGATGCGGCAGCTCACCGACTACTTCAACCTCGCCACCCGCGTGTTCGCGCGCCACGGCGGCGTGATCGACAAGTTCATGGGCGACGGCATCATGGTGCTGTGGGGCGCGCCCACCGACCTGCCCGACGCGGAGTACCGCGCCTGCGCGGCCTCGCTCGAACTGCACGCCGAGATGACCGAGCTCAACCGCCGCTGGCAGGCCGAGGGCCTGCAGCCCTTTCGCACGCGCATCGGCATGCACACCGGCGTCGTGATTGCCGGGGTGCTCGGCTCGAGCGACCGGCTGTCCTACACGGCGCTGGGCGACGTGATCAACGCGGCCAGCCGCATCGAGGGCACCAACAAGCAGCTGGGCACGCGCACACTGATGTCCGAGGCGACCTTCGAAGGCCTGGGCGGGCGCCTCGCCACGCGGCGCATCGAGGAGCAGATCGAACTGCGGGGGCGGCAGACGCGGATGGTGCTCTACGAGCTGCTAGAGGTCGAGCACCAACCTCGGTGAGCGGGCCCGCGAGCAGCAGGGCAGGAAGCAGTCGTTGGCCGCCTGCTCGGCGGGTGTCAGGTAGAGGTCGTGGTGCGCGACCTCGCCTGCGAGCACACGCGTGAGACAGGTGCCGCAGACGCCCTGCGCGCACGAGACCGGGATCTCGATGCCCTCGGCGGCGAGCGCGTCCAGCACCGTCATCGTCGCGGGGATGCGGACGACGCGGCGGGAGCGGTGCAGTTCGACCTCGAAGCTGCCTTGTCCATCGGCCGGCGGTGCGGCGCCGGAGAACGATTCGAAGTGCACCTGCGCGTCCGTCCAGTGCAGGGCGCGCGCTGTCGTGCGCACGGCCTCGAGAAAGCCCGAGGGGCCGCAGACATAGACGTGCTTGCCCGGAGCCGGACTGCCGAGGGTGGTGGCGAGGTCGAGGTGCTGCGCGGGCGGGCCGTCGTCGTGGTGAAAGAACACCTTGTCCGCGAACGTGCTGTCTTCGAGCCGACGCCGGTAGGGCGCGCGCGCCGCCGAGCGGCTGCAGTAGTGCAGCGCGAAGTCGGCCCCCAGCGTGGCCAGTCTCTGCGCCATCGACAGCAGCGGCGTCACGCCGATGCCGCCGGCCAGCAGCAGGCTGTGCGTTGCGCTTTCGTCGAGCGCGAAGAGGTTGCGCGGTAGGCCGATCTGCAACACCGAGCCTTCATGGACGGCGTCGTGCATCGCCCGCGAACCGCCGCGCGAGGCGGCGCCGCGCAACACGCCGATTTCGTAGTGCCCCTCGTCGCCAGGGGCCGATGCGTTGCACAGCGAATATTGGCGCACCAGCCCGCCGGGCAATGAGACGTCGATGTGCGCGCCTGGCGTGAAGGCCGGCAAGCGCTCGCCATCGACGGGTACCAGCCTGAAGCCGGCCACGCCTTCGGCCTCGACCGTCTTGCGCGCCACCCGCACCGCGATGCCTGCGCCGCTCGACACGCCATTCATTCCTTGGGCACGAGGAAGTTGCCGGCCTCGAACTGCACCGGCGGCGCCGCGGGGTCGAAGCTCACGCCGGCCGGGTCGCGGCCTTCGCGCAGCGCGTCGAGCTGGCGTTGCAGCAGCCGGCGCAGCATCACGATGCCGCGATCGGACGAGGCCAGGTGCTCTTCCGAATGCGCCGTGATGGCGCCCTGGCTCACCTGCGCCTCGTAGTCGCCGGGGAAGGCGCGGTGCTCGGCCTCGCTCAGCTCTTCCCACAGCTTGCCGTTCAGGCGCGAGCGCACGCGGGCGAGATCGCCCGGGGTTTTCACGCGGCCGACGGTGTAGATGCGAAAGCTGTGGTCGTCGATCGGCAGCACCCAGCCGATCGATTCGACGCGCCCGTAGGCGGCCACGCGCGGGTTGGGCACCACGCGCAGCGTCGGCAGCACGGGGCCGGCCACGCGGCGGAAGGTGCTGCCGTCCTCGAGCGTGCGGATCGAGGTGATCGTCACGCCGGTCTCGGTGCTCTCGAAGCTCACGTCGGGCATCTGACCCATGAGCGCCACGAACTGCGTGCCGCTGAAGCTGCCGTGCAGCACGGGCACGTGGAAGGGGTCGGCCACGTTCTCGTAGTGCTGCAGCCAGTTGCACGGAATGACCTGCGGCCCGCCGCCGCCGATGCTGTTGCCGTCGGCTTCCAGGGTCTCGCCGTCGTCCATGGTTTCGAGGCAGTCGTAGCGCGGCAGCACGGGCTTCTTGTCGGCCGGGCCGAGGTAGGCCCAGACCAGGCCGTATTGCTCCTGCACCGGGTACCAGGGCTGGCGCACGCGGCCGCGGCTGCGCGCACCGCCGTCGGGTTCGCAGGGCTGCTCGACGCAGTGGCCCTGCACGTCGAACATCCAGCCGTGGTAGCAGCAGCGGATGCCTTCTTCTTCCACGCGCCCGTAGTAGAGCGAGGCCCCGCGGTGCGCGCAGCGCCAGTGCACAAGGCCCGCGTGACCTTTCTTGTCGCGGAACAGGATGAGGTCTTCGCCCAGCACGCGCACCTGGCGCGGCGTGTCGGTGGCGTCGGCGGCCAGGCCGATGGGATGCCAGTAGCGGCGCAGCAACTCGCCCATGGGCGTGCCCGCGCCGACCTCGGTCAGCTCGGGTTTGTGGCTCGGCGCCTTGCGGCCGTAGGCGGTGCCGGTGTCGAAGGCGATGGGTTGCCACTCGGACGTGGCGGAAGGGGGGGCGACGGCGCTCATTCGGGGGTGACTCCTGCGGCCTTGATCAGGTCCGCCACGCGGGGAAAGTCGGCCTTGTAGCCGGCACGGAATTCGGCGGGCGTGCTGCCCAGCGGCTCGAAGCCGTAGCCGGCCAGCCGCTCCTGGATGTCGGGCAGCTTCGTGATCTCGCGCAGCGCGAGCGACCATTCGTCGAGCACGGGCTGCGGCGTGCGGGCGGGCGCATACACGCCGATCCAGCTGTCGAGGTCGAAACCTGCAAAGCCCTGTTCGGTGAAGGTCGGCACGTTGGGCATCGAGCGCACGCGCTGGCGGCCCGTGATGCCCAGCACCTTGATGCGCCCGGCCTGTGCGAGGCCGCGTGCGGTCGCGGGGTTGGCCCAGGCCACGCCCAGCGCTTCGCCGAACATGTCGTTGTGCGCGGCGGCCTCGGCCTTGTAGGGCACGTGCACCAGGTCGATGTGGTTCTGGCGCGCCAGCAGTTCGCCGAAGAGGTGCGCGTTGGAGCCGTTGCCCCAGGTGCCGTACGAAACGCCGGGATGCGCCTTGGCGTAGGCCACGAATTCGCGCACGGTGGAGAAGGGCGCCGAGGCACGGGCGATCAGCATCGGGCCGCCCGTGGCCAGCTGCGACAGCGGCTCGAAGTCTTTCACCGGGTCGTAGGGCAGCTTGGGCTGCAGCACCACGTTGTTGATGTGCGTGAGCGGCAGCGTGAGCAGCACGGTGTAGCCGTCGGGCGCGGCCTTGGCGACGGCGTCGGCCGCGATGGTGCCGCTGGCGCCGGGACGGGCCTCGACGATCACCGGCTGGTTCCAGCGCGCCTTGAGCTTCTCGGCATAGACGCGGGCGATGGCGTCCATCGGTCCGCCGGGCGAGCCGAAGGGCACGATGCGCACCACGCGGTTGGGAAAGGGCGCGGGTTGCGCGAAGGCGGGGCCGGCGGCGAGGGCCGCGATGCCGGCACCGAGCACACCGAGTGCATGGCGGCGCGCGGTGCACTTCTTGTCCGCCGCATGTGCTTCGGGCGGCGAGGGTCTGAACCGATTCATCGTGTCTCCAGTCGTGTTGTACTTGTGCGCTGGACGATACGGACAGCCTGCCCCGCGGGCAATTCGAAGCTTTGAATATGAGATATGGCCCAACGTGATATCCGCAGCCTCGACGTCGGCATGCTGCGGACCTTCGATGCCCTGATGCGCGAACGCAGCGTGTCGCGTGCGGCGACCCGGCTCTTCCTGAGCCAGCCGGCGGTGAGCGCTTCGCTCAACCGGCTGCGCGACACCTTCGGCGATCCGCTGTTCACGCGCACGGCCCACGGCGTGGAGCCCACCGCGCGCGCCCATGCGCTGGCCGGTCAGGTCGAGCGCGTGCTGGCCGACCTGTCGGCGATGCTGGAGCCCGGCGAGGGCTTCGAGCCGGCGGCGTCGCAGCGCATCTTTCGCATCTCGGGCAGCGACTACGCCAGCCACCTGCTGTTGCCCACGCTCGCCAACGAACTCGCGGCCTGCGGCTCGCGCATCCGCCTGCACTGGGAGACCAGCTCCTTCCTCACGCTCACCGAGCGCCTGCGCAAGGGCGACTTCGACGTGGCCGTGCTGCCGCGCCTGCAGCCGCCGAGCGATTGCGAATCGGCGCTGCTGTACGAGGACCGCTACGTGGTCGCGGTGCGCCGCGGCCATCCGACGCTGGGCGAGGCCGCCACGCTCGATGCCTTCTGCGAAGCACCGCACGTGTTCCTGGGCTACGGCAGCTCGGCGCTGGACGACCTCATCGATCAGGTGCTGGCGCGGCAAGGGCGCACGCGCAGCATGCGCGTGGCGATGACCAGCTTCGGCCAGATCGTCGACCTGCTGGCGCAGACCGACCATGTGGCCGTGCTGCCGCTGCGCGTGGCCGAGCGCTTTCGCGATCGCCTCGCGGTGCACCCGCTGCCCTTCGAGCTGCCGGGCTACCGCTCGGTCGTCTGCTGGAACCGGCGCTCGAATTCCGACGCGGGCGTGCTGTGGCTGAAAGACGCGCTGCTGCGCATCGCGCTCACTGCGCCGGCTTGAGCCTGCGCGCGAAAGCCTCCAACCCGTCGATCGTGATCTGGATGTGCCGCTCGAAGCTGCTGTCGAGCGGCACGGTGGTGCCGTTGTCCCAGCGCAGGATGAAGGCCTTGTTGGCCAGCTGCGGCAGGTGGTGCGAAAGCACGGGATGGTCGAGCGGGCGGATCGTGTGGACGCGCTCGCGCAGCTCTTCGGCCCAGGCCTGCGTGTTGTCGGCAGGCAGGGGCGAAAACTCCATTGTCAGGAAGCCCAGCATCGCGGCGATCACGCAGTTGTAGGCCTCGCGCAGCGGCTCGCCGTCGAAGCCGGCCTCGGTCAGCGCCGCCAGCACGCCTTCGACCAGCTCGGTCGGCAGGCTGCCGTTGGACACCAGCTGCGCCCCGAGCAGCTGCGCCACGTTGGGGTGCTGCCGCACCGCGGCGCGGCAGCGGTGGAACAACTCAGTGATCCAGTCCTGCCAGGCGAGCGTGCCCTTGGGCGGCGTGACCTGCGCCATGACCGTGGCGGCGACTTCGGCCAGCAGGGCCTCGCGCGTGCTGACATGCCAGTGCACCGTGGCCGGGTACACGCCGAGCTGCGCCGCGATCTCGCGCATGCTGAAGGCGCCGAGGCCGAAGGCGTCGATGTGTGCCAGCGCGGCTTCGGCGATGCGCTGCTTCGACAGTGCCGCACCGCCGGCAGGGCGGCCGGCCGTCCGGGGGCGAGGCTCGGGGGCTTTTTTCTTCATGGATGCGGCCATTGTGCAGCGGGTGAATTGATTGTATAAATATTATTAATTGAGCATTGATCAATTAAACGGGCCGGGCGCTCCCGGCACGTTCCACTCCCAAAGGATGTCTCCCATGACGACCGCCATCGACCAGGCCCTGGCCCAGGCCCATCAACGCTTCACCGACGGCAACCCGGAAAGCCTGCGCCGCTTCGAAGCACAGACGCGCTACATGCCCGGCGCCAACAGCCGCTCGGTGCTGTTCTATGCGCCGTTCCCGCTCACCATCGCCAAAGGTGAAGGCGCGGCGCTCTGGGACGCGGACGGCCATCGCTACACCGACTTCATCGCGGAGTACACGGCCGGCGTCTACGGCCATTCGGCCCCCGAGATCCGCGAGGCGGTCATCGAGGCGATGCAGGGCGGCATCAACCTCACGGGTCACAACCTGCTCGAAGGCCGGCTCGCGCAGACGATCTGCGAACGCTTCCCGCAGGTCGAGCAGCTGCGCTTCACCAACTCGGGCACCGAGGCGAACCTGATGGCGCTCACGGCCGCGCTGCGCTTCACGGGGCGGCGCAAGATCGTGGTGTTCTCGGGCGGTTATCACGGCGGCGTGCTTGGCTTCGGCGACCAGCCGTCACCGACGACCGTGCCCTTCGACTTCCTCGTGCTGCCCTACAACGACGCGGACACGGCGCGCGCGCAGATCGACGCGCACGGCGCGGACATCGCCGCCATCCTGGTCGAGCCGATGCAGGGCGCGAGCGGCTGCATTCCGGGGCGGCGCGATTTCCTTCAGGCATTGCGCGACGGGGCCACGCGGGTCGGCGCGCTGCTGGTCTTCGACGAGGTGATGACGTCGCGGCTCGGGCCGCACGGGCTGGCGAACGGGCTGGGCATTCGCTCCGACCTCACGACGCTGGGCAAGTACATCGGTGGTGGCATGTCCTTCGGCGCCTTCGGTGGGCGGGCCGACGTGATGGCGCAGTTCGATCCGCGCACCGGCGCGCTCGCGCACTCGGGCACCTTCAACAACAACGTGATGACGATGGCGGCCGGCTACGCGGGCCTCACGCAGCTGTTCACGCCCGAGGCGGCGGGGGCGCTGGCCGAGCGCGGCGAGGCGATGCGGTCACGGCTCAACGTGCTGTGCGAACGCGAAGGTGTCGCGATGCAGTTCACCGGCGTGGGCTCGCTCATGAATGCGCATTTCCTGCGGGGCGAGGTGCGGCGCGTGGCCGACCTGGCGGCGGTGGACGGGCGCTTGCGGCAGCTGCTGTTCTTCCACCTGCTGAGTGAGGGGGTCTACACCTCGCCGCGCGGATTCGTCGTGCTCTCGCTGCCGTTGTCGGCGCAGGATATCGACCGCTACGTCGCCGCCGTGGGCAGCTTCATCGAGGCCTACCGGCCGTTGCTGCTCAGCGCGGGGTAGTGCCCGCCACGCCCAGCAGCTCGTGCAGGCGCGTGCTGGTGGTCGTGTACTGCAGCGGGATCGCCTTGCCGGGAAACACCCGCGCGGCAGCGCCCCAGGCGGCCAGCGTCGCCTCGTGGAAGCCGCAGACGATGAGCTTCTTCTTGCCCGGGTAGGTGTTGATGTCGCCCACCGCGAACACGCCGGGCTCGCGGGTCTCGTACTTCTCGGTGTCGACCGGCACCTGCTTGCGCTCCAGCTCCAGGCCCCAGTCGGCGATGGGGCCCAGGCGCGGCGAAATGCCCAGGCAGGCGATCAGCGCATCGAGCGGAAGCTCGACCGTGGTGGCGTTGGGCGTGGTGATCTGCAGTTGCTTGCCGTCGAAGGCGCTCGGCTGGCCGACCCGGAAGGCCAGCTTGCCGTCGGCCACGAGGGCGCGCATGGCGGCTACGTTCGCCTCGTCGGCCTGGAAGCCGTCGCGCCGGTGGACCAGCGTGACCTGCCTGGCCAGGGCCGTGAGGGCGATGGCGGTTTCCAGCGCGATGTCGTCGCCGCCGTTGACCACGACCGTCTGGCCGGCGAAGCGGTCGAGCGAATCGGGGTGATAGAACAGCGTCGAGCCTTCGAACTGCCCGATGCCGTCGACTGCGATGCGCTTGGGCACGAAGGCGCCGACGCCGGCCGCGATGAACACGGTCTTCGCGAGGAAGGCGGTGCCGGCCGAGGTGGTCAGCAGCAGGCGGTCATCGGCCTGGCGGGCCAGCGTAGAAACCTGCTCGCCGAAGTGGAATTGCGGCTTGAATGGCGCCACCTGCTGCAACAGCGACTGCGCCAGATCGCGCCCGCTGGTGACCGGGGTGCCGGGAATGTCGTAGATCGGCTTGTGGCCGTACAACGCCACGCACTGGCCGCCCGCGGCGGGCAGCGCATCGACGATGTGGCAGGAAATCTCGAGCAGGCCCAGCTGGAAGGCCTGGAACAGGCCGACCGGACCGGCGCCGATGATCAGCGCGTCGGTCTCGATCGGTGCGGGCGCCTGGCTCAGCGCACCAGCTCCGAGATCTTGCCCGTCTTGTCCTTCCACTCCTCGGCTTCGGGCAGGGCGGGCTTGCGCTTGGTGATGCTCTTCCAGCCGTCGGCCAGGGCCAGCTCGGCGTTCAGCTTGATGAAGGCGATCTGGTCGGCCGGCAGGTCTTCCTCGGCGTAGATCGCATTGACCGGGCATTCGGGGATGCAGACGGCGCAGTCGATGCATTCATCCGGGTCGATCACCAGCATGTTGGGACCTTCGCGGAAACAGTCGACGGGGCAAACGTCCACGCAGTCGGTGTATTTGCAACGGATGCAGGCTTCGGAGACGACGTGGGTCATTTGTCTTTTAGCGTCAGGAGAAGGGGCTGGAAAACCCTAGATTTTAGGCCTTTGCGGCGGGCGGCTGCACGAGCACGGCGGCGGAGGTGCGATGAGAGGCCGTATCGACCAGCACCAGCGACCCCAGGGCACGCGATTGGGCGAAGGGCAGCACGGCCAGCGGCTGCTGCAGCGCGAGCACCACATCGCCGATGGAATTGGCCTCCAGCTGGGTCGCCGGCTCGGATTCGAGGGTCGTGATGTTCACGCGATCGACGATGCGCGCCACCTTGGCCTTGACCCAGCGGTGGCCCTGCAGCGCCCAGTACACGCGGCCCGCAACCAGCGGCTCGTCGTCGAGCCAGGCCACGGTGGCGGTGATCTCGCGCACGGGCTCGAAGGCCTCGGGTGCCAGCAGCCAGTCGCCGCGCGACACGTCGAGTTCGCGGTCGAGCACGATGCCGGCGCTGTGGCCCGCATGCACGGTCTTGGGCTGGCGCGTGTGGCTCAGCACCTGCGCCACGGTGGCGGTCTGGTTGCTGGGCAGCACCGTGACGCGCTGGCCGGGTTCCACATGGCCCGAGGCGACGCGGCCCCAGAACACGCGGCGGCCCTGCGTGGTGTCGGCCGAGGCCGAGAATTTCTCGACCCACTGCACCGGGAAAGCGAAGGGCACGGCTTCGTCCTGCGCGGTCACGGGCAGGTCTTCGAGCAGCTCGAGCAGGCTCGGGCCTTCGTAGCCGACCCAGTCGGCATGGCGCGTGGCCACGTTCCAGCCCTTGAGGGCCGAGATCGGCACGATGGCCGCGACCTTCACGCCGGCCGCTTCGGCAAAGGCGTTCAGCGCGGTCGAGATGCGCTCGAAGGCGAGGGCGGCGTCGTCGATGGCGTCGAGCTTGTTGACCGCGAACACGATCGACTGCACGCGCAGCAGGTTGGCGAGCAGCGTGTGGCGGCGCGTCTGCGGCAGCAGCTCGCGCTTGACCACGGTGCCGTCTTCGACCTCGGCGGCCCAGGCCAGCTTGGTGGCATCGACCAGCACGACGGCCGCGTCGGCGGCCGAGACGGCCGTGACCATGTTGCGCGTGTACTGCTCGTGGCCCGGCGCGTCGCCGATGATGAACTTGCGCTTGGCGGTCGAGAAGTAGCGGTAGGCCACGTCGATCGTGATGCCTTGCTCGCGCTCGGCCGAGAGGCCGTCGGTCAGCAGGGCCAGGTCGGTTTCGCCGCCGCGCTGCACGCCAGCCAGCTGGTCCTGCAGCACGGTCTTGCTGTCGACCAGCAGGCGGCCGATGAGCGTGCTCTTGCCGTCATCGACCGAGCCGCAGGTGATGAAGCGCAGGGCGGTGCCGGTGTCGCCGTGGACGTCGGACGTGGCGGGGGTTGCGATCGTTGCGCTCATCAGAAGTAACCGTCTTTCTTGCGTTTTTCCATCGAAGCTTCGGAGGTCATGTCGTCCATGCGCGTGGCGCCGCGCTCGCTGACGTCGACCGACAGCGTCTCCAGCACCACGTCGCCCGCACCCGCAGCCAGGCTCTCGACCGGGCAGGTGGTCGTGATGTCGCCCACGGTGCGAAAGCGCACGTCGCGCACCTGCACGGTCTCGCCGTCGCGCGGCGGCGTGAGTTCGGTCACGGGCACCAGCAGGCCGCGGCGCTCGACCACTTCGCGCTTGTGCGTGTAGTAGATCGACGGCAGGCCGACGTTCTCGCGCTCGATGTATTGCCACACGTCGAGCTCGGTCCAGTTCGAGATCGGGAACACGCGGAAGTGCTCGCCAGGAGCCAGGCGCGTGTTGAACAGCGTCCACAGCTCGGGGCGCTGGTCCTTGGGTTGCCACTGGCCGAAGCTGTCGCGGTGCGAAAAGATGCGCTCCTTGGCGCGGGCCTTTTCCTCGTCGCGGCGGGCGCCGCCGATCAGCGCGTCGAAGCGGAATTCTTCGATCGCCTCGAGCAGCGTCACCGACTGGTGCGCGTTGCGCGACTCGCCGGGATGGGCCAGGCGCACGGTGCCGCGCTTCATCGAGTCTTCGACGCTGCGCACGATGAGTTCGGCGCCCAGCTCCTGTGCGCGCTGGTCGCGGTAGGCCGTCACTTCGGGGAAGTTGTGGCCGGTGTCGATCATCAGCAGCGGGTAGGGAATGCGGCCGACGCCGAAGGCTTTTTCAGCGCACTTGAGCAGCACCAGCGAGTCCTTGCCGCCCGAGAACAGCAGGGTGGGGCGCTCGAAGGCGGCAGCCACTTCGCGCAGGATGAAAATGGTTTCTTCTTCCAGCGCGTCGAGGTGCGTGTTGGACAGGTTCGCGGGTGAATGCATGGGCGGCTGCAGCAGGTCGGCTTCGGTACGGGCGTTCATCGGATGGGGTCCTGGAGGCGGAGAGCGATCGTTCAGTGCGACAGGTGCAAGCCGCATTCGCGGTTGTCCTCGCCCTTGGTCGGGTCCACGTAGTCGAAGTTGTTGGGCAGGCCGTTGGCTTCGCAGTATTCGTACAGGTCCTTGGACGACCAGTGCAGCAGCGGCGCGACCTTGATCAGGCCGTCCGGGTTCACGCTGACCGGGTCCATCTGCGCGCGCACGGCCGTGTCGGTGGCCCGCAGCGCGGTGAACCAGACCTTGGGCGCGGTTTCGCGCAGGGCGCGAGCAAAGGGCTCCAGCTTCACTTCTTCGGTGAAGGCGGCGTGGCGCGGATCGTCCAGCGCCGGCGTGGCGCCTTCGACCGCTTCGCGGTGCGCGCGCGAGCGGCGCGGCAGGTAGATGTGCAGGTCCAGGCCCAGGAGCTTCGTCACCTCGTCGGCAAAACGGTAGGTGGCCTCGGTGTTGTAGCCGTTGTCCATCCAGACCACCGGCACGTCCCGCTTGGCGCGCGTGACCATGTGCAGGATCACCGCCTCGAAAGGGCGGAAGTTGGTGGTGATGATCGCGGGCTGGCCCAGGCCGACGGCCCAGTCCACCAGGCCCTCGGCGTTGCGGCCGAGTTCGGTGTTGATGCGTGCGAAGTCGATGTCGGTGGCGATGCTCATGGGGCTCTCTTGTCTGCTCAGGCGCCGGCGACGAAGTGCGGCGCGGTCTTCACCGCATCGCCCTGGTAGAACGTGGCGAAGCGGTCGAACTGGCGCTGTGCGTCGGAGGCGTCCACGCCTTCCTTGAGCACGGCGCTGGAGAAGCCGGTGCGTTCCATCTGCACCAGCTGGTCGATCAGCACGTCGCCCGTGGCGCGGATGTCGCCCGTGAAGCCGAGGCGGCGGCGCAGCAGGAAGGCCTGGCTGTAGGCGCGGCCGTCGGTGAACTTCGGAAAGTTCAGGTCGATGCGCTCGATGTCGGCCAGGCACACCTCGATGGCGAGCGGGTCGGCGTCGTTGGCCAGTTGCAGGACCTTCGGGTCGCCGTCGTCGATGTGTTCTTCGGCCGAAAGGATGTTCAGAGTCTTCTTCATGCTGCTTCCTCCACCTTGAATCGCGCACCGTTGGCTGCGGCCTTGAACGGGTCGTGACCCACGCGGCGCAGGGTGTCGATGAAGGTTTCGCCGTTTTCACGGGTGTCGCGGTACGTGGTGAGCACAGCCTCGATCACGCCCGGCACTTCGGCCGCCGAGAACGAGGGACCGACCACCTTGCCCGCCTGCGGCGCGCCGCTGAGCGCGGAGCCGTCGGAACCGCCGAGGGTGACCTGGTACCACTCCTTGCCGTCCTTGTCGACGCCCAGGATGCCGATGTGGCCGCTGTGGTGGTGGCCGCACGAGTTGATGCAGCCGCTGATGTGCAGGTCGATCTCGCCCAGGTCGTCGAGCTCGTCGAGGTCCTGGTAGCGCTCGGTGATGGCTTCGGCGATGGGAATGGAGCGGGCGTTGGCCAGCGCGCAGAAGTCGCCGCCGGGGCAGGCGATCATGTCTGTCAGCAGCTGCACGTTGGCGCTCGCGAAGCCGGCGGCGCGGGCGGCGAGCCACAGCGCGTGCAGGTCTTCGGCGTGCACCCAGGGCAGCACCACGTTCTGGTCGTGCGTCACGCGGGCTTCACCGGCCGAGAAGCGGTCGGCCAGCTCGGCGATGGTGTCCAGCTGGTCGCCCGAGGCGTCGCCGGGCGCCTGCTTCAGGCGCTTGAACGACAGTGTCACGGCGCGCAGCGCGGGGTTTTTGTGGGCGTCGACGTTGCGGGCCAGCCAGCGCGCGAACATGACGTCGTCGGCGGCGTGGGCACGCAGCTCGGCGTCGGTCTTCTCGGCGCTTTGCAGCACGCGGGTGGCCAGCGTCGGCGGCACGAAGGAGGCGGCCACGCGGTCGTACTCTTCCTGCGTGATGGTGTGCGGTGCGCCGTCGTGCTCGAGGATCTGCTTGTACTCGGCCTCGACGTCGTCGATGTAGCGCTGGCCTTCGGCCTTCACCAGGATCTTGATGCGCGCCTTGTAGATGTTGTCGCGGCGGCCGTAGCGGTTGTAGACCCGGATCACCGCTTCGAGGTAATTCATGATCTGCTGCCAGGGCAGGAAATCGCGCAGCACGGTGCCGATGATGGGGGTGCGGCCCATGCCGCCGCCCACCTGCACGCGAAAGCCGATGTCGCCGGCGTCGTTCTTCACCACGTGCAGGCCCACGTCGTGCCAGCCGGTGGCGGCGCGGTCTTCGGTGGCGCCGGTGATGGCGATCTTGAACTTGCGCGGCAGGAAGGCGAACTCGGGGTGCAGCGTGCTCCACTGGCGCATGATTTCCGCGAAGGGGCGCGGGTCGGCGATCTCGTCGACGGCAATGCCGGCGCGCTCGTCGCTCGTGATGTTGCGGATGCAGTTGCCGCTGGTCTGGATGCCGTGCATGTCGACCGAAGCCAGCAGGTCCATCACGTCGGCCGACTTGGCCAGCGGAATCCAGTTGTACTGGACGTTCTGGCGCGTCGTGAAGTGGGCGTAGTGGGTGGGCAGCTTGTGGCTGCCGAGCAGGCCCTGGGTCTCGATGGCCTTGCGGTAGACCTCGGCTTCGGGCTCGTCGTATTCGCGGGCGATGCGGGCCAGCACGCGCAGCTGCTTGCTCGACAGCTCGCCGTACGGCACGGCCACGCGCAGCATCGGCGCGTAGCGCTGCACGTACCAGCCGTTTTGCAGGCGCAGGGGGCGGAACTCGTCCTCGTGCAGGCGGCCCTTTTGCCAGCGCTCGAGCTGGTCTCGGAACTGGGCAGCGCGTTGGTGAACGAACTGGCGGTCGAATTCTGTGTATTGGTACATCGTGCGTATGTGTCTTGAAGAAGTGCGGTGCCGCACGTACAACGGGGCGCCCCAGCAAGAAGCCCCGGATTCTGAAAGCCCGCCTTATGGAAACAAACTATTTTTTGGTTCGCGTCTTATGCGGATAAGCTTATTCACCAGCATCCATGCGGGTTGCGAGGCGGTTGGTTGCTTATTCCGGATAAGGCGCGACGGCCGGCGCGGGGTCGCCGGACGCTGGATTCTAGGAACCCGGGGGCGCCCGCGCAGCGCGGCGCGGGCGATCCTGGCTATCGCAGCTTGAAGTCGAAGCCCAGGGTCTGCGGCGAGCTCAGCAGCTGCCGGGCGGCCTTGTCGGCCTGGTGCTGCGCATTGAGCCATTCCCGGGCCAGCCGGGCTTCGGTCCGGTTCAGGTGCTCGATGCCGTGGTGGCGCTCCTTCGACCAGGCCTGGAAGCACTTCACCACCCGCAGCGGATCGCCGATCTGCTCCTCGATCCGCAGCCGATAGATGTCCGCGGCCACCATGACATCCTTCAAAGTGAAGTTCTGGCCTTTGACGTGGACCACGTAGGGGACCACATAAGAAGTTGTCCTGGCGAGATCGCTCATGCCTTCATCCGTGCCTCAAGTCGCTGCCTGTGCCGCAGATTAGCGGTGGGTATCGAAATGAAACTGAGCGTTTCTGAGCGCCGAAGCGGCGCCCGGACAGCGCCGGGCTAGCGCCGGATGAGCGTCTTGGCGTGGAAGCGGTAGCCGGCGTTGCGCGCCGTGTTGATCGGCAGCACCAGCCCCGTGGCCTCGCTGACCTTGCGCCGCAGGCGGCGGATCTGCGTGTCGAGGCGGCGCTGGTCGTAGCTCAGGTAGTGCTCGCCCAGCGCCTGCACGATCTGCTGGCGGCTGGCGATCTCGCCGGCGCTGCGCATCAGCTCGTGCAGCACCGTGAGGTCCTGTTCCGACAGCGCAATGGGCGCGAAGCCCGGCGGCGACAGCCGGCGCGGGCCCAGTTCCAGCACCCAGGCGTCGGCCGGCAGCGCGGCGGGCGAATCGCCCAGGCGCCGCGACAGTGCCGCCAGCGTGGCGGCCAGTTCATCGAGGTCGGTGGTCTTGGACAGGTAGTAGTCGGCGCCGATGTCCAGCCCCGTCACGCGGTCGCGGGCGCCGCCGCGTGCCGTCAGCACGACGATGCCCAGGCGCTCGCCGCGTTCGCGCAGCTCGCGGATCAGCGACAGGCCGTCGCCATCGGGCAGCCCGAGGTCGACCAGCGCGATGCCGTGGCGGGCCGGGTCGTAGGTGCGGTGGAAGCCCTCGAGCGACGCCTCGGCATCGACCCGGTAGCCGCTGCCGGTCAGGAACTCGCTCAACTCTTCGCGCAGCACGGCTTCATCTTCCAGCAGGATCACATCACGCATGGGAACAGGGTAGGGGCTGGTGGCCGAGGGAATCTGAGCGTTTCTAAGCACGATGAAAGGCGCGCGGATTGTAGGGGCGCCCTCGATAATCCGCGCCCATGAAACGCCTTGCTCGGTGCCTGTGGCGGTGCGGTTGTTTTGCCGTGCTGGGCCTTCTCTTTTCCACCGCGGCCGCCGCCGGCGTGCTGCGGCTGAATCCGCTGGCCAGCGTCGACAGCCACGGCCAGTTGTCGATGCTGCGCGACCCCGAGGGCCGCCTCAGCGCCGACGAGGCCGCCGCCGCACCGGGCTGGAAGGCCTTGCCCGGGGCCGTGAATGCGGGCTTCACGCGCGACGCCGTGTGGATCAGGCTCGAGGTGCAGCGCCCGGCCGACGCACCGCAGCAGCGCTGGCTGGCGCAGTTCAGGAATGCGCTGCTCGACGACGTGCGGCTGTACCGCCGGGACGACACCGGCCGCTGGCAGCTGGCCGTGCACTCGGGAGAAGACATCGGCCGCGAGCACTGGCCGGTGGACGCGCGCAACGTGCAATTGCCGCTCACGCTGGAGAGCACCGAACCCACGCCGCTGCTGCTGCGCCTGCAGTCGCGCAACGCCATGTCGACCACCATCGGCTTCGCCGCGCCCGAGGTCTATGCGGGCACCGCGCGGCGCGAGTACCTCTTCTACGGCCTGGGCTTCGGATTCGGCCTGATGCTGCTCGCCTTTCACACGCTGTTCTGGCAGATGACGCGCGAGCGCCTGAGCGCGTGGTACCTGGTCTATGTGGCGAACGCGCTGCTGGTCGAGTTCCTGACGGCCGGGCTGCCGCAGCAGCTGCTGGCCATGCCCGCGCGGCTGTCCGACCTGCTGCTGAGCCTGTCGATCTGCGCCGGCGTGGCCATCGGCATCCGCTTCGCCGGCATGCAGCTGGGCACCGACCTGCAGTGGCCGCGCTTCACCCGCGTGGCGGTGCGCGTGGTGGGCCTCGTGAGTGCCATCGCGGTGGCGCTGGTGCTGGCTGGTGCCAACGGCCTGGCCATGCAGGCCGTGCAGGGGACGGCGATGCTGTGCATCGTCTACCTGATCGGCGCCGCGCTGTGGCTGCTGCCGCGCGACCAGGGCCAGGCGCGGGCCTTTCTAGTCATCTTCGGCATCTACTACGCGGGCGTGATGGTGAGCTTCCTGCGCAACCAGGGCTGGCTGCCGGCCGGCGCCTGGACCGACAACGCGACCGCCGTGGGCACGCTGCTGCACCTGCTGCTCATGAGCATGCGGCTGAACCGCCGCTACGACCAGCTGCGCCGCGAGAAGGAAGCCGCGCAGGCGCGCCTGGTGCACGTGGTCGGGCGCCAGAACGACCGGCTGGAAGACGAGGTGCGCAAGCGCACGGCCGACCTGCGCGGCGAGATCGAGCAGCGCCAGCGCCTCGAGGTCGACCTGCGCGCGGCGCTGGAGACCGAGCGCCGCGCCAAGCAGTCGCAGGTGGACTTCGTCGCGATGGTGTCGCACGAGTTCCGCACGCCGCTGGCCATCATCCACACCACCGCGCAGCAGATCGCCAAGAACCTCGACGCCGCGCGCGAGAAGACCCTCGCGCGCTGCCTGAACCTGCGCGCCGCCGCGCAGCGCATGACGGCGCTGGTCGACGAGTACCTGACCTCCGATCGCATGGAAGCCGGCCAGACGCCATTCCAGCCGCGCCCTTGCGAGCGCGACGAGTTGCTGGAGCTGTTCGAGGACCTGGTGGCCGACTGGCCCGACGGCCGCGTCGTGTGGCAGGGCAGCCACCTGCCGCCGCAGCTGGTGTGTGACCCCGGCCTGCTGCGCGTGGCGCTGCGCAACCTGCTGGCCAACGCCGACCGCCACACGCCGGCCGGCCGCGCCATCGTGCTCGACGTGGTGCCGGCGGAAGCGGGCGGGTTGGACATCCGCGTGAGCAATCCCGGCGACGCGATTCCGCACGACGAGGTGCCGCGGCTGTTCGAGAAGTACTTTCGTGGCCGGCAGGCGGCGCGCTCACCGGGCGCCGGGCTGGGCCTGTACCTCGTGCATCAGATTGCGGAGTTGCACCGCGGACACGCCCGGCTCGACAGCGCCGGGCAGGACGGTCAAGTGCGCTTCAGCCTCGCACTGCCTTGAGAAGAGACCGCAGCTTCAGCGCAGCATCGATGACATCGCCGAACAGCAGTTCAGCATGCGCACCGCCGACTCCACTGTTTCAGCGGTGAAGCGCAGCGTCACGCCGTCGACGCGCTCGAAGCTCGGCCACTGGCAGAACAGGTCGGCCATCATCGGCGACTGGGTGCGCAGCGTGACCACCTGCGGACCCTGGAAGACCAGCGGGCGTGCGTTGGCGTGCGCGGCCAGCCCTTCGATCACGCCGGCGCGGATCGCCTGGCGCGACTGCTCCGGCGACAGCGACACGCCGCTGTTGAAACCGGTCGCCTTCTTGGTCTGCACGAAGCTCGCATGCGGAAAGAGCGCCTGGTTCTCGGAGATGAACACGTCGTCGCCGCTGGCCATCACGACGGGCACGCCGTACTCGCCGGCCAGTGCGCCGTAGAGCCCGGCTTCGCCCAGTTCCTGGTTGCCGAGCGAGATGCTCGCGAAGGCGAAACTGTTGATCGTGTGCGCGAGGATGCCGCGGCCCTGCGCGCGCGAGTGGTAGCCCACCATGCACAGCGCGTCCACGCCTTCTTCCACGCCGGCCACCATGCTGAGGTAGCGCGGCTTGCCCTGCAGCACGCGCGCGCGTGCATCGAGCACATCGGGCGGCATGTTGCGAAAGCCGCCGTGCGAGTCGTTCACCAGCACCTCGGTGGCGCCGGCGTCGAAGGCGCCGGCAATCGCGGCGTTGGCCTCCTGCGCCATCAGCACGCGGGCACGTTCGTACTCGGGGTTGCCCTGACGCGCCTGCTCGTGGTGATAGACGCCTGCAACGCCTTCGATGTCGGTGGAGATCAGGACTTTCATGGACGTGTGTTTCAGGCGAGATGTGAAAGGGAAGACGCCGGCAGCAGTTCGCCGAGCGCGGCGCGGTGGTTGCCGTCGCGGCCTGTGACCGGCGTGGCGCGCCACAGCGCATGAAGTATGGCCTGCTCGGTGCTGTCGGCCGCGGCCTGGAACAGCCCGTCGAGCCGCGTGTCGTGCAGCATCGCCACGGCCGGCATGGGCCGGTCCGCGCGGTCGGGGATCGTGTAGGCGGTCGAGAAGGCCAGCACCAGGTCGCCGCTGCCGTGGCCGTAGACCGAGCCGGTGCGGGCCAGCCCCGCGCCCGCGCGCAGTGCCAGGCGGCGCAGCTGGCGCGCATCGAGCGGCGCATCGGTGGCGACGACGATGATGATCGAGCCCTTCTCGGGCTCCGCCGCTTCCTTCGCTGCCTGCAGTGCCGCGAGCCGTTCGCCCACCGCGTGCCCGGCCAGCACCAGCTGCGGCTGGCGCCCGTAGTTCGCCAGCACCAGCGTGCCCACCGTGTGGGTCGTGCCGTCGGCCATCGCCACGCGGCGCGACGCGCTGCCGATGCCGCCCTTGAGCTGGAAGCTCGACATGCCGCGTCCCGCGCCGACCGAGCCCTGTTCGAAATCGACCCCGGCGGCGTCGAGCGCCTGCAGGTAGTCGGCCTCGGTCACGGCCAGCCGCTGGATGTCGTTGAGAAAACCGTCGTTGCACTCGAAGACCAGCGGGTTCACCGTGGGCAGCGCGCGGCCGGTCTCGGGGTTGGCCGCCGCGCAGTGGCGGATCTGCGCCGTCGCCACGGTGCCGACCGAGAAGGTGTTGGTCAGCGCGATCGGCGTTTCCAGCACGCCGAGTTCGGCCAGCTGCACCAGCCCCACGCTCTTGCCGAAGCCGTTGAGCACCACAGCCGCGGCCGGCACCTTGTCGCGGAACGGGTCGCCGGCGTGCGGGCGGATCACGGTCACGCCGGTCTGCACCGGGCCGTCGGCCAGCGTGCGGTGGCCGACCGTGACGCCCGCGACGTCCGTGATGGCGTCGCGCGTGCCCGCAGGCAGGGTGCCGATGAAGGGCAGGGAGGTCGTCAGGGCCATGAAGAGAAAAGAAGAACTTACTGGCGATCGATCTTCGGATCGAGCGCGTCGCGCAGCGCATCGCCCAGCAGGTTGAAGGCCAGCACGGTGAAGAAGATGGCCAGGCTGGGGAACAGCGCCACGTGCGGGGAGGTCACCATGTCGGCGCGCGCTTCGTTGAGCATCGCGCCCCACTCGGGCGTCGGTGGCTGCGCGCCCATGCCCAGGAACGACAGGCTGGCCGCCGTGATGATCGAGGTGCCCACGCGCATCGAGAAGTACACGACGATCGACGAGATCGTGCCCGGCAGGATGTGCCGCACGATGATGGTCCAGTCGGACGCGCCGATGCTGCGCTCGGCCTCGATGTAGGTCTGCTGCTTGAGCACCAGCGTGTTGCCGCGCACCAGGCGCGCAAAGGCCGGCACGCTGAACACCGACACCGCCACCACCACGTTGGTCATGCTGCTGCCCAGGATGGCCACCACGCCCAGCGCCAGCAGGATGCCGGGGAAGGCGAACAGCACGTCCGAGATGCGCATCACGATGCGGTCCCACCAGCCTTCGTAGTAGCCGGCCAGCAGGCCGAAGGCCGTGCCGATGATGCCGCCCACCAGCACCGACAAGAAGCCGGCCGCCAGCGAGATGCGCGTGCCCGCCAGGATGCGGCTGAAGATGTCGCGGCCCAGCGGATCGACGCCGAACCAGTGCGTGGCCGAGGGCCCGCTGTTCAGCATGTCGTAGTCGAAGAAGTTTTCGGGGTCGAAGGGCACGATCCACGGTGCGAACACCGCGATCACCACCAGCAGCAGCACGAAGATGGCCGCCACGATGCCCACGGGCTGCTTCTTGAAACGGCGCCAGCATTCACCCCAGGGCGTGCGGACCTTGCCGGCGGTCAGCGCAACGGCAACGGGGGACAGTGGAACGATGGATTCGGCAGACACGCCGGTAGCTTGCGTCATGGCTGCGTGCTCACTTGTAGCGGATGGTCGGGTTGATGTAGCCATAGAGCACATCGACCACGAGGTTGATCAGGATGAATTCGAGCGAGAACAGCAGCACCAGCGTCTGGATCACGGGGTAGTCGCGCATCTGCACGGCATCGACCAGCAGGCGGCCCAGGCCGGGCCAGTTGAACACCGCCTCCACAAGAATGGAGCCGCCCAGCAGGAAGCCGAACTGCAGGCCCATCATCGTGACCACCGGAATCAGCGCGTTGCGCAGCGTGTGCTTGAACACCACGCTGGTTTCGTGCACGCCCTTGGCGCGCGCGGTGCGCACGAAGTCTTCCTGGATCACTTCGACGAAGGAAGCGCGCGTGAAGCGGGCCATCACGGCGGCCACGGCCGCGCCCAGCGTGATCGAGGGCAGGATGTAGTGCTGCCAGGTCGCGGCGCCCACCGTGGGCAGCCAGCCCAGCTGCACCGAGAAGATCTGCATGAGCAGCATGCCCAATGCAAATGCGGGGAATGAGATGCCCGACACCGCCAGCGTCATGCCGATGCGGTCGGGCCATTTGTTGCGGTACACCGCCGACACGATGCCGATCCCCATGCCGAAGATCACCGCCCACACCATGCTGGTGATGGTCAGCATCACCGTCGGGAAGAAGCGCTCGGCAATCTCCGTCGACACCGGCCGCCGCGTGCGGATCGAGGTGCCGAAGTCGCCTTGCACCATGTGGGTGAAGAAGCTCACGAACTGCTGCGGCAGCGGCTTGTCCAGCCCGAGCTCCGCGCGCACCATGGCCACGGTCTGCTCGTCGGCATCCTGGCCGGCGGCAAGGCGCGCCGGGTCGCCGGGGAGCATGTGGACGAACAGGAACACCAGCACTGCCACGATGAGCAGCGTGGGGATCAGGCCCAACAGTCGTTTGAGGAAGTAATTCAGCATGGGATACGGTTGTCGCGAACGGGCGATGGCGCGGTGCCATCGCCCGCCGGACAGTCAGTCAGGAAAACGAAGGAGCCGCGATCAGTTCGACACGGACATCGCGTCGATGTTGATGTTCGCGTCGGGCATCACGAACACACCCGACAGGCGCTTGGCGTGCGCCGACAGGTTCTGCTCGGTGACCAGCGGCACGCGCGGCAGGTCCTTGCGGATCTCTTCCTGCGCGGTCTTGTACAGCGCGGCCTTTTCCTTGTCGTCCACGGTCACGAGCGCCTTGGCGATCGCGGCGTCGACCACGTCGCTCTTGTAGAACGACATGTTGTTGAGCTTGGGCGCCCACGACTCGGAAGCGAACAGCGGACGCAGGCCCCAGTCGGCTTCACCGGTCGACGACGACCAGCCCGTGTAGTACATGCGGACCTTGGCCGTCTTCGGATCGGGCCAGGCATCGACCTGCTCGGTGCGCTGGCCCACTTCGAGTGCCTGCACCTGCAGCTTGATCCCCACCTGTGCGAGCTGCTGCTGCACGAACTGGATCGTCTTCTGGCTGGTCGTGTTGTTGTAGGCGCTCCACAGCACCGACTCGAAGCCGTTGGGGTAGCCGGCCTCAGTCAGCAGCTGCTTGGCCTTCTTCACGTCGTAGGGAATGGGCGCCATCTTCTCGGCGAACTTCACGCCCTGGGGCATCACGCCTTGTGCAGGGAAGGCGTAGCCGCCGAAGGCGACCTTCGACAGCGCTTCCTTGTTGATGGCGTAGCCGATGGCTTCGCGCACCTTCGGGTTGTCATACGGCTTTTGCAGCATGTTGAAGGCCAGGAAGCGCGTGATGATCGAGGGCGAGGCCACCACTTCGAGCTTGTCGCTCTTCTTCAGCAGCTCGGCCTGCTCGTAGGGAATGGGGAAGGCGAAGTCGGCTTCGCCGGTCTGCAGCATCGCGGCGCGCGTGTTGTTCTCGAGCACCGGCTTCCATTGCAGGTTGTCGACCTTCGGGAAGCCCTTCTTCCAGTAGCCGTCGAACTTCTTGGCCTTCACGGCGTCGGTCTGCTTCCACTCGACGAACTCGAAGGGGCCCGTGCCCACGGGGTGGAAGGCGATGTCCTTGTTGCCCCACTTCTTCAGCGCGGTGGGCGAAATCATCGCGGCCGAGGCGTGGGCCAGCGAGTTGATGAAGGGGCCGAAGGGCTCCTTCAGCGTGATGCGCACGGTGGTCGGGTTCACGGCCTCGACCTTGCCGACGCGGTTGAACTGGTTGTAGCGCAGCAGCTTGTTGTCCTGGTTCAGCACGCGGTCGAGCGTGACCTTCACGGCTTCGGCGTTGAAGTCGGTGCCGTCGTGGAACTTGACGCCGCTGCGCAGCTTGATGGTGTAGACCAGGCCGTCCTTGGACACGTCGTAGCTCTCGGCGAGCACGTTCTGCACCTTCAGGTCCTTGTCGAACTGGAACAGGCCTTCATAGAAGGTCTTGGTCACGGCCGTGGTGATGGTCGTGTTGGTGTTGTACGGGTCCAGCGTTTCCGGCTGGTAGCCGATGGCCAGCACCACGTCTTTGGCAGCCAGTGCCGAGCCCGAGGCGGCGAGCGCGGCCAGGCCCAGCAGTGCGGATGCCCAGCGCAGGGAGGAAGAAGATTGCTTCATGGAAGAACTCCAGTCGGTTCGTGGAAAAAATGCAGGGGGCCTGCGGGTGAAAAAACGGTTCGGATTCAGAAGGCGCCGCCGATGGCATGCCGTGCCACGAAGTGACCGGGCGCAACCTGCACCAGCGGCGGCACGTCGGGCTCGTCGCCCACGGCGCGGATCGGGCTGGGAATCTCGCCTTCGAGCAGCGCGCGCGGCTTGTGGCGGCGCGACGGGTCGGCCACCGGCACGGCCGCCATCAGCTTGCGCGTGTAGGGGTGCTGCGGCGCTTCGAACACCGCGCGGCGCGGGCCGATCTCGACGATCTGGCCCAGGTACATCACGGCCACGCGGTGGCTGATGCGCTCGACCACGGCCATGTCGTGCGAGATGAAGAGAAAGGCCACGCCCAGCTCGCGCTGCAGGTCGAGCATGAGGTTGACGATCTGCGCCTGGATGGACACGTCGAGTGCCGACACCGATTCGTCGGCCACCACCACCTTCGGATTCAGCGCGAGCGCACGCGCGATCGCGATGCGCTGGCGCTGGCCGCCCGAGAACTCGTGCGGATAGCGCTGCGCCACCTCGGGCGGCAGGCCCACCTTCTGCAGTAGCCAGTCGACGCGCTGCTGCGCCTCGGCACCCTTGGCGATGCCGTGGATGAGCAGCGGCTCCATGATCGAGAAGCCCACCGTCACGCGCGGATCGAGCGACGCGAACGGGTCCTGGAAGATGAACTGGATGTTGCGGCGCAGCGCCTGCAGCTCGCGCGTGGGAAGCTCGCGGATGTTCTTGCCGCCGAACTCGATCGCGCCGCTCTGGCTCTCGACCAGGCGCAGCAGCGAGCGGCCCGTGGTCGACTTGCCGCAACCCGATTCGCCGACCAGCGCCAGCGTTTCGCCGGGGTAGAGGTCGAAGCTGATCTTTTCCACCGCATGCACGCGGCGCTTGACGCGGCCGAAGATGCCGCTGCGCACGTCGAAGCGCGTCACGAGGTCGCGCACGCGCAGGATCGGGCCGGCGTCTGCGCGCACGGTGGTCTGCGGCGTGGTGTCGGTGCAGGGCACGGTGTCGGTGCTGTCTTCGGTGCCGGACTCGGTACGAAGGAGCTCGAACTTGGCCGGCAGGTCGGTGCCCTGCATCGCGCCGAGCTTGGGCACGGCCGATAGCAGCGCCCGGGTGTAGGGGTGCTGCGGCGAGGCGAACACGGTGTCGGAACTGCCGGCTTCGACCTTGTCGCCGCGGTACATCACGAGCACGCGGTCGGCGATTTCGGCCACCACGCCCATGTCGTGCGTGATGAAGAGCACGCCCATGCGCATCTCTTTCTGCAGCTCGCGGATGAGCTGCAGGATCTGCGCCTGGATCGTCACGTCGAGCGCGGTGGTGGGCTCGTCGGCAATCAGCAGCTGCGGCTTGCACGACAGCGCCATCGCGATCATCACGCGCTGGCGCATGCCGCCCGACAGCTGGTGCGGAAAGCGGTCGAGCACGTTGCGCGCTTCAGGGATGCGCACGAGTTCGAGCATGCGCAGCGCCTCGGCGCGCGCGGCCGCATTGCTCTTGCCCTGGTGGATGCGGATGGCCTCGGCGATCTGGTCGCCGGCGGTGAACACCGGGTTCAGCGAGGTCATCGGCTCCTGGAAGATCATCGCGATGTCGGCGCCGCGGATGCCGCGCATCGTGCCGTCGCGCGCCTGCGCCAGGTCGAGCACCTCGCCGTTGCGCCGGCGGAAGGCCATGCTGCCGCCGAGGATGCGGCCACCGCCATGCTCCACCAGCCGCATCAGCGCGAGCGAGGTGACCGACTTGCCCGACCCCGATTCACCCACCACCGCGAGCGTTTCGCCGTGGTCGACGTGGAAGGACAGCTTCTTGACGGCATCGACCGTGCGCTCGGAGGTCGAGAAGCGCACGGTGAGGTCGTCGACGGCGAGGACGCGGCCGTCGGGCAGGTTCAGGGCAGGGGAGGACATGGCGGATGCGAGGGAAAAAGGGGCAGGGCGTCAGGCGAAGATGGCCGTCACGGGAGCTTCGTCGCCGCGCGCGTGGCCGCGGTACATGCCTTCGGTGTTGAAGGCCAGGCTCAGGTTGCCGTGGCGGTCGACGGCGATCAGGCCGCCGGTGCCGCCGATGGCGGGCAGCGACTCGTGCACCACGGCGTGCGTGGCCGCTTCGAGCGTGGCGCCGCCGTAGGCCATGCGCGCGCAGATGTCGTACGCGGCTGCGACGCGGATGAACATCTCGCCGCTGCCGGTGCACGAGATGGCAGCGGTGCGGTCGTCGGCGTAGGTGCCGGAGCCGATGAGCGGCGTGTCGCCGACGCGGCCCACGCGCTTGTTGGTCATGCCGCCGGTCGAGGTGGCGGCGGCCAGGTGGCCGTGCATGTCGAGGGCCACGGCGCCGACCGTGCCGAACTTCTTGTCTTCGTCCAGCGGCGGCTTGGTCATGGCGGCGCCTTCGTGGTCGGTGACCACGCGGCCCGTGTCGCGCACGCGGTACAGCTGCTGGCGGCGCGCGTCGGTCGAGAAGAAGAAGGGCTCGACCATCTCCAGGCCGCGGTCGCGCGCGAAGGCCTCGGCGCCCGCGCCGGCCAGCAGCACGTGAGCGCCGTCCTCGAGCACGGCGCGCGCGGCGCGCACCGGGCGGCGCACGTGGCTCACGCCGGCGATGGCGCCGGCCGCGAGCGTGGCGCCGTCCATCACGGCGGCGTCGAGCTCGTGTGTTTCCTCGTGCGTGAACACCGCGCCGTAGCCGGCGTTGAAGAGCGGGCAGTCTTCGAGCATCTCGACTGCCAGGCAGGTGGCGTCGAGCGCGGACATGCCCTTGCGCAGCGCGGCCTGCGCGGCGCGCACGATGGCCTGTAGCGCGTCGTGATACGCCTGCGCCTGCTCGGGGTTGGTCGTCGAGGCGCTGATGGTGCCGGCGCCGCCGTGGATGGCGATGACGGGCGTGACGTTCTTCATCGGGAAGCTTTCTTCTTTTTCTTGCCGGCGTCGGAAGCGACGGCGGCGGGGAGGGGGGGCATGGAGACTTCGCCGCGCGCATGGCCCTGGCCCAGACCGCCGTGCAGCCACGGACGCACCGCCTGCAGGATGCGGCCGGCCGACTGCGCCGCGCCGGGCGCGCGCAGGGCGACGGCGCTGGTCAGTGCCTCGATCAGCGCGAGCACGCTGGTCTCGCAGTTGGGGCGGTAGCTGGTTTCGGTCTGGCCGTACAGCACCACGTCGGCCAGCGGCGCGATGGGCGAGCTGGGCCGGTCGGTCAGCGCGAGCACCGCGCAGCCCTGGCCGCGCGCGATCTGCGCCAGCGCCACCGTGTCGGTGAGGTAGCGCGGAAAGGTCAGGCCGATGAACAGGTCCTGCGGCCCCGCATGCATCAGCGTGCGCGCCGAGTGCGTCACGCCGCTCACGCTGGAGAGCATGCGCACGTCGCTGCAGGAACCATCGAGCCCGTGCTGCAGCAGGCCCGCGAGCCAGGCGCTGGCGCCGAAGCCGCCGATGTAGATCGAGCGCGCCTTCAGGATGCGCTGCACCGCGGCCTCGCAGGCGGCGTAGTCCAGCGACTGGCGTGTGGCTTCGATGTTGCGGCGGCTCTCGTCGAGCGCGGTGGCGAACACCTCGGCCACCGTGGTCGGGTGCTCCAGGTTGCCGCGCAGCCGCTCGACCGGTGCCACCAGCGGCTCGAAGCCGCGCACGAGCTCGGCGCGGAAAGCGGCGTAGCCGTCGAAGTCCAGCGCGCGCGCAAAACGGTTGGCTGTGGCGACCGACACGCCGGCCGCGGCGGCGAGCTCGTCGATGGGCAGCGTCGCGACCTGCAGCGGATGCCCGAGCACGAAGTCGGCCACCTGCCGGTGCGAACGCGTCAGCCGCGGCAGCGCCTGCGCAATGCGCTGGGCCACGGTGGTGCCTGGGGTGTCGACGTTGGTGCTCATGGGGCGGGCGATGCACCGGGAAGGGTGCGAGTGATGTAAATCAGTTTACAAATATATGTCAGTTATGAAAATTTTCTGTCATTCCCGAGCGATATCGCAAGTAGCGGGCCAGCCGCGAGGGGCTTTGGCGAGGGGCGGAAAGGGCGTGTTTCCCTTGTGGGGCGGCGTGTTCCGGGCCGTTGGGGCGCGGTCTTCAGGGATTTCCCTGATGCTGTCGTTTCATCCCCACGGGTGGGGGATCGGGGGCTTTGGAAACGAACGAATTAACGGCGATGGCCGGGTCGCATGGCGACATTGACGGCCTTCAGGCCAGCCCTGAGTATCCCGAGCGGTGCGATTGGCACCGGGGAACGAGGAACCAAAAAATGAGACAGGAATGGCTTCGCCGCGCGTGCGCGGTGATGGGTGGCTTTGTGCTGATTGCGGCCGTGACCGCATGCGGCGGCGGTGGGGGCGGAGGAGGTGGCGGGGGCGGTGTGCCGCTGATCCTGCCGCCGACGGGCACGGCGCCCGTGCAGCCGGCGCCTTCGGCCAATGGCCGGGTGGTGTCGGACACCGTGACGTCGAGCGTCAATGGCGTGCGCTACCCGATCGAGGTGTTCATCCCGGCCGCCTACGACAGCAGCAGCGATGCCGTGCCGATCATCTACGCCTTCGACGGCGACGCGACCAACGGCCTGCCCGACACGCGCTTCACGAACCTCAAGAACGTGCTGCTCAAGCGCGGCACCAAGGCCATCCTCGTGGGCATCGGCTACACCGCGCGCCGGCAGGAGGACTACAACTTTCCGGGCGCCAACGCGTACCACACCTTCCTCACGAAGGACCTGGTGCCGTTCATCGAATCGAAATACCGCGCGGACCCGAAGAAACGCATGCTCACGGGCCTTTCGACCAGCGGCAACCTCGCGGCCACGGCACTGTTCCTGGAGGCGCCGGACAACCTCGTGTTCTCGTACTTCATTTCCATCGAGGCGGCCTTCTGGCAGCAGGAGGCCGAGAACAACGCGCTCGAAAAGAAGATGTTCGACGCGCTCGCGGGCCGGCCGCTGCCTGTCACGCTGATCCTGGCGCACTGCGCCAGCGGCTGCAACGAAGTGCCGGTGAAGGCGATGTACAAGCGGATGTCCGAGCGGGGCTACGTGGGGCTGCAGCTCATCGACACGGAGTTCAACTCCACGCACGTCGGAACGGACGTGCTCGCGTTCGACGACGCGATCGTGCGGATCTTCAAGTAAGGCCTTGCGGCGAACCGGGCAACCCGGTTCGCGCCACATGCTCAGTTGGCGGAAGGACTCGGCGGGTAGCCGGCCTCCGTCAACGCCGCCACCAGCGAGGGGCGGTCTTCGGTGGTGTCGATGCGCACCGTTCTTTGCTTCACATCCACTTCGAGCCTGGCCTGCGGGTCCAGGTCCTTGATGGCCCGGGTGATGCGACCGGCGCAACTGCCGCAGGTCATCGACTGGATTTCAAACGCTTGCATGGGGTGAGTCCTTTCAAAAGAGTGACTCGCAGTGTCAAGCTTGGCATCGTGTGAAGGTCAAGCGCGGCGAAGGCCTGACCCCTGGCGTGCCAAGGTCATGCGCCGTTTGCGTTTGACTCTCTCATGGTGTGAAGGTTGAGACTTCGCGCTTTGGCTCGAAGGAGAACCCCATGGAACATCCCACGGCGCCGGCCGCTGCTGCGGCGCGCTTGTCCCTTGCCGATGTCGTTGCGCGCTCCGGCGCGTCCGCGCAATTGCTGAGCGATTGCGAATCGCTCGGACTGCTCGACGACACGGCGCACGCCGGCCGCTACGACGAGCGCGCCGTGTCGACACTGCGCTTCGTGCGACGCGCACACACGCTGGGTTTCGACACGCCGGAAGTCGTCGAGCTGCACGCCCTGTGGCAAGACGGTCGTCGTGCAAGCTTCGACGTGAAGCGCGTTGCGCTCGAACGTGCCGACGACCTCGCCCAGCGGATCGAAGAGCTCGCGCACATGAAGCGCCTGCTGGAGCGCCTGGCCCACTGCTGCGAAGGCGACGAGCGCCCGGAGTGCCCGATCCTCGATGAGCTGGCCGGGCTCAAGGGCTTCGCCGGCTGCGAAGCGCGGCGCGCCTGAAGCCGATCCTCAGCCCGGAATGTTCGGCTCGACCAGCTGCGCCAGCGCGACCAGCGATTCCTGCCAGCCCAGGTAGCACATCTCGACGGGAATCACCTCGGGGATGCCTTCCTGCACGACGGACATGTCCGTGCCGCACGAGACCGCGGTCAGGACCACCGTGGTCTTCATCGTGCCCGGCAGGTGGGGATCGTCGAAGCTCGCGTCGTAGGCAATGCGCTGGCCGGGCACGAGTTCCAGGTACTTGCCGCCGAACGAATGGCCGTGGCCGGTGCCGAAGTTGGTGAAGGACATGCGCCACGCGCCGCCCACCACCGGCTCCATGGTGTGGACCTTGCCGGTGAAGCCGAAGGGCGGCAGCCAGCGCTCGAAGGCGCCGGGCTCCACGAAGGCGCGGTAGAGCTTGTCGGGGGTGGTGCGCAGCACGCGGTGCAGGCGAACGGTGTTGGTGGCCATGGTTGCTTTCTCCTGATGAAGTACAGAGGACGCCCCTCTGTGATGACGTCGGATGAGCCCGTTGCGATTCGACAGGTGCAGGATCAGGAAAAACCCTGAGCCTACACCCCGCGCCTCAATCGATGAACCGCGCCACGATGTCCTGGAACGACGGCAAGTCCATCTGCGTGTGGCCGCCTTCGTAGCCCTTCAGGCTCAGCTGCAGCCCCTTGTAGTTGCGCGCGGCGATCTGGTCGCGCAGCGCGGTGATCTCCGGACCGCCGACGTTGCCGATGGCATAGCCCAGCAGCAGGGTCACGGGAATGTCGCGCGTGCTGCTGTTGGCGTACATCTGGCTTTCGAGCGGATCGAGCTGGCCGCGCGCGCCGGCGGCGGGCGGATCGGACGCGAAGAAATGCTGGAAGGTGAACGTGCCCGCCGCGCCTTCGGTGAAGAAGGCGATGAGCGTGAAGACGCCGCCGTTCGACAGGCCCGAGAGCATGCGTCTGGCGGGGTTCGCGCGGTAGTTCGATTCGACGTGCGGCACCAGCTGGCCGGTGAGGAAGTTGTGATACGCCTTGGCGCCCGGCATCAGGTAGTCGGTGTTGCGGCGCGAGGTGCCGCCGATGCCGACCACGATGGCTTTCTTGCCGGCCTTCTCGAGGGTGTCAGTGAAATTCTGGAAGCGCGTCACGCTCAGGTTGTAGACGGCGTCGCCATCGGTGATGTAGACCGTGGGGTAGCTCGCCGTGGCGCCGTCGTAGCCGGCCGGCAGGTAGACCTGGATCGGGTAGGTCGCGTCCGTGGCGGTCGACTTCATCGAGCTGCTGACCACCCGCCCGCGCCCGGTGTCCGCGGGCGGTGGCGTCGGCGTGCTGCCGGCCGGTGGCAGCGGCAGCATCGCCACACCGCCTCCGCCGCCCCCACCACCCCCTCCGCCGCCGCACCCTGAGAGCCCCAGCAGCAGGGCGCAGCCCGCTGTGAACATGAGCCGGCGAAGAATCCCTCTTGTCTGCATGTGGTGTTCCTTGTTGGTGAGAACCGTGGTGGCGGAAGCCGGGGCGATCTTAGGGGGGAGGGGGTGCGGCTGTCGCGGTTGTTTTCTGCATGAACACACTCAACGGATCGTCCGGGTAGTCGCCAAAGCGCTCGCGCCGCGCATACCCCGCACGCGCATAGAAGGCCAGCGCCTCGGGCTGGCTCACGCCCGTCTCCAGCCGGAACATCGCGCATCCGCGCGCCGCTGCTTCGCCTTCGAGAAAGCCCAGCACCTTCGCCGCGACGCCTTGCCCGCGGTTCTGCGGGCGCACGTACATGCGCTTGAGTTCGCCGTAGCCGGGGTTCATGACGACGGCACCGCAGCCGATGGCCGTGCCGGCCGCATCGCGCGCGACGGCGAACAGCACATGGGCCGCCGACAGCGCGGCGATGTCGATGCCGTAATGGCTCTCGGGCGGGTACAGCGGCTTCTGGTAAGCATCGAGGTCGTCGATGAGCTGGACGACGTCGGGCTGGTTCGGGTTTTCGATCGAGATCTGCATCGTTCGATCGTAGCGAGCCGAAGCGCTGCAAAGCCCGACGCGCGACGGGGTTCTACGCGGCGGCCAACAATGGCCGCGTCATTCATCTGGTTCGTCTGTTCGTTCGATTCAAGGAGTAGAACTTTGGAATACCGTCATCTGGGCAAATCAGGCCTCAAGGTCCCCGTGCTGAGCTTCGGCACCGGCACCTTCGGCGGCAAGGGCGAGTTTTTCAGCGCATGGGGCAGCACCGACGTGGCCGAGGCGCGCACGCTCATCGACATCTGCATGGACGCCGGCGTGAACATGTTCGACAGCGCCGACATCTACTCGGGCGGCGCCGCCGAATCGGTGCTGGGCGAGGCGATCAAAGGCCGGCCGCGCGATCGGCTGCTGATCTCGACCAAGGCCACCTTCCGCAGCGGCGAGGGGCCGAACGACGTGGGCTCGTCGCGTCACCACCTCGTGCAGGCGGTCGATGCGTCGCTGAAACGGCTGGGCACCGACTACATCGACCTGTTCCAGCTGCACGGCTTCGACGCCAGCACGCCGGTGGAAGAAACGCTCTCCACGCTCGACGACCTCGTGCGGGCGGGCAAGCTGCGCTATGTGGGCGCGTCGAACTTCTCGGGCTGGCACCTCATGAAGTCGCTGGCGGTGTCGGAGCAGCGCGGCTATGCGCGCTACGTGGCGCACCAGGCCTACTACTCGCTGGTCGGGCGCGAGTACGAGTGGGAGCTGATGCCGCTGGCGCAAGACCAGGGCGTGGGCGCGGTGGTCTGGAGCCCGCTGGGCTGGGGCCGGCTCACGGGCAAGATCCGCCGCGGCCAGCCGCTGCCCGCCAACAGCCGCCTGCACGTGACGGCCGACATGGGCCCGCCCGTGCCCGACGAGCTGCTGTACCGCGTGGTGGAGGCACTCGAAAAAGTCGGCGCCGAAGTCGGCAAGACGGTGCCGCAGGTCGCGCTCAACTGGCTGCTGCAACGCCCGACGGTGTCCAGCGTGGTGGTCGGCGCGCGCGACGAAGCGCAGCTGCGCCAGAACCTCGGTGCGGTGGGCTGGAACCTCACGCCGGCGCAGGTGGCCGAGCTCGACGCGGCCAGCGCGACGACGCGCACCTACCCGTACTGGCACCAGCAGGGCTTCAAGGAACGCAACCCGAACCCCGTCTGACCGGGTTCAGTCGGGTGTCAGCCCCAGCACCCACTGCTTGAAGTGCTCCAGCGCCCCGGAAGCCGGCCGGCCTTCGGGGTACGCGAAGTAGTAGCCCTGGTGCACGTCCAGGTGCCGGTCCACCGGGATCACGAGTTCGCCGGTGCGCAGTTCCTGCTCGACCAGGATGCGCGGCGCCAGCCCCACGCCCATGCCCGCCGCCGCGGCGGCCACCACCATGGTGAACAGTTCGTAGCGCGGCCCGCGCGAGGCGTGCACCGTGTATTCCCATTCCTGCTGCGCGTACCAGTCGCGCCAGGCATGGGCGCGCGTGCTCAGGTGCACGTGGCGGCAGCGCTCGAAGCCGGCTTCGTCCCACCGGGCCTGCGCGTCGCGGAACGCGGGGCTGCAGATGGGCACCATCTCGCCTTCGGAAAAGATCAGCCCGCCGCGCGTGTTCGGCCAGAACTGGTCGCCGAAGTAGATCGCCGCGTCGTAGGCGTTTTCCTGGAACGAGAAGGGCTGCGAGCGCGCCGACAGGTTCACCGTGATGTTCGGGTGCAGCCGGCTGAAATCGGGCAGCCGCGGAATGAGCCATTGCGTGGCGAAGGTCGGCACCACGGCCAGTTCGAGCACGAAGCCCATCTCGTGGCCGGCGCTGATCTCCAGCGTGTCGCGGCGGATCTGGTCGAGGTGGCGGCGGATGCGCGCGGCGTACTCGCGGCCCACGTCGGTGAGCGTCAGCCGCTTGCGCACGCGCGAGAACAGCGGCACGCCCAGGCGCTGCTCCAGCATCGCCACCTGGCGCCCGACGGCGCTTTGCGTGAGCGCCAGCTCGGTCGCCGCGCGGGTGAAGCTCCCCAGGCGCGCCGAGGCCTCGAAGGCCTGCAGCGCGCCGAGGTTGGGAATGTCTTTTCTCATCGCGCTATTCTGGCGGGAGCGTGCGCGGCCCGGGCAACGAACCGGGCCCGCACATCGAAGACACGGAAAGGCATTACATGCGGCGTGTGGCGATCATCGGCGGCGGGGCCATCGGCTCGGCCATCGCGTACTTCCTGGGCGCCGACCCGACGGGCGAGGCCTTCGACATCACGGTGGTGGAGCGCGACTTCTCGTACCGGCAGGCCTCGTCGGCGCTGTCGGCCAGCTCGATCCGGCAGCAGTTCTCCACCGCCATCAACATCGAGATGTCGCTCTACGGCATCGACTTTTTCCGCACGCTGGGCGCGACCCTGCGCGTGGGCGATGGCGTGCCGGACATCGGCCTGGTCGAGCCGGGCTACCTGTACCTGGCCTCGCCGGCAGGCGTCGACGTGCTGCGCGAGAACCACGCGATGCAGAAGGCGCATGCGGTGGACGTGGCGCTGCTGACGCCCGAGGAGCTGAAGGCGCGCTTCCCGTGGCTCTCGACCGAGGGCATCGCGCTGGCATCGCTCGGCCTTTCGGGCGAGGGCTGGTACGACGGCTACAGCCTGCTGCAGGCCTTTCGCAAGAAGGCGGTGTCGCAAGGCGTGCGCTATGTGCAGGCGCAGGCGACGGGCCTGCAGCGCGAAGGCCGCCGCGTCACCGGCGTGCAGCTCGACGGCGCCGACACGCTGCATGCGGACATCGTCGTCAACGCGGCGGGCGCGTGGGCGGCGCCGGTCGCGCAGTGGGCGGGTATCGCGCTGCCGGTGCACGGGCGACGGCGCAGCGTGTTCAGCTTTTCATGCCCGAGCGCCTTGCCCGGTTGCCCGCTGGTGATCGACACCTCCGGCATCTGGCTGCGGCCCGAAGGTCGCCAGTTCATCTGCGGCTTTGCGCCGCCCGAAGACCGGGACCCCGACGACGCGCCGCTCGAAGTCGACCACGAGGCCTTCGAGAATTTCATCTGGCCGGCGCTGGCCGAACGCATCCCAGCCTTCGAAGCCGTCCGCATGACGGGCGCCTGGGCCGGCTACTACGAGATGAACCTGTTCGACCACAACGCGATCCTCGGCCTGCACCCGGACTGCGACAACCTCTACTTCGCGAACGGCTTCTCGGGCCACGGGCTGCAGCAGTGCCCGGCGGCGGGGCGCGGCATCGCGGAGCTGATCCGCTTCGGCGGCTACCGCAGCCTCGACCTGTCGCCGCTGTCGTTTGCGCGCATCCTCGAGAACCGGCCGCTGCGCGAGAAGAACATCATCTAGGGTTGCTGCTCCGCCGGCTTGATGTCCCCCACGGGCGACAGCAGCGCCGGGTCGAAGGCGGCGAGCGTGCGGCCTTCCTTCAACCGCTTCGGCCAGTCGGGGTTCGACAGCGCGCCGCGTCCCAGCGCCACGAAGTCGGCGCCGTCCGCAAGCGCCGCTTCGGCGCGCCCCGGGTCGTGCAGGCCGCCGTTGGCGACGATTGCGAGGCCGGGCGCATGGCGGCGCGCAAGCTGCAGCAGGCTCGGCCCCGCATCGCCGAAGGCCGGTCGCCAGGCTTCGAACTCGGTGACGTGCAGGTAGTCGATGCCGCTGTGCGCCAAAGCCCCGAACACCGTCGACGCGCCGGCTTCAGCCTCCGGCCACTTGTGGCCGAAGTCGTTGACCTTGCCTTGCGAGATGCGCACGCCGAGCGGCGCCGATGCGCCCAGCATCTGCCGCACGGCACGCGCCACCTCGACCGTGAGCTGCACGCGCTGCGCGAGGGCGCCGCCCCAGCGGTCGGTGCGCGTGTTGGTGTGGCCGCTCAGGAACTGGTCGAGCAGGTAGCCGTTCGCGCCGTGGATCTCCACGCCGTCGAAGCCCGCCACTTCCATCGCCAGCACCGCGGCCCGGGCGAAGCCGCGAATCGCCTCGGCGATGTCGGCATCGGTCATCGCGCGGGGCACCGGGTATTCGCCTTCGCCGCGGTAGGCCGTCATCTGCGTGCCCAGCGGGCGAACGGCCGACGGCCCCGCCGTGTGGTCGCGAAAGCGGTTGAACTGCGACAGCGCACCCGCATGCATGAGCTGCGCGATGGCGCGCCCGCCCGCGCCCTGGATCGCCTTCACCACCGGGCGCCATGCGCGGGCTTGCTCGCCGTCGCTCAGGCCGGGCTGGCGGGCATAGCCTTGCGCGTACGCCGTGTCGGTGTAGATGCCTTCGGTGATGACGAGCCCGAAGCCGCCCCGCGCAAAGCGCTCGTAGTAGCGGGCCATGGTGCCGTTGGCGTGGCCCTCGGGCGAGGCGCTGACGCGCGTCATCGGCGCCACGGCGAGCCGGTTGGGCAGCTGCAGGCCGTGCAGCTTCGCTGGCGCGAGCAGCGGCGTGCTCATCGGGCGTCTCCGGGCGCGACGGCGATGGCCTCGATCTCGATCATCGCGTCGGGCGAGTACAGGCCCGAGACCTCGACGATGGTGTCGGCCGGGTAGGGCGTGGAGAACCACTGGCGGCGCAGTTCGACGATCTTCGGAAAGTTCGCCATCGAGGTCAGGAAGATCGTCACCTTGACCACGTTGCCCAGGCCCGTGCCGGCGGCCCGCAGCACGCGGTCGAGGTTCTTGAAGGCCTGCTCGGCCTGGCGGTCGAAGTCGCCCTTGCCGACGATCTCGCCGTCGTCGCCGATCGCGGCCTGGCCGGACACGAAGACCAGGTTGCCGAGCTGGATGGCCTGCGACAGCAGAAAGGGCGCGTAGGGGTCAGGCTGCGTGTGGATTTGCTTGGGTTGGAGTTGCATGACAGGTGCCTTTGATGGTGAATTTCAGATCAGCCGTGGAAGTGGTTTTTTCCCGCGACCCCTGAAATTTAGGGATGAAGAGGGCGCCCGACAAAGGCTGATTTTTCAGTCAATGGATGAGTTGAGCTAATCTGTCTGCATGCGAAGACTTCCTCCCCTGGGCGCACTGCGCGTGTTCGAGGCCGCGGCCCGCCGGTTGAGCTTCAAGGCCGCCGCCGACGAACTGCACGTCACGCCCACCGCCGTCAGCCACCAGATCAAGCAGCTCGAGGAAACGCTCGAGGTGCGCCTGTTCGAACGCGGCACGCGGCAGGTGCACCTGACGGCCGCCGGGCACCAGCTGTTTCCCGCGCTGCGCGACGGCTTCGACAGCTTCGAGCGCGCCGTCGACGGCGTGCGCCGCCTGAAGGGCACGCGCATCGCCACGCTGTCGTCCACCGTCGGTTTCATGGCCCGGCGGCTGGCGCCGCGCGCGGGCACCTTCCGCGACCTGCACCCCGAATGGACGCTGCGGCTGGACGCCACCAACCAGGTCGTCGACCTCGACACCGAGGCCGACGCGGCGATTCGTTATGGCAACGGCCGCTACGCCGACCTGGTCGTCGAGCCGCTGTTCCAGGACCACTACGCGCCGGTCTGCAGCCCCGCGCTGGCGGTCGCCGCGCGGCAGGACCTGAAGGCCGTCTCGCTGATCCATTTCGAATGGGGGCGTGCGGGGCGCGACGAAACGCTGGCGCCGGTGTGGCGCACCTGGCTCGCGCGCGCGGGCCGCACCGACGTCGATGCGCAGGCCGGCCTGTCGTTCACCGAAGAGATCCACGCGGTGCAGGCCACGGTCGCGGGGCAGGGCGTCGGCCTGCTGAGCCTGGCGCTGGTGGCCGACGAGCTGGCGTCGGGCCTGTTGGTGCAGCCCTTCGAACTGTCGGTGGAGAGCTACCGCTACGACCTGGTCTACAGCCCGCGCGCAGCCACCCGGCCCGCCACGGCCGTGCTGCGCGACTGGGTGCACCGCGAGTTCGGCGGCGGCGAAAAGAAGGCATAGTGGCAGGCATGACTGCCCAGACCCTGTACGCGCAAAAGCGCGTTTCCGCCGCCGATGCCGTGCGCCAGGTGCGCAACGGCGACATGATCATCGTGCCCACGGGCGTCGGCGAGCCGCCCTCGCTGCTCACGGCCTTGTCCGAGCAGCGCCGCGACTTCCGCGACGTGAAGGTGGCGCAGATTTTGGCGATGCGCAAGTACGCCTACATCGACCCCGAGACGGTCGAGCACGTGCGCCACGTCGCGCTGTTCTTCGGCGGTGCCACGCGCGCGGGCGGGCAGGCCGGCTGGATCGACTTCATTCCCAACTACTTCTCCGAGATCCCGGCGCAGATCGAGCGCGGGCAGATCGCGGCCGATGTGGTGTTCAGCATGGCCTCGCCGATGGACGCGCACGGCTACTTCGCGCTGAGCCTGGGCCCCGACTACACGATGGCCGCCGTGGCGAAGGCCCGCGCGGTCGTGCTCGAGGTGAACCCCAACGTGCCCTATGCGCACGGCAACTGCCACGTGCACATCTCGCAGGTGGCGGCATTGGTCGAGAGCAGCGAGCCGGTGATGGAAGTCGGCCTGCCGAAGATCGGCCCGGTGCAGGAAGCCATCGGCAAGCACGTGGCCGACCTGATCGACGACGGCGCCACCTTGCAGATCGGCTACGGCGGCATTCCCGACGCGGTGGTGATGCAGCTCACGGGCAAGCGCGACCTGGGCATCCACACCGAGATGATCGGTGACGGCATCCTTACGCTGGTGGAAAGCGGCGCGGTCACCAACCGCCGCAAGAACTACCTGCCCGGCAAGTCGGTCGCGACCTTCGCGCTGGGATCGAACAAGCTGTACCGCTTCATGGACCGCAACCCGGGGCTGGAGATGCATCCGGTCAATTTCACCAACGACCCGGCGCTGGCGGGGCTGAACGACAACCTCATCGCCATCAACGCCACCATGCAGATCGACCTGCTGGGCCAGTGCGGCTCCGAGAGCCTGGGCCACGCGCCGTACTCGGGCACGGGCGGGCAGTCGGACTTCGTGCGCGCGGCCAACCGCTCGCGCGGCGGCAAGGCCTTCATCGTGCTGCCTTCGACGGCCAAGGACGACACCATCTCGCGCATCGTGCCCTCGCTGTCGCCCGGCACGCATGTGAGCACGAGCAAGAACGACATCAACTACGTCGTCACCGAGTACGGCGTGGCGCAGTTGCGCGGCAAGTCGGCCAAGCAGCGCGCGCAGGAGCTGATCGCGATTGCGCACCCGAACTTCCGGGCGGAGCTGACGGAGCAGGCGAAGCAGGCCAAACTGCTTTGAGTTTTGCAGGGGGCAGGGCGTGACTTAGGGCACTCCTGTGCGGTCCGGGCGGCGGCTACATTCGCTGCGATGAGCATCTCCTTGCGATATCTTTTCCTGCTCGGCGCGGCCTGCGTGCTGTCCGGCCAGGCGTTCGCCTGCAGCGGCCCGGGCCAGCCGGGATGCCCGCCACCGAACGCGCCGGGCTGGCCCCACAACAGCCGGCCGCCGCCCCGGGACACCGTGCCTGTGATGCCCGGCGGCACGGGCCGCTACAGCGACCCCGACGAGTACCTGGCGCCGCCGCCGCCCGACCCCACCTTCTCGTACAAATGGGGCGCGTACGTCATCGACAAGTCGAAGGGCGCCTTCGGCGGGGTCGACAACCGGGCGACCCAGGCCGATGCCGAAAACAACGCCATCGCCCAGTGCGTGGGCAACGGCGGCACCGCCACCGGCTGCCGCAGCATGACGCTGACCTGGCAGGAAGGATGCGGCGTGGTCGTGATGGGCCGCAACGTGCTGTCGATGAAGGCCAACAAGCTGCAAAGCGCGGCGCAGGCGGAAGCGATGGCGGAGTGCTCCGCGCACGCGAAGGACTGCAAGGTCGTTACCGCGCGCTGCAACGCGCTGGTCGTCAATCGCTGATCAGCTGGCCTTGGCCGCCCGCACCAGCGACGGCGTGGCCTTGTAGCTCTCGGGGAACAGCTTCTTCAGGTCGTCGATCTTCGGCAGGTCGTGGATCGCGATGTAGGGCTGGTTCGGGTGCAGCGTGAGGTAGTCCTGGTGGTAGTCCTCCGCCGCATAGAAGGGCTTGGACACCTCGACCGTGGTCGCCAGCGGCTTGTTGCCGAAGGTCTTGGCCTGGTTCAGCTGGGCGATGTAGGCGTTGGCGATGCGGGCCTGGTCGGCGTTTTCGGCGAACACGGTGGAGCGGTACTGCGGGCCGGTGTCGGGGCCCTGGCGGTTGAGCTGGGTCGGGTCGTGCGCCACCGAGAAATAGATCTGCAGCAGCTTGCCGTAGCTGACCTTGCGTGGGTCGTAGCTGATGCGCACGGCTTCGGCATGGCCGGTGCGGCCCGAGCCGACCTCGTTGTAGCGTGCGGTGCGGGCCTCGCCGCCCGCGTAGCCCGAGAGCGCATTGCTCACGCCCTCGACGCGCTGGAACACGCCCTGCACACCCCAGAAGCAGCCGCCTGCGAACACGGCGGTGGCGGTGGTGGCGCCTGCGGGTGCGGTGAGGTCGACCGTGGGCGCGGGCACGCGGCGCGCGGTCTCGGCGAAGGAGGGGGCCGCGTGCCAGGCGAAAGCGGCGGCGGCGAGCGTGCCGGCGGCGATGGCGAAGGATTTCATGGCGGTCTTTCGTAGGGAGCGCAGGAAAGGGACAGTGATCCCGATCCCGCCGGCCGTCAATGGCGGCGGGCCGGGCAGAGAAAGAGGCTTACTTCTTCATCTCGTCCTTGCCCATCGCGTCCTTCTTCATTTCGTCCTTGGCCATGGTGTCTTTCTTCATGCCATCTTTGGCCATGCCGTCCTTCTTCATGGCGTCCTTGCCCATGGCGTCTTTCTTCATCCCGTCCTTGGCCATGCTGTCCTTCTTCATGCCGTCCTTGGCCATGTCGTCCGCGGCCAAGGCCGAGGCGCCGGCGAAGGCCATGCAGGTGGCGAGGAGGGTGGCGGTGAGCTTGTTCATTTCGGTCTTCCTGAGTTGAGGTTGGGTCTTGTTGTCGAGATCGGCCTGGTTCCCTGTCGGAATTCGGCCTCGCGCTTTCTTCGGCAGTCGAGCGGCTGTGGCAGCCCTTCAGCTCCCTCCGAACCAGTTGTAGCCCTGGTCTTCCCAGTAGCCACCGGGATAGGTGTTGGTCACGTACATCGCCTGGATGTGCTTCGGGTTCTTGTAGCCAAGCTTGGTCGGCATGCGCAGCTTCATCGGGAAGCCGTACTTCGGCGGCAGCGGCTGGCCGTCGTAGCTCAGCGTCAGCAGCGTCTGCGGGTGCAGCGCGGTGGGCATGTCGATGCTGGTGTGGTAGTCGTCCGCGCACTGGAAGCCGACGTACTTCGCGCTCAGGTCCGCGCCGACGTGGCGCAGGAAATCGGCAAAGCGCACGCCGCCCCACTTGCCGATGGCGCTCCAGCCTTCGACGCAGATGTGGCGCGTGATCTGGTCCTGCTGTGGCAGGGCGCGCAGCTCGGCGAGTGTCCAGCGGCGCTTGTCGGCGACCATGCCGCTCACTTCGAGGCGGTAGGTGGCTTCGTCGACCTCGCGGACCTCGTCCTCGCCGTAGTAGGCGTTGAACGGAAAGGGGCGCGTGATCTCGGCTTCGGTGTAGGTCGGCGCCAGCCGCGTCGGGCTGAAGAGCCAGCCCTGCACCTCGTCGTTGAAGCGCGAGACCTTCGAGAGCGCCGCTTCCACGTGGCTGTCGTCGCTGATGCTGCAGCCGGTGAGCATCGACAGGCCGCCCAGCGTCAGCGAACGGCGCAGGAACAGGCGGCGCGAGGGGGCGTCGAGCCGGCGCTCGATGAGGGCGCGGGCTTCGCGCACCACGGCGTCGCCGTCGACACCAACCAGGGGAGGGCGTTTGAAAAGGAAGCTCATGGGGTGTGGGGCGCGCGACCGCGCAGCATGGTGAGCAGGGTGCGGGGCACGAGCGCCACCATCACGAGGTGCACGGCAACGAAAGCCACCAGGGCGGCCATCGCCACGAAGTGGACGCGGCGCGCGGCTTCGTAGCCGCCCAGCAGCTCGCGCAGCAGTGGAAACTGCACCGACTTCCACAGCACCAGCCCCGACAGCACGATCGCGACCAGATCGACGATCACGAACAGGTAGGCGAGCTTCTGCACATGGTTGTAGTGGCGCGGGTCGGCATGCGAGAGCTTGCCGCCGAGCGCGGCCCGCGCATCGCGCCAGAGGCCGGCCGGCGTGAGCGGGAAGAACTTGCGCGCGAAGCGCCCGCTGGCCAGGTTCAGCACCAGGTAGACGAGCCCGTTGAACACCAGCAGCCACATCGCCGCGAAGTGCCACTGCAGCGCGCCGCCGAGCCAGCCGCCCAGCGTGATCGAGGCCGGAAAGCGAAAGGCAAGGAAGGGCGCCGCGTTGTAGATGCGCCAGCCGCTGGTCACCAGCACCAGCACGGCCAGCGCGTTGAGCCAGTGCGTGACGCGCATCCACAGCGGGTGGATCGGTCGGTGGTCGGGAGCGGCGCGTGTCTGCATGGGCCGGATTGTTGGGCGCACCCCCTCGCCGATTCATCACGCAAAGTTCAAAGATTCGTGATAACTCCGAGGGGCGTCTCGCGGGACAATCGCGGCCATGGACACCGCCAAACGCGTGCTGATCGTCGAGGACGACGCCCACATTGCCGAGCTGCTGCGCATGCACCTGCGCGACGAGGGCTATGCGGTCGAACACGCCGCCGACGGCAACGCGGGCCTGCGCGCGCTGGAGCGCGGCCAGTGGGACGCGCTGGTGCTCGACCTCATGCTGCCCGGCATCGACGGCCTCGAAATCTGCCGCCGCGCCCGTGCCATGGCGCGCTACACGCCCATCATCATCGTGAGCGCGCGCTCGAGCGAGGTGCACCGCATCCTCGGGCTCGAACTGGGCGCCGACGACTACCTGGCCAAGCCCTTCTCGGTGCTGGAACTGGTGGCGCGCGTGAAGGCGCTGCTGCGGCGCACCGACGCGCTGGCGCGCAACGCGCGGCTGGAGTCAGGCAGCCTCACGCTGGGCAACCTCGACATCGAGCCGCTGGCGCGCGAGGTGCGCGTCGACGGCAAGCCGATCGAGCTCACGCCGCGCGAGTTCGACCTGCTGTATTTCTTTGCGCGCCATCCCGGCAAGGTGTTCTCGCGCCTCGATCTGCTCAACCAGGTCTGGGGCTACCAGCACGACGGCTACGAACACACGGTCAACACGCACATCAACCGGCTGCGCACCAAGGTCGAGGCCGACCCGGCCGCGCCGCGGCGCATCCTCACGGTGTGGGGGCGCGGCTACAAGCTCGCGGCGGACGATGCTGCACCGAAGGACGACCTTCCATGATGGCCTGGGCCACGCTCTCGCGGCGGCTGTCGATCGCGTTCGCGGTGCTGCTGCTGGCCTGCTGCGGCGCCTCGGCGTGGCTGCAGATGCGCGCCGGCGCGCAGCACGCGCAAGAGGTGACGCAGCGCCTGTCGCTGGGGCTCGCGGCCCACATCGCGCAGAACACCGAACTCATGAAGCCGAGCGGCCTCGACCCGGTGGCGGTGAAAGACCTGTTCGACAAGCTCATGACCGTCAACCCCAGCGTCGAGGTCTACGTGCTGGGGCCCGACGGCCACATCGAGGCCCAGGCCGCACCGCCCGGGCACCTCAAGCGCGACAAGGTGGCGCTCGGCCCCATCCGCCGGCTGCTGGCCGGTGAGCGCCTGCCCATCGCGGGCGACGACCCGCGCAGCCCCGACGGCGCCAAGGTCTTCAGCGCCGCGCCGCTGCGCATGGGCGGGCGCGATGCCGGCTACGTGTACGTGGTGCTGCAAGGCGAAGACCACGACGCACTGGCCGCCAACCTGTCGACCGACACCGTGCTGCGCACCACGCTGTGGTCGATGGCCTTGGTGGCGCTGCTGGGGCTCATCGCCGGGCTGGTGGCGTTCCGCCTCATCACGCGGCCGCTGCGCGAGCTGACGGCGGCGGTGCGGCGTTTCGAGGCCGAGGGCATCGCGGCGCTGGAGCGCGAGGCGCCCATGCCCGCGCCGCCGCGCCACGCCGACGACGAGATCGCGCAGCTGCAGCAGGCCTTTGCGCAGATGACGCGCCGCATCGCCGAGCAGTGGCGCGAACTCAGCCTGCAGGACCGCCAGCGCCGCGAACTCTTCGCCAACATCTCGCACGACCTGCGCACGCCGCTCACATCGCTGCACGGCTACCTCGAGACGCTGCTGCTCAAGGCCGGCACGCTCAGCGAAGAAGAGCGCCGCCGCTACCTGGAGATCGCGCTCGGCCAGAGCCGCAAGGTGGGCCGGCTCGCGCAGGAGGTGTTCGAGCTGGCGCGGCTCGAGTACGGCGTGGTCAAGCCCGAGAAAGAAAACTTCGCGCTCGCCGACCTCGTGCAGGACGTGTTCCAGAAGTTCGAACTCGCGGCCGAGGCGCGGCACCAGCAGCTCAAGCCCGACATCGCGCCGAACCTGCCCGTGGTGTCGGCCGACCTCGGCATGATCGAGCGCGTGCTGACCAACCTGCTGGACAACGCCATCCGCCACACGCCGGCCGGCGGCGAGATCGAGGTGCGCCTGCGCCCATCCGACGCCGGCGTGGCGGTGCAGGTGAGCGACACCGGCCCGGGCATTCCGGGCGAGCTGCAGAAGGGGCTGTTCACGCGGCCGGCCTTTGCCGATGGCGGTGCGCGCGGCGGCGGGCTGGGGCTGATGATCGTGCAGCGCATCCTGCAGCTGCACGGCAGCGACATCCGGCTCGTGCCGCAGCCGGGCAAGGGCGCGGTGTTCCTGTTCCGGCTTGGGGGCGCCACAGCGCGCTGAAGGCGTTGAAGCCGACGGTCGGCGGGTTTGCCAGCGGGCGGCGGGCGATGCTACAAGCGAAGCGGCATCACCCCCCAAGAACAGAAGGAGACCACCGACCATGCCCGCTTTCGAGACCGTCCTGATCGACAAGGACCCGCAGCACCCGCGCATCGCGCGCCTCGTGCTCAACCGCCCCGAGAAGCTCAATGCCATCGGTGACAGCACGCCGACCGACATCCGCCGCGCGGTCGAATGGGCCGAGGCCGACGACGAGGTGCATGTGATCGTGGTCGAGGGGGCGGGCCGCGCCTTCTGCGCCGGCTACGACCTGGGCGACTATGCCGAAGGCCACGGCCGCGAAGGCCAGGGCGACCATCCCTGCCGGCAGGAGAAAACGCCGTGGGACCCGATGCTCGACTACGCCGCCATGAAGCGCAACACCGAAGACTTCATGTCGCTGTGGCGCTGCCGCAAGCCGACCATCGCCAAGGTGCACGGCTACGCGGTGGCCGGCGGCAGCGACATCGCGCTGTGCTGCGACCTGCTCACCATGGCCGACGACGCGCGCATCGGCTACATGCCCACGCGCGTGTGGGGTTGCCCGACCACCGCGATGTGGACCTACCGCCTCGGCGCATTGCGCGCCAAGCAGCTCATGTTCACCGGCGACACCATCACCGGCACGCAGGCGGCCGACTGGGGCCTGGCCAACTTCGCGGTGCCCGCGGCGCAGCTCGATGAGGCCACGCTGGCGCTCGCGCAGCGCATCGCGGGCGTGCCCAGTTCGCACCTCATGATGCACAAGATGGTCGTCAACCAGGTCTGGCACTCGATGGGGCTGGAGCAGACCCAGATGTTCGCCACCGTGTTCGACGGCATCACGCGCCACAACCCCGAAGGCATGTGGTTCCGTCGCCAGGCCGAGGCCGAAGGCTTCAAGAGCGCGGTGCAGTGGCGCGACAGCGGCCGGCCGATTCCCGAAGGCGACGAGGCGAGGGCGCGCATCGCCGAGCTCGAGGCGAAGCTGGCTGCGCGTGGCTGAGCAAGGCTGATCGCGCGGTGGCTCAGCCGCCCTTGCGGCGCTTCACCACCACCGTGGCCTCGAGGCCTTCGTAGGCCTCGGCGTCGCCGTACCAGCTGCCCGAGATGGGCGCCGCCAGCGCGGGGTCGCGCGCCACGCCCACGCGGATCAACTGGCCGCTGCCCATGAGGTTGTTGGTGGGGTCGAAGGCCAGCCAGCCCGCGCCCGGCAGGTAGGCCTGCAGCCACGCGTGCGTGCTGCCGGCGCCGGTGACCGATTCGCCGGGCGCCTGCCCGGTGGCGTCGTTGTCCAGCGACGCGTCGTAGAGGTAGCCCGAGACGAAGCGCGTCGCGATACCGAGGCGGCGCGTGGCTTCCATCATCAGCAGCGCGTAGTCGCGGCAGCTGCCGCTGCCCAGCGCCAGCGTCTCCAGCGGCGTCTGCGTGCCTTCCTCGTCGCGCGCCTTGTATTCGAAGCTCTGGCCGATGTGCGCGTTCATGCGCGTGAGCACGTCGCGCGTGCTGTTGGGCTGGTCGGTGTGCAGGAACTGGTGCGCCCAGCGGATCAACGTGCCGTTGGCGTCGTCGTTGTGGTGCGGGCGCAGGTAGTGCTCCAGGTCCAGGCGCTCCTGCACCGAATAGGCAAAGGGCAGGAACTCGGCCGACGGGTCGAGCGTGAGCAGGTCGCGCTGCGACGGCGGCACGTGCTCGATGGTGAAGGAGCACACGATGCGCAGCTCGGTCGCCTCGCCAAGCGGCTGCACCAGCGCGACGGAGTTGGAGTACGGGTCTTGAATGAGCCGCGTGAGGGCCTGCGGGCTCACCTGCAGGTCGGTGGCGAGCACCCGCAGGTCGTGGCTGTCGCGCGGACGGAACATCACGCGGTGCAAGCCGAAGGTCACCGGCTTGTTGTAGCGGTAGACGGTGGTGTGGGTGATGTCGTACTGGATGGCCATGGCGCGCATTGTGCGGTGCGCGCGTGACCTCGGGTGACGGGAAACCCAGAACGCGCCGATTCAGTCCGATCCGGGCCAGAGCCGCTGCGTGCCCAGCGCCTTGGCGAGCGTCGCGGGCAAGGGCAGCGGCTCGCCATGCCACTGCGCCGCCAACAGCTCGGCGCACAGGGTGGCAAAGCTCAGGCCGCGCGAGCCCAGCGCGGTGCAGGCCCAGAGGCTGTCGTCGGCGCCCGGGGCCAGCGGGCCGACCAGCGGCCGGCGGTCGCCCGAGGCGCAGCGCACGCCGACCCAGGCGTGGGTGTCTCCACGTTCGAAGGCGGGCGCCAGCGCCGCGGCGGCACTGGGGTGCAGGCGCGCGAGCCGTTCGCGGTTGGCGAGGCTGTCTGCGTCGGTGGGGGCGAGATCGGTGCTGTCGCGGTCGAAGGTGGCGCCGATCAGCCACAGCGGCTGCGGCGCCTGGCCGTCGGGCACGCCGGCGATCAGGTGGCCGTCGCCGTTGATGGGGGTGACGGGCAGGGCGGCGGGGTCTGCGCGGCCCCAGGCGACCTGGCCGCGCACGGGTTGCAGTGGCAGATCGGGTGCGAAGTGGTGCGATGCGAAGCCCGCGGCCACGACCACGCGGTCGGCTTCGGCGAGCAAGGCGCCGGCGTCGTCGAACAGCTGCCAACCGCCGTCCGTGCGTGCGAGGCGCGCCACGTGGCAGTTGCCCCGGAATTCGACGCCCGGTCGGCCCAGCCACGCGGAGATCAGCCGGTGCGGCCGCACCCAGGCCGCGCGCGCATGCCAGAGCGCAGGCGTGTCGGGCGGCAGGCCGGCTGCTGCGAGCTGGTCGGGCTGTGCGGGCCAGGATTCGTTCGGGCCCTGAGCGCTCCAGCCGGGCGGCACGCGCACGTCGCCGTCGGGCCGGCGTTCGAGCGAGCCGTGAGCGCCCCAATCGCGGCCGGCGTCGAGCCGCAGCGCCAGTTCGGTCCAGGTGGCGCGGATGCCGGCGCGCGTGAGCCGCGACAGCAAGGCGTCGTCGGACGACACATGCGGCGCAAGCAGCCCGACCGGCAGGCCCGAGGCGCCCGAGGCCGGCGTGTCGGCCGCATCGAGCACCGTGACCCGCCAGCCGCGCCGCGCAAGGCTGGCCGCGACCGCTGCGCCCGCGAGCCCAGCGCCGATCACCACGCAATGGCCCGGCGCGTCGACGCCTTCGCGCACCGGCTGGCGGCGCCGGACGGTCCAGGCGGGCGCGAACACGCCGCGCAGGCTGCCGGGGCGCGGGTCGAGCTGGAAGCCGTTCTGCGCCAGCGCATCGCGCACCCCGTCGTCGTCGGTGCGGGCCGCGAGGCCGGTGCCCTGGCGGGCGAAGCGCGACACCGCCTTGAGCGTGTCAGGTGAGGCCATCACCGCGCCGAAACTGTCGAGGAAGAGGCTGTCGGCCTCGAAGCGCTGAGCGCGGAGCATCGGCTGCAGCTCGCCCACGCACAACGTAAGCAGCACGCGGCCGTCGTCGAAGGCCAGCCGGTGGAAGCCCGGCAGCAGTCCGGCCCACTGGCGGGCCAGTTCCGCAGCGAGCGGCGCCAGCGCCGGATCGGCCGCAGCCGCGCGCAGCAGATCGCCGACCGGTGCCGGATGGGCGTCGACCGCGACGTAATGCAGCAGGCGCGGCCGGTGCGGGTCGGCGCGCCAGGCCTGCCAGGTTGTCAGGAAATGAAGGCCCGGCCCGAAGCCGGTTTCGAGAATCCGCCATTGCGGGCGCCCGGACCACGCGGCGGGCAGGCCGCAGCCGTCCAAAAACACACGGCGCGAAAGCGCCGGTGTGTCGTTGTCGAGGGGGGAGGTGTCGTCGCCGGAGCGCGCGCCGAGCGGGGTGCCGTCGGCGGCCACGCCGGACTCAGGCCGCGGGAGGGGGAACGTAGCCTTGCGCCACGTCGGCGCCTTCGCCGAAGAAGTGCTTTTCCATCTGGCGCGCCAGGTACTGGCGGGCGCGCAGGTCGGCCAGGTTCAGCCGGTTTTCATTGACCAGCATCGTTTGTTGCTTGAGCCAGGCGGCCCAGGCTTCCTTGCTGACGTTTTCCCACAGGCGCTTGCCCAGGTCGCCGGGGTACGGCGGAAAGTCGAGTCCTTCGGCCTCTTTGCCGAGCTTGATGCACTGAACCATGCGTGCCATTTGATTGCCTCTTGTGGGGGAAAGCGGTTGCTTAGTTGATTTGGCTATTAAGAACTGAAAACTTGGTCGTTCCAGTTCCTATATGTCGTATTCAGAATACGTGGCTTCATTGATATGCCTTTTTAAGAGCAAGACACCATGAGCCTTCGCCGCGACTTTATCAAGCTTTCCCTGGGTGCCGGCGTGGCCGGTGCCTTGGCCCTGTCGGCATTGCCGTCGTTTTCGCAGGGCGCGGCGGGGGCCAAGGGCCCCGTGACGCTGCTGAACGTGTCGTACGACCCGACCCGCGAGCTGTACGTGGACTACAACCAGGCCTTCGCCAAGTACTGGAAGGCCAAGACCGGCCAGGACGTGAGCGTCAAGCAGTCGCACGGCGGCTCGGGCAAGCAGGCCCGCTCGATCATCGACGGCATCGATTCCGACGTGGCCACGCTGGCGCTGGGCGGCGACATCGACGCCCTGGCGACGCATGGCGGCCTCGTCAAGGCCGACTGGCAAAAGCGCCTGCCGCACAACTCCGCCCCCTACACCTCGACCATCGTGTTCCTGGTGAAGAAGGGCAACCCCAAGGGCCTGAAGGACTGGGACGACCTGGTCAAGCCCGGCGTGCAGGTGATCACCCCCAACCCCAAGACCTCGGGCGGCGCCCGCTGGAACTACCTGGCCGCCTGGGAATTCGCCAAGCGCAAGTACGGCGGTGAAGCGAAGGCCAAGGAATTCGTCGGCAACCTGTACAAGAACGTGCCCGTGCTCGACACCGGCGCGCGCGGCTCGACCATCACCTTCGTGCAGCGCGGCGTGGGCGACGTGCTGCTGGCCTGGGAAAACGAAGCCTTCCTGGCGCTGAAGGAATTCGGCCCCGAGAAGTTCGAGATCGTCGTGCCGTCGATTTCCATCCTGGCCGAGCCCAGCGTGGCGGTGGTCGACAAGGTGGTCGACAAGAAGGGCACGCGCGCCGTGGCCGAGGAGTACCTGAAGTACCTGTACTCCGACGAAGGCCAGGACATCGCGGGCCGCAACTTCTACCGCCCGACCTCGGACAAGGCCAAGGCCAAGTACGACAAGCAGTTCCCCAAGCTCACGCTGGTGACCATCGACCAGGCCTTCGGCGGCTGGGCGAAGGCCGACAAGGAGCACTTTGCCGACGGCGGCTCCTTCGATCAAATTTACGCGCCCAAGCAGAAGTAAGCGCAGCCGTTCCGGATTCGATCGCTGGTGGCACCCCATGGGAGGGCGCCGGGGATCGCTTCGCCCTGAATTTCTCCTGAAGCCCAACGAAAGTTTCTCGTGTCCGTTCTCCTGATTGCCGGCAGCCCCTCGGCCCCGTCCCGCTCAACCGCCTTGCTCGACGCGGTGGGCGAGCGGCTGGCCCAACGCCATGCGCGCATCGAGCGGCTCGCGATCCGTGACCTGCCGGCGCAGGCGCTGCTGCTGGCCGAGTGGGCGCACCCGGCCATCGAGCGTGCCATTGCCCAGGTGGCGGCGGCCCGTGTGATCGTGGTGGCCACGCCGGTCTACAAGGCGGCCTACAGCGGCGTGCTGAAGGTCTTTCTCGACCTGCTCTCGCAGAACGCGCTCAAGGGCAAGACGGTGCTGCCGCTGGCCACCGGCGGCAGCCCGCACCACATGCTTGCGCTCGACTACGCACTGCGGCCCGTGCTGCAGTCGCTGTCGGCGCGCCACATCCTGCCGGGCGTCTACGCGAGCGATTCGCAGATCGCGTTGACGCCCGAGAACGCCTACCAGGTGCACCACGACCTGGCGGAGCGACTGAACGAGGCCGTCGAGGTGCTCGCGACCGAAGGCCTCAAGTTGCCAGCCACTCACGGCTTCGAGCCGGTGCCATTTTCCCGTGTGCGATGTAGCGTCTGACGACCGGGTTCCCCGCTGAACCCGGCCCCGGCCAGACCTTTTTCCGTTCCCCGTTTTTCGAAACCGCCTGCGCGCGGCCGGGGGATCGCTTTGCCTCACGTTTTTGCACCAAGGAATTCCGCATGAACCCCGTCGCTCCCGAAGACTCCGTGTTCGAAGTCGCGCCGCGCTCCTTCTGGCAGGCGCTGCGCGACCTGGCCATCAGCGCCGTCGTCGTCACCGCCATCGCGCTCATCGTGAGCTTCATCTCCGCCGCCTCGGCGCATGCGCAAGGCAAGCCCAAGGGCGAGCTGCGCATCGGCTACCAGAAGTCGGCCAGCCTGTTCGTGCTGCAGAAAGCGCAGGGCACGCTCGAGAAGAAGCTCTCGCCGCTGGGCTTCGGCGTGAAGTGGGTCGAGTTCCCGGCCGGCCCGCAGCTGCTCGAAGGGCTGAACGTGGGCGCGGTCGACGTGGGCTATGTCGGCGAGGCGCCGCCCATCTTCGCGCAGGCCGCGGGGGCGAAGTTCGTCTACTTCGGCTACGACCCGGCCGCGCCGCGCGCCGAGGCCATCCTGGTCACCAAGGATTCGCCCATCCGCTCCGTGGCCGACCTCAAGGGCAAGAAGGTCGCGCTCAACAAGGGCAGCAACGTGCACTACCTGCTCGTGAAGCAGCTCGAGAAAAACGGCCTGAAGCTCTCCGACATCCAGCCCGTGTACCTCGCACCCGCCGACGGCCGCGCCGCCTTCGAGAGCAAGAACGTCGATGCCTGGGTGATCTGGGACCCGTTCCAGGCCGCCGCCGAGAAAGCCACCGGCGCCCGCGTGCTGGCCGATGGCGCGCCGGACGTGGTCAAAAACTACCAGTACTACCTGGGTGAGCGCGGCTTCGTGAAGAAGCACCCGCAGGTGATCGATGCGCTGTTCGCCGATTCGGTGGAGCAGGGCATCTGGCTCAAGAAGAACCTGCGCCAGGCCGCCGAGCTGATCGCGCCACTGCAGGGCCTGCCCGTCGATGTGGTGGAACTGGCGCTGCGCCGCTACGAATTCAACGTGAAGCCGATCACCGCCGCCGTTGCGGCCGACCAGCAGCAGATCGCCGACACCTTCTTCGCGCTGAAGCTCATTCCCAAGCCCATCAAGGTCAGCGACGCGGTCGTCACGGCCCAGCCCTGAACAGATTCGAAGGACCCCATTCCATGACCCGCATTGCCATTCCCCGCCGTCGCCTGCTCCAGGGCGCGGCCGTCGCCCTCGCGCTGCCGTCGTCGTTCGCCGCCCTGGCGCAGAGCCCCGCGCGCCAGTTGCGCATCGGCCACCAGAAGGGCTACCTGAGCGTGCTCAAGGCCCGCGGCACGCTCGAGAAGCGGCTCGCGCCGTTGGGCGCCACCGTGAAGTGGACCGAGTTCACGGCCGGCCCGGTGCAGCTCGAGGCGCTGAACGTCGGCTCGATCGACTTCGGCGACGTCGGCGAAGCGCCGCCCATCTTCGCGCAGGCCGCCGGCGCGCCGCTGGCCTACGTGGGCGCCACGGTGCCGCGCCCGAAGACCGAGGCGGTGCTGGTGCCCAAGGGCTCGGCCATCCAGACCGTGGCCGACCTCAAGGGCAAGAAGATCGCGCTCAACAAGGGCTCGAACGTCCACTACTTCATCGTCAAGCTGTTCGAGAAGCATGGCCTGGCCTACAGCGACCTGAACCTGGTCTACCTGCCGCCGGCCGACGCGCGCGCCGCCTTCGAAAAAGGCTCGGTCGACGCCTGGGTGATCTGGGACCCGTTCCTGGCCGCCGCGCAGCAGTCGCTCGACGCGCGCATCCTGGCCGACGCCGTGGGCGTGGTCGGCAACCGCGCCTACTACTTCTCGTCGCTCGACTACGTGGCGAAGAACGCCGACGTGCTGGCCATCGCGATCGAAGAGGTCAACAAGATCGACCAGTGGGGCGCCGCCCACCGCAACGAACTGGCGACCGAGCTGTCGGCCATCTGGGGCCTGCCCAAGGCCGTGGCCGACCTGTCGCAGGGCCGCACCGCCTACGGCACGGGCCCGATCACCAAGGCCATCCTGGCCGAGCAGCAGCAGATCGCCGACACCTTCTTCGCGCTCAAGCTGATCCCCAGAAAGATCAACGTGCTCGAAGCCGCCGGCGCGGGGATCGCGTGATGGCCGCCGTGTTGTCGACTGCGCTGCACGAACGCGCCGGCCAGGTGCTGGCCATCACGGCGCGCGCCTGGGGCGTCGTGGCTGCGGCGCGCCGCCTTCCTTTCCTGCTTGCCGTCTGAACGGGCAAGCCAACGAACGATCGAGAGTTTCCGATGCAGATCTTCTGGTTCCTCCCCACGCACGGCGACAGCCGTTACCTCGGCACGAGCGAAGGCGCGCGCGCCGTCGACCTGCCGTACCTGCAGCAGATCGCCGGCGCGGCCGACCACCTCGGCTATGAAGGCGTGCTGATTCCCACCGGCCGCTCCTGCGAAGACCCGTGGGTGATCGCGTCCAGCCTGATCGGCGCGACGAAGAAGCTCAAGTTTCTGGTGGCGGTGCGCCCGGGCCTGCACCAGCCCAGCCTGGCCGCGCGCATGGCCGCGACCTTCGACCGGCTCTCGGGCGGGCGCCTGCTCGTGAACCTCGTCACCGGCGGCGACCAGGCCGAGCTGGAAGGCGACGGCGTGTACCTCGACCATGCGGCGCGCTACGAGCAGTCGGCCGAGTTCATCCGCATCTGGCGCGAGATCATCGCGCGCAGCCACGAGACCGGCACCTACGACTACGAAGGCAAGCACCTGAGCGTGAAGGGCGCGCGGCTGCTGTTCCCGCCGGTGCAGAAACCGTATCCGCCCGTGTGGTTCGGCGGCTCGTCGGCCGCAGCGCACGACCTCGCGGCCGAGCAGGTCGATGCCTACCTGACCTGGGGCGAGCCGCCCGCGGAAGTGTCGAAGAAGATCGCCGACGTGCGCGCCCGCGCCGAACGCCAGGGCCGCAGCGTGCAGTTCGGCATCCGCCTGCACGTGATCGTGCGCGAGACCGAAGACGCCGCCTGGAAAGCTGCCGAAGAACTCATCAGCCGTGTCGATGACGAGACCGTCGCGCGCGCCCAGGCCGCCTTTGCGCGCATGGACTCCGAAGGCCAGCGCCGCATGGCCGCGCTGCACGCCGGCGGCGCCAAGCGCGGGCGCGCCGACCTGGAGATTGCGCCCAACCTCTGGGCCGGCGTGGGCCTGGTGCGCGGTGGCGCGGGCACGGCGCTGGTCGGCGACGCCAAGACCGTGGCAGCGCGCATCGAGGAGTACGCGGCGCTGGGCATCGACAAGTTCATCTTCTCGGGCTACCCGCACCTCGAAGAGGCGTACCGCTTCGCCGAGCTGGTGTTCCCGCTGCTCTCGCGCAAGGCCAAGACGCAACTCGCGGGCGGCTCGTTGAGCGGCCCCTTCGGCGAAGTCGTCGCCAACCTCGACGCGCCTTCCCGACTCGTCTCGCAAAGCTGAGGACACGCATGACCGAACAAGTACAGGAACTGCCGGCGGTGGCGCCGGCATCGAACACAAGCGACGCAGGCAGCGCGCTGCGAGGCTTCGGCCTCAACGTCGCGAAGCGGCTCATCCCGTGGCTGGTGCCGGTGGGGCTGATCGTCGTCTGGCAGATCGCCTCGTCGCTGGGCTGGCTCTCGACGCGCGTGCTGCCGGCGCCGCTGGACGTGGTCAAGGCCGCGTGGTCGCTCACCGTGTCCGGCGAGCTCTGGACGCACGTGAAGGTCAGCGCGGGCCGTGCGCTCGCGGGGCTGGCCATCGGCGGCGGCGCGGGGCTGGCGCTGGGCCTGCTCACGGGCTCGGTGAAGTTCTTCGAGACGCTGCTCGACTCCACCATCCAGATGGTGCGCAACATCCCGGCGCTGGCACTCATTCCGCTGGTGATCCTGTGGTTCGGCATCGACGAATCGGCCAAGCTCTTCCTGATCTCGGTGTCGGTGTTCTTCCCGATCTACCTGAACACCTTCCACGGCATCCGCAACGTCGACCCGCAGCTCATCGAGATGGGCCGCACCTACGGCCTGTCGCGCTGGCAGCTGTACCGCGAGGTGATCCTGCCGGGCGCGCTGTCGTCGATCCTGGTGGGGCTGCGTTTCTCGCTGGGCCTGATGTGGGTGATTCTCATCGTGGCCGAGACCATCTCGGCGCAGGCCGGCATCGGCTACCTCACGATGAACGCCCGCGAGTTCCTGCAGACCGACATCGTGCTGGTGGGCATCCTGCTGTACGCGCTGCTCGGCAAGCTGGCCGACCTGTTCGCACGCGGCCTGGAGCAGTGGTGGCTGCGCTGGCACCCGGGCTACCAGAAGAAGCCGGCGAAATGAGGGCAGGGCACATGAACCACCTCATCAATCGACGTACCGCCATTGCGACGCTGGGTGCGCTCAGCGCAGGTGCCGTGCTGGCACAGCAGCAACGGCCCGCCACGGTGCGCTTCGGCTACCAGAAGTCGTCCACGCTGATCGCGCTCTTGAAAGTGCAGGGCACGCTCGAGAAGCAGCTCGCACCGCTCAATGTGACGCTGAGCTGGCACGAGTTCACCAGCGGCCTGCCGCTGCTCGAAGCGCTGAACCTCGACAACCTGGACATCAGCGCCGACGTGGCCGACACCGTGCCCGTGTTCGCCCAAGCGGCCGGCGCCGACCTGACCTTTCTGGCGCAGGAAGCCCCGTCGCCGGCCGCGCAGGCCATCGTCGTGCGCGACGATTCGCCGCTCAAGACCGTGGCCGATCTCAAGGGCAAGAAGGTCGGTTTCGCGAAAGCGGCCGGTGCGCACTACCTGCTGATCGCCGCACTCGAAAAAGCCGGCCTCTCGTTCAAGGACATCGAGCCCGCCTACCTGACGCCCGCCGACGGCCGCGCCGCCTTCGAGCGCGGCGCCATCGACGCCTGGGTGGTGTGGGACCCGTTCCTGGCCGCCGCCCAGCGCCAGTCGAAGGTGCGCATCCTGGCCGACGGCACGGGCATCGCGTCGTACCAGCGCTATTACCTGGCGAGCACCAAGTTCGCGAAGGCGCGGCCCGACGTGCTGCGCGTGGTCTACGCCGAGCTGGAGAAGACCGGCAAGTGGGTCAAGCAGAACCCGAAAGAGGCTGCTGCCTTGCTGGCGCCCGTGTGGGGGCTCGACGCCCCGACCATCGAGCAGGCCAACAGCCGCCGCAGCTACGCGGTGCGGCCCGTGGTGGCCGGCGGGCTGGCCGAACAGCAGCGCATCGCCGATGCCTTCTTCGCCGAGAAGCTGCTGCCCAGAAAAATCGATGCGCTGAAGGTGGCGCTGTTCAACCCCGGGGCCTGAATTCATGAGTGCCGTTCTCAAAGACATCCAACCCCAAGCCATCGCCGGTGGCGTGCGCCTCGAGGCGCGCGGCCTGCACAAGCGCTATGGCGCGCGCGAGGTGCTGCGCAACACGCAGTTGACCATCGAGCCGGGCCAGTTCATCGCCATCGTGGGGCGCAGCGGCTGCGGCAAGAGCACGCTGCTGCGGCTCATCGCGGGCCTCGAAGAAGCCACCTCTGGTGGTCTGTACACCGACGGCAAGGCCGTGAGCGGCCTGCACGACGACACGCGCATCATGTTCCAAGAGGCGCGCCTGTTGCCCTGGCGCCGCGTGCTCGACAACGTGACGCTGGGCCTGCCGAACGACGCCAAGGCGCGCGGCAAGGAAGTGCTGGCGCAGGTCGGCCTGGCCGACCGCGAGAACGAATGGCCGGCGCGCCTGTCGGGCGGGCAGCGCCAGCGCGTGGCCCTGGCGCGTGCGCTGGTGCACCACCCGCGCCTGCTGCTGCTCGACGAGCCGCTGGGCGCGCTCGACGCGCTCACGCGCATCGAGATGCACCGCCTCATCGAGAACCTGTGGCAGCGCCACCGCTTCACCGCGCTGCTGGTGACGCACGACGTGCAGGAAGCCGTGGCGTTGGCCGATCGCGTGATCCTCATCGAGGACGGCCGCATCGCGCTCGACGAGAACATCGCGCTGGCGCGCCCGCGCTCGCAGGGCGACCCGGCCTTTGCCGCGATCGAAAAACGAATCCTCGACCGGGTGCTGCAGAAGTCCGAAGAGACCGATGTGGAAAGCACCGATGCCAGCTGGCTCACGCCCCAGGCCCATGCCCTGCGCTGGGCGATCTGAGTCGTTTCATCCATTCCCCCTTTGAAAGGCAGTCGCATGTCGCAGAACTGGAAATTCGAAACCCTGTCGGTCCACGCCGGCTATTCGCCCGACCCGACCACCCGCGCCGTCGCGCCGCCGATCTACCAGACCGTGGCCTATGCCTTCGACAGCGCGCAGCACGGCGCCGACCTGTTCGACCTGAAGGTGCCGGGCAACATCTACACCCGCATCAACAACCCGACGCAGGACGTGCTGGAGCAGCGCGTGGCCGCGCTCGAAGGCGGCATCGCCGCGCTGGCGCTGGCCTCGGGCCAGACGGCCGTGACCTACGCGATCCAGACGATTGCCGAGGCCGGTGACAACATCATCAGCAGCACCGCGCTGTACGGCGGCACCTACAACCTGTTCGCGCACACGCTGCCGCAGTTCGGCATCACCACGCGCTTCGCGGACCACCGCGATCCGAGCAGTTTCGAGAAGCTGTTCGACGAGCGCACCAAGGCGGTGTTCGTCGAGTCGCTGGGCAACCCGGCGGGCAACGTGACCGACATCGCGGCCATCGCCGAAATCGCGCACCGCCACGGCGTGCCGCTCATCGTCGACAACACCGTGCCCTCGCCGTACCTGAGCCGGCCCATCGAGCATGGCGCCGACATCGTGGTGCACTCGCTCACCAAGTACCTGGGCGGCCACGGCACCAGCATCGGCGGCGCCATCGTCGATTCGGGCAAGTTCCCGTGGGCCGAGCACAAGCAGCGCTTCAAGCGCCTGAACGAGCCCGACGTGAGCTACCACGGCGTGGTCTACACCGAGGCGCTGGGCCCGGCCGCCTACATCGGCCGTGCGCGCGTGGTGCCGCTGCGGAACACGGGCGCGGCCATCTCGCCGTTCAACGCCTTCCTGATCCTGCAGGGCATCGAGACGCTGGCGCTGCGCATGGACCGCATCAGCAGCAACGCGCTGGCGGTGGCGCAGCACCTGAAGCAGAGCAAGGCCGTCAACTGGGTGAACTACGCCGCGCTCGAGGACCATGCCGACTACCCGCTGGCGAAGAAGTACTTCGGCGGCAAGTCCAGCGGCGTGCTGACCTTTGGCATCGGCGCCGGCCGCGAGGGCGGGGCGAAGTTCCTCGATGCGCTGAAGCTCTTCACGCGCCTCGTGAACATCGGCGACGTGCGCTCGCTGGCGACGCACCCCGCATCGACCACGCACCGGCAGCTGTCGCCCGCAGAACTGGCCCGGGCCGGCGTCACGGAAGACACCGTGCGCCTGTCGGTGGGCATCGAGCACATCGACGACCTGATTGCCGACCTCGACCAGGCGCTGGCCGCCGCATCGAACTGACACAGCGTTCCAAGAAATGACCACATTGCAAGCCATCCCCGACGCCGCGCTGGACCAGCTGTTCCGCAAGGCGCGCACCGTGCACGCCTTCAAGCCGGTGCCCGTGACCGACGCGCTGATCCACCAGCTCTACGACCTCGTGAAGTGGGGCCCGACCGCCTACAACGCCCAGCCCGCGCGCTACGTGTTCGTGCGCAGCGAAGAAGCCAAGGCGAAGCTGAAGCCGGCCGTGTCGGCGGGCAACACCGCGCAGACGCTGCAGGCCGGCGTGACGGTGATCGTGGCGCACGACACGCGCTTCTACGAGCACCTGCCCACGCAGTTCCCGGCCTACGACGCCAAACCCTTCTTCGAGAAGAGCGCCGACGCCGCGCAGGCCACGGCCTTTCGCAACAGCAGCCTGCAGGGCGCCTACCTGATCCTGGCGGCACGCGCGCTCGGGCTCGATGCGGGGCCGCAGTCGGGCTTCAACGCCGACCTCGTCGACAAGGCCTTCTTCCCCGACGGCCGCTATCGCGCGAACTTCCTCGTCAACCTCGGCGTGGCCGACCACGCCGGCACCTTCGAACGCGGCCCCCGGCTGGCGTTCGACGACGTGGCCGAGATCGTCTGACCGCCGGCCGTTTCATTCACAACCCCTGTCAACCCTGAAAGAGAAATCACCATGTCCATCCAAGCCATCAACGTCCGCAACCAGTTCAAGGGCAAGGTCCGCGAGATCATCCGCGGCGACGTCGTCTCCGAAGTCGATGTCGAAACCGCCTGGGGCATCGTCACCTCCGTCATCACCACGCGCTCGGTCGACGAGCTGCAGCTGAAGGTGGGTTCCGACGTGGTCGCCCTCGTGAAGTCGACCGAAGTTTCGATCGCCAAGCTCTGACGGACCCTCGGGCTTTGCGATTCCCCGGTGCTGTTTTGGTGCCGGGGTTTTTCGTTTCAGCGCTGCTGGTTCGGGGCGTGTGCGCAGGCCACCGGGTACTTCCCTCCGCGAATGTCCTCCGGCCTGCGGCCTCCCCCTTAATTTCGCTGCGGGAAGCACCCGGTGTCCTGCGCACGGGACGCGGCGGTGGTGTGCAGCCGATCAACGACTGCACTGAACACGCTCACGTCGATGGGGTGCCTTGCGCAGCGAAATCAAGGAGGAGCCCGAAGGGCGGGGGACATTCGCGGAGCAAGGTACCCCGTCGGCGTGAGCGCGCCCTGAAGCACCACCCATAGATCACAAGGTTGTTAAGAATCGACTTTTGAGTCGTTTGACCTTGGCCTTCGCACTCCTACAGTGGTGGTTATCGCCATCAAGGAAGATGGAATGACCAACGTACAACAGGAGCCGAACCGCATGTCCGTGGAAGTTGAAGATGTCATCGCCTTGCCGCCCGCTCTCGAACAGGCGCGCGCGCAAGCCATCGAAAAGAACTGGCCCTACGCCGGCGGCGTGACGCCCCCCGTGGCGTGGCAGCTGGTGCAGGACGGCCAGGCCCTGATCGTGGACGTGCGCTCCGGCGAAGAACGCAAGTTCGTCGGTCACGTGCCCGACAGCCTGCACGTGGCGTGGGCCACAGGCACCGCGCTCACCCGCAACCCGCGCTTCGTGCGAGAACTCGAAGCCAAGCTGGCGAAGGACGGCGGCAAGGAGGCCGTGGTGCTGCTGCTGTGCCGCAGCGGCAAGCGCTCGGCGCTGGCGGCCGAAGCCGCGGCCAAGGCCGGCTTCACGCAGGTATTCAACGTGCTCGAAGGCTTCGAGGGCGAGATCGATGCGCGGCAGCACCGGGGCGGTTCCGACGGCTGGCGCTTCCATGGCCTGCCTTGGGTGCAGGACTGAACCCCCATCGATAGAAACACACGGGAGGAAAACACACATGGCTCAATTCGAAGTGGGCGACATCGTGCGTGCACTGCACGAGGTGCGCGACGAGTGGCGCGATTCGCAGCGCCGTTCGCGCGAGCCCGGGGCGCGCGAGTTTCCGTCGCGCGATGCGCTGGCGCAGATCGTCGAATCGCTCAAGGGCGCGCTCTTTCCGATGCGGCTGGGTCCGCCGGACTTGCGCCACGAGAGCGAGGATTTCTACGTGGGCCACACGCTCGACGCCGCCTTGCAGGCGCTGCTGGTGCAGGCCCGGCTCGAGCTGAACTTCAACGCACGGCTGGCGCCGCGACCCGCGAGCGAGATCGACGCAGCGGCCACCGAAGCGGTGCGGCAGTTCGCGAACGCGCTGCCTGGTCTGCGCCGGCTGCTCGACAGCGACGTGCTCGCGGCCTACCAGGGCGACCCCGCGGCGCGCAGCGTCGACGAGGTGCTGCTGTGCTATCCGGGCGTGCTCGCGATGATCCATCACCGCCTCGCGCACCGGCTCTACGAGCTCGGCCTGCCGCTGCTCGCGCGCATCGTGGCCGAGCTGGCGCATGCGCAGACCGGCATCGACATCCACCCGGGCGCGACGATCGACGCGGGCTTCTTCATGGACCACGGCACGGGCGTCGTGATCGGCGAGACGGCCGTCATCGGCAAGCGCGTGCGGCTGTACCAGGCCGTCACGCTCGGTGCCAAGCGCTTCCCCACCGACGCCGAAGGCAACCTGCAGAAGGGTTTGCCGCGCCACCCGGTGGTGGAGGACGACGTGGTCATCTACGCGGGCGCCACCATCCTGGGCCGCGTAACGCTCGGCAAGGGCGCCGTCATCGGCGGCAACGTGTGGATCACCGACGACGTGAAGCCCGGTGCCAGCGTCACGCAGGCCAGCCTGCAGAACAACAGCGCACCGAAGGCGGGCAGCGTATGAAAGCCTTTGTCGAAGACTTCGGCGTCACCGTGCGCCAGTTGCGCGAAGGGCAGGGTTGGTCGCAGGAAGAGCTGGCCGAGCGTTCCGATCTGAACCGCTCGTACGTGGGCGAGATCGAGCGTGGGCGCGTGATCCCGTCGATCGTCACGGCGCAGAAGCTGGCCACCGCGCTGGGCATCAACATCGTCAACCTGCTCGCGCGTTGCGAGCAACTGGAGCAGTCGCGCCTTGCACGGCGGATCAACTTGGCGGCTATAGCCTGTTGAGGGGAAACCCGTGGTCGCCAGACACTGGCGATCACTTTTTCCTCAACCCACGGAGCCTTGATCCATGAGTGCAACAGTCGGTGGTACCACCGCCCTTGGCGACAACGCCGCCCGCCAGCTAGCCAACGCCACCAAGACCGTTCCCCAACTCGAGACCATCAGCCCGCGCTGGCTGACGCACCTGCTGCAATGGGTGCCGGTCGAAGCGGGCATCTACCGCGTCAACAAGGTCAAGAACCCCGAGTCGATCAAGGTCACCTGCACCTCGCGCGAAGAAGAGAACCAGCTGCCGCGCACCTTCGTCGACTACGAAGAGAACCCGCGCGAGCACTACCTGAATGCCGTGAGCACCGTGCTCGACGTGCACACCCGCATCTCCGACCTGTACAGCAGCCCGCACGACCAGATCAAGGAGCAGCTGCGCCTGACGATCGAGACGATCAAGGAGAACCAGGAGAGCGAGCTCATCAACAACCCCGACTACGGCCTGCTGGCCCAGGTGAGCGAAGAGCAGCGCATCTTCCCGCTGACCGGCGCGCCCACGCCCGACGACCTGGACGAGCTGCTGACCAAGGTGTGGAAGGAGCCCGCGTTCTTCCTCACGCACCCGCTGGCCATTGCCGCGTTCGGACGCGAAGCCACGCGCCGCGGCACGCCGCCGCCCACAGTGAGCCTGTTCGGTTCGCAGTTCATCACCTGGCGCGGCATTCCGCTGATTCCGTCGAACAAGGTGCCGGTGGCCGACGGCAAGAGCAAGATCCTGCTGCTGCGCGTGGGCGACAAGCGCCAGGGCGTGGTGGGCCTGTTCCAGCCGGGCCTGTCGGGCGAGCAGAGCCCGGGGCTGTCGGTGCGCTTCATGGGCATCAACAATCACGCGATCGCGTCGTACCTGATCTCGCTGTACTGCTCGCTCGCGGTGCTGACCACCGACGCGCTGGCCGTGCTCGACGACGTCGAGATCGGCAAGTACCACGACTATCCCGACACCTACAAGTAAGCCGCGGTGAGCAGCACACCCACGTTCCCGGGCGAGGCGCCGTTCGATCCGGCCGTTCTCGCGCGCATGGCCAGCGCCATGTTCTCCGCGCCGCCGGGCGCGCAGTTTCCCGCCAACATCGCACCGCCGGGCTCGCCGCTGGTGAGCCCCGCCGGCTTCGGGCCGAGCGTGCCGGGCACGCCGATCCCGCAGGGGCAGATTCCGGGCGCCAATGTGCTGCCGGCATCGCCCACGCAGTTGCCGTCGCTCGCGAACCGCGCGCCGGCCTTGCTGCCGCATGCGGTGGCGGGCAACGGCGTGCCGGACACCGTGCTGTCGGTGGCGCCGGCCTTCGAGCCGCGTTCGGGCGGCGTGGTGCAGGGCGTGCCGCAGCAGGTGGGGGCGCCTGCGTCGCCGCAGGCCGCCTCCGCATCGCCGTTCTACTTCCTGAACCACAGCTACGGACATCCGACGGCAGGCACCGCCAGCGATGGCTTTGCGATCCACGATCCGTTCGCGGGCCTTGCCGCGCCGACGGCGCAGCCCGCATTACCGCCGAGCCCACCTGCGGCACCGGCCGGACGCGACGCGCAGTTCTACTTCGTCGATGCGGTGCGCCTGCCCAGCGGCTTCGTCACGCCGGCCAAGCCCGATCCACGTGGCCCCGACGCAGTGCCGCAGGCCGGCAGCGGCCAACATCCGCCGTTCGACGTGCACGCCGTGCGCCGCGATTTCCCGATCCTGCAGGAGCGCGTGAACGGCAAGCAGCTCGTGTGGTTCGACAACGCCGCCACCACGCACAAGCCGCAGTCGGTCATCGACCGCATCGCGTACTTCTACGAGCACGAGAACTCGAACATCCATCGCGCGGCGCATGAACTCGCCGCGCGCGCGACCGATGCGTACGAAGGCGCGCGGGAGCGTGTGCGCAAGTTCATCAACGCCCCCGAAGTCGAAGAGGTGATCTTCGTGCGCGGCACCACCGAGGCCATCAACCTCGTGGCCAAGAGCTGGGGCGGCCAGCACGTGGGCGAGGGCGACGAGATCATCGTGTCGAACCTCGAGCATCACGCCAACATCGTGCCGTGGCAGCAGCTCGCCGCCGCCAAGGGCGCGAAGCTGCGTGTGATCCCGGTGGACGATTCGGGCCAGGTGCTGCTCGACGAGTATCGCAAGCTGCTCAACGACCGCACGAAGATCGTCGCGGTCACGCAGGTCTCGAACGCGCTGGGCACCGTGGTGCCGGTGAAGGAGATCGTCGAGCTGGCGCACCGCGCGGGTGCCAAGGCGCTGGTCGATGGCGCTCAGTCGGTCTCGCACATGCGGGTCGACGTGCAGGACATCGGCGCCGACTTCTTCGTGTTCTCCGGCCACAAGGTGTTCGGGCCGACCGGCATCGGCGTGGTGTGGGGCAAGCGCGAGGTGCTCGAAGACATGCCCCCGTGGCAGGGCGGCGGCAACATGATTGCCGACGTGACCTTCGAGAAGACCGTGTTCCAGCCGATCCCGAACAAGTTCGAGGCCGGCACCGGCAACATCGCCGATGCCGTGGGCCTGGGCGCGGCCATCGACTACGTGAACAAGGTCGGCATCGAGAACATCGCGCGCTACGAGCACGACCTGCTGGTGTACGGCATGGCGAAACTGGGCGCGATCCCCGGCGTGCGGCTGATCGGCACGGCGGCCGACAAGGCGAGCGTGATGTCCTTCGTGCTCGACGGCTACACCACCGAAGAGGTGGGCCACGCGCTCAACGACGAAGGCATCGCGGTGCGCACGGGCCACCACTGCGCGCAGCCGATCCTGCGGCGCTTCGGCGTCGAGACCACGGTGCGGCCGTCGCTGGCGTTTTACAACACCTTCGACGAGATCGACCGGCTGGTGACGGTGGTGCGGCGGCTCGCCGGCCAGCGGCGCACGCGCTGAGCCGGGTCAGGGCTTCGATGCCAGGTGCTGCCTGAAGAAGGCGAGCACCTTGGCATTGAAGTCGGCGTGGAAGGCGACGCGGTCGAAGCCGCCGGCATCGCTGCAGATCTCCGGCAAGGCCTTGGCCATGGCCGGCGCGCAGGGCGCCAGGAAGGCGAAGTGCGCGGTGTTCGCGGGCACGTACCAGGCGGGCGCGGAAGGCAGGTTGCGGCGAACCGCTTCGACGTCGTCCAGCGTCACCCCGTCGCCGCCGCGCGCGGAGGCCCAGAGCTGGACGGGCACCGTGACCTGCTTCAGCCCCTCGGCATCGAAAAAGCTCAACGGGTCGACGATCACTGCCGCCTTGATGCGCGCATCGCGCACCGGCGGCGCGGGCAGTTCCTTGCGCTGGATCTGGCCGCAGAACGGAATCTTCGATGCCGGCGTGCAAAAGCGCAGGCCGAGCTTGAAGTCGGGCACCGCGCCCGTCGCGACGAGGCCGGTGTAGCCGCCGCGCGAGAAGCCGAAGAAGCCGACCTGGTCGGCGGCGATCTTCGTGTGGCCGGGCCACGTCTTGAGCATGTGATCCGCCAGCCGGCGCATATCGACGGGCCGCGCGGCAAATGTCGAGAGATGGCCCCGGCGTTCCATGTCCTGGAAGTTGTCGTTCGGATGGCTGATGGCGGCGACCACGAAGCCCGCGTCGGCCAGCGCCGCCGCCGTGTCGTGGTGCCCGAGGAACGAGCCGCCCGAGCCGTGCGACATCAGCACCAGCGGCAGGCCCGTGCCGGCAATGGGGCAGTCCTTGGTGGCCGAAATGGCGATCAGGCCGAACGCGATCTCGCCGGGGGCTGCCTCGCAAGGCGTCCACACCGCGCCGCGCAAGGCCGGCCCGTCCTTGTCGGCCGGCACCTCGATGAAGCTGAAGCCCGCGGCATGGCTCCATGCGGCAGACACGCAGAGGGCGGCGAGCAGGGCAAGGCGATGCAGGGTCATGGTGCGCAAGGGGTAGGGGGCTGAACGGGTCGCCAGTGTGCCGCCTCCGGCCCCGCGCCGCCAGCCCGTTTTGCGTCGTGCGATGCGGGCGCGCTATGCTCTGTCGCTGTCCATCACGCTGCTTGTCTTCGCATGTCCCAGCCTCAGGTTTCTTCTTCCGGTGCTCCTTCTTCTGTCAGCGATTCCTGCGATGTGTTCGTGATCGGCGGCGGCCCCGCGGGTTCGACCGTCGCGGCGCTGCTGGCGCAGCAGGGGCGCAGGGTGGTGCTGGTCGAGAAAGAGCACCACCCGCGTTTTCACATCGGCGAATCGCTGCTGCCCGCGAACGTCGAGCTGTTCGACAAGCTCGGCGTGCGCGACCAGGTCGAGAAGATCGGCATGCCGAAGTTCGGCATCGAGTTCGTCTCGCCCGAGCACGAGCACCGCAGCTACGTGGAGTTCGCCGAAGGCTGGGACAAGTCGCTCGACTCCGCCTGGCAGGTGCGCCGCTCCGAGCTCGACGAGCTGCTGTTCCGCAACGCCGCCACGCGCGGCGCCCAGGCCTTCGAAGGCTGCAAGGTGCGCGACGTGGCCTTCGACGCCGACGGCGCCACCGTGCAGGCCGTGATGGACGACGGCGCCAAGCGCAGCTGGCGCGCGCGCTTCGTGGTCGACGCCACGGGCCGCGACACGCTGCTGGCCAACAAATTCCGCTGCAAGCAGAAGAACCCCGACCACAACAGCACCGCGCTGTTCGGTCACTTCACGAACGCCGAGCGGCTCGAGGGCAAGAAGGAAGGCAACATCAGCATCTGCTGGTTTCCGCACGGCTGGTTCTGGTTCATTCCGCTGGCCGACGGCACGACCAGCGTGGGCGCGGTGTGCTGGCCCTACTACCTGAAGACGCGCGAAAAATCGCTGAAGGAATTCTTCTACGACACCATCGCCCTGTGCCCGGTGCTGGCCGACCGCCTGAAGAACGCCACCCTGGTCGACGACGCCGTGCACGCCACGGGCAACTTCTCGTACTCGAGCACGCACGCCACCGGCGACAACTACCTGCTGCTGGGCGACGCTTTCACCTTCATCGACCCGATGTTCTCCTCGGGCGTGTACCTGGCGATGCACAGCGCCTTCGACGGCGCCGAACTGGTGGCCACCGCGCTCGACCAGCCGGCCGAGCTGGCCCGCGCCCGCGAAGGCTTCGAGGCCATGATGCGCAAGGGCCCGCGCGAGTACTCGTGGTTCATCTACCGCGTGACCAACCCGACCATCCGCGACATGTTCATGTACCCCGGCAACCCGTTCCGGGTGAAGGAGGCGCTGATGTCGCTGCTGGCCGGCGACATCTACAAGGGCACGCCGATGTGGGGCGCGCTGCGCATGTTCAAGGTGCTGTACTACGGCATCTCCCTCGCCAACTTCCGCCGCACCTGGGCGGGCTGGAAGCGTCACCGCTTCAACATCCGCGACATGGGGGCGTTGAAGGGGGAGACGATCCTCAAGTCGGACTAGGCGCGCCCAGAGGCGGGTTCGCGCCGCGGGGCTACCAGCCCGTCAGACCGGTACGGGCGGACGCCCACGCGGTGTTCGACGCGCGCAACGTCGCCACCGCATGCGCCACCCCCAGTTGCGGGCTGCTGAGCACATCGACCCCCAGGTCCGCCAGCAACCCCGTCACCGGCGCCATCGACGCCTGCGCCAGCACGATCACGTCGGTGCCGTCGGCCGCGGCGCGGATCGATTCGGCCAGCGTGGCCACGTAGCGCGCGGTATCGCCGGACTGGAAGTGCACCCAGGCATCGTCGACCAGCAGCGTGCTGGCGCGGATGCCGACGCCGGCTTGCCGCGCGGCTGAAAGCACGAGCGACAGGGTCGGGTCGATGGTGCTTTCGACGGCACCGACGATCAGCACGCGCGGGCCGTTGCGCACGGCGCGGTCGGCCATGGCGCGGTCGATGCGCAGGGCCGCAAAGGCGCCGCCGGTGGCGGTCTTTTCGGCGATGCCGCCGATGGTCGAGCAGGTGCACACGACGACGGAGGCGCCGTCCGAGGCGGCGTCGCGCATGGCCTCGTGGACGCGCGCCACCAGGCCGGCGTGGTCGACGCCCAGGGTGCGCGCATCGGCGAGCAGTTCTTCCATCACCAGGTGCTGCACGCGCAGCTCGGGCGCGATCTCGCGGGCCAGACTGCCGAAGGTCTGCACATGCACCTGCGCGGTATGGAGGAAGGCGAGCGTGTCGGCCATGAGCTTGCTGCCGTTCAACCGGCCTCGCGGGCGCGACGGAACTCGTAGGCCTTCAGGTGCACGTAGGCCGTGCGCAGCACCGACGGCGTGGCCGATGCGGTGCGCGGTGCGCGGGCCAGCAGGTCGCCCAGGATGTGGTCGGCCTCGACGCGCGCGCCGCGGGCCATGTCCTTGTACATGGAGGCGGTCATGGGCGAGCCGGCGGTCGTGACCACCGCGCGGCCGCGCGCGACGGCGCCGGGCCGTGGGGCAAAGCCGTTGTGGGCGGCGATGGCGCAGCACTCGTCGAAGATCGCAAGCGCCACGTCTTCGCCGCCGGCCGCCACGATGTCGCCGATGGAGGCGTGCATGAGGCTGGTGAGGCCTGCGGCCGAGGCGATGAAGACCCACTTCTCCCACATGTCCTGCGCGATGGTCTCGCTCGCGGTGGCCGTGAAGTTCGCGCCGGCGAACTGGGCCGCGATGGCGTCGATGCGCGGCGAGCGGCCACCGGCCCGTTCGCCGTAGCTCAGGCTGTGCATGTCGTTCAGGTGCTGCACGCGGCCCTCGTCGTCCAGCGTGGCGGAGATCATGCACAGGCCACCGAGCACGCGCGCCTCGCCGAAGCGCGCGACCAGCCGGTCGATGTGGCCCAGGCCGTTGAGCAGCGGAAGGATGACGGTGTCGGGCCCGACGGCGGGCGCGAACGAATCCATGGTGGCGTCGAGGTCGTAGGCCTTGCAGCCGACCACGACCACGTCGTACGGCCCGCCGATCTGCTCGGCCAGCACGTGCTTCGGCGTGGGCAGGTCGAGGTCGCCGAACGGGCTGCGCACCACGAGCCCGGTCGTGGCCAGCTGGGCCGCGCGGCCGGGACGCAGTAGAAAGGTCACATCGTGGCCTGCCGCGAGCAGGCGTGCGCCGAAGTAACCACCGAGTGCTCCCGCACCCACCATCAGGAATCGCATCGCGCGCTGCCTCCGAAGAAACTGAAGATCGGAAGCGATGATGCCCCGGATCGCGCGCGGGCGCCTCAGGGGTGTTGCGAGGTCGCCAGCCGCTCGCGGGCAAAGGGCCGCAGGTCGAGGCCGTGCGCGCTCTCGCGGCCCAGCACCCGGTCGGCGATGGCGTCGCCCAGCCCGGCCGAGTGCTTGAAGCCGTGGCCGGAGCAGGCCGAGACGATCAGCACGTTGGGCAGGCCGTCGAGCGCGTCGATCACGAAGCGGCGGTCGGGCGTGACGGTGTACATGCAGGCGCGGGCCTTGAGCGCATGCCCCCCGATCTGCGGAAAGCGCCCGGCCACGCGGTCGCGGTACATGGCGGCGGTTTCCTCGGCGCTCACCTCGCGGTCGAGCGCGTCGGGCGTGGTGGCGTCGACGTACTGCTCGGTGGCGACCTTCAGCGCGGGCTGCGACGGGTCGGAGGCCGGAAAACCGTACATGTAGTCCTCCTGCGCGTCGCCGAACATCCAGATGAAGATGGGAAAACGCCCGGGCGCGAAGTCGGCCGCGGCGGTGGGGCCGGTGTCGAACCAGTGCATCACCTGGCGGTGCACCGAGAAGTGGGCCTGCCAGTCGGTGCGCGCCTGCCGGCCAAGGAATTCGGGCAGCCAGGCGCCGGCCGCGACCACGACCTGGTCGGCGGCGAAGCTCGCGGTCTCGGTGCGCACGCGCACGGTGTCGCCGTTGCCCACGGGCTCGACGCCCAGCACGCGCTCGCCGGTGCGGGTCTGTGCGCCGTCGGCGCGGGCCACGGCGAGCTGGGCGGCGATGGCGTCTTCGGGGCGCACGAAGCCGGCGTCGCGCTCGAGGTAGCCGATCTCGTCGCCCTGCAGGTGGAACTGCGGGTAGCGCGCGCGGATGCCGGCCGCGTCGAGCACCTCGTGCACGATGTCGAAGCGCTCGGCGCAGGCGATGGTGCGGCGCACGAAGTCGGACTTGCCGTGGTGTTCGGCCACGCGGTCGCGCGGCGCGAGGATGAGGCCGCCGGTGGTGGTCATCAGCGGGCGGCCGGTGCGCGCCTCGAGCTCGCGCCAGATGGCGTGCGAGCGGTGCACCAGCGGCACGTACTCGTCGCCTTCGCCGACGGCCAGCCGCGTGATGCGCGAGTCGCCGTGCGAGGAGCCGCGGTCGTGCGGCGGCGCGAACTGGTCGATGCCGAGCACGCGCGCGCCGCGTTGCGAGAGCTGGTAGAGGGTGGCCGCGCCGAGGGCGCCCAAGCCGATGACGATCGCGTCGTAGTGAGTAGGGGAACGGGTCACGGGGCGAGAGGTTTCGTCGTCACACAAGGTTCAGGTCGAGAAACGCATCCTTCACCGCGATGGGCTGGGGAATGAGCTTCAGCTGCGCGAACACGTCGGCCAGGCCCTGCTGTTCGCGGGCGATGGCGGGCGTGAGCGCCACGACGCCATAGTGCCGCCGTTCGGTCGCCAGCGCCAGCACCTTGGGTTCGACCTTCAGCTGCGGCGCGAGCGTGGCCACCACGTCGCCGGGGTGGGCCTGGGCCCAGTCGTTGGCCTTGCGCAGTTCGGCGAACACGGTGCGCAGCGTGTCAGCGTTGGCGCGCGCGAAGGCGGGTTGGGCGAAGTGGTAGGTGCGGTTGCCGCTCAGGCCGGTGCCGTCGAACAGCAGGCGCGACTCGGTCGCCACCTGCGCGCCGGCCAGGAACGGGTCCCACAGGCCGATGGCCGCGACGCTGCCCGACTGGTAGGCCGCCACGGTGTCGGAGGCCGTGACGATGTAGACCGGCTCGATGTCTTCGTAGCGCAGGCCGGCCGCTTCGAGTGCGCGGATCAGCACGTACTGCGTGTTGTAGCCGCGGCCGGTGACGACCTTCTTGCCCTTGAGGTCGCGCACGCTGCGGATCGGCGAGTCGCGCGGCACCAGGAAGCCGACGCCGCCGGGGTAGGGGCTTTCGGCCGCGAGGTAGACCAGGCCCTTGCCGCTGGCCTGCTGGAACACGCCGATCCCGTCGGAGGCATGGCCGAAATCGATGGCGCCGGCCGACAGCGCTTCCGACAGCTGGCTGCCGCCGAGGAACTCGCGCCACTCGACGTTCACGCCGGCCGGCGCCAGCGCCTTCTCGAGCTGGCCCGTGCCCTTGAGGATGTTGAGCGTGTTGAACTTCTGGTAGCCGATGCGCAGCGTGCGGGCGCGCGTCTGGGCGAACAGCGGAGCCGATGCGGCCACGGCGGCGGCACCGACACCGGCGCGAAGCAGGAGGCGCCGGGAGACGGCGGGCGAGGAAGTGCTTGGGAAGTGCATGAGAAGAGCGGGGCCGCGTCGCGTGGCCGAAGAAGAAAAAAGCAGTCAGACGGAAGGCAGAGGCTGGCCACTCTAGGGACCGATGCCTGCGTGCGCCACGAAGCTTTTGTCATTTGTTCATGCGCAACTCATCGCTGCATATGCAAGCGGAAATTGCTTCGTTGGCGCCGCACGCAGCGCTGCCTAGAGTCGCGCTCTCTTTTTCCACTTCCAGCGAAGCGCAGGCATGACCCGCAACACCCACTCTTTCACCGTTTCCAGCCTGGCCCTGGCAATCGGCGCCTTCACCACCCTGGGCAACATCGCCTGGGCCGACAAGCTCGACGACATCCGCAAGGCCGGCGTGCTGCGCGTGGCCGCGTTCGACGGCAACCCGCCCTTCGGCTACATCGACCCGGCCAGCAAGAAGCAGGTGGGCCATGACATCGACCTGGCGACCGAGTTCGCGAAAAGCCTGGGCGTGAAGATCGAACTGGTGCCGACCAATCCGGCCAACCGCATTCCGCTGCTCACCTCGGGCAAGGCCGACGTGGTGTTCGCCAGCTTCACCATCACCGACGAGCGTGCCAAGGCGGTGGACTTCACCACGCCGTACTTCCTGGTCGGCCAGCAGTTCCTGGCGAAGAAGGGCGTGCTGAAGGAGGCCGCGCAGATCAAGGACATCCGCATCGGCACCGAGAAGGGCACGACGATGGAGTCGAACCTGCGCAAGAACTACCCCGACGCCAAGGTCGTGCTCTACGACGATTCGCCCTTTGCGCTGGCCGCGCTGCGCAACGGCAACGTGCAGGCCATCACCAACGACGGCGTGAAGCTCACGGCGCAGTGGAACGCGATTCCCGACAAGGAGAAGTACGAGATCCCGGCGATCACGGTGTCGAAGGAGTACCTCGGCGCGGCCGTGGCCAAGGGCGAGACGCGCCTGCTCGAGACACTCAACGCCTGGCTGGTCGACAGCGAGAAGAACGGCCGCGCCGTGGCGATCTACGACACCTGGTTCGGTCCGAACAGCAAGGCGCCGCTGCCGCGCCTGCTGAAGATCGGCGACCAGCGCGTGGCCGCCAACTGATGGGGCGCGCAACGACCGGATCGATGCGGCCTTGAGCGATCTCTTGCGCGAGCACCTGCTCGCGCCCCATTACCTCGGCTGGCTGCTCGACGGCTGGCTCGTGACCGTGGGCGCCTCGCTGCTGGTGGCGGCGGGCGCCACGCTGCTGGGCGTCGTCGTGGCGGCGGGGCGCTCGTCGAGCCGGCCCGCGTGGCTGCGCGCGAGCGGCGCGTACGTTTCGCTGTTTCGCAACACGCCGCTGCTGGTGCAGCTCTTCTTCTGGTACTTCGGCGCGCCCAGTTTGTTGCCCGAGGCGCTGCGCGAAGGGCTCCTGGCGGGGCGCTTCATTTCCTTCGAACTTCTGTCGGCGCTGCTCGGGCTCACGCTGTATGCGGCGGCCTACGTGGGTGAGGACATCCGCTCGGGCATACGCGGCGTGCCCGAGGGGCAGACGCTGGCGGCGCAGGCGCTGGGCTTCACGCGCGCACAGGTGCTGGCGCAGGTGGTGCTGCCGCAGGCGCTGCGCATCGCGCTGCCGCCGCTGCTGGGGCAGTACATGAACATCGTCAAGAACACCTCGCTCGCGATGGCCGTGGGGCTGGTCGAGCTGTCGTACGCCTCGCGCCAGGTCGAGGCCGAGACCTTCAAGACCTTCCAGGCCTTCGGCGTGGCGACGCTGCTCTACATCGTGACCATCGGCGCGATCGAGCTGCTGGCGGCGTGGGCTGCGCGTCGGCAGTCGGCGGTGCCGGGGAGGGCGGCGGCATGAGCGATGCGCTGCACATGCTGTGGGACAGCCTGCCGTACCTGCTGTGGGGCGCCTTTCCGCAGGGCGAGCTGGGCGGTGCGGCGCTCACGGTGCTGCTCAGCGCGGGCTCGGGCATTGCGTCGGCGCTGCTGGGGCTGGCGTGGGGCATCGGGCTGGCCATGGCGCGAGGCCCGCTGAAGCGCGTGCTGACGCTGGGGTTGGCATTCCTGCGCGCGATCCCGGTGCTGATGCTGATCTTCTGGACCTACTTCCTGCTGCCGTTCGCGCTCGGCGTGAGCGTGCCGGGCGTGATGTCGGTGATGTGCGCGCTGTCGCTGGTGGGCGGCGCCTACCTGGCGCACGCGGTGCATGCGGGCATCCGCGGCATCGGGGCGGGGCAGTGGGCGGCGGGGCTGTCGCTCGGGCTCACGCGCTGGGGCACGCTGCGCCACGTCGTGCTGCCGCAGGCGCTGCGGATGATGCTGCCGTCGTTCGTCAACCAATGGGTCACGCTCGTGAAGGACAGCTCGCTGGCGTACGTGGTGGGCGTGGGCGAGCTGTCGTTTGTGGCCTCGCAGGTGAACGCGCGCACCATGGTCTATCCGGCGGAGATCTTCGTGCTGGTGGGCGCGATCTACTGGCTGCTGTGCACCGGGCTGGACCGGCTGGCCCACGGGGTCGTGCGCCGCGCGCAGGCGGGTGCGCCGGTTGTCATGAACTTTTCTGGAAAAGGTCTTGAGCGCTTCGCATAATCGTCCCGGTCATTCCGACAGCCTTTCTTATTTCAAGGAGTTCCACCTCATGGCACAGACCCGGATCGCCGTCATCGTCGGCAGCCTGCGCAAGGATTCGTTCAACCACAAGCTGGCCCTGGCGCTGGCGCATCTCGCGCCGTCGGACTTCACGTTCGAGACCCTGCGCATCGACGACCTGCCGCTGTACAACCAGGACGACGACGGCAACCAGGCCGCGCAGGTGAAGCGCCTCAAGAGCGAAGTGGCCGCCGCGCAGGGCGTGCTGTTCGTCACGCCCGAATACAACCGCTCGATCCCCGGCGTGCTGAAGAACGCCATCGACCACGCTTCGCGCCCCTATGGCCAGAGCGTGTGGGCCGGCAAGCCGACCGGCGTGCTCGGCATCTCGGTGGGCGCCATCGGCACCGCGCTGGCGCAGCAGCACCTGCGCAACATCCTGGCGTATCTCGACGCGCCGACGATGGGCGGCCCCGAGGTGTTCCTGCAGGCCAAGGAAGGCCTGTTCGACGACAAGGGCCATATCGGCAACGAAGGCACGCAGAAATTCCTGCAGGGCTGGATGGACAAGTACGTGGCCTGGGTCAAGGCCCATTCCGCGGCCTGATCGCAAGGCCATCGCCCATGAAAAAAGCCGCCCCACGGGGCGGCTTTTTCGTTCCGGCGGCGGAAGACTCAGGCGGCTTGCGCGACGTTCTTCTGGTTGGCAGCTTCGGTCGTGGCCACGAGGATGTCGGCACGGGCGGCGGCCAGCGCGGCGGCCTTGGGCGCGTCACCCATCGCGATGCCTTCGGCGCGCACGAAGCGCACGTCGGTGATGCCGAAGAAGCCGAAGATCACCTTCAGGTAGCTCTCCTGGTGCTCGGCCGCCTGGCCGCCTTCGGAGGTCGAGTAGATGCCGCCGCGGCTGGACGCCACGATCACCGTCTTGCCGCCGGCCAGGCCCACGGGGCCCTTCTCGGTGTACTTGAAGGTGCGGCCGGCTTGCGCAAGCCGGTCGATCCAGGCCTTGAGCTGGGTCGGGATGGTGAAGTTGTACAGCGGGGCGCCGAGCACCACGACGTCGGCGGCCAGGAACTGGCTCACCAGCTTTTCCGACAGGGCGTTCTCGCGCAGTTGCGCTTCGGTCGGCTGGGCCTGCACGCCGGTCTTGATGCCGAGGGCGTCGACGCCGAAGTGGGAGGGCGCGTCCACGGCGAGGTCGAGGTACTCGACTTGGGTGTCGGGGTGGGCGGCGCGCCATGCGGCGACGGTTTCGGCGGTCAGCTGGCGCGAGGTGGAGCCGGCGGCGAGGATGCTGGAGTCGATGTGGAGCAGCTTCATGTCAATCAATCACTTTCTGTGCAAGGTGTCGGCGCTGAGAAGTGGCCGGCGTTGGGAGAATTCTATTTTTGATGTGAGTGGCTGATAAGTAGCCAAAATTTGATCAGATCGTTCTGTTTGCAGGACAATGAAGCCATGCAAGACCTCAACGACATGGTGTTCTTCGCCGAGGTGGCCGAGCGGGGCGGCTTTGCCGCCGCCAGCCGGGCGCTGGGCATTCCCAAATCGCGCCTGTCGCGCCGCGTGGCCGAGCTCGAGGAGCGGCTGGGCGTGCAGCTGATGCAGCGCAGCACGCGCCGCCTGTCGCTCACGCCGGCCGGCGAGATCTACTTGCGGCATGCCTCGGCGATGCGCGACGCGGCCCAGGCGGCGGCCGAGGCGGTGGCGCAGGTGCAGACCGAGCCGAGCGGGCTGGTGCGGCTGACCTGCCCGGTCACCATCTCGCACAGCGGGCTGGCGCAGCTGATGCCGGTGTTCATGGCGCGCCACCCGGCGGTGCGCGTCGACATGCGCGTCATCAACCGGCCGGTGGACCTGATCGAGGAGGGCATCGACATCGCGCTGCGCGTGCGCCCGACCATCGAGGACAGCACGGTGCTGGTGGCCAAGACCTTCGGCCACAGCCGCGGCGTGCTGGTCGCGAGCCCGACGCTGCTGGCCAGCCAGGGCCCGGTCGACACGCCCGCCGACCTCGCGAAGCTGCCGACGGCGGCCATGTCGGTCAACGGGGAAGGGCGCTCGGAGTGGCGGCTCGAAGGCCCGGAAGGCCGCAGCCACGTGCATGTGCACATACCGCGCTACGTGGCCGACGACCTGGCCACGCTGCAGTTCGGCGCGCTGGGCGGCGTCGGCGTGACCCTGCTGCCCGACTACATGTGCAGCGCCGACATCGAGGCGGGCCGGCTGGTGCGGGTGCTGCCCGGCTGGGGGCCATCGCCGGTGGTGGCGCACATGGTGTTTCCGGCGCGGCGGGCGCTGGTGCCGGCGGTGCGGCGGCTGATCGACTTCCTGTCCGAGCACCTGCAAAGCGAGCAGATGCGGATGTTCTGAGGCCGGTTTGCTATCCAAAAGATAGCGCTGCGGCAGGGCTTTTCAGATTCCATATGCGAAAAACGTCATATCCAAACAAACAGATATTCGTTTGCCATTGAAGCAGCGGTTCGCACAATCCAGGGCTTCACCCCCTCCTTGGAGCGACCATGGCAACCCTGCGACTCGGCGACACCGCCCCCAATTTCACCCAGGACTCCAGCGAAGGCCCGATCGACTTCTATCAGTGGGCCGGCGATTCGTGGATCGTGTTCTTCTCGCACCCGGCCGATTTCACGCCCGTGTGCACCACCGAACTCGGCAAGACGGCAGCGCTGTCGGGCGAGTTCGCCAAGCGCGGCGTGAAGCCCATCGCACTGAGCGTCGACCCGGCCACCAAGCACAAGGAGTGGATCGGCGACATCAACGAGACGCAGAACACCACCGTCAACTTCCCGATCATTGCGGACGCCGACCGCAAGGTGGCCGACCTGTACGACCTGATCCACCCGAACGCCTCGACCACGGCCACGGTGCGCAGCGTCTACATCATCGACCCCAAGAAGGTCATCCGCACCACCATCACCTACCCCGCGTCGACCGGCCGCAACTTCGACGAGATCCTGCGCGTGATCGACTCGCTGCAGCTCACCGACAGCCACAAGGTCGCCACGCCCGTGAACTGGAAGGACGGCGACGACGTCGTCATCGTGCCGAGCATCCAGGACCCGGCCGAACTGGCCGAGCGCTTCCCCAAGGGCTTCAAGGCCGTCAAGCCTTACCTGCGCATCACGCCGCAGCCCAACAAGTAAGAAGCCGCAGGACCGCGCCGTCATGCAGACTCGTGTCGTCATCGTGCCCGGTTGGCGCGACTCCGGGCCCGGCCATTGGCAGAGCCTGTGGGAAGAACGCATTCCGGGCGCGGCGCGGGTGGCGCAGGACGACTGGGCCTCGCCCAAGCGCGACGCCTGGGTGCCCGCGCTGGCCAAGCTGGTGCTCGAAAGCGAAGGCCCCGTGGTCATCGCGGCGCACAGCCTGGGCTGCATCGCCACGGCGCACCTGCCACCCGAGGCCGCCGCCCGCATCCAGGGTGCGCTGCTGGTGGCGCCGGCCGACCCCGAGCGCCGCGCGGTGCTGTCCGACTTCGCACCCGTGCCCTACGCGGCACTGCCGTACCGCAGCATCGTGGTGGCGAGCAGCAACGATCCCTATTGCCCGATCCGCCTGGCGGGCGCCTATTCGCGCGCCTGGGGCAGCGAATTCGTGCGCATGCAGAATGCGGGGCACATCAACATCGATTCGGGGCACGGAGACTGGCCGCTCGGCCTGGCCCTGCTGCAATCGTTGACCGACGAACCCGCCGCCTGGTCGGCGGGACGTGAATTTTCAGAAAACCTGGCAACCACATGACTTCCAGAATCAAGACCTTCGTCGCCGTGCTCGCGCTGGCGTCCTCCGCACTCGCCGGCAGCACCGCCTTCGCACAAGGCACCGGGCTGCTGAACGCCTCGTACGACGTGGCCCGCGAGTTCTACAAGGACTACAACGCGGCCTTCGTGGCGAACTACAAGAAGGCCACGGGCAAGGACGTCAAGATCGACCAGTCGCACGGCGGCTCCAGCGCCCAGGCGCGCGCCGTGGCCGACGGCCTCGATGCCGACGTGGTGACCATGAACACCTCGACCGACATCGACTTCCTGGCCAACGCCGGCGTGGTCGCCAAGGACTGGAACAAGAAGTTCCCCGAGAACGCATCGCCGACCACCTCGACCATGCTGCTGCTGGTGCGCAACGGCAACCCCAAGGGCATCAAGGACTGGGACGACCTGGTCAAGCCCGGCGTGCAGGTCGTGATCGTCAACCCCAAGACCGGCGGCAACGGCCGCTATGCCTACCTGGCCGCCTGGGGCTACATCAAGAAGAAGGGCGGCACCGACGCCCAGGCTGCCGAGTTCGTCGGCAAGCTGTTCAAGAACGTGCCGGTGCTGGCACGCGGCGGCCGCGACGCGACCACCGCCTTCCTGCAACGCAACATCGGCGACGCGCTGATCACCTTCGAATCCGAAGTGGTCTCGATCGACCGCGAATTCGGCACCGGCAAGGTCGACTCGGTCTACCCGTCGATCTCCATCGTGGCCGAGAACCCGGTCGCCATCGTTGAGCGCACCGTCAAGAAGAAGGGCACGGGCGAGCTGGCCAAGGCCTACCTCGACTGGCTGTACTCCGAAGAAGCACAGGAAATCGCCGCCAAGCATGCGCTGCGCCCGCGTTCGCAGACCGTGCTCAAGAAGTACGCATCGACCTTCAAGCCGCTGCAGCTGTTCACGGTGCAGGAACTGTTCGGCAGCCTGAGCGAAGCACAGAAGGTGCACTTCAATGACGGCGGCCAGTTCGACAAGCTCTACACGCCCGGCGCGAAGTAAATGAGCGGCGCTGCTTCTTCGGCGCTCCCGGCAGCGGGAGCGCCTTTTTCACGTGCCAACCGGGCAGGGGGCGCCAAGCGCGTGCTGCCCGGTTTCCACATCACGCTCGGCTTCACGGTCTTCTATCTGTGCCTGATCGTGCTGATCCCGCTGTCGGCGCTGGTCTTCAAGACTTTCACGATGACCTGGGAGCACTTCTGGGTGTCGGTGACCGCGCCGCGCGTGATGGCCTCGTACCGCCTGACCTTCGGCGCCTCGCTGATCGCGGCGATGGTGAACGCGGTGTTCGGCCTGCTCGTGGCCTGGGTGCTGGTGCGCTACAAGTTCCCGGGCAAGCGCATCGTCGATGCGCTGGTCGACCTGCCGTTCGCGCTGCCCACGGCCGTGGCCGGCATCTCGCTCACGGCGCTGCTCGCGGGCAACGGCTGGATCGGGCAACTGCTCGAGCCGCACGGCATCAAGCTGGCGTTCACGCCGGCGGGCATCGTGATCGCGCTGATCTTCATCGGACTGCCCTTCGTGGTGCGCACGGTGCAGCCGGTGCTCGAAGACGCCGAGAAGGAACTCGAAGAAGCCGCCACCTCGCTGGGCGCCACGCGCCTGCAGACCTTCACGAAGGTGATCTTCCCGTCGATCGCGCCCGCGCTGCTGACGGGCTTTGCGATGGCCTTCGCACGCGCCATCGGCGAGTACGGCTCCGTGATCTTCATCGCCGGCAACATGCCGATGATTTCCGAGATCACGCCGCTCATCATCATCGGCAAGCTGGAGCAGTACGACTACACGGGCGCCACCGCGGTCGCGCTGGTGATGCTGGTGCTGTCGTTCATCCTGCTGCTGGTCATCAACGGCCTGCAAGCCTGGCAGCGCAAGCGCGCGGGGGCATGACATGAGTGCACCTTCGAAAATCATCCGCCGCGCACAGGCCGGCACCACCGAGTCGGCCTGGGTCCGCTGGACGCTGATCGGCATCGCCCTGGCGTTCATGTTCCTGTTCCTCGTGCTGCCGCTGGCGGCCGTGGCGGTCGAGGCGCTGCGCAAGGGCCTCAATGCCTACCTCGAGGCGCTGAAGGAACCCGATGCGTGGAGCGCCATCCGCCTCACGCTGATCACCGCCGCCATCGCGGTGCCGATGAACCTCGTGTTCGGCGTGGCCGCGGCCTGGGCCATTGCCAAGTTCGAGTTCCGCGGCAAGGCCTTTCTCACCACGCTGATCGACCTGCCGTTCGCGGTGTCGCCGGTGGTGGCGGGCCTGATCTACGTGTTGGTGTTCGGCGCGCAGGGCTGGTTCGGCCCGTGGCTGGCGGAGCACGACATCAAGATCATCTTCGCCGTGCCCGGCATCGTGCTGGCCACCGTGTTCGTGACCTTTCCCTTCATTGCGCGCGAACTCATTCCTCTGATGCAGGCGCAGGGCACCGACGAGGAGCAGGCCGCCATCGTGCTCGGCGCGACCGGCTGGCAGACCTTCCGGCGTGTGACCTTGCCCAACATCAAGTGGGGCCTGCTGTACGGCGTGATCCTGTGCAACGCGCGCGCCATGGGCGAGTTCGGCGCGGTGTCGGTGGTGTCGGGCCACATCCGCGGCCAGACCAACACGATGCCGCTGCACGTCGAGGTGCTCTACAACGAATACCAGTCGGTGGCCGCCTTCGCGGTGGCCTCGCTGCTGGCGATCCTGGCGCTGGTCACCCTGGTGATCAAGTCGGTCATCGAGTGGCGCCATGAGCGCGAAATGAAAGCCATCGCCGAGCTGCCGCCCGAGCGTCCCCCCGAGCCTTCGGCGGCCTGAGAAGACGAGAGAACAAGACCATGAGCATCGAAATCCGCAACATCAGCAAGCAGTTCGGCGACTTCCGCGCGCTGAACAACGTGAACCTCGACGTCGAGTCGGGCGAACTGGTCGCGCTGCTCGGCCCCTCGGGCTGCGGCAAGACCACGCTGCTGCGCATCATCGCGGGCCTGGAAACGGCCGACACCGGCAGCATCCACTTCTCGGGCGAAGACACGACCGACGTGCACGTGCGCGAACGCCAGGTCGGCTTCGTGTTCCAGCACTACGCGCTGTTCCGACACATGACCGTGTTCGAGAACGTGGCCTTCGGCCTGCGTGTGAAGCCGCGCAAGGAGCGCCCGAGCGACGCGCAGATCAAGGCCAAGGTGACCGACCTGCTCAAGCTGGTGCAGCTCGACTGGCTGGCCGACCGCTACCCGTCGCAGCTGTCCGGCGGCCAGCGCCAGCGCATCGCGCTGGCCCGCGCGCTGGCGGTGGAGCCCAAGGTGCTGCTGCTGGACGAACCCTTCGGCGCACTCGACGCCAAGGTGCGCAAGGAACTGCGCCGCTGGCTGCGCCGGCTGCACGACGAGCTGCACGTCACCTCGATCTTCGTCACGCACGACCAGGAAGAAGCACTCGAGGTGGCCGACCGCGTGGTGGTCATCAACAAGGGCCGCATCGAGCAGGTCGGCTCGCCGCAAGATGTGTGGGACAAGCCCGCGAGCCCGTTCGTCTACGGCTTCCTGGGCGACGTGAACCTGTTCCACGGCCGGGCCGACAACGGCGCCGTGCAACTGGACGGCATGCGCATCGACTCGCCCGAGCACAGCAGCGCGCGCGACGCCAAGGCGCTGGCCTACGTGCGCCCGCATGACCTGGATGTGACACGCTACGTGTCAGGCGCCACGGGCATCGTCGCCACGCTGTCGCGTGCGATCGTGGTCGGACCGATCGCGCGGCTGGAACTTGAGCCCACCGAAACGAATCCAGATAATCCGGGCTCCGGAACCATCATCGAAGCGCAACTCCCTGCGCAACAGTTCCGCGACCTGGGCTTGAAGGAAGGCGACACCGTCGTCGCCAACCCCCGCAAGGCCAGGGTGTTCGTAGAAGAAGATTGGGTATCTCCTTGATCCATTGGTACTTCGGCGCGCCGCGCCGCGCGCTCGGGCTGATCTGCCTGGCCTGTGTCCTCATGCTGGCCTTCGGGCTGTATCTGCAGCACGTGGTCGGGCTCGAACCCTGCCCGATGTGCATCGTGCAGCGCTATGCGCTGATGCTGGTGGCGCTGTTCACCGGCCTGGCGGCGCTGTTCAACAGCCGCGGCCTGCAGGTGACGGGCGGGGTGCTGGCACTGGCGGCGGCGGTGGGCGGTGCCTACACGGCGGCGCAGCAGAGCTGGCTGCAGTGGTATCCGCCCGAGGTCGTCTCGTGCGGGCGCGACCTGTACGGGATGATCGAGACCTTCCCGCTCAAGCGCGCGCTGCCGATGATCTTCCGCGGCGGCGGCGACTGCTCCAAGATCGACTGGTCGCTGTTCGGCCTGACGCTGGCGAACTGGTCGTTCATCGCGTTCACGGTGCTGGCGCTGTTGCTCCTCACCTTGCTCTTGCGCCGGCGCACCGCGCGCTGAGTTCTTTTTCAGTAGTTGTTGCGGCGTGGCCCGCTGTCCTTCGAGGGCAGCGGGCCACGCCGTTTTTCATGGGTCGCTGCGCAGGCCCGTGCAAAAAAGCCCGCCGAAACGCATGCTTTAGCAGGTCTTCAGCAACCGGGGCTAGGATGAACCGCATCCTTTCCCGGGCCTCGCCGCCCGTTCCATCCCACTTCTTCACTGCATGCCCACCACTCCTTCGCGACGATCGCGCAAGCTCCTTGTCGGCCTGGCCTTGCTCGTCGCGCTGGCCATCGCGGCCTTCTTCTGGCTGAGCCCGCCGAAGAAAAGCGACTACCTCACCGCCACCGTGCAGCGCAGCGACCTGGAGAACGCGGTGCTCGCTACCGGCGTGCTGCAGGCTCTCAAGCAGGTCGAGGTGGGCGCGCAGGTGTCCGGCCAGCTCAAGTCGCTGAAGGTGGTGCTCGGCCAGACGGTGAAGAAGGGCGACTGGCTGGCCGAGATCGACCCCGTCATTTCGCAGAACACGCTCGCGCAGGAGCAGGCCAAGCTGGAGAACCTGCAGGCCCAGAAGCTCGCGAAGGAAGTGCGCGTGAAGCAGGCCGAGCTCACCTGGGCGCGCCAGCGCGAGATGCTGGCGCAGGACGCCGCCGCGCGCCAGGACCTGGAAGGCGCCGACACCGAGCTGCGCGCGCTGCGCGCCGACGCCGTCTCGCTCGACGCGCAGATCCGCCAGCAGAAGCTGGCCCTGGCCTCGGCGCAGACCAACCTGTCGTACACGCGCATCGTCGCGCCCATCGACGGCGACGTGGTGTCGATCAGCACGCTCGAAGGCCAGACCGTGGTGGCCTCGTTCCAGGTGCCCACGCTCATGAAGCTGGCCGACCTGTCGACCATGACCGTGAAGGCCCAGGTGTCCGAGGCCGACGTGGTGCGCGTGAAGGCGGGCCAGCCGGTCTACTTCACCATCCTGGGCGACCCCGACACGCGCTACCACGGCACGCTGCGCGCGGTGCAGCCTTCGCCCGAGAAGATCAACAACGCCGTGTTCTTCAACGCGCTGTTCGACGTGCCCAATCCCGAGCGCACGCTGCGCGTCGACATGACGGCGCAGGTCGCCATCCTGCTGGGCGAGGCCAAGCAGGCGCTGACCGTGCCGCTCACCGCGCTCGGCACGCGCGACAAGGACGGCCGCCACGAAGTGCGCGTGCTCCTGCCCGACCAGCGCGTGGAAAAGCGGCAGGTGCGCGTGGGCATCAGCAACAACTTCCAGGCCCAGGTGCTCGAAGGCCTGAAGGAGGGCGACAGCGTCATCACCGGCGATGCCTCGGCGCTGGAGAAGACCGACGGCAATGACAGCGGCAACCGGAGGCCCCGCCAGTGACGCAGCCGCTGCTGACCCTGCGCGGTATCGGCCGCAGCTTTCCCTCGGGCGAGCAGGAGGTCCAGGTGCTGAAAGATGTCGACCTGGACATCGGCCACGGCGAAATGCTGGCCATCGTCGGCGCCTCGGGCTCGGGCAAGTCGACGCTGATGAATATCCTCGGCTGCCTCGACCGGCCGAGCACCGGCACCTACACCGTGTCGGGCCAGGACGTCGGCACGCTCGACAGCGACGCGCTCGCCGCGCTGCGGCGCGAGCACTTCGGCTTCATCTTCCAGCGCTACCACCTCATGCAGCATCTAACGGCCACCGGCAACGTCGAGGTGCCCGCCGTGTATGCCGGCACCGAGGGCTCGGCGCGCGACGCGCGGGCGCGGCAACTGCTCGCGCGCCTGGGCCTGGAAGACCGCACCGAACACCGGCCGAGCCAGCTCTCGGGCGGCCAGCAGCAGCGCGTGAGCATCGCGCGCGCACTCATGAACGGCGGGCAGGTCATCCTGGCCGACGAGCCCACCGGCGCGCTCGACAGCAAGAGCGGCCAGGAGGTCATCGGCATCCTGCGCGAGCTGCATGCGCAGGGGCACACGATCATCATCGTGACGCACGACATGCAGGTGGCGCGCTGCACCGAACGCATCATCGAGATCGCCGACGGCGCGATCGTGGGCGACCGGCCGAACGTGCCGACCGTGGCTGCGCCCGCGCAGACGGTCGGCGACGACACCCCCACGCCGCCCGCCATGACGCGCCCCATGCTGGGCATCGCGCGCTTCAGCACCGGCTGGGCGCGTTTCTCCGAAGCCTTCCGCATGGCCTGGCGCTCGATGATGGCGCACCGCATGCGCACGGCGCTGACCATGCTGGGCATCATCATCGGCATCACCTCGGTGGTGTCGATCGTGGCCATCGGGGAGGGCGCCAAGCGCTTCGTGCTCGCCGACATCAAGGCCATCGGCACCAACACGCTCGACATCTACCCGGGCCACGACTTCGGCGACGACAAGGCCGCGAGCATCCGCACGCTGCTGCCGGCGGACCTGCAGGCCATTGCCGCGCAGCCCTACGTGCACAGCGTCACACCGACCACCATGCGCAGCCTGCGATTGCGCTACCGCAGCGCCGACGTCAACGGCAACGTGAACGGCGTCAGCGACAACTTCTTCAGCGTGCGCGACATCCAGATGGCCAGCGGCACGGACTTCGACGCCAACGACGTGCGGCACCAGTCGCAGGTGGTGGTGATCGACCAGAACACGCGGCGCAAGCTCTTTCCAGACGGCACCGACCCCGTGGGCAAGATCATCCTGGTGGGCAGCCTGCCATGCACCGTGATCGGCGTGGCGCAGGAAAAGAAGAGCATGTTCGGCGAGAACAAGTCGCTCAACATCTGGCTGCCCTACAGCACCGGTGCAAGCCGCCTCTTCGGCCAGCAGCACTTCGACAGCATCACCGTGCGCATCCGCGACGACCAGCCCACCAAGGCGGCCGAAGAGAGCATCGTGCGGCTGCTCACGCTGCGCCACGGCGGCAAGGACTTCTTCACCTTCAACATGGACAGCATCGTGAAGACGGCCGAGCGCACGAGCCAGTCGCTCACGCTGCTGCTGTCGCTGATCGCGGTGATCTCGCTCGTGGTGGGCGGCATCGGCGTGATGAACATCATGCTGGTGTCGGTGACCGAGCGCACCCGCGAGATCGGCATCCGCATGGCCGTGGGCGCGCGCCAGAGCGACGTGCTGCAGCAGTTCCTGACCGAGGCCGTGCTCGTGTGCCTGGTCGGCGGTTTCATCGGCGTGATGCTGTCGTACGGCATCAGCTTTGTGTTCTCGCTGTTCGTGAAGCAATGGCAAATGATCTTTTCGCTGGGGGCCGTGGTGTCGGCCTTTTTGTGCGCGTCGCTCATCGGCGTGCTGTTCGGGTACCTGCCGGCGCGCAACGCCGCGCGGCTCGACCCCATCGAGGCGCTGGCGCGTGAGTAGCGCGCGACCGACCCTGGGGGCGCTCGCCATCGCACTGGCGCTCGGCGGCTGCACGTTGTTCGCGCCGGAGCGGCGCGAACAACGGCCGCTCGGCGTGCCGCAGGCCTGGCAGCAGCAACAGCCTCTGCCGCAGAACGCAGCGGCCGTGCCGCAGGCCCGCTGGTGGACCGCCTTCCACGACGCGCGGCTCGACACCCTCATCGACAGCGCCCTGCGCACCAACAACAACCTGGCCGCTGCCGGCATCCGCGTGCAGCGGGCGCAGCTGCAGGCCGGCCTGGCGAACACCAACCTCACGCCGGGCGTGACGGGGCAACTGGGCACCCAACGCAGCTTCGACCTGAAGCGCGGCGGCGTGGCCGCATCGAGCGCGAACTCTTCACTGAGCCTGAGCTACGAAGTCGACCTGTGGGGCCGCCTGTCGGCGCAGCGCAGCGTCGCCGACTGGGAGCTGCAGGCCACCCAGTCCGACCGCGAGGCCACGGCGCTGGCGCTGGTGGGCACCACGGCCGGGCTGTATTGGCAGACCGGCTACCTGAACCACCGCATCGCGCTGAGCGAAGCCGGCATGGCCGATGCACGGCGTATCCAGGCGCTGGTGCGCGTCAAGTACGCGGCAGGTGCCGTGTCCGGCCTCGATGTCGCGCAGGCCGACCAGAACCTTGCGAGCCAGGAGGCGGCCCACACGCAGTTGCTGCAGCAGCGCGTCGAGGCGCGCAACGCGCTGGCGATCATGTTCGACATGCCGCCCGACGCCCCGAGGGAAGAGCCCTCGCAGCTGCCGGACACCGCTTTGCCCGTGATCGATGCCGGCCTGCCTGCCAGCCTGCTGGGCCGCCGGCCCGACCTGCGTGCTGCGGAGCAGCGCCTGCGGTCCTCGCTGGCGAACGTCGATGCCACGCGCACCAGCTTCTATCCGGTGCTGAGCCTCACGGGTTCGCTGGGCGCGGGGAGCAATGCCCTGGGCGAGGTGCTGAAGAACCCGGTCGCGACCCTCGGTGCCGGCCTGGTGCTGCCTTTCCTGCAATGGAACACCGCGCGGCTGACCGTCGCCGTGTCCCAGACGCGTTATGAAGAAGCGGTCGTCGGTTTCCGCCAGTCGCTGTACACCGCGCTGTCCGAGGTCGAGAACACGCTGTCGTCGCGCACCCAGCTGCAAAACGAAAGCCTGAAGCTGGCCCTGGCGCTGCAACAGGCGCAACGCGCGGAGGCCTTGTCGGAAGTGCGCTACCGTGCCGGCGCCACCGCGTTGCAGCCCGTGCTCGATGCCAAGGACAAGCGGCGCGCCGCGGAGGTGTCGGTGGCGCAGAACCGGTTGAACCAGCTCAACGCCACGATGACGCTGTACAAGGCGTTGGGCGGCGCGGCCATCGTCGAGTAGGGAGAGAGGAAAGAGCTCTCACACCACAGCAGGTGCCCGGCAGGCGGTGCGGTGTGGGCGGCCCCTCTGTGCCGCCGAGGAGCGCAGCGTTTCGCGGATCAGGGCTCGCAGCTGTTTGAGCCGCAGGCGAGTTCTGCGAGACCCCGCGAAACGCGAGCACCGCAGGGCAGCCGCGAAGCGGCCGGCACAGTGGGGCCGACCGCGCCGCCTGCCGGGCGCCCCTCAAAAGAAGACTAAGCCTGAAACGGCGGCGCCCCCCGCACCTTCCGAATCAACAACCCAGGCAGCCGCAAAACGAACTCGATCATCAACCGCGTGTGCATCCAGGTCAGCAGCACGTTGTCCCGCCCATAGCGAAAGTGCGACACCCCGCCTTCCTCCGCCGTCAGGTACTTCACAGGCGCATCGATGTTCACCGGCTTGACCCCGCGCCAGGCCAGCCGCACGACCGCCTCGGTATCGAAGTCGAAGCGCCGCATCCATGGTTGCCGCGCCATCACAGCGATCAGGTCGACCACCGGGTACACGCGAAAGCCGTAGAGCGAATCGCCCACGCCCGCGAACAGGGTTTCGAGCTGCGTCCAGCCGTTCGACACCCGCCGCCCGCGCACCCGCAAAAGCGGCGCGCTTGCATCGAACACCGGCCGGCCCAGCACCATCGTCTCGGGCCGCGCCAGCGAGGCGTTCATGAAAGAGGGGATCAGGTCCGCCGGATGCTGCCCGTCGGAATCCATCGTGAGCGCATGCGTGAAGCCGGCGTCCTTCGCGGCCCGCAAGCCGTGCAGCACCGCCGAGCCCTTGCCCTGGTTCTGCGGCAGCACCCACACGCGCAGGCCGGGGTCACTGGCCGCCATCTGCTGCAGCCGCTCCCCCGTGCCGTCGTCGCTGCCGTCGATCACCACCCACACCGGGTTCCATTGGGCCCGCGCGGCCGCGACCGTCGAGAACAGGCGCTCGCCCGTGTTGTAGCTGGGGATCAGGACAAGGTGGGTGCGCGAGGCGTCTGCTGGCATTCGGGGGACGCGTCGGTGGCGCGCTGCTCCATGTGTTGACGGAAATAGTGTTCCAGCTCGACCTGCAACGCATCGCTGTCCTGCGTCGGCGCAAAGCGCTTGCCCAGCCGCAGCGTGAAGACGATGGGCAGCGGCGGCACGCGCCACAGCGGCCAGCCCTTGCCGAGGTAGGGCGAGTCGGTGTCGATGAACACGGTCTGGATCGGCGCCTGCGCCAGCTTGGCGATCAGCGTGGTGCCGGGGCGGAAGGGGTTCAGCGGCGGCGACACCGTGCGCGTGCCTTCGGGAAAGATCACGAGCTGGCCGCCCTGGCGCAGGTCGTTGACCGCCAGGCGCACCATCGTGCGGGCCGACTTGTTGCTGATGTAGCGCGCCAGCCGCGCTCCGGCGCCGAGGAAGATGTTGCCCATCAGCTCAGCCTTCATGATGCAGGCGCTGCGCGGCAGCCGCGCCACCAGCAGCAGCGCATCGAGCATCGTCGGGTGGTTGGCCACGAAGATCACACCGGGCTCGTTGCGCATCGGGTCCAGGCACGAGGCGTCGATGCGCATCATGCCGGTGACCGAGGCGAGCCACCAGAACATCCGGTAGGCAAAGGCGATGGTCATGCGGCCCAGCGCGCGCGCCGGCGCGGCCGGCATCACCGGGTACAGCAGCATGGCGACGAAGTTCCAGACCAGCGAGATCAGGCCGAGGAACAGCAGCAGCGCATAGAGCATCAGCGCGAGCGGGATCGACGTGAGAAGACGCAGCACGTTCATGGGTGGTGTCGGTCGAGCAGGCGAACGGCGAGCCGCTCAGGCGGCCTGCAGCCGGCCGGCGGCGACCGTGTGGGCCTCGATCTCGACCAGCAGATCGCTGCGGCAGATGTCGGCTTCCAGGTACACCGCATGGCGGGCCATCGGCGACTGGGCGCCGAGCGCGGCTTCGATCACCTCGCGCACGGCCTCGGTGTCCGACGGATGCCGCACGTACACCACGCAGTCGAGCGCATCGAGCGAGAAGCGCGCCGTGGTCTGCGCATGGGCAGAGGCGATCACGGCCTCGAGGTTGCGCAGCGTTTCGCGGGCCTGCTCACGCACGTCGCCGTGGTGCACCGTTTCGTGCCCGACGATGCTCGCCGTGCCCGAAATGAAGAGCGCGACCTGGCCGTCGCCGATGTCCGCCAGCGCGGCGCGCGAGAAGGTCGGCGAGCGCGGGCCGTAGGTTTCGGGATAGCGGTAGGCCGACACCTGCCGCGGGTTCTCGACCGGCAGCGGTGCGGCGCGTCCCGCGAGAAAACGGATCGACAGCGCGCCCTGGCGGATGCCCAGCGCGCAGGCGGCCGGGGCACCCTCGAAGGCGGCGCGGCCAGCTTCGAAGAAGGCCTCTTGCCGGCCGAGGTTGAACTGGCGGTAGCGCTCCAACCCGCCGCCGTCCGCGTTGATGCGCGGCAGGTAGTTCCAGATGCGCTGCAGGTGCGGCGTGCCCGCCTGCTCGAGCGTGCGGAACAGGTCGCGGTAGGCACGCTGCGCGAGTTCGGTCAGGCCCTGGCCTTCGACGGCTTCATCGAGGTCGATGGCGCCGAGCAGCCAGTGCCCGTCGGTGCGCCAGCGCGCGATGCCGGTGGTGCCCGACCGGACCTGGGTGCCGTCACCCGCGTGCCCCACGTGCCACACATCGGCCATCGCGCCTTGCGGCGACAGCACGCGCGCGTTGACCGTGGGCATCCAGGCGACACCGTGCGGCGTGCCGTAGCCGAGCGCGGCGAAGGGCGCATGGCTGTGCGTGGCCAGCGCAAGGCTGTCCGGCAGCGAGAGGCGCTCCACGCGCAGGGGGGAATGAAGGCGGTCGTCCTGGGGGCGCACGTTCAGCGAACCTCGTCGGCGGTGGATTCGGGTTTGCGGCCGGTGTAGGCCGAGAAGACCCCGAGGCTCGCATGCCGGCGCACGTCGCTGAAGCCGGCGGCGCCCAGGGCCTGCATGACGCGCTCGGGCGGGATGCAGGCCTCGATCGTGTCCCAGTAATAGCGCCACAGCTCCGAGGTGTCGCTGCGGCGGCCGACCACGCGGGCGATCAGCGGCACCACGGCGCGCATGTAGCCCTTGAGCAGTGCGGTGGCGATGCGGCCCTCGGGCTTGGTGATCTCGAGCACCACCACGCGCCCGCCGGGGCGCAGCACGCGATGGAACTCGGAAAAGGCGGCGGCCACGTCGCTGATGTGGCGCATGGCGTAACCCATGCTCACGAAATCGCAGCTGGCGTCGGGCCGGGGCAGGGCCTCGGCGACGCCTTGAATCAATTCGACGCCGGGCAGCCGGACCTGGCCCATCATGCCCACGCTGGGGTCGACGCCGGTGAGCTTGCCGGTGGAGCCGATGAGCTTCAGGGCTTCGCGGGCGACGAGCCCGGTGCCGATGCCCACGTCGAGCACCTGGGCGCCCGCCGTGAGGCCGGCCTGCTTCAGCGCGTCACGGCGGTACGAGGGACCGGTGCCGAAGGCCAGCACGGCTTCGATGCGGTCGTAGTCCGCGGCCGTGCTGTCGAAGATGCGCCGCAGGAACGCCTGGTGCTCCGCTTCGGTGTTGTAGTACAGCGGCAGCGGGGCGTGCGGCGGCAGGGCGTCGGGATTTCCCGTACCGGCAATGGGCGATGGCGTCATCGAACAATTATCACCAAAAGGTCCGGGCCGAAATCCCGGGCGCCGGGGGAGCGTTGTGTGCGCCGGACAGTAAACTCCACACTTGCTTTGAAAACACACGACAGCGAGAGAGAAAGCCATGGCCGGACATAGCAAGTGGGCAAATATTCAGCACCGCAAGGGCCGCCAGGACGAGAAACGCGGCAAGCTCTGGACCCGCGCCATCCGTGAAATCACGGTGGCGGCACGCGCCGGCGGCGCTGACCTCAGCGCAAACCCCCGGCTGCGGCTGGCGGTCGAAAAGGCCAAGGCGGTCAACCTGCCCATCGACACCGTCAAGCGCAACATCGACAAGGCCACGGGCAACCTCGAAGGCGTCAATTACGAAGAAATTCGTTACGAAGGGTACGGCATCGGCGGCGCGGCGATCATCGTCGACACCATGACCGACAACCGCGTGCGCACCGTGGCCGAAGTGCGCCACGCCTTCTCCAAGCACGGCGGCAACATGGGCACTGAAGGCTCGGTGGCCTTCCAGTTCAAGCACTGCGGCCAGATCATCTTCGCGCCCGGCACCAGCGAGGACAAGGTCATGGAAGTGGCCCTCGAAGCCGGCGCCGAGGACGTGATCACCGACGACGACGGCGCCATCGAGGTGCTCACCGCCATCGGCGACTTCGAGGCCGTGAAGAACGCGCTCGAAGCCGCGGGCCTGAAGCCCGACGCCGCCGAAATCACGATGCGCGCCGAGAACACCGTGGACGTGACCGGCGAAGACGCCGCCAGGATGCAGAAGCTCCTCGACGTGCTCGAGGACCTGGACGACGTGCAGGACGTTTATCACAACGCCGCACTGTCCGACTGAACGAATGAATGATGGATCCACAGCGACAAACGAAAGCCCGCGAATGAAGGTACTGGTGATTGGAGGAGGGGGCCGCGAGCACGCACTGGCGTGGCGGCTGGCGCAGGGCAACCGGGTCAGCCGCGTCTACGTGGCGCCCGGCAACGGCGGCACCGTGAGCGACGAACGCTACGACTGCATCGACATCACCGAACCCGCCGCGCTGCGCGAGTGGGCGATGGCCGAGAAAATCGCGCTGACCGTGGTCGGCCCCGAGGGGCCGCTGGCGGCCGGCGTGGTGGACGAGTTCCGCGCGCACGGCCTGCGCATCTTCGGCCCGACGCAGGCGGCTGCGCAGCTCGAAAGCTCCAAGGCCTTCTCGAAGGCCTTCATGAAGCGCCACAAGATCCCGACGGCCGAATACGAGGCCTTCACCGACGCCGCCGCGGCCCATGCGTACATCGACGCCAAGGGCGCACCGATCGTCGTCAAGGCCGACGGCCTGGCCGCCGGCAAGGGCGTGGTGGTTGCCATGACGGCGCAGGAAGCCCACGAAGCTGTCGACTTCATGCTGGTCGACAACAAGTTTGGCGTGTCGCACAACGAAGGCGGCGCACGCGTCGTCATCGAAGAATTCTTGCAAGGCGAAGAAGCCAGCTTCATCGTGATGTGCGACGGCAAGAACGTTGCCGCGCTGGCCACCAGCCAGGACCACAAGCGCCTGCTCGACGGCGACGAAGGCCCGAACACCGGCGGCATGGGCGCGTACTCGCCCGCACCGGTGGTCACGGCCGAGGTGCATGCGCGCGCCATGCGCGAGATCATCCTGCCGACCATCCGCGGCATGGAAAAGGACGGCATTCCGTTCACCGGCTTCCTCTATGCCGGTCTCATGATCGACGCGGCCGGCCAGCCCAAGACGCTCGAATTCAACTGCCGCATGGGCGACCCCGAGACGCAGCCGATCATGATGCGCCTCAAGTCCGACCTGTTCGAGGTGTTCTGGCACGCCACCGACGGCACGCTCGACCAGGTCGAGCTGCAATGGGACCGCCGCGTGGCACTGGGCGTGGTGATGGCCGCGCACGGCTACCCGCTGTCGCCGCGCAAGGGCGACCGCATCAGCGGCATCCCGGCCGAGGCGCCCGATGCTGTCGTGTTCCACGCCGGGACCACGCTGGAAAACGGCGAGCTCAAGACCAGCGGCGGCCGCGTCCTCTGCGTGACCGTGCTGGCCGACAGCGTCAAGCAGGCGCAGCAGCGTGCCTACGAGGTCGCGGCGCGCGTGCAGTTCGACGGTGCGCAGTACCGCAAGGACATCGGCTACCGCGCCGTCAACGCGCGCAACACGCCCCACGCCTGATGCCAGCCACCCAGCCGAAGGCGGTCGGCGACTACCTGCGCGGACTGCAGCAATCGATCATCTCGGCGGTCGAGGCGGCGGACGGCGGCAGCGCGGTGCGCGACGCCTGGCAGAAAGAGCCTGGCGAGCCGCTGCAGGGCAACGGCCTGACCTGCATCCTCGAAGGCGGCACGCTGTTCGAGCGCGCCGGTGTCGGCTTCTCGCAGGTGCGCGGCGCCAAGCTGCCGCCCTCGGCCACGCAGAACCGCCCCGAGCTCTCGGGCGCACCGTTCGAGGCCATGGGCGTGTCGCTGGTGTTCCATCCTCGCAATCCTTACGTGCCGATCGTCCACATGAACGTGCGCATGCTGGCCGCGCAGCCCGCGGGCGGCGGCGAGCCCGTGTGCTGGTTCGGCGGCGGCATGGACCTCACGCCGTGCTACGGCTTCGAAGAAGACGCGGTGCATTTCCACACCGTGTGCCGCGACGCGCTCGCACCCTTCGGCGCCGACAAGTACTCGCGCTTCAAGACGTGGTGCGACGAGTACTTCTTCCTCAAGCACCGCAACGAGCAGCGCGGCATCGGCGGCATCTTTTTCGACGACTTCGCCGAGGGCGGCATCGAGAACGGCTTTGCGCTGATCCGCTCGGTCGGCGATGCCTTCCTGCAGGCCTACCTGCCGATCGTCGAGCGCCGCCGCGGCATGCCGTACGGCGAGCGCGAACGCGAGTTCCAGCTGTACCGGCGCGGGCGCTATGTCGAGTTCAACCTCGTGTGGGACCGCGGCACGCACTTCGGCCTGCAGTCGGGCGGACGCACCGAATCGATCCTGCTGTCGATGCCGCCGCTCGCGAGCTGGGCCTACCGGCAACAGCCCGCAGCGGGCAGCCCCGAAGCCGCGCTGTACAGCGACTTCATCGTGCGCCGGGACTGGGTGTGAGCCCCACCGGTTCCGCTTTGCGCATCGGCGTCTTCGGCGGGGCCTTCGACCCGCCGCACAACGCGCACGTCGCCCTGGCTGAGGCTGCATTGGCGCAGCTCGACCTGACGGAGTTGCACGTCATTCCCACGGGGCAGGCCTGGCACAAGAGCCGCACGCTCACGCCGAAGGAAGATCGCCTGGCGATGGCGCGGCTGGCCTTCGGCAACCTGCAAGGCAAGGTCGTCATCGACAGCCGCGAGGTGTTGCGCGACGGCCCGACCTACACGCTCGACACGCTGCATGAATTGCAGAAAGAGCAGCCCGGCGCACAGCTCGTGCTGGTGATGGGCGCGGACCAGGCGGCGGCCTTGCCGACCTGGCACGGCTGGCAGGATATACTCGGCATTGCTATCGTTTCTGTAGCGTATCGCGCACTATCGACGGGTGACGTCACTCGTTTTGATCCGAAACAGCTGCCCGGCCTCCCGGCTGGCGCGCGTTTCGAGGCGCTTGAACTGCCTGCCGCCATGGACACCAGCGCCACCGATATCCGGCGGCGTGTGGCGTCGGGTGTGGACATTTCCTCGCTGGTTCCGCCCACGGTTGCACGCTATATTGACCAACACCACCTCTACCGCTCTGCCTGATGACCACTGAAGCCGCCGCCAAAAAAGACATCCAAAAACTCCAGCGAGCCATCATCGATGGTCTCGAAGACGTCAAGGCGCAGGACATCCAGGTATTCGACACGGAGCACCTCTCGCCGCTGTTCGAGCGCGTGATCGTGGCGTCGGGCACCTCCAACCGCCAGACCAAGGCGCTCGCCTCGAGCGTGCGCGACGCCGTGCGTGAAGCCGGCTTTGCCAAGCCGCGCACCGAGGGCGAGGAAAACGGCGAGTGGATCATCGTGGACTGCGGCGCGGCCGTGGCGCACATCATGCAGCCCGCCATCCGCCAGTACTACCACCTCGAAGAGATCTGGGGCGACAAGCCGGTGCGCGCCAAGCTCGGTGCCACCAAGCCCGCGCTGGCCACCGCCTCGTCCGTCGTCAAGGGCGCCGAAGAGAAGAAGACGGCCGCCGCCAAGACGCCGAGCCTGCGCCGTTCGAGCGCCGCCAAGACCGCGATCCGCGCAGCCGAGCAGGAAGCCAAGGCCGCCAAGGCCCCGGCGAAGAAGGCCGCATCGAAGACCGCGGGCAAGACCGCCGCCAAGAAGGCGCCCGCGAAGAAGTCCGCCACGGGCACCGCACGCGTGCCGGTGAAGGTCGTCGGCAAGCCGGCCGCCAAGAAGACCGCTGCGAAGAAGGCGCCGGCCAAGAAGGCGCCAGCCCGCCGCGCATGAAGCTGCTGGTGGTCGCCGTCGGGCAGCGCATGCCCGACTGGGCGCAGACTGCCTGGGACGACTACGCCAAGCGCTTCCCGCCCGAGCTCAAGCTCGAGTTGCGCGCCGTCAAGACCGAGCCGCGCGGCTCCAAGACCCTCGAAACGCTGTATGCCGCCGAGCGCGAGCGCATCGAAGGTGCCATCGCCCGCGGCATGCGCATCGTCGTGCTCGACGAGCGCGGCACCGCGCTCACTACCAAGGCGCTGGCTGCAAGGCTGCAAACCTGGCAGGGCGAGGGCGACGACGTCGCGCTGGTCATCGGCGGCCCCGACGGGCTCGACCCGGCCTTCAAGGCCGCGGCGCACGAACGCATCCGCCTGTCCGACCTGACCCTGCCGCATGCCATGGCGCGCGTGCTGCTGGTCGAACAGCTCTACCGGGCGTGGTCGGTCAACGCGGGCCATCCGTACCACCGGGAATGATCACGGGGCCGGCGGTGGGGCCCACCTCGGAGACCTGAACTTGCCTGACTTCATCTACCTCGCGTCGCAAAGCCCGCGCCGCGCCCAATTGCTCGGCCAGCTCGGCGTGCGCCACGAACTGCTGCTGGCCGGTGCCGACGAAGACGCCGAGGCGCTCGAAGCCTTGCTGCCGAACGAGTCACCGACCGCCTACGTGCAGCGCGTGACCGCCCTCAAGCTCGACGCCGCCGTCGCGCGCCGCAAGCGCCTGGGCCTGGCCGATGCGCCGGTGCTCTGCGCCGACACCACGGTCGCGCTCGCCCGCACCATCCTTGGCAAGCCCGAGGACGCACGCGATGCCGAGCGCATGCTCGCGCACCTGTCCGGCGCCACGCACCGCGTGCTCACGGCGGTCGCGCTGCAGAACGGCCGTCGACGCCATGCGGCGCTCAGCGTGTCGCGCGTGCGCTTCGCCACGCTCACGAAGAAGCAGGTCGCGGCCTACGCCGCCAGCGGCGAGCCGCTCGGCAAGGCTGGCGCCTATGCCATCCAGGGCGCGGCCGCTGCGTTCGTGGAGCACATCAGCGGCTCCTATTCGGGCATCATGGGACTCCCCATGTTCGAGACCGCGCAGCTGCTTCGAGGCGTCGGTTTCAATACTTAAGACATCCATGCAAGACATCCTGATCAACTGGTCTCCGCAGGAGACCCGTGTGGCGCTGGTCGAGCACGGCGCGGTGCAAGAGCTGCACGTCGAGCGCACGCTCGAGCGCGGGCTGGTCGGCAACATCTACCTGGGCAAGGTCTCGCGCGTGCTGCCGGGCATGCAGTCGGCCTTCATCGACATCGGCCTGGAGCGCACCGCCTTCCTGCACGTGGCCGACATCGTCTCGCCGTTCACGCCGGGCTCGCGCCCGAGCGCCGCGCCGCCCGAGCGCGACCACCGCAACGGCGGGCCGATGGTGCCCATCGAGAAGCAGGTGTTCGAAGGCCAGTCGCTGCTGGTGCAGGTCATCAAGGACCCGATCGGCACCAAGGGCGCGCGGCTGTCCACGCAGATCAGCATCGCGGGCCGGCTGCTGGTGTTCCTGCCACAGGACAACCACATCGGCGTGTCGCAGAAGATCCCGCCCGATCAGCGCGAGTCGCTGCGCAACCGTATGCTGGCGCTCATCGAAGCGGCCGCGGCTGCCGAGAGCGGTGGCGTGGTGCCGGTCAACACCGGCGGCTTCATCCTGCGCACCAACGGCGAAGACGCGGCCGATGCCGAACTGGCCGAAGACATCGCCTACCTGCGCAAGACCTGGACGCGCATCCGCGAGGCCTCGAGCCGGATGCCGGCCATGTCGCTGCTGCACCAGGACCTGAGCCTGCTGCAGCGCGTGCTGCGCGACATGACGAGCGAAGACACGCAGACCATCCGCATCGACTCGCGCGAGCAGTTCGAGGTGCTGCTGAAATTCGGCCTCGAATTCATGCCGCAGGCGGCCGGCAAGCTGCAGCACTACAAGGGCGAGCGGCCGATCTTCGACCTGTACTCGGTGGACGAGGAAATCGCGAAGGCACTGGGCCGGCGCGTCGACCTGAAATCGGGCGGCTACCTCGTGGTCGACCAGACCGAGGCGCTGACCACGGTCGACGTGAACACCGGCGGCTTCGTCGGTGCGCGCAACTTCGACGACACCATCTTCAAGACCAACCTGGAGGCCGCGCAGGCGATTGCGCGGCAGCTGCGCCTGCGCAACCTGGGCGGGATCATCATCGTCGACTTCATCGACATGGCACGCGACGACCACCGCGAGCAGGTGCTGGCCGAGTTCCGCAAGCAGCTCGCACGCGACCGCGTGAAGACCACGGCCGGCGGTTTCTCGCAGCTCGGCCTGGTCGAGATGACCCGCAAGCGCACGCGCGAATCGCTGGCCCACATGCTGTGCGAGCCCTGCGTGGCCTGCGGCGGGCAGGGCATCGTGAAGACCGCGCGCAGCGTGGCCTACGACGTGATGCGCGAGATCCTGCGCGAGGCGCGGCAGTTCACGCCGCGCGAGTTCCGCATCGTCTCGTCGCCGCAAGTCATCGAGCTGTTCCTCGACGAGGAGAGTCAGCACCTCGCCGGGTTGAGCGACTTCATCGGCAAGCCGATCTCGCTGCAGTCGGAGCCGGCGATCGGGCAGGGGCAGTACGACATCGTGCTGCTCTGACGACAGGAGCGCGCGGCCCGTTGCAACGACGGGTCAGCGCTTCGATTCCTGGCCTTGGCGCATCCAGACGCTGGCCAGCGCGGCGGCCACCAGCATCCCGGCGATCAGCAACAGCCCGTTCTTCGTGCTGCCGGTGCTCTGCTCGATCCAGCCCATCACCGACGGGCCGATGAAGCCGCCCACGAGGCCGCAGGTGTTGACGAGCGCCAGCCCGCCTGCGAGCGCCACGCCGGCCAGCCGTGACGAGGCGAACAGGAAGATCACGGACTGCACCACGAAGAACATCGAGCCCGTGAGGCAGAAGCCGGCCAGCGCGACGGCCGGGCTTGCGAAGGCCGCGATCAGCAGGCCCACCGCCATCGAGACCAGCCCGACCAGCAGCAGTAGCCGACCGCGCTGCGGCGTGACCGCGAGCCGCGGCAGCGCAATGGCGCCGACCGCGGCGGCCACCCAGGGCAGCGAGTTGAGCGCGCCGATTTCCAGCGGCGAGAGCTTGCCGTAGGTGCCGATGATGCTCGGCAGAAAGAAGATCACCGTGTAGATGCTGATCTGGTGGCAGAAGTAGACAAAGATCGCCAGCCAGATCTGCCGGTCGACCAGGCAGGCGCGAAACGACTCGCCGACCTGTCCGTTGGCCACGTCCTCGGCGCGTTCGGCGGCGAGCTGGCGTTCGATGGCCTGCGCCTGTGGGCGCGTGAGCCATCTGGCGCTGGAGGGCCCGTCGGGCAGCTTGCGCCAGACCACGAAGGCCAGCGCCACGGCGGGCAGGCCTTCGAGCACGAACATCCATTGCCAGCCGTGCCAGCCCCACAGGCCGTCCATCTGCAGCAGCGCGCCGCCGACCGGGCCGCTGAGGATGTTCGCGATGCACACGCCGAGCAGGAAGTAGCCCGTGGCGCGTGCGCGGTCCTTGCGACCGAACCAGTAGTTCAGGTACAGCATCACGCCCGGGAACAGGCCGGCTTCCGCCGCGCCGAGCAGGATGCGCATCACGTAGAACGAGGTCTCGCCCGTGACGAAGGCCATGCCGGCCGACAGCAGGCCCCAGGTGATCATGATGCGCGCGATCCACCAGCGGGCCCCTACGCGGTGCATCACCAGGTTGCTGGGCACTTCGAGCAGTGCGTAGCTCAGAAAGAACAGCCCGGCGCCCAGCCCGTAGGCGGCCGCCGAGATGCCGATATCCACGGCCATGTGGCTCTTGGCCAGCGCGATGTTGGTGCGGTCGATGAAGCTGATCACATAGGCCAGCACCAGCAGCGGCATGAGCTTGCGGAAGATCAGCGCATTGAGCGAGGCCTGTTCGTCGACGGCCTGGCGGGCGCGCAGGCCCGGCGGCGTGGCGGGGATGGATGGGTGTTGCATGGGATGTCTCTCTCCTGTCCTGTCGTGTTCTGGCGGAAGGTCGTCGGCGGGAGCCGGCGGGCGTGCAGATGCGGCCCGGTCGTGGGCCGGGCCGAGTCGGGTCAGTGGTTCTGGCGCAGGGCTAGAAGTCGACGTTCGCCGCGCCCTTGAGGCCGAGGATCTCGCGCGCCTCGGCGGGTGTCGCGATGTCGATGTTCAGTGCCTCCAGCACGGCGCGGATGCGCAGCACCTGCTCGGCGCTCGACGCTGCGAGCCGGCCCGGGCCGATCCACAGCGAGTCTTCGAGCCCGACGCGCACGTGCGCGCCCATGGCGGCGCCGATGGTGGCCAGCGGCAGCTGGTTGCGGCCGGTGCCGAGGATCGACCACTCGAAGCGGTCGCCGAACAGCCGCGCGGCGGTGCGGCGCATGTGCATCAGGTCCTCGGGGTCGGCACCGATGCCGCCCAGGATGCCGAAGACCGTCTGCACGAAGACCGGCGCCTGCACCAGCCCGCGGTCCAGGAAGTGCCGCAGGTTGTTGAGATGGCTCACGTCGTAGCACTCGAACTCGAAGCGCGTGCCGTTGGCGTTGCCGAGCTTCAGGATGTTCTCGATGTCGGCGAAGGTGTTCTTGAAGATCAAGTTGCGGCTGTTCTCCAGGTGCTCGCGCTCCCATTCATGCTCGAAGGACTTGAAGCGCTCCAGCATCGGAAAGAGGCCGAAGTTCATCGAGCCCATGTTGAGCGAGGCGAGCTCGGGCTTGAAGGTGGTGGCCGGGCGCATGCGCTCCTCGACGCTCATGTGCGGGCTGCCGCCGGTGGTGATGTTGATCACCGCATCGGTTGCGGCCTTGATCTTCGAGAGGAAGGGGCGGAACAGGTCCGGGTCTTGAGACGGACGGCCGTCCTTCGGGTCGCGGGCGTGCAGGTGCAGGATCGCGGCGCCCGCGCGGGCGGCTTCGATGGACGCGTGCGCAATCTCGTCGGCCGTCACGGGAAGGTGCGGCGACATGCTGGGCGTGTGGATGGCGCCCGTGGGGGCGCAGGTGATGATGGCTTTGGGGCGTTGGGCCATGAGGTGTCCGGAAAGAAGAAGAGGGAAGGAAAGGGCGTGCGAGCGGATCAGCTCAGCGCCTGCGTGTGGCCGTCCACCACGAGCTCCTGGCCCGTGACGCTGGCGGCCAGGTCGCTGGCGGCGAACAGCACCATGTTCGCGATGTCCGGGGCCGTCACCATGCGGCCCAGCGCGGCCTGCGCGGTGTAGGCGCGCGTCACTTCGTCGAGCGGCTTGCCCAGCGCCTCGGCCTTGGCGGCGATGACCGCACGGATGCGTGGACCGTCGACCGCGCCCGGCAGGATCGCGTTGACGCGGATGCCGTCGGCCCCGAGCTCGAGCGCCAGCGTTTTCGTGAAGCCGATGACGGCCCACTTCGAGGCGGAGTAGGGCGAGCGCCCCGGCATGCCCAGGTGCCCGGCGGCCGAGGACAGGTTGATGATGGCGGGCAGGCGGCCCTTGCGCAGCCGCGGCACGGCCAGCCGCACGCAGAGGAACTGGCCGGTGACATTGACGGCCATCGTGCGCTCCCAGTCGGCGAGCGAGACGGTCTCGACCGGGCCGGTGGGGCCGGCCACGCCGGCGTTGTTCACCAGCACGTCGAGGCCGCCGAGTTCGCGGTCGACGGCCTCGAAGAGGCGGGCCACGTCGTCCTCGTTCGACACGTCGGCGACGCAGCGGCCCACCTCGGGCAGTTCACGCGCCAGCTGGTCGAGGCTGGCAGCCTGCACATCGCAGACGAAGACCTTGGCACCCGCCGCCGCGAAGCTGCGCACGATGTCCAGGCCGATGCCGTTGGCACCGGCGGTGACGAGCACGCGCCGGCCGGCGAGGGAGTTGTTGTTCCACATGCTGAAGAGATCCTTGAGGTCGATTTTTGGAATGACGGGGATCGTATATCTGTGATCACAGATAATTCATAGGGAATACCCCGGCCATATACTTCGACGCATGAGCCTCACCGATCTCGTCACCCCCCTGAAGCGCCAGACGCTCAGCGCCAACGTCTACGACCAGTTGCGCGACCTCGTGATGAGCGGGCAGATGATGCCGGGCGAGCAGATTTCATTGCGCAGCGCGGCCGAGGCGCTGGGCGTGAGCGTGATGCCGGTGCGCGAGGCGATGCAGCGCCTGGTGGCCGAGCAGGCGCTCGAACTCACGCCCAGCCGCACCTTGCGCGTGCCCCGGATGACGGCGGCGCAGTTCAAGGAGATCACCACCATCCGCACCAACCTCGAAGGCCTGGCCACGGAGCTGGCGGCCTCGGCGTCGGGCGCGGTGGCGCTGCGCGACATCACGCGCTGGCACGACGAGTTCGCGGCCGAGATGAATGCGACCAGCCCCGACGGCTCGAAGCTCGTCACCTTCAACAAGGAGTTCCACTTCGCGGTCTACGCCGCCGCCGACATGCCGGTGTTGTTGCAGATGATCGAGGCGCTGTGGCTGCGCATCGGCCCCATCCTCAACTACGACCTGCGGGCCGGCTCGCGCCGCGTGGGGGACAAGGTGGCGATGTCGCACCATGCGGCCTTGCTGGCCGCGCTGAAGCGCCGCGACGGCGCCAAGGCCCGGGCCGCGCTGCAGGGCGACATCGAAAGCGCCGCGGAATTCATCCTGTCGACGGGCGTGCTGGTGTCCGATGGCACGCTGCCGCCGCAGAACGCCGCACCGGCGGCGAAGAAGGCGCGCAGCGCGGCAGGCACTGCGCGCTGAGGGTCAGAGCGTTGGGTCCTGCCCCGGCGCCGCGCTGCGCACCGCCAGCGTCTGCAGTCGCGCGTAGAGCCCGTCGCTCGCCATGAGTTGCTCGTGGCTGCCCTGCTCGGCGATGCGGCCTTGCTCCATCACGATGATGCGGTCGGCATGCTGGATGGTCGACAGGCGGTGCGCCACGATCAGCGTGGTGCGGCCCTGCATCAGGCGCTGCAGGGCGTCCTGCACCAGCCGTTCCGATTCGGTGTCGAGCGCCGACGTGGCTTCGTCGAGCAGCAGCACGGGCGCGTTCTTGTAGAGCGCGCGGGCAATCGCCAGCCGCTGGCGCTGGCCGCCCGACAGCTGCGTGGCGTTGTGGCCCAGCACGGTGTCGATGCCCTGCGGCAGGGTTTCGACGTGCCCGCTCAGGTTGGCCGCCTCGAGGGAGGACTGCACGCGCGCGATGTCGATGTCGCCGCCCAGCGCCACGTTGGCGGCGAGCGTGTCGTTGAGCATCACCACGTCCTGGCTCACCATCGCGAACTGGGCGCGCAGGCTCTTGAGCTGCCATTCGCTGGTGTCGTGGCCGTCGAGCAGCACCTGGCCGCCGCTGGGCTGCACGAAGCGCGGCAGCAGGTTGACCAGCGTGGTCTTGCCCGAGCCCGAGGGGCCGACGAAGGCCACCACCTGGCCCGGCTCGATGACGAGGTTCACGCCGTCGAGCGCGCGCTGTTCGTCGTCGCCGCGGTAGCTGACCTGCACGTTGCGCAGCTCGATGTGGCCTTGCGCGTGCGCGATGCTGAAGGTGCCCTGCGATTCGGGCGCCACTTCGTCGATGAGGATCAGCCCACGCTCCAGCGCTGCGAGGCCGCGCGTGATCGGCCCGGCCACTTCGGCCAGGCGGCGGATCGGTGCGATCAGCATCAGCATGGCCGTGATGTAGGCGACGAAGCCGCCCACCGTGAAGCCCTGCTTGCCGCTTTGCCACAGCGCGATCATCACCACCACCGACAGCGCCAGCGAGGCCATCATCTGCGTCAGCGGCGTGGTGGCGGCCTGGGCGATGGTCGATTTCACGGCCAGGCGGTTCAGGCGCTGGCTCAGTTGTTCGAAGCGGCGCTCCTGCGCCTGCTCCGCGCCGTGCAACCGCACCACGCGGTGGGCCAGCACGTTTTCCTCGACCACGTAGGCCAGCTCGTCGGTGGCCTGCTGGCCTTGCTGCGTGAGCTTGTACAGGCGCTTGGAGAACACCTTCATGATCCAGGAGATGCTGGGCACCAGGAAGGCGACGATGAGCGTGAGCTTCCAGTTCAGGTAGACCAGGTAGCCCAGCAGCGCGATCAGCGTGAAGCCGTCGCGCGACAGGCCGAGCAGTGCCTGCACCAGCAGCATGGCGCCGGTCTGCACCTCGTACACGACGGTGTTCGACAGCGCACTGGCCGACTGCCGCGCGAACAGCGCCAGCTCGGCGCCGAGCAGCCGTTCGAACAGCACGCGGCGCAGCTTCTGCATGCCTTCGTTGGCGATGCGCGAGAGCGCGTACTGCGAAATGAATTGGGCGATGCCGCGCACCGCGAACAGCAGCAGCACGGCGGCCGGAATGAACCACAGCGGCATCTCGCCGCGCGTGAAGCCCCGGTCGAGCAGCGGCTTGAGCAGGGCGGCCATGAGCGGCTCGGTGAGCGCGGCCAGCAGGGCGCCGATCAGCCCCACGGCCCACCATTGGCGCGAACTGCCGAACCAGGTCATGAGTCGCGCCAGCCGGCGCATGAGGGGAGGGCGGGCGCTCTCGCTGCCGGGGGATGCTTGCATATGGCGGCGGATTTTACGGGGCGGCTCCGACCGCCTTTTTGAGGGGCTGTAGGACCATTTCGCCGGATAAACGTTTTGTGACGGCGGGTTCAACCCAGTGTGTAACATGTGGCCCGTGAAACGCCGGGGAGAAACTTTTTACCCGGAAACCTCTCCGAACCGCATGAACAAGCCGTTGCCAGATCTTTCCCCAACTCCTTCTTCATCGTTGATTGCACGCCGCAGCCTCATCGCGGCCCTTGCTGCCTCTCCCATGCTTCCCGCCATGGCCCAGTTCCGGGTCGAGGTCTCGGGCGTGGGGTTGACGCAGCTGCCGATCGCGCTCGTGCCCTTCAAGGGGCAGGACGCCTCGCCGCAAAAGATTTCCGACATCGTCCAGGCCGACCTCGAACGCAGCGGCCAGTTCCGCGGCGTCGATGCCTCGGGCCAGGCGCTCGACGAGTCCTCGCGCCCCGACCTCGCCCTGTGGCGCCAGCGCACCGCCGACTCGCTCGTGGTGGGCAGCGTCAGCCGGTTGGGCGACGGCCGCTACGACGTGCGCTTTCGCCTGTGGGACGTCGTGAAAGACCGCGACCTCGGCGGCCAGAGCTACACCGTGCCGCAGGGCGACCTGCGCCTGGCGGCGCACCGCATCGCCGACTACGTGTACGAGAAGCTGACCGGCGAGAAGGGCATCTTCTCGACCCGCATCGCCTACGTCACCAAGGGCGGCAGCCGCTACTCGCTGTGGGTGGCCGATGCCGACGGCGAGAACGCGCAGGCCGCGCTCGCCAGCCCCGAGCCGATCATCTCGCCCTGCTGGTCGTCCAACGGCCAGCAGCTGGCGTATGTGTCCTTCGAGTCGCGCAAGCCCGTGGTCTACGTGCACAACGTGGCCAGCGGCCAGCGCCGTCTGCTCGCCAACTTCAAGGGTTCCAACAGCGCCCCGGCGTGGGCGCCCGACGGCGGCTCGCTGGCCGTCACGCTCAGCCGCGACGGCGGCTCGCAGCTGTACACCATCCCGGCCAGCGGTGGCGAACCGCGCCGCCTCACCCAGAGCTCGAGCATCGACACCGAGCCGGTGTACTCGGCCGACGGCAGCACGATCTACTTCGTGAGCGACCGCGGCGGTGCGCCCCAGATCTACAAGATGAGCGCCAGCGGTGGCAACCCGACGCGGGTCACCTTCAGCGGCACCTACAACATTTCTCCATCTGTCAGCGGCGATGGCCGGTGGTTGGCCTACATCTCGCGGGTCGGCGGTGCGTTCAAACTCCACGTGATGGAGTTGGCCAGCGGCAATGTCGCCGCGATCACCGACACCACGGCCGACGAGAGCCCGAGCTTCGCACCCAACAGCAAGCTGATCGTCTATGCCACGCACCTGCAGGGTCGCGAGGCGCTCATGACGACCACGCTGGACGGAAAGATCAAGGCCCGCCTCGCGGGCCAGGCGGGAGACATCCGTGAACCGGACTGGGGTCCGTTTCAGAAGCAATAAGCATTGACCAGATAAATTTACTTGAGGAGTTCGCAAATGTTGAAACGTACGATCTATTCGCTCGCCATCGTGGCGCTCATCGCCGGTTGCTCGTCGGGCACCAAGCTCAACGAAACGCCGGTCACCGACCGCAGCGGCACGGCCGGCGGCCAGCAAGGCGGCGCAACCGCCGTGGCCCCGGTGACCATCGACCCCAACGCCAACACGGCGCAAGGTCCGGTCGGCGTGGCACGCATCGTGTACTTCGACTACGACAGCTACACGGTCAAGCCCGAGTTCCAGTCGGTGATCGACGGCCACGCGCGCTTCCTCAAGGGCGCCACGCAACGTCGCATCTCGATCGAAGGCCACACCGACGAGCGCGGCGGCCGCGAGTACAACCTGGCCCTCGGCCAGAAACGTTCCGAAGCCGTGCGCCGCGCGCTCACGCTGCTGGGCGTGAACGACAGCCAGATCGAAGCCGTGAGCTTCGGCAAGGAAAAGCCCGCGGCCCAAGGCTCGGGTGAAGAAGTGTGGGCGCAGAACCGCCGCGCTGAAATCCGCTACACCCGGTGATGCAACCACGTGCCCTGTGGCGAGGCGCGGCCCTCGCCGCCGCCTTGTTCTGCGCGTCGGCCGGTTCGCAGGCTGCGCTGTTCGAGGACGACGAGGCGCGCCGCGCCATCCTCGACCTGCGCCAGCGCGTCGAAGCCATGCGCCAGCAGACCGACCAGCGCCTGGCCGACGAAAACGGCCAGCTGCGTCGCAGCCTGCTCGACCTGCAAAGCCAGATCGAGCAGATGCGCGGCGAACTGGCACGCATGACCGGCCAGAACGAGCAGCTCACGCGCACGCTGAGCGAAATGCAGTCGCGCCAGACCACGATCGACGACAAGCTCAAGCAGAACGAGCCTTCCAAGGTCTCGATCGACGGCCGCGAGTTCAACGCCGATCCGAAGGAAAAGGCCGACTTCGAAGCAGCCCTGGGCGTCTTCCGCTCGGGCCAGTTCGCACAGGCCCAGACCGCCTTCGCCGAGTTCGTGAAGCGCTACCCGCAAAGCGGCTACAACGCGTCCGCGCTGTTCTGGCTCGGCAATGCGCAGTACGCCACGCGCAACTACAACGAAGCCATCGCCAATTTCCGCTCGATGCTCTCGCTCGCGCCCGACCATGCAAAGGCGCCCGAAGCCGTGCTGTCGATCGCGAACTGCCAGATCGAACTGAAGGACACGCGCGCCGCACGCCGCACGCTGGAAGACCTGACCAAGGCCTACCCGCAGTCGGAAGCCGCACAGGCCGGCCGCGAGCGTCTGTCGCGCCTGCGTTGATGCAATGACCGTTTCGGCGGAGTGTTCCGCTTGAGAGTGCTTCGATGATGCCTTCGGCTGAAGAAGCCTCGTCCCTCCCCATGGCCGCCGCGGATGTCCTCACCGACACCGCGGCGCCTGACTTTGCGCGCCGCTTCGGCGGCCTCGAGCGCCTGTACGGCGTGGCCGGTGCCGCGCGCATCCGCCACGCGCATGTGCTGGTCGTCGGCATCGGCGGCGTGGGTTCGTGGGCGGTGGAGGCGCTGGCGCGTAGCGGGGTGGGGCGCCTGACGCTCATCGACCTCGACCACGTGTCGGAGTCGAACATCAATCGCCAGATCCACGCGCTCGACTCGACCGTTGGGCAGGCCAAGGTCGAGGCCATGCGCGAGCGCATCGCGCAGATCAACCCCGACTGCCAGGTGCTCGCCATCGACGAGTTCGTCGAACCCGACAACTGGGCCTCGCTGCTCGAGGCCGCACAGGCCGCCCACGGGCCGGTCCACGCCGTCATCGATGCCTGCGACCAGGTGAAGGCCAAGCTCGCCATGGCCGCCTGGGCACGCACCGTGTCGCGCGGCACCGCGTTCATCACGGTCGGTGCGGCGGGCGGCAAGCGGCAGGCGCACAAGGTCGACATCGACGACCTGTCGCTCGTCACCCACGACCCGCTGCTGGCCCAGCTTCGCCAGCGGCTGCGCAAACTGCACGGCGCGCCGCGCGAAGGCCGCAAGATCGGCCTCGCCTGCGTGTTCAGCCGCGAGAGCGTGGCACCGCCCGATGCGTCCTGCCAGATCGATGCGGGCGACGGTTCGCTCAACTGCCACGGCTACGGATCGGTGGTCAGCGTGACCGCCACCTTCGGACAATGTGCGGCAGGGTGGGTGCTCGACGAAATTGCGAGAAACACCACGCTATAATCCAAGGCTTTGCTGGATTCAACGTCGGCAAGAAGCAAGAAAAATGGTTCCGGGACGTTAGCTCAGTTGGTAGAGCAGCGGACTTTTAATCCGTTGGTCACTGGTTCGAATCCAGTACGTCCTACCAGAATCTTCAATAGCACCAAGGGGTTGTTCGAATCCCTGAAGTGAATCACTGACAATGATTTGCTGCGGTGTGGGGGAAATTGTGGGTGGGTTGCCATGCAGCCGCTCCATCACCTCCAAAGCCTCCTCATGTAGTGCACCGTCCGCGAGATGCGCGTAACGCGCGGTCATCGCAATTGACGCATGTCCCAGCAGCTTGGAGACCTTCGCCAAGCTCACCCCCGCCTGAAGCAGCCGAGACGCAAACGTATGCCGTAGTGCATGGGGTGTGGCGCGATCACCGTCAAGGCCGTCTAGGTGCCGCTGGATGCTGGCCGTCGCATGTCCTCGGCTCACGTCCTCGCCATCCCACGCGCGGCCCCTGAGCTTCGGGAAGATCACGGAGAAGCCATGGCCTTTCATCATCTCGTGTCGCTCTTTGAGCATCGCCCAGGAGCGGGAGGGTAGGCGTAGCGCTGACTCGTTGTCCACCTTGGTCCGGTAAAGGTTGATCGTCCCGTTCTCCAGGTCCACCACGTCCCACGTCAGAGCAGCAATCTCCTTGTATCGGGCCCCGGTATCCAGAAGGAATTGGCATAGATGCCATGAGTCCCGGGCGGCCATGTCCCCCGGGCGTTGTTCGGCTTCGAGCATGAGTCCGTCCAGGACCTTGCGCTCCTCCGCAACGGTTAGCCAACGCATGCGGCCCTTGGTCTCCGGGAGCTTCAGCGAAGCTGCGCGGTTGTTCCGGGAATGCCACCTGATGGGCGGGGAGGGCATAGGGGCACCGATGGATTCTGCGAACCCAAGGAGCGATTGAACGAGAGACATCTCGCGGTTGATCGTGCCCGGCTTGCAGCCTTCTTCCAGGCGCTTTCTTTTCAGCGTCGAGAGCATGGCCTGAGTGATCTCGTGCGTCCTTAGGTCTCGGGGGATTCCATAGCGAGCATTGGGCACTTTGACCCACTCTCGGCCTCGCTGCTGAAGTTCCGTCCCGAAGAGTTTCCGCACGCGGCCCTCGTTGTTTCGATAGTCTTTGTGAGTCGCGCGGGATGCGGTCAACCAAGCCTCCGAGACTTCCTCCATGGTCATGAAGTTGATGCCTTGCTCTTTGGCTGCGAGGGCCTGCTGGACCTTCGCGCGTTCCTTCATCTCGAACGCGCGCGCCTTGCCTTTATCGGCCTCGCCAGTTGAGCCCCGATGGCGCTCCCCATTCGCGACAAATTCGAATTGATAGACCCCGGAGCCGGGCCGCAGGTAGACGGTCATGGCTTCTTTGCTTCCTTGGTAACTTGGGCGATCAGCCGCCCTGGTGTTGGTCGGGCTTGGCTCGCTTGAGGGCCTTCTTGAGCCACGCGATTCCAAGGAGGTCGAACTTCGCCCACTCCGATGGGGTGAGCCGGATAGAACGAGGAACACTTACTTCCCCCTCGGGCAACTTGGGTCGCCCCCGGGATCGCTTTTCATCTTTCATGGCTTTGATTATGCGTAACCGGAAAAATGTTGCAAGCAAATAATAAAGAGGTTACGATAAATATCGATCTGATGCGGTGGTCGCATCGGTGAATCAACCAAGGAAAGTAGTCAATGTCAGCATCCGCCTTCACCCCTGCCCACCGCGCCGCTATCGATGCTTTGTGCAAGGAAATCACCCGCAGGGTTCGCAGGGCAGTGACGGCGGACTACGGGGCAACCGACGATGGCCGGTTCTACGATGCAGCGCTGTGCGTCGAGAGTCTTCCCTGGGGTGCCGTGGGGCAGTCCGGCCCTCTTGTGTCGATCCTCACTGGCCCCGGGATCGGTGGCGATGGCTTCGCGGTAATGGGGGCCGATGGCTCTGCGCTGGCAGACGGGGTGGACCTCAAGGAAGCACTCAAGGGGGCAAGACTGGAAGGGGTCCGTGAATATCGCAGGATGAGCCAAGGGAGCCTGCGGTCCGTCTGACGCGGCCTGCGATTGCTTCACTCAGCCCGAGCGTCGGGGTTTCTCGATATGGGCTGAACCGTCCTCATCGCGCTATCCTTTACGACTTGTCACAAGCAAAACTCGATAGGAGGCTCAGTGATTCTTAGTTCCGCAAAGGTTGGACCCTTCAGGTCAATGAATACCGCCCAAACCGTGGCGATTGACCCCGCCGCGACTGTATTCGTCGGTATGAATGAAGCCGGGAAGACGGTGCTCTTGAAGGCCCTGCAGAAATCGTCGGACGCCCTCGGGACCGATTCTTTCGATCCGGTGGAAGACTATCCGCGCAAGGATTTGTCCGCGTATCTGAGGACTCACAAGACCCAACCAGCGGTCGCGACTGAACTGACCTATTCACTGAGCGAGACGGAGGTAGCGGAGGTAAACAGCGCCGTTGGCTGTAACCTCAAGGCTGGGCAGGCCGTAGTCCTAACGTACAAGTACGACAACAAATGGACCATTTCTCTGTCTGTAGATCAGACCTCCCAGATCAAGGCATTTGCCAAAACGCTCGGTACAGATGCCTCTGCGGCGCTCAAGGATTGCAGGGCGCTTCGAGATATCCCGTCGCTCCTTGCAGATGTCAGCCTGACTGAAGCCGATCAGGCCGCGCTTGACGCCATGAATGCGCGGATTGCCGCGGCAGATAAGGTGGGCTGGGGCAATGTAGCCAGTTGGGAGGTCTGGTGCGCGATAAGGTCGAAGGTCCCAAAATTCCTCTACTTCAGCGACTATGACCTCTTGCCGGGAAAGATGAATCTTGCGGACCTCGCGGCGCGGGTGGAGCAAGCCGAGGATGACCCGAAGCAACTCAAGCCGAGTCACAGGGCCGTGCTGGCACTTCTGAGAATGGCTGACGTTTCCTTTGCTGACCTTGCGACCCCTGGGGGGTACGAGGAACTTAAGGCAAAGATTGAAGGCGTGTCCATTACTCTGACTGACCAAGTAATGGAGTTCTGGAAGCAGAACGAGGACCTTGAGGTTGAGGTCGATATCAAGGCCGATGCGACCGATGAAGTCCCGTTCAACAACGGGCCGAATCTATATCTACGCATCAGGAACCGACGCCATCGTGGCGTGAGCACTCCTTTCGATCAGCGCAGTCGCGGATTCATTTGGTTCTTCAGTTTTCTGGTCTGGTTCGACAGCGTCCAGCATCAGATCGACCCTTCAGGTCACTCTATTGGGAAGAAACTCATCCTGCTTTTAGACGAGCCCGGTCTGGCCCTTCATGCCTTGGCCCAGGCCGACTTCCTTCGCTACATTGATCGACTGGCGAACGATCACCAAGTCCTCTATACAACACATTCGCCATTCATGGTGAATTCAGACCGGCTCCATCAGGTGCGGCTCGTTGAGGACCAGCTAAAGCTCGGGACAGTCATTTCTGACAACTTGAATGGTTCTGACCCCCGCACCATCTTCCCCTTGCAAGCGGCGCTCGGCTGGACCATCGCGCAGAACCTTTTCATCTCCGAGCGCAACCTGCTCGTGGAAGGACCCTCGGAACTGATCTACCTACAGTTCGTTTCGGGCTACCTTGAGGCAAACGGAGGCGGGGGGTTGCGAGACGATGTCACTATCGTTCCAACGGGCGGCCTGGATAACTTAGCGACCTTTGTGTCGCTCCTTGGTGCGAGCGGTCTGAAGCTGGCTGTGCTCCACGACTATCGCGGTTCGCCCGAGCAAAAGATGACTGGACTGGTCCGGGACAAGCTCTTGGCAGCAAAGGCGCTGTTCAATGTCTCACAATTCCGTGATCCCGTTAAGACCCCGCAGAGCGGTCTAGCGAGCGACATCGAAGATTTGTTTTCGGTCGCTATGTACCTCAAGTACTTCAACGCCGCGTTCGCTACGCAACTCGGCAGCGTCACAGTGGCCGAAGGCGACTTGCCCCCAGGAGACAGGATCGTTCACCGTCTCGAACAGTTCATCAAAGACAAGGGCCTGCAAATTCGACCCTCTGGCGGCTTCAATCACTATGCGGTCGCCGCCAAGCTGATTTCCGGTCCTCCCAAGTCACTTGATCCTGCAACTGTTGCTCGATTCAAGGCGCTGTTCTCTGCGATCAACGCGGTCTACATTTGATTGCCGCACTCGCTGTCACGCCGAGATAGTTCCGCGCGGTGACGCGCGCGGATCGTCTCCAGGTCCGTGAAATCTTGAACTGGCCTGCGGAATTCCTTCGGCTCCTCGGGACTGCTGCGGCGGCGCTGGAAGTACATCTCCACCCGTGCCCGAATCAATGCCTTGATACCGTCTGGACGCGGGCCATAGCGTTTCAGCATCTGGCGCTTCAGCTTGGCATTCCGCTGCTTACGAGCGTGTTCCTCGGCTTGCCTAGCAGCCTCAGCGAGTCTTCGGGCCTCCATACGGGCGGGGCCACCTGCGGCTCTGATGTTGGCTTGGGCTATACGGCGAGCCTCAACGCTGCGGGCATTCCGCTTGGCCCTGTTCGCCCTGTAGTACTCGCGCACTCGGGCCCTGTCGCATTCGATGCAGTAGGGCATGAAGCGCGAAAGCTGCCATTCGTAGGCCGCCCGCTTCACGTAGAAGTGATCGTCATCGAGCGGCTTCACTTCAAGGCATTTCGAACATTGGCGGTGTGGGGGTAGGGCGTCGTCTCGGGGGCGACGCAATCGAGGGTCGAGGGGTATGGTCATGATCGTTCTTGGCTGGCGGAGGTGGGAGGGCTTTCGGCGCGCGCCCCATGGTTGGGGTGGTGGAGTTAATCACTCCACTCGAAACCATAGGGTCGAAGCGGCACGCAAGTGCGCGCGCGGGCTCCAGCAGGGAAGGTCGATAGAGCGCCGTAGGGGCCCTCCGCAGGCCGCGCACCCGACGCGATGACCCTGGGCCTCCGTTCCCCCCATCGCGCCTTGTAGGCCGGTTTGCGGGCGCCTCGCGTTGCAGGTCACCTGTCATCGTGGGCAGACGGATACGCTATCCGATGGTTGCTTGGGCGTTTTCAGAGGAGAAACGCGGTTCAAACAGGGCCACTGTGGGTGGCTACTGTGGGGGATTGGGTCCCGGGGTGCCTCGGATTGGTGGGGGGCGCTGGTGCCATGCGGTGGCATGCGCTTCGAGCGACGAAATGGGCATCCCCACCCACCCCCTGCGGTCTTCGGCGCCCTGAGCGGGCCAGGGGGCCTACGGGGGTAATCGCCTGCGCGGCGGGACGGAGGAGTGGTCACGCATTTTTGGGAGAAATTTGAGCCGTTCTCGCCGGACCCAGGGCCTCCTTGGGATACCCTCGGACTCCATGAAAATCCTTAGGTACCTGCTGATTTTGGTGGAGCCCATTTGCCCCAGTGTTCCTCGGGTTCATGGGTCTCCTGTGGTTCGCGTGGGGACTGGGGAAACCCAAAGAGGTCCCAGGGGCCGCGCAATCGCCCCAGGCGGGCCCGTTGGAGGGGCAGTGATGCCTAGGGTGCCCAAGCTCCTCGGAGCGCTCCTAGCCCTTGCGGTGGTCTCCGGAACTGTCCAGGCCAACACCAGCGGGAATGAACTCATGGCATGGCTCACCGGTTCAAACGTGGAAAGGGCATACGCGCTGCGCTACATCGACGGGGTCGTTGATGGGATCGCTGTCGGCTCGCAGACCGCTGGCAAGGAGACCGTCTGCCTACCGGCAAGGGTCAACCTGGGGCAGATTGCCGATCTCGTCGCACAAGACCTTCAAAGGGTTCCGGCTAGTCGGCACCTTGATGCCTACGCGCTCATCTACGCATCGCTCGTTACCGCTTGGCCGTGCGAGCCATCGAAATGACTCACACCTCCACGCTCAGGACCTCGTAGTCGTCGTAGTCCTCGAACTGTTCCCAGCCGGCCCCATAGACCCTACGGTCCCCTGAGGCCGAGTGCTCGTGTTGACGGAGCCACGCCTCGATGGCCGTGTCCTCAGCCTTTTTTCTGGTCGTATGTTCTTGACAGTGAAAGCGCCCCGTAGCGCTTGAGCAGATTTCCAGGCGGCCCGGGAACGGGGACCACGACAGGGGCCGCGCCTGTCTCGCGCTTGGCACGGCGCCGGGCGTTCCGACAGGCAGTGCATGTGCTGCGGTAGCCCGACGAGGTCCTAGAGGACGGGAAGACGATCTCAGGTAGGTCCCGCTTGCAGCCGTTGCAGGGCTTGATTGGTACTCGTAGCATTTCCTCCAGGGAAAGCGCATGGAGGTTTCCGGTCGAGGGCTTCACGGCGTGGAGCGCGTCGTCCTCTACTACGTGGATGCGGGATAGGTCCAGGTCAGGCCATGCGCAGAGCTTCGTGTGGTCAGCCACATCTAACTCGATTTCATGTCCCTCGACTGTGGGCAGCTTGATTGTTGTCATGGTGTTTCGGTGAGGAGGACAGGCCGCACCCAGATGGCTCTTAGGTCCGCTCCGTCCCGGCGTGCGCGAAGGCATCAGGAGCAGACCCAAGGCATTCCATCTTTGCGGGTACGGAAGTACCCCCCAGTGGCTTGACCTTAGGTCCTGAGGTAAGCGGGGTATTGAAGAAATGGCGAGGTGCCTGGACTCATTGGCGGCTGCCTTGCAGCCTCGGGGCTGTGCCCCTCGGTGGCTTCGCGGGATGCAAGGCGTTCCCAATGTGGCGCCGTCCGGCTCAGGGGGCCGAGCCTCATGTCACCCTAGTATTCGGGGAAACAGCGGAAACCCAGTATTCATGCGGGTTGCGAGCTAGTCGAAGTGAGGAAATCCTCAGTTCTTCTGGGGAACTGTGTGAACCACGCGATCCGCTCGGCTTCCATCTCCGCGTCCAATCGAGTGACCTCAGCGGCCACAAGGTCAGGGTCTGCGGGCGTACCCCTCCTTTCGGGGGACAAGGAAAATCCTCGGTGCCGCATCCTTAAGTACAGGGCGCTAGCGTGCTCGTATTCGCTCAGGTGGTCGTGCGTCATCCCGCCCGTCCGCTGGAAGGCCGGCCCCAAGAGGCTGTCATGCATCACGACCTTGGCGTCCACAAGGGGCCGGACGTACCTGCGGACGTTGTCAGGTCGCTTTGCGTTGAGGTCGGCATACCAGTTGACCAGGGTATCGATCCCCGGAGTGATTCCCCTTCGCTTATTTGCAAACTTCAGGACGAATTCGGCAAATCGCAGGACCTCGGGGCGAAGGCTTCGTAGGATGGCTGTCCGCTTCTCCACCTTGGAACCGAGGTCGAGTGAGGGGACTTTGTCCGTGTTGACGATTTCCCCGGTACGCGTGACGCACTCGCATGCCCTTTTGATCTTCCCTGTCTTACTGAAACTCACCGACAGGATGGCTATGGGGGCATCGTCGTTCTCGGCGCGATCAATGGGGGGCGCTGGCATTGAAGAAATGGATGATGTTCATGGGGAGACTTGTGTTCGTGACTGACGGTCGATGACCGGCAAAGAAAAACCCGCCGAGGACCTTGCGGACCAGGGCGGGCTTTGGGGCTCAGGCGTTTCGGGTGTCAGGCAGCTATCGCCATGCCTGCGTCCGTGTGGCCGCACGGCCCGCAATTCGACCAGCGAGGCGGGCCGCCTTTCGGCGCTGCTCCTCCGCGTGTATCAGAGCCTTCGACGCGATGCGCGCGGCATGGATTTGCGCGGCTGCGGCACTGTCTACAGGTGCCCCGTGGCCCATGCATTTAGTGGGGTCGCCAATCGAGTCCTGATCGCAATAACGATGGCACTTGGCGCATAGCATCCTGCCCGACGTGGACCAGTAGACCTGCCCGCCCGGTCTGGGCTTGCCGGTGTGCGTCGCCACACGGCCCGCCTCGCGCTCGCTGGCGCGTAGAGTCTCACGAGCGGCGCATTCGTCGCGGACTGCCTGGACGAAGGCTGCAGATGCTGCGATTTCCTCAGGGGTCCGGGGAGGCACCGGGAGGATCTTTGGGCGCCGCCTAACCTTGGGCTTGGGCTCGATAACCTCTGGGAGGCAGTCAGGGCCTTCAAGCCTTTCCAGTTCGTCAGGAATTTCCATCATCAGGTTCCAATGCGTGGAGCAGCAGTAGCCAGGGCAGGGCGTAGATGAGGACCGGCTTCCCATTCACGATCCGCTCGGCTTGCGAGAGCATCGCAGCGCGATTAGCCGGCGACAGGACCATGCCGCCCATCAGTCGCCAAAGTCCACCGGCTTGCCGAAGGCGCCCAGGACCGTGACGTTGTCCATGACGAAGTTCGCCTTCTTGTCGGCGGCGTCGTAACGGCGCTGATACTGCGTTGGGGTTTCGAGGTCCTGCCAAGTCACACTCACGCGGCCCGCGCGGTCCACAGTTCCACGCGGGGCCATGGCGGCTCGCTCCTCGCGTTCGGTGCGGGTCTTATGAGCTTCAGCGGCGAGCGCGGCGGCTTGTGTAGCGGACATGAGTCGGCCATTCACGCTGATCCACTTTTCCATCAGCCGCCAACCTTGCGATTGGGGCCGACATCCATGGCGGATTGATGAAGCGCGGCAGGGCCGGACCAACTAGCGGGAGGGCCACTCCGTCTTTCCGCATTCGATGGGTATACGGTGTTCGCGTCAGGAGCCCGAATAGCGTCGATCAACACAAAGCCCAGATAAGTCCGCGCGTCCGTGGTCGTCGCCTCAACCGCTTGCAGCAGGCGTGCGGTGGATTGACCGGCTTCAAGGGCCTCAGCCAAGCTCCGCAAGTGGGAGTATCGGCTCGCGTGGATAGTCGTGCGCAGCTCGCTGATGGCGCGGAGTTCCGCAATGAAATCAGCGCGTGCCAGCGAGCCGTTGTCATAGCTAGCCAGGGCGGCGTCAAGGCGTGCGAACTGGCTGCGCTCCTCAAGATAGCGATCAATAGCTGGACCCGCATAGAAGCGGCCGCTGCCTTCAATCTCTACGACCGCCGCAGCGCCCGCGGAGGTGATCGACGGCTGAGCTTTGGGGGCCTTGCCGCTTGCCTTCGTAACTCGTGATGCAGCCGCGGCGATGCGGTCTTTTAGATTCGTGGTGGTCATGGAGTGGAATGTGTTGGTTGTCGGGGATTCACTTGCTACGTGCGGCTTCTAGGCGGTCCAAGGTCACCCAGGGGCTACCAGGGCCATCAACCTGAACGATAGGTGCGCCGGAGAGGTCTCGCGTGATTCCAGCGGCCTCGTCGGCTGCAATTTGCTCTCTCACAGCGATCTGTCGTTTGACCGACTCGACGCCTTCCCACTGGCAACGCTGCAGAAGGATTCGGTCTTCGTCGCTACCCGCGGACGCGGCAATGATTGCTTCGTGTCCCGCGAGTTGTTGGAGGGACGCGAAGGGAGCAATCCAGCCGGACAGTTTTGCGCCGCCAGTCTTATTTCCAGACCACACGGAATCGGGAGTGACGACCCCGGTTAGGTCAACATTTCGCAAGCTTCCCCCTGTGACGTTCACGCCAGCCATGAAGGCGCCAGCGAATACGCTTCCATCCAAAGTGCATGCCTGGAATCCTGCCCCCTGCATGTTCGTAGCGTCGTCCGCCTGAATGGTCAGAGCGCAGAGTTCAATGAGGGCGCCGGACACATTGGCGCCGCGCACATCCAAGGCGCCAGCGCATTCGGTCAACCTGAGGCCGGACAGGTCCAAGCCATTGGCATCAGTGGCGCCAAGGTCCAACCTGTGCAGATGCATCCCCGACCGCGCTGCGTACTGCAAGGCGATGCCGCGGTCCCGCGCTTCGTCGCCTGTGGTGTCGGAAAGGTCGAAAGAGATTGGCGAGCCGAGGCCCGCGTACCGCGGATTGAAAGAGATACGTTTCATGTGTTCGTTCGGTTAGTTCGCATTTGCTGGCCCGTCAGGCCCGCGGGCAATCAATCGGGCTGACCAGTGATGGCGTTGCGGCGCAGTTCGATGCCGGGGCAGGGTTCGCCAATGGCTGGCTCGACGCCTTCGGGAACGTTGTGAATCTGGCCCAGCGTCTGGTCCAGCGGTTCTGCGTTGTGCCCGATGGCGCGGACGCGGCCGGTGGTGCGGTCCAGCACGACACGCATGGAAGTCACAGGCGCGTGTACGTGGTTTACGCCATATGTGTTTGCGGCCAAGTTGCCGCGCTTGCTCAAGTTGCTCATTGAGGCTTTCAAATTGATTCGCCGCCCTGAATCGGACGGCAGGAAATAGGCGCGGCCCGTATCTATCAGGCAGGCGGAGGGCTATCAGTCCGCGGCCAGTACCTCGACCTCTGGTAGAGGCCTGGATGCGGTGCGGGCTAGTTGTTTGTTGTGGATCGCGACCATCTCAGCAGTGGGCCGGATGGTGGTTACGCGAGTGGTGCCATCCTTGAAGGTCAGCAGCCACTGCCCGGCTGCGTGGTAGCCACAAGAAGCCAAAGGAGACCCGGCAGTGTTGAGATATTTGCGCGGTGGAGCTTTCGACGGCGCAGGCTTGCGCCACCTCGTTGCAAAGTTGGTCATGGGGAGCGGAAAAGAAAGGAGCGACTAGCCCAATGGGCTCATCGTGCGGCACTTAAAAAAGATCAGTGGACAAGAAGATGGCGCAAGACGCATACGGTCTGCACCCTCAGTCCACGCACTCAACTTCAAGCCACCAGAACTTAGACCGCCTCGTATTCCAAAGATGTGCGGTGCGCTCTGCGCTCTGCGGTCTCGGCCAGGAGAATCAGGCGAGCGTTAGTCACCGATTCGGTTCTTGGTGAAGTCGAAACCGATCTTTTGGCCATTTTTCATGTAAGGGTCCGGCGCAAAATTCTGCGCAGCATTCCTCTGGCTTTCTCGATCTTTGTTGCTCACGTAGGCGTTTGCCGCGGCGCCACCTACATCGGAGAAGAACTTGATCTGATTGCCCTTGAAGGCTGTCTGTGCGCTCAGGAGCGCATCGGTGTTCCCCGCGTGCAGCGCAGCCATCTGGTCGCGCACAGTGGACTTCTGATTGCTCAGTCCCGCGTCGATGCGCGAGTAGTCCTCATCGCCAGCCGCTGCAATGTTGATTGCGTTCGCAGCAAACGAACCACCACCTTGGGCCGCTATGACGCGAGCCATGGAGAGTTGGCGGCTTGTCTGCCGCATGCGGTCGGTCTGCTGCTCGAACGCCTGGGCGGACGCATTTCGCTCCTGCTGCTGGGCGACTCGGTAGCCTTCCGCGGTGTTGCGATTCGCGACCTCGGCTTGGTTGTAGACGGCAGCGTTGGATGCTTGGTTCTGCGCCACAGCGCCGACAACGGCCATGCCGAGCATGGCGATGGTTGTGGGCTCACACATGGGGGGAAGCCGGGGTCACCTGAGGTTGCGGAAGCCCGAAGGCTTCAGCTATAGACCTATTGATGCCCTCCAATAGATCGCAGGCCTCCAGCGCAGCAGAGAAATACTCCTGTGATGCGTTGACATAGGCTGCAAACGCTTCTGGGTCGAGTGGTTCGCTGCGGGAGTTGCGTTCGGCTATCTCTGCGGCCTCACAGGCCTGTGCACGCTGGTCCCTTAGTGCAGCGATGTGCGGAAGGTCGTGGATTTCGTAGTCACTAATCATTTCTTTTCCAGCGCTCTCCAGCGCTCTCGGGTGATAGGTTTCGTCTCAAATTGGACGGGCCGGTTAGTCGCGCGGATGTTCGCGATCTCGCCTTCCCTTCGCTGCATGTTTTGATTGAAGATTTCCTCGCCAGTCGTGCGCAAGCGATAGCCGTACTGGACGCGGAAGTAGCCTCCAGCACCTTCCAACGGGAAGAAGCCCTTGGGTAGCTTGGAACTCAAGAAGTCGAAGGCGGCCTTACGGTCCATGGGAATCTCCAGGTCTTCCAGTTCTCCCTTCGCATTGCGGAAGATGACCGTAGTACCTGGAACGAACATCAGCGGTTCACCGCCCGGCTTCATGACCGGATGCAGACCGCTGCGAGCGTCCGGGGGAAGTAGGTAGATAGACTCCGCGGACCCCGGGTCCGCGTCGGGGCCGAGCGTGCCGAGAAGCGTGAAGCGCTCCCAGTTCAGAGGTGCCCGTTTACCGCCAAGAAACCCGGGGAGTGCCTCGTGAAGCGCCTTGCGATCGATCTTCATGAACGTCTCCAGCGGGTCCTCCTCGCGGCCCCCGACGTACATGCGGGCACCGGAGTACACCTTGACGCCGTTGTAGGTCGCAATCTCCTGCTCTGGGGCTCGGCCCCGTCCCCCGTAAGGGTCCTTGACCAGCGCCATCGTGTTTCCCTGGAGGGGCAGGGGGACGAAGCTCTCATAGGTCTTCTTCACCGCGAACTCGACGGCCGCGTTCAGGTCAGGCTTGGTGCCCCCCTTGAGGGTGCGGGCCTGCTCGCGCAGATGGTCAGCCACGCTCAGGTTCAATGACCGGAGGGCAGCGCCTGAGATGTTCGTGTTCAGCTCGCCGAACCAGTCGTCCCGCCCGATTCGTTCTTTGAGGCGTTCGCCGGCCAGGGACTGGATGTCGTTCTCGATGTCCGTGGCCTTGCGCTCGGGGTCCCTAAGGAGCCTGGAGAAGTTCACGGAGCCTGACTCCTGTTCCTTCGCCATCTCGTTCTCGACCACCGGGTCCGACACCGTGGCCCGCACAGCGGTCTCGATGTCTCGCGTGGCGGCCATGCGGCGGATCACGTCGAAGCGGGCTTGCTCCTTGTCGCCCAGCAGGCCCTTGAGCATCAGCTCGGAGTTGGGACCGTTGGCGACCTCGTGGAGCAGCGTCGCGGCCTTGATGGTCTCGCCTACGTCAGAGCCCATGAGGCCCGATGTGATGATCCCTTTGGTCGTGTCGTCCACGGTGTACGCGAATGCGCTCTGCTCCTTGGGAGACGCAAGCATGCGGCCGTATTCCTTGGCGGTCGCGGTGTCAGCCAACGGCTGAGGGAGACCATGGGAGGTCAAGGTCCGATTGAGGTTGGGGAAGCGCCTAGGGTTCTGAGCGATCCACTGAGCGGTCGCAGCCACGTAGTTCTTTTTGATTTCCGTCCCGATCTCAGCTCCGGTCTCATTCACGGACTGTCGAAGGTCCCCTGTGGCTTGGTGGCCGTTTAGGGTGCTCAGGATCGTGTTGACCTTGGCCTGCTTCTCTAACGATTGCCGCCACGCCCCCGTGTTTCGCCACGGGAATGCACCCTGGCCCACGCCGTGGTTGCTGTCGATCCGCTCGGCACGATGCATGAACCCGAGAAATACTCCGGGGGGCATTGGGAGCCCGGCATTGCGATACTCGGCATCTACGGCGGCGTACTCTCCGTTGAGTGTCTGGACTTCTTCGCCGGCCCTGAAAGACTTGATCTTGTTGGTTTGGTGGAATGCTTGCTCGCTTAAGCGAAGGTAGCTGTCCGGGTTTCGCTTGGAGTAGCCTGACTCGCGCAACGCCGCAAGAGTAGATCGTGCGTGCCCATCATTCTGGATGGCGTTGCCGAGAGCAGCCTCGAACATCCTGTCCGCGGTCTTGAGGTTCCCCTTCGCAATTGCGAGAAACTGCCCGTACCAAGCCTCAGTCTGCCCAGTAGTGACCCCTTGCTGGGTCATCATCTTCCCCGTCACATCCTTGACGACGGCTTGCGTGATGTTGGACTCAACTGTCTGCGCAATGACCTCAGTCTTCTGGGCCACCAGCATGTCGGCCTTCTGCTTCGCGGCCCACACCATGCGGCCGTCTACCGCTGCATCGCCAGTGCCCGCGCCAATCGCGGACTTCAGAAACTCTGTAGCGGCCGCTCGGGGGTCCACGCTCCCGTCGTTCGGGAGGTCGCGCAGGTTCACTGCGAGGTCCCGCGTCAGTTCGTTGGCAGTGGAGTCGGCCAGCGCAACGTCGTAGGCGCCCTTGTAGGCTTGGTATCTGCTGAGTTCTGGATCGCGTGGTCGATCCATGGCCTTGTCGGCCAAGGCCTGCTCAGCTCGTGCCTTGTTCTGTCGATCGATCTCCACGAGCCCTTCGCGGTGCTCGATCTCGGCGATCTGTTCCGCGGTCTTCGCGGCGGTCCCGAAGAAACCCGAGAGGGCTGCGCCTACGGCGCTCAGTGCGGAGCCCTGGCCCTGGCCCTGGACCTGTGCCGCGATGGCTTCGGTCTGATTGGTCCGCACGGTGGCGGCTGGGCTGATTTCAGGCTGGCTGAATTTTGGGGTGTTGTTGAACTGGCGTGTTTGCTGTCCGCTCATGTCGAGCTTTCTTCAGTAGATGGGGCGGTGGAAAGGTCCGCGTGTACCGGCGTAAAAAAGCCCGCAGGGAAAACCATGCGGGCCGGCTGGAATGAACAAAAAGTGCACCTTGCGGCGCGGAATCATTCGGGCCGCTGAGGGGCTTTCGAGAGGCAGAGGAGGGCCCCGCGTCGCTGATGCTGTTCTTGTCGGCGTCTATGCGCCGCTGCATTCAGCGCCTTCCAGCAAGCCTTGCAGACTGTCCGGTAGGCGGCCGTAGTTGCGCCGCAGCGATAGAACGATGAGACCGGAAGAATTGCGCCGCAAGTGCCGCGGCATTGCCGGGTCTTCCGAGAATTTTGAGATTCTGTGAGCATGAGATGGGGCCGACGTGGTCGGTAGAGCTAATGAGAAAAAAGGGAGGCCGCCAGCGGCTCAATAGATAGCGCTGCACAGGGCGCGCCCCATGAGCAATTCGGTTTCTTGGCGCAAAGGTCTCACCTGACGCATCTAATCGTGTCGAGCCTCATAGGGTCTACACCCTCAGTCCATTTACTCTGCGAGACGTCGGTTGGTCCAAGGGTCGCCGATGGGGCCGCTTAGGGTCATCACCCTCCGTCGAGTTAATCGAATCGGCCGGTTGCCGCTTAGGGGCATCACCCTCCGTTGAGTTATTCGGCCTAGGCTGTCTCTCGATGGACTGAGCCTGCCCGGGTACCCACTGACGGGTGCATGTCGGGCGGGTCAGCGCTGTATCCCCGTGAGACAACGATGCCGCCTTCTCAATCCGCGCCAGCTTGTGGCCTGTGGGCGTTGAGAGGCCTAGGTCAGGGCAGGGGGCTGGGGTCGCGTCTCGGAGGGGCGTTCAGAGGTTCATTGGGCGGGCCTCCGTCTTGCATTCGCTGCAAGACTCCATGGCCTCGCAGTTCTGGGCCCGCCGCATGGCGTTGCTTCGCACAACTGGGACCGCGACGCGGCCCACGTCTGCAACGTGGGTAGCCGACTTCTTGACCTCGGCGACGATGGGCGTTGATCTCTTCGAACGGGCAGAATCGCGGTTAGCTGTAGCTATGACCAGCTACGATTCGGTAATTGAAGTTTTGGAGCGCAAAGTGCCGCAGTTAGACGAAGTATTTGGGGTCACATCAAAACCCGTGCTGTCCTATGTGGAGCGCGCCCAAGTGGACGACAGCTTCAAGGAAGCCCTTGGGTCTCACAAGCAAATCATCGTCTACGGGTCATCTAAGCAAGGAAAAACGGCGTTGGTTTCCAAGCATTTGCCCTATAAAGATCATCTGCTGGTCAGTCTCACGCCTAAAACCCAACTGATTGACGTTTACCAGACCATCTTGCATCAAGCTGGCGCAAAGATTGTTGCAGCGGTCACGGAGAAATCTGGTACAGAAAGCAGCGTCTCTGTAGTTACGAAATTCAAAGCTTTGATTCCGCTATTTGGCGGCGCCGAAGCAGAGGCGGGAGGGAATATCAAAGGCTCATCCGGGTCTGAAACAAAATATGAAGAGGTCCCGGTAAATTTGGAGTTGCCTCAAACTGTTTCTGATCTGCTAAAGCGAATGGGGGTTCACAAATGGGTGATTTTGGAAAATTTTCACTATCTACCCGACGAAGTTCAGCAGCAATTTGCCTTTGACCTCCGCGCTTTCCAGGAATTGGGATTGCAGTTTGTTATCTTGGGTGTTTGGCGACAGCGAAACCGAATGGCTCAGTTCAACGGTGATTTGCTAGATCGTGTTATTGAAATTCCGGTTGAACCTTGGCTTGAGGCGGATTTTCGGAGGCTGGCTGTAACCGGTGCTGGTTACTTAAACATCGACTTCTCTGCCGAATTGCTCTCAGCGATCATCGATGCGTCGTTTTCTAGCGTCGGTGTCTTTCAGGAACTAATTCGACAGATATGCATGAGTGCTGGGGTAAAAGGGACGGTCGGGGATAAATTGACAATCGCAGACCTAAATTACCTCGCGGATGCAATTCAGGTAAAAACGGGCGACTATGGCTCCCGCCATGAGCGGGCTCTTGAGGCTATCGCGGCAGGTCACAATTCAGGCGGCGCCAAAGGAGATCAAACCCCACTTTTCTTGCCTTACTACCTTGTTCGCACGATCGTTGAGCACGGGTTTGATGGGATAGCGAGTGGCGCAAGAAAGCAAACTTTGTGGGATTGGATTCGAGCGATTCACCATAGAGGTCAAGACGTCCGCAGCAACGATATGACGAACTTGCTTGGCGGTATTGCAAACCTTCAGTCTGTGAAATCAATTTCGCCTCCCATCTTTGCCTATGACGCGCAACAGCGCATGCTGCAAGTTGTTGATTCGACCTTCTATTTTTTCATCAAAAATGCGAAGGCATCTGACGTCATTGACAACATTCAGGACCCATTGGAGCAATAGGGCGACCGAATTGCCAGCCTTTTGGGGCCTTGGCGATGCGCTCCAGGCTGGTATCGGTGGGCTCGGCGGCGGTGGCCTTGATCCGGCCCCAGGTGCGTTGGCCTCGAAGGACTGTGGGTGGGTAGGGTGACTGTGGGGATTTATGTGGGGACTTCGCGGCCCCGTCATCCGCTGTGGGTGGGTATCGGGATGACGGTAGCTCGCTTCACTGTGGGAGAAACTGTGGGACCAAGATTTGTCAGTCCGATGGTCCCCAGGATCGCTGTCAGTCCAACATCGTCGGGTCTATCGAGGGAAACTCCAGCGAATCTAGGCCCTCATCCTCTGAAGGCTGGGTTCTTTTAATCCGTTGGTCACTGGTTCGAATCCAGTACGTCCTACCACCGAGCCATGCGAAATATGAAAAGCCAGCTGTCAGTCGACAGCTGGCTTTTTTCTTGGGTCCGACGCCAGGCAGGCGGTCAGGACGCCGGCTGTTGCCTGAGCCGCTTGAGCAGCTCGCGGCCCACGCCAAGCGCAGACGCCGGGTTCTGCCCGGTGATGAGCTCGCGGTCCATCACCACGTTCGGCGTGAACGGCGCCTGGTTGCTGCTGTAGGCGCCGCCGGCCTGCTGCAGCGCGGTCTGCGGATAGAACTTCATCGTGCCGCCCTGCAGTGCCGCCTTGGCAAGCTCCTCCTCCTGGTTGCTGATCACGGTCATGCGGTAGCCGGCGTAGATCCAGTCCGGCCGCTGCTCGACCGTGCCGCCCGCCGCGAGCCGGTTCGTGAAGCCCTGTGCATCGGGCAAGGTCGAGAGCAGTGCGATCGGGCCGTGGCACACGAGGGCCGTGGTCTTGTGGCGCGCATGAAAGTCCGCGAGCAGCCGGCCCAGCGCGGGGCTGGTCAGCAGGTCCTGCATGGGCGCATGGCCGCCCGGCACGTAGACGGCATCGAAGCGGGCGTAGCCGATCTGCGCCACGCGCGACAGGCTGATCACCGGCGAGTCCGTGCGCGAGGTGAGCTTCAATTTGTCGAGCAGCGCCTTGTGCTGCTTGAGGGCGGCTTCGTCGCCATCGAAATACATCTTGTCGACCGACGATGCGTCCACGGTGGGCGCGTTGCCCAGGGGCGTGGCGAAGGTCAGCTGGTGACCGGCGTCGAGCAGCAGCTTCACCGGCTGCATCAGCTCGTTCAGATAGAAGCCGGTGGCGAAGACCTTGCCGTCCTTCAGGTCGAGGTGGTCGGCATCCGAGAGCACGACCAGCACGTTGGCGGCCTGCGCGCCGAGCGCGGCCAGGCCGAGGGTCGCGATGGCGGCGAGTTTAGGGAGAGCGTTCATGGACGTTCTTTCCCTTCAGTTCTGGCGCAGCAGCAGTTCGCGCATCGCCGCGCCGACGCCGGCTGCCGACTGCGGGTTCTGCCCCGTGACGAGCCGCCCGTCGACCACGACCTGTGCCGTCCAGTCGGGCGCCGGATGGTGGTGCGCGCCGCGGTGCACGAGCGTGGTGGCCAGCAGGAAGGGCACGGTCTGCGCGAGGCCGACGGCGCGTTCTTCGTCGTCGGTGAAGGCGCTGAGGTTCTTGCCCGCGACCAGGTAGGCGCCGTTGCCGAGCGTCACGTTGACCAGCGCCGCGGGGCCGTGGCACACCGCGCCCACCACGCCGCCCGCTTCGTAGACCTCGCGGGTCACGCGCGCCGCGTCGGGGCTGGTCGGAAAGTCCCACATCGCGCCGTGTCCGCCGGCAAAGAAGATCGCGCTGTATTTCGAGGCGTCGACATCGCCCAGGCGCTGCGTGTGGCGCAGGGCCTCGCGAAAGCCGCTGTCGTTCCAGTAGCGCGCACTGACCGCATCGCCGAGGTCCAGGCCATCGACCGGCGGTTCGCCGCCCTGGATGGACGCGAGTTCGAAGGGGACGCCGGCCGCCTCGAGCTCGGCCAGCGGGTGGGTCAGTTCGCCGAGGTAGAAGCCCGTCGGCTCGCCGCCGGTAGCGCCCTTGGTGCCATGGCTGGTGAGCACCATGAGCACGGGGCGGATCGACGGGGCGGTGGTGGTGGAAGTCATCTGTAGCTCCTGGAAAAGGGTGAAGAGGCCGGGCCCTGTGGCCCTTGAGATCGAATGTATTGATTGCCACGCCGGCGATAAACTGGCCGGTAAGGAAAATATTTGTTCTTCAGGAGACAAGATGAGCCGGCGATTCGATCACCTCGGGGATGTGGAAACCTTCGTCACCGTGGTCGAGAAGGGCTCGATGACGGCCGGCGCCGTGGCGCTGGCGACGACGCCCTCGGTGCTCAGCCGCGCGATCACGCGCCTGGAGGCGCGGCTGGGCGTGCAGTTGCTGCGCCGCACGACGCGGCGCCTGAGCCTCACCGAGCAGGGGCGGCTGTACCTGGAGCAGTCGCGCGCGGCCTTCGCGCTCATCGACGATGCCGAGCGCGCGATGCAGGGGCAGGGCGACGAGCTCACCGGCAGCGTGCGCCTGAGCGTGCCCACCACCTATGCCCATCACCGGCTGCCGGCGCTGTTGCAGCCTTTCTGCACCCGCCACCCGCAGGTGCGCGTCGAGCTGAACATCACCAACCGCAACGTCGACCTCGTGGCCGAGGGTTATGACCTCGCGATCCGCATGGGCCCGCTGCCCGACAGCGGCCTGGTCGGGCGCAAGCTCGAGGACGCGCCGATGTGCCTGCTGGCCGGGCCGGACTACATCGCGCGCGCAGGCATGCCGGCGCGCATCGGCGACCTCGCGCAGCACGCCTGCCTGCCTTTCGTGATGCCCAGCACCGGTCGCGTGGCGCCGTGGATTCTGCAGGAGGGCGGGCGGGACGTGGACTGGACGCCGCACGGCAGCCTCCAGGTGTCGGACGATGTGCTGGGCGTGGTTGCGCTCGCGCTGAGCGGGCTCGGGATCTGCCAGACCTACGACTTCATCGCGCGCCCGCTGTTCGCGCAGGGCCGCGCGGTGGAGGTGCTGGCGCCAGCGTGCGGGCGTTCGCGGCCGGTGTCGGTGATCTATGCGCCGCACCGGCGGCTGTCGTCCGCCTCGCGTGCCCTGATCGATGCGTTGGCCGGCGCGCCGGCCTGACGCGGTGCGCGGGGCTCAGCGGTCGAACGCGGCCTGCAGCTCGGCCTTGCTCGTGACGCCGCGGTGCAGCTGGAGCATGAGCAGCAGGCGCGCCTTCTGCGGGCTCAGGTCACCGGCCATCACGGCGCCGGCCTCGTCGCTGGTCTTGCCGCCGCCCACGAAGCCGTAGACCGGGCGCGTGCGGCCGTTGTGCACGCGCGTGGAGACGACCACCGGCACGCCCTTGGACAGCGCGTACTTGAGCGCCTCGAACATCGAGACGTTCATGTTGCCCATGCCCACCGCCTGCACCACGATGCCCTTGGCGCCCTGGTCGACGGCGTAGCGCATCAGCGAGCCGTCGGCGCCGCCGAACATGGCGACGATTTCCACGCGCGGCATCTCGGCGCTGCCGATGTCGATGTGCTGGCGGCGCAGCGGCGCGCGGGTGAAGACGACCTTGTCGTCCCACACCTCGCCCAGGAAGCCGAAGTCGCCCGAATTGAAGGTCTCGACGTTGGCGGTGTGCGTCTTGGTGACGTTGCGTGCCGCGTTGATCTGGTTGTTCATTGCCAGCATCACGCCCTTGCCGCGCGCCTCGGGCGTGGTGGCGATGCGGATGGCGTTGAGCAGGTTGCGCGGGCCGTCGAAGTCGGGCGACGAGGCATTGCGCTGCGCACCGATCAGGATCACCGGCTTGTCGGACTTGACGGTCAGGTCCAGCCAGTAGGCCGTTTCTTCCATGGTGTCGGTGCCGTGCGCAATGACCACGCCGGCCACCTCGGGGCGCGCGAGGGCGTCGTCGACGGCCTTGGTCAGGCGCGTCCACCATTTCGCCTCGATGTAGTTGGACGACATGGCCGAGAAGTTGTTGACCTCGATGGTGGCGTACTTGCCGGCATCGGGCACCGTCTGCATCAGGTCGTCGCCCGAGATCGCGGGCACCACGCCCTTGGTGACGGGGTCGATCTTCATCGCGATGGTGCCGCCCGTGGCGATGAACTGCACGACGGGTCGCGCTTGCGTCTGCGCCTGCGCCGACGTGGCCACTGCTGCCAGGCCGATCGTCGCGAGTGCCAGTGTCCTCTTCAGTGTCTTCATGGGTTTCCTTGGCGGTGTGAGGGTGCGCGCCGATGCTACGCGACGGCTGCGCCACACCGTGGACGCCAAGGAAGATGTGCCCCGTCGGGCACGCAGGCAGGGCTACGCCGGGGCGTGCCAGTCTTGCGTGGTCTGCGCCGCGAGGTTCACGGCGCCTTCGTGGCAGGGCTGAACCTCCAGGGGATCGCACGGGCTGCTGATCTGGCGCCCATCGAACTTGATGCGGATGTGCGAATTGCTCGCGCCGGCGACGGTGCCGAGCCGGCCGCCGCAGATGACGCGGGCTCCTCTTTCGAAGCTGACGCCGTAGCGTTCGCGGATGTCCCTGAGGCTCATGTGATTCCCTTTGTTCCCTGTGCTGACAGTGAACGAATCGTCTCTTGGGCCCGCGTGGTACTGCGTAGGTCGCATTCCGTTACACCGTGTAGGAAAAAAGAGGGGTTGACGGAAGGCGGACGCCTCGGGGGCACTGGCGCGCAGAAATGAAAAAGCCCTCGCGAGGAGGGCTTTTGTCGGAATGTGGTCGTGAACTCTTACGCGGTCCACGCTACGGCAAAGATTCGTTTGCGGAAGTCATTGTTGTTTTTCTCGTCGCTATGACTTCGACGCGCTGGTATGAGATTCAGCTTGCCTGGCCAGGCAAATGCCCGATGATTTCGGGCAACCGCGAATTATATACCAGAATGAACCGACCCCATCAAAAGCCGCCGCCCGGCGCGCAGCGGTGCAGGCAAAAAAAACAGCCCGCACGAGGGCGGGCTGGAAGGTGACTTGCTGGAGGAGGGAGGATCAGAGGTGCAAGCCACCGGGAGAAACCTCACTGTGCCCGGCGAATCTGTACGCAACCTGACCTCGCGAAAAGAGGCCCTTTGGGCCTTCAGTCTTCGTCTTCCCACTTGCCGATCACGGTGCCCAGCACGGTGAAGGGCACGCGCACGGCCTCGTGCGCGGGGTTCAGCGGCAGCAGCCAGCGGCGGCCCGCGTCTTCCTTGTAGACCTTGAAGGTGACTTCGCCGCGAATGTCGTCGTCGAGCTTGGCGACCACGCGCTCGCCGTCGTCGGGCGTGGTGTGCTGCGGGTCGACGAAGACGATCGATCCGGCCGGGTAGCTCTTCAGGTGCCCGTGCGGCGAGGTCATGCTGTCGCCGCGCACGCGCAGCGCGTAGGTGCCGGCGCTGTGGTGCGCGATGCAGGGAATCCAGCGCTCGGCCAGCGTGGGCCGGGGCGGCGATTCGGCGCCGCGCCATTCGCCGGCCTGCTCCCACGAGATCAGCGGCACGGTGCCGGGCGTCTGGGGCGCGAAGGCCGGGCCGATGGGCGCGATGCGGGTGACGCGGTAGGGGCCGGGCGGCTCGTGGGCGTTGTCGCGCGCCAGGCGGATCTGCACCTCGTCCCACGGGGCCGGGCCGTCGCCGGTGTCGAGCCAGTTGGGGTCGGCGCGGTAGGCGCGTGCCAGGGCGAGCACGCTCATCGACCGGCTGGTGTCGCCACGCTCGATCTTCGAGATGCTCGACTGCTTGACGCCCGAAGCGGCCTCGGCCTGCTTCTGCGTCATCTTGGCGAATTTGCGTGCGGCCAGGGCACGTGAAGCAATAGTCTCCATGGGGTGGAGATTCAAGCGCAGATGAATATTCGTATTGGACTCTAAAATAGGAAAAAAAGGGAGGATCGATATGAAGCCACGCGAATTGGTGCAGGCGCTGCGAGCGCTCGGATTGACGCAAAAGCAGATCCAGGAACGCACGGGCATTCCGCAGCCCACGGTCAGCAAGATCGGGCTGGGGCGGGTGAGCGACGTGATGTCGCGCCACTACGTCGCGCTGCTGGCCGCCTACGAGCAGCGCATGAAGGAAGAGGCGCTGCGGCCGGCCCCGCACTACGGACCGCCGCCAGCCGGCGACTGAGCCGGCAACCGAGCCGGAAGTGGCCGAATCAGGCCGGCTTGAGCCGTTCGGCGGGCTCGGGCGGCGTCAGGGCCAGCGTGGTGCTCACGCGCACGCAGTCCTTGATGTGCTGTTCGCCCAGCGCGCGCAGCGCGGCATAGCCGAGCGCGGCCGACACGACCTGCCCGGCGATGGGCACGTACTTGGTGGCCTGCTTGGCGGTGAGGCGGATGCCGGCGTGGCGGGCCAGCTTCATGAGCAGCTCGCGCGTGACGAGCCGCCCCACGAGCAGGGCGCCGAGCGTGGTCGCGGCCTTCTGGATGCGCTCGCGCTGGTGCGGCGCAAGCTTTTCGACCTGGGTGACCGAGAGGCCGAACTCGGCGCTGATCTGCGGCACGAGGCGCGACAGCAGCGCCGCGTCGGCCATCCAGTCGACGCCGGGCAGTGGCACGGCGCTGGCAGCGGCGGCCATGAGGGCCTTGCGGCCGATCAGGCGCCGGCTGCGGTGGATGGCCGCGATGAGTTTTTCATCGCCCCGGGCGAGTTCGATCGAAGAAGGCATGCAGCGTGGCTCCTTGGCGGGTTCCCTGACCTTGCCATGCTACCCGGCCCGCGCAGGCTGGCTGATTGCCAGCCGCGCGCGGCCAAAGGGTTTAGGCGGCCAGCGCTTCGAGCTGGTCGGACAGCGCCAGCCAGCGCTCCTCGAGCTGCGCGATCTCGTCGTTGAGCGCCTTCAGCCGCTTGCCGGCATCGGCGATCTCGGCGGGCGGCAGCGGTTCGGCCAGCCGGGCTTCGAGCGTGCTGCGCTCGGTGCTGGCCGCGGCCATGCGCTCGTCGATCTTGGCGATCTCCTTCTTCAGCGGCTTGGCCTGCTCGCTGCGCTGCTGGCGCTCCTGGGCGTCCTGCTTGCGCTGCTCGGGGGTGTTGCTGCTCTTCACTGGCGCTGCAGCTGCGGCGGCCGCAGCTGCAGCCGCCACGGCGTCCGCCTCGCGCACGGCCACCTTGGCCTCTTCGCGCAGGCGCTTGGACTCGTCGAGCAGGTAGCGCTGGTAGTCGTCCAGGTCGCCGTCGAAGTCGGCAACGACGCCGCGGCCCACGAGCCAGAACTCGTCGCACACCGAACGCAGCAGTGCACGGTCGTGGCTCACCAGCATCAGCGTGCCTTCGAACTCGTTGAGCGCCACGGCCAGGGCTTCGCGGGTGGCGAGGTCCAGGTGGTTGGTGGGCTCGTCCAGCAGCAGCAGGTTGGGGCGCTGCCAGACCATCATCGCGAGCACGAGGCGGGCTTTTTCGCCGCCGCTCATGGTGCCCACGGGCTGCTTGACCATGTCGCCGCTGAAATTGAAGCTGCCCAGGAAGCCGCGCAGGGCCTGCTCGCCGGTGGCTTCCTTGGCATTGCTGCCGAGTTCGCGCGCCATGCGCACCATGTGCTCCAGCGGGTTGTCCTGCGGGCGCAGCACGTCGAGTTCCTGCTGCGCGAAGTAGCCGATGTTCAGGCCCTTGCCTTCGGTGACCTGGCCGGCCAGCGCGCCCATTTCGCGCGCGATGGTCTTCACCAGCGTCGACTTGCCCTGGCCGTTGGCGCCCAGGATGCCGATGCGCTGGCCCGCCAGCACCGAGCGGCTCACGCCGCGCAGGATGGTCTTGGGCGCTTCGCCTTCAACCTCGTAGCCGAAGCTCGCGTTGTCGATCGAGAGCATCGGGTTCGGGATGTTGCCCGGCTCCTTGAACTCGAAGGTGAAGTCGGCCTCGGCCAGCAGCGGCGCCACCTTTTCCATGCGCTCCAGCGCCTTGACACGGCTTTGCGCCTGCTTGGCCTTGCTGGCCTTGGCCTTGAAGCGGTCGATGAACTTCTGCAGGTGGGCGATCTTGTCCTGCTGCTTGCTGAAGGCCACCTGCTGCTGCTCCATCTGCAGCGCGCGCATGTCCTCGAACTTGCTGTAGTTGCCGCCGTAGCGCGTGAGCTGGGCGTTGGCGATGTGCAGCGTGACGTCGGTCACGGCGTCGAGAAACTCGCGGTCGTGGCTGATGACGATCATGGTGCCGGCGTACTTCTGCAGCCAGGCTTCGAGCCAGACGAGCGCGTCCAAGTCCAGGTGGTTGGTCGGTTCGTCGAGCAACAGCAGGTCGCTCGGGCACATCAGCGCGCGCGCCAGCTGCAGGCGCATGCGCCAGCCGCCCGAGAAGCTGTTGACGGGCTCGTCGAGCTCGTGCGACTTGAAGCCCAGCCCGAGCACCAGCGCCTGCGCGCGCGGCACGGCGTCGTGCTCGCCGGCATCGGCCAGGTCGGTGTAGGCGTGGGCCAGCTCCATGCCGATGTCGGCGTCGTCGGGGTTCTCGGCGTAGGCCGCCTCGATGGCGGCCAGCGTGGCGCGCAGTTCGGTCAGGCGAGTGTCGCCGCCGACCACGAAGTCGGTGGCCGACTCCTCGGTCTCGGGCATGTCCTGCGCGACCTGGGCCATGCGCCACTGCTTGGGAATGTAGAAATCGCCGCCGTCTTCGTGCAGCGTGCCGTTGAACAGAGCGAACAGCGACGACTTGCCGGCGCCGTTTCGTCCCACCAGGCCGACCTTTTCGCCGGGGTTGAGATTGACGGTGGCGCCGTCCAGCAGTTTCTTGGCGCTGCGGCGAAGAATGACGTTTTTGAGAGTAATCATGAAATAGGAACCGTAGGGGGGATTATCCCGCCCGGCCTTCGGCGACCCGGCGCGAAGGGGCAAAGGCGGACATCGCCCGATGAAAGGGGGCGCAGCCCGGAGGCTGCGTGCAAGGCGGTGAAGCGGGGGCGGCGGGCGTCGCTAACGCGCGCCGGCGCCGGCCAGCAGCGCCGTCCGGGTGACCAGCAACACCTGGTCTTCACCGGCCGAGGTTTCGAGCCAGACCACCTCGAGCTGCGGAAACGCGGCCTCGAAGTAGTCGCGCTCGTTGCCGATTTCCAATACCAGCACGGCCTGCTCGCTCATGCGGGCGGGCGCGTCGGCGAACAGCTGGCGCACGAAATCCATGCCGTCGGTGCCGCCGGCCAGCGCCAGTTCGGGCTCGGCGCGGTATTCGGCGGGCAGCGCGGCCATGCTGGCGCTGTTCACGTAGGGCGGGTTGCACAGCACGAGGTCGTACGTGCCGGGCACGTTCTTCAGGCCGTCCGATTCGATCAGCGTGATGCGGGCGTCGAGCGCGTGGCGCGTGACGTTGATGGCGGCCACTTCGAGTGCTTCGGTCGACAAGTCGGCCGCATCCACCGTCACATCCGGGTAAGTGAGCGCCGCAAGCACCGCGAGGCTGCCGTTGCCTGTGCACAGGTCGAGCACGCGCTGCGTGTGTTCGCCCAGCCAGTAGTCGATGCTGCCATCGGCGATGAGCTCGGCAATGAAGCTGCGCGGCACGATGGCGCGCTCGTCCACGTAGAACGGCACGCCCTGCAGCCAGGCTTCTTTCGTGAGGTAGGCGGCGGGCTTGCGCGTGGCGATGCGCTCGTCGATGAGGGCGGCTACCTTGGCGGCGTCGGCCGGCGACACGGGGGTGTCGGCCACGGCATCGATGTCGTCCAGCGGCTGCTTCAAGCGCCACAGCACGAGCCAGGCGGCTTCGTCGAAAGCGTTGGCGGTGCCGTGGCCGAAGGCCACGCCGGCCTCTTCGAGCCGCTTCGCGCCGGCTTCGATCAGTTCGATGACCGTGCTCATCGCGCGCCTTGCGCAAGCGCCGCGTCGAGCCCGCGCAGCGTGCGCAGGTAGATGTTCTTCAGCGTCTCGATCTCGGCCACCTCGATGTGCTCGTCGATCTTGTGGATGCTGGCGTTCACCGGGCCGCACTCGACCACCTGCTTGCAGATCTTGGCAATGAAGCGCGCGTCGCTGGTGCCGCCACTGGTCGACAGCTCGGTGTCCAGACCGGTTTCTTCGCGGATCGCCGCCTGCACCGCCGTGACGAGTTCGCCCGGCGTGGTCAGGAAGGGCAGGCCGCCGACGGTCCAGGCCAGCGTGCAGTCGACGCCGTGCGCGTCGAGCACGGCGTGCACGCGCTGCTGCAGCGATTCGGGCGTGGACTCTGTCGAGAAGCGGAAGTTGAAGTCGATCACCGCGCTGCCCGGAATGACGTTGCTCGCGCCGGTGCCCGCATGGAAATTGCTGATCTGCCAGCTGGTGGGCTGGAAGTAGGGGTTGCTTTGCGCGTCCCAGCCACCGGCGGCGTTGATCGCCACGAGTTCGGCCAGCGCAGGCGCCACCGTATGCACCGGGTTCTTCGCCAGGTGCGGGTAGGCGATGTGGCCCTGCACGCCGTTCACCGTGAGCTTGCCGCTCATGGTGCCGCGGCGGCCGTTCTTGATCATGTCGCCGCAGCGCGTGACCGAGGTGGGCTCGCCGACGATGCAGTAGTCGATGGTTTCACCGCGTGCGGCCAGCGCGTTGCAGACGATCACGGTGCCGTCGACGCCGGGGCCTTCCTCGTCGCTGGTCAGCAGCAGCGCCAGCGTGAGCGTCGGGTCGGGCTCGCCCTGCAGGAACTCTTCGATGGAGGTCACGAAGGCCGCGACCGAGGTCTTCATGTCGCAGGCGCCGCGGCCGTAGAGTTTGCCGTCGCGGTGCGTGGGCGTGAACGGGTGGCTGCTCCACTGGTCGAGCGGGCCGGTGGGCACCACGTCGGTGTGGCCGGCGAAGACCAGCGTCTTGGTCGCCTTGCCGTTCGTGGGACGGCGCACGGCCCAGAGGTTGGTGACCCGGAAATCGGCCGGGCCGCTCTCGATGGTTTCCAGCGTGAAGCCCAGCGCGGCGAGGCGTTCGCCCAGGATCTGTTGGCAACCCGCGTCGTCGGGGGTGACGGAAGGGCGCGAGATCAGTTGTTCGGCGAGCTGGAGCGTACGGGACATCGAGGGAGCGGGATTAGGGGGCGGTCAGAACTTCACGTCTAGCGTGATGTCGGTGAAGGTGGGTTCGTCGAGCTGGTCGGTCAGGTCGCGATCCTCGGCCTGCTTCTTGGGCGCGTCGCGGTTCTGCAGGCGCCACATCAGGTTGGTGGGCGAGTCGGCGTTGGCCAGGCCTTCTTCGCGGGTCACGCGTTCCTCGGTGATGAGGCGGGCGATGTCTTCCTCGAAGGTCTGCGAGCCTTCGGCCATCGATTGCTCCATGGCCTCCTTGACGCCGGAGAAGTCGCCCTTTTCGATCAGGTCGGCCACCAGCGCGGTGTTCAGCATCACTTCGAGCGCGGGCACACGCCCGCCGGCCGGCGTGCGCAGCAGGCGCTGCGACACCACGGCGCGCAGCGCCGAGCCCAGGTCGCCCAGCAGGGTGGGGCGCACCTCGACCGGGAAGAAGCTCAGGATGCGGTTCAGCGCGCGGTAGCTGTTGTTGGCGTGCAGCGTGGCCACGCACAGGTGGCCCGACTGCGCGTAGGCAATGGCGGCCGTCATGGTGTCGCGGTCGCGGATTTCGCCGATCTGGATCACGTCGGGCGCCTGGCGCAGCGCGTTTTTCAGGGCCACCTGCAGCGAGGTGGTGTCGCTGCCCACGTCGCGCTGGTTCACCAGCGATTTCTTGTTGGTGTAGGTGAACTCGATCGGCTCTTCGACCGTGAGGATGTGGCCGCTGGCGTGCTCGTTGCGGTAGTCGAGCATCGAGGCCAGCGTGGTCGTCTTGCCCGCGCCGGTGGCGCCCACCATCAGGATCAGCCCGCGCTTTTCCATGATGAGCGACTTCAGGATGTCGGGCAGGTTCAGGTCGTCGAAGCTGGGGATGACCGAGGCGATGTGCCGCACCACCACGGCGTAGCTGCCGCGCTGGCGCATGGCGCTGATGCGGTAGTTGCCGGCGCCTTCGAGGGCGACCGCCATGTTGAGTTCGCCCGTGTTTTCCAGTTCCTGGATGCGGGCTTCGGGCACCACTTCCGACAGCAGCGCCAGCGGCGCGGTCGGCGGCAGCACCTGCGCATTGATGGGCAGGCAGTTGCCGTTGATGCGGATCATCACCGGGGAGTGGGCCGAGAGGTAGATGTCGGAGGCCTTGCGCTCGGCCATCAAACGAAGAATCCGTTCCATCATGTTCATCGGTCTCTCTCCTCGGTGCTGTTTTTTTCTCAGGGAAGAAGCGAACCGGCCGCGCGGTGAAGCAGGCGGCCGGTGGTGGGTGCGTTTTTTTTAGTCGCGCAGCAGGTCGTTCAGGCTGGTCTTGGAGCGCGTCTGCGCGTCGACCGTCTTGACGATGACCGCGGCGTAGGTGCTGTAGTCCTGGCCCGACTTGGTCTTCTTGGGCAGGCTGCCGCTGATGACCACGCTGCCGGCGGGCACGCGGCCGTACGAGATCTCGCCGGTGTCGCGGTTGAAGATCGGGGTGCTCTGGCCCAGGTACACGCCCATGCCCAGCACCGAGTTCTCTTCGACGATCACGCCTTCGACGACTTCGGAGCGCGCGCCGATGAAGCAGTTGTCTTCGATGATGGTCGGGTTGGCTTGCAGCGGCTCGAGCACGCCGCCCAGGCCCACGCCGCCCGACAGGTGCACGTTGGCACCGACTTGCGCGCACGAACCCACGGTGGCCCAGGTGTCGACCATGGAGCCTTCGCCCACGTAGGCGCCGATGTTCACGTACGAGGGCATCAGGATCGCACCCTTGGCGATGAAGCTGCCGCGGCGGGCCACGGCCGGCGGCACGATGCGCACGCCCGATTCCTTCAGCTCGGCGGCCGACAGGTGCGAGAACTTGGTCGGCACCTTGTCGTAGAAGCCCAGCGAGCCGGCCTGGATCTGCTCGTTGTCCTTCAGGCGGAACGACAGCAGCACGGCCTTCTTGATCCACTGGTGCACGGTCCACTGGCCCACGCCCTGGCGGGTGGCGACGCGCAGCTTGCCGTTGTTCAGCTCGGTGATCACGTGCTCGACGGCGTCACGCACTTCGGCGGGGGCGGCGTTGATCGAGATGTTGGCGCGGTCTTCCCACGCGGCGTCGATGATTTGTTGCAGTTGCTGTGTCATGGAGAGAGTCTCGGGTGAAAAAGGGGCAGGGAAGCGGGGCGACAGGGGGTCAGCGGCGGCCGTCTTTGACGAACCGGACGATGCGCTGGGCGGCCTCGACGCACTCGGCCGTTTCGGCCACCAGCGCCATGCGGATGCGACCGCGGCCCGGGTTGGCGCTGTGGTCGGTGTCGCGCGCCAGATAGCTCCCCGGCAGAACCGTGACATTGTATTGAGCGTAGAGCGCGCGGGCGAAGGCTTCGTCGTCGCCAGCCCACACTTCGGGCACGCCGGCCCAGAGGTAGAAGCTGGCGTCGGGCAGGCGCACGTCGAGCACGGGTTCGAGCAGCGGCGTGACGGCGGCGAACTTGGCGCGGTACTGGGCGCGGTTGTCGACCACGTGCGACTCGTCGCCCCAGGCCGCGATGCTGGCGGCGGCCACGGCGCCGCTCATGGCGCTGCCGTGGTAGGTGCGGTAGAGCAGAAAGCCCTTGATGAGCGCCGCATCGCCGGCCACGAAGCCGCTGCGCAGGCCGGGCACGTTGCTGCGCTTGGAAAGCGAGGTGAGCGCGATCAGGTTCTTGAAATCGGGCCGACCGAGCTTCATCGAGGCTTCCAGGCCGCTCAGCGGGGGCTCGTCGCGGAAGTAGATCTCGCTGTAGCACTCGTCGGCGGCGATCACGAAGCCGTGGCGGTCGGACAGCGCGAAGAGCTTCTTCCACTCGTCCAGAGACATCACCGCGCCCGTGGGATTGCCCGGCGAGCAGACGAACACGAGCTGGGTGCGGGCCCAGACCTCGTCCGGCACGCTGTCCCATTCGACCGCGAAGTTGCGCGCGGGCACGCTGGGCACGTAGTACGGCTCGGCGCCCGAGAGCAGGGCCGCGCCCTCGTAGATTTGATAGAACGGGTTGGGCGACATCACCACCGGCTTCGGGTGGGCGCTGGCGTCGACCACGGTCTGGGCGAGCGAGAACAGCGCCTCGCGCGAGCCGTTGACCGGCAGCACCTGGGTGGCCGGATCGAGCGTCAGGCTGTAGCGGCGATGCAGCCAATGGGTGAAGGCGGTGCGCAGTTTCAGCTCGCCGGCGGTGGCCGGGTAGGCGGCGAGGGCGCCGAGGCCGGCGCTCAGCGCATCCTTGATGAAGGCCGGCGTGGCGTGCTTGGGCTCGCCGATGCCCAGGCTGATGGGGGCGAATTCGGGGGCGGGCGTGACGCCCGCGAACAGTTGCTTCAGCCGCTCGAACGGGTACGGCTGCAATTTGGCAAGCAAGGGATTCATGCCCCGGATTATCGGCGACGGGCAGGGCGGCCCGCACGCCCCGCGCCCCTTGGCCCGCTCAGCAAAGCGGGCGGTTGAACTGGCCGATCATGTTGGCGAAGTTCTGGTTGTAGCGGTTGGCCGCGTCGACGATGGCCGAGCGGCCCATGCGGGCCATCGCACCGGTTTCCTTGCGCTTGAACACGCCGTCCTTGGTGTCCTTGATCACCGAGCGCGACTGGCCGATGAACTCGTTGATCTGCAGCATGCCGCCGCTGCAGCTCTTGCCGTTCTGGGTCGACTGCTCGCTGGTTTTCTTGCTCCAACCTGCGGCCGAGTCGGCCACCAGCGCCAGCGAGGCCTCGAAGGCGGCCAGGGCCTGCGGGTCGTTGGGCGCGGCGAACAGCGCCATGGCGTCGGCGTGGTTGAGCTTGCCGTGGTAGATCAGGCCGGCGCGGTAGTAGGCGGCGGTGTCCTTGGGCGCTTTCTCGAAGGCTTCCCTGGTGAGCGCCCGGTCGCGGGCGCTCAGGCCCTTGTCGAAGGCCGCTTCGGCCTGCGCGACGGTGGTGAGCGCGGCCAGGTAGTCGGCGCTCATCTGGCGGGCCTTGTCGCCGTTGTCGGCGAGGTAACCCTTGGAATTGGCGTAGTCGTTCAGCTCGCGGCTCAGGGGCGACAGCACCTTGAGCGCGGCCGAGAAGGCTTTGGCCGATTCGTCGATCTCGGGCAGCGGCGCGGCGATGGCGGCGGCGGCATCGAGCTTCTTGGCCGAGCGGTCGACCAGGATGTCGTTCTGGATGCGCAGGCTGGTGAGCGGCGCCTTGGCCTGCAACAGCGGCACCTGGCCGGTCACATAGCTCTCGCGGGCTTCCTGGAACGAGGTGCGCAGGTTGTTCGACACGTCGACGTAGAGGTTGTACTTCTCGACGAGCTGCTGCTGGTCGTTGCCGGCCGGGGCGGCGGGCTTGGCTTCGGCGGAAGCGGGCGGGGCCGTCTTGTCCGCCTTGTCGCCGCAGCCCGCGACGAGCGCCGAGACGGCGACGAGGGCGGCACCCAGCAGGGCTTGGTAGTTCTTCATTCTTTCATTTCCTCCGTTGAAAAAAACAGCACGGGCAGGCCGCGGGATGGCGGCTTGCCGGAAAAACATCGTGGGGAGGAGCGCCGCTGCCTGAGGACAGCGGTCGAGGGGCGGGATGGGTCAGACGGCGGTGGCCGCGCTGCGCCGGTAGAAAGCGAGCGAGCCCGCCAGCGCCAGCAGCATGCCGCCGCAGGCGCGGTCGATCCAGCGCGTGGCCGACACCGTGAGCAGCCGGATCGCGCGGGCGCCGACGAAGGCGTAGGCCAGCATCACCGCCATGTCCAGCCCCGCGAAGATCAGCGCAATGATCAGGTACTGCGGCGCCTGCGCGGCGGTCGGGTCGATGAACTGCGGCAGCAGCGCCGAGCAGAAGATGTAGCCCTTGGGGTTGGTCACCGCCACCAGGAACGACTTGAAGAAGATGCGCCGGCTTTCGACCGCCGTGATGGTGGCCGCGGCGTCCGCGCTCGGCAGCTGGAAACCGCCCTGGGAGCGCAGCATGCGCAGCCCGAGCCAGGCCAGGTAGACCGCGCCCACCCACTTCAGCATCGAGAACCAGAACTCCGAAGCCGCGAGCAGCGCGCCCAGGCCCAGCGCCACGGCGCCGACCAGCACGAAGTCGGACAGCACCGCGCCGAGCATGCCCGGCAGCGCCCGCCGCACGCCGTGGCGCGAGCCGTTGCTCAGGGCCAGCAGCACGGTAGGGCCGGGCGTGGCGATGGCGGCGAAGGCCACGATGGCGAACAGCAGGGCGGTGGCGAGCGTCATCGGGGCGTCTTTCTTCGGATGGGTTTCTTCTTCAGATCTTCTTGACCAGCACCTGGCTCTTGCGGTCCCAGTTGTACTTGCGCTTGCGCGCCTCGGGCAGCCAGTCGGGGTTGACCTGCTGGAAGCCGCGCTTGAGGAACCAATGCATCGTGACGGTGGTGAGCACGAAGATGCTTTCCAGGCCCATGGCCTTGGCGCGGTGCTCGATGCGCTTGAGGATGCGTTCGCCGTCGCCCTGCGACTGCGACTGCGGCGACACCGTGAGCGCGGCCATCTCGGCGGTTTTCGCCTCGGGGTACGGGTACAGCGCCGCGCAGCCGAAGATCACGCCGTCGTGCTCGATCACCGTGTAGTGGCCCACGTCGCGCTCGATCTCGGTGCGGTCGCGCTTGACCAGCGTGCCGTCGCGTTCGAAGGGTTCGATGAGCTGCAGGATGCCGCCGATGTCGTCCACCGTGGCTTCGCGCAGGCTCTCGAGCTTCTCGTCGATCACCATGGTGCCGACGCCGTCGTGCACGTAGATCTCGAGCAGCAGCGAACCGTCGAGCGCGAACGGAAGGATGTGATTGCGCTCCACGCCGCCCTTGCAGGCCTTCACGCAGTGCTGCAGGTAGAAGGCGGTGTCGGTCGGCTTCTGCGCGGGCGGCAGCGAGGCCAGCAGCTTCTCGGCGGCGGCCAGCGGCAGTTCGGTGTCGATCGGGTTGTCCTCGCTCTCGGGCAGTTCGCTGTCCACGCGGATGCCCGGCACTTCGGTCAGGAAGATCAGCTTGTCGGCCTGGATCGAGATGGCCACGCTGGTCGCCACTTCTTCCATCGTCAGGTTGAAGGCCTCGCCGGTCGGCGAGAAGCCGAAGGGCGACATGAGCACCATCGCGCCGAAGTCGAGCGTGCGGCGGATGCCGGCCGCGTCCACCTTGCGCACCAGGCCCGAATGCTTGAAGTCCACCCCGTCGACCACGCCCACGGGGCGCGCGGTGATGAAGTTGCCCGAGATCACGCGCACCGTCGAGCCGGCCATGGGCGTGTTGGGCAGGCCCTGGCTGAAGGCGGCTTCGATCTCGTAGCGCAGCTGGCCCGCGGCCTCCTGCGCCGAGTCCAGCGCCACGGCGTCGGTGATGCGGATGCCGTGCGAGTACTTCGCCTCGTGGCCCTTGGCCGCCAGCTGCTCGTTGACCTGCGGGCGGAAGCCGTGCACCAGCACGATCTTGACGCCCATGCTCTGGATCAGGGCCAGGTCCTGCGCGATGTTCTGCAGCTTGCCCGCCGCGATGGCCTCACCCGCCAGCGCGACCACGAAGGTCTTGCCGCGGTGCGTGTGGATGTAGGGCGCGACCGAGCGGAACCAGGGCACGAAGGTGAAATTGAAGACGGTGGACATGGGGCGTGATTGTGCATTCTTGGCAAGGTTTTGGTGCAGCGCGTCATGCCAGGGCGCGCAGCAGCCGGCCGGCCCCGGCCGCGGCGGGCGTGCCGCGGGCCTTGAAGGCCTCGAGCTGGTCGGCGTAGGCGTCCAGCGGCTCCACCGCCGCCTCGGCCGCACCCGCCGGCGCGGCCGGTGCCAGCGGCAGGCCGAGCAGTCCGGCGAGCTCGTCCGGCGCGATCGAACCGTGCGCCATCAGCGCATCGACCACCGCCATGAAGGCGGTGGCGTGCGCTTCGAGCATGCCCAGCGCGCGGGTGTGTTCGCGCGCCAGGATGGCCTCGATCTCGCGGTTGGTGGCGGCCACGTCGGTGTTGAGGTTGTCGTTCGAATCGGTCGTCACGTCGGTGCGGCTCCAGCGCGTGCCGAAGCCCAGGTGGCGCACGTGGCGCGCCGCCGTTGCGGTCGCCTGCATCAGGTCGCGCTCGGCGCCGGTGGTGCAGCCCGATTCGCCGAACACCAGCCGCTCGGCCGCGCGGCCGGCCAGGCTCACGCACACGCTGTCCAGCAGGTTGCGCTTGGACCAGGCCTTGCGTTTCACGTAGCTGTTGTAGCCGCCCTCGAACGAGGCCACGTTGATGCGGATCTCCTGCGGCGCGCGGCCGAAGAGCAGGGCGTACACCAGGCCGTGGCCGGCTTCGTGCACCGCGAGCAGCGCACGGAAGTCGGCGTTGGCGCGCTGCTTGAGCCGGTTCAGCTCCAGCGCCACCGGGAACTCGCGCCGCGCCAGCCGGAAACGCGCGACCAGGCGCGGGCCGCCGGGCGTGACCTCGCCGGGGTCGAGCATCAGCCACACGGGCTCGCTGCCGTGCGCGCCCTGTTCGAGCGCCCACAGCGCGGCATTGACCAGCGTCGCGCTCAGGATCGCGTGGATCGACGAGAACAGCGGCCGCGTGCCCTGCGCCGGGAACACGGCGTTGGCGTAGATCTGCTCGTACACGCTCGCGTCGAGCACGAAGCGCACGCCCGAGCTTTCCTGGATCTCGCCCACGTAGCGGTCGCAGATCGACAGGATCAGGCGCACGTAGGTGGCGCGGCTGAACGACGGGTAGATCACGTGGTTGTTGCCCAGCCGCGCGACCTGCTCGGGCTTGAAGCGTTCGGCCAGTGCCTTCTTCACGTCGATGAGCGAGAGCTTCTTGGTCAGCGCGTGGAAGATGTCGGCGTCGGTGTCGCAGTCTTCCACCCGCTTGGCGGTCTCGGCGTACATCTCGTCGAGGTTGCCCGAGACGAAGACCAGCAGCTTGGAGTAGTCGGTTTCCCAGTTGTCCTGGGAGGCGCGGAAGGCACGCAGCCGCGCCTGGATCTCGTCGGGCTTCCAGGTCATGATTTCGAGCAGCGACTCGCGCAGCTTCAGGCAACGCTTGAACTCCTGCGCCTCCCAGGGCGAGAGCTGCAGGCGGCGCTTGCGCTTGGTCTTGCCGGCCTTGGCACCGTCCTCTTCGTCTTCCTCGTCGTCATCATCGGTGCGGCGGTCCTGGTCGTACTCGGCCCAGGCCAGCGACGACTCGATCTCGCTGAGCACCGACAGCGACGGCGGCAGGCGGCCGTCCGAGAGCAACGCCCACACGTCCTGGTAGCGCTCCACGCGCGCTTCCTTGCCGCTGGCGTCCACGGTGCGAAAGCGCTGGAACTCGTCGAGCACGAGGATGCCGGGCGCACCCTCGGCGATGCCCGACTCGGCCAGCATGGCCGAGATCGAGCCGGCGGTGCGGTGGCCCGAGCCGTGGCTGAAGCCGTCCATCTGCACTTCGATGAAGCGGTCGTAGAAGCCCAGGTGCTGCGCCAGGCGCCGCACGAGTTGGGTCTTGCCGGTGCCGGTCAGGCCCCACAGGCAGATGACGACCGGGCGGCTGATGAGCTGCGGCAGCACGTACCAGGCGCGCAGCGAATCGATCACGCGATCGATGATCTCGTCGATGCCGAACAGCTCGGCCTTCAGCGAATGGGCGATGGCCTGCAGGTGGCGCGTGCGCTCGGCCAGCGTGGTGTGCAGGTCGCGGGAAATGTCTGGATGCGACATGAGGTTCTTTTCTTCTTCGAATGATTCGGGACACGGAAACAGGAATGCGGCCGCCGCTCCACGCGAGATGCGGGGAGGGCGGTGGTGCAGGCGCTGTGCGGGTCAGGCTGGCGCGCTTCGACCGAAGTGAAGCGCGAGCGGTGGGCGTTCAGTTCCGCGAAGGAAGCTGAAGCCGGCGCGCGGGCTTCGTCAGGCCGGGCGGGTCGCCTTGACCCCGCCGCGTGCAAGGACGCGGCTTGCGCAGCGGATGCGCATCGAAAGGGGGGCAAGGAAGGAGGTCATGGCCGCGATCGTAACGGTGGCATGCGGTAGAGTAAAGAGTCTTTACGAAATTTTCTGCGCCACCTGCTGCATGCGGCCTCGCTGTGGATGCCATGCAACAGCGCCGGGGCCCCGCGATAATTGGCGGTTTGCCCGCCTGCCGCCGCGCGCAACGACCGACGACTGCCTTGCCTTGACGACCCTCACACCTCCCGCCCCCCTGCGCATCGAGTTTCCCGAATCGCTCCCGGTCTCCGGCCGGCGCGAGGAGATCATGGCCGCCATTGCGGCGCACCAGGTCGTGATCGTCTGCGGCGAAACGGGCTCGGGCAAGACCACGCAGCTGCCGAAGATCGCGCTGGCGCTCGGGCGCGGCAAGCTCAATGCCGAGCCTGGCAAGGGCCGCCTCATCGGCCACACGCAGCCGCGCCGCATTGCCGCGAGTTCGGTCGCCAAGCGCATCGCCGAAGAGTTGAAGACGCCGCTGGGCGACGTGGTCGGCTTCAAGGTGCGCTTTCAGGACCGCCTGAGCCGCGACGCCTCGGTGAAGCTGATGACCGACGGCATCCTGCTGGCCGAGACGCAGACCGACCCGCTGCTCAAGGCCTACGACACGCTGATCATCGACGAGGCCCACGAGCGCTCGCTGAACATCGACTTCCTGCTGGGCTACCTGCGCGAGATTCTTCCGCGTCGGCCCGACCTGAAGATCATCGTCACCTCGGCCACCATCGATGCCGACCGCTTCGCGCAGCACTTCGCTTCGGCCAAAGGGCCGGCGCCGACCATCGTGGTGTCGGGCCGCACCTTCCCCGTCGAGCAGCGCTACCGCCCGTTCGAGGAGTCGCGCGAACACGACCTGAACGACGCCATCGCGGATGCGGTCGACGAGCTCTGGCGTGACCCGCACAACGCAGGCGACATCCTGATCTTCCTGCCCGGCGAACGCGAAATTCGCGAGGCGGCCGATCACCTGCGCCGCCACGTCAGCCACCAGCCGCTGTTCCGCAATGCCGAGGTGCTGCCGCTGTTCGCGCGGCTGTCGGGCCCCGAGCAGGACCGCATCTTCGAAAGCCACCACGGCCGCCGCATCGTGCTGGCCACCAACGTGGCCGAGACCTCGCTCACCGTGCCGGGCATCCGCTACGTGATCGACACCGGCACGGCGCGCGTCAAGCGCTACAGCTTCCGCAGCAAGGTCGAGCAGTTGCTGGTCGAGCCGATCAGCCAGGCCGCGGCCAACCAGCGCGCAGGCCGATGCGGCCGCGTGGCGAACGGCATCTGCATCCGCCTGTACGACGAGAAGGACTTTGCGGGCCGCCCGCGCTTCACCGATCCGGAAATCCTGCGCTCGTCGCTCGCGGGCGTGATCCTGCGCATGAAGTCGCTGCGACTGGGCGACGTGGCGCGTTTCCCGTTCCTCGAAGCGCCATCGCCGCGCGCCATTGCCGACGGCTACCAGTTGCTGAACGAGCTGGGCGCGGTCGACGACGCCAACGAGCTCACGGCCACCGGCGCCGAGCTGGCGAAGCTGCCGCTCGATCCGCGCGTGGGCCGCATGATTCTCGAAGCCCGCACGCGCGGTTCGCTCGAAGAAGTGCTCATCATCGCCTCGGCGCTCAGCGTGCAGGACGTGCGCGACCGCCCGATGGACGCGCAGCAGCAGGCCGACCAGGCGCACTCGAAGTTCGACGACGAAAAGAGTGAGTTCAGCGGCTACCTGCGCCTGTGGAAGTGGATCGCCGACGCGCGCGGCGGCCACGGTGACACGCACAAGCTGAGCAACCGCCAGTACGAGCAGCTGCTACGCCAGAACTTCATCAACATCCGCCGCGTGCGCGAATGGCGCGACATCCATTCGCAGCTGCTCACGGTGGTTACCGAGCACAAGTGGCGCATCAACGCCACGCCGGCCGGCTACGAGCCGCTGCACCTGTCGATGCTCGCGGGCCTGCTCGGCAACGTGGGCTGGAAGCTGGAAGACGACGAGGCGTATCTCGGCGCGCGTGGCATCAAGTTCTACAAGCACCCCGGCGCGCACCTGAAGAAGAAGCCCGGTCGCTGGATCGTCGCGGCCGAACTGGTCGAGACCACGCGCCTGTTCGGACGCGGCATCGCCAACATCGAGCCGCAGTGGCTCGAGCAGGTGGCGGAGCATCTGCTGAAGAAACAGCTGCTCGATCCGCACTGGGAGAAGAAGGGCGCGCAGGTCTCGGCGCTGGAGCGCGCGACGCTGTACGGCCTCGTGGTCTACAGCGGGCGGCGCGTCGATTTCACCAAGGTCGATCCGGTGTCGGCGCGCGAGATCTTCATCCGCGAAGCGCTGGTCGGCGGTCAGTGGGAAAGCAAGTTCCCGTTCCTCACGGCCAACCGCAAGCTGGTGCGCGAGGTCGAAGGCCTGGAGCACAAGGCGCGCCGGCAGGACGTGCTGGTCGACGATGAACTGATCTTCGCCTTCTACGACGCGCAGCTGCCGCCCGACGTGGCCAGCGGCATCACCTTCGAGAACTGGTACCGCCATGCCTCGAAAGACCAGCCGCGCCTGCTGTACCTCACACGCGACGAGCTCATGCGCCACCAGGCGGCCGGCATCACGACGCAGTCGTTCCCGCCCACGCTGCGCCTGGGCGGTGTCGATTGCGCCGCGAGCTACCTGCACGAACCAGGCGACGCGAAAGACGGCCTCACGGTCAGCGTGCCGCTGTTCGTGCTCAACCAGGTGAACGAAGAGCGCTGCGAGTGGCTGGTGACCGGCATGCTCAAGGACAAGATCCAGGCGCTGCTCAAGAGCCTGCCGCAGCGCCCGCGCTCGCGGCTGGTGCCGCTGCCCGAGTCGGCCTCGAAGCTGGCCGAGGAGCTGTCGGCGCCCGAACTCTTCGGCACCGGCTCGCTCACCGACGTGCTGCTCAAGCGCGTGCGCGACCTGACCAGCATCGACGTGAAGCGGGCCGACTTCAAGCTCGACATGCTCGCGCCGCACTTGTTCATGAACCTGCGCATCGTCGACGAGCACGGCCGCCAGCTGGGCATGGGCCGCAACCTCGGCGCGCTGAAGGCGGAGCTGGGCGCGCAGGCGCGTGGCGCGTTCCAGGCGCTCGCGGGGCTCAACGTGAAGGCGTCGCCGGCGCCCAAGGCCACGCCTGCGAACGGGGGGCAGGCCCCGGCGAAGAGCGCCACGCCCGAGAAGGCCGCACCCACGCTGCCCGCCGGCCAACGCTACACGAGCTGGACTTTCGGCGAGCTGCCCGAGCTGATGGAAGTGCGGCGCGGTTCGCAGTCGCTCATCGGCTTCCCGGCCCTGCGCGACGAGGGCGATGCCGTGACCATCGAGGTGTTCGACGAGCCCGCCGTAGCCGCCGCCAAGCACCGCGCGGGCCTGCGCCGCCTGTTCGCGCTGCAGCTGAAGGACGCGCTCAAGTACCTCGAGAAGAACATCCCCGACCTGCAGAAGATGTCGGTCGCCTACATGCCGCTGGGCACGTCGGAAGAACTGCGCACGCAGATCATCGACGTGGCGATCGACCGCGCGTTCCTGCAGGAGCCGCTGCCCACCGACGAGTTCGCCTTCAAGAAGCGGCTCGAAGAAGGGCGCGGGCGGCTCACGCTGATCGCTAACGAGGTGGCGCGGCTCGCGGGCATCATCCTCGTGGAGTACGCGGCGGCGGCGCGCAAGATCAAGGACACGAAGGTCCAGCCCGACGCGGTGCAGGACGCGGTGCAGCAGCTGCAGAAGCTCGTCGGCAAGCGCTTCATCGCCGATGCGCCGTGGACGCAGCTGCAGCACTTCGCGCGCTACCTCAAGGCCATCGTGCTGCGGCTGGACAAGCTGCGCACCGACCCCGCGCGCGACACGGCCAAGCTGGCCGAGCTGAAGCCGCAGGAGCAGCGCTACTGGCGCCTCGTGGCCGAGCGCAAGGGCGTGGTGGACGAGCGCATGCTCGAATTCCGCTGGCTGCTCGAGGAGCTGCGCGTGAGCTTCTTCGCGCAGGAACTGCGCACGCCGCAACCGGTGAGCGTGAAGCGGCTCGACAAGGCCTGGGCGCAGCTTCAGGCGTAAAAAAAAGCCCGCGGCGACGCGGGCTTTTTTCATGATGGCGCGGGCGCTATATGCGGCCCATGAGCACGAGGATCACCAGGATCAGCACCACGAGCCCGAGGCCGCCGCTGGGCCCGTAGCCCCAGGACCGGCTGTAACCCCAGCTCGGCAGCGCGCCGATCAGCAGCAGGATCAGGACGATCAGCAGAATGAACGAGAGGGACATGTTTTTTCTCCTGGGACGTTGTTGTCACGAGCCTCCATGCTCATCGTCCTGGGGCGCCGCGAGCGCCGGAGAGCCGCCCCTGACGCGGTCAGGGCTGTCCTACCGTGGGCGTCGGCGCTTTACCGGTGCGCCTGCCAGCAGGAAGTGCATGGCCACGCCCACCGCCAGGAAGATGCCGCCCAGCCCGCCGACGATGGCGGCACCGCCCCACAGGTCGAAGAAGCCGTCGAGCCGGGCGTCCTGCGGGTTCGCGGGGTTGAAGAACACGCCCACGATCTCGCCCTTGTCGTAGGCCGGCGGGTTGCTGCTGCTCGACGGCGAGAACTCGACGATCGCGCCCGAGGGCAGCGTGAAGCGCACCAGCGGGCGCCACGTCGGCGAATTGCTGCGGCTCGAACTTCCCGCGGACTGCAACGCGATCACCTCGCCCTGCGCCTTGCCGGCCGATGCGATGAACTTCGTGGTGTTCTGGTAGAGCAGCCAGCCGCCGAGGAGCATGAGCGCGCCGACGAGCGTGAAGATGCGCGTGATGAGGCGGGTGGGGTTCATTCGGGCGGCTTTCAGCTGCGCATCCACTCGACCGACAAGGTGCCCACCGCGGCCAGCACGAGGCTCGACACCAGGAAGGCCACGGCCCCCAGCGTGGCCAGCAGGGCCCGTCGCCAGGGGCGCGTGCGGAAGAAATAGACCGGGATGCCCAGCAGTGGAAACACCCCCGCGAGCAGCGCCGAGCGACCGGGCGCGGGCACGCCGCGCACGAGGCCGTCGGCCCGGCACCACGTGTAGCACAGCGCCGAGATGAGGAACACATGCGCCACGTCCAGCGCGGTGTAGTCCTTGCCGCGCAGCGGCGGCAGGAACGCGTCGGCGATGCCCACCACGAGGAACGAGAGGGCCAGGGCCAGCAGGATCCAGCGCGGCCGGTTCATCGTCATCGCGGTGCCTGGATAGCGGCCGCCGGCGTCAGAGCTTCGCGAGGCGGTCGAGCGCGGCGAGCAGCGTCTCGTCCTTCTTGGCGAAGCAGAAGCGCACCACGCGCTGGTCGAAGCCGTCGCCGTAGAAGGCCGACAGCGGGATCGCCGCGACGCCGATCTCGCGCGTGAGCCAGAGGCAGAAGTCGGCCTCCGACAGGTCGCTCACGGCCGAGATGTCCACGCACTGGAAGTAGCTGCCTTCGCTGCGCAGCAGCTTGAAGCGGGTCTTCTCGGCCAGGCCGGCCGCGAACAGGTCGCGCTTGCGCTGGTAGAAGGCCGGCAGCTCCAGGTAGGGCTCGGGCCGCGCCATGTACTGCGCCAGCGCGTGCTGCATCGGCGTGTTCACGGTGAACACGTTGAACTGGTGCACCTTGCGGAACTCGGCCATCAGCGGCGCGGGCGCGGCCACGAAGCCGACCTTCCAGCCGGTGACGTGGTAGGTCTTGCCGAAGCTGCTGACGATGAAGCTGCGCGCCGCCAGGCCGGGGAAGCGCGCCACGCTTTCATGGCGTGCATCGTCGAACACCATGTGCTCGTAGACCTCGTCGCTGATCACGAACACGTCGGTGGGCGCAAGCAGCTCTTCGAGCTGGCGCATCTCGGCCTCGGTCCAGACCGTGGCGCTCGGGTTGTGCGGCGTGTTGATGATGATCGCGCGCGTCTTCGGCGTGAGCGCGGCGGCGATCTTGTCGAAGTCGGGGCGGAAGGTGCCGGGCACGAGCGGCACGCGCACGACCTTGCCACCGGCCAGGTCGATGTTGGGCACGTAGCTGTCGTAGCAGGGCTCCAGCACGATCACTTCGTCGCCGGGGCGCACGATGGCCAGGATGGCGGTGATGATCGCCTGCGTGGCGCCGGCCGTGACCGTGATCTCGGTCGCGGCGCTGTAGCTGCGGCCGTAGAGCGCTTCGATCTTGGCGGCGATGGCGTCGCGCAGCGACGGGATGCCCGGCATCGGCGGGTACTGGTTGTGGCCGGCCGCCATGGCGGCGGTCACGTCTTCGAGCAGCTTCGGATCGCAGTGGAAATCGGGGAAGCCCTGGCCGAGATTCACGGCGTTCTTCTCGGCCGCGAGCGTGGACATCACGGTGAAGATGGTGGTGCCGACTGCCGGCAGCTTGGTGGTGATCTCGGGCGTGCGGGGAGAAGACGAAGGGGTGGCGGTGCTCATGGTCGGTCGTCGCGGGGGAAAAAGCGAAAGGTCAGAGTTCGTAGTCTTGTTGATGGCCGCTGAGGGCCTTCGCGATCAGGTTGCGGTCGAGGCGGTCGGAGAGCAGCTCGGCGAACTTGAAGACGAAGTTGCGCAGGTAGGCGCTGCGCTTGAAGGCGACGCGCGCGATGTTCTGGCCGAACACGTGGCCCATCGGGCGCACCACGAGGTCGGCGTTCGACTCGTCGCGCACGGCCATCTCGGCCACGATGCCCACGCCCAAGCCCAGGCGCACGTAGGTCTTGATCACGTCGGAGTCGATGGCTTCGAGCGCGATGCGCGGCGTGAGCTTCTTCTGGGCAAACGCATGGTCGATGCGCGTGCGGCCGGTGAACGACGGGTGGTACGTGATGATCGGCTCGCTCGCGAGGTCTTCGAGCGAGACGCGCTCCTTGGCCGCCAGCGGGTGGTCCTTGGGCAGCACCAGCACGTGCTGCCACTCGTAGCAGGGCAGCGTGACCAGCTCGGCATAGCCGTCGAGCGATTCGGTGGCGATGCCGATCTCGGCGATCTCGTCGATCACCATGCGCGCCACCTGGTCGGGCGAGCCCTGGTGCAGGCTCACGTTGACCTTCGGGTAGGCCTCGCGCAGGTTGGCCACGGGCACCGGCAGCACATAGCGCGCCTGGGTGTGGGTGGTGGCGATGGAAAGGGTGCCGCTGTCCTGTGCGCTGAACTGCTCGCCGATGCGCTTGAGGTTACCGACCTCGCGCATGATGAGTTCGATGCTGGCGATGACGTGCTGGCCGGGTTCAGTGATGCGCTTCAGGCGCTTGCCGTGGCGGGCGAAGATCTCGACGCCGAGCTCTTCCTCGAGTTCGATGATCGCCTTGGAGACGCCGGGCTGCGAGGTGTGGAGCGCCTTGGCCGCCTCGGTGAGGTTCAGGTTGCGCCGCACGGCTTCCTGAACAAACTTGAACTGGTGCAGATTCATATCAAATTCCGTCTGATTGCGGAATTCATTATGCCTTTGAAGTCTATAAAAATGACCGGGACTTCAGGATTTGATGGCAATCCGGGCCAGCAAAGCGACCAGTTCGGGCGATTCGCCCACGATCGGGGCCAGCGAGAACGCCACGTCGGGCCAGCGCTGGCGCAAGGCGTCCAGTTGCAGCGGCAGGTCTTCGCGGGCGTGCTTGCCCATGCCCAGGAAGAGCGGCACGACATGCACCGCGGTGGCGCCGTCGGCGATCAGCGCGGCGGCGGCCGTGGGCAGGTCGGGGGCTGCCAGTTCCATGTAGGCGCAGCTCACGCGCACCGTGGGGTCATCTTCGCGCATGCGGGCGGCGACCGCCTCGATGGGCTCGCGCCAGCGCGCGTCGCGCGAGCCGTGCGCGAGCAGCACCGTGCCCGGCACCTGCACGGTCGTCATCGCCTCAGGACCAGCCAGCTGAAGGCTGTGAGCGACAGCACTGAATAGATGAGCCCCGGCGCCGCCGCCGTGAGCCAGGGCGACCAGTTGCTGAGGTTGCCCAGGTAGCCGAACACGTTGTTCAGCAGGAAGAAGCTGATGCCGATCATCACGCCGCCGAACACGTAGGTCGTGATGCCGGCCTGGCGGAAGTGCAGGTAGGCGAAGGGCAGGGCGAGCACCACCATCACCAGGCACGACAGCGGGTAGAACACCTTGCGCCAGAACTCGATCTCGTAGCGCTGCGCGGTCTGGCCGTTGGCGTTCAGGTGCCGGATGTAGTCGAACAGGTCGATGGTGCTCATGCGATCGGGCCGCAGCAGGGCGACCGAGACCATTTCGGCGGTGAGCGAGGTGGGCCAGTCCATCTTCTCGACATGGGTGGTCGTGATGCGGGCCTTGTCGGCGGTGCGGGTTTCGTAGTCCTGCTGCTCGACCTCGGAGAGCACCCACTTCTCGTCGAGGATGCGGGCCGACTTGGCCATGAGCTGCTTGCTCACGTAGCCGTTGCCGTCGAACTCGAAGATGCGGGTGTTCTGCAGCGAGCCGTCGCGCGAAATCGACAGCACATTGACCGCATACGACGTGTCGCCGCGCTTTTCCTTCAGCCAGGCGCCGGTGTTGCCGACCAGCGAGTAGGTGCCCTGGTAGCGCGACTTGAGCAGCTGGCCGGTGCGTCCCGACAGCGGTGCGATGTAGTCGCCGATGGCAAAGGTGAGCACCACGAAGCCCAGCCCCAGCAGCAGCAGCGTGCGCAGCGCACGCCACGGGCCCAGGCCGCTGGTGCGCAGGATGGTGTATTCGGAGCTTTGCGCCAGCCGCGCCATCACGAAGATGCAGCCGATCAGCACCGTGATCGGCAGCAGCTCGTACAGGTGGCTGGGCACCAGCAGCAGCACGTAGATCAGCGCCTGCACCGGACCGTAGGCCAGGCTTTCGGGCTTGCCCACGGACTGCAGCTCGTCGACGAAGTCGAAGAAGAAGAACAGGCTCAGAAAGCCGAGCGTCACGAAGGCCACGGCCTTCAGTGCCTCGACGTAGATCAGTCGGCGGATGGTTTTCACGAGGTCGGGTCGATCCGGGAAGGCGGTACGGCCGGCAGGGCGCCGGCCGTGGCGGCGCTGGCGCGGGCCTGGCGGCGGGCCGACCAGTTGTTGTTGCGCAGCGTGAGCCAGGCCGTGGCGAAGAGGAAGACGCCGCCATGCAGCAGCAGCATGAAGGAGCCCATGCCGTAGCGGCCCGAGCTGATCCAGCTCTGGCCCAGGTTCAGCAGGTTGTAGTAGACGACGAAGGCGAACAGCGCGAACACCAGGTTGCCGCTGCGCCCCACGCGCGGGTTGACGCTGGATACCGTCAGCGCCAGCAGCACGAAGTTGATGGCGGCCAAGAGCATGCCGAAGCGCCAGCCCAGCTCACCCAGGCTGGCATCGCTGCGGTCGCGCAGCAGCGAGAGTGTGGAGCGCGCGCGCGTGGGCGTGCTGTCGCCGGTGGCGTTCGAGCTGCCGCCAGCACGCGTGCCGTAGGTCTTGAACTCGCTGATCTTCAGGCCCGATTCCGTGAACAGCGGGCGCTCCAGGCGCTGGCCGTTGCTCAGCAGCAGGAAGCGGTGGTTGTCGATGTCCTCGATGCGGCCGCTGCGCGCCGACGTGGTGATCTGCAGGCCGCGCTCGACGGCCCAGATGAACACGTTGGTGGCGGTGGCGCCGTCGGGCGTGTCCTTGTCGATGAAGAACACGCGCAGCCGGCCCGAGGACTCGCGGAACTCACCCGGCGTGACGCGCTCGATGTCGCTGCGCTGCTCGTACTGCTGGCGCATGCCGATGGTCTGCGAGTTGGCCCAGGGCCAGCCCACCAGCGCCATGGCCGCGATGAGCAGCAGCACAGGCCAGGCGAATCGGAACAGCGGCTGGACGAAATCGGCCAGGCCGCGCCCGCTGGAGAACCAGATCACCATTTCGCTGTCGCGGTACATGCGCGAGAGCGTGCCGACGATGGCGATGAACAAGCTCAGGCTCAGGATGGTCGGCATGTAGCCGAGCACCGTGTACGCCATCACGAGGAAGACCTCCTGCGGGTTCACGCTGCCCTTGGACGCCAGCCCGAGCGTACGGATGAGCATCATGGTCATCACGATGGTGACCAGGACGACGAGGGTCGCTCCGAAGCTGCGCGACAGCTCCTTGCGTAGGGAAGAATGGAATAACATCGTTCGAGGAAAAAAAGGATTATGGACTTTCAACTCAAGACCCTCACCGTCGCCCAGGCCGCCGCCGAGAAATCCGACCTCCTCATCGTGCTCGTCGGCAGCGCTCTCCCCACCGCCAAAGACCCCGTTTCCGTGCTCGCCGCCAGCGCCCGCAAGGCCGGCGACCTGCCCGACAAGGCCGGCAAGCTGCTTGCGCTGTACCGCCCCGAGACCGTGGTGCCCTCGCGCGTGCTGCTGGCCGCCATCGGCGACGGCAAGGCCACCTCGGTGCGCAGCGCCGTGAGCGCGGCGGTTGCCGCCGCCAAGGCCAATGGCCCCAAGCGCGTCGTGATCGTCTTCGCGCAGCCAGCCGACGCCGCCGCGGTGGCCGCCGCCGTCACGGCCGCGGCCGATGCCAGCTATGTCTACACCACGACCAAGTCGAAGGCCGAGCCGCGTAGCATCCGCCACCTGACGCTGGGCGTGGCCGAGGCCGCCAGCCCCGCCGTCACCAAGGCCTTCGACGACGCCCGCGCCACGGTCGCCGGTATCGAGTTGGCCAAGGAGTGGGGCAACCGTCCCGCCAACCACGCCACGCCCACGCTGTTGGCCGAGGCCGCCAAGGGGCTGGCGAAGCTGCCGCGCATCAAGTGCGAAGTGCTGGGCCCGAAGGAAGTCGACAAGCTCGGCATGGGCGCGTTCGCCGCCGTGGCCCAGGGCTCGGCCGAACCGCTGCGCTTCATCGTGTTGCGCTACCAGGGCGGCGCCAAGGACGAGGCTCCCGTGGTGCTCGTGGGCAAGGGCATCACCTTCGACACCGGCGGCGTCTCGCTCAAGCCCGCGGCCGAGATGGACGAGATGAAGTTCGACATGTGCGGCGCCGCCAGCGTGCTCGGCACCTTCCGCGCGCTGGGCGCGATCCAGCCGGCGATCAACGTGGTCGGCCTGATTCCGTCGTGCGAGAACATGAACGACGGCAAGGCCGTCAAGCCCGGCGACGTGGTCACCAGCATGAGCGGGCAGACCATCGAGATACTGAACACCGACGCCGAAGGCCGGCTCATCCTGTGCGACGCGCTCACGTACGCCAAGCGCTTCGACCCGGCCGCCGTGATCGACATCGCGACGCTCACAGGCGCCTGCGTGGTGGCTCTGGGCGGCGTGCGCAGCGGCCTGTTCGCCAGCGACGAGTCGCTGGCCTCCGCGCTCGAATCGGCCGGCGAGGCCTCGCAGGACCGCTGCTGGCGCCTGCCGCTGGACGACGATTACGCCGAAGGCCTCAAGAGCAACTTCGCCGACGTGGCCAACATCGCCGGGCGTGCCGGCGGCGCGATCACCGCGGCCAAGTTTTTGCAGCGCTTCACGGCCGACTACGCCTGGGCGCACCTGGACATCGCGGGCACGGCCTGGAAGAGCGGGGCGGCCAAGGGCTCGACCGGCCGGCCCGTCGGCCTGCTGGTGTCGTACCTGACGAACCGCGCGGGCAGCAGCAACGCCGCTGCCGCCGCGCCGAAGGCCGGCAAGGCTGCCAAGCCCGTGAAGAAGGCCGCGTCGCCCAAGGCCCCGGCCAAGCCGGCCCGAAAGGCCCGGTCCGCGCAGTGACCGACATCGGCTTTCACTACAACGCGCCCGACAAGCTCACCTACGCTTGCCGGCTGGTTCGCAAGGCCGTGAACACACGCGGCCTGCGCGTGGTGGTGGTGGGCGATGCGCGCGCGCTCGACACGGTCGATGCCGCGCTCTGGCAGCTGTCGCCGGTCGACTTCGTCGCGCACTGCCGCGCCGATGCGCCGGCCCATGTGGTGGCGCGTTCGCCCGTGATCCTGTGCGCCGAAGGTTCGGACGCAGCCTCGCTGCCGCACCGCGAGATTCTGGTCAACCTGGGCCTCGAGGTGCCGGCCGGCTTCGAGCGCTTCGAACGCATGATCGACATCGTGAGCGACGAGGCGAACGACCGGCAGGTCGGCCGCACCCGCTGGCGCCATTACGCCGACCGGGGCTACACGATCCAGCCGCACGATTTCGCAAGGAGCGCTTCCTGATGGCCAGCACGCTGCGCACGCCGCCCCGGTTCGTCCCGACGCTGACGACCGTGCTCGAGATCCCGGCCGAGCCCGTGCCGGTCGCCGAGACGGTGCGACCCACGGGTGCTCCGGTGTCGCAGCCCCCGCCGCCGGACCCTGCGAGCGCCGTGGCGTTGCCGCCGTCGGTGTCGCTCACGCCGGCCGAAATCGTCAGCCTCGAAGAGCAATTGCTGCACCGCGTGCTGCAGCGCGTCGACCTGTCGCTGGAGGAGCGATTGAGCGACGCCGTGTCAGCTGCCGTTCAGCATCAGCTCGACGAAATGGTGCCGCGTCTGCGCGGCGAAATCGAGGCCGTGCTGCGCGCGCTCGTCATCGAATCCATGGCCGCTGAACTCTGTGAAAACACAGGGGAAAACACAGGGTCTACGCCAACTTCCGGCGCATAAATCCTCGGCTAAACTGCGCCGCAGGTCGGAATGGCGTGAGGGTGCCGCTGGTCTGCGGCGCGAAACTTGCGAGGTCTGAACGCCCGGATCGAACGACCGGTTTTTATATCTTTTCATCCAAGTTCTGGAGGTTCTCATGCAATTGAAATGGACTGCGGTCGCACTGGCTGCACTCACGCTCGTGGCTTGCGGCAAGAAGGAAGAAGCTGCTGCTCCGGCGGCACCGGCACCCACGGCTGCGGCTCCGGCCCCTGCTGCGCCTCCGGCTGATGCCCTGGTCGTCAAGATCGGCCACGTCGGCCCGACCAGCGGTCCCATTGCCCACCTCGGCAAGGACAACGAGCTCGGTGCCAAGATGGCCATCGAAGACCTGAATGCAAAGGGCTTCAAGATCGGCGACAAGGTTGCCAAGTTCGTGCTGGTTCCCGAAGACGACGCTGGCGACCCGAAGCAAGGCACCGCCGTCGCCCAGAAGCTGGTCGATGAAAAGGTCAACGGCATCGTCGGTCACCTGAACTCGGGCACCACGATCCCCGCTTCCAAGCTGTACAGCGACGCCGGCATTCCGCAGGTCTCGCCGTCGGCCACCAACCCCAAGTACACCCGCCAGGGCTTCAAGACCACGTTCCGCGTGGTGGCCGATGACACGCAGCTGGGCGGCACGCTGGGCAAGTACGCCGTCGAAACGCTCAAGGGCAAGAACATTGCCGTGATCGACGACCGCACGGCCTACGGCCAGGGCGTTGCCGAAGAGTTCGAGAAGGCTGCCAAGGCGGCCGGCGCGACCATCGTGGGCCACGAGTTCACGACCGACAAGTCGACCGACTTCAACGCCATCCTGACCAAGCTGAAGGCTGCCAAGCCCGACGTGCTGTTCTTCGGCGGCATGGACGCCGTGGGCGGCCCGATGCTCAAGCAGGTCAAGCAGCTCGGCCTGAACGTCAAGTTCATGGGCGGCGACGGCCTGTGCACCGGCGAACTGCCGAAGCTGGCAGGCGACGCCATCGGTGAAGACATGGTGGTCTGCGCCGAAGCCGGCGGTGTCGACGGCGACTTCAAGCAGCCGCTGGAAGACTTCAAGGCCAAGTTCAAGACCAAGAACGGCGTCGAAGTGCAGATCTACGCACCGTACGTGTACGACGCGGTCAACGTGCTGGCCGAAGCCATGGCCAAGGCCGGCTCGTCCGACCCGGAAAAGTACCTGGCTGAAGTCGGCAAGGTGCAATACAAGGGCGTGACCGGCCCGATCGCCTTCGACGAAAAGGGCGACATCAAGAACGGCGCCCTGACGCTCTTCACCTACAAGGGTGGCGTGCGCACGCAGATCGCCGTGGTGCGCTGATCGCATTGCAGCCAACGACCCTTCACCGGGTCGTTCCATGACAAAAGGGCCTTCGGGCCCTTTTGTCATTCAGGGGGGCGCGCCGCCGTGGCGCGGGCCGGCCTTCAGAGCGCGGCCATGCCCGAGGGGCGGTCGGCGTTGCAGTATTCGATGAAGGCGTCCAGGTCGCGCGACTTGTCGAACACCGCGTCGGCGCCCAGGGCCTGGCAGCGCGTGCGGATGTCCGGGGTGACGTAGTTGCTCAGCACCACGACCCGCTGGTGCGGGCCGCGCTCGCGGCAGCCCGACAGCACGCCCAGACCGGAGCCTTCCTTGAGGAACAGGTCGACGATGAGCAGCTGCCAGGCATCGGGGTGGGCGGCGAGCCAGGCGAGGGCGCCCGATTCGGTTTCGGCATAGCCGACGACATGGCCGTTGACGAGGTCCTCGAGGGCCGGGACCAGGTTGTCCCTGATGGTCTTGTTGTCCTCGACGAGGAACGTGATGAGGGCCATGCCGCGGTTTTGATGTGTGAACCAATAGCGTAGCGTGGCGCAAGCGGTCTCCGCGTAGGAGAAGGGAGAACGACGCACGCAAACCGTGCGGAAACAACGGCGATCAGCGCTTGTCCGACGTCGCCTGGGTGCGGATGCGCGCCTTGAGCTGCTCGGCCAGCGCCTGGCTCTCGTCGCGCTCGGCGGTCACTTCGAGGCGCTTCTCGATTTCCTCGCTCAGCGCCGCATTCACTTCAGCCAGTTTCTCGGCCGACTGGGCGAGTTTTTCCTCGAGCTGGCTGGTGTGCTCGATGGCCTGCGCCACCTCGCCGACCTGGACCTCGTCCGGCAGTTCCTGTTCCAGCACGGTGCTCACGACGGCGAGGTTGTCCGAGGCGCGCTGCACATCGGCGGCCACCTGTTCGCTCTTTTTCAGGGTCTTGTCCAGCGAGGTGGTGCCGCGCGTCAAGGTGGGGGAAGGTCCGGCCATCGAGGCTCCTTTGCGGCAGGCGAAGTGGGGTGGAATGTCGGTCGATTCGATTCCGCGCATCGTACCGCCAGATGCGGCCTTGCTCAGGATTGGCAACGGTTGCTGCGGGGCAACAGGGTTCAGCCGAAGTCCTACGGAATCGGCCGCGAGTTTCGGACTGGGCCGATGGGGGATTTTTGCCGCCCCCGGGAAGATGCAGAACATCCTCTTCCCCCTCCAAGGCTCGCCATGATCAGACACGCACTCGTGATCGACCAGGTCGAACGCACCGGCCTCGCACTGGCCACCTTCATGCGCCACGCCGGGATCCCCCGCGTGGACGTCACGCGCAGCGGCCATGGCTTTGTCGAAGCAGTGCAGCGCCGCCGCCACGACCTGCTGGTGGTGGACATCGACACGCCCGAGGTCACGGGCCTGCAGATGATCGACGCGGTGGTCGAGGCCGGCAGCCCCGCGGCGCTGGTGCTCATGAGCGCCCAGCCGCCGCGCATCCTGCAGGCGGCGCAAGACTACGCCCGGGCCCGCGGCGCGCGCGTGCTCTCGGCCATCGCCAAGCCGCGCACCATGGTCACGATGGCGTCGGCGGCGCAGGCCATGGCGCGCGAACGGCGCCACCGGGCCGGGCTGCGGCGCGGGAGCGCCCCACCTGCGAACGACGCACCGGCCTTCACAGAATCGGCCCTGCGCGAGGCGTTGGCCACATGCCAGATCGCCGCCCACTTCCAGCCCCGACACTGCGCGCGCACGGGCGTGCTGCGCGGCGCCGAACTGCAGCCGGGCTGGTACCGGCCCGACGACACCTGGCTGCCCGCGGCCAACTTCCTGCCCGCCATCGCGCAGGCCGGCCTGCACGACGCGCTGGTGCAACGCATGCTCGAGTGCGCCTTCGAACTGCTCGGCTACATGCACAAGGACCACGGCCTGCGCCTGGGCGTGCGCGTGCCCGCGTCGGTGGCCGCCTCGGTGTCCTGGGCGCAGGGCGTGGCCGAACAGGCCGAACGCGCCGGCATCGCCGCCGACCAGCTCGTGCTGGAGATTGCCGAAGACGGCGGCGCGCACTGCAACGAGGTGCTGGCCGGCGCGGTCGCGCACCTGCGGCTGCGCGGGTTCCACTGCGCCATCGACCGTTTCGGCCAGGGCGACTCGACCCTGAGCCGCTGGTTCAAGGTGCCGTTCAGCGAGCTCCAGATCGACGCGCGCCAGCTGACGCAGGCGCGCGAGAACCCGCATGCCCGCCACATCCTGGCGAGCGTGATCGCCATGGCACGCGAACAGCACGCGACGCTGCTCGTGAAGGGCGTCGACGGCGAGCGTGACCTCGCGTTGGCCCGCAGTCTCGGGTGCCACTTCACGCAGGGCGCGCAGCACGCCGCGCCGATGGCCGAGTCGGCCTTCGTGCAGTACGCAGCGCTGCTGCGGTATGCGGCGGGGCGCCCGCAGGCGCAGCGGAACGCCGATTGACGATCGGGCGACGCGCGCTCAGGCCGCGCGTCGCGCCAGCACCGCTTCGGCGGCCGCCTGTAGCGCGGTCCAGCCGGGGGCGATCACCGCCATGTTCTCCTGCTTCACCACAGCGCTGAGCCGGCCGCACATCGCGGCGATGGCCGGCTCGCCGATCATGGCGAAGGCGCCGCGCACCGCATGCAACTCGTCGCCGATGACGCGCCGGTCGCCGGTCGCCAGGGCCTCGCGGACCTGCTGCGCGGAAGATGCCAGCGACGAGACCATCGCGTCGTGCAGGCGCGCGTCGAGCGGCGCGTGCGGCGCTTGCGCAGGCGCGACCGGGGCGCTGGCCATCCGTGGCGGCGCGGCCGCGCCCAGCGTCTTGAGGATCGCCTGCTCCAGCGCCGGCAACAGCACGGGCTTGAGCAGCACCCCCGCGAAGCCCGCCAGCGAGCATTGCTGGTAGCCCTCCTGCTCCAGGTGCGCCGTGATGGCGACGAGCGGGATCGACGGCATGCGCTCGCGCAGCCGCCGGGCCAGCGTGTAGCCGTCCATGCCGGGCATGTTCAGGTCGGTCAGCACGAGGTCGTAGCGCTGCGCGGCGAACAGGGCCAGCGCGGCGTTGCCGTCGGGTGCCACGTCGGCGGCGACGCCGAGCGCGTCGAGCTGGTCGCTGATGAGGGCCCGGTTGGCCGGATGGTCGTCCACGACCAGCAGGCGCACGGGACGCAAGGGCAGGGCCGCGCTGCCAGCACCGGTGTCCGATGGCGCGACCGCCTCGGGCGCCAGCGCCACCAGCGGCAAGGTCACCGTGAAGCACGAGCCCGCACCGGGCTGGCTGTGCACGGCGATCGTGCCGCCCATCTTGCGCGCCAGCCGCTGGCAGATCGACAGCCCCAGCCCCGAGCCGCCGAACTCGCGTGCGGTCGAGGGCGAGGCCTGCATGTAGATGTCGAACAGCTGAGGAATCTGCTCGGGCGGCACGCCCATGCCGGTGTCGGTCACGCGGATCGCCACCGGCGAAGCCTGCCCCGGCGACAGCGGCCCGACCTCCAGCGTCACCGTGCCCGCGGCCGTGAACTTGATCGCGTTGCTCAGCAGGTTGACGACGATCTGGCGGATGCGTGTTGGGTCGCCTTCATAGCCGGCGGCCAGGCCCGGGTGCACGACGCAATCGAGCCGCAGCCCCTTGGCATGCGCCGAGGGCTCGAACATTTCCGCGCAGGTGCGCACGAGCTCGGGCAGCGCCACGCGCGTGGCCTCGAGCTTGAGGTGACCCGATTCCATCTTCGACAGGTCGAGGATGTTGTTGACGATCTCCAGCAGGGTGCGCGAGGCCTGGCGCACCGACTGCAGGCGCCGGGCCTGCACCTCGGGCGGCGCGCCCTGGCCGAGCAGCTCGAGGTTGCCCAGCACCGCGTTCAGCGGCGTGCGGATTTCGTGGCTCATGGTGGCGATGAACACCGACTTGGCGCGGTTGGCCGCCTCGGCCGCTTCGCGGGCTTCTTCGCGCTTCTTGTCGAGTTCATTGCGCTCGGTGGTGTCGGCAAAGCTGCACAGCAGGGCGTCCGCGCCCTGGTAGCGCGTGCGCGTGCATTGCAGCAGCAGCTCGCAGGCCTGGCCGTTCTTCAGGGCCAGTGGCATGCCGGCGTCATGCAGCGTGCCGCCCTGGGCACGTTCGCGGTAGAGCGCGGCCATCTGGCGGTGCAGCGGCTCGGGCGGTGCGGTGGCCGCCGCATAGTGTTCCATCAGGGTGTTCTGCAGCAGCACGCGCTCGTCGTCGAGCGCGATGAGGCAGACGCCGAACGACGAGGTGGCGATGATCGCGCGGTTGAGCTGCTCGCTTTCGAACACCCGCTGCGAGCGGCGGTAGGCGGGCTCCAGCAGCTTGCGCCTGAAGAGCAGCAGCAGGCCCCAGAGCGTGCCCAGCACCACCAGCGTGGCGCCGCCGTAGCGCAGCAGCTGCGGCTTCAGCGTGGTGAAGACCGTGCGCCACGAGTAGGCGTACACCAGCGACCAGCCGGTGCCGGCCAGCGGCGTCGAGAGGCTGAACACGCCTGCGCGGTAGGTTTCGCGCGGCAGCGTGGGGCTGGCTTGGCGCAGGCTGTGGGCCAGCGCGGTGGCCATCAGCGCGGCGCCGTCGATGGCGTCGCCCGTGCGGTCGGCCGAGAGCAGCACCCGGCCCTGCGCGTCGACCAGCAGGGCGGCCGTGTCTTGCGGCGTGTGGCGCAGGCGGTCCTGCAGCACGTTCGAGGGCAGGTTGCTCACGAACACCATGAACGGGCGGCCCTGGGCGTCGAAGCCGGGCTGCACCAGCTTGAAGGGCGAGGCCCCCGGTGCGAGCAGGTCGGGCGCCGGCGGCTGCCAGGCCACGCGCCGCTGCATGCGCCACTGCGCGGCGAGTGCCGGGTCGCCGGCGAGATCGCCGATGTCGTAGCTCAGGCGCGCGATGAGCGCGACGGTGTCCGGCAGGCCGGTGCGAGCCAGCGCGCCCTGCAGGCCGCCTTCGGGCGCGGGCATCAGCGTGAGCAGGCGGTGGTCGGGGGTGTAGGCGTAGGCGCCCAGTGGCGAATTGCGCAGCTGCGCGACGGCGGTGACGCTGTAGGCCTGCATTTCGAGCATGCCCAGGTAGGGCGCGAATTCGTGCAGGTCAGGGGTGCCGGCGGTGTCGACCGCGGCGATGGCTGGCGTCAGGTGTGCCCCGGCCTGCAGGACCACCTGGCCTCCGTCGCGCACGAAGGCCTCCAGCGTGCCGGCGGCCGGCGGCGTCTGGCTGTTCCAGAGCAGCTCGGCATTCACCACGCCGCGGCGCATCGCTGCCTGCTTTTCCTCGATGTCGAGCTGCATCTGCGCGCTGTGCGTGGCCAGCGTGGTGCGCAGGTTCGCGAGCGCATTGGCGGCGGCGTTGTACAGCACGAGCCCTGCGGCCAGCACGATCAGCAGCGACAGCAGTGCGCCGCCGCCGTAGAGCAGGGCGTGCTGGTAGCGGCGCAGCAGGTCCAGCTCCTGCGCTTGCCGGGCAGGCGTCGGGGCAGGGTGGGCGCTGGCGGGGAAGGCTGGCGGAGACATGGCGAAAAAAATGGCGAAAAAGACGTGAATTAAAAAAATCAACAGGAATGGTAGGGCGAATTGCGCGTGAATTTCCATGAATTCCAGGAGTGCTTCTGTTTATAGGACGGGTCCTATACAGGTCTTTCTTTTTCAGGATTCGGCTGAGCCTGTGAGCGAGGCGGGGCTTCTGGAATTTCAATCTGTATTCCGCAGTCGCAGGCGTCGATGAAAAATAAATCATCTGTTCGGGTGGATTCGATCTCCTGTGAACAGATCGCTGGGGCGGCAAGGCTGCCCTGCAAATCGACAGTGAAGAGCGGCAGCGCCAATGGCCGCGCAATCTTCACGATGAACTGCCAATAGGCAAGCACCGTGCGAGCGATTTTCAGACGGGTCCGATTGGATTTTCGAGGCTGAAAACATAGGATTGAAAAATTACCTTTGTCGCCTCTTAGGCATCTGTGCAAGGGCGCTGGATTGAATATTTTTTAGAGGGCGTCGATGACGAATATCTTGTGGATCAAGAAATTGTGGGAATTCCTGCGTGGCAAGCGAATGCAGGCAACCGGTTGCACGCGGCGAAGCGCGTTGTTCGGCGCTTTGGTGCTGGCAAAAAAGCCATCGGCCACGGCCCGGAACGACAATTTCTTTTGAGCAGGCGGTCGCATTTGGCCTTGATCAAGATCGCAGGCGGATGGGGCCTCGACCCTTCATGGGGAGCGCGCTCATGCGGATGATCGGACACCGCCTGTCCATGGAGCGCGCCAGGCTCGGCCTGAGCGCCGCCGCCTTCGCGGTGCTCGGCGGCGTCGATGCGTCCGTGCAGGAGGCTTTCGAAAAAGGCGCGCGCCATCCCGACGCGGCCTACCTGGCCACCATGGCCGTCATCGGCATCGACGTGCTCTATGTCGTGACCGGCATGCCCACCTGCACCGAAGACCTGTCGGTGAGCCGCGAGGAGGTGTCGCTGCTGCGCGCCTACCGGACCTCGGACGACGCCGGCAAGAAAGCCGCGCATGCAGCACTCCAGGCCATCGCGCAGGCCTTCCCGGGCGACATGCTGTCGGCCTCGGGCGCGCGCGCTTCGCAGCCCGCTGCCGCGGCGCCTCCCACCGAAACGGCCTGAGCCGTTCACCTGCGCGCCGCGGCCCCGCCTGCGCAAGACCGGCGGGTAAGATGCCCCGGCGCAGCGCCCGGACCCTCGTCCGCCGGCCACGCCGGCAAGCGAAAGGGAAAAAACAATGGCAATGGACCGCTTCGAAATCCGCGTCGTTCTGGCCGACGACCATCCCGGCATGCTGGCCGGGGTCCGGCACGAGCTGGCGTCGGTCGAGACCCTCACGCTGGTGGGCGAGGTGGCCAATTCGACTGGGCTCATGGCGCTGCTGGAGACCACGCCCTGCGATGTGCTGGTGTCCGACTACGCGATGCCGGCCGGCGAGTTCGGCGACGGCGTGCCGCTGTTCAAGCTGGTGAAGCGGCGCTTTCCCGACACGCAGATCGTGGTGATGACCATGCTCGACAACCCGGCGGTGCTGCACTCGCTGGTGTCCAGCGGCATCCGCTGCATCGTGAGCAAATCGGATGCGGTGGCGCACCTCATCCCCGCCATCCACGCCGCCCGCACCGGCGGCACGTACTACTCGCCGACCATGGACGCGGTGGTGCGCACCATCGACTGGGAGGTGCGCAGCCGCAACGCCGCGGGCGTGCTGAGCCAGCGCGAGTCGGAGGTGGTGCGGCTGTATGCGTCGGGGCTCACGATCAACGAGATCGCCGAGCAGCTGCACCGCAGCAAGAAGACCATCAGCACGCAAAAGACCAAGGCGATGGAAAAGCTGGGCATCGAGCGCGATGTCGACCTGCTGCGCTACGCGCTCGAAAACGGCCTGACGGCCACGGTGACGGGCGCGCCGCAGGGCTGACCCGTGTGTGGCCTCAGGGCCAGGGCAGCGCCGGCAGGCCCGGTGGTGGCGGCGGCGGGGCCGCCGACGTGCTCATGAGCCCCGTCTCTATGCCGTAGCGCACGAGGTCCATGTCGCGCAGGATGCCGAGCTTGGCCATGGCCGAGCCCTTCTGCGTGCTGATGGTCTTCTTGCTGCGGTGCAGCCGCTCGGCGATCTCCGTCACTGTGAGGCCCGACACGAACATGCGCACCACCTCGAGCTCGCGCTTGGAGAGCATGGCGTGCGGCTGGGTGTCGGTGCGGTGCGGCGCGGTGCGCGCGGCGATCTCCGCCATGCTGGGCGACAGGTAGCGTCCGCTCGCGTAGGCCGCATGCACGGCCGGCAGCAGGTGGCTCACCGAGTCGGCCTTGTTCAGGATGCAGGGCACGCCGATGTCCAGCAGTGAATGGATGATGCCGGGGTTGTCCAGCATGGTCATCACCACGATCTTCAGCCGCGGGTAGCGCTGGCGCACCAGCGCGAACAGCGCGATGCCGTCGCCGTGCAGGCCGCCGGGCATGGCGTAGTCGGACACGAGGATCTGGCAGTCGTGCTGCTTGAGCATCTCCATCATCTCGGTGGAGTCGCGCGCGGCGCCCACGACGGTGACCGCCTGGCTTTCGCGCAGCGTGCTCTCGATGCCGATGCGAACGGCGGGATGGTCGTCCGCGATCAGGACGCGGAGATTGAATGGCTTCATGGCGGACCTGTGGAACACAGAGGGGTCGGACCTGCGCGCGCCGCGTGCAGGAAGGGCTGCTGTCGAACGCCCGGCCCCCGGCGTCGGGGACGTCTAAAAAAGGGGCCGGTGGCGGGTGCCTCGGGCGGTGCCAGCAGGGGATGACTGGACTTTAGGAGGACGTCGGTCCTGCGTTAAGCGGCCTGATCCGATAGCGGGCCGCCATTGCATAGGACCCGTCCTAATTTGTAAGACGCGGGGTGCCCGGGGCTAGGACCGGGAGCATTGGCGGATCGGATCGGGTCCGAAAACGGGTTCGGACCCGGGCGGCTTCAGGGCGCGGCCGCGCCCTCGGGCGCTCGGCGTGCGAGCGCGGCGCGCGCCGCCGGTTCGAAGCGTTCGAAGGCCTGCGCCAGCGCGTGCAGGTCGGCGTCGCGCAGCTGCGTTTCCATGGCGACGCAGTCGGCGGCGAGCCCGGCTTCGTGGATCAGCGCGAAGGCGCCGCGCAGCGAATGCAGCCCGGCACCGAGCGCGGCGCTGTCGCCGGCGTCCAGCGCCGCGCGGATGGCCGCCGCGGTGTCGGCCAGCGACTGCGCGAGCGGCCGGTGCACCGATGCGGGCAGGGTGCCCTGCGCGATGTCCTGTCGCCGGGCGCCGGCCGATGGCGCGGCCTCGGGGTCGCGCAGGGTCAGCTGCCGCACGGTCTGGTCGAGCGTGTCCAGCAGGATGGGCTTGATCAGCGCGGTGTCGATGCCCGCCGATTCGCAGCGCTCGCGTTCGCGCACCGCGACGTCGGCCGTGAGCGCCACGATGGGCACGCGCGAGCCCTGCGCGCGCAGCGCGCGTGCCAGCGTGTAGCCGTCCATGCCCGGCATGTTGATGTCGGTGATGATGAGGTCGTGCCGCCGCCGGGCGAACAGGTCGAGCGCCTGCAGGCCGCCCGAGGCCTGGTCGGAGGTGTAGCCCAGCGCCTCGAGCTGCATCTTCACCAGCTCGCGGTTGGCCGGATGGTCGTCCACCACGAGGATGTGCGCCGCCGGCGCGGCCGTGTCGGCGCCGGCCGCCGACGAGGCAGGCACTGCGGGCGCGCGCGGGGGCAGGGCGGGCGCGGCAGGCAGCGGCAGCGTGACCAGGAAGGTGCTGCCCTTGCCCGGCGAGCTCACCACCTGGATGTCGCCACCCATGAGCCCGGCCAGCCGGCGGCACAGCGCCAGCCCCAGGCCGGTGCCGCCGAAGCGGCGCGCGATGCTGCTGTCGGCCTGCGTGAAGGGCTCGAACAGCGCCTTCTGCTGCGCCGCCGTCATGCCGATGCCGGTGTCGCTCACGCCGATCACCACCGGCGAGGCGGGGGCGGCGTCGTCCTTCAGGTAGACCTCGAGCAGTACGTCGCCGGTGTCGGTGAACTTGATGGCGTTGCTCAGCAGGTTCATGAGCAGCTGGCGGATGCGCGTCGGGTCGCCGAGGTGGTGCGGGGCGAGGGCGTCGTCGATCACGCAGTCGAGCGCCAGGCGCTTGGCCTGCGCCAGCGGCGTGAAGACCGCGATCACCTGCCGCGCCGTGTCCGCGAGGTCGAAGCGGATCGACTCCAGCCGCATCTGGTCCGACTCGATCTTCGAGAAGTCGAGGATGTCGTTGATGCTGCCCAGCAGCGCGGTCGACGACGACGTCACGGCGCCGAGCCGCTCGTTCTGCGCGGCCGACAGCGGCGAGCGCTGCAGCAGCTCGAGGTTGCCCATGATGGCGTTCAGCGGCGTGCGGATCTCGTGGCTCATCATGGCCAGGAAGGCCGACTTCGCATGGTTGGCCTGATGCGCGGCCTCGCGCGCGCTTTCGAGTGCACGCTCGGCGTTCTTGCGCGTCGTGATGTCGGAGAAGTTGCACAGCAGCACGTCGCTGCCCTGGTACTTGGTGCGCACCACGCTCACGAGCAGCTCGGTGACCTCGCCACTGGCCAGCGTCACCGGCAGCTCCAGGTCGGGCAGCCATTCGGGAGCGCCGGGGGCATCGTCGTACAGGCGCAGCAGGCGCTGCGGCAGCGGTGGATCTTCGGGGCGCGCGTTGTCGGTGCAGGCCTGCATCACCTGGTTCTGCAGCAGCACCTCGCCCGAGGGGTAGCGCAGCAGCGCCAGGCCCGAGGGCGTGGTCGCGACCATGGTGCGGTTGAGGTTCTCGCTCTCCACGATGCGCTGGGAGCGCGCATAGCCGGGCCGGAACACCTTGCGGTCGAGCAGGAGCAGCGCGGCCCAGACGAAGGCGATGAGCAGCAGCATGGCGCCCGCATAGAGCGCCAGCCGCAGGCCCAGCTCGGACGCGATGGTGCGCCACGAGAAGGCGTAGAGGTAGGTCCAGTTGGCGTCGGCGATCGGGGCGCGCAGCGTGAAGAGGCCGTCGCGGTACTGCAGCGTGGCGCCGTTGGCGGCCAGCGACGGCTGCGAGAGCTGCAGCGCGCGCGCCTGCAGGCCCTCGGTGCCGCTGGGGCCGTGCGTCTCGGCGATCACGCGGCCCGACGGGTCCACGAACATCGAGGCCTCGTCGTGGCGCTCGTTCGACAGGTGCGCGGTGATGATGTCCAGCGGGTAGTCGTTCACCAGCACGACGAAGGGCTTGCCGTCGTGGAAGCCGGGCTGCGCCAGCCGCAGCACCGTCTCGCCGGTGAAGGGGCTCACGGCCGGCGGCAGCCACACGGCCGTGCCGCTGTCGCGCAGGCGGGCGACGACGGCCGGGTCGTTCAGGTCGCCGAGTTCGGGGGGCGCGATGCGTTTGAGCAGGTCTTCGGTGGTGCGCGCGCCGTGGCGCTCGAACAGGTCGGCCGCGGCGGGGGCCGGCACCACGGCCAAAAAGCGCAGGTCGGGCGCGTAGAAGTAGCTGGAGTGCAGCGTCAGCGTCTTCGTGTAGGCCGCCGAGCGGTAGCCGACCTCTTCGGCCAGCCCGAGGTACTGCGCGAAGCTGTCGGCCGGGCGCTGCGCCGAGAGGTCGCCCAGCAGCAGCATCGGCGGGAAGTCCTTGTTGCTGGGCAGCACCAGCCGGCCGTCGTGCGCGGCGAAGGCGTCGACCAGCGACTGCGGCGCGCGCGCGCGCCGTTCCCAGGCGCCCTCCTCGTGAAAGATGTTGATCCGCGCCGAGCCCTGGCGCACGAAGAGTTCGAGGTGCAGCAGCGCCTTGCGCGCATTGAACTCGGCCTGCCGCTCGGCCACGTAGTCGCGCACCTGCGAAGAGAGCATCACGCCGGTGGCGGCCAGCAGCACGAGCGAGGTCACTGCGCCGCCCACGTACAGCAGCGCGCGCTGGTAGCGGTTCAGCAGGCTGATCACACCGCGTGGGGTGGCGCGCGAAGCGCCGAAGCCGAAGAAACGCGGGAGATCGCTGGGCATCATGGCATCCGGGTGATCGGAGCGGGCAGGAAGAAGATGCCCGCGATGGTAGGGCACCGCCGCGCGCGCGGGCGAACCGCGGGGGCGAGCGTGATGCACGCCTGCGGGGCGCATCGGGTGATCGCTGCATCAAGAAATGTCGACATTGGTGCAAACACCGTGGTTGACAGATCGTTTGTCGCAGACCATCGGCGGCCAGATCGCGTGCCGGACGGGCAGGCCGGATGGCACGCAATTTGCACAAGGCACGCCATGACAGCCAGCTCGCCGCGCACCTCCGCCAAGGCCCCCAAGGTCACCCGCATCGACCGCGACAACGACAGCACCGTGCAGTCGCTCACGCGCGCCATGCAGCTGCTCGAACTTCTGGCCGAGGACGACGAAGGCTTCCGGCTGGTCGACATCGCGGCGCACACGGGGCTGTCGTCGTCCACCGCGCACCGGCTGCTCACCACGCTCGAGCAGCGGCGCTTCGTGCAGTTCGATCGCGAGACGAACCTCTGGTACGTGGGCGTGCGCTGCTTCTCGGTGGGCGCCGCCTTCGGGCGCCGCCGCCGCATCGCGCACCTGGCGCTGCCGGTGATGCGCCGGCTGCGCGACAGCACGGGCGAGAGCATCAACCTGGGCATCGCCGACCTGGGCGACATCGTGTTCGTCACGCAGGTCGAGAGCCGCGAACTCATGCGCGCCATCGGCAAGCCGGGCTTTCGTGCGCCGCTGCATGGCACCGCGATGGGGCAGGCGATTCTGGCGGCGATGTCGGAAGACGACGTGCTGCAGTACCTGCGCACCTACGGCCTGCCCAAGCTCACCAACAACACGATCGCGCGCGCCTCGCGGCTGCACGAAACGCTGGGCGAAGTGCGCCGCGCGGGCCATGCGATCGACGACGAGCAGAACGCCGTCGGCCTGCGCTGCATTGCCGCGGCCATCCGCGACGAGCATGGCCAGCCCTTCGGGGCGATCTCGCTGGTCGGCCCGACGCAGCGCATCAAGAGCACCGACTTCCCGCACCTGGGCGCCACCGTGCGCGCCGCCGCCGACGAGATCACCGCCGCCTACGGCGGGCGCGCCCGCTGAGGCGCGCGCATTCCACTGGCGCAGCGCGCCAAGTGCTTGATTCCTAAGCCGTTTTTCCGACCGTCCCGCGCAGCGGGATAGTCCGCTGCGCGCGTGCGGCGCGCGCTCCAATGGCTTGCCCTTCAACCGCACCTCCTTGCACAAAACCATGAAAACATTGCTTCCACAGCACGGCATCAGCCGAACGCTGACGCGGGTTTGCGACTGGACCGTGATCGCCTGCGGCTGGTGGCTGATCGCGCTGTCCGTCATGACCTGCGTCGAAATGCTCGGCCGCAAGGTGTTCTCGTTCAGCCTGCAGGGCATCGACGAGATCGGCTCGTATACCTACGGCATCGTCGGCGCCTTCGGCTTCGCCTACACGCTGATCACGCGCAGCCACACGCGGGTCGACTTCCTGCTGTCGCGCTTCTCGGTCGGCACGCGCGCGCTGCTCAACATGCTCGCGATGGTGAGCCTCGCGCTGCTGTCGGTGCTGTGCCTCTGGCGCGGCTACAACGTCGTGGTCGAGAGCATCGAACTGCAAAGCACGGCCGCCACGCCGCTCGCCACGCCGATGTGGATTCCGCAATCGATCTGGCTCGGCGGCTACCTGATGTTCGCGCTGGTCGCGGCCTGGGCGGCCTTCGATGCGCTGCGCCTGTTCGTGCGGCGCCGCACGGGCGAGCTCAACGAGCGCTTCGGTCCGCAGACGCTCGAGGAAGAGATCGAGGCCGAGACCGAGGTCCAGATCAAGGCCCCGGCGCAGGCGTCGACCGCGCATGCCGCCGCCGCCAGCGTCACCAGCGCCACCGGAGTCGCCTCGTGATCGGGCCGCTCGAAATCCTGGCCGGCCTGGCGATCATGCTGGGCCTGATGTTCCTGGGCTTCCATGTCGCGACCACGATGCTGGTCGTCGGCCTGCTCGGGTCGCTGATCCACTTCGGCATGCCCGCCATCAACGCCGTCGGCGAGCAGCTCTGGGCGGCCGGCGAAGACTATCTGCTGCTGTCGATCCCGCTGTACATCCTGCTGGGCGAGATCCTGATGCGCGGCGGCGCCACCGACAAGATGTACCAGTCGCTGGGCCAGTGGCTCAACCGCATGCCGGGCGGGCTGCTGCACACCAACATCGGTGCATCGGCGCTGTTCTCCGCAGTGTCGGGCTCGTCGGTGGCCACCGCGGCCACCATCTCGACGGTTGCGCTGCCCGCCTTCAAGAACCGCAACTACGACCAGCGCATGGTGCTGGGCACCATCGCCGCCGGCGCCAGCCTGGGCAACCTGATTCCGCCCGGGGTGGCTTTCATCATCTATGGCTCGATGACCAACACCTCGGCGGCGCGGCTGTACATGGCCGGCATCCTGCCCGGCGCGATCATGACAGTGCTGTTCCTGCTCACGATCCTGGCGATCTGCGTGTGGCGCCCGTCGGTGGCGGGCATCCGCGAGGGCCGCACCGCGCTGGCGGAGAAGCTGCGCCACTCGGTGCACCTGTTGGGCCCGCTGGCCGTGTTCGCGGTGGTGATGGGCGGCATCTACACGGGCTGGGCCACTGTCACCGAAAGCGCGGCGCTGGGCGTGATCGTCTGCCTGCCCATCGCGGCGGGCTACCGCAAGCTGAACGTGTCGATGCTGCACGAGTGCTTCCGCTCGACCATGCGGCTCACCGCGATGACGGCGTTGATTCTGGTGGCGGCGCTGTACCTGAACTTCGTGCTCTCGATGCTGGGCGTGCCGCAGGCGCTGGCCAGCCTCATCAAGTCGGCCGACGTGTCGCCCATCATGCTGCTGTGGATGCTGGCGGCGCTGTACCTCGTGCTGGGCATCGCGCTGGAGACGATGCCGATGCTGGTCGGCACGCTGCCGGTGGTGTTCCCCATCGTGCAGGCCGCGGGCATCGACCCGGTGTTCTTCGGCGTCTTCATGGTGCTGATGTGCGAGATCTCGCTGATCAGCCCGCCGATCGGCATGACGCTCTACGTGATCCAGGGCGTGCGCGGCGAAGGCTCGATCAACGACGTGTTCCAGGGCACCTTGCCCTTCTTCGTCGCCATGGTCGTGATGACCGCGATCCTGATCCACAACCCCTGGATCGCGACCTACCTGCCGAACCTGCTGTTCGGCAAGTGACGGCACTTTTTTCTCCCGCTCTCGAACCACCTTTCAACCTTTCAAGGAGTCAGGCATGCAACTGAAATTCGTTCTCCCGCTGATCGCGGCCACCCTGGCGCTGGCACTGCCGGCGCATGCGGACAACGCCCGCCTGCGCGTGGCCGGCAACCTGGTGGCCACCGGGCTGATCCAGCAGACCAAGGAGCAGCCCTTCTTCGAGAACTTCGCGAAGAACACGGGGCTGCCGATCGACGCCGACTACAAGCCGATGGACGTGCTGGGCGTGAAAGACGCCGACGGCCTGCGCGTGCTGAAGTCGGGCCTGTTCGACATCGTCACCCTGCGCCTGGCGCAGGTGTCGCGCGACGAGCCTTTCTTCCTGGGGCCTGACATCGTGGGGCTGTCGACCGACTACGAGGTGGCGCGCAAGGTGGTCGATGCCTACCGCGACGCCTTCGACAAGCGGCTGCAGGAGCGCCACGGCGGCAAGCTGCTGGGCATCTATCCCTTCGGCCCGCAGGTGGTGTTCTGCAAGGTGGCGATCGGCGGCCTGGCGGACCTGAAGGGCAAGAAGGTGCGTGTGTACGACCAGTCGCTCGCCAAGTTCATCGAGAAGCTCGGCGGCATCCCCGTGACCATTCCCTTCGGCGAGACGCAGCAGGCGCTGGAGCGCGGCGTGACCGACTGCGCCATCACCGGCCCGAGCTCGGCCAACTCGGCGGGCTGGCCCGAGGTCACCACGCACTTCATGCCGATCGGCTTCCAGATCGCGCTGAACGCGTACGCGATCAACCTGCAGAAGTGGAACGCGCTGAGCGCCGAGCAGAAGACGAAGCTCACCGACGCCTTCCGCAAGTTCGAGACCGAGGTGTGGGGCTACTCGAAGGAGCTGTTCGACGACGCCTCGCGCTGCAATGTCGGCAAGGAGCCGTGCAAGACCGTCAAGAAATTCGCGATGAAGGACGTGCCGGTGAAGCCGGGCGACCAGCAGATGATCCGCGACGCGCTGACCACGGTGTCGCTGCCGATCTGGAGCGAACTCTGCGACAAGTCCTACGACAAGTGCTCGGCCACCTGGAAGCAGGTCGTCGGCCCGGTGGTCGGTCTCAAGTAGCCCGGTATGCCATCGCTCTGGCAACTCACCGCGACCGAGCTCGCCGCAGGCTTTCGCGATGCGGCGTTCACCCCGACCGATGCGCTGCATGCCTGCCTGCAGCGCAGCGCCGAGGTCAACCCGCGGCTGAACGCGCTCATCACGCTCGACAGCGAAGGCGCCACGCACGCGGCCGAGCAGAGCACCGCGCGCTGGCGCAGCGGCCGAGCGCTGGGCGCGCTCGACGGCGTGCCCGTCACCATCAAGGACAACCTGCAGGTGCGCGGCCTGCCGACGCACTGGGGCAGCCGCGCGCTGGCCGGTGTGCTGGCCGAGCGCGACGAGCTGCCGGTGGCCAGGCTGCGCGAAGCCGGCGCCGTGATCTTCGGCAAGACCAACGTGCCCGAGTTCACGATGCAGGGCTACACCGACAACCCGGTGTTCGGCCCCACTGGCAACCCGTGGGACCCGGCGCTCACGCCCGGCGGTTCGTCGGGTGGCGCGGTGGCGCTGGTGGCCGCGGGCGGCTGCCCCATTGCGCTGGGCACCGACGGCGGCGGCTCGATCCGCCGGCCGGCCTCGCACACCAACCTCGTGGGCTTCAAGCCCTCGCGCGCTCGCGTGCCGCGCGGCGACGGGCTGCCGCCGATCTTCCTGGGCTTCGAGGTCGCGGGCCCGATCGCGCGCAGCGTGGCCGACGTGGCGGCGGTGATGCAGGTGATCGGCGACCGGCCGGTGGAGGAGGGCGCGGGCCCGCGACGCGCGCGCATTCTCTTCATTCCGCGCTTCGGCGATCACCCGGTCGATCCGCAGATCGCGGCGCTGACGGAAACGGCCGCGCGCCACATGGCTGAACTCGGCCACGAGGTCACCACGGCGCAGGACTTCGGCATCGCCGAGGCGGTCAACCAGCGCTGGCCGCTGCTGGCGCAGGTCGGTCTGGCCTGGCTGGTGGCGCATCCGCAGGAGTTGTCGAGCCGGCCTTTCGACGCATCGCTGTTCGGCCCCGCGATGCAGGCGAACGCCGAGAACGGCCGCAAGGCCAGCGCGAGCGAGCTGTTCGAGCTGCTGTACGAGGCCGAGCGGCTGCGCAACACGCTGGCGCAGCTGTTCGACCGCTACGACTTCCTGCTCACGCCCGCCGCCGCCGCGTTGCCCTGGCCCGCCGGCGAGACGCATCCCACGCGTATCGACGGGCGCGAGGTCGGCCCGCGCGGCCATGCGGTGTTCGCCGGCTTCGCGAACGCCGTGGGCCTGCCCGCCATCGCGCTGCCCTGCGGCTTTGCGGGGCCGCTGCCGGTCGGCGTGCAGCTCGTGGCACGCGAAGGGGCGGACGATGCCTTGCTCGCGCTCGCGCGTTCGTTCGAACAGGCCCATCCGTGGCGGCGCTTCCCCGCGTTGTGACGCTGGCCGAGGCCGTGGTGGCGCAGCTCGCGCCGGCCGAGGCCGCGCAGGCGCTGTGCCGCGCGCGGCGCGACGGGCGGCGCGTGATGTCCTCGCTGCTGCCGTCGCACGATCGGCACGCCGCCTACGCCATCCAGGACGCGACGCTGGTGGCGCTCGGTGCGGTCGGCGGCTGGAAGGTCGGCGCGAGCGCGCCGGGCCGCGAGCCCGTGTGCGCGCCGCTGCCGGCCGAGGGGCTGGTGCCCGGCGGTGCGTCGCTGGTCGGCGGGGCATGGCATCTGCGCGGCGTCGAGGCCGAACTCGCGTTCCGCCTCGGCGCCGACCTGCCGCCGCGCGCGTTGCCCTACACGCGCGACGAGGTGGCCGGTGCCATCGCGGAAGTGCTGCCCGTGATCGAGGTGGCGGAGACCCGGCTGATCGACTGGCTCGACGCCAGCCCCTCGGCGCTGCTGGCCGACCTGCTGTGCCACGGCGGCCTCGTGCTCGGCGAGCCCGCGCCTTTCGAGCGTGCGTGGCTCGACCTCGCACAGACCGAGGTCGTGATGCATTTCGACGCGCAGGTCGTCGCCCACACGGTCGGGGAGCACACGCACCCCGACGTCGGTGCGCTGCTCGTGTGGCTCGCCAACGAGGGCGCGGCGCGTGGCCAGGGCCTGCGGGCCGGCCAGGTCGTGACGACCGGTTCGTGCACCGGCATGTTGTTCGCCTCGCAGGGCACGGCCGTGCGGGCGGAAGTGAAGGGGCTCGCGCCGTTGCACGCGCGCTTCTGATTTCTTTCCTGGGATCACTGGAGGAACCCGATATGTCCCATTCAACGATCGACGCGGTCGCGCAGGCGCTGGTGCGTGCGCGCGGCGCGCACGTCGCGAGCCCGGCGGCAGAGGTGGCCGGAGGGCTCGCGCGGGCCGACGAGGCCTACGCCGTGCAGCAGCAGGTGGCGCAGGCGCTCGGCTGGTTCGGTGCGGCGCCGCCCCGGTACTGGAAGGCCGGCGGCCCGTCGCGCGATGCCGTGCTGACGCATGCGCCGCTGCCGCCGCGCGGCGTCTGGACCAGCCCGGCCACGGCCGGCGACTGGCCGTTTCACCTGCGGGGCATCGAGGCCGAGATCGCGTTGCGCCTCGGGCGCGATGTCGATGCGGCGTCGCCGGCGACGCTCGACGTCGACAGCGCACGCGCGCTGGTCGATGCGATGACGGTCTCGATCGAGATCGTCGATTCCCGCTGGCAGGAGGCCCTCGACGCGCCCGCGCTGTGCAAGCTGGCCGACCTGCAATCGCACGGCGCGTTGGTGCTCGGCGAGTGGGTGCCATTCGTTGCCCGCGACTGGGCCGCGCAAGCGTGCGAGGTGCGGATCGGCGCGCGCGCGAGCGTGGTGCGCCGCGGCACGCATTCGCTCGGCGACCCCGCCTGGCTGCTGCCCGCGTGGCTGCGCCATGCCACGCGCCACGGCCAGACCGTCGCGGCCGGCACCGTGGTCACGACCGGCACCTGGGTCGGCATTCTCGAAGCGGGCGAGGGCGACCTCGTCACCGCCGAATTCCCCGGCATCGGCCACGCGTCGGTGCAGCTCTAGCCCTTTCCACAACCCATCCAGAACGGAGACAACCCCCATGATCGCGCTCGACAACCACCCCAGCGGCCGCCACTTCCTGCAGATCCCGGGCCCCAGCCCCGTGCCCGACCGCATCCTGCGGGCCATCAGCCTGCCGACCATCGACCACCGCGGGCCCGAGTTCGCCACGCTGGGCAAGAAGGTCATCGCCGGGCTGCAGCAGGTGTTCCAGACCCGGCACCCGGTCGTCGTCTATCCCGCGTCGGGCACCGGCGCGTGGGAGGCGGCGCTGGTCAACGTGATGAGCCCGGGCGACCACGTGCTGATGTTCGAGACCGGCCACTTCGCGACGCTGTGGCAGAAGATGGCGCGCCGGCTCGGCCTGGAGCCCGAGTTCCTCGCGCTCGAAGGCACCGACGAGACCGGCCTGCCGCGCAGCTGGCGCCACGGTGTGCAGGCCGACCTCATCGAGCAGCGCCTGCGCCAGGACACCACGCACCACATCAAGGCCGTGTGCGTGGTGCACAACGAGACCTCGACCGGCGTCACCTCCGACATCGCCGCGGTGCGCCGCGCGATCGATGCGGCGGGTCATCCGGCGCTGCTGATGGTCGACACCATCTCGGGCCTGGCGAGCGCCGACTACCGGCACGACGAGTGGGGCGTGGACGTCACCGTCAGCGGCTCGCAGAAGGGCCTCATGCTGCCGCCGGGCATCAGCTTCAACGCCGTGTCGCCCAAGGCGCTCGAGGTGGCGAAGACCGCGCGCCTGCCCAAGGCCTTCTGGGCCTGGGACGAGATCATCGAGATGAACCAGGGCGGCTACTGGCCCTACACGCCGAGCACGAACCTGCTGTACGGCCTGAGCGAGGCGCTGGACATGGTGCTCGAGCAGGGCCTGCCCGTGATCTTCGCGCGCCACCAGCGCTGGGGCCGGGGCGTGCGCGCCGCCGTACAGGCCTGGGGCCTGCCGACGCAGTGCGCCGACGAGCGCGTGCACTCGCCCGTGCTGACCGGCGTCATCACGCCGCAGGGCGTCGATGCCGATGCGCTGCGCCGCCTCATCCACCAGCGCTTCGACCTCTCGCTGGGCGCGGGGCTGGGCAAGCTGCGGGGCCGCATGTTCCGCATCGGCCACCTGGGCGACTGCAACGACCTGACGCTGATGGCCGCATTGACCGGCATCGAGATGGGTTTCAAGCTGGCCGGCGTGCCGGTGGCCGGCAGCGGGGTGCTGGCGGCCATGGCGTACTTTGCGGAAACACCGGCCGCCAACGCCGCCTGATCCCTCGGGAAGGGGCTGCGGTCTAGGTGTTTGCCATTACCGTCAACAAGATTGTCAACATTGATGTTGACGTTGATTTCGACAAAGCCTAAATTCCGCCCCACAGCCTCGGTGGTGCACTGGACCGGACCAGCCCGACCCGCGACTGCAAAGTTCGCCAGCGTGCCGGGTCGTTTCCTTGCAAGCTGGCATCCGTGCCACTGCAAGGAGACAAACCGATGCAAAACACCATGACGGACGGCGCCAAGGCGACCGCCGCAGCACCCGACGCCGCCCTCCAGCCCACCAAGGTGCGCTGGAAGATCTTCCTGATGATGTTGTTCCTGATCTCGATCAACTACATCGACCGGGCCTCGCTCTCGGTGGCCATGCCGCTGATCGCCAAGGAGTTCGACATCGGCCCGGCCGTGCAGGGCCTGCTGCTCAGCTCGTTCTTCTGGACCTATGCGCTGATGCAGATTCCGGGCGGCATGCTGGCCGACCGCTTCGGCCCGCGCGTCGTCATTGCCGGCGCCACCGTGGGCTGGGGCTTCTTCCAGGCCATCGCTGCGGCCTGCACCGGCTGGGTGCCCCTGCTGCTGACGCGCCTGGGCCTGGGCGCCGCCGAGGCGCCGATCTATCCGGCGGGCGGCAAGCTCAACGGCATCTGGATGACGCAGACCGAACGCGGGCGCGGCGCCACCTTGCTCGACGGCGGTGCGCCCCTGGGCGCGGCGCTGGGCGCGATCCTGATCTCGGCGCTGATCGCCGTGCTCGGCTCGTGGCGCCTGGCCTTCGTGATCGCCGGCGTCGGCACCGTCATCGCCGGCTACTTCGCCTGGCGCTACATCCGCAACCATCCGCGCCAGCATCCCGACGTGAACGAAGCCGAGGCGCGCTACATCGAGGCCAGCCACGCCGCCGACGCCGCCAAGGAATCGGCCAATGCCAGCGGCCGCGTGCTCGACTTCTTCCGCTACCGCTCGGTGTGGGGCATGTTCTTCGGCTGGATGTGCTTCAACGCGCTGTTCTACGGCCTGCTCACCTGGATGCCCAACTACCTGTCGAAGGTGCACGGCTTCGACATCAAGCAGATGGGTGGCGCGGTGTTCATCATGTTCTTCTCGGGCTTCGTCGGCGAAATGTTCGGCGGCTGGCTGGCCGACAAGTGGATGGCGGCCGGCGCCTCGCAGAGCAAGGTGCTGCGCACGCTGTTCGGCATCTCGTCGATCATCGCGACCATCGCCATCTTCATGGTGACGCGGATCACGGACCCGGTCGCGGTGGTCGTGCTGCTGTCGGTCACGCTGTTCTTCCTGCGCTGGTGCGGCCTGTTCTGGTGCGTGCCGTCGATCCTCGGCACGCGTGCCCGGGTCGGCTTCCTGGGCGGCACGATGAACCTGGGCGGCAACGTGGCGGGCATCGGCGTGCCGATCGTGGTCGGCCTGATCGTGCAGGCCACCGGCTCGTACTTCATGGCGCTGATGCTGTTCACCGCAGCCGGTGCGGGCCTGTTCGTCTGCTCGACGATGCTGATCGACTACAGCAAGAAGCTGCCGGTCTGATGCCAACCACCCCGACTTCCATCCCATGACCTCTCGCAAACTCATCGGCGTGCTCACGCCGTCCTCGAACACCGCGCTCGAGCCGCTGACCAGCGCGATGGTCGCGGCCGTGCCCGGCGTCTCGGCGCACTTCTCGCGCTTCACCGTCACCGAGATCTCGATGCGCGATGCGTCGCTGAACCAGTTCGACGACAGCAAGATCCTCGAGGCCGCGCGGCTGCTGGCCGACGCACGCGTCGACACCATCTGCTGGAGCGGAACCTCGGCCAGCTGGCTCGGCTTCGAGAAAGACCAGGCGCTGTGCGCGCGCATCACCGAGGCCACCGGCATCCCGGCGACCACCTCGGTGCTGGCGCTCAACGAACTGCTGGCCGCGCAGGGCGCGCGCACGCTGGGGCTAGTGTCGCCGTACGTCGAGGACGTGCAGCGGCGCATCGTCGCCAACTACGCGGGCATCGGCATCGATTGCGTGGCCGAGCGCCACCTGGACCTCACGGTGAACTTCTCGTTCAGCGAGGTCGAGCCCGACACGCTGCGCCGCATGCTGCGCGAAGTGGCGCAGCAGCGCCCCGACGCGATCACCATCATGTGCACCAACCTCAGCGGTGCGCAGCTGGTCGAGGAGATGGAGCGTGAGCTCGGCATCCCGATCTACGACTCGGTGGCCACCGTGGTCTGGCGCGCTCTGAAGACGGTCGGCGTCGCGCCGGGCGCGGTGAAGGGCTGGGGCCGGCTGTTCGACGCAACAGCCTGAGCGTTCGCCACCGCCCCCGAAACAGACAGAAAAGCAAAGAAAGACCATGACCTTCCGCGACCTCGATCTCGTGGTGCGCAACGCCCGCGTTGCCACCGCCAGCGACACCTTCGATTCGGACATCGGCATCGCCGGCGGCCGCATCGTGCAGCTCGGCCTCGGCCTGCCGCCCGGCCGGCAGGAGATCGACGCCGCCGGCCGCTACGTGACGCCGGGCGGCGTCGACGCCCACTGCCACCTCGACCAGCCGATGGAGCCACCCGTGCGCATGGCCGACGACTTCGGCTCCGGCACCCGCGCCGCCGCCTGCGGCGGCACGACCACCGTGATTCCGTTCGCGGCGCAGCAGAAGGGCCAGTCGCTGCGCGCCGCCGTGCAGGACTACCACCAGCGCGCGGAGGGCCGCGCCCACGTCGACCACGCCTTCCACCTGATCGTGAGCGATCCGACCGAGGAAGTGCTCAAGCACGAGCTGCCGCAGCTCATCGCCGAGGGCTACACCTCGTTCAAGATCTACATGACCTACGACGATCTGAAGCTGGACGACGGCCAGATCCTCGACGTGCTGTCGGTGGCGAGAGAGCAGGGCGCGATGGCCATGATCCATGCCGAGAACGCCGACTGCATCGAGTGGCTGACCAAGCGGCTCGAAGCCAGCGGGCGCACCGCGCCGCGCTTTCATGCGCATTCGCGGCCGATGCTGGTCGAGCGCGAGGCGACGCACCGCGCCATCGCGCTGTCGGAGCTGGTCGACGTGCCGATCATGATCGTGCACGTGTCGGGGCGCGAAGCCGTCGAGCAGATCCGCTGGGCGCGCGCGCACGGCCTGAGCGTGTTCGCCGAAACCTGTCCGCAGTATTTGTTCCTGACCGCCGAAGACCTGGGCATCGACGACAGTTACCAGGGCGCGCGCTGTGTCTGCAGCCCGCCGCCGCGCAACCGCGAGAACCAGCAGGTGATCTGGAACGGGCTGTCCGACGGGCTGTTCACGATCTTCTCGTCGGACCATGCGCCGTTCCGCTACGACGCGCCCGAGGGCAAGAAGCCCGGCGGCGAAGAGGTCGCGTTCCGCCACATCCCGAACGGCATTCCGGGCATCGAGACGCGGCTGCCGCTCCTGTTCTCGCACGGCGTGCTCGACGGGCGCATCACCATCAACAAGTTCGTCGAGCTGACGTCCACCAACCCCGCCAAGGCCTACGGGCTGCACCCGCGCAAGGGCACGATCGCCGTCGGTGCCGATGCCGACCTCGTGGTCTGGGGCACCACGCCGCGCGCCATCCGCAACGCCGACCTGCACCACGACGTCGACTACACGCCCTACGAGGGCATCGAGGTGAAGGCCTGGCCGGCGCTGACGCTGGCGCGCGGCGAGGTCGTGTGGGACGGCGAACGCTTCCATCCGCGCGCCGGACGCGGAGAATTCCTGCGCCGGGGCGAGCCCACCTTGCTGCCGAGCCGCCGACCCGCCTGAACCTGGAGCCATCGCCATGAACCTGCTGCTCATCAACCCCAACACCTCGCAAAGCGTCTCCGACCTGATCGCGGCCGAGGCCCGGCGTGCAGCCGCGAGCGACACGCACATCGAGGTGCTCACGGCGCCCTTCGGCGTGGCCTACATCGAGACCCGCTTCGAATCGCTGATCGGCGCCTACGCGGCCGCCACGCTCGCGGCCGAGCACCACACGCGGCACGACGCCATCGTGGTCGCGGCCTTCGGCGACCCCGGCATCGACGGCCTGCGCGAGGCGCTCGACATCCCCGTGGTCGGCCTCACCGAAGCCGCGCTCATGAGTGCGTGCCTGCTGGGCAAGCGCTTCTCGATCGTCGCGATCTCGCGGCGCATCACGGCGTGGTACCGGGAGTGCGTGCAGGCCAACGGCCTCATCGACCGGTTGGCGAGCATCCGCAGCCTGGACGGTCCGCTCAAGGACATCGGCCATGTGCAGGACGACCACGGCCAGCGCCTGGAGGCCCTGTGCATGTCGGCCATCGAGGACGACGGCGCGGACGTGATCATCATTGCCGGCGCGCCGCTGGCGGGGCTGGCGCGCTCCATCAAGGACCGCATTCCGGTGCCCGTGGTCGACGGCGTGTCGAGCGCCGTGTGCCATGCGCAGACGCTCGTGTCGCTGGCACCCGCGCCGGCGCGCCTGGGCAGTTTTGCGCCGCCGCCGATCAAGCCGAACCACGGGCTGCCCGAGGCGCTGGCGCGGCTCCTGGCACGCGACGGCGCCCGCGCGCCAGGCTGAGGCGGTGGGCCCCGTGGCGCTCTGCAGCCTCGAGGGGGCGTCGATAGAATCGGCGCCGATGCCCACCAAAGCCCCAGCCCGCAAGACCAGCGCGAACGGCGCGACTGGCGCCACCGGCACGACCGGTGCCACCCCTGTCCGCGAACACAGCGTCGATGAGATCGCCGAGAAGATCTCGGCCGCCATCCTGGAACACCGTCTCGCGCCGGGCACGAAGCTGGGCGAAGACCGGCTGGCCACGATCTTCGCGACCAGCCGCGCCAAGGTGCGCGAGGTGCTGGCCCGGCTGGCGCACGAGCAGATCGTCGAGCTGGTGCCGCAGCGCGGCGCCTTCGTCGCCAAGCCCACCATCGAGCAGGCGCAGGACGTGTTCGAGGCCCGCCGCCTCATCGAGCCCGGCGTGCTGCGCCGCCTCATCCGCACGCTCGACGACGCCAAGCGGGAGCGCCTGCAACGCCACATCGAGCTCGAGGCCGATGCACGGCGCCGCGACGACAAGCGTGCCATCGTGCGGCTGTCGGGCGAGTTCCATGTGCTGCTGGCCGAGCTGGCCGGCAATTCGGCGCTGGCGCGTTCGATGCGCGAGCTGTCGGTGCTGACCTGCCTGATCATCTCGCTGTACGACGCCCCCACGGCCACCAGCTGCCGCGCCGACGAGCACGAGGAGATCGTCGCCGCCGTGAACCGCGGCGACGCCGCGCGGGCCGAGAAGCTGATGCTGCATCACCTCGACCACATCGAGCAGAGCCTGAAGCTGGACGACAGCGCGGAAGAGGTCGATCTCGAAAGCGTGTTCAGCTGAACCGGAGGAGGTCGGGCAACGGCATGCCCGATGTCCGCAAGGCACAGGCAGACCCATTGCGGGTGCCCAACAAACAAAAAGCCCCAGCAGCTTGGCAGCTACTGGGGCATCGTTTTGGCGGAGCAGGCGGGATTCGAACCCGCGGAGGGCTATTAACCCTCACACGCTTTCCAGGCGTGCGACTTAAACCGCTCATCCACCGCTCCTGAGCCCACGATTGTAGCGCGGGTTTTCAGCCGTTTTCAGGTCGGGCCAGAGCTTTTACCGGTTTGGATCATGCGCATGGCCGACGAGATCAGCGCGGCCGTCTCGGTCATGTTGCTCGGCACGATGAGCGTGGTCTTGGAGTCGGCAGCCACCTTGCCGTAGGCATCGACGGCGCGCTCGGCCACCTTCAGCTGCACGGCCTGTTCGCCGCCCGGCTGGCGGATGGCGGCGGCCACGCGCTCGATGGCGTCTGCGGTGGCGGTGGCCACGGCCGTGATGGCAGCGGCTTCACCTTGCGCGTTGTTGATCTGCGCCTGCTTCTCGCCCTCGGAGCGGGCAATGAAGGCTTCGCGTTCGCCGGTGGCGATGTTGATCTGTTCCTGGCGACGGCCTTCCGAGGCGGCGATGAGCGCACGCTTGCCGCGTTCGGCGGTGATCTGCGCCTGCATGGCCAGCAGAATTTCCTTCGGCGGCGTCAGGTCCTTGATTTCGTAGCGCAGCACCTTCACGCCCCAGTTGAGTGCGGCCTCGTCGATGGCGGCCACGACCTGGGCGTTGATCACGTCGCGTTCTTCGAAGGTCTTGTCGAGCTCGAGCTTGCCGATCACGCTGCGCAGCGAGGTCTGTGCCAGCTGCGTCACGGCCACGATGTAGTTCGACGAGCCGTAGCTCGCGCGCATCGGGTCGGTCACCTGGAAGTACAGGATGCCGTCGACCTGCAGCTGCGTGTTGTCGCGCGTGATGCAGATCTGGCTGGGCACGTCGAGCGGGATTTCCTTCAGGCTGTGCTTGTAGGCCACGCGGTCGATGAACGGGATCAGGAAGTTCGGGCCGGGCGTCATGGTGCCGTGGTACTTGCCCAGGCGCTCGCGCACCCATGCGTTCTGCTGCGGCACGAACTTGACCGACTGGCTGATGAAGATGATCGCGATGACCAGGATGATGAGAGGAACTGAAAATTCCATGGTGTTGCTTCCTTTTCGAATGCGTTTTTCTGACTGACCGATTGAACTGTTAGATCTGCTAGATCTTGTCGACCACGAGGCGACTGCCGACCACCTCGACCACGCGATGCTCGCCGGTGGAGGGCGCATGGCCCGCGCGCAGCACGACGGTCCATTGCGAGCCGCGGTAGCGCACGGTGGCGGTGCCGTCGAGGTTCCAGGCATCGACGTACACGCTCTCGCCGATGTCCAGGTTGAGGTCGCGGTTGGCCTCGCTGGAGGGCTCGGCAGGGCGGTTGCGGCGGATCAGGTACCAGGTCACGACCGCGCCCACGCCGACCACGGCGGCCACCAGCAGCTGCGTGACGAGGCTGAAGCCCAGGTGCGCGGCGATGGCTGCGGCGGCGAAGCCGGCGGCCAGCAGCAGCAGGTACACCGTGCCGGACAACAACTCGGCCACGATGGCCGCGCCGGCGATCAACCACCAGAAGGTGGGATTTCCCATGGCAACTCCTCTCTTCTTTTGTTACTTGGACCTTCGCCATTCTGCGGCATGGCGCGCCATGCGCCTGTGTCGCGTAGGGATATGGCGCCCGCTGGGGCTGCTCGGGCCGGCGTGCCCGGCGGGGCTTGCAGGCGCCTGACGCAATCCGTCATCCGAATTCCGTACACTTCGCGCCTCGCTCATTGCCTGTCTGACTGCCTGTCCGGAGCCCCGCTCATGAAATTTCGCTTTCCCATCGTCATCATCGACGAGGACTTCCGCTCCGAAAACACTTCGGGCCTCGGCATCCGCGCGCTCGCGCAGGCCTTCGAAAGCGAGGGCTTCGAGGTGCTGGGCGTCACGAGCTACGGCGACCTGAGCCAGTTCGCGCAGCAGCAAAGCCGCGCCAGCGCCTTCATCCTGTCGATCGACGACGAAGAGTTCTCGGTCGGCCCCGACCTCGACCCGGCCGTGCTGAGCCTGCGCAGCTTCATCGGCGAGGTGCGTCGCAAGAACGCCGACGTGCCGATCTACATCTACGGCGAGACCAAGACCTCGCGCCACATCCCGAACGACATCCTGCGCGAGCTGCACGGCTTCATCCACATGTTCGAGGACACCCCCGAATTCGTGGCGCGCCACATCATCCGCGAGGCCAAGAGCTACCTGGAAGGCGTGCAGCCGCCGTTCTTCAAGGCTCTGATCGACTACGCCGAAGATGGCTCGTACTCGTGGCACTGCCCGGGCCACTCGGGCGGCGTGGCGTTCCTGAAGAGCCCGGTGGGCCAGATGTTCCACCAGTTCTTCGGCGAGAACATGCTGCGCGCCGACGTCTGCAACGCGGTGGAAGAACTGGGCCAGCTGCTCGACCACACCGGCCCGGTGGCGGCCAGCGAGCGCAATGCGGCGCGCATCTTCAATGCCGACCACTGCTTCTTCGTGACCAACGGCACCAGCACCAGCAACAAGATGGTGTGGCACCACACGGTGGCGCCCGACGACGTGGTGGTGGTGGACCGCAACTGCCACAAGTCGATCCTGCACGCGATCATCATGACCGGCGCGATTCCGGTGTTCATGAAGCCCACGCGCAACCACTTCGGCATCATCGGCCCGATCCCGAAGAGCGAGTTCGAGCAGAGCGCCATCAAGGCCAAGATCAAGGCCAACCCGCTGCTGGCCGACGTCGATCCGAACAAGGTCAAGCCGCGCGTGATGACGCTCACCCAGTCGACCTACGACGGCGTGATCTACAACACCGAGACCATCAAGAACATGCTCGACGGCTACGTCGACACGCTGCACTTCGACGAGGCCTGGCTGCCGCACGCTGCCTTCCACCCGTTCTACGGCGCCTACCACGCGATGGGCAAGCGCCGCGTGCGCCCGAAGGAATCGCTGGTGTTCGCCACGCAGTCCACGCACAAGCTGCTGGCCGGCATCAGCCAGGCCAGCCACGTGCTGGTGCAGGACTCGCAGAACCGCGCGCTCGACCGCGACCTCTTCAACGAGGCCTACCTGATGCACTCGTCGACCAGCCCGCAGTACGCGATCATCGCGAGTTGCGACGTGGCCGCCGCCATGATGGAGCCGCCCGGCGGCACCGCCCTAGTGGAAGAGAGCATCCTGGAAGCGCTCGATTTCCGCCGCGCCATGCGCAAGGTCGAGGAAGAGTTCGGCAAGGACGAGTGGTGGTTCAAGGTCTGGGGCCCCGAGAAGCTCGTCGACGAAGGCATCGGCCGTGCCGAAGACTGGATCATGCACGGCGAGAAGAACGGCAAGCCCAAGAGCAAGAAGTCGCCGCGCAACTGGCACGGCTTCGGCGAGCTGGCCGACGGCTTCAACATGCTCGACCCGATCAAGTCGACCATCGTGACGCCGGGCCTGGACCTGGAAGGCAACTTTGCCGAGACCGGCATCCCCGCCAGCGTGGTGACCAAGTTCCTGGCCGAGCACGGCGTGATCGTGGAGAAGACGGGCCTCTACAGCTTCTTCATCATGTTCACCATCGGCATCACCAAGGGCCGCTGGAACACGCTGCTCACGGCGCTGCAGCAGTTCAAGGACGACTACGCGCGCAACCAGCCGATGTGGCGCATCCTGCCCGAGTTCTGCCAGCAGCACCCGGGCTACGAGCGCCTGGGCCTGCGCGACCTGTGCCAGCACATCCACCAGCTGTACGCGCGCTACGACGTGGCTCGCCTCACGACCGAGATGTACCTGAGCGACCTGACGCCGGCCATGAAGCCCAGCGACGCCTTCGCCCACATCGCGCACCGCAAGACCGAGCGCGTGGAGATCGACGAGCTCGAAGGCCGCATCACCACCAGCCTGATCACGCCGTACCCGCCGGGCATTCCGCTGCTGATCCCGGGCGAAGTGTTCAACAAGAAGATCGTCGACTACCTGAAGTTCTCGCGCGAGTTCAACCTGCAGTGCCCGGGCTTCGAGACCGACATCCACGGCCTGGTGGCGCGCATCGACGAGACGGGCAAGAAGCGGTACTACGCGGACTGCGTGCGCAAGGCAAGCTGAGAGAGGAGCGTGCCCCGGTGAGGGGCACGGTCTGCGAAGGCGAGGCTAGCCTTCGCGTACGCGCATGAAGCGGGCGAATTTGGGCAACCCGCTCGGGTGCGTGCCGTTGTAGCGGTAGGTCACCAGGCTGCCGATCGGCGGCGGCTGGTCGCGCTCGGCGTCGGTCAGGCCGGTGCCGAGGCGGAAGCGCTGGCCGTCGGGCATCTCGACCATCAACGCGCCGAGCCGGCCGTGGTGCTTGCCCTTGCCGGGCAGGTGCGCGACCACGCGGGCCTCGGCGTCCTCGAAGGGCTTGACCTTGAGCAGGTCGTTGTTGCGCTCACCGCGGTACATCGACGCGCCCCGGTGCAGCATCAGGCCTTCGCCGCCCATCTTCACGGTCTTGTCGAGCAGCGCCTGCAGGTCCTCGTGCGTGGTGGCGGGCTGCTGCGGCACGGCCACCACCCAGGGCGCGTCGGTGATCGGCAGCAGTTTGCGCAGCGCCGCGAGGCGGGTGTTGAAGTCGCCGCCCTGGGCGGGCAGGTCGAACACCATGAAACGGATCTCGTGCCAGGCGGTGTCGCTGGGCGTCTGGCTGCGCACGGTCGACATCGTGTGGTTGAAGCGGCCACGTCCCGCCCACAGTTCGCCGTCGAGCGGCTGCTTGGGCAGCGAGGCGGTGAACCACGCCGGTGCCATGACGGGCTCGCCGCCACGGGTCCAGAGCTTCTGGCCGTCCCAGTAGCCGCGCACGCCGTCGAACTTCTCGCTGACCCAGTAGCCCGCGAGCGACATGCCGGGGCGGTACACCTCGGCCAGCATCAGGGCGGGCGCGGCGGCGCGTGCGAACGCGGCGCGGCCCGAGAGGGCTGCGCCCAGTCCCGCGAACAGGAGGAGGGTGCGTCGGTTCAACACGGTGGCAGGCGCTGGGAGCCGAGAGGGGAAATTACTCCGCCATGCCTCCGACCACGTTGCTGAAGCCGCCGTCCACGTAGGTGATCTCGGCGGTCACGCCGCTGGCCAGATCGCTCAGCAGGAAGGCAGCCACGTTGCCGACTTCCTCGATGGTCACGTTGCGGCGGATGGGCGAGGCGTCGGCCACGGCCGTGAGGATCTTGCTGAAGCTCTTGATGCCGCTGGCGGCGAGCGTCTTGATGGGGCCGGCGCTGATGCCGTTCACGCGCATGCCCTTCGGGCCGAGCGAGGCGGCTGTGTAGCGCACCGACGCCTCGAGCGAGGCCTTGGCCAGGCCCATGGTGTTGTAGTTGGGCAGCGCGCGCTCGGCACCCAGGTAGGTCAGCGTGAGCAGGGCCGACTTGTCGTTGAGGTAGGGCAGGGCCGCCTTGGCCATGGCCGGGAAGCTGTACGCACTGATGTCGTGCGCGATCTTGAAGCCTTCGCGCGAGAGGCCTTCCAGGAAGTCGCCGGCGATCGATTCGCGCGTGGCGAAGCCGATGCTGTGCACGAAGCCGTCGAATTTGGGCCAGGTCTGCGCGAGGTCGGTGAAGAGCTTGTCGATCTGCGCGTCGTCGCCCACGTCGCAGTCGAAAATCAGTTTCGAGCCGAAGTCTGCGGCATATTCGGTGATACGGTCCTTGAATCGCTCGCCGACATAACTGAAGGCGAGTTCCGCGCCCTGGTCGTGACAGGCCTTGGCAATGCCATATGCAATGGAGCGATTGCTCAACACACCGGTGATCAACAGTTTCTTGCCGGAAAGAAAGCCCATGAAGTTGCCTCGTGAAAATCTTGGGCAGAATTCTCGCATGCGAGGTTGGCTGCTCTGGATGTTGGCGCTCCTGGCGCTGCCCTCGTGGGCGGCGCACGGGCTGGGCATGGGTTACGAGCCCAAGTACCCGGCGTCGTTCACGCATTTCGACTACGTGAACCCCAACGCCCCGAAGGGCGGCGACCTGACCCTGTCGGCCGCCGGCAGCTTCGACAAGCTCAACCCCTTCACCTTGCGCGGCGTGCCCCCGGTGGGCATGGGCTACAGCGCCAACGGCTTCGTGTTCTCCGAGTACGGCCTGCTCTTCGACTCACTGACCACGCCGAGCGAGGACGAGCCTTTCTCGCAGTACGGCCTGCTGGCCGAAGACATCCAGCTCGCGCCCGACCGCTTGAGCGTCACGTTCCGGCTGAACCCCAAGGCGCGGTTTTCCGACGGCTCGCCGGTGCTGGCGAAGGACGTGAAGTACTCCTTCGATACCTTGCGCAGCAAGGCGGCCGGGCCGACCTTCCGTTCGTACTGGGCCGACATCAAGGAGGCCGTGGTGACGGGCGAACGCACCATCCGCTTCGACTTCGTGCGCCAGAACGCCGAGCTGCACATGATCATCGGTGGGTTGCCGGTGTTCTCCAGCGCCTGGGGCAAGGGCAAGCCCTTCGACCAGATCGTGACCGAGGCGCCGATCGCGAGCGGGCCGTACGTGGTGGACAGGGTCGATTTCGGCAAGTTCATCTCCTACCGCCGGCGCCCGGACTACTGGGCCGCCAACCTGCCGGTGCGCAAGGGGATGTTCAACTACGACACGGTGTCGTACCAGTATTTCAAGGACTCGCTCGGCGAAGAAGAGTCGCTCAAGGCCGGCGCGCTCGACGCGATGGAAGAGCGCTCGATCATCGCGTGGGTGCGCCGCTACAAGGGCCGCCGCTTCGACTCCGGCGAGCTGGTCAAGGAAGAGATCGCGCACCGCCGCTTCACCGGCATGCAGGGCCTGGCGCCCAACCTGCGGCAGCCGCGCTTCGCCGACATGCGCGTGCGCAGGGCGCTGGCGCTGGCTTTCGACTTCGACTGGCTCAACGCCCACCTGTTCTACGGCCGCCGCGGGCGCACCCAGAGCTATTTCCAGAACAGTGACGACCTCATGGCCCAGCCCGAGGTCAGCCCCGAGGAGCAGGCGCTGATCGACAAGCTCAAGACCCGGCAGCGCTACCTCGACAACACGAAGGGCGAGTTGCCGCGCCCCGACAGCAGCGGCGACACCGCCGAAGGCCTGCGGCGTAATCTCGTGAAGGCGCAGGAACTGCTCAAGGAGGCCGGCTGGACCTACCGCGACGGCGCGCTGCGCGACAAGGCCGGCACGCCGTTCGTGATCACCATCGACATCGCCGACCGCAGCTCGGGCGTGGTGCTCGCGCCGTATGCGCGCAACCTCGGCAAGCTGGGCATCCGGCTGGACTACCGCCTGCGCGACCCGAGCCTGCTGAAGAAGAAGCTGGACGACTTCGATTTCGACATGGCCATCAGCCTCGTCGGTGGCTCGTCGAGTCCGGGCAATGAGCTGTACGACGACTTCGGCTCGAAATCGGCGAGCGAGAAGGGCAGCCAGAACCTGAGCGGCATCAGCGACCCGGTGGTCGACGAGATCGTCGAGGTGATCGTCAACAGCCACGACCGCGCCTCGCTTGCCGCAGCTGCCCGGTTGCTGGACCGCTACTTGCTCCACCAGCACTACATGACCCCGATGTACTACGGCAAGCAGTATTTCATTGCCCACAAGCGAAAGCTGCGTCGCCCGGACGCGCCCTTGCCGCAGCGCCTGCTGGCGGGGTCGGCGATGCTGACGATGTGGTGGATCGAGCCGAGCGCCAAGTAAGAGAACAAGAACACGCATGGCCGCCTACCTGATCCGACGCCTCCTGCTGATCGTTCCCACGCTGTTCGGCGTGCTGCTGCTCAACTTCGCCATCGTGCAGTTCGTGCCCGGCGGTCCGGCCGAGCAGCTGCTCTCGCAACTCACCAACAAGGAGAACCGCATCTCGGGCGGTCCCACCGGCCGCACGCTCGACGCCAAGCAGGTGGCCGAGATCAAGGCGCTCTACGGTTTCGACAAGCCGGCCCCCGAGCGCTTCTGGCAGATGCTCAAGCAGTTCGCCCGCTTCGACCTGGGCAAGAGCTTCTTCCAGAGCAAGGACGTGTGGCAGCTCATCAAGGAGAAGCTGCCGGTGTCGATCAGCCTGGGGCTGTGGACCTTCTTCATCAGCTACCTCATCGCGGTACCGCTGGGCGTGGCCAAGGCCGTGCGGGCGGGCTCGCGCTTCGACTTCTTCACGACGCTGTTGGTGCTCGTCGGCTACGCCATCCCGGGCTTCGTGCTGGGCGTGGCGCTGCTGGTGATCTTCGGCGGCCAGCTGCAGTGGTTCCCGCTGCGCGGGCTGACCTCGCCGAACTGGGAGTCGCTGAGCTGGGGCGCGCGCATCGTCGACTACCTGTGGCACATCACCTTGCCGGTGACCGCCATGGTGCTGGGCAGCTTCGCGATCACCGCGATGCTCACCAAGAACTCCTTCCTCGAGGAAATCCGCAAGCAGTACGTGCTGACGGCGCGCGCCAAGGGGCTGGCCGAGCGTCAGGTGCTGTGGAAGCATGTGTTCCGCAATGCGCTGATCCCGATCATCACGGGCTTTCCGACGGCGTTCATCGGCGCCTTCTTCTCGGGCGCGCTGCTGATCGAGACGCTGTTCTCGCTCGACGGCATGGGCCTGCTGAGCTACGAGAGCGTGCTGCGGCGCGACTACCCGGTGTTCCTGGGCACGTTGTATCTGTTCACGCTGATCGGGCTGGTGACCAAGCTCATCTCCGATCTTTGCTACGTCTGGGTCGATCCGAGGGTGAAGTTTGACTGAAGCCGCCGCCGTGTCCGTGAGCCCCGGGCGCCGTGCCTGGCGCCGTTTCCGCCGCAACCCGCTGGGGTTCTGGAGCCTGCTCGTCTTCTCGGCGCTGGTGGTGCTGAGCCTGTTCGCCGACGTGCTGTCCACCGACAAGCCGCTGGTGGTGCGCTACGAAGGCCAGACCTACTTCCCCGTGCTGCGCGACTATTCCGAGAAGACCTTCGGCGGCGATTTCGAAACGCCGGCCGACTACCTGGACCCCTTCATCGAGCAGCGCATCACGCAGGGCGACAACTGGGCGCTGTATGCGCCCAACCGCTACGGCCCGGCCACGCTCAACTATTTCTCGAAGCCGCCGAACCCCGCCGCACCCTCGCACGCGAACCTGCTGGGCACCGACGAGCGCGGGCGCGACCTGCTGGCCCAGCTGATCTACGGCTTTCGCGTGAGCGTGCTGTTCGCGCTGGCGCTCACGGTGGTCGGGGTGGTGCTGGGCATCGCGACCGGTGCCGTGCAGGGCTTCTTCGGCGGCAAGATCGACCTGACCTTCCAGCGCCTGATCGAGATCTGGAGCGCGATGCCCGAGCTGTACCTGCTGATCATCTTCAGCGCGATCTTCACGCCGAGCGTGTCGCTGCTCTTGATCCTGCTGAGCCTGTTCGGCTGGATGGGGCTGTCGGACTACGTGCGCGCGGAGTTCCTGCGCAACCGCCAGATGGACTACGTGCGCGCCGCGCGCGCGCTCGGCGTGGGCAACCTGCAGATCATGTGGCGCCACATCCTGCCCAACAGCATGGTGCCGGTCGTCACCTTCCTGCCGTTCCGCATGAGCGCGGCCATCCTGGCGCTGACCTCGCTCGATTTCCTCGGGCTGGGCGTTCCGCCCGGCACGCCGTCGCTCGGCGAACTGCTGAGCCAGGGCAAGGGGAACATCGACGCCTGGTGGATTTCGCTGTCCACCTTCTGCGTGCTGGTCGTCACGCTGATGCTGCTGACCTTCATGGGCGACGCGCTGCGCGATGCGCTCGACCCCCGCAAGGCCGACAAATGACGACGATGCGCGACACGACGAAGAACCAGCCCTTGCTCGACGTGAAGGGGCTGCGCGTCGCCTTCGGCGGCAAGCCGGTGGTGCATGGCATCGACCTGCAGATCGCGGCGGGCGAAAAGCTCGCGCTGGTCGGCGAGTCGGGCTCGGGCAAGACGGTCACGGCGCTGTCGCTGCTGCGGCTGGTGCAGAACGCCGACCTCGCCGGGGTGGCAACCCTGTCGGGGGCGCAGGCGCAGCGCGGTGCGCGCGACCTGCTGTCGATTCCGGAGCGCGAGCTGCGCGGCATCCGCGGCAAGGAGATCGCGATGATCTTCCAGGAGCCGATGACCGCGCTCAATGCGCTGTACACCGTGGGCGACCAGATCTCCGAGGTGCTCGAGCTGCACGAAGGGCTGTCGGCCCGTGCCGCGCAAGAGGCTTCCGTCCAGCTGCTGGCCGACACCGGAATTCCCGAGCCGGCGCGGCGGGCGAGGTCGTATCCGCATCAGCTGTCGGGCGGGCAGCGCCAGCGCGCCATGATCGCGATGGCCCTGGCCTGCAAGCCGCGCCTGCTGCTGGCCGATGAGCCGACCACGGCGCTCGACGTCACGGTGCGCGCACAGATCCTCGAGCTGCTGGCCGACCTGCAGCGCAAATACGGCATGGCCGTGCTGCTCATCACCCACGACCTGAATCTGGTGCGCCGTTTCGCCGACCGCGTGGCGGTGATGGAGCGCGGCCACATCGTCGAGCACGGTCCGGTGGGCACGGTGTTCGAGGCGCCGCAGCATGCCTACACCCGCAAGCTGATCGACAGCCATCCGGCGCGCGACGTGGCCGAGGCGGCCGCCGATGGCGCGGCGCCGCCGGTGCTCGAGGCCCGGGCGCTGCGCGTGAGCTATCCGGTGTCGCGCCCTGGTTTTGCGGGCTGGTTCCGCAAAGGCGAGTTCGTCGCGGTGCAGGGCGCCGATTTCCGGATTGCGCCGGGCGAAACGCTGGGCGTGGTCGGCGAATCGGGCTCGGGCAAGTCGACGCTGGCGCTGGCCGCGCTCGGCCTGCTCAAGCACCGGGGCGAGCTGCAGGTGACGGGGAAGGGCTGGGCGGTGGACCGCGCCTCCGACCTCGCGCTGCGCCGCACGATGCAGGTGGTGTTCCAGGACCCGTTCTCGTCGCTCTCGCCGCGCATGACGGTCGAGCAGATCGTGGGCGAGGGGCTGCGCGTGCATGCGCCCGAGCTCGACGCCGCGGCCCGCCGGGCGCGCGCGCTCACGGCGCTGGCCGACGTGGGGTTGAGCGAGGCGCAGTTTCCCGCGCTGCTCGACCGCTATCCGCACGAGTTCTCGGGTGGGCAACGCCAGCGGCTGGCGATCGCCCGGGCGCTGATCGTCGATCCGCGGCTGCTGGTGCTCGACGAGCCCACCAGCGCGCTCGACGTGACCATCCAGAAGCAGGTGCTCGGCCTGCTGCAGCGGCTGCAGCGCGAGCGGGGGCTGAGCTACCTCCTGATCACCCACGACGTCGAGGTGATCCGCGCCATGGCGCACCAGGTCATCGTGATGAAGGACGGTGCGATCCTCGAATCCGGGCCGGCCCTGCGCGTCCTCGACGCCCCCGAGCATCCCTACACACAGAAGCTGGTGGCAGCGGCGCTACTGGAATAAAAAACGGAGACGGGTGGAAATGTCGAATATCGGACACGACCGGCGCGGTGCCTGGCGCGCGGCGCTGGCCTGCATGGTCACGCTGGCGGTGGCCATGGGCCTGGGGCGCTTCGCCTTCACGCCCATGCTGCCCATCATGCTGAGCGAGGGAAAGCTCGAGCTGGCCGGCGGCGGTTTGCTGGCGTCTCTTAATTACCTGGGCTATTTCTTCGGCGCGGTCAGCTGCGCGGCCATCGGCATCAAGGCGTCGAGCATGGTGCGCGGCGGGTTGCTGGCCACGGCGGCCTTGCTGGTCGGCATGGGGCTGCTGCACAGCTTCATCGGCTGGGGCGTGCTGCGCGCGGCGGCCGGGGTGATGAGCGCCTGGGTCTTCGTGTTCGCCTCGGGCTGGGGGCTGCGCCGGCTGGCCGAGACGAACGCGCCCACGCTGGCCGGCGTGATCTACACCGGGCCGGGCATCGGGATCGCCATGACCGGGTTGCTGGGCGGTGCGCTCGGCCGCTGGGGTTCGGAAGCGGGCTGGATCGGCCTCGGGTTGCTGGCCGTGGTGCTGATCGCGGTGATCTGGCGGGTGTTCGATGACGGCGAGCGGGTGGGGGCGGTGGCTGGCGGGGCGGCGGCGAGTCCGGCTGTTGCTGCGGGCGGTGCTTCGGGATCGGCGTCAGCGCGCAGCGATGCGATCTGGCTGGTCGTGCTCTATGGGCTGGCAGGCTTTGGTTACATCATTACCGCCACCTTCCTGCCCGTGATCGCCCGGCAGGCGCTGCCGGGATCGCCGTGGCCGGATTTCTTCTGGCCGCTGTTCGGCGCAGCCATCATTCCGGGCGCATTGATCGGCGCCCGCGCCCCGGTGCATTGGGACAATCGGCTGCTGCTGGCCGCCGCTTATGCATTGCAGGCGCTCGGCGTTGTTTTTTCAGTGGCCTGGCCGACCATTGCGGGTTTTGCACTCGGCAGCCTGCTGCTCGGCATGCCTTTCACCGCCATCACGCTTTTCGCCATGCGGGAAGCTCGACGGCTGCGCGGGAATGCCGCGGCCGGGTTGATCGGCTATGCCACGGCGTCCTACGGGGTGGGGCAGATCATCGGGCCGCTGTTTGCGGCGCCATTGGCCCAGCGCACCGGTTCTTTCGAGCTGCCTTTGCTGGTGGCGGCGGCCGCATTGGCCCTGGGCGCGGTGCTGTTTGCCGTGGTCTGGTCGAAATACCGGCGCCCTGTGGCCGCCTGAATACCGATGTCCTTCATTTATGCACGCGAATAGCATATAATTCGAGGCTCACGACCAAACGGGCGGGTACCAACCGCCCGTTTTTTTTGGTCTATGCATTCTCAAGCAGCAATTATTTGGCGTCGTGGCATCCGTGGTGGGCGGGTGCTGCGGCTTGGGCATTGATTCAGAAGGCGCTTTCAAACACGTGGCATTGCAGCAAACAGTAGAACAAACCGTGGCCGGTCTCGGCTACGACCTGGTCGAGGTCGAACGCTCGGCCGGTGGATTGCTGCGCGTGACGATTGATTTGCCCTGGACGCCCCCCACCTCTGAAGAAGTGGCGGCCGGCGTGCCCGAACCCTTCGTGACGGTGGAAGACTGCGAGAAGGTCACGCGCCAGCTGCAATTCGCGCTGGAAGTCGATGCGGTCGATTACAAGCGGCTCGAGGTCTCCTCGCCCGGTATCGATCGCCCCTTGCGCAATGAACAGGATTTCGAGCGATTCGTGGGCGCGGTGATCGACATCACCCTCAAGGCTCCCATGGGTGCTGCCGCGGCGGGCCAGGTGTCGGCCAATCGCAAGAAGTTTCGCGGCACGCTGGAGCGTGCTGAAGGCGGTTCGGGTTGGCAGATCGTCTGGAGCGATGCGCCCGAGACCAAGCCGGGTCAAAAAGTGAGCAAGAAGCGCGCGCCTGCACCGTTGCATGCGCTGGGCTTCGTATTGGACGAGCTGCGCGATGCGCGGCTCGCGCCGATTGTGGATTTCAAGGGCCGCAAGGCCAAAACCCAACCGGGTTTTTCGGATATTGACGACGGAATGAACGTTCCGGACTGAACAAGAGGAGTGGTGGCATGAATCGCGAAATGTTGATGTTGGTGGATGCGATCTCGCGCGAGAAGAACGTCGAGCGCGACGTGGTCTTCGGCGCGGTCGAATCCGCACTGGCGCAAGCCACCAAGAAGCTCCATCAGGGTGACGTGGATATCCGCGTGGCGGTCGATCGCGACAGCGGCGACTACGAAACTTTCCGCCGCTGGCACGTGGTGCCCGATGAAGCCGGCCTGCAACTGCCCGACCAGGAGATCCTGCTCTTTGAGGCTCGTGAGGAGATGCCCGACATCGAGGTCGACGAATACATCGAGGAATCCGTCGATTCGGTGCCGATCGGGCGCATCGGTGCCATGGCTGCCAAGCAGGTGATCCTGCAGAAGATCCGCGACGCCGAGCGTGAGATGCTGCTCAACGACTTCATGTCGCGCGGCGACAAGATCTTCGTGGGCACCGTCAAGCGCCTGGACAAGGGCGACATCATCGTGGAAGCCGGGCGCGTCGAAGGCCGCCTGCGTCGCAGCGAGATGATCGCCAAGGAAAACCTGCGCAACGGCGACCGCGTGCGGGCCATGATCATGGAGGTCGACCTGACGCTGCGCGGCGCGCCGATCATCCTGTCGCGCTCGGCCCCCGAGTTCATGATCGAGCTGTTCCGCCAGGAAGTGCCCGAGATCGAACAAGGCCTGCTCGAAATCAAGAGCTGCGCCCGTGACCCCGGTTCGCGCGCCAAGATCGCCGTGCTCTCGCACGACAAGCGTGTCGACCCGATCGGCACCTGCGTCGGCGTGCGCGGCACCCGCGTCAACGCCGTCACGAACGAACTCGCCGGCGAACGCGTGGACATCGTGCTGTGGAGCGAAGACCCGGCCCAGTTCGTGATCGGCGCCCTGGCGCCGGCGAACGTCTCGTCGATCGTGGTCGACGAAGAAAAACACGCCATGGACGTGGTGGTGGACGAGGAAAACCTCGCGATCGCCATTGGCCGCGGCGGCCAGAACGTGCGCCTGGCTTCCGACCTCACCGGTTGGAAGATCAACATCATGGACGCGAACGAGTCGGCCCAGAAGCAGGCGACCGAGACCGATGCCAGCCGCAAGCTCTTCATGGAAAAGCTCGATGTCGACGAGGAAATCGCCGACATCCTGATTTCGGAAGGTTTCAACAGCCTCGAGGAGGTGGCCTACGTGCCGATCTCCGAGATGCTTGAGATCGAGGCCTTCGACGAAGACACCATCAATGAGCTGCGTGCCCGTGCAAAGGATGCGCTGCTGACCATGGAAATCGCCAAGGAAGAAGGTGTCGAAACCGTCTCGCAGAACCTGCGCGACCTCGAAGGCCTCAATCCCGACCTGATTCCGCAGCTGGCTGAAGCGGGTGTGAACACCCGTGACGACCTGGCCGACCTCGCGGTCGATGAACTCACCGAAATCACCGGCCTGAGCGCCGATGACGCCAAAGCCCTCATCTTGAAAGCCCGCGAACATTGGTTCGCCGGCCAAGAGTGACGGTATGGAGGCACGAAAGCAATATGTCCAGTACTACTGTCGCCGAGTTCGCGAACGAGCTCAAGAAGACTCCCGAAACCTTGCTTGACCAGCTCAAGAGCGCAGGCGTGCCCAAAGCGGCCGCCACCGATGCACTCACGGAGGCCGACAAGCAGCGCTTGCTCGGCTTCCTGAAGGCCAGCCACGGCACGGCCGAGCCCGAGCGCAAGAAGATCACGCTGACCAAGAAGTCGACCAGCGAGATCAAGCAGGCCGACGCCACCGGTCGCGCCCGCACCATCCAGGTCGAAGTGCGCAAGAAGCGCACCTTCATCCAGCGCGATGAAGGCCACCCGGCCACGGCCGAAGGCGCGCAGCAGCAGGCGGCCGAAACGTCCGCCGCACCGGCCGCGCCCCAGATCGACGAAGCCGAACTGGCCCGCCGCGAGGAAGACGCACGCCGCCAGGCCGAGCTGATCCGCCGCCAGGAAGAAGAGCTGGCCGAGAAGCGTCGCCAGCGCGAAGAAACCGAAGCCCGCGAACGCGAGCAGGCCGAAAAGGCCGAGCGCGCCGAACAGGCCGAGCAGGAAGCTGCGCGCATCGCCGCCGAGAAGAAGGCCGCTGAAGCCGCCGCCGCCTCGGCCAAGGAAGCCGCGAAGCAGCCGGTGGCTGCCCCGGCCGCGCCGGCCGCTGTGGCTGCCGCTGCTGCGGCTGCAGAAACCGCTGCCGTTGCCGAAAAGCAGGCCGCCGACACCAAGCTGGCCGCACAGAACGCCGCCACGCAAGCCAAGGAAGACGCCAAGGCCAAGGCCGCCGCCGAATCGAAGGCCCGTGCCGACGAAGAAGCCGCCCGCGCCAAGGATCTCGACGAGCGTCGCCGCAAGGCCCTGGCCGAAGCCGAAGCCATCCGCGCCATGATGAACGCACCGGCCCGCGTGCTGGTGCCGCATAAGGCGCCCGAGAAGCCGCAGCCTGAAAAGTCGACGGTCAAGGGCACGCTGCACAAGCCGGCCACGCCGCCGGGCCGCCCGGGCGCCCCTGCGGCCCCTGGCGCCGCAGCGCCCGCCGCTGCCGGTGCTGGCAAGGAAGTCAAATCCGCCAAGCTCTCGTCGAGCTGGGCCGGCGATCCTGCCAAGAAGAAGGAAATCAAGACCCGCGGCGATGCCAGCGGGGGTGTCAGCCGCGGCAACTGGCGCGGAGGCCCGCGCGGCCGTCGCGGCAACGACCGTGGCGGTCATGACGAGCAGCACGCACCGGCCGCACCGGTCGAGGCGCGCGTGCTCGAAGTGCACGTGCCCGAGACCATCACGGTCGCCGAGCTCGCGCACAAGATGGCCGTGAAGGCGCAGGAAGTCATCAAGCAATTGATGAAGCTGGGCATGATGGCGACCATCAACCAGTCGCTCGACCAGGACACCGCGATGATCATCGTGGAGGAAATGGGCCACAACGCGGTGGTTGCCGCGCTGGACGACCCCGAAGCCTTCACCGACGAGGACGTGTCGGCGCAACAGGCCGAAGCCCTGCCGCGCGCACCGGTCGTGACCGTCATGGGTCACGTCGACCACGGCAAGACCTCGCTGCTGGACTACATCCGCCGCGCCAAGGTCGCCGCGGGCGAAGCCGGCGGTATCACGCAGCATATCGGCGCCTACCATGTGGAAACCGAACGCGGCATGGTGTCGTTCCTCGACACCCCGGGTCACGAGGCGTTCACCGCCATGCGTGCCCGCGGTGCGCAGGCCACCGACATCGTGATCCTGGTGGTGGCGGCCGACGACGGCGTCATGCCCCAGACCAAGGAAGCCATCAAGCACGCGAAGGCGGCGGGTGTGCCGATCGTGGTTGCGATCAACAAGGTGGACAAGCCCGACGCCAACCTGGACCGTGTGAAGCAGGAACTGGTGGCCGAAGAGGTCGTGCCCGAAGAGTACGGCGGCGACGTGCCGTTCGTGCCGGTGTCGGCCAAGACCGGCCAGGGCATCGACGACCTGCTCGAGCAGGTGCTGCTGCAGGCCGAAGTGCTGGAACTGAAGGCGCCGGTGGATGCCGCCGCCAAGGGCCTGGTCATCGAAGCGCAGCTGGACAAGGGCCGCGGCCCGGTCGCGACCGTGCTGGTTCAGTCCGGCACGCTCAAGACCGGCGACGTGGTGCTGGCCGGCTCGACCTATGGCCGCGTGCGCGCCATGCTGGACGAAGACGGCAAGGCCACCAAGTCGGCAGGTCCGTCGATCCCGGTCGAAATCCAGGGTCTGACCGAAGTGCCGCAGGCGGGCGACGAGTTCATGGTGATGGCCGACGAGCGCCGTGCGCGCGAAATCGCCACCTACCGCGCGGGCAAGTTCCGCAACACCAAGCTGGCCAAGGCGCAAGCCGCGAACCTGCAGAACATGTTCACCGACCTGTCGGCCGGCGAAGTGCAGACGCTGCGCATCATCATCAAGGCCGACGTGCAGGGCTCGCAGGAAGCACTGGCTCAGTCGCTGCTCAAGCTGGCGACCGAAGAAGTCAAGGTGCAGATCGTGTACGCCGGCGTCGGCGGCATCAGCGAAAGCGACATCAACCTCGCGATCGCGTCGAAGGCAGTGGTCATCGGCTTCAACGTGCGTGCCGATGCCGGTGCGCGCAAGCTGGCCGAAGGCAATGGCGTTCAGCTGAACTACTACAGCATCATTTACGACGCCGTCGACGAGATCAAGGTCGCGATGTCGGGCATGCTGGCACCGGAGCGCCGCGAAGAGATCATCGGCTCGGCCGAGATCCGCACGGTGTTCGTGGCCTCGAAGATCGGCACCGTGGCCGGCTCGTACGTCACTTCGGGCTCGGTCAACCGCAGCGCGCATTTCCGCCTGCTGCGCGACAACGTGGTGATCTACACCGGCGAAGTCGACTCGATCAAGCGCATGAAGGACGATGTCCGCGAAGTCCGCGAAGGTTTTGAGTGCGGTATCAAGCTCAAGAACTACAACGACATCAAGGAAGGCGATCAGCTCGAATTCTTCGAGATCAAGGAAATCGCCCGGACGCTGTAAGCGTTCGACGCGAAAGAGTCCATGCCGAAAAGAAAAGCAGCCGCACCCAACCGCGCGTTCAAGGTCGCCGACCAGATCCAGCGCGATCTGACGGAGCTGATCGCGCGCGAGTTGAAGGACCCGCGCGTGGGCATGGTCACGATCCAGGCGGTCGAGGTCACGCCCGACTATGCGCATGCGAAGGTCTTCTTCAGCCTGCTCACGGGCGACGTGGCCGAGACCACCGAAGCGCTGAACCAGGCCGCGGGCTTCCTGCGCAACGGCCTGTTCAAGCGCCTGCACATCCACACCGTGCCGACGCTGCACTTCCTGTTCGACCGCACCACCGAGCGTGCGGCCGACATGAATGCGCTCATCGCACAGGCCGTTGCTTCGCGCTCGAAAGACGACTAGCGATGAACGCGCCACGCACACGGGTGCAGCGGCGCCCTGTGCATGGGGTGTTGCTGCTCGACAAGCCGCTGGGGTTTTCCAGCAACCAGGCCTTGCAAAAGGCCAAGTGGTTGCTGCGCGCCGAAAAAGCGGGCCACACCGGCACGCTCGATCCGCTCGCCACAGGCGTGCTGCCGCTGTGTTTCGGCGCCGCCACCAAATTCAGCCAACTGCACCTGGACGCCGACAAGACCTACGAGGCGGTCGCGCGCCTGGGCGTCAAGACCGCCACGGGTGACGCCGAAGGCGAGGTGATCGCCGAACGGCCGGTGCAGGTGTCGCCAGAAGACCTGGCCCGCGTCCAGGCCCAATTCACCGGCCCGATCCGCCAGGTGCCGCCGATGCACAGCGCGCTCAAGAAAGACGGCAAGGCGCTGTACGAGTACGCGCGCGAAGGCATCGAGATCGAGCGCGCACCGCGCGACGTCGTCATTCACCAGCTCACGCTGACCCGGCTGGATGACACCCGCATCCGCATCGTTGCGAGCGTGAGCAAGGGCACCTACATCCGCACGCTGGGCGAGGACATCGGCGAGGCGCTGGGTTGCGGCGCGCACCTCACCTCGCTGCGCCGCACGGCCACGGGCGGCTTCGGGCAGGCGCAATGCGTCACCATCGAAGCGCTCGAAGCCATGACCGAGGACGAGCGCCTGGCACGCCTGTTGCCTCCCGAAGCGCTGGTCGACGGCCACAGCCGCGTCACGCTCGCGGCCGAAGATGCCGCACGTTTTCTCTCGGGCCTGCGCCGCCGTGGCGGCTGGGCCGATGCCGAGGCGGTGGCCGTGTTCGGCACCGACCCGCAGGCGTTCCTGGGCACCGCCCACGTGAGCGCCGGCGAACTGATCCCGGGGCGCTTGCTGAACCCCATCGAAATTCAGCAAATTCTTTTGAACGCACCACAGACCGAAGCGACACCATGAGTACCAAGCAAATCCGCAATATCGCCATCATTGCCCACGTGGACCATGGCAAGACCACCATGGTCGACCAGCTGCTGCGCCAGTCGGGCACCTTCGCCGAGCACGAGAAGGTCGTCGACACGGTGATGGACAACAACGCGATCGAAAAGGAACGTGGCATCACGATCCTGGCCAAGAACTGCGCCGTGACCTGGGAAGGCACGCACATCAACATCGTCGACACCCCGGGCCACGCGGACTTCGGCGGTGAAGTGGAACGCGCGCTGTCGATGGTCGACGGCGTGGTGCTGCTGATCGACGCGCAGGAAGGCCCGATGCCCCAGACGCGCTTCGTGACCAAGAAGGCGCTGGCCCTGGGCCTGAAGCCGATCCTGGTCGTGAACAAGGTCGACAAGCCCGGCGCGAACCCCGACAAGGTGGTCAATGCCGCCTTCGACCTGTTCGACAAGCTCGGCGCGACCGACGAACAGCTCGACTTCCCCGTGGTGTACGCCTCGGGCATCAACGGCTGGTCGTCGCTCGAAGAAGGCGCGCCTGGCGAGCAGTGGGGCCCCGACATGTCGGCCCTGTTCAACACCATCCTGAAGCACGTGCCGTCGCAAAAGGGTGACCCGAACGCGCCGCTGCAGCTGCAGATTTCCGCGCTCGACTTCTCGACCTTCGTCGGCCGCATCGGCGTGGGCCGCATCAGCCAGGGCACGCTCAAGCCCATGTCCGACGTGCTGGTCATGGAAGGCCCGGACGGCAAGAGCATCAAGGGCCGCGTCAACCAGGTGCTGACCTTCCAGGGCCTGGACCGCGTGCAATCGACCGAAGCCGGCCCCGGCGAGATCGTGCTGATCAACGGCATCGCCGACATCGGCATCGGCGTTACCGTGACCGACAAGGACAACCCCGCGCCGCTGCCCATGCTCAAGGTCGACGAACCGACCCTGACCATGAACTTCTGCGTGAACACCAGCCCGCTGGCCGGCCGCGAAGGCAAGTTCGTGACCAGCCGCCAGATCTGGGACCGCCTGCAGAAGGAACTGCAGCACAACGTGGCGCTGCGCGTGAACGAGACCGACGAAGAAGGCATCTTCGAAGTCATGGGCCGCGGCGAACTGCACCTGACCATCCTGCTGGAAAACATGCGCCGCGAAGGCTATGAAATGGCCGTGTCCAAGCCGCGCGTGGTGTTCCGCACCGTGAACGGCGAGAAGCACGAGCCCATCGAAATGGTCACGGCCGACATCGAAGAAGGCCACCAGGGCGGCGTGATGCAAGCACTGGGCGAGCGCAAGGGCGAACTCGTCAACATGGAACCGGACGGCCGTGGCCGCGTGCGCCTGGAGTACCGCATTCCGGCGCGTGGCCTGATCGGCTTCACGAACGAATTCCTGAACCTGACGCGCGGCTCGGGCCTCATCAGCAACATCTTCGACAGCTACGAGCCGCACAAGGGCGACATCGGCGGCCGCAAGAACGGCGTGCTGATCTCGATGGACGACGGTGAAATCTTCACCTACGCCCTGGGCAAGCTGGACGACCGCGGCCGCATGTTCGTGAAGGCGAACGATCCGGTCTACGAAGGCATGATCGTGGGCATCCACAGCCGCGACAACGACCTCGTCGTGAACGCCACGCGCACCAAGCAGCTGACCAACTTCCGCGTGAGCGGCAAGGAAGACGCGATCAAGATCACGCCCCCGATCGACCTCACGCTGGAATACGGCGTCGAGTTCATCGAGGACGACGAGCTGGTCGAAATCACGCCCAAGAGCGTGCGCCTGCGCAAGCGTTTCCTGAAGGAAAACGAGCGCAAGCGCGCCGGCCGCGAAACGGCCGCCTGATCGCCGGCGCCGTCGTTTCATGCGCCTCACGCATGGCGCAGCCGTCGGGCTGATGGTCGCCGTGACCCTCATGTGGGGCACGGCGGGCGTTGTCACGCGGCACCTGGCGCAGGCGCACAGTTTCGAGATCACCTTCTGGCGCAGCCTCTTCACGATGCTGGCGCTGCTGGTGATCTTGCCGCTTTGGCGGGGGCGGGCGGTGTTCTCGCTGCTGCGCCGCGGCGGGCGCTCGCTGTGGATCTCGGGCGTCTGCTGGGCCGTGATGTTCACGGCCTTCATGGTGGCGCTGACCCTCACCTCCACCGCGAGCGTGCTGGTCACGATGTCGCTCGGGCCGCTGTTCACCGCACTGGCCGCGCGCCTCTTCATCGGGCACAAGCTTCCCGTGCGCACCTGGGCGGCCATCGTGGTCGCCGGGCTGGGCATCGGCTGGATGTACGGCACGCAGCTGCTGGGCGGTGGCGGTGGGTCGCTCGTCGGCACGCTGGTGGCGCTGTGCGTGCCGCTGGCCGGCGCGACGCAATGGACCGTGGTCCAGCATGCGCACGCCAAGGGGCAGGATGTCGACCTCGTGCCTGCGGTGCTGATCGGCGCGACCCTCTCCGCACTCGTCACCTTGCCGCTGGCCTGGCCGTTCCATGCCGGCCCCCATGACCTGGGCCTGCTGGCCTTCCTGGGTGTGTTTCAGCTGGCGATTCCCTGCGTGCTCTCGGTGCTGTGCGCGCAGGTGCTCAAGGCGCCCGAGGTGGCGTTGCTGGCGCTGCTCGAGGTGATTTTCGGCATCGCGCTGGCCTGGCTCGGCGCCGGCGAGACGCCCGCGGCCAGCGTGCTGACGGGCGGCGTGCTCGTGATTGGCGCGCTGGTGTTCAACGAGCTGCTCGCGCTGCGTGGGCGCCGCACCACGCTGGCGGACAGCGCGCTGCCGGGCGCGCACTGACCTTTCGCCGCCCTCAGCGGCCGAAGAGGTACCAGCCGATCACGATCACGACGGCCACCACGATCATTCCGAAGTTGCGCCAGCTGGCTCGTTGGCTGCGCGCGAACTCTTTGAGCATGTCGGCGGTCTCCTGCTCGTCGGCGGCGACGGTCGCCTGGGCTTCGTCGAGGATGCGTCGGTGGTCGGCTGCCGTCGCGAAGGCCGGCTCGGCGGCAACACGGGCGCGAAGCGCTTCGAACGGCGCCGTGTCGAGCAGGCCGTCGGTCACCAGCCAGCCCAGCGTGGGGCCCAGGGCGGCGGGCGCGCCGGTCAGGGGCGCCGCACGCAGCGCCAGGTCGCGGGTTTCGGTGTCGATCAGTCCTTCGTTGAACAGCGCGACCACGGCCTCGTGTGTGATGCCGGTCTTGCCGAGGTCCAGCAGGTCGTCCGCGTCGTAGGCAATGTCTTCCGCTTCGGTGAACGCCGCGACGGCCGGCGAGGCGGCTTCGAGGCGTTCCACAGCCGCATCCAGTTCTTCCTCGGCGATCAGATTCTTGAGGCGCATCCAGGCCAGCGCATGCGCGGGGCCGGGAATCGGTGGCAGGGCGGGGGCCTCGGGATGCGCGAGCGCGGCATCGTGCTGCGCGTCGGTGATGAGGCCATGGGACACGAGCGCGTGGAAGGCATCCGGGGTGGTGTCGGCAAAAGTCATCGGGCCATTCTGCCGTGCACCATGAAAAAAGCCCCGGCGCAGGCCGAGGCTTCGTGGGTGGGGGCACCGGTCAGGCCGGCGCCATCACATCGACCGCATCAGGGACGGGCAACCTTCCAGGCGCCGTTGGCCACGCCGTCACCGGTCTTGTCGCCGGCCTTGGTGTCCTTGGCCCAGTAGTACAGCGGCCAGCCCTTGTAGGCCCACTGCTTCTTGCCGTCTTCACGCACGATGATGGTGTAGCCTCCCATGGGCTTGGCGGCGTCGGCCACGGCGAGCGGCGGCCAGTTGGTGGCGCATTGGCCGTTGCAGGCGGAGGTCCCGGCATTGGCGGTGTCGCGGGCGAAGGTGTAGAGCGTCATGCCGTTCGGGCCGACCAGCACGCCGTCGGCGGTGCGGGTGGGCGTGTCGGGCGCTCCAGCGGTCTTGGTGGACATGCCGCCGCAGCCGGCGAGCAGTGCCGCTGCGAGGATCGAGGCGCTGAGCAATTTCATGCAGTTTCTCCTTCAGTTGAAAAATCAATCGCGAAAACAAGCCAGGTGAATGCGCGAACCGGCAGTTTATGCCGTCGCTACGATAACTCGCGGTAGGCCAGGGTCGCGAGTCTCAGTAGCGCATCGCGCGGCAGGCGACCGGCCACGGCATAGCCGAAACCCCGGTCGACCCAGTAGAAGCTCGGCACGGCGCTGTCCGAAGCAAAACGGAAGGCGGTTTCGCGCGAGGCAGCGGCGTCCGCGGCCTGCGCGTCGAGCGTGCCGATGTACAGCGTGATGCGTTCACCCGCCGCGTCCTCGAACATGAACTGCGCGCGCGCGCCGGTTTCGCCGGGCAGCAGGCGTCCGCCGACCAGCGTGTAGCCGAGCGAGGACAGATCGGGCACCTTGAGCGGGTGGTCGAGGCGCTTGGACAGCCACTGCACCAGGTGCTGCTGTTCGGCGGCGGCCACTTCGACGGGGTGCCGTTTCTCGGGGGTGTAGACGACGTGGGCCACCGAGGCGTCGCGCACGAACTCGCGCACGGCCGGTGCGCGTGCCAAAGAGGCACCGGCCGCGCGCGGCGCGCTCGACCACTGGGCATTGCCGAGCCAGCCGGCCGCGAAGGCGACCAGCAGGCCGGCGGCCATGCCGCCCCAGCGCAGCCAGGGGGTCGAGCGACCGGCCTCGGCACGGCGCCGCTCGAGCACGCCCATCAGCGGCGCAGGCACAGGTTCGTCGAGCAGGCCACCGTGCAACCGGCGCAACGCGTCGCGCTGGGCATGCCAGGCCGCCACGCGGGCCGCCACGGCCGGATCGCGCGCCAGCGTATCCTCGACCGCCTCGCGGCGTTCGGGCGGCAATTGGCCGTCGACCCAGGCGTGCAGCTCGTCGTCGGTGGGGGGCAGGGGGGGGCGGTTCATGGCGGGGTGCTTCACGTCACTTGAGGCGGCGCAGGCCGGGGCGGCTGGACGCGGCGGCGCCGTCCATCAGTTCCTGCAGGCGAAGGCGGGCGCGCGAGAGGCGCGACATCACGGTGCCGATCGGAATGCCGAGCACCTTCGCCACCTCGGCGTAGGACAGGTCTTCGAGCGTCACCAGCAGCAGCACGGCGCGTTGCTCTTCGGGCAGTTGCATCAGGCAGCGCTGCAGATCGAGGCCGAGGCTCGGATCGGCGCCGCCTTGCAGTTGTTCGGGCGCTACCTCCTCCAGCGGCACGACCGCATGCGGCGGCGGCCGGCGCCGCACCTGGCTGGCGAAGAGGTTGTGCATGACCGTGAAGAGCCAGGCGCGCAGGTCGGTGCCCACCACCCAGAGCCGCCACTTGCCGCAGGCCCGCTCGAGCGTGTCCTGCACCAGGTCGTCGGCCGCCCAGGCATTGCCCGTGAGCGCACGCGCATAGCGGCGCAGGCTCGGGATGTGCTCGACCAGCAGGCGGGCGTCCATGGGTAGGCCGGGAGCCTGTTCGACTCAGGGCTTGGCGATTTTCCAGGTGCCGTTGACGCCGTCGCCGGTCTTGTCGCCCGGCTTGGTGTCCTTCACCCAGTAGTACAGCGGCCAGCCCTTGGCGGCCCATTGCTTCTTGCCGTCGTCGCGCGTGACGATGGTGAAGTCGCCGCTGGGCTTGTCGCTGTCGGCCGCCATGAAGGGCGGCCAGTTGGTGGCGCAGCCGCCGTTGCAGGCCGACTTGCCGCTGCCGGCCGTGTCCTTGTCGAAGGTGTAGAGCGTCATGCCGTTCGCACCGACCAGCGCGCCATCGGCGGCCTTGGGCTGGGCGAACGCGGGGAGGGCGAGCAGGCTGCCGAGCAGTGCGGCGGCGATGCCGACGGAGGACATGCGGATAGGTGACATGGAAAGACTCCTGGGTTGATGGCATCGACGATCGATGACACCGCACAAACGCCCGCAGCGCGCGTTTTATTCCATGCCGCCCAAAAAAAGAAAAATCAGCGGTTGCGGCTCTTCATCGCGCGCTCGACTTCGCGCTTGCCTTCGCGGTCCTTGATGGTGTCGCGCTTGTCGTGCTCGGCCTTGCCCTTGGCGAGCGCGATCTCGCACTTCACCTTGCCGGCCTTCCAGTGCAGGTTCAGCGGCACCAGCGTGTAGCCCTTTTGTTCGACCTTGCCGACGAGGCGCTTGATCTCTTCCTTGTGCAGCAGCAACTTCTTGGTGCGGACCGAATCAGGATTGACGTGCGTCGAGGCGCTCTTGAGCGGGTTGATCTGGCAGCCGACCACGAACAGCTCGCCGTCGCGGATCACCACGTAGCCGTCAGTCAGCTGCACCTTGCCTTCACGCAGCGACTTGACTTCCCACCCCTCGAGGACCATGCCGGCCTCGAAGCGTTCTTCGAAGAAATAGTTGTAGGCGGCCTTCTTGTTGTCGGCGATGCGGGAGGAGGTGTCTTGTTTCTTGGTGGCCATGGCTCGAGAAGTTGGGGGCGCATGGCTTCAATACAATCCGTCGCGCACGCTGTGCCGATTCTATGAAAACAGTCCACAAGTCCGTCCTCATCTGGTACAGCGCCGAAGAAATGTACGCGCTCGTCACCGATGTGGCGAAGTACCCGCAGTTCCTGCCCTGGTGCGACAAGTCGCGCGTCATCGAGCAGGACGAGGGCGGCATGACCGCCGAAGTCGGCCTGGCCTTCGCCGGGCTGCACCAGAGTTTCACCACCCGCAACACGCACATCGCGGGCCGCGAGGTGCAACTGAAGCTGGTCGACGGGCCGTTCTCCAACCTCGACGGCACCTGGAAATTCCACCCCGTGGGCGAGCAGGGCGAACGCGCCTGCCGCGTCGAGCTGCAGATGAGCTACGGCTTCAGCAACTTCGCGCTGCAGGCCCTGGTGGGGCCGGTGTTCGACACCATCGCCTCGAGCCTGGTCGAAGCCTTCGTCAAGCGCGCCGAACAGGTCTACGGCGAAGGCTGATGGCCGATCGCCGCATCGAAGTCACGCTGAGCTGTTCGCCGGCGGCGCGCGAGGTGTTCGAGCAGGTCCTGCAACTCGCGCCCGGCACCGCGGTGGCCGAGGCGGTGAAGGCCAGCGATCTCATGCAGCGCTTTCCCGACCTGGACTGGCGGCATGCCATGACGCCGGGCATCTGGGGCCGGGCGGTGGCGTGGGAGCAGCCGTTGAAGGACGGCGACCGCATCGAGTTGTGCCGGCCGCTCACGGTCGATCCGAAGGTGGCGCGCCGTGAACGCTTCCAGCGGCAAGGCGCGCGCGGCACGGGCCTGTTCGCGAACAAGCGCAAGGGCGGCAAGGACGGCTACTGAGCCGCCGCCGCCGGCTTACTTGCAGTCGCTGTCGATGACCGACTGAACCCGCTTCTGCTCGGCTGCGCGCGCAGCGTCGTCCATGATTTCGCGCTCGCCCTTGGCGTTGACCTTGGCGAGGCGGATGCCACTGTCGATCGTAGCCTTGCCTTCGCGTGCGCGGGCGCAGCTCTCGGCCTTGGCCTTGGCGATCTTGGCCGCTTCAGCCGCTTCCTTGGCCTTCTGCTCAGCCTCGGCCTTCTTGGTCTTTTCCTCGAGTTCCTTGTCCACGCCCGTGGGCTTGGGCGGCGGCGCGGCCTTGGGGGCTGCGGCCGTCTCGCTGCTTCCCTCGGGGGCCGGCGTGACCGGGGCGGGCGCACGGGCCGACGGCGAGGGGCCGGCGCGGCGCAGGATGTTCTTTTCGGGGATGTCGGTGGGCGGCGGCTGGTCGCTGAAGACCTTCTTGCCGCTGTTGTCGACCCATTGCCATTGCGCGCTCGCCGAGAGCGGCAGCGCGCACGCGCAACCCAGTACCAGCCAATGCAGGAGATTCATGCGCGGAGTTTAGCCGGGCCTTACTTTTTGCAACATCCGGAATAGGCGGTTTTGCAACGGTCAAAAAGAACCCGCGCCGGCGAAGCGGGCGAGGGCCTCGTTACAATCCGTCTTTTGGAGCCTCACCCATGCGCCTTCTCGGCAAAGCGCTCACCTTCGACGACGTGTTGTTGGTGCCAGCATTCTCCCAAGTCCTGCCCAAGGACACGTCTCTCGCCACCAAGTTCTCCCGCAACATCACGCTGAACCTGCCGCTCGTCTCGGCGGCCATGGACACCGTGACCGAAGCCCGCCTCGCGATCGCCATCGCGCAGGAGGGCGGTATCGGCATCGTGCACAAGAACCTCACCGCGCAGCAGCAGGCCGCCGAAGTGGCCCGCGTCAAGCGCTACGAGTCCGGTGTTTTGCGCGACCCGGTGGTGATCACGCCGACGCACTCCGTGCGCCAGGTGATGGCACTGTCCGACCAGCTCGGCATCTCGGGCTTCCCGGTGATCGACGGCGGCAAGGTCGTCGGCATCGTCACGGGGCGCGACCTGCGCTTCGAGAACCGCTACGACGTGCCCGTCAGCGAAATCATGACGCAGCGCGACCGGCTCATCACCGTGCCCGACGGCACCACGCTGGCCGAGGCCAAGGCGCTGCTGAACAAGCACAAGCTCGAGCGCCTGCTGGTCATCAACGGCGACTGGGAGCTCAAGGGCCTCATCACCGTCAAGGACATCACCAAGCAGACCAGCTTCCCCAATGCCGCACGCGACGCCAACGGCCGCCTGCGCGTGGGCGCGGCGGTCGGCGTGGGTGACGGCACCGAAGAGCGCGTCGAAGCCCTGGTGAAGGCCGGCGTCGATGCCATCGTGGTCGACACCGCCCACGGCCACAGCGCCGGCGTGATCGAGCGCGTGCGCTGGGTCAAGAAGAACTATCCGCAGGTCGACGTCATCGGCGGCAACATCGCCACCGGCGACGCAGCGCGCGCGCTGGCCGACGCCGGCGCCGACGCGGTCAAGGTCGGCATCGGCCCGGGTTCCATCTGCACCACCCGTATCGTGGCCGGCGTGGGCGTGCCGCAGATCATGGCGGTCGACAGCGTCGCCACCGCGCTGCAGGGCACGGGCATTCCGCTGATCTCCGACGGCGGCGTGCGCTACTCAGGCGACATCGCCAAGGCGATCGCCGCCGGCGCGAGCACCGTGATGATGGGCAGCATGTTCGCCGGCACCGAAGAGGCGCCGGGCGAAATCGTGCTGTACCAGGGTCGCAGCTACAAGAGCTACCGCGGCATGGGCTCCATCGGCGCGATGCAGCAGGGCAGTGCCGACCGGTACTTCCAGGAGTCGACCACCGGCAACCCCAACACCGACAAGCTCGTGCCCGAAGGCATCGAAGGCCGCGTGCCCTACAAGGGCTCGATCGTCTCCATCGTCTACCAGATGGCCGGCGGCGTGCGCGCCAGCATGGGCTACTGCGGCTGCGCGACCATCGAGGACATGCAGAACAAGGCCGAGTTCGTCGAGATCACCACGGCCGGCATCCGTGAGAGTCACGTCCACGACGTGCAGATCACGAAGGAAGCCCCGAACTACCGCGCTGAGTAAGCCCAATCTGGCCAGACCTTGAAAGTCAGGCCAGACTCGGCTTAAAATTTGGGCCAGATTCAAATTTTCTGGCCCAAATGCAATCCATCGGCATCGCTGAAGCCAAGAACAACTTCTCGGCCCTGATCGACCTGGTCGAAAAGGGCGAGGAGGTTCGCATCACCCGCCACGGCAAGGAAGTCGTGCGCATGCTGCCGGTGCGCCGCAAACCCGTCATCACCGACGAGCAGATCGCCCGCGAGCTCGGGCAGATCGACGCGCTGCACGCCACCATCCAGCCCGGCCCCACGACCCGCGAGCTCCTGGACCAGGGACGCCAGCCATGACCGCCTTCGTCATGGACGCCTCGGTCACCGCCGCCTGGCTGCTGCCCGACCAGGCCAGCGAACACACCCGCAGGCTCTACGCCGCCATTCGCCGCGACGAGGTCGAGCCGCAGGCGCCCAACGCCTGGCAATGGGAGTGCGCCAACATCCTTGCCAACGGCGTGCGCAGCGGCCGCATCCCGGCATCGGCCGTCGAGGGCCTGTGGAGCGTGCTCGACGCCATCCGCCACCGCGTGGAACTGCACGACCTCGCGCCGGCCCAGCACAAGGCCGTGCTCGCCGTGGCCATCGACGCGGGCGTCTCGCTCTACGATGCGGGCTACCTCTGGCTCGCCAAATCGCTCAACCTTCCGCTCGCCACCTTCGACGAGCACCTCATCCAGGCGGCGCCGCACGCGGGCGTCAAGCTGTTCGACATTTCAACGCTCTGAGTCCTTTCGCCATGCAACACGACAAGATCCTCATCCTCGACTTCGGCTCGCAAGTCACCCAGCTCATCGCACGCCGCGTGCGCGAAGCGCATGTGCTCAGCGAAGTGCATCCCTGCGACGTCACCGACGAGTGGGTGCGCGAATACGCCGCCGACGGCCACCTCAAGGGCGTGATCCTCTCGGGCAGCCACGCCAGCGTGTACGAAGAGACCACCGACAAGTGCCCGCAAGCCGTGTTCGACCTCGGCATTCCGGTGCTCGGCATCTGCTACGGCATGCAGACCATGGCGCACCAGCTCGGCGGCAAGGTCGAGGGCGGCCACAAGCGCGAGTTCGGCTTCGCCGCCGTGCGCGCCCATGGCCACACTGCACTGCTGAAGGACATCGCCGACTTCACCACGCCCGAGGGCTTCGGCATGCTCAACGTGTGGATGAGCCACGGCGACAAGGTCACCGAGCTGCCGCCGGGCTTCAAGCTCATGGCCAGCACCGACAGCTGCCCCATCGCCGGCATGGCCGACGAGGCGCGCCGCTACTACGCGCTGCAGTTCCATCCTGAAGTCACGCACACGGTGCAGGGCAAGGCCATCATCGACCGCTTCGTGCTCGGCATCTGCGAAGCCAAGCCCGACTGGGTCATGCGCGACCACATCGCCGAAGCCGTGCAGAAGATCCGCGAGCAGGTGGGCGACGAAGAAGTCATCCTGGGCCTGTCGGGCGGTGTCGATTCGAGCGTGGCCGCTGCGCTCATCCACCGCGCCATCGGCGACCAGCTGACCTGCGTGTTCGTCGACCACGGCCTGCTGCGCCTGAATGAAGGCGACATGGTCATGGAGATGTTCGAAGGCAAGCTGCACGCGAAGGTCATCCGCGTCGATGCCAGCGACCTGTTCCTGGGCAAGCTCGCCGGCGTGAGCGACCCCGAAGCCAAGCGCAAGATCATCGGCGGCGAGTTCGTCACCGTGTTCAAGCAGGAAGCCGCCAAGCTCAAGGCGGGTGACGGCGGCCACAAGGGCGCGACCTTCCTGGCGCAAGGCACCATCTACCCCGACGTCATCGAGTCGGGCGGCGCCAAGAGCAAGAAGGCCGTCACCATCAAGAGCCACCACAACGTGGGCGGCCTGCCCGAGCAGCTCGGCCTGAAGCTGCTCGAACCGCTGCGCGACCTGTTCAAGGACGAAGTGCGCGAACTCGGCGTGGCCCTGGGCCTGCCGCCCGAGATGGTCTACCGCCATCCGTTCCCCGGCCCCGGCCTGGGCGTGCGCATCCTGGGCGAAGTGAAGAAGGAATACGCCGACCTGCTGCGCCGCGCCGACGCGATCTTCATCGAAGAGCTGCGCAACTTCACCGACGCTGAAACTGGCAAGACCTGGTACGACCTCACGAGCCAGGCCTTCACCGTGTTCCTGCCCGTGAAGAGCGTGGGCGTGATGGGCGACGGCCGCACCTACGACTACGTCGTCGCGCTGCGCGCCGTGCAGACCAGCGACTTCATGACCGCCGACTGGGCCGAGCTGCCGTACGCGCTGCTCAAGAAAGTGTCGGGCCGCATCATCAACGAGGTGCGCGGCATCAACCGCGTGACCTACGACGTGTCGAGCAAGCCGCCGGCGACGATCGAGTGGGAGTGATGTCCCGAACTACCAAAGGCGCCGTGAGGCGCCTTTTCTTTGTCCCGATGCAGGCTTGAGGGCGGACGGCGTGAGATTTGCCGGAGGGGGGTCAATGAAACGAAGAAATAGCCAGGCATCTGCAACTACTGCTCTGCCTGCTGCAATGGACCGTCAGAGCGAGACGGCGAGCGTCCCTGGGCGGAGCCTGACGGTCTTGCGAACGATTGCGGACGGCTATCCATGGAAGACGGTCGGATTCATTGCGTTCCTCGTCGGCTGCGGAGCTCTCTATGGCTATTTCGTTTCGATCGACTACGTTCCGCCGGACCTGATGGGCATCATGGCATTGGGGTCCATTGCAGCTCTGTGGCTCTTTCTCATCTGGTCATGCATGACCATCGTGCTGTTCGGAACTGCGGCTGTCATCGCGGCCTACGAAGTAAAGAGGCTCAGTCGGTTGACGATTTTTATCGGACAGTGGGCGTCCACCTTGTGTCTGGCCGCATGGGTGTTTCGTACATTTGATTGGTGGGGACTCGTTGCCGTCGCGGGTGGAGTGGCGGCAGCAGGCACCATCTATCGGCTGTTTCGAGAGAAGCCGAGACGATCTCCGTTGGATTTCTTCATGGCGGCCGCCGCAATTTTTCTCGGAGCCTCTTTCCTGCCCATGGGCGCGTACTTGGCGATCGACACCACTGGCGTCTTCAGGAACCCGCCCGACAGTTGGATCGACTGGCGCTTCGTCGCCTTTCCTGTGCTACTTGTTGCCTTGATGCTGGCGAACACCTTCGCAGCGAATGCCAATGCGCACGTCAACGCGATAGTCGTTTGGGGCGGTTGTCTTTTGGCGACCGCTGCAGTCTTCCTTGCACTCGGCGGACCTGCATACATCGGCACTGTGATCGCAGAAAGGGTCGGCTTGCGTTTGCCAGGCGTTTCAACCCTCAGTGTCTCGAAAGAAACTTGCTTGCGCGTGGTTGCAGCGATTCAACCCAAGGTCGTTCCCTCGGGCGGAAGTGATGTGCTGCCATGCGATGAGGTCTTGAATCTGATTCGTGCGGAAGTGCAACTGAGGTGGAGTGGCCGGTGGCTATTGGCAGTGAAAGAGATCAAGGGAACAAGAGTCCGAGTGGATGCGCCTCGAGTGACTATTCCTGATGATGGCACTCAACTTGTCATTCGATCGAAATCGGCGGCCTCATGACGCTGCTGACTCCTGAAGCAGAAAAGCGCCGCACGGCGCTTTTCTGTTTGCTTCGGTAGACCTCTGGAAATCAGAAGTTCGCCTTCAAACCCACCGTGAACATCCCGCCCTTGGCCTGCTTCGACAGCTTGCCGAAGTAGTCGTAGTCGGCGGTGATCGCGAGGTTCTGCGTCATGCGGTACTCGGCGCCGACACCCACCATCAGGCCCGTGCCGCTGCCCGAAATGCGCTGGTTGGCCGGGGCCCACTTGTTGTCGCCGGAGATGCGTCCGCGTGCCACGCCGAGGCGGCCGTTGAGGGCGAAGGCGTCGCCCAGGGGCATGCGGGCGGTGGCGGCGGCGTAGAAGACCTGGCCGGTGCCGGTCTGCAGCCTGGAGCCGCCGTAGGCCGAGCTCCATTGGCTCACGCTGCCGAGGCGGGCGTAGCCGGCTTCCACGCCGAAGTGCTCGGTCAGGCGGTAGCCGCCATACAGCTTGTACGACGTGCCGCTCTTGTCGGCCTTCTTGCCGCCCCATGGCACGGGCACGGGGGCGTTTTTCGAGGACGACAGGCTGTAGCTGGAGCGGCCGATGGCGCCGCCGACATACAGCCCGGTGTCCTTGTCGAGACCGGCGGCGAAGGCGCCGACGGAGGCGGTGCCGAGCCAGAGGGCTGCGAGTGCGAGGCGGGCTTGCGTTTTCGTCAAGATGAAATCCTGTTGGTTGATTGATCGATTGAATGAATGCGTGGATGGGCGGCGTGTCGTTGTTCGCCTTGCCGCCACCGTCCGACGATTCTCAAAAACCAAGCTGAAGACGAGCTTCGCGTTTGCTGAAGGCCTCATGAAGGGCCCTTGCCATGGGCGATGATCGACACATGTCAGCTCAGCTTCTTCTTCCCGGAATCGATCCCCCGCCGCGGCCCCTGCCGCGGCCTCGCGGCACCCAGGCCCCTCGCAAGGCGCCGCTGCCGCACTCGCTTTTCTTCGCACTGCTTCCCACCCCGCAAGACGCCGAAACCATCGCCGCGCTCGGCGCGCGCATGAACTCCCAGCACGCCCTGAAGGGCACAGTGGTCGAGGCGCAGCGCCTGCACGTCACGCTGTTCGACCTCGGCAACCACGACCAGGTGCCGGCCGACAAGGTGGCCCAAGCATCGACCGCGGCCGCCGCGGTGCCCGTGCCGGCGCTCGACGTCGTTTTCGAAAAATCCATGAGCTACGCGAAAGGCGCGCTGGTGCTGTGCGCCGACGACGAGGCCAACGTCGCGGCCCTGCGCGCGTTCAGGCAGCGCCTGGGCGAGGCGCTGGCCGATGTCGGCCTGAAGCCCTCGCGCGCGTTCACGCCACACATGACCGTCGCCTATGCGCGGCGCAAGCTCGAAAAGCACGCGCTCGAAGCGCCGGCGCGGTGGGCCGCCCATTCGCTGGTGCTCATCGACAGCCACGTGGGCGAGGGCGTGCACGAGGTGCTGGGCCGCTGGCCCGCCTAGGCGCCGTCCTGATCCGCAAAGGTGTCGAACAGCAGCCCGCGCAGCCACTGGTTGCCCGGGTCGCGGTGCACCTTCGCGTGCCAGAACAGGTTGATCGCGATCTGCGGCAGCGCCACCGGGTGCGGTCGCCACACCAGGCCGAAGGGCTCGGCGATGCTGCGCGCCAGCCGCTCGGGCACGGTCGCGATCATCTCGCTCGACTGCAGGATGTGGCCGATGGCCACGAAGTGCGGCACCTTGAGCCGGATGCGGCGCTGGATGCCTTGCGCCGCCATCACGTCGTCGGCCTTGCCGTGGCCCGTGCCGGCGGCCTGCACCTGCACGTGGTCGGCGGCGCTGAAGTCCTTCAGTGACACGCTGCGCTTGCGCGCCAGCGGGTGCGTGCCCGCGAACAGGCACACATAGCGCTGCAGGAACAGCCGGCGCTGGAACACGCCCGACTTGAGCTGCGGCAGCAGGCCGATGGCGATGTCGACATGGCCGGCCTCCAGGTCGTCGCGCAGGTGGGTCGCGGTGTTGTTGCGCAGCGTGCTGATGGTCACGCCCGGCGCGGCGGCCGAGAGCGTTTCCATGAGGCGCGGCGTGAAGTAGATCTCGCCGATGTCGGTCATGGCGAGCGTGAAGCTGCGCGTGCTCGTGGCGGGGTCGAACACCACCTGCTGGTTGAGCGCCGTGTGCAGCGCGCCCATGGCGTAGGCCACCGGCTCGGCCAGCTGCAGCGCGAAGGGCGTGGGCTCCATGCCGCGCGCGGTGCGCAGAAAAAGCTCGTCGCCCAGCAGCTTGCGCAGGCGCGCCAGCGCGTTGCTGATGGCGGGCTGCGACAGGCCCAGCGACTCGGCCACGGCCGACACGCGCTTCTCGGCCAGCATGCGGTCGAACACCAGCAACAGGTTGAGGTCGATGTCCTTGAGTTGCATGGCGCACCTTTATTCATGCCGGTGATACAGCCGATTCACCAGATTCTATTGGTCAATCGGAAGAGGCCGCGCATCATCCGTGCCCAGAGACAAGCCGGCCCCGCCGCCGGCGCCAGAAAAAGAGAGCCCGACGATGGACCTGCACATTCACCCCCTTGCCCGCACCCTCGAGGTCCGCCCCGGCGCGAACCTGCTCGAGGTGCTGCGCGAGCACCAGGTGCCGGTGTCGTACAGCTGCATGTCGGGGCGCTGCGGCACCTGCCGCTGCAAGGTGGTGTCGGGCCAGCTGCTCGACGGCGGCCAGGACGCGATCCGGCCCGACGGGCAGGGCGAGCGCTACGTGCTGGCCTGCCAGAGCACGCTGACCGAAAGCTGCACCATCGAGATTCCCGAGCCCGACGAGGTCGTGGTGCACCCGGCGCGCGTGCTCAAGGCCACGGTCACGGGCATCGACGTGCTCACGCACGACATCCGCCGCCTGCGCCTCAAACCCAACAAGCCGCTGGCGTTCTCGCCGGGCCAGTACGCCCAGCTGCAGTTCGGCCCCGAGCTGGCTCGGCCGTATTCGATGGCCGGGCTGAGCCGCGACGCGGAGCTCGAATTTCACGTGCGCCGCGTGCCGGGCGGCCGCGTCACCGCCCACATCTTCGAGCAGCTGCGCGTGGGCGACACCGTGCGCGTGAGCGGCCCGCTGGGCACCGCCTACCTGCGCACCAAGCACCGCGGGCCGATGCTCTGCGCGGCGGGCGGCACGGGGCTCGCGCCCATCCTGTCGATCGTGCGCGGCGCGGTCGCGGCGGGGCTGACGCAGCCGATCCATCTCTACCTCGGCGTGCGTTCCGACGCCGACGTGTACGGCCTGCCCGAGCTGCGTGAATTGCAGGCGCAGCACCCCGGCCTGAAGGTGCACGTCGTGGTGGTCGCCGGCCCCGCGCGCGACGGCCAGCGGCTGGGGCTCATCACCGACGCGATCCGCGCCGACCTGCCCGCGGGGCTCGACGGCTGGCGCGCCTACCTGTGCGGCTCGCCACCGATGGTGGAGGCCGCGAGCCGGCTGGTGCAGACGCACGGCCTGGCGCCCGAGCAGACGCATGCCGATGCCTTCTACCTGCAAGGCACCTGAAGAACCGAACAAGAGAAAAGGAGACCCGATGACCACGCAAGCCGTTTTCCCCATCGAGCTGCACTGGGAGAGCGAGAAGACCAGCCGCATTCCCTTCATGGCCTACACCGACGAGGCCCTGCACAAGAAGGAGCTGCAGCGCTTCTTCTACGACAAGCACTGGTGCTATGTCGGCCTGGAGGCCGAGATTCCGAACCCGGGCGACTTCAAGCGCACCACCATCGGCGAGCGCTCGGTCATCCTGTCGCGCGACGAAGAAGGCGCGATTCACGTGTTCGAGAACGTCTGCGCGCACCGCGGCATGCAGTTCTGCCGCGAGCGGCACGGCAACAAGAAGGAGTTCGTCTGCCCCTACCACCAGTGGAACTACACGCTCAAGGGCGACCTGCAGGGCGTGCCGTTCCGCCGTGGCGTGAAGCAGGACGGCAAGGTGCACGGCGGCATGCCGGCCGACTTCAAGACCGAAGACCACGGCCTGAACAAGCTCAAGGTCGCGTCGCGCGGCGGCGTGGTGTTCGCGTCGTTCGACCACGACATCGAATCGTTCGAAGACTTTCTCGGCCCCGACATCCTTCACTACTTCGACCGCCTGTTCGACGGCCGCAAGCTCACCATCCTGGGCTACAGCCGCCAGCGCATACCGGGCAACTGGAAGCTCATGCAGGAGAACATCAAGGACCCGTACCACCCGGGCCTGCTGCACACCTGGTTCGTGACCTTCGGGCTCTGGCGTGCCGACAACAAGTCGGAGCTGAAGATGGACGCGCGCGGGCGCCACGCCGCCATGATCTCCACGCGTGGCAGCGCCGGCAAGGCCGCGCAGGTGACGCAGGTGTCGAGCTTCAAGGAAAGCATGCAGCTGAAAGACCCGCGCTTTCTCGACATCGTGCCCGAGCCCTGGTGGGGCGGGCCGACAGCGGTGATGATGACGCTGTTCCCCAGCCTCATCCTGCAGCAGCAGGTCAACAGCGTGTCGACGCGCCACATCCAACCCGTGGGCCATGACGCCTTCGATTTCGTCTGGACGCATTTCGGCTTCGAGGACGACACGCCCGAGATGACGCAGCGCCGCCTGCGCCAGGCCAACCTGTTCGGGCCGGCGGGCTTCGTGTCGGCCGACGACGGCGAGGTGATCGAGTTCTCGCAGGAAGGCTTCGAGCAGAAGCCCTACCACCGCACGCTGGCCGAGCTCGGCGGGCGCGAGGTGGAGAACACCGACCACATGGTGACCGAGACGCTGATCCGCGGCATGTACCGCTACTGGCGTGAAGTGATGGAGGCCGCATGAGCACGCTCGACACCGCCACCTACCTCGACCTGTCGCGCCTGTATGCGGCGTACGCGCACGCCGTCGATTCGGGCGACTGGGATCTGTGGCCCGCGTTCTTCACCGAGCAGTGCAGCTATCGCCTGCAGCCGCGCGAGAACCACGAACGCGGCCTGCCGCTGGCCACGCTCTCGTTCGAAAGCCGGGGCATGCTCGAAGACCGCGTCTACGGCATCAAGGAGACGCTGTTCCACGACCCGTACTACCAGCGCCACGTGGTGGGCCTGCCGCTGGTGCACCGCGTCGACGACGACGGCACCATCCACAGCGAGGCCAACTACGCGGTGTTCCGCACCAAGCTCGACGGGTCGTCGACCGTGTTCAATGTCGGTCGCTACATCGACAAGGTCGTGCAGACCCCCGAGGGCTTGAAATTCGCGGCGCGCCTGTGCGTGTTCGACAGCGAAATGATCCCGAACTCCATCATTTACCCCATCTGAAATAGAGCCATGCCAGAAAAAGAACCAGAGACCCACGGTGCCCCTTTGCGCCGCTTCACCGACCCGGCCTACGTGCCGCTGTGCGCCAACCTCGCTGAAGTGCGCGAGAACATCGACCGGCTCGACCGCCAGATCGTCGCGCTGCTGGCCGAGCGCGGCCGCTACGTGAGGGACGCCGCGCGCTTCAAGCGCGACGCCTTCCAGGTGTCGGCGCCGCAGCGCCAGCAGGAAGTGATCGACAAGGTGAAGGCGCTCGCCGAGAAGGAGGGCGCCTACCCGGAGGTGGTCGAGGCCGCCTACCGCGCGCTCATCGCGGGCTTCATCGCGCGCGAGCAGCAGGATCACTTGGGCATGGTCGACGTGGAGGGGCAGCCATGACGCGCGCACGCCTCTTCGTCGCCTTCACCGCCGTGGCCCTGGCCGCGGCTGCCCATGCGCAGGACTGGCCGCAGCGCCCCGTGCGCATCGTCGTGCCGTTCGCGGCAGGCTCGTCGCCCGACATCCTGGCGCGCATCGTCAACGACAAGCTCGCGGCGCGCATCGGCCAGCCGCTGATCGTCGAGAACAAGCCCGGCGCGGGCGGCAACAGCGGCACCGATGCGGTCTCGAAGGCGCAGCCCGACGGCTACACCTTCCTGCTGTCGGTGAACGCGCCGCTGGTCTACAACACCATCCTCTACAAGAACCTGCCGTACGACCCGTTCAAGGACCTCGTGCCGGTGTCGCTGGCCGCGACCACGCCGAACGTCTGCGCGGTCTCGAATTCGATGGGCGTCGATTCGGTCAAGGGCTGGCTGGCGGCGATGAAGAAGAACCCCGGCAAGTTCAACTTCGCCTCGACCGGCAACGGCTCGATCTCGCACCTGGGCGTGGAGCTCATCAAGGCCAAGACGCAGTCGTTCGCTGTGCACATTCCGTACGCGTCGTCGGGCCAGGCCGTGACGGCCATCGTGCAGGGCGACGTGCAGTACGCCTGCCTGCCGCCGGTCACGGTGATGCCGCAGGCCAAGGCCGGGCGTCTCAAGGCGCTGGCCGTCACTTCGGCCGAGCGTTCGGCATTGCTGCCCGACCTGCCGACGTTGCGTGAGTCAGGCCTGCCCGACATCCAGGCCGTGCCATGGTTCGCCTACATGGCGCCCAAGGGCACGCCGAACGACGTGGTGCAGCGCATGAGCCGCGAGATCGCTGCCGCGCTGAAGGACCCCGAAACCGTCAAGCGCCTGCAGACCGCGTACTTCGACCCCGTGGGCAGCACGCCCGAGGGCCTGTCGAAATTCATGGACGAGGAACTGCGCCGCTGGAAGCCGGTGATCGACCGCGCCGGCCTCAAGCCCGATTGAGACAAAGGGAGCACACGATGAGCACGATGACCTGGGTCGACGCCGCGGCGGTCGACGACGTTCCCGCCGACGACGTGGTCGGCATCGAGGTGCAGGGGCGCGACATCGCGCTGTACGGCACCGACGACGGCATCCACGCCACCGACAACATCTGCACGCACGGCCATGCGCGGCTGTGCGACGGTTTCCTCGAAGGCCACGAGATCGAATGCCCGCTGCACCAGGGCCGCTTCGACGTGCGCAGCGGCAAGGCCATGTGCGCGCCACTCACCGAAGACCTGCGCACCTACCCGGTGAAGATCGAAGGCGGGCGGGTGTTCCTGGCGTTCGAGGGCTGAACTGTTCTGCCTGCGGCGGGGCCGATCTGTATCGGTTCGCGCCCGACCGGTTAGCGACAATGGCGGTCCGTTTTCCTGGACATCCGATGACAGAACCACACAGCCGCGACCAGATCGCCGACCTGATTGCCGCCGAACTGGGCCACCGCTTCGACGGCGAGATCCTGGCCGGTGGCCATTACGTGCCGCTGGTGCGCGACGGCCGCACCGTCTACCTCAGCGGCCAGGTGCCGCGCGTGGGCACCACGGTGGTCGTCACCGGCCGTGTGGGCGATGCGGTGTCGCTCGACACCGCGCGCGAAGGCGCCCAGATCTGCGCGCTGCGCAGTCTCGCGCTGCTTCGGCGCGCACTCGGCTCGCTCGATGCGGTCGAGAAGGTGTTGCGCGTCGGCGTGTTTGTGCAGTGCACCGCCGACTTCACGCAGCAAAGCGAGGTGGCCGATGCCGCGTCCGACCTGCTGCACCGCGTGTTCGGCGAAGCCGGCGTGCATGTGCGCACGGCGGTTGGCGTCTATGCGCTGCCGAAGAACGCGACGGTCGAGGTCGAGATGACGGTCGCCACGACCCACGCCGCCTGACCTAGGAGCGTTCGCGGCGCGCGGGTTCGCTGCGGTGCAGGTGCACCGCCAGCGTGTCGCGCGGCGGGCGCACCGCGCATTGCGCCAGCAGCCGGCCGGCTTCGCCCCGGTGGTAGCCGTTGTGCGTCACGACGTGGGCCAGCATTTCTTCGCGTGTCATCCGGCCCTTGTCGCCGTCGGTGAACACGAAGGGCAGCGCCTCGGCCAGCAGCGCCGGCGTGAGCGTGTCGAGATACGCCAGATACCAGCGGTCGGACTCGGCCACGGCCGCGCGCAGGTCGGCCAGCGTGGGCGTTTCGGGCGTGTTGTCGTCGGTGAAGCCGTGCGGCGTGCCCGTGAGGTGGCCCGCGAAGATCCGGTTCACCACATGGGCATGGTTGACCACGCGGATCGCGGCATGCCGGGCGTCGGCGTGCTGCACGGGGTCGAGGCTGGCCATGCGGTCCAGCAGCTCGTCGTTGGCCCACGCGTGGTACTGGAACAGCGTGCGCAGCAGGGGTGGGGCGCTCATGTCGGGTGTCCTTGTCATCGGGGAACCCGGATGTTCGCGGCAGGTGCGGCGCCTGTCCACCCGAAACAGGATCAGCGCTCGCCGAGCATCCAGCGCGTGCGGTCGCCGCGTCCCGGCAGGTGCAGCGCGGCGGTGGCCGCGGGCGTCTCGGCCAGCAGCCGGCCCTTGCGGAACACCTTGAGCCGCGTCGCGCGCAGTCGGATGGCCTCGACCGGGTCGCGCGCCTGCAGCAGCACGAAGCTGGCGTCGCAGCCGGCTTCCAGGCCGTAGCCGTCCAGGTGCATCACGCGCGCCGCGCGCGTGGTCACGGCCTCGAAGCACTGGTGGATGCCGGCCTGGCCGGTCATCTGCGCCACGTGCAGGCCCATGTGGGCCACCTCGAGCATGTCGCCCGAGCCCATGCCGTACCACGGGTCCATCACGCAGTCGTGGCCGAAGGCGACGTTCACGCCGGCCGCCAGCAGCTCGGGCACGCGCGTCATGCCGCGGCGCTTGGGGTAGCTGTCGTGGCGGCCCTGCAGCGTGATGTTGATGAGCGGATTCGACACCACGCTCACGCCGCTCTCAGCGATCAGCGGCAGCAGCTTGCTCACGTAGTAGTTGTCCATCGAGTGCATCGAGGTGCAGTGCGAGCCCGTCACGCGGCCCTGCAGGCCCAGGCGCAGCGTTTCGGCGGCCAGGGTCTCGATGTGGCGCGAGAGCGGGTCGTCCGACTCGTCGCAGTGCATGTCGACCAGCTTGCCGCGCCCGGCGGCCAGCTCGCACAGCAGCTTCACGCTGGCCGCGCCGTCGGCCATGGTGCGCTCGAAGTGCGGAATGCCGCCGACCACGTCCACGCCCTTGTCGAGCGCGCGCGTGAGGTTGTCGACGCCGCCCGGCGAACGCAGCACGCCATCCTGCGGAAAGGCCACCAGCTGCAGGTCGATGTAGGGCGCCACCTGGCGCTTCACCTCGAGCAGCGCATCGACCGCGAGCAGGCTGGGGTCGCTCGTGTCCACGTGCGAGCGGATCGCCAGCAGGCCCTTGGCCACGGCCCAGTCGCAATACGCGAGCGCGCGTTCGATGAGCGCATCGGCCGTGAGCAGCGGCTTGAGCTCGCCCCACAGCGCGATGCCTTCGAGCAGCGTGCCGCTCTGGTTGACGCGCGGCTGGCCGTAGCTCAGCGTGGCGTCCATGTGGAAATGCGGGTCGACGAAGTGCGGCGCGAGCAGCAGGCCCTGGGCGTCGAGCGTCTCGTGCGCGGGCGCGGCCAGGCCGGGCGTGACCTCGGCGATGCGGCCGTCCTGCACGGCGACCGACATGCCGGTGCGGCCGTCGGGGAGGGTGGCGTTGGTGATGAGGAGGTCGAGCATCGGTGGGGTGTCTTTTTTCGAAGGGCGCTCAGCGCGTGCGCTGCGCGCGGAAGCGGTATTGCCCTGCGGCCGGCCCGACCTCGATGGTCACGCGGCGCAGCTTGTCGTCGTGGCCCGAGTCGGCCTTGGCCGTCACCACGATGCCGCGCGGCGTGGCGCGACAGGTGAGTTCGCTCAGGGAAATCTCCGCGTGGTCGTTGTCGAGCTCGGCGATGGCGGTCGTGTGTACGGCGTAGAGGCTGTAGCTGCGGTCGGCTTCGCCGCGCGCCATCCACTGCACGTAGAGGAACGACTGCGCGAAGGCTTCGGCGTGGATCACGCGGTAGGTGCCGTGGTGGTCGGGGCCCCAGGTGCCGCAGGTCTGCACCCAGGTGACGGCGTCGTGGGTGGCGAAGCGCTCGGGGCCGTAGTCGGCACCCAATGCATGAGCGCCATTGCCGGCCAGGGCGAGCAGCGCGGTGGCCAGCAGGCGACAAAGGCGGGGCCGCGTCATCGGCATGTCAGCGTTCTCCCTTGCGGTAGGGTTTCATCAGCGCCTGCGGGTAGCTGGCCTTGCGCGCCACCAGCACCAGCGCCAGGATCGACAGCAGGTAGGGCAGCATCAGGTACAGCTGGTAAGGCAGCACGGCATCGCCCGATTGTTGCAGCCGCAGCTGCAGCGCGTCGAAGAAGGCGAACAGCAACGCGCCGAGCAGGGCCTTGCCGGGCCGCCACGAGGCGAACACCACCAGCGCCACGCAGATCCAGCCGCGCCCGTTCACCATGTTGAAGAAGAAGGCGTTGAAGGCCGACAGCGTGAGGAACGCGCCGGCCACGCCCATCAGCGCCGAGCCCGCCACGATGGCGCCGGTGCGCGTGGCCGCGACCGACACGCCCTGGCTTTCGGCCGCCTGCGGGTTCTCGCCCACCATGCGCAGCGCCAGGCCCAGCGGCGTGCGGTACAGCACCCAGGCCACCGCCGGCACCAGCAGCAGCGCGAACAGCGTGAGCGCGGTCTGCGCGCCGAGGATCGGCACGGGCAGCCAGTCCATCGGCGCGAAGGGCGTGATGGTCGGCGGCGTGTTCACCTTCGGAAAGCTCACGCGGTAGCCGAAGTAGCTCAGCGCCGTGGCCAAGAGCGTGATGCCCAGCCCCGAGACGTGCTGCGACAGCGCGAGCCCGACGGTCAGGAAGGCGTGCAGCAATCCGAACACCATGCCCGTGAGCGCGGCCACGCCGACGCCGGCCCACAGCGGCGCGCCGGCATACACCGCGAGCCAGCCGGTGAAGGCGCCCGCGACCATGATCCCCTCGATGCCCAGGTTGAGCACGCCCGCGCGCTCGCACAGCAGCACGCCCAGCGTGCCCAGGATGAGCGGCGTGGCGATGCGCAGCACCGCGACCCAGAAGGCGGGGTTGGAAAGAATGTCGAGCAGATCGGTCATTTCGTCACTCGCACGCGGTACTGCGTGAGCAGCGTGGCCACCAGCACCGCGATCAGCGAGGCCGCGACGATCACGTCGGCGATGTAGGTCGGCACGCCCACGGCGCGGCTCATGGTGTCGGCGCCGACCAGCACGCCGGCCACGAACACGCCGGCAGCGATCACGCCCAGCGGGTGCAGGCCGGCGAGCATCGCGATCACGATGCCCGTGTAGCCGTAGCCCGGCGACATGTCGAGCGTGACGTAGCTGGTGCGGCCCGCCACCTCGATGGCGCCGGCCAGCCCGGCCAGCGCGCCCGAGAGCAGCGCCACCATCACCACGGTGCGCGTGACCGGCACGCCGGCGAAGGCGGCGGCGCGGGCATTGGCGCCCACCGCGCGGATGTCGAAACCCAGCACCGTGTACTTGAAGATCGCCCACACGATCACCGCGAGCGACACGGCCCACAGCAGCCCGGTGTGCACGCGCGTCTGCGCGATGAGCTTGCCCAGCTCCAGGTCGGACTGCAGCGACACGCTCTGCGGCCAGCCCATGGCCGTCGGGTCTTTCATCGGCCCGTCGAGCAGCGCCGACACGCCCAGCAGCACGATGAAGTTGATGAGCAGCGTGGTGACCACTTCGTCGACGCCGAGCTTGTTCTTCATGAGCGCCGGGCCCAGCAGCATCAGCGCGCCGGCCACCGCTGCGGCCAGCATCATCAGCGGGAACAGCACCCAGGGCGACAGCTCGAAGCCCGTGCCGCCGTGCATGCCGCCCACGGCCACGGCAGCGAGCGCGCCCGCGAACAGCTGCCCCTCGGCGCCGATGTTGAAGAGCCGCGCCTTGAACGCGACCGTCGCGGCCAGGCCGGTGAGGATCAGTGGAATGGCCCGCGTCAGCGTCTCGCTCCACGCGAATACCGAGCCGAAGCCGCCCTGCAGCAGCAGCGCGTAAGTGCGCCCGACCGGCGCGCCGGCCCAGCGCACGAGCAGCGCGCTCACCAGCAGCGTGAACACGACCGCGCCGATGGGGGCCAGCACCAGCGCGGCGCGCGAGCTTTCGTGGCGTCGTTCGAGGCGCATCATGCGGCGGCTCCCGGGCGTTGCGGCGCCGTGGCGCCGGCCATCGCCAAGCCGATGGCCTCGCGCGTCCAGGCTGCGGCCGGGCGCGCTTCGCCGAGGTGGCCGCCGTGCATCACGGTCACGCGGTCGCCGAGCGCGAGCACTTCGTCGAGGTCGTCCGAAATCACCAGCACCGCCGCACCGGCATCGCGCGCGGCAATGAGCTGCTGCTGCACATAGGCGACCGCGCCGATGTCCAGGCCCCAGGTCGGCTGGTGCGCGACGATGAGGCGCGGAGCGCGGTTCGGGTATTTCTTGTTGTCGGTGTCTTGTTCCACTTGCTCGGGCGCCAGCAGCGCCCGCCCCAGGATCAGTTTCTGCATGTTGCCGCCCGAGAGCGAACGGGCCGGCGACATCAGGCCGGCACCGCGCACGTCGAAGGCTTTCTCGATGCGCCGGGCGTGCAGCCGCGCCGCGGCGCGCCGGACGATGAACGACCAGCGCGAGAACACCGGGCTGCGCAGCCGCTCGGACACGGCGTTCTCCCACACCGGCAGGTCGCCGACCACGCCGACCGCGTGTCGGTCTTCGGGGATGCGCGCCACGCCGCGCTGCACCAGCCGGGCGGGCGAGGGCGGCAGCGCGCGGCCCATGAACTGCGCGCTGCCGGAGACGGCGCGGCGCGTGCCGCTCAGCAGCTCGGCCAGCGCGACCTGGCCGTTGCCGGAGACGCCCGCGATGGCGGTGATCTCGCCCGCGCGCAGCGTGAGCGACACCTCGCGCAGGCGGTCCTGCCCGCCGTCTTTGGTCGATGCGGTGCTCACGTGGTCGAGCACGCACACCGCGTCGCCCACCGACTTGGCGGGCCGGCGCTGCGGCGCCTCGACAGCATGGCCGACCATCCACAGCGCGAGCTGCGCCTGCGTGGTGTCGGCCGTGCGCGCTTCGGCGACCAGCTTGCCGCCGCGCAGCACCGCGATGCGCTGCGACACGCGCAGCACCTCGCCGAGCTTGTGGCTGATGAAGATCACCGACAGGCCCTGCGCCACCATCTGCGCGAGCGTGGCGAAGAGCGCCTCGCTCTCCTGCGGCGTGAGCACGGCCGTGGGCTCATCGAGGATCAGGATGCGCGCGCCGCGGTACAGCGCCTTGAGGATTTCGACGCGCTGGCGCTCGCCGACCGAGAGGCTGCCGATGGTCGCGTCGGGCTGCACCGGCAGGCCGAAGCGCTGGGCCACCTCGAGCAGCCGCGCGCGGGCCGCCGCACGGCGCGAGACCGGGCGCCACAGCGGCTCGGTGCCCATCGTCACGTTGTCGAGCACGCTGAGGTTGTCGGCCAGCGTGAAGTGCTGGTGCACCATGCCGACGCCGGCGGCCAGCGCGGCCTTGGGGTTGCCGGGCGGCAGGGGCGAGCCGAAGACTTCGATGCGGCCTTCGTCGGCGACGTAGTGGCCGAACAGGATCGACATCAGCGTCGACTTGCCAGCGCCGTTCTCGCCGAGCAGCGCGAGCACTTCGCCGGCCTGCAGGTCGAGGGAGATGGCGTCGTTGGCCACGAGCGGGCCGAAGCGCTTGGTGATGCCCTGGAGGCGGAGCACGGTGGGGTTCATGGGCAGACAGGTGGCGACGGCAGGTCGCGGCAGAAATTCTCGATGGCCCGGGCGGAGGCGGCGGGCGAGGCCTGCAGCAGGCCGTGGGGGCCGTCGAGCTGCACCAGGTGCAACGCCGACAACCCGCGCTGAATGGCGGCCACCGCGCGGCGCGGCACCACGCGGTCCTGCAGCGCCTGCAGGTACATCGCCGGCACACGCACCAACGGCAGCTTGTCGCGCACGTCCACGCGCTGCACTTCCTTCATGCGGTGGGTCATGACGGCGACCGACACCTGCTTCAGCGAAGCCTGGAGCATGTCCGACAGGTGCGGCGACGCCGAGCCGCCCAGCAGCAGGTGCCGCATCGGCGCGCGCATGAACTTCGAATGCAGCAGGCGCATCGACAGGTCGAGCAGGCCCGCGCGCATCAGCGCCAGGCCGGGCGCGGGCCGGCGCGCGAAGCTGCAGCACAGGATGAGGCCGCGCAGCCCCGGCGGGCGCGAGGCCGCGAGGGAGATGGCCAGCGGCCCGGAAAACGATTCGCCGAGCAGCACAAAAGGCTGCTGCGTCGGCAGTTGCGCACGCACCAGCGGCTCGAGTTCGTCGTAGCCCAGCACCTGGCGGCCCGGGTAGCGCACGACGTCGATGGTGGCCTGCGGCCCCAGGGCCTGCGCCAGCGGCGCGAAGAGATCGCCGGTGCCGTCCATGCCCGGCAGCAAGACAAGACGAGGCAGGCGCCCGGGCGCCACCGTCACTTCCACGCGGCCAGGAAGGCCAGCATGACCTTGGCCGAGTTGTCGGCCGCGATGCTCATGAAGGTGCCCATCTCGTTCTCGCCGTCGCCGCCGCCCGCGAGGTCGCTGAGCGAGCGGAAGGCGATGTAGGGCACGCCGTTGCTGTAGGCGACCATGCCCACGGCGGCGGTTTCCATGTCGAGCACGTTGGCCTGGAAGGTCTTGTAGGTGTATTCGCGGTACGCCTTGTTGTCCATGAAGGCCTGGCCCGACACGCCGTTGCCGCCCACCATCAGCTGCGGCTTGCGCGGCAGGCACTTGCCCGCGCCGCAGTTCGCCAGCTCGACGTTGCGGATGCTGCGCGCCACCTCGAGCATCTTCGGATCGGCCGCGAACCAGAACTTGCGCTCGATGCCCGGCTTGGCGGCCGAGCGCACCTCGACCGGGCGCGGGAAGTTCATGCCGAAGTTGGGCAGCGTGGCGTCGGTGATGAAGGGCGGCGCGCTGTACTTGCCGGGCGCGGTCTCGCGCGCCATGAGCACCTCGAGGTACTGGCCCCACTGGGCCGGCACCGTCACGTCGCCCACGTGCAGCGACGGGTTCACGCCGCCCGCGATGCCGCTGAACACGATGCCGGTGATGCGAAAGCGGTTGAGCACGAGCTGCGTGTTCATGGTCGCGTTCGTCATGCTGATGCCCGAGAGAAACAGCACCACGGGCTTGCCTTCGAGCGTGCCGGTGGTGAACTCGACACCGTTCACGCTGTGTTTGCGGGGGCCCTGCAGGCGCGTGAGCAGCAGCTTGAGCTCGGGCTCGAAGGCCGAGATCACGGCCAGGCGCGGCGTGTCGTCCAGCCGCGTGCTGCTGTTGATGCTGACGACGTCCGACTTGTAGACGCCGACGCAGCCCGTCAGCACGAGGCCGAGCGCGGCGGCCAGGACCGGGCCGCGCAGGCGCTGGAGAAGCGAGGAAGTGTTCGTCATGGTCATCAGGAGTTGGTGGGCGGGAGTGAGGGGCGGTGTGCGGCGTCGGGCGTGGCGATCCAGGCTTGCAGCGCGGCGACGCGCGCGTGCTTCGGTGCCAGGCCGACGAAGGTGGTGTAGGCGGCGAGCGCCTTGGCGTCGTTGCCGGCCTGCAGGTAGGCGTCGCCCAGGTTCAGGTAGGCGAGGGCGCGGCTGCCGTCCATGTCGATGGCCTGCTCGAACCAGCGCGCGGCCTCGACCGGCTTGCCGCGCTTGAAGTACACGAAGCCCAGGTTGTTGGCCGCCAGTGCAAAGCGCGGCTGCAGCTTCAGCGCCTCGGTGAAGGCGGCTTCGGCCTCGTCGTAGCGGCGCTCGCGGTACAGCTGCAGGCCGCGGTCGTTGGCGCGCTGCGCGGCCACGCGCGGCGTGAGCGGCGCGGCGGCCGGCATGGTCAGCTTGGTGTCGGCGCCTTCGAGGTTCTTCACCACCACTTCGACGGCAGCCGGGCCGGCCTTGGCCGCCTTGGCCGCCTTGGGTGTGGCCGCCGCATGCACGGCCTGCTCGTTGGCCTGGTCGATGCGCTTGTTGACCTGGCTGGCGGCGGCGTCGAGCTGCAGGCTGTCGCCGCTGAGGCCTTCGCGCTCGACGGGCAGCGCGAACACGAACTCGCCGCCCTCCGAGCCCGGCAGGCTGCCGAAGGCCGGCGTCTGCCGCGCGATGGCCGAGACCGCCGGCGCGACGTAGGCCGCGAGTTCGGTGCCGGTGATGACGTTGTCGCCGTTCAGGTCGGCCTTGCCCGACAGCGCCTGCAGCATCGTCCAGGTGAAGACCGAGTGGCCGCCGGGGCCGTCGTCGGCCACCTGCTGGTCGGCGCCGCCGGCGGTGAGCATCTGGCGGCCGATGCGGCGCGCGTTGTCGGTCAGGAAGTTCCTGTTGCCCTGCGCCGCGCCGCCGCGCGTGAGGCCCAGGCCCGAGTAGCAGGCGTCCACGAGGAACAGCACGTGCTTGGCCGACAGCGCCTCGGCCACTTCCTGCAGCTGCGGCATCGAGATGGCGTCGGACGGCAGGTTGTCCAGCGTGGCGTCGACCGGCACGATGTAGCCGACGTCGCGCCCGCTCGCGAGCTTGCGGGTGCTGCCGTGGCCGGCAAAGAACACCAGCACGCGGTCGTCGCGCTTCACGCGCTTGCCGTCGGTCAGTTTTTCGTTCAGCGCGCGCAGGATGTTGGCGCGCGTGGCCTGGTCGTCGTACAGCGCCGTGATGTTCTCGGGCTTGAAGCCGAAGCGCGTCATGAGCAGCTGCTCCATGGCCTTGGCGTCGGGCACCGCGTGGTGCAGGCCGGGCCATTTGGCGTACTTGTCGATGCCGATCACCAGCGCGTGGCTCTCGCGGTAGAGCGTGTCGCCCGAGGTGGCGGCCACGCCGTCGTCGGGCGCGGTCTTTTTCGAGGCGCTCACGACGAACTTGCCGTCGCGCCAGGTGGCGAAGCGGTAGCCGTCGGCCACCAGCTGGTCGAGCACCGTGGGCAGGGCCTGCACGGTGCGGCCCTGGATGTCGTGGAACAGGATGACGCCGCGCTTGGCCTTGTCGACTTCGGCCAGCACGCGGTCGGCGATCGACTTGGGCACCGGGTCGGCCCAGTCCATCGAGTCGACGGTCCACATCATGGAGCGCAGCTTGAGCGCCTCGACCGTGCTCAGCTTGGCCTCGTTGCGTGCGCCGTACGGAAAGCGAAAGAGGGTGGACTGCGGCCGGCCGGTGGCGTCGAGCAGCGCCTCGGTTTCGCTGGCTTCCACGCGCACCGCGTCGTCCGTCATCTTGGCCATCATGCCGTGGCTGAAGCTGTGGTTGGCGAGCACGTGGCCGGCGGCCAGCACGCGCTTGGCCGCCGCGCCGGTGGCGCTGAGCTGGGCCTTGCCCTGCGCGTCGAGCTTGCCCAGGTTGCGCCCGAGCTGGAAGAAAATGGCGGGCGCGTCGTAGCGCTTCAATATCTCCAGGATCTCGTCGGTGTGTTTGGCGTGCGGGCCGTCGTCGAAGGTCAGCACGACGGTCTTGGCGGGCAGCGAGGTGCCGAAGATCTCGCGTGCGTCCGCGCTCTCTTTTTCCTTGGCGCCGCCCGGGGGCTGCGTGTAGGGGACGATGGCGCCGAAGTCCTTCAGGATCTGCTCGCGCGAATACAGGCCCTGCAGCTTGGCCACGTAGTCGGCCCACTTCTCGCGCTTGGGCTCGATGCCGCGCTGGGCGAATCGGCCGAACACGTCTTTCAGCTCGCGGTCGTAGGCCTGCTCGATCTCGGCGAGCACGGCCAGGTCTTCGCTGGCGCGCCGGCCGAGCTTGAGCCCGGACAGCGACTGCGCCTGGCTGTAGCGCGTGCTCAGCTCGAACAGGAACTCCTTGAACGCCAGCCGGTCGGCATCGAACCAGCTCGGCTCGCTCTCGATGCGGTCGAGCAGCGCGTTCAGGCCCGCCACCGCGGCGGGGTCCGTCATGTCCGCGGCCTGGGCGATCAGCGCCTGCTGGCGCTCCTGCATCTCGTGGAACAGCTGCTGCCCGACGGCGCTGACGGCGCGCTTCTCGGCCGCCTCGAGCGCACGCTCGCCGGTCATCAGCACGATCATCTGGCGGTGCGCGGCGAGCAGGGCGTCGGCGCGCGCCTGCAGCGCGGCTGGAATGCCGACCGGCGCTGCGACCACCGGCGGTGCGACGGCAGCGGGTGCCGAGGCGGCCGATGCAGGCACCTCGGCCGCCGGGGCCGGGGCCGCCGGCTCAGGTTGACAGGCGGCGAGCCCGGCGGCCAACGCCGCGATGGCCACGCCATGGATTGCGGTCTGCCATCGCGCACGCTTCATGGGTTCGGGTCTGCTCGCTTGTCTGTCTGCTGGTTACTTGGCGGTGGACTTCGGCTGGGCGTCGTCCACCTTCACGGTGAACTTGCCGGCCAGGATGTCGGCCTGCTTCGCCTTCACCTTCGCCACGACGTCGGCCGGCACCTTCTTCTCGAAGGTGCCCAGCGGCGCGAGCTCGGAGCCCTTGTGCTTCATGTGCGAGTACACGCCGTAGTCTTCGGCGGCGAACTTGCCTTCCTTCACCAGCTTGATGGCGCGGTCAGCCGAGGGCTCGAAGTTCCACAGCGCCGAGGCCACCACCGTGTCGGGGTACTGGGCCTGCGTGTCGATCACGTTGCCGATGGCGAGCTTGCCCTTTTCCTTGGCCGCGTCCGACACGCCGAAGCGCTCGGCGTACATGATGTCGGCGCCCTTGTCGATCATCGCGAAGGCCGCTTCCTTGGCCTTCGGCGGGTCGAACCAGCTGTTGATGAAGCTCACGCTGAACTCCACCTTCGGGTTCGTTTCCTTCGCGCCCGCCATGAACGCGTTCATGAGCCGGTTCACCTCGGGAATCGGGAAGCCGCCGACCATGCCGATGCGGTTGCTCTTGGTCATGCCGCCCGCGACCATGCCGCTGAGGTAGGCCGGTTCCTGGATGTAGTTGTCGAACACCGAGAAGTTGGGCGCCTGCGGCTTCAGCGACGAGCCCATGAGGAACGCCACCTTGGGGAAGTCCTTCGCGACCTTGCGCGCCGCCGCTTCCACACCGAACACCTCGCCCAGGATCAGCTGGTTGCCGCCCGTGGCGTACTCGCGCATCACGCGCTCGTAGTCCGCATTGCTCACGTTCTCGGTGGCCTTGTATTCGATCTCCCCACGCGCCTCGGCCGCCTTCAGCGCCTTGTGGATGCGGCCCACCCATTGCTGCTCGAACGGCACCGTGTACACGGCAGCCACCTTGAGCTTGGCCTGCGCGAGCGCAAGGCCCGGGGCGCCCGCCGCAAGCGCTGCGGCAACGGCGATGGAACGAACGATCAATTGACGGCGTGCTGTCACGGTCTTCTCCTCGATGAAATGAAAGAACCACCCTGCAATCCCCATGCCCACCAACAGAGCCCGCCCTCGCGGCGGGCTCCCTTCCAGCAAACACCGAGGAACCGGCTCCGCCGGGCCTCAGGTGTTGCCCCCGGTAGGGGGAAGGAGCAGCGACACGAAGTGCGCGAAGCCTGGGGGCGAGCCTTACTTCGTGCCGAAGATGCGGTCGCCGGCGTCGCCGAGGCCGGGCAGGATGTAGCCATGGCTGTCCAGCTCGCGGTCGATGGCGGCGGTGTAGATCGGCACGTCGGGGTGCGCGGTCTGCATCGTCTTCACGCCCTCGGGGCAGGTCAGCAGGCAGACGAACTTGATCGACTTGGGGTTGAGTTCCTTCAGCCGCTCCACCGCGGCCACGGCCGAGTTGCCAGTGGCCAGCATGGGGTCGACCACGATCACGTCGCGGTTCTCCATTTCACCGGGCATCTTGAAGTAGTACTCGACGGCCGTGAGCGTCTTGGGGTCGCGGTACAGGCCGATGTGGCCGACGCGCGCGCCCGGCACCACCGTGAGCATGCCGTCCAGGATGCCGGTGCCGGCCCGCAGGATCGACACCAGCACCACCTTCTTGCCGTCGATGACCTTGGCCTGCATGGTCTCCAGCGGGGTCTCGACCTCGATGTCCTGCATCGGCATGTCGCGCGTGACCTCGTAGGCCATCAGCATGCTGATTTCGTTCAAGAGCCGGCGAAAGCTGTTGGTGGAGGCGTCCTTGCGGCGCATCAGTGTGAGCTTGTGCTGGACGAGGGGGTGGTCGACGAGGTGGACGTTGCTCATTGGAGTCTTCTTTTGGTGTGCCGTTGCGGAAAACAGGAGAGTCTAAAAGACTAGAAGACGGTGCCGTCGCTCTCGATCTGCAGCGGTGGCGCACCGTTTCGCAAGCGCTGTGCCAGCACCCGGCCCGCGGCCCAGGTGCCGCCTTCGAGCACGCAGGCCAGGGGCAGCTCTTCCTCGGTGCAGTCGAGCACCTTGCGCACGCGCGGGGCGATTTCGTCGAGCAGCGCCACGGTGAGGGCGCGCCATTCGACGATGAACTCGTCGCCGGCCTTCCAGCGGCGGGTGAGAAAGGCCGGCTCGCGCGGCACGATCACGCCGCTGTCGATCAGCAGGCCGCCGTTGCGGTACTCGGGCAGGGCGGTGAGCGCGTCGAGGTGGCGCACCTTCACACCGGCCCATTCGAAGGGTTCGAGCAGCGAATACGTGAGCCACTGCGACAGCTTGTGGAACGGCATCCAGCCGTTGGTGAGCCCGGGGCCGGCGACGGCGCTGTGGCGCCAGCAGTCGCCCAGCGCGAAGGCCGGGTCGCCCGAGCCGATGCCGCCCGCGTTGTCGCTGCCGTCGGCCGCCAGGCTGTCGATGGCGTTGGCCGAGGGCCAGATGTGGGAGAGGGTGTCGAGCAGCAGCGACAGGATCTGGTGCGCCGTGATCTCGGCCGTGGGCGGCGAGGCCGCGCCCAGCGGGGCCACGAGCGCGTCGAAAAGGCCGGCGGGCCGGCCGTCGTCGCCAAAGGTCTCGGGCTGTTCGCTCATGGCCTCGCCGAGGCGGCGCAGCAGCACCGCGCGCCCGGCCAGGCCGACCAGCGGATTGACCTCGCTCACCTGGAAGGCGTCGCCCAGGCGCTCGGTCACGAGGCCGCGCAGGCCGGCCGCGTCGGCCTGCAGCGGGTGGTTCGGGTCGGACGAGAAGAGCCCGCTGGTGAACGCATGGAAGCACGCCACGCCCAGGCCTTCGGAGCGCGTGAAGCGCAGCCCGGTGGCCGGTTCGGTGTAGTGCCAGGTCGGGCCGGCGCCGGCGTCGAGCAGCACGCTCACCAGCGTCAGGTCGATGTGGGCGCGGGCGCGCTGGCGGGCGTCGAGGCCTTTGCCGAGCAGCGCGTCGAGCTGCAGGCGGCGGTCGACGCCGCCGGCCTCGAAGTGGCGCCAGCGGCTGTGATACGGGATGGTGTCCCAGGGGTAGCGCTCGCGCGTGACCTCGGCCACGGTGCGCGCCGCGTCTTCGAGCGCGTCGTCGCTGCCGATGCGGAACCACTGCGATTCGCCGCGGCGCGCCCGCGCCAGCAGGGCGCCCGCGCGCTGGCGGATGGCGGTGGTGGTGCGCAGCAAGGTGGCGGCGCCGGCCGGGTGGGCGGTGTCGGGCGCGAACTCGATCGACGGATCGACAGCGCCCGCGCCGCCGGGGCGCAGGCTGCCGGAACCGTCGGCGGGCAGGTCGATGTCGGTGCTTCGGCTCATTCGCTCAATCCCCGGCCCTTGGCCTTTTTCAGTTCCTCTGCGTCCGGCACCGGGCCGGGGGTGAAGTAGCCGGCCGCCATCTTGGCGTCCATCTCGACGCGGGCGTCGGCCGGGATCAGTTCGTCGGGAATGTTCACGCGTTCGCCGATCTCGATGCCCGAGCCGGTGATGGCGTCGAACTTCATGTTGCTCATCGACACGAGGCGGTGGATCTTCTTGATGCCCAGCCAGTGGAAGACGTCGGGCATCAGCTCCTGGAAGCGCATGTCCTGCACGCCGGCCACGCACTCGGTGCGCGCGAAATACTGGTCGGCCGTGTCGCCGCCGACCTGGCGCTTGCGGGCGTTGTAGACCAGGAACTTGGTCACCTCGCCGAGCGCGCGGCCTTCCTTGCGCGAGTAGGCGATGAGCCCCACGCCGCCGCGTTGCGCGCCCTGGATGCACTCTTCAATCGCGTGCGTGAGGTAGGGGCGACAGGTGCAGATGTCGGAGCCGAACACGTCGGAGCCGTTGCACTCGTCGTGGATGCGGGCGGTGAGTTCCACGTCGGGGTTGGCCAGGTCGCGCGGGTTGCCGAAGATGTAGAGCGTCTGCCCGCCGATGGGCGGCAGGAACACCTCGAGATCGGAGCGCGTGACCAGCTCGGGGTACATGCCGCCAGTCTCTTCGAAGAGCGTGCGGCGCAGGTCGGTTTCCGAGCAGCCGAAGCGGCGTGCCACCTCGGGCAGGTACCACACGGGTTCGATGGCCGCCTTGGTCACCATCGCCGCACCGCCCGTGGTGAGGAAATGGCCGTCAGCCTTGAGGCGGCCGCTTTGCAGCGCCTCGATCACCTCGGGCAGGATCACGTGGGCCTTGGTGATCGCGATGGTCGGGCGGATGTCGTAGCCGGCCGCGAGTTCGGTGGAAAACACGTCGGCCACGAGCGCGCCCCAGGGGTCGAGCGAGACGATGCGCCCCGGCTCGCTCCACTGCGGATAGGGGCCGATGACGTCGGTGGGCGCGGTGTTGGTGAGGTCGGCCTTGTGTTCGCGCTTCAGGGCGCCGGCCGCCACGGCGAGCGCGCGGTACACGCTGTACGAGCCGCTGTGCGTGCCGATGACGTTGCGGTGCGCGCGCTTGGTGGTGGTGCCGACCACGGGGCCACGCTCGGTGGCGGTGGCCGCGCCCCAGTGGATGGGCAGGGCGCCGAAGCCGCCGGCATGCGAGGTCAGGCGGATGTGGCCGGTCGAGGACGAGGGGTGGAGCGGAGGGCTCTGCGCCGGGCTGGCACCGGTCGCGGTCGGCAAGGCGGAAGGGAGCGCGGTACTGTCTGCAGACATTTGAGGCCCTCAAAAAATGCAATGTACCGAGCACTTGTGCGGCTGGCAAGCGAGGGCCCGCACGGCCTGGCCGCACTGGCATTCATGCAGGCGAGGAGCGCAGGCCGTAGGTCTTGCCGTGCACGAACAGGTACTCGGCGCGCAGTACCGCGTCGCCTTTCTCGCCGGTGAAGGTGAAGCCCAGCACGGCCACCGGCGTGCCGGGCTTGATCTCCTCGACGCCCCAGGCCTGTAGCCGCGTGAGCGGGGCCAGCTCGATCTGCCACTTGCGGTCGCGCCGCGTCGGCAACTGCGCCTTGGCCAGCAGCGCCGCGCCGTCGACCGTTGCGCTTTGCTTCGGCAGGGGCCGCTGCTTCAGGTCGGGCGGCAGCGCGAGGTTCTCGGGCAGCTCGATCTCCAGCTCGCCGTGCGGATTGCGCCAGCTCACCTTGGTGGCGCGGCCTTCCAGGTACAGCGGGCGCTCCTGGTCAAAACTGCTCCAACCGTGGTGGGCCCAGGCGGGCAGGGCCAGTGCGATCGAACCGGTCACGAACATGCGTCGAGGCAGCATCGCGTTCTCCTTGGTCAGACATAGGCAATCCAGCGCCCGCAGATGATGACAGCGAGCCAAAACCCCAAAGACAGGAGGCATTGAAACCTGGCGAATCCGCTCTGCCCGCCGAGGTCGCCGCGCAGGTGGAACCAGGCGGCGTTGAGGCCGGCCAGCAGGATCAGCAGCAGCTTCACGCGAAAGGCCGTGTTGTTCAGCAACTCGCCCGGCTGGCTTGCGAACATGGTCAGGCCGGTCAGCGCGCACAGGCCGAAGCCCAGCAGGGCGGGGCGCAACGTGAGGCGCGCCAGCAGCGGCGCCGGCAGCTCGCGGGCCAGGCCGAGGGCGCGCAGCTCGAACATCAGCAGGCCGCCGAACAGCAGCGCGATGCCCACGATGTGCGCCGCCTCCAGCGCCGGGTAGGCCCAGGGGTGCGAGACGAGTCCGGCCAGCATCGGGGCAGCTTAGCGCAAGCCTCGCCCCGGGGGGCGCGGCACAATCCCTTGCAATCTTTTTTCACCAGGCTGTAACCGGCCGGCCCGATGGCACGAAACACCGTAGGCAGCAGGACGACACCGAGCGACGCGGAAGCGGCCTTGCGCCGCCTGTTCCTTCGCGGCCTCGATGGCGACGCCGGCGCGTACCGCGAGTTCCTGCAGAAACTGAGCGCGCACCTGCGCGCTTTTCTGGGCAAGCGCCTGTTCGGCTGGCCCGATGAAGTGGAAGACCTCGTCCAGGAATGCCTGCTCGCCATGCACAACCAGCGCCACACCTACCAGAGCGACCAGCCGCTGACGGCCTGGGTGCATGCCATTGCGCGCTACAAGATGATCGACCTGCTGCGCGCCAAATCGGTCCGCGAAGACCTGCATGACCCGCTGGACGACGACCTGGCCGTGTTCGCCGCGTCGGCCACCGAGGCCAGCGACGCGAAGCGCGACCTCGGCGGATTGCTGCAGACCCTGCCCGAACGCCAGCGCCTGCCCATCGTGCACGTGAAGATCGAAGGCCTCTCGGTGGCCGAGACGGCCAGCCTCACGGGCATGTCGGAGTCGGCGGTGAAGGTCGGCATCCACCGGGGCCTGAAGGCCCTGGCCGCGAAGTTCGGGGGAGGCGCCGCGCCATGAAGACCGACGACCTCGTGAACCTGCTGGCCGCCGGCGAGGTGGCGGTGCCGCGGCGCAGCGCCAGTGGGCGGATCGGGCTGGCGGTGCTGGCCGCGCTGCCGGTGTCCTTCGTGATCCTGTTCGGCGAGTACGGGCTGCGGCCCGACCTGGTGCAGGCGATGTTCTGGCCGATGTTCTGGGTCAAGGTGCTGTTTCCGCTGTGCATCGCGGCGGCGGCCTTCGTGACGGTGCAGCGGCTGGCCCGGCCCGGCGTGCGGATGCGCCACGCGTGGTGGGGCGGGGTGCTGCCCGTGCTGGGGATCTGGGGGCTGGCGGCGTTCGTCTGGTTCTCGGTGCCGATCGAGGAGCGCATGCCCTTGCTGATGGGCCAGTCGTGGCGCATCTGCGCCCTGAGCATCGGCTTCATGGCGCTGCCGGTGTTTGCGGCCACCTTCGTGGCGCTGCGCGGGCTGGCGCCGACGCGGCCCGCGCTGGCCGGGGCCGCGGCCGGCGCACTGGCCGGCGGCGTGGGCGCGTCGGTCTACGCGCTGCACTGCATGGAGCTGACCGCGCCGTTCCTCGCGGTCTGGTACGTGAGCGGGATCGCGGTGCCGGTGCTGCTGGGCGCGGTACTGGGGCCGCGCCTGCTGCGCTGGTAGCGAGTCGCTTTCTACTTTTAGCGCTTCTTGCTGCCGAAGATCCCGCCCAGCACGCCGCGCAGGATCTCCTTGCCCACCGACGTGCCCATGGTGCGCACCGCCGACTTGGCCATGGTCTGCACGAGGCCGTCGCGCTTGCCGCCGCGCGGGCCGGTGCTGCCGAAGAGCATGTCGTTGAGCATGCCGCCCATGCCGGACGATTCTTCCGCGGCGGCCCCGCCCTTGGCGCCGGCAGCCGGTGCATCGGGGGCGCTCTCGGCGCGGCCCTTGAGCTTTTCGTAGGCCGATTCGCGGTCGACCGTCTTCTCGTACACACCCGCCACCAGCGAGCCCGCGATCAGCGCCTTGCGCTGCTCGGGCGTGATCGGGCCGAGCTGGCTGCCCGGCGGCAACACGTACACGCGCTCGGTGATGCTCGGACGGCCCTTGGCGTCCAGGAAGCTCACCAGCGCCTCGCCCACGGCGAGTTCGGTGATGGCGGTCTCGATGTCCAGGCCGGGCTTCTGGCGCATGGTGCTGGCGGCGGCCTTCACGGCCTTCTGGTCGCGCGGGGTGAAGGCGCGCAGCGCGTGCTGCACCCGGTTGCCCAGCTGGGCCAGCACCGAGTCGGGAATGTCCAGCGGGTTTTGCGTGACGAAATACACGCCGACACCCTTGGAGCGCACCAGCCGCACCACGAGTTCGATGCGTTCGACCAGCGCCTTGGGCGCCTCGTTGAACAGCAGGTGGGCCTCGTCGAAGAAGAAGGCCAGCTTCGGCTTCTCGGGGTCGCCGATTTCAGGCAGCTGCTCGAACAGCTCCGACAGCATCCACAGCAGGAAGGTGGCGTACAGGCGCGGCGAGTTCATGAGCTTGTCGGCCGCCAGGATGTTCACCACCCCCTTGCCGCCCACCGTCTGCATGAAGTCGGTGATGTTGAGCATCGGCTCGCCGAAGAACTTGTCGCCGCCCTGGGTCTCGATCTGCAGCAGGCCGCGCTGGATCGCCCCCACGCTGGCGGCGCTGATATTGCCGTACTCGGTGGTGAACTGGCTTGCGTTCTCGCCCACGTACTGCAGCATGGCGCGCAGGTCTTTCAGGTCGAGCAGCAGCATGCCGCTGTCGTCGGCGATCTTGAACACCAGGTTCAGCACGCCGGCCTGGGTTTCGTTCACGTCGAGCATGCGGCCCAGCAGCAGCGGGCCCATGTCGGACACGGTGGCGCGCACCGGGTGGCCCTGTTCGCCGAACACGTCCCACAGCGTGACGGGGCAGGCGGCGGGCTCGGGCACGTCGATGCCGCGTTCCTTGAGCGTGGCGGCCAGTTTTTCGCCCACGCTGCCTTTCTGGCTGATGCCGGTCAAGTCGCCCTTGACGTCGGCCATGAACACCGGCACGCCGATGTTCGACAGTTGTTCGGCGATGGTCTGGAGCGAGACGGTCTTGCCGGTGCCGGTGGCGCCGGTGATCAGGCCATGGCGGTTGGCCAGGCCGGGCAGGAGGGTGCACTCGATGGTGTCGTGGCGTGCGATCAGAAGGGGGTCGGCCATGGGGCGCTCCGGGTCGTATCGAAGCGCGCAGTCTAATCAACCGCCACTCCTATAATTCACGACCCCGCACGGTCGTTCAGGAAAAAAGTTCAGGAGGTTTTTTTGTCATCGACTGCTCAGCCCCCCATTCCCGCCACTGGCGATGCATCCGAACAGTCGCCGATCGAAAAAGAGCTGGCCGTGTTGCTCGTGAACGCGCTCAATCTCGAGGTCGCACCTGAAGAGATCGTTCCCACCGACCCGCTGTACGGCGAAGGTTTGGGCCTCGACTCCATCGACATCCTCGAAGTCGCGCTCGAAGTTTCGCGCCGCTATGGTTTCCAGCTGCGCTCGGACGACGAGCGCAACCAGCAGATCTTCCAGTCGCTGCGTACGCTCGCGACCCACGTCGCCGAGCACCGCAGCGCCACCTGATCCATGTCCCGATGGCGACTCGTCCTCCTGCTGCTGGTGGGGGTCACGTATGCCGGCCTCTCCCACTGGATGACGCTGTTCCACGCCACCGAGCCCTGGGCTGTGGTGGTGTTGCTCGGCCCGCTGTGGATCGCCGCCATGGGCTGCGCCGCCAGCTGGTTCGGCCGCTGGGGCCTGGCCATTGCGGCGGCGCTGGGCATCGGCGGCTTCTCGCTCGTCTTCCTCGGTGAGGCGGGCGACACGAACCGCCTGTACGTGCTGCAGCACATCGGCATCAACGGCGCCTTGTGCGGCTGGTTCGGCTCGACGCTGCGCGGCAAGGGCCTGCCGCTGATCACCCAGTTCGCGCAGCGCGTGCACCCGCTGAAGGGACACATGCTGTCGTACACGACGCGCCTGACGCAGGTGTGGACGGTGTATTTCGCCGTGGTGGTGGTCTCGTCGATCGTGGTCTACCTGACGATGCCGTTCTCGGCCTGGTCGCTGCTGGCCAACGTGCTGTCGCCGCTGAGCGTGGCGCTGCTTTTCGTGGGCGAGCACCTCGTGCGCTACCGCCTGCATCCCGAATTCGAACGCACGCGCCTCGTCGATGCGGTGCGCGCGTTCTACGGCACCTCGACGGTGGACAACGGCGCTGGCGGCCAATGAAACAGGCACAGCCCGCGTGACCCCCGACACCGCTTCTTCTTCCTTCCTGCCGCTGCTCGCGGACCGCAACCCCGATGCGCCCCTGGCCTGGCGCGCCGGCCAGCCGGTCAGCACACGCCAGTTCCTGGCCGACGTCGCGCGCCTGGCGCCCGCACTGCCCGCCGAAGGTCCTGCCGTCAACCTCTGCCTCGACCGCTACGCCTTCGCCGTGAGCCTGGGCGCTGCGCTGGTGCGCGGCCACGCCAGCCTGCTGCCGCCCGATGCGCGGCCGGACACGCTGGCGCGCCTGACCGAAACCGGCGGCGCCCACCTGTTCGCGCTGACCGACGACGCCAAGCTCGAGACGCCCGGCATGCGGCGCCTGCAGGTCGAGGCCGTGCCCGGCCCGGCCGGCGATGCGCCGGTGCCCGCCATCGACGGCGGCCGGCATGCGGCCAGCCTGCTCACGTCGGGTTCCACCGGCGTGCCGCAACCGCATGCCAAGGCCTGGCGCACGCTGGTCGGCGACGTCGAAGTGGCGGTCGAGCGGCTGTGCCGCGTGCTGCAGCGGCCCACGCTCGAAGGGCTCACGCTGGTGGCGACCGTGCCGGTGCAGCACAGCTACGGCCTGGAGTCGTCGGTGCTGCTCGCGATGCTCGGTGGCGCGGCCTTTGAGACCGGGCGGCCGTTCTTTCCGGCCGACGTCGCGAAGGCGCTGACCTCGGTGCCGCGCCCGCGCGCGCTGGTGACCACGCCGTTCCACCTGAAGACGCTGCTGCTGTCGGGCATCGAGTTGCCGCCGGTCGACCTGATCCTGTCGGCCACCGCGCCGCTGTCGCCGCAACTGGCCGCGCAGGCCGAGCAGGCGCTGGGCGGCGTGCTGCTCGAAATCTACGGCAGCACCGAATCGGGCCAGGTGGCCACGCGCCGCACGACCGAGAGCGAAATCTGGGAAACCTTCGGCGAAATCCGCGTGCATGCGCAGCCGGGGGAGGGCGACGGTCCCGAGCGCTTCATCTTCAGCGGCGATTTCATTCCCGAGCCGACGCCGATGGCCGACGTGCTCGAACTGCTGGACGCTCGGCGCTTTCGGCTGTTCGGCCGCGCCAACGACCTGATCCACGTCGCCGGGCGGCGCAGTTCGCTCGCGCACCTGAACTACCACCTGAACAGCATCGCGGGTGTCGAGGACGGCGCCTTCTGGCTGCCCGACGAGGTGGCCGACGGCGTGGTGCGGCCGGTGGCGTTCGTGGTCGCGCCCACGCTGTCGGCGGCGGACATCATTGCTGCACTGCGGCAACGCCTGGAGCCCGTGTTCGTGCCGCGCCGCGTGGTGCAGGTCAAGGCCTTCCCGCGCGAAGGCACGGGCAAGCTCACGGTGCGGGCGCTGCGCGAATTTGCGCTGGCCCAGCTGGCCGACGACCAGACGCCGGTGCAGATGGCGCACACGGTGCCGGTCGACCATCCGGCCTTTGCCGGCCATTTCCCCGGACAGCCGCTGGTGCCCGGCGCATTGCTGCTGGCGGAGGTCATGGAAGTCGTGCGGCGCGTGCCGGCGCTGTCGGCACGGCTCGGCGCGAGTCCGACGCTCGCGGCCGCCAAGTTCCTCGCGCCCGTGCGGCCCGGCAGCACGCTGTCCATCGAGCTGCATCCCGAGGCCGGAACCGGCCGCGGCGTGCGTTTCGACGTGCGCTGTGACGGCGTGGCGGCTGTCACCGGCCGCTGGACGGCTGTGCCAGAGTCGGCGGGATGAAGCACACCGACGCCGAAACGCGCGCCGTGGACGAAGCGGCGCGGCAGACAGCCCGCCCGGCGGCCCAGCAGGGCGACTGGGCGCGCGCGCCCGAGCGCAGCAACATGCTGGCGCTGCGCTTCATCTGCCTGATGGCGCTGGTGTGCGGGCGGCACGTCACGCGGCTGCTGCTGCCGCCGATCAGCCTGTACTTCCTGCTGTTCGCGCCGGCGCCGCGCCGCTACATCAAGCGCTACCTGTTCCGGGCCATCGGCCCGCGCGCGGGCTGGGTCGACGGCTACCGCCTGCTGCACGCGTTTTCCTCCACAGTGCTCGACCGCGTGTACTTCCTGCGCGGGCGCATGGACCTGTTCAAGCTGAAGATCGAAGGCAACGCCCCGATCGAGGCCGAGGCGGCCGAAGGGCGGGGCGCCTTCCTGCTCGGCGCCCACATCGGCAGCTTCGAGGTGCTCGGCGCCTGCAAGCAGCAAAAGCACCAGAACCGCATGCGGCTGGCGATGCTGATGTACCCGGACAACGCGCAGCGCATCACCGCCATCCTGAACGCCGTTGCGCTGCCCGAGATGCGGCCCCACGTGATCGCGCTGGGCCGGCCGCATTCCATGCTTGCGCTGCGCGACTGGCTCGACGGCGGCGGCCTCGGCGGCATGCTGGCCGACCGCACCTTGCCGGGCAGCGAGGAGCAGCCGGCAAACCAGCGCGGCAACAACATCGTGCTGCCTTTCCTGGGGCAGCCGGCCGTCTTCAACGACGGGCCGTTCCGGCTTGCGGCGCTGCTGCGCCGCAAGGTGTTCTTCATGGCCGGCATGTACGGCGGCGGTGCCCGCTACGATGTCCGGTTCGACCCGCTGGCCGACTTCGGCACGCCGTTCGCCGATGCCGCGGAGCGTGAACGCCGCATCCGAAGCGCGGTCGAAGCCTATGTGGCCCGCCTCGAGGCGCTGTGCCGCGCCTACCCGTACAACTGGTTCAACTTTCATGATTTCTGGCTCGAAGATGCGGCTTGATCGGCTTTGCAGGGTGGTGGTGCTGGCGGTGGCTTTCTGTGCCGCGCCGGCCTGGGCGGCATTCGACCTGCCCGAACTGATGGGCCTGCTGGCCAAGCAGAAGAGCGGCGAGGCGCGCTTCACCGAGCAGCGCTTCGTGCACGGCCTCGAAGGCCCGCTCGATGCGAGTGGCACGCTGAGCTTCGAGGCGCCCGACAAGCTGGTGCGCCGCACGCTGTCGCCGCGCATCGAGACCATGTCCGTCGACGGCAACACGCTGACCCTGTCGCGCGGCAACCGCAACCGCACGCTGGCGCTGGACAGCATGCCCGAGCTGCTGGGCCTGGTCGAAGCCATGCGCGGCACGCTGAGCGGCGACGGCGCCACGCTGCAGCGCTACTTCAAGAGCACCGTGACCGGCGCCGCCGGCAAGTGGACGCTCGACCTCACGCCCAACGACAGCCGGCTGGCCGCGCAGGTGCGCAGCATGCGCATCACCGGCCGCAACAGCGAGGTGTTGGGGCTGGAGATGGAGTTCGTGGGCGGTGACCGCTCGGTCATGCACATCTCGCCCAACGCGCCGCCGTCGGCGCTGCCGGCCGGCGCCCCCGGGCGCGCGACACCGTGAGCCTGGCGCAGGCGGGTGGCCCGCCGGGGTGGTCGCGCCGCATCGTCGTCCTGCTGGCGTGGCTCTTGGTCGTGGCCCTGGGCGCGGTCGTCATCGCGCGCACCCAGATCGGCGCTGACCTGTCGGCCTTTCTTCCCAAGAGCCCTGACCTGCGCCAGCGCGTGCTCATCGAGCAGCTGCAAAGCGGCGTCGCCTCGCGCACGCTGATGCTGGGCTTCGAGGGCGGCAGCGTCGAACAGCGTGCTGAGGTCTCGCGTGCCGTCGGCAAGGCAATGCGCGAGAGCCAGCTCTTCGACCTGGTGCAGAACGGCGACGTGAGCGACTGGAGCGAGGCCGGGACCTGGGTGTTCCAGCACCGCTACCAACTCTCGTCCGGCGTGATGCCGGGGCAGTTCACCGCCGAAGGGTTGCGCGAGGCCATCGTCGACACCCTGTCGATGCTCGGCACGCCGGCCGGCAACGCGATCAAACCCTTGCTCGACAGCGATCCGACGGGCGAGACCCAGCGCATCGCGATGGAGCTGGTGCCGGCCAGCGCACCGCGCAGCGAGGCCGGCGTCTGGATGTCGCGCGAGGCGCCGCGTGCGCTCATGATCGCCACCACGCGCGCGGCCGGCGGCGACCTCGATGCGCAGGCCGTTGCCATCGCCCGCGTGCAGGCCGCTTACGAAGCCGCTGCGCGCGGCATGGGCGAGGCTGCGCCCAAGCTGTTGTTGAGCGGGCCGCCCGTGTTCTCGGTCATGAGCCGCGAAAAGATCAAGACCGAAGCCATCCACCTCGCGGTGGTGGGCGGCATCGTGATGAGCGTGTTGTTGTTGCTGGCCTTTGCCTCGCCGCGCGCGCTGGTCATCGCCTTCCTGCCGGTGGCCACGGGCGTGGTGGTGGGCACCGCGTCGGTCAGCCTGGTGTTCGGCTCGGTACACGGGCTCACGCTGGGGTTCGGCAGCACGCTGATCGGCGAGACGGTCGACTACGCCATCTACTACCTGATCCAGGCACGCGGCGCGGCCGTGGCCGGCACCGGCTGGCAGCGCTGGCGCGAGGTGCATTGGCCCACGGTGCGGCTGGGCCTGCTGACCTCCGTGTGCGGCTTTGCGGCGCTGGTGTTCTCGGGCTTTCCGGGGCTGGCGCAATTGGGCGTGTTCTCGATCGCCGGGCTGGTGTCGGCCGCATTGGCCACGCGCTACGTGTTGCCCGTGCTGGCACCCGATGGCGCGACCGGCATGGGCATGCGTCGGCACATGGCTCGCCTGGCCGGCCTGCTGGTGCGCGGCCTGCCGCGCCTGCGCTGGCCGCTGGCGGCGCTCGGCGTCGCGGCGCTCGCGCTGGTGCTGTGGCAGGGCGGCCACCTGTGGCGCGCCGACCTGAGCGCGATGAGCCCCGTGCCGCGCTCGGCCCAGCAGCTCGACGAGATGCTGCGCAAGGACATCGGCGCCAGCGACGGCGGCGTGCTCGTGGTGGCCTTCGGCGACGACGAACAGGCCGCACTGCGTCACACCGAGGCCGCGGCCGCGCGCCTCGATGCGCTGGTCGACAAGGGCGAGCTCAGCGGCTACGAAGCCGTGACCCGCGTGCTGCCCAGCGTGGCCGCGCAAACGGCGCGCCAGGCCAGCCTGCCCGACGCCGACACGCTGCGTGCCAACCTGGCCGAGGCGACCAAGGGCCTGCCGCTGCCGGCATCGCGCCTCGGTCCCTTCGTGGCCGACGTGGAGGCCGCGCGCAAGCAGGCGCCGGTGCAGCGCGTCGACCTCATGGGCGGCCCGCTGGGCTCAGTGGTGAACACGCTGATGTACGAGCGACCGGGCGGTGGCTGGTCCACGCTGGTCGTGCTGCATCCCGGCCCCGGCTTCGAACAGGCGCGCCTCGAGGAGGCGCTGGCCGGGCTGCCCGAGGTGCAGGTGGTGGACGTCGGCCGCGAACTCGGCGGCCTCTACCAGCGCTACCTGCACGAAGCCTTCGTCCAGGTGCTGCTTGGTGCGCTCGCGGTGGTGGTGCTGCTGGGCGTGTACCTGCGCTCGTGGCGCCGTCTGCTGGCCGTGTGCCAGCCGCTGCTGTTCGCGGTGGTGCTCACGCTGGGCGGCATGGCGTTGGCGCAGGCTGCGCTCGGTATCCTGCACCTCGTGGGGCTGTTGCTGATCGTCGCCGTGGGATCGAACTACGCGCTCTTCTTCGACCAGCTGCGCACGACCGGGCGCGCCGACGAAGACACGCTGGCCTCGCTGATGCTGGCCAACCTCACGACGGTGGTGTCGTTCGGGCTGATCGCGATCTCGGACATTCCGGCGCTGTCGTCCATCGGCCGCGTGGTCGCGCCAGGCGCCTTGCTGGCGCTGCTGCTGTCGGCCGCGTTCGCGCGCAACGTGGCGCCCGGGAAGGGCCCGAGCCCACAGCGTCCGCGCTGATGGGAAAATCCGGACCCACCATGTCGTCGCCTTCCGCCCCTTCCACCCGTTCTGCCGCCTCCGAATCCTGGCCCTGGCCGCCGGCCATGCGCGCCAGCGCGGCCGTGCATGTGGCCGCATTGGGCGCGGGCGTGCTGGTGCCGGGCGCCTGGCCCTGGGCGCTCGGCGCGGTGGTGCTGAACCATGCGCTGATCACCGGTGCGGGCCTCACGCCGCGCAGCAACCTGCTCGGCCCGAACGTCACGCGCCTGCCCGAGGCCGCCGCTGCGCGTCGCGAGGTGGCGATCACCATCGACGACGGGCCAGAGCCCGAGGTCACGCCCCGCGTGCTCGACCTGCTGGACGCCCACGGCCAGCGCGCCACCTTCTTCTGTATCGCCGAGCGCGTGCTGGCGCATCCTGCGCTGGCGCGCGAGATCGTCGCGCGCGGCCACAGCATCCAGAACCACACCGCGCGGCATCGCCACAACTTCTCTTTCCTCGGCCCGCGCGGCTTCGCGGCGGAGATCGCGCGCGCGCAGGACATCCTGACCGACGTGACCGGCCAGCGCCCGACCTGTTTCCGCGCGCCCGCCGGCCTGCGCAACCCTTTCCTCGAACCCGTGCTGCACCGCCTCGGCCTCTCGCTCGTGAGCTGGACGCGGCGCGGTTTCGACACCCGCGAAGGCGACCCCGCCAAGGTGATGGCGCGCCTCACCCACCACCTGCAGGCGCGCGACATCCTGCTGCTGCACGACGGCAATGCTGCGCACACCGCGGCGGGGCAACCCGTCTTGCTGGAAGTCCTGCCCTTGTTGCTCCAACGCCTGCGCACCGAGGGATTGCGCGCCGTGACCCTGCCTGAAGGATTGAAGACCGCATGAGCGCCGTGATGCCATCGACGATGACCACCGACCAAGCCTGGCGCGAGCTGCACGAAGCCGCGACCGTGCCCTACAAGAAGGGCGGCACCTTCGCCTGGCAGTTCGCGCGCGGCAAGCTCGGGCGCGACCCGGTGTTCCGCGGCCTGCTCGAACGCGGGCTGATCGATGCCGAGCACCGGCGCGTGGTCGACATCGGCTGCGGACAGGGCCTCTTCGTGAGCCTGCTGGCGTCGATGAGCACGATGCAGCAACAGGGACGCTGGCCAGCCTCATGGGCCGCCACGCCGGCCGCCGCGGACTACACGGGCATCGAGCTGATGCCGAAAGACGTGGCGCGCGCCGAGGCATCGGTCGGCCACCTGAAGCCGACCCCGCGGCTGGTGTGCGCCGACATGTGCTCGGCCGCCTTGCCCGACTGCGACCTGGTCGTGATCCTCGACGTGCTGCACTACGTGGACCTCGCCGCGCAAGAGGGTGTTTTGACCCGCGTGCGCGACGCGCTGCGCCGTGGCGGCAACCCGAAGGCGCGCCTGCTGCTGCGCGTGGGCGACGCGTCGAGCACGCGCGGTTTCGCGATCAGCCAGTGGGTCGATCGCACCGTGACGCGCATCCGCGGCCACAAGGTCTCGCCGACCTGGGGCCGCCCGCTGACCGAGTGGATCGCCGTGCTGCAGCGCCTGGGTTTCCGCGTGCAAAGCATGCCGATGAGCGAAGGCACACCGTTCGCCAACGTGCTGCTGGTGGCCGACCTGGAGACTGTCGCTTGACGGCACCGCAGACGCTCGACCGCGCGGGCATTGCCGCGCGCATTCCGCACAGCGGCAGCATGTGCCTGCTGGAGCGCCTCGAAGGCTGGGACGCCGAATCGATCCACTGCAGTACCACGACGCACAGCCAGGCGGATAACCCGCTGCGCACCGAGAGCGGCTTGCTCGCGCCGAACGCCATCGAGTACGCGGCGCAGGCCATGGCGCTGCACGGCGGCCTGCTGGCCGCCGAGGGCAGCACGCCGTCGGCCGGCTTCCTGGCCAGCGCGCGCAACGTGAAGTTGGCGGCGGCGCGGCTGGACGACATCGCCGGGGCGTTGCAGGTGCGGGCGAAGCGCCTGTCCGGCGACGACCGGCAGGTCTTGTATGAATTCACGGTGGCGGCCGACGACGGCCGCCTGCTGGCCGAAGGCCGGGCCGTGGTGGTCTTGAACACGCCGCTGGCGGACACGGAAAGCACACCGTCATGAGTTTCGAAGGAAAACGCACACTGATCACCGGCGCCAGCGGCGCGCTCGGCGCGGCCATGGCGGAGCGTTTTGCGCGCGACGGCGCCACCGTGCTGCTGCATGCGAACTCGCGGCCCGAGGCCATCGAGCAACTGGCCGCGTCGATCACCGCCGCCGGCGGCAAGGCGGAATGCCATGTGTTCGACTTGCGCAGCGACGAAGCCTGCGCGGCCGGCTGCGCACGCATCCTCGAAGGCGGCGCAGTACAGATCCTCGTCAACAACGCGGGCGTGCACGACGACGCCGTGCTGCCCGGCATGCGCGCCGAGCAATGGCACAAGGTGATCGACGTGTCGCTGAACGGATTCTTCCGCGTGACCCAGCCGCTGCTGCTGCCGATGATGCGCACCCGCTGGGGGCGTGTGCTGAACATCTCGTCCGTCGCCGCCATCGCGGGGAACAAGGGGCAGGTGAATTACGCGGCGGCCAAGGGCGCGCTGAACAGTGCGACCAAGGCGCTGTCGCTGGAGGTGGCGTCGCGCGGCGTGACCGTGAATGCGATCGCGCCGGGGATCATCGCCTCGCCGATGGCCGATGCGGTGTTCGACCCCGCGCTCATCAACCAGATGGTGCCCGTGAAGCGCGCCGGAACGCCGCAGGAAGTGGCGGCGCTGGCGGCGTTCCTGGCAAGCGATGAAGCTGCGTACATCACGGGTCAGGTGATCTCGATCAACGGCGGGATGATCTGAGGCCCTGCCAGTTCGTTCTTCCCTATCAGGGGCAGGGCATTCGCCTTACCCCGAAGCCCGGCAGGCGGTGCGGTGTGGGCGGCCCCTCTGTGCCGCCGAGGAGCGCAGCGTTTCGCGGATCAGGGCTCGCAGCTGTTTGAGCCGCAGGCGAGTTCTGCGAGACCCCGCGAAACGCGAGCACCGCAGGGCAGCCGCGAAGCGGCTGGCACAGTGGGGCCGACCACGCCGTGCCGCCTGTCGGGCGCTCCCAAAAGGCCTAGAGAGGCAGCGTATCGAACGCAGCGTAGGCCGTAGCCAGCCAAGACTTCACGCGCTGCCGTTCCAGCAACCCAAGCGCATGCGGCCCTTCGCGGTCGTTCACCGCCTTCCAGAAACTCGTGTTCTGCGCATCGATCTTGCGCATGCTGGCTTCGTGCAAACGCGGTAAGGCAATGACGCGTGCGCCATTCGCATTGGCCTTCGACAGCGACTGCGACGCCAGCAGCATTCCGAAGTCGCTGCCGCGCCCGTAGTTCTGCACCACGATGTAGTTGGGCCGGTTGCCGAAGGTGTCGATCAGCGTACCGAGCAGGTCGGTGGAGTCCTTGCCGTCGTCCAGCACGTGCCAGAAGTTGACCGTGACGTCGATCTCCTCGAACACATCGAACAGGTCCGATTCCTTGATCCAGCGTGACAGCGGCGCCAGCGTCTGCGCCGCGAGGTCGACGATCACGCTCTGCTTCGGGTTGGTCTCGAAGCCGTTCACCACCGTGTCCAGGCCTTCGAAGCTGTCGACCACCACGGGCGAGGCAAAGCCCTCGTAGAAGCGGGTGAAAGAGCTGTGCGAACGGTCGGTGTCGAAGCCGGTGAAGGGCCGGCTGCGATCGATGAAGTACTGGGCCAGCACGCGTGCGGTGACCGATTTGCCGACACCGCCTTTCTCGCCGCCAATGAAGTTGATGGAGCTCATGAGTGGTTGCTGCCTCGAATGGGTTGAGGGGTGGAGGAGGGCGGATTCATTCTAGGGGTCGCTTGCTGCGCCGCAGTGGCTAGCGACCTCGCTTGCTCATGCCTTGCAGCAAGGGATGTGCCTGCAGGCGCTGCTGCAGCCGTTTTTTCCACGGAGCCGGCAACGCCGAGCCGTCGATCATCGCGGGCCACTGGTCGCGCGCGAGACGGGCCGTGTCGGCGACCACGCGTCGCATGCGCGGCTCGTGCAAGCCCGCCGAGAAACAGAAGGCGCGCACGTTGGCCGGTGTGAACATCGCGGTGCGACGCGCAGCGGTGGCGCTCACCGGGGCCGGCAGCAGCGGCAGCGCATGGCCCTCGACACCCTGCAGCGCTGCATAAGCCACGATGTCGTAGGCCGGCGCCAGGCGCGGCGCGATGCCATCGGGGTACAGCACGCCGAAGTTCTTCAGGTGGGCATCGGGGTTGCCCAGCAGGTCGTTGACCACGAGCCGGCGCACCAGTTCGAGCACGGCGTCTTCGCCCAGCGACGGAAAGGCGCGCATCGCGAGCGCCATGTCGAGGTAGCTTCCGCTGTACTTGTGCATCGGGTCGACCGCCAGCACCTGCGCGAAGTCTTCGAAATGGATGCGGCGCGCGCCATCGCGGTCGAAACGTGTGACGGCCAGGAACTCGGGCTCGTCCGGCAACGCATAGCTGTGCTCCGCCGCAATGGCCGACAGCGGCGCGAGTTCGGCATGGCACACCTCGACACCCGCCACCCCGGCCATCTGCAGCGAGAGCATCTCGAGTTGCGGCATGTGCGGCCGACCGGCCACCGGCAGCTTGGCGATCACGCGCGTGCTGGCACCGGCGCGCACGCGCGCCACGTAGCGGCCGCCCTGGCGGCGCAGGCCCAGCTTGGGCTGCACGCCCGAGACCGAGATGCCCTGCGGCATCGGCAGCTCGACCACCGACATCTCGAGCGCGTCCTGGTCCTGCGTGATGAGCCGTTGCAGCGTGCCGCGGTCCACCGACACCGGGCGCGCGGCCACGGCGCCGGGCAGGTCGCCGCCGCAGGCCGCCAGCAATTCGAAGTGATCGTTCTCGCGGCACCCGCGCAACTGCGCGATGTGGCTGCGCAGCACGCCTTCAGGTAGCAGGTTCTGGAAGAAGCCGGGCAACTGGCCGCCCTGGGCGTTGAACAGCGGGTTCTTCACGTCGCTCCACAGCGCGGCCTGGGCCGCCGGGTCGCTCGCAACCATCGACAGCGAAAGCACGCCGGGCGGCGGGTTGGCGATCAGCTCGGGCTCCGCCACGAAACGGCACAGGTCGGCGTACTGGAACAGCTTGCCGAGGCGGTGCACGCCGAGCGAAATCTCGAGGATCTTGACGTTCATGGCGGTGAGCGGCGGCCCCGCACGTAGGGCGGCGCGGCGGGCGCTTCGGCCAGCGCCCGACCGACGCGCGTGGCGACCGGGCGGTAGCCGGGATCGACGGCCGTGCCTTCGCCGAAACCCTTGGGCGCGAGCTGCAGTTCGAGCCCCAGCGCATCGACCAGCGCGAGCAGCGACGACAGCTGCGGATTGCCCTTCAGGCTCAGGGCATTGCGCACCGAGCGCTCGGTGAGCCCCGAACGCAAGGCGATCTCGGCGTTCGTGAGGCCGGTGGCCCCGCGACGCGCCGTGAGGGCGGTGATGAGTTCCTGCTTGTCCACGGAAAGATATTACCGCAAATGCCTATTTGGGAAACATATTTCCGATGCGAAGAGCCTACTTGGGGATCAGCGTGAAAAGCGGCATGACCACGCCCATCACCCAGTTCTGGCCGAAATCGAGGGCCGCCCGGCGGTACTTCTCGTCGGCCTGCGCGGCCAGCAGGTCGAGTCGTGCCACCACCTTCGACAGTTCGCGATCGGCCACGAGGTTGCGCCCGCGCTCGCTGATCTCGGTGGCCAGCAGCAGCGGCTGGCCGTCGGGGCCGGTCTTGGAGGAAATGAGCCAGAGCGAAATCTCGAAGTTGCGCGCCGTGCGGTAGCTGTTCTCGGCGTCGACCCCGTCGATCATGGTCTGGTCCCAGGTGTTGCCGTTGGCTTGCTTGAGCATCGAGGCCCACCCGACGACCAGCGCCGCCACGCGGTCGCCCTGGTAGGCCTGCGGACCGGTCTCGAAGGCCAGGCGGATGGCGTCGATGCCGGTGGCGCCGCGCAGCTCGGGCAGCGGCGTGCCCTGCAGGACCGCGTCCCAGGTGCGCTGCGTGGCTTCTTCCATGCTGGCGGCCGACTTGCGCCATTCGCGCGGGTTGCGTCGGTACAGCGTGGTCTGCACACGGCGCACCGATTGCAGGTTGTCGCGCAGCGACAGGTTGGCGATGCGGTTGGTGCCCGATTGCAGCCATTCCTGGTTGCCGTAGGGCTCGGCGCGCTCGGTGGAACGGAAGGAGGAACAGCCCGTCAGCGCCAGCGGCGCGAGCAGGGCGGCCGCGGTGCCTGCCAGCAGGCAGGTGCGTCGCGCCGCGAGGGGAGAAGCCAGGGAATCGCTCATGCCCTGACGTTATCATCCACGGCTGGGGCGGCGGCCCGCTTCAAGCTGCGGGCCCGTGCAATTTTCCTTACAAATCAATACCTTGGCGCTATGCCAAGGCAGGGCGACAAGTCGTGCGTCTTAACTCCATCAAGCTCTCGGGCTTCAAGTCGTTCGCCGAACCCACCAACTTCCTGCTGCCGGGCCAACTGGTCGGGGTGGTGGGTCCGAACGGCTGCGGCAAGTCGAACATCATGGATGCCGTGCGCTGGGTGCTCGGCGAGTCGCGTGCGTCGGAACTGCGCGGCGAGTCGATGCAGGACGTGATCTTCAACGGCACGACCACCCGCAAGCAGGCCAGCCGCTCGAGCGTCGAACTCGTGTTCGACAACGCCGACCACCGCGCCGGCGGCCAGTGGAACCAGTTCACGGAAATCGCCGTGCGCCGCGTGCTCACGCGCGACGGCACCAGCAGCTACTACATCAACAACCAGCCGGTGCGTCGCCGCGACGTGCAGGACGTGTTCCTCGGCACCGGCCTGGGCCCGCGCGCCTACGCCATCATCGGCCAGGGCACGATCAGCCGGATCATCGAATCCAAGCCCGAAGAGCTGCGCCTGTTCCTCGAAGAAGCCGCCGGTGTCTCCAAGTACAAGGAGCGCCGCCGCGAAACCGAGAACCGCCTGGGCGACACGCGCGAGAACCTCACGCGCGTGGAAGACATCCTGCGCGAACTCAACGCCAACCTCGAGAAGCTCGAGAAGCAGGCCGAGGTGGCGGCGCGCTACAACGCGCTGCAGGGCGACGCCACGAAGAAGCAGCACCAGCTGTGGTTCCTCAAGCGCGGCGAAAGCGATGCCGATCAGGCCAAGATCAAGGCCGATTCGGAAAAGGCGATCAACGACCTCGAATCGCGCACCGCCGACCTGCGCCGCATCGAGTCCGAACTCGAAACCGTGCGCCAGGCCCACTACGGCGCCGGCGACCTGGTGAACCAGGCGCAGGGCAAGCTGTATGAAGCCAGCGCCGAAGTCGGCCGGCTCGAAGGCGAGATCCGCTTCGTGGTCGAGGGCCGCCAGCGCGTCGAACAACGCCTGGTGCAGTTGCGCGAGCAGATGGGCCAGTGGGGCCGTCGCCGCGAAGAGGCCGAGGCCGAAATCGAGACGCTGGCCGGTGCCGGCGTGGATGCCGAAGAGCAGGCCATCCTGCTGGCCGCCCAGCTCGAAGAGCACGACGCGCGTCTGCCTGACCTCGAAGAGGCCGTGCAGCGTGCGCAGAACGAGGCCAACACCCAGCGCGCGACGGTGTCGCAGGTGCAGCAGCAGATCCAGGTGCTGGCCGCCGACCAGCGCAACATCGAAGACCAGAGCCGCCAGCTCACGCTGCGCAGCGAACGCCTGCGCGCCGATCAGAACGCACTGGCCGCGCCCGACGAAGACCGGCTGACCGAGATGCAGGAGCAGCTGGCCGCGGCGCAGGAAACCGCCAGCGAATCCGACGCCCGCCTGCAGGAACTGCAGGAGGCTGTGCCCCAGCTCGACGAAGACCGCCGCGCCAAGCAGCAGGCCGTCAACACCGAGGGCGCCCGCCACGCCGAGTTCTCGGCCCGCCTCGAAGCGCTGCGTGCGCTGCAGGAGAAGGTCAAGACCGACGGCAAGCTCGCCCCCTGGCTCGCCAAGCACGGCCTCGACGGCCTGCAGGGCCTGTGGAGCCGCATCCACATCGAGCAGGGCTGGGAGAACGCGCTCGAATCCGCGCTGCGCGAGCGCCTGGGCGCGCTCGAAGTCAGCCGGCTCGACATGGTGCGCGCCTTCGGCAATGACGCACCGCCCGCCAAGCTCGCCTTCTACAGCCCGCCCGCCGCCGGCGTGCCGCAGGACACGAGCGCGCTGCCCAAGCTGTCGAGCCTGCTGCGCCTGAACGACGCCGGCCAGCAGGCGCTGCTGAACGACTGGCTGCACGGTTGCTACACGGCCGAGACTTTCGAAGAGGCGCTGGCCCAGCGCGCCACGCTGCAGCCCGGCGAGGTGATCTATGTGCGCAGCGGCCATGCCGTGTCGTCGCACAGCGTGAACTTCTACGCGCCCGATTCCGAGCAGGCCGGCCTCCTGGCCCGCCAGCAGGAAATGGAAAACCTCGAGCGCCAGCTCAAGGCCCAGACGCTCATCAACGAAGAGGCGCGCACTGCGCTGGTCCGCGCCGAAGCGGCCTACGGCGATGCCGCACAGCGCCTCGTCACGGCCCGCCGCGAAGCCGCCGAAACGCAGTCGCGCGCCCATGAACTGCAGGTCGAAACGCTGCGCATGACGCAGCTCGCCGAACAGACCCGCGCGCGCAGTCAGCAGCTGGCCGCCGACCTCGGCGAGGTCGATGCCCAGCTCGAGGAACTGCAAGAAAAGCGCATCGCCGCCGAAGGCCGCTTCGAAGAACTCGACATGCAGCTGGCCGACAGCCAGGAGCGCCATGCGCAGCTCGACGAGCGCGTGATCGAAGCCGGCCGCGCGCTCACGGCCAGCCGCGAACAGCACCGCAGCCTCGAGCGGCAGGCGCAGGAAGCCACCTTCTCGCAGCGCACGCTCGAAGCGCGCCGCGGCGAACTGAACCGCAGCATCGAAACCGCCTCGCAGCAGACCGTGGCGCTGACCGACGAAGACGAGCGTGCCCGCGCCGAGCTGAGCCGCCTGTCGGATGCCGCCGCGCAAGCCGGCTTGCAGGACGCGCTGTCGCTCAAGCTGGAGCGCGAGACCGCCTTGGGCGCGGCCCGCAGCCAGTACGACGACCTCACGCTCAAGCTGCGCGCCAGCGACGAGCGCCGGTTGCAGCTGGAGCGTGAACTCGATCCGCTGCGCCAGCGCATCACCGAGTTCCAGCTCAAGGAGCAGGCCGCGCGCCTGGGCGTCGAGCAGTACCAGCAGCTGCTGGACGACGCCGGTGCCGACCTCGAAGCGGTCGCGCAATCGATCGAGACCGAGAAGGTGCGCCTGACGGGCCTGCAAAGCGAAATCGACCGCCTGAACCGCGAAGTGGTTGCGCTCGGCGCCGTCAACCTCGCCGCGCTCGACGAACTCGCGATTGCGAGCGAGCGCAAGATCTTCCTCGACGCCCAGTCGGCCGACCTGAACGAAGCCATCGGCACGCTCGAAGACGCCATCCGCAAGATCGACGCCGAAACGCGCGACCTGCTCGGCGGCACCTTCAAGATCGTCAACGAGCACTTCAGCCGCATGTTCCCGGAGCTGTTCGGCGGCGGCAACGCCAAACTGATGATGACGGGCGACGAAATCCTCGATTCCGGCGTGCAGGTCATGGCCCAGCCGCCCGGCAAGAAGAACCAGACCATCCACCTGCTCTCGGGCGGCGAGAAGGCGCTCACGGCCATTGCGCTCGTGTTCGCCATCTTCCAGCTGAACCCGGCGCCTTTCTGTCTGCTGGACGAAGTGGACGCGCCGCTGGACGACGCCAACACCGAACGCTATGCCAAACTCGTCTCCGCCATGAGCCGTGAAACCCAGTTCCTTTTCATCAGCCACAACAAGATCGCCATGGAAATGGCCGAACAGCTGATCGGCGTGACCATGCAGGAGCAGGGCGTGTCGCGCATCGTTGCGGTCGACATGGAGTCGGCGGTCTCGATGGTCGAAGCGGCATAAGGCAGGCGCGCGCATGAGCAATCTCACCCTCGCCCTGGCGATCCTCGGCGGCCTCGTTCTCGCGGCCGTCGTGGCCTACAACACCCTGATGTCGCGCCGCAACGCGCCGCGCCAGCCCGATGCGGTCGATGTCGCGCTGGCCGAAGCCGAGCGCGCGCTGGCCGGCGGCAGCGATGGCGGCGTGGAGCCGATGCTCCATGCCGACCCGAGCCAGGTGGCCGGCAGCGACCGCCACGAGCCGCTGTTCGACCCCGACCTGCCCGCGCCCAGCGGCGTGCCCGTGCCCACCGGCGAGCGCCGCGGCGGGCTCGATCCGCTGATCGACGTGATCGCGCCCATTTCGCTCGAAGGCCTGGCCTCGGGCGATGCCGCGCTCGCGTCCATGCCGTCGACGCGCCGCGCCGGCAGCAAGCCGGTGGCCATCGAAGGCCTGAACGACCTCACCAGCCAGTGGGAGCCGCCGGCGCCCGGGCAGCGCTACCGCGCGTTCCAGGTCGGCGTGCAGCTGGCCAACCGCACCGGGGCGCTCAACGAGATCGAGTACTCCGAGTTCGTGGTCAAGGCGCAGGCCTTTGCCGATGCCGTGAACGGCGCGCCGGAGTTTCCCGAGATGCTCGACGAAGTGGCGCGCGCCCGCGAGCTCGACCAGTTCGCCAGCGCGCACGACGCGCAACTGGGCTTCGTGCTGCGTGCGCTGCACGCGGCCTGGAGCCCGGGCTACGTGCAGCAGAACGCCGCGCGGCTGGGCTTTGTCGCCGGGATCATTCCGGGCCGCATGGTGCTGCCGACCAGCGAGGCCGGCCTGCCGCCGATCCTCGGGCTCTCGTTCGACACCCAGGCCGCGCTGGCCGACGATCCGGCGCAATCGGCGATTCGCGAACTCAGCCTGAGCCTCGATGTGCCGCAGGTCGATCGCGGCGAAGAGCCGTTCCGTCGCATGCGTGAAGCTGCTGCCACGCTCGCCCGCGAGATGGACGGCGTGGTGACCGACAGCGACGGCCAGTTGCTGCGCGACGAAACCATGGACGTGATCGGCACCGACCTCGAGCAGCTGTACGACACGCTTGACGCACGCGACCTCGCCGCGGGCTCGCCGCTGGCGCGACGCCTCTTCAGCTGATCCGTCTTTTCCCCGAGGGACACCCCATGACAACGCGCGACGAAGCGGCACGCGAAGCCGCCGCACTGAGCGAGCAGCTGCATCGCCACGCCCATCTGTACTACGTGCTCGACGCCCCCGAGCTGCCCGACGCCGAGTACGACAAGATGTTCCAGCGCCTGCAGGTGCTGGAGACCGAGTTTCCCGAACTGCGCGCGCCCGATTCGCCGACGCAGCGCGTGGGCGGCACGGTGCTCGACAGCCTGGCCAAGGTGCGCCACCGGGTGCCGATGCTGTCGATCCGCACCGAGACCGACATCACGCCCGCCGGCGCCAGCGCCTTCGACGCGCGCGTGCGCCGCGAACTGGGCCTGGCCGAAGACGCGCCGCAGATCAGCTACGTCTGCGAACTCAAGTTCGACGGGCTGGCCATGAGCCTGCGCTACGAGCACGGCGTGCTGGTGCAGGCCGCCACGCGCGGCGACGGCGAGGTGGGCGAGGACGTCACGCAGAACATCCGCACCATCCGTGAGATTCCACTGAAGCTCAAGGGCACGGCGCCGCCCGTGGTCGAGGTGCGTGGCGAGGTCTACATGAAGCGTGCCGATTTCGACGCTCTTAACGAGCGCCAGCGCCAGAAGATCGCCGCCGGGCAGAAGAACGAGAAGGTGTTCGTCAACCCGCGCAACGCGGCGGCCGGCGCGGTGCGCCAGCACGACCCGGCGATCGCGGCAGAGCGCCCGCTGAGCTTCTTTGCCTACGGCCTGGGCGAGGTTTCGCCCGCGACCGACGGCGGTCCCGACATCGCGACCCAGTTCGACTGGCTGCAACAGTTTCACGCCTGGGGCTTTCCGGTGGCCACGCAGACCGCGCGGGCGACCGGCGCTATTGAACTGATAGCGTTCCATGAAACCATCGGCCGCCAGCGCGATGCGCTGCCGTACGACATCGACGGCGTGGTCTACAAGGTCGACAGCCTGGAGTTGCAGCGCCAGCTGGGATTTGTTTCGCGCGAACCGCGCTGGGCCGTGGCCCACAAGTACCCGGCGCAGGAGCAGCTGACCGAGGTGGTCGGCATCGAGATCCAGGTGGGCCGCACCGGCAAGCTCACGCCGGTGGCCAAGCTGGCGCCGGTGTTCGTGGGCGGCGTGACGGTGACCAACGCCACGTTGCACAACGAGGACGAAGCCCGCCGCAAGGACGTGCGCGTGGGCGACACGGTGATCGTGAGGCGTGCCGGCGACGTGATTCCGGAAGTGGTGGGCGTGGCGCCCGACAGCCTGGCCAAGCCCGACGACCAGCGCGGCGCGGTCTTCACCATGCCGCACAAGTGCCCCGTCTGCGATTCCGAGGCGGTGCGGGAGGAGGGCGAGGTCGACTACCGTTGCACCGGCGGCCTGTTCTGCGCGGCGCAGCGCAAGGAGGCCATCCTGCATTTCGCGGCGCGGCGCGCGGTCGATGTCGACGGGCTGGGCGACAAGCTGGTCGAACAGCTGGTCGATGCCAACCTGATTCGCACCTTGCCCGATCTCTACAAGCTCGGCTTCGTCACGCTGGCGGGCCTGGACCGCATGGCCGAGAAGTCGGCCCAGAACCTCGTCGATGCGCTCGAAGCCTCGAAGAAGACCACGCTGCCGCGCTTTCTGTTCGGCCTGGGCATCCGCCACGTCGGCGAGAGCACGGCGAAAGACCTCGCCAAGCATTTCGGCAAGCTCGACGCCATCATGGACGCGACCGAGGAACAGCTGCTCGAGGTCAACGACGTCGGCCCGGTGGTGGCGCAGAGCCTGCGCACCTTCTTCGACCAACCGCACAACCGCGAAGTGGTCGAGCAGCTGCGCGCCTGCGGCCTGACCTGGGAAGAGTTCGAGCCCGAGGCCCGTGCCCCCAAGCCTTTGGCGGGACTGACCTTCGTGATCACCGGCACCCTTCCTACGCTGGGCCGCGACGAAGCGAAGGATAAATTGGAGGCAGCCGGCGCCAAGGTGGCCGGCTCCGTCAGCAAGAAGACCCACTACCTCGTGGCCGGGGAAGAGGCCGGCAGCAAGCTGGACAAGGCGCGCGACCTCGGCGTCACGGTGATTGACGAGGCGCGTATGCTGGAGATCCTCGCCAGCGGTGTTCCGCCGGCACCCGACGCCTGAGTCGCCCGGCGCCCGGGATCCAGGCCTTTACCGGCCGTTACGCGACTTCACACCAGCGCAGTCAACAGGGTCTACAAGCGGGCGTTGAACGATCACAGAAGGCCGACAAGGAGTCCCTCATGCAAAAAATTCGTGTTCTCGCTACCAGCCTCGCACTCGGCGGCATCGCGCTGCTGAGCGGCTGCGTGGCCGTTCCTGGCGATCCGTACTACTCCGGCGGCTATTCCGAACCGTACTACTCCGATCCGGGTCCCGTGGTGGTGCCGGCGCCGGTCTACATCCAGGGTGGCGGCTACTACGACAACCGTCGCCCGTACTACGACCGCCGTCCTTACTACGACGGCCGTCGGCCGGCTTACCCGTACCCCGGCGTGCGACCCTCGTACCCGACGACCCGCCCGGGTTGGGGCGGTGGCCGTCCGCCAGTTGCCGTGGTGCCACCGGTGCGACCCGGCGGGGGTGGCGTGCCCGGCATCACGCCCTCGCATCCGCAGCAGATGCCGCAAGGTCGCGCGCGGCTATGGACCTCGCCCGACTCGCAAGGCACCACGCCTCCCTGATCGTGGCGCTGATGTGAGGTTCGCGTGAGGCTGTCGCGATAATCCCGCCATGGCCTTCCGCGAAATTCTCAAGATGGGCGACCCCCGGCTGCTGCGCACCGCGCAGCCGGTCGCCGCTTTCGACACCGACGAACTGCACCTGCTGGTGCGCGACATGTTCGAGACCATGCAGGCGGTCAATGGCGCCGGCCTCGCGGCGCCGCAGATCGGCGTCGACCTGCAGTTGGTGATCTTCGGCACCGACACCGTCAATCCACGCTACCCCGACGCGCCGCCGGTGCCACGCACCGTGCTGCTCAACCCCGTCATCACGCCGCTGGGCGATGAAGAGGAAGAGGGCTGGGAGGGCTGCCTGTCGGTGCCCGGCCTGCGCGGCGTGGTGCCGCGCTTCGCCCACATCCGCTACACGGGCTTCGACCTGTATGGCGACCCGATCGACCGCACCGCCGACGGCTTCCATGCGCGCGTGGTGCAGCACGAGGTTGACCACCTGTTCGGCAAGCTGTACCCGATGCGGGTGCGCGATTTCTCGCGCTTCGGCTACACCGAGGTCCTGTTCCCGGGCCTCGATGCGGCCGACGACGACTGATTCGCCAGTCGCCTCTTCGCTTACTTGTTGTTGAGCCCGAAGCGCCCGCCGCCCGTGAGCGCGAGCGAGATCGCCGCGAACAGGAACATGCCCTGCAGTTCCAGCGCCCAACCGCCTTGCCCGTTCAGCGCGCCGAGGTCCTTGCGGTGGGCCAGCCAGATTGCCACCACCATGTTGATGGCCACGACCAGCGCGGCGGGCCGCGTGAACAGGCCAACGATCAGCAGCACCGGCGCCAGGATCTCGCCCACGTAGACCAGGTAGGCCAGCACCGCGGGCACGCCGTGCGACGCGAGCATGCCGCCGATGCCGTCGACGCCCTTGCCGACTTTGGCAATGCCATGCAGCAGGATGAGGATGCCCAGCGCAACGCGCAGGATGAGCTTGCCGGTGTCGTCGGACTTGACCATGGTGTGATTCCTGTTCGGGAGTGATGAAAGGGCCGTATGGTAGTGAAACTGGCCGCGCCGCCAACCGATCGCCCGCGAGCGGATCGACATATGTATCCAACGCAGGGTTCTTTGTCGGCGGCCTGCATCGCCCCGTACACTGCCTTTTGCCTACTGTTGAGGAGCACACACCAATGATGATGAAGAAGACAAGCACCCGATTCCGCCCGGCACTGCTCGCCGCTGCCTCCGTTCTTGCGCTGGCCGCCACGGCCCCGGCCTTCGCCGGCAAGACGCTCGACGCGGTCAAGCAGCGCGGCACCGTCAAGTGCGGCGTGACCAACGGCGTGGCCGGTTTCTCGGCCCCCGACACGCAGGGCAACTGGTCGGGCCTGGACGTTGACACCTGCCGCGCCATCGCCGCGGCCGTGCTGGGCGATCCCAAGAAGGTCGACTTCGTGCCGCTGAATTCGCAGCAGCGCTTCTCGGCGCTGCAGGCCGGCGAGATCGACATCCTCGCGCGCAACACCACCTGGACGCTCACGCGCGACGCCTCGCTGGGCTTCAACTTCACCACCATCACCTACTACGACGGCCAGGGCTTCCTGGTGCCCAAGAAGCTCAAGGTGACGAGCGCCAAGCAGCTCAAGAACGCCACCATCTGCACGCAGTCGGGCACCACCAACGAGAAGAACGTGTCGGACTACTTCCGCGCGCAGAACATCCCGGTGAAGACCGTCGTGTTCGAGAGCTTCGAGGCCTCGTTCAAGGCCTTCTTCTCGGGCCGCTGCCAGGCCTTCACCACCGACGCCTCGGCGCTGGCCGGCCTGCGCAACAAGGAAGCGCCGAACCCCGACGACTACCTCATCCTGCCCGAGCTGATCTCCAAGGAACCGCTCGCACCGCTGGTGCGCCGTGGCGACGACGAGTGGTTCGCCATCGCCAAGTGGGTGCCCAACGCGCTCATCGAGGCGGAAGAGTTCGGCGTCACGCAGGCCAATGCCGACCAGCTCAAGGCCGGCAGCAAGGACCCGGCGCAGCAGCGCCTGCTCGGCGCCGGTGAAGACCTCGGCAAGCTGCTCGGTCTCGACAAGGACTGGTCGTACCGCGCCATCAAGGCCGTGGGTAACTACGGCGAAATGTTCGAGCGCAACGTCGGACCGAAGTCGGTGCTCAAGCTGCCGCGCGGCTCCAATAATTTGTGGAGCAAGGGCGGCCTGATCTACGCACCACCCGTTAGATGAGCCGCCAGGCCTCGCGCCGCGGCGCCTGGCTGGCTTGGCTCGTGCAGGCCCTCTTGGTGCTGGCCGTCGTGGCCGGTGCCTTCTGGGTGGTGAACCATGCGCTCGAGGTGCTGCGCGCACGCGGCGTGCGTTCGGGCTTCGACTTCCTCACCGAGCCCGCGGGCTTCTCGATCAGCGAAGGCTGGCTCGACTTCGATGCCAGCCAGCCGTCGTGGCGCGCCTTCCTCGCGGGCCTGATCAACACCGTGCGCGCGGCCGTGCCGGCGGTCATCTTCGCGGTGGTGCTCGGCACGCTGATCGGCATCGGTCGGCTCGCGCCGCACGTGCTGCTGCGCGGCATCTGCACCGCGTACGTGGAGCTGCTGCGCAACGTGCCGCTGCTGGTGCAGTTGCTGATGCTGGCGTTCGCGATGGCCAACCTGCTGCCCGACCCGACCGAGCCCGTGCACCTGTTGCCGGGCGTGTGGCTCAGCAAGGGCGGGCTCAGCGTGCCCTGGCCCGTGGCGGGCGAGGGCGGCGGGTGGCCCACGCATTTCGAATGGCCCGAGCGCGGTGACTTCGGCGTGAGCGGCGGCGCCGCGCTGAGTCCGGAGTACGTGACCATCGTCGCCGGGTTGTCGCTGTACTCGGCGGCCTTCGTCGCCGAGATCGTGCGCGCCGGCATCCTCTCGGTCTCGCAGGGGCAGGTGCTGGCGGGGCAGGCGCTGGGCCTGTCGTCGGTGCAGCAACTGCGCATCGTGATCCTGCCGCAGGCGCTGCGCGTGATCGTGCCCTCGCTCACCAACCAGCTGCTGAGCCTCACCAAGAACTCGTCGCTCGCCGTGGCCGTGGGCTATCCGGAGCTGGTGTCGGTGGCCAACACCACCATCGGCTCGAACGGGCGCGCCTTCGAGTGCATCGCGATCATCATGGCGGTGTACCTGCTGCTGTCGCTCGTGATCTCCTTCGGCATGAACCGCTACAACGCGCGCGTCGCGCTGCGAGGCTGGCGATGAGAAACGTCGCGCAAGGCCCCATCGCGTGGCGCAGCGAGCTGTGGGGTTCGCCGCTGCGCGCGCTGGCCACGGTGCTTCTGCTGGGCCTGCTGGCCTGGGCCGGCTTCCACGCGTTCGAGTGGGGTGTGGTGCACGCCGTGTTCCGCCCCGACGCCGACGCGTGCCGCGCGGTGCAGCATGGCGCCTGCTGGGGCGTGGTGGCCGAGAAGTGGCGGCCCATGCTCTTCGGGCGTTTTCCGTACGAAGAGCAATGGCGCCCGGCTGTCGCTGTCGTCGTGCTGTCCGCGGTGACGGTGCTCAGCGCCTGGCCGCGCAGCTGGCGCTGGTGGCTGGCGCCCTTGTGGGGCGTGGCCTTGCTGATGTTCGTCGGATTGATGCACGGCGGCGTGGCCGGGCTGAGCGTGGTGCCGACCAGCCGCTGGGGCGGCCTGCCGCTCACCATCGGGCTCGCGGTGGTCGGGCTGGCGCTGGCCTTTCCGCTGGCGCTGCTGCTCGCGATGGGGCGGCGCTCCGAATGGCCCGTGGTGCGCACGCTGAGCGCGAGCTACATCGAACTGGTGCGCGGCGTGCCGCTGATCTCGGTGCTGTTCATGGCCTCGTTCCTGCTGCCGCTGCTGTGGCCCGCGGGCTGGCAGCCCGACGTGCTGGTGCGCGTGCTGATGGGCCTCACGCTGTTTGTCGCGGCGTATCTGGCGGAGATCATCCGCGGCGGCCTGCAGGCCGTGCCGCGCGGGCAGACCGAGGTGGCGATGGCGCTGGGCTTCGGCCGCTGGCCGGTGCAGCGCGACATCGTGCTACCGCAGGCGCTGCGCCTCGTGGTGCCGGCGCTGACCAACAGCGTGGTCGGCACGCTGAAGGACACCTCGCTGGTCACCGTCGTCGGTCTGTTCGAGCTGACCGGCGCACTCGGCCTGGCGCTGGGTGGCGATCCGGTCTGGCGGCCGTTCTACCTCGAGGGCTACCTGTTCGTGGCCGCCGTCTACTGGCTGCTGTGCTTCGGGCTGTCGCGCTACAGCGTCTGGCTCGAGCGGCGCCTGGGCACCAGCTCGGCGTAGCCGGTCTGCGCATCGGGCTCGCGCGAGAAGCGCCACTCGGGCAGCACCGCGACGAGGATCTCGGCGGTGGTGCGCACCACGCAGCCCGGCGCGGCATGGCCGCCCGACACCCGGCCGGCGCCGTCCGACACGCTGAGATGCAGGTGCGAGCCGTCGGGCGACAGCGTGCCGGCGAGCGTGAGGATTTCAAGGTCGCCTTCGATCCGCGTCGCCGTCTCTGCGCCTGCGAAACGGATGCTCGCGCCGCGCAGGCTGCCGATGCCCGAGACCACGAAGGCCGCGTCGCCGATGCCGGCTTGCGTCAGCACGGCGTCGAGCGCCGCGCGCAGGTCGTCGCCCGGTTGCAGCCGCAGCACCAGCGTGTCCATGCGCGTGCGCCTCGCGTCAGCTCGTCGACAACGCCTTGTCGACCACCTGCTGCGCCTCGCCGAGGATGCGTGCGAGGTGGTCGTCGCCGAGGAAGCTCTCGCCGTAGATCTTGTAGATGTTCTCCGTGCCCGAAGGCCGCGCGGCGAACCAGCCGTTCTCGGTGACGACCTTCACGCCGCCGATGGCCGCGCCGTTGCCCGGGGCGTGGCTCAGCACGTTCTCGATCTTCTCTCCCGCCAGCGTGGTCGAGGTGATCTGCTGCGGCGACAGGGCCGACAGGCGTTTTTTCTGCTCGGGCGTGGCGGGCGCGTCCACGCGGTCGGACACGGGGCGCCCCAGTGCCTGCGTCAGCTCGTTGAAGCGCTCGCCGGGGTCGCGACCCGTGCGCGCGGCGATCTCGGCCGAGAGCAGGGCGGGCACGATGCCGTCCTTGTCGGTGGTCCACGCGCTGCCGTCGTGGCGCAGGAAGGTGGCGCCCGCGCTTTCCTCGCCCCCGAAGCCCAGCGAGCCGTCCACCAGGCCGTCGACGAACCACTTGAAGCCCACGGGCACCTCGTACAGCGGGCGGCCCAGCCGCGCCGCCACGCGGTCGATCATGCGGCTGCTGACCACCGTCTTGCCGACGGCTGCCTGCGCCGGCCAGTGCGGGCGGTGCGTGAAGAGGTAGTCGACCATCACCGCGAGGTAGTTGTTCGGCTGCATCAAGCCCGCGCTGCGCGTGACCACGCCGTGGCGGTCGTGGTCGGTGTCGCAGGCAAAGGCGATGCCGAAGCGGTCTTTCAGCGCGACCAGCCCGTGCATCGCGTCGGGCGACGACGGGTCCATGCGGATGCGGCCGTCCCAGTCGAGCGACATGAAGCGGAAGGTCGGGTCGACCGCCTGGCTCAGCACGTTCAGGCGCTGGAGCTTGTAGCGCGCAGCAATGGCGGGCCAGTAGTGCACGCCGGCTCCGCCCAACGGGTCGACACCGAGGTCGATGGTGCCGCCGCGGATCGCGTCCATGTCGAGCACCTGGGCCAGGTCTTCGACGTAGGTGTTCAGGTAGTCGTGGCGGTGCGTGGTGGACGCCTTCAGCGCCTGCGCCAGCGGCATGCGTTTCACACCTTCGAGCTTGTTCGCCAGCATCTTGTTGGCGGCGGCTTCGACCGCGGAGGTGATGTCGGTGCCTGCGGGGCCGCCGTTGGGCGGGTTGTATTTGAAGCCGCCGCTCTCGGGCGGGTTGTGCGAAGGCGTGATCACGATGCCGTCGGCCAGGCCGCTGGTGCGTCCGCGGTTGTAGACCAGGATGGCGTGCGACACGGCCGGCGTGGGCGTGTACTCGTCGTCCTTCGACAGCATCAGCTCGACGCCGTTGGCCGCCAGCACCTCGACCGCGCTGGCGAAGGCGGGTGTGGACAGCGCGTGCGTGTCGATGCCCAGGAACAGCGGACCGTCGATGCCTTGCTGTTTGCGGTAGTCACAGATGGCCTGGCTGATCGCCAGCACATGCCATTCGTTGAACGCATCGTCGAACGAGGAGCCGCGATGCCCCGAGGTGCCGAAGGCCACGCGCTGGCTGGGTACAGCCGGGTCGGGGCGGCCGGTGTAGTAGGCCGAGACGAGGCGCGGCACGTCCACCAGCAGATCAGACGGGGCCGGCTGGCCCGCGAGGGGATGGGAAGAGGTGCTCATGTCGAAAGCGGGTGATGAAAGAGGAGCGCGCCGGCGGTGCCGTGCGCGGCCTTTCAGCATACGCCATGGCCGGGGGCGGCTTGCCGCCTGCGCGCTCGTTCGCAGAGCTTCGCTTACAACCCTTTCAATGTGAGCGCCGCGTGCGCACCCGCTCCGGGCCGTCGCCCGTGGCCAGCCACCGGGCCGGCACTTCGAAGTACGCGGCGATCGCATGCAGGTGCAGAGTGCCGGCACAACTGTGGCGGTCGGTGAGCCAGCGGATCACGGTGGGGGCGCTGACGCCGCACTGTCGGGCGAGCTCGGATTTCCATTGAGGCTGCGATCCGGCGACGAGCGAGATCAGGCGGTCTTGAAAGCTGGCGTTCATGGTCGGCCCCCTTTGGCGACAACAGCGGTCGGCTCTGAATTTCCTCGAAACGCGCCAGGCACCCAACCCCTCCTTCGCAGGGGCTGGTAGTTTTTTGCGTGGAGGGTGATCTAGTTCCGACGCGCGGCGGCTGCACCCGTGAGCACCAGCGTCAGAATGAGGGTGCATATCGGCCAGAAAGGCCGAAGGGGGTGTGCCATGAAAGTGATGTTGCTGGACGATCACGCGTTGTTTCGCGCCGGTCTACGCATGCTGCTGGAGAACACGGGTTGCAGTATCGAGATCTTCGAGGCCGCCACGGTCGACGAAGCCTGCGCTCTGGGGCTGCGCCATCCCGACCTGGACCTCTGCTTGCTGGACCTCGAGCTCAAGGGTGAGTACGGCCTGGACGCACTGGTGCGTCTGAGGGCCATGGCGCACGACATCGCGGTCGTGGTGGTGTCGGCCTCGACCGATGTAGACATCATCCGTGGCTGCCTGGAGGCGGGCGCCATGAGCTTCGTGCCCAAGACCATGCCGGCCGACTTCCTCAAGCAGGCCCTCGAGACCGTGCTGGCAGGGGAGGTCTACCTGCCGCAGGAAATCCTGCACGCGGGGCCGAAGAGCACCGCCAGGCCGACGCTCAGCCCGCGCCAGACCGACACGCTGCACGGCTTGGCGCGCGGGCTGCCGACCAAGTCGATCGCGCGCGAGCTCGGCCTGTCCGAGCACACGGTGAAGGAGTACATCGGCACCTTGTTCCAGGCACTGGGTGTGCACAATCGCACCGAGGCCGTGATCACGGGCATCCGCCTGGGACTGTTGTCTCCGCTGCAGCGCAAGGGGTCATGAGCGGGCCACCGCGGGCGGCTAAGCTTCAGGCTGGTTTCAAGGAGCAAGACAAGATGCGCATGACGTTTGGCCGGCACGGGTTTCTTCTGACGGCTGCGGCCCTGGCTGTGGTGCTCGCGGGCTGCGAGGCCCCGCCCAAGGACCGGCCGCTCACCTCCGAAGTGCCGGCGCCGCCGAGCTTCGCGCCACCGCCCGAGAGTTGCCAGGCGCCGGAAGTGCGCTTTGCGCTCGGCATGCAAGCAACCCGCCCCTTGCTGGAGGAGATGCGCCAGCGCGCCGGCGCGAAAACCGCCCGCACCGTGCCGGCCACGGCGCCGGCCGACCCGGCGCAGGACGCGACGCGTCTGAATGCACAGGTCGATCCCACGGGTCGCATCCTCGGCGCGTACTGCGGCTGAGCCGCACCCGCCAAGTCCGCGGCCTCACTGGGAGGCCAGTGCCTCCATCAGGTCGGTCTCGATGGCCAGCTGCGTCTTCTGGCCTTGCAGTTCCGGCCCGCTGATCAGGAAGGTGTCTTCCACCCGTTCGCCCAGGGTCGTCACCTTCGCCAGCTGCAGGTTCAGGTGATGCCGCGCGAGCACGCGCGCCACCGAATACAACAGGCCCGCACGGTCGCTGGCCGAGATGCTGAGCAGCCAGCGCTGCGCCTTGTCGTCGGGCACGAGGCTGATGCGTGGCTTGATCGGAAAACTGCGTACCCGGCGTGACACGCGCCCCATGCTGGGGGCGGGCAGGGCGCCGGCTTCGGTGAGCGTTTGCGCCAGGCCGGTCTCGACCATGCTGATCAGGTCGCGGTAGTGGTCGGGCTGGAAGGTCGTCACCACCTGGAAGGTGTCGAGCGCGTAGCCGTTGCTCGTGGTGTGGACCTTGGCGTCGAGGATGCTGAACGACGCCTGGTCGAAATAGCCGCAGATGCGTGCGAACAGGTCGGACTGGTCGGGCGTGTAGACCACCACCTGCAGCCCTTCGCCCACCGGCGACAGGTGCGCGCGCACGATGGGCAGGGCCTTCGGGTCGATGGGCACGTTCTTCGGCGGCACGAAGCGCGACAGCTGCTTGGCGTGCCAGGCGATCTCGGTGGCGTCGTGGCGCATGAAGTAGCCGACGTCGAGCGTGTCCCACAGCGCCTTGTGCGCCTCGAAGCGCTGGGCGTGCAGGGCCAGCTGCACCAGCGCCTCGCGCTTGCGGGCCTCGACCTCGGCGTCCGGGTCGGGCATGCGCCCGCCCAGGGCGCGCAGCGTGAAGCGATACAGGTCTTCGAGCAGCTTGCCTTTCCAGGCATTCCACACGCGCGGCGAGGTGCCGCGGATGTCGGCCACCGTCAGCAGGTACAGCGCCGTGAGGTAACGCTCGTTGCCCACGCGCTTGGCAAAAGCGCCGATGACCTCGGGGTCGCCCAGGTCCTGCTTCTGCGCGACCTGGCTCATCACCAGGTGCTCGGCCACGAGGAATTCGATGAGCTTGGCGTCTTCACGCGCAATGCCGTGCTGCTTGCAGAAGCGCTGCACGTCGCGCGCGCCGAGCGTGGAGTGGTCGCCGCCGCGGCCCTTGGCGATGTCGTGGAAGAGGGCGGCGACGTAGAGGATCCAGGGCTTGTCCCAGCCGGCCGCGAGCTGCGAGCAGCCCGGGTACTCGTGCGCATGCTCGGCGATGAAGAAGCGGCGCACGTTGCGCAGCACCATCAGGATGTGCTGGTCGACCGTGTACACATGGAACAGGTCGTGCTGCATCTGCCCCACGATGCTGCGGAACACGCGCAGGTAGCGTCCCAGCACCGAGGTCTGGTTCATGAGCCGGAAGGCATGCGTGATGCCGTAGGGTTGCTGCAGGATCCGCATGAAGGTCACGTGGTTGACCGGGTCGTTGCGGAACTTGCTGTCCATGACGTGGCGCGCGTTGTACAGCGCGCGCAGCGTGCGCGCCGACAGGCCCTTCACGCCGATGGTCTTCTGGTACAGCAGGAAGGTCTCGAGCACCGCATGCGGCTCGCGCTCGTACAGGTCGTCGCTGGCGATCTCGATCAGGCCGGCGCGTTCGTAGAAACGCTCGTTGATCGTCGTGGGCTGCTCGTCGATGGGCTGCAGCCGCTCGGAAATATTGAGCAGCAGGATCTGGTTGAGCTGCGACACCGCCTTGGCCGCCCAGTAGTAGCGACGCATCAGCGCTTCGCTCGACTTGCGCTGCGACTCGCTCTCGTAGCCGAAGCTCGCGGCCACGGCGGTCTGCAGGTCGAACACCAGTCGGTCTTCGCGCCGGTTGGCGATCACGTGCAGGCGGGCGCGGATGAGCGAGAGCAGGGCCTCGTTGCGCTTGATCTGCTGCGCCTCGAAGGGCGTGGCCAGGCCGTTCTTGGCCAGGTCGTCCCAGCGGCTGCCGAAGCCGGCGGCCTTGCTCATCCACAGGATGGTCTGCAGGTCGCGCAGGCCGCCGGGCGATTCCTTGCAGTTGGGTTCGAGCGCGTAGGGCGTGTTGTCGAACTTCTGGTGGCGGTGCCGCATTTCCTGCGACTTGGCCACGAAGAAGGCCTGCGGATCGATGGCCTGGGTGAAGCGGCGGCGGAAGGCCGCAAAGAGCTTCTTGTCGCCCGTGATCAGGCGCGATTCGAGCAGCGAGGTCTGGACCGTGATGTCCTTGGCGGCCTCGTCCAGGCACTCCTCGAGCGTGCGCACGCTGGAGCCAATCTCGAGGCCGGCGTCCCAGCACTGGCCGATGAAGGCCTCGATGCGGGCCGGCTCGACGCCGCTGTCCTGGCCTTCGGGCGGCAGCAGCAGCAGCACGTCGACGTCGGAGTACGGAAACAGCTCGCCGCGCCCGTAGCCGCCCACCGCGGCCAGCGCGAAGGCGTCGCCGAAGCCGGCCTCGTTCCACAGCGCCGTGAGCGTCTGGTCGGCCAGCGCCGAGAGCTGGCGCAGCACCGTGTGGACGCTGCGGGTGGGCGCGCGTGCGAAGCGCAGGGTGTCGAAAAGGGCGAGCTTTTTCGCGCGATAGGCTTCGCGCAGCGTCGCCACGTCGATCTTGGCTGCTTCGATCACGGCGGGGGCGCGCTGGGGCGCGTCAGGTTTTGGTGGAGGTGACGAAGGCCGGCAGCGGCGGGCTGCCTTCGGAGAGCGTCAGCACCTCGTAGCCGGTCTCGGTGACGAGCACCGTGTGCTCCCACTGGGCCGACAGCGAATGGTCGCGCGTGACGATGGTCCAGCCGTCGTACTGGCCGCCCTTGAAGTCTTCCTTCACGTCGCGCTTGCCGGCGTTGATCATCGGCTCGATGGTGAAGATCATGCCGGGCTTGAGCTCTTCCATGGTGCCCGGGCGGCCGTAGTGCAGCACCTGGGGTTCTTCGTGGAAGCGCTGGCCCACGCCGTGGCCGCAGAACTCGCGCACGATCGAGAAGCCCTGGCCCTCGGCGAACTTCTGGATCGCATGGCCCACGTCGCCCAGGTGAGCGCCGGGGCGCACCTGCAGGATGCCGTGCCACATGGCCTCGAAGGTGACGTTGCACAGGCGCTTGGCGGCAATGGAGGCGTCGCCGATCACGAACATGCGGCTGTTGTCGCCGAACCAGCCGTCCTTGATGACGGTGACGTCGACGTTCATGATGTCGCCCTTCTTCAGGGGCTTGTCATTGGGGATGCCGTGGCACACCACGTGGTTCACCGAGGTGCACAGCGACTTCGGGAACGGCACGCTGCTGGCGCCCATGTAGCCCACCGTGGCCGAGGTGGTGCCCTGTTTGACCATGTACTCGGCGGCCAGGCGGTCCACGTCGTTGGTCGTGATGCCGGGCTTGATGAAGGGCGTGAGGTAGTCCAGCACCTCGGACCCGAGGCGGCAGGCGACCCGCATGGCTTCGATGCCTGCGGCGTCTTTGTAGGTAATGCTCATGCCCCGAATTATCCCATTCGGCAAGCTAAAATTCCGGGTTAACGCGGATGACCCCAGTCAGCGGCCTCCGCCTCGATTCCTTGATTCCCAACGCGGCCCCCGAGGCCCTCCATCGACCGTGACGCAGCCCGCACCTCAAGCCCTTCCTGTCGTAACCATGTTCGAGGGCGGCAGCGCACTCAGCGACTTCCGTGCGCGGCAACTGCTGCCGAAGCTGCAGGCCATCGAGCCACGCATCGAGGGCATTTCGGCCCGTTTCGTGCACCTGGTGGTCACCGATGCGTCGCTGGGCGACGCCGAACGCGAGCGCTTTGCCGCGCTGCTGACCTACGGCGAGCCCTTCGAGGCCCCGGCGGCCAAGGCGAGCGCCTCGGTGGTCGTCACGCCCCGCCTGGGCACCGTGTCGCCCTGGGCCTCCAAGGCAACCGACATCGCCCACAACTGCGGCCTGGCACTGCGCCGCGTGGAGCGCGTCACCCAGTACCACCTGAAGCTGAAGGCGCCGCTGATCGGCAAGGCCCCCGTGCTCGAGGGCGACGCCCTGGCCGCCGTGGCCGGCCCGCTGCATGACCGCATGACCGAATCGGTGCTCGCCGCGGTCGAGCAGGCGGCCAGCCTGTTCAGCGAACTGCCGGCCCAGCCGATGGCGCAGGTCGACGTGCAAACGGGCGGGCGCGACGCCCTGGTGGCGGCCAATACCGGCTTCGGCCTGGCGCTGGCGGAAGACGAAATCGACTACCTCGTCGAAGCCTTCACCCGCCTGGGCCGCAACCCCAGCGACGTCGAACTGATGATGTTCGCGCAGGCCAACAGCGAGCACTGCCGCCACAAGATCTTCAACGCCAACTTCACCATCGACGGCGTGGCCCAGCCGCAGAGCCTGTTCTCGATGATCCGCCACACCGAGAAGCAGAACCCGCAACACACGGTGATCGCCTATGCGGACAACGCCTCGGTGATGGAAGGCGCGACCATCGAGCGCTTCATTCCGGCGAACGGCTCGCAGAGCTATCAAAAAGATAGCGCCCTGAGCCATGTGCTGATGAAGGTCGAGACGCACAACCACCCGACGGCCATTTCCCCGTTCCCGGGCGCCTCGACCGGCGCGGGCGGCGAGATCCGCGACGAAGGCGCCACCGGCCGCGGCTCCAAGCCCAAGGCCGGCCTGACCGGCTTCACGGTTTCCAAGCTTTGGCCCGAAGACGGCCACTACGGCAAGCCCGAGCACATCGCGAGCCCGCTGCAGATCATGACCGAGGGCCCGCTGGGCGGCGCCGCGTTCAACAACGAATTCGGCCGTCCCAACCTGCTGGGCTACTTCCGCGAATACGAACAGGCCGTGGCGAGCGACCTTGATACCGTGCAGCGCGGCTACCACAAGCCCATCATGATCGCGGGCGGCCTGGGCAGCATCGACGCTACCCAGACCAAGAAGATCCAGTTCCCGGCCGGCTCGCTGCTGATCCAGCTCGGCGGCCCCGGCATGCGCATCGGCATGGGCGGCAGCGCCGCCAGCTCGATGGCGACCGGCGCCAATGCGGCCGAGCTCGACTTCGACTCGGTGCAGCGCGGCAACCCCGAGATCGAACGCCGTGCGCAGGAGGTCATCAACCACTGCTGGCAGCAGGGCGCGGCCAACCCGATCCTGGCGATCCACGACGTGGGCGCGGGCGGCCTGAGCAATGCCTTCCCCGAACTGACCAACGACGCCGGCCGCGGCGCGCGCTTCGACCTGCGCGCCGTGCCGCTCGAAGAGTCGGGCATGGCCCCCAAGGAAATCTGGTGCAACGAGAGCCAGGAGCGCTACGTGCTGGCCATCGCGCCGGAGTCGCTTGAGCAGTTCAAGGCCTTCTGCGAGCGCGAGCGCTGCCCGTTCTCGGTGGTCGGCGTGGCGACCGAAGAGCGCCAGCTGCTGGTGGCCGACGAAGGCGCGGCGGTGCAGCCGGTCGACATGCCCATGGACGTGCTGCTGGGCAAGCCGCCCAAGATGCACCGCGACGTGAAGACCGTCGCCCGCAGCTTCAAGCCGCTCGACCTCACGGGCGTCGACCTGCAGAAGGCCGCCATCGACGTGCTCGCGCACCCGACCGTGGCTTCGAAGCGCTTCCTCATCACCATCGGCGACCGCAGCGTGGGCGGCCTGACGCACCGCGACCAGATGGTCGGTCCGTGGCAGGTGCCCGTGGCCGATTGCGCCGTGACGCTGGCCGACTACAAGGGCTTCGCGGGTGAGGCGATGAGCATGGGCGAGCGCACGCCGCTGGCCGCGCTCGACGCGCCGGCCTCGGGCCGTATGGCCGTGGCCGAGGCCATCACCAACCTGCTGGCCGCGCCGATCGAACTCTCACGCCTCAAGCTGTCGGCCAACTGGATGGCCGCCTGCGGCGAGCCCGGCGAAGACGCCGCGCTGTACGAGACCGTGAAGGCCGTGGGCCTGGAACTGTGCCCGGCCCTGGGCGTGTCGATTCCGGTCGGCAAGGATTCGCTGTCGATGCGCACGCAGTGGAAGGACGATGGCGAAGCCAAGAAGGTCACGTCGCCGGTCAGCCTGATCGTCACCGCCTTCGCCTCGCTGGCCGACGTGCGCGGCACGCTCACGCCGCAGCTCGACGCGACCGAAGACGACACCACGCTGGTGCTCATCGACCTCGGCCGTGGCCAGCACCGCATGGCCGGCAGCATCCTGTCGCAGACGCTGAACCAGAGCGGCGACATCGTGCCCGACCTCGACGACCCGGCGCAGCTGGTCGCGCTGGTCAACGCCGTGAACGCGCTGCGCGCCGACGGCAAGATCCTCGCGATGCACGACCGCAGCGACGGCGGCCTGTTCGCCACCGCCTGCGAAATGGCCTTTGCCGGCCATGTCGGCGTGGCGCTGAACGTCGACATGCTCGTCACCGAAGGCGACGGCATTTCCGACAGCCGCATGGAAACCGGCGACGCCAAGAACTGGGCGCAGCAGGTCAGCGCGCGCCGCGAAGAGCTCACGCTCAAGGCGCTGTTCAACGAAGAGCTGGGCATGGTGCTGCAGGTGCGCACCGCCGAGCGCAACGACGTCATGCAGGTGCTGCGCGCCCATGGCCTGAGCACGCACAGCCACTTCGTCGGCAAGACGCGCCCGGCCAGCTCGGCCATGGACGCCGGCAAGGGCAAGCTCGAAGTCTGGCGCGATGCCAAGTCGGTGTTCAGCGCCTCGCTGCACGACCTGCACCAGGTCTGGGATTCGGTCAGCTGGAAGATCGCCCGCGAGCGCGACAACCCCGCCTGCGCCGATGCCGAGCACGCCGCGGCCGGCGTGCCGAACGACCCGGGCATGCACGTGTTCCTGCCGAACGCCCCGGTGGCACCGGCCATCCTGCAGTCGCGCCCCAAGGTCGCGATCCTGCGCGAGCAGGGCGTCAACTCGCATGTCGAGATGGCCTATGCCTTCACCGAAGCCGGCTTCGAGGCCTTCGACGTCCACATGACCGACCTGCAGACGGGCAGGGCGGACTTGGCCGCGTTCAAGGGCGTGGTCGCCTGCGGCGGCTTCAGCTACGGCGACACGCTGGGCGCGGGCATCGGCTGGGCGCGCAGCATCACCTTCAACCCGAAGCTGGCCGAGCAGTTCAAGACCTTCTTCGGTCGCGCCGACACCTTCGGGCTGGGCGTGTGCAACGGCTGCCAGATGTTTGCCGAACTGGCCGACATCATCCCGGGCGCCGAAGCCTGGCCGCGCTTCACCACCAACCAGAGCGAGCGTTTCGAGGCGCGCCTGTCGATGGTCGAGGTGCTCGAGTCGCCCAGCATCTTCTTCGCGGGCATGGCCGGCAGCCGCCTGCCGATCGCGGTGGCGCACGGCGAGGGCTACGCCAATTTCAAGCACCGCGGCGACGCGGCCAAGGCCATCGGCGCGATGCGCTTCGTGGACAACCACGGCCAGCCGACCGAGCAGTACCCGTTCAACCCGAACGGCAGCGCGGGTGGGCTGACCTCGGTCACCACGCCGGACGGCCGCTTCACCGCCGTGATGCCGCACCCGGAGCGCGTGTTCCGCAACATCCAGATGAGCTGGACCTCGGGCGACAAGAGCGACCTGAGCCCGTGGATGCAGATCTGGCGCAACGCGCGCAAGTGGGTGGGTTGATCGACCGAAGTCGGGCCGTGCAGGCGGCCTGACGACAGTCAACGAAAAATGCCCTCCAGGCTCGGGTCTGGAGGGCATTTTTTCATGGGAATTGATGCGCCTGAGGCGCCGTCGATCAACGCTGGCTGTTCAGCATCGACGCCTTGAACGACAGCACATGCGTCTTCGCCGCTTCGGCCGCTGCATCGGCGTCATGCCGCTGCAGCGTGGCGACGATGGTGCGGTGCTCTTCGATCACCTCGGCCAGATGTCCCTCGGCGGCCAGTGAGATCGCCCAGAAGCGCTGCGAGCGTGCGTGCAGCACGCTCAGGATGTCCTGCAGCATCGCGTTGCGCGCCGCCGCTGCGATCTTTTCGTGGAAGAGGCGGTCCAGGTTCATCACCGACATCGCATCGCGCCGCTGCGCGGCCGCTTCGAACTGCTCGGCGATGGCCTGCAGCTCGGCCAGCTCGGCCTCGGTGATGGCCGCCGCGGCCAGGCGCATGCACAGCACCTCGTTCACCAGCCGGACCTCGATGAGCTCCAGCGCGTCGTTGATCGACAGCGGCGAAGCCATCGCGCCCTTGCGCGGAATGATGCGGACCAGGCCCTCGGCCGACAGGCGGTGCAGCGCCTGGTTCACCGGCGTGCGGCCCACGCCCAGCCGCTCCATCACCTGGGCGGTGTTGAGGTATTCCCCGGGCTTGTAGGCCAGGGTCACCAGGGCTTCCTTCAGGCGCAGGTAGGCGGTTTCGTTGAGGGAGATGGCTGCTTCGGGCCGCCGGACGGGGGCTTTGCGGGCGGGCGTGGCTGCGTTCATCGGGGCGGGAGGGTCATGGTGGAGTTCCCCGATGGTACCTGCGGGAAATCCCTTTGAAGTTTCTGTGGACTCACTGTAATATCGTTGTGAAATTTCACTGGAACTTCAATCGAGCTGCCACCCATGAAACTGTCTTTCGAACTTCCCGAGGGGAATGCCCCGCAAACGCTGAGTTTCGAGGCCCGGCACCTCGTGATCGCCGGTTGGACCGGGCGCGACACCGCCGCCATCGAGCACCACATCGAGGAACTCGCCGAGCTCGGCGTGCCCGCGCCCAGCACCGTGCCGCTGTTCTACCGGGTGGCCACCCAGCAGCTGAGCCAGGCCGACGTCGTGCAGGTGGTGGGGGCCGACACCTCGGGCGAGGTCGAGCCGCTGCTGTTCCTGCACGGGGGCGAGTTCTTCGTCTCGATCGGCTCGGACCACACCGACCGCGCGCTGGAAGCGCACAGCGTGGCGCTGTCCAAGCAGATCTGCGTGAAGCCCGTGGCGCGCAGCGCCTGGCGGCTGGCCGACGTGCAGGAGCGCTGGGACACGCTGGTGCTGCGCTCGTGGATCGAGGAAGGCGGTGAATGGCGTCTGTACCAGGAAGGCACGTTGGCCGCGCTGCGTCCGCCGGCCGATCTGCTGGCGCGCTGCGCCGCGGCCGACGGCGAACCGGCCGACGGCTTCGCGATGACCTGCGGCACCGTCGGCGCCATTGGCGGCATCCGCCCGGCCGCGCGCTTTCGCATGGAGCTGGTCGACGAACACATGGGCCGCCGCATCGCGCACGAATACCGCGCGGTCTCGCTGCCGATCGTCGCTTGACGCACGAGGACCGCACATGCCCGCCGCGATCTCCCTCGAAGCCGCCCGTGCCGACCTGGCCGCAGGCCGCACCACCTCGGCCGCGCTGACCGCCTCGGCGCTGCAACGCATCGCCGACCCTGCCGGCGAAGGCGCGCGCACCTTCACGCGCGTGCTGGAAGACCGCGCCCAGCACCTGGCGCGCGCCTCCGACAGCCTGCGCGAAGCCGGCGTCGTGCGCTCGCCGCTCGAAGGCCTGCCGGTCTCGGTCAAGGACCTGTTCGACGTGGCCGGCGAAACGACGACCGCCGGTTCCGTCGTGCTGCGCGACGCGCCGCCCGCCGCGCGCGACGCCGAGGCCGTGCGGCGCCTGCTGGCGGCCGGCGCCGTGCTGGTCGGCAAGACGAACATGACCGAGTTCGCGTACTCCGGCCTCGGCCTCAACCCGCACTACGGGACGCCGGCCAATCCGTGGCAGCGCGGCGAGCGGCGCATTCCCGGTGGCTCGTCCTCGGGCGCAGCCGTGGCGGTGGCCGACGGCATGTGCGTCGCGAGCGTCGGCAGCGACACCGGCGGCTCGGCGCGCATTCCGGCGGCGCTGTGCGGCATCACCGGCTTCAAGCCGACGGCGCGTCGCATGCCCGGCACCGGGCTCGTGCCGCTGTCGCACAGCCTCGACGCGGTCGGCGTGATGGCGCTCGACGTGGCCGGTTGCGTGGCGATGGATGCGGTGCTGTCCGGCGTGTCCGAGGCGCCCCGAACGCAGCACCTGCGCCAGGCCCGCTTCGCGGTGCCGACCTCGCTGGTGCAAGACGGCATGGACGCGCACGTCGCCGCAACTTTCCAGCGCGCGCTGCAGCGCCTCTCGGCCGCCGGCGCGCAGCTGGTCGAACTGGCGGTGCCCGAGTTCGACGAGCTCGCGGCCATCAATGCCGCAGGCGGCTTCAGCGCCGCCGAGTCGTGGGCGTGGCATGCCGAGCTGATCGAACGCAGCGGCAGCGGCTACGACCCGCGCGTGCTCAGCCGCATCCTGCGCGGCAAGGACTTCACGGCGCGCGCCTACCTCGTGCTGCAGGCGCAGCGGGCCGATTGGCAGCGCCGCGTGGCCGCGCGCCTGGGCGAATTCGATGGCTGGCTCATGCCGACCGTGCCGCTGGTGGCGCCGCGCATCGAGGCCCTCGAAGCCGACGAGGCGCAGTACGTCGCGGTCAACGCCGCGATGCTGCGCAACCCCTCCATCGTCAACTTCATGGACGGCTGCGCCATCTCCTTGCCCTGCCACGCGGCCGGCGAAGCGCCCGTGGGCCTGAGCCTTGCTGGCCTGCCGATGCGCGACGCCGCGCTGCTCGCGTGGGCCGCCGACATCGAACGCACCCTGCGCGCCACCGCCGATTGACCCGTCTGCCTACCCTCAAGAAACTCCGGAGAACCTCATGACCCAGCGCTTCCGTTTCCCGCTCGCCTCGCTTGCCTGTCTTGCCGCCGGCCTGGCGTGCATCGTGCCCGCCGCCCATGCGCAGGATGCCTATCCGTCCAAGCCGATCCGCATGGTCGTGCCGTTCCCACCGGGCGGCAGCATCGACATGACGGCGCGCCTGGTCGGCCAGAAGCTCTCGACGGCGCTGGGCCAGCCCGTGCTGGTGGACAACCGCCCCGGCGCCAGCGGCAACATCGGCATGGACTACGTCGCCAAGGCGCCCAAGGACGGCTACACCTTGCTGATGGTGCACACCGGCCTGGCCTCCAACGGGCACATGTTCGCGAAGCTGCCCTATGACCCGATCAAGGACCTGGCGCCCGTGATCCGCGTGGCCGACCAGCCCAACGTGCTCATCATGAATCCCAAGTGGACGTTCAAGAACGTCGGCGAGCTGGTGGCCTATGCCAAGGCCAACCCCGGCAAGCTCAGCGTCGGCACCTCGGGCGTGGGCGGCCCGCAGGACGTGGCCGCGCGCCGCTTCATGCAGATGACCGGCACCGATTTGCTCAACGTGGCGTACAAGGGCGGGGCGCCCGCGCTGTCCGACCTGGTCGGTGGGCAGATCGACATGATGTTCGAGACCTCGCCGACCGCCGTGCCCTATGCCAAGAGCGGCAAGCTGAAGGCGCTGGCGGTCACGGGCGACAAGCGCGTCTCGACCTTGCCCGACGTGCCGACGGTGGCCGAGTCCGGTGTGCCGGGCTACCGCTTCATGGGCTGGGTCGGCCTGGTGGCGCCGGCCGGAACGCCCGCACCGGTCATCGCCAAGCTCAACGAGCAGGTGCAGGCGCTGCTCAAGAACGCCGACACGCAAAAGCAGTTCACCGATCTCAGCCTGGAAGTCATCGGCGGCTCGACGGCGGACTTCACAAGCTTTGTGCGCAAGGAGTCGAACGACTACGCCCGGTTCGTCAAAGACTTCAACATCACGCCGCAATGAAAAAAGCCCCGCAGTTGCGGGGCTTTTTCTTGGGCGATGGGCCGCAGGCTTACTCGACCTTGGCCTTCGCGCGCAGGTCTTCCTGGTACTTCTGCAGGCGCTGCTGTTGCAGCTGCTGCGTGATCTGCGGCTTCACTTCTTCCAGCTTCGGCAGTTGGGCCTGGCGGATGTCGTCGACGCGGATGATGTGGTAGCCGAACTGGGTCTTGACCGGGGCAGGGGTGGTCTCGCCCTTCTTGAGCTTGATCATCGCTTCCGAGAACTCGGGCACGAAGCTGGCGGGGTTGGCCCAGTCGAGGTCGCCGCCGTTGGCGCCCGAACCCGGGTCCTTGCTCTGCTTCTTGGCGATGTCTTCGAACTTGGCGCCCTTCTTCAGGTCGGCCATGATCTTCTTGGCCTGGTCTTCGGTCTCGACCAGGATGTGGCGGGCCTTGAATTCCTTGCCGCCGTTGGCTGCCACGAACTTGTCGTACTCGGCCTTCACGTCGGCGTCGGACACCGCGTTGGTCTTGCGGTAGTTCTCGAACAGCGCGCGGATCAGGATGGCCTGGCGGGCGAGTTCGAGCTGGTTCTTGTAGTCCTCGGTGGCGTCCAGGCCTTGCTTTTGCGCTTCCTGCATGAACACTTCGCGCGCCACGATTTCCTCGCGCAGCTGGCTTTGCATCTCGGGCGTCACCGGGCGGCCGGCGGCAGCCAGCTGCTGGGCCAGGACGTCCATGCGGGCCTTGGGCACCGGCTTGCCGTTGACGATGGCTGCGTTCTGCGCCAGGGCCGACAGGGGGAGTGCACCGATCAGCGCTGCGGCCGCAACGGCCTGCAAGATGTGTTTTTTCATGAAATGAATATCAGGCTGGAGAGGAAATGCGCGTGTAGGAAAAGGCGCGGGAAAGAAAGCAGGAATCAGGAGAAAAGAAGGAGAGGGTGGGCGGCCGCGGCGAACGCGGCAAGCAACCGATTGGACGACTCAGAGCACCTCGATGGCGATGGCGTGCAGACCCTGTGCGATAAAAACTTGGAGGGCATCATACACAAGCCGATGCCGCGCCACGCGGGGCTTTCCGTCGAACAGCGGGGAGGCGATGCGCACCCGGAAATGCGTGCCGTAGCCCTCGGCGTTGGCGCCCGCATGGCCCGCGTGGGCGGCGCTTTCGTCGATCACTTCGAGCTGCGTGGGCGAAAGCGAGGCGCGCAGCGCCGCCTCGAGTGCGGCCACGGTGGGCAGGGGGATGGTGGTGGTCGTCATGCGGTCGGCTTGTCTTCCTTGAGGTGCGGCGCGATGTACAGGCCCTGCGCCACCAGGAAGACGATCGGGAACACGTAGCCCCAGAGCTTGAAGTTGACCCAGGCCTCGGTCGTGAAGTACGCCGCCACGTAGCCGTTGATGAGCGCCATGAAGAGGCAATAACCGATCCACGCCACGTTGAGCCGGCCCCAGATGCGCTCGGGCAACTCGAGCTGCGCGCCCAGCAGCATCTTCAGGAAGTTCTTCTTCAGCGCCCACAGGGCCACGGCCAGCGCGACGGCCATGGCGCCGTACAGCACCGTCGGCTTCCACTTGATGAAGCGGTCGTCGTGCAGCACCAGCGTGAGCGTGCCGAACAGCAGGATCAGCACCAGCGTGGCCTTCTGCATCGCCTGCAGCTTACGTTCCATGGCGTAGATGACGGCCATCTGCACCACGGTGGCGGCCATCAGCACGCCGGTGGCGGTGTAGATGTCGGCGAACTTGTAGGCGCCGAAGAACAGCAGGATCGGAAAGAAGTCGAGGAGCAGTTTCATTTCTTCTTCTGGAAGTCGAGCGACGCCGAGTTCATGCAGTAGCGCAGGCCGGTTTCGGTGGGGCCGTCGGGGAACACGTGGCCCAGGTGGGCGCCGCAATTGGCGCACACGTTCTCGGTGCGCACCATGCCGTGCGAACGGTCGACGATGTTGCGGATGGCGCCCGGCACGGCTTCTTCGGAGAAGCTGGGCCAGCCGCAGCCGGCGTCGAACTTGGTGGCGGCTTCGAACAGCTTGGCGCCGCAGCAGATGCAGTGGTAGGTGCCGTCGTCCCAGTGGGCTTCGTACTTGCCGGTGAAGGGGCGTTCGGTGGCGGCGTGGCGCGTCACCTCGAAGGCGGCGGGTTCGGCACCCTTCTCAGCGAGCAGGGCTTTCCATTCGGCGTCGGTTTTCTGTACGGGCGTGGTCATGAGGAGCAGCTGATTTCGATCGTGGAGGCCCAGTCGGGCGGGAAGCCGGCGTAGTCGTCGGCACCGGGGTGTTCTTCACATGGGGTTTGGAGCAGCGTCAGCAAGGTTGCCACACCCGCATGGTCCTTTTGCTGACTGGCTTCGATGGCCTGCTGGCCCAGGTGGTTCCGCAGCACGAACTTGGGGTTCGACTGCCGCATCAATTTTGCCGCTTCGGCACGCTGCGATTGTGCATGGCGCTCCGAAAAAGAGAGCATCCAGGCATCGAAGCCGGCCCGGTCGAGGAACAGGTCGCGCACCGGCTCCACGTTGCCGTCGGCCATGTGGTTCGACAGGCGGCGCCAGAAGATGGTGTGGTCGACCTTCTCGGCGGCCATCAGCTTGAGCACGCCCTCGATCAGCGCGCGGTCGCCCTCGGCGGGCGCCGACAGGCCCAGCTTGGCGCGCATGCGGTCTTCGAAGGCGTTGGGGAACACGGTCTTGTACGACTCCAGCGCGGCCACGGCGATTTCCTGGTCGCCGATCAGCGGCAGCAGCGCCTGCGCCAGGCAGAACAGGTTCCAGTAGGCGACGTTGGGTTGCTGGTTGAAGGCGTAGCGGCCCTGGGTGTCGCTGTGGTTGCAGATGTGGCGCGGGTCGAAGCCATCGAGGAACTGGAACGGCCCGTAGTCGATGGTGAGCCCGAGGATGCTCATGTTGTCGGTGTTCATCACCCCGTGGCAGAAGCCCACGGCCTGCCACTGTGCGAGCAGGGCGGCGGTGCGCTCGCTCACGGCCTCGAGGAAGGCGGCGTAGGCGTTGCCGTTGAAGCGCGCGGTGGCGCGGCACTCGGGGTAGTAGCGGTCGATGACGTAGTCGGCCAGCGCGCGCAGCTCGTCTTCGCGCTGGTTGGCGGCGAAGTGCTCGAAGTGGCCGAAGCGGATGAAGCTGGGCGCCACGCGGGTGACCACGGCAGCGCTTTCCAGCTCCTCACGGCGCACGCGGGCGTCCGAGCCCGTCACGCACAGCGCGCGCGTGGTCGGAATGCCCAGGCCATGCATGGCCTCGCTGCACAGGAACTCGCGGATGCTCGAGCGCAGCACGGCGCGGCCGTCGCCGCCGCGCGAATAGGGCGTGCGCCCCGCGCCCTTGAGCTGCACTTCGAGCCCGCCCTCGGTCTCGCCGAGCAGGATCGCGCGCCCATCGCCCAGTTGCCCGGCCCAGACGCCGAACTGGTGGCCGCTGTAGACCGTGGCGAAAGGCCGCGTGCCCGCGACCGGCAGGCTGCCGGTGAGGGCGGCGAGCGTGGTGTCCGAGTCGCGCCAGCCGGGCGGCAGGCCCAGCTCGCGCGCCACGGCGTCGCTGTGGCCGACCCAGTACGGGTCGGACAGTGGCGTGGGGCGCAGTTCGGTGAAAAAGGCGGGGCCCAGCGTCGAGAAGCCGGGCTTCCAGCGCAGGCCCAGGTCGGCGACCGGGGTGTCTTCGGCTAACAAGCTCATGCCCGGATTGTCCGGCAGCGCGCGAAACCCCTGGCCGCGGAGGCCATCGGGCGCGTGGGGCGGGCGCCGCCGCTCAGTTCAGCAGCGCGCCGCGCAGCGCCCCGGCGCCGTCGAGCGCGAGGCTGGCGCGGTACTGGGCCGGCGGCAGGCCGAACCAGCGCTTGCAGGCGCGAAAGAAGTTGCTGACGTCGACGAAGCCCAGCCGGTCGGCCACGTCCGCGAGCGTGTGGCGCTGTTCGGCCAGGTACTGCTTGGCGAGTTCGCGGCGGGTGCGGTCGAGCAGCGCCTGGAACGACACCGACTCCTCCTGCAAGCGGCGCTGCAGCGTGCGGTCAGCCAAGCCCAGGCCCGAGGCCACGTCCTGGCGGCGCGGCTCGCCGTGCTGCAGCCGGCGCGCGATCTCGGCGCACACCAGGCTGGCGGTGGTGGTCTGGCCCAGCAGGTTGAGCTGGTCGTCGAGCAGGTGCTCCTGCATCTCGCCCAGGGCCGGGTGGTGGGTGGGCAGCGGCATGGTCATGTCGGCCGACGACAGCAGCACGCGGTTGGCGGGCGCGTTGAAGCGGATCTCGCAGCCGAAGGCCTCGCGGTGCAGCCGGTCGTTGGCCGGCGGCGGATAGACGAACTCCATGGCCAGCGGCTGCAGCTCGCGCCGCGTGAGCCACTGGCACTGCATGAGCACGGTCAGCAGGGCGTACTCGACGCGCTGGCGCGGGATCGGCAGGCTGCCGCCGGTGTGCTCCATGACCATCCAGCAGCCGCGCGCGTCGGACTGCAGCGAGAACGCGGTGGCGTCGGAGATCACGGCCATGTAGCGCGTGAGCCGCGTGAGCGCCGCGCCCAGGGTGGGGCTGCAGGCCATGGCGTGGCCCACGGTGCCCAGCTTGCTGTGCGTGGCGGCCAGGTCGCGGTCCAGGCCCAGCGTGGGCCGCCCGGCGTGCGCCACGGCCACTTGCCACAGCACCGAGATCTCGTCGACCGGGATGCGCGCGTTCTGGCGGTGCAGCGAGTCGGGGTCGAAGCCGGCATCGCGCAGCAGCGTGGGCACGTTCAGCCCCTCGGCCTCGAACATCGACAGCACCCCCTCCAGCCAGGCGGCCGAGCTGGTGCGCAGCTCGGGCTGCGGACAGCCGGGGCGGCGCGACGGCCGGCGCGAATGGCGCGGCAGGGAGGCTTCTGAAGTCATTCGATTGGCTCGCTTGCGATAGCGGTGAAAACGGGGCCGGTTCCTAGAATTTTTCCAGTGCACGGCGGCCCGGAGTATGGGTGCCGCGCGCCAAGCCAGGAATTCCGATTAACCCGGTGTGGAGACAAAAAATGAAGACAACGACAACAGCACAAGACCAGGGTGCGGCAGGACAGACGGCGATGGCGCGCGCCATTGCAACGGTGGCCACGCTGGCCACCGCGGCGGCGCTTGCGGCCTGCGGCGGCGGTTCGTCGGGGGCGACCGCCTTTCCCGTGTTGCCGCCTGCACCGGCTCCGGCACCCGCGCCCGCTCCGGCACCCGCCGCCGACGGCCCGATGGTGCGCCAGACCACGGCCGGCAAGGTCGAGGGCACGGACGAGAGCGCCAGGAATGGCACCTGGTCCTGGAAGGGTGTTCCGTTCGCCCAGCCGCCGGTCGGCGCGCTGCGCTGGCGCGCACCGGTCGAGCCCGAAGCCTGGACCGGCATCCGCCCGGCCAAGACCTTCGGCAACGCCTGCCTGCAGATCGGCCGGATCTTCAGCCCCGGCACCAGCAACACCTACGACGCCACCATCGGCACCAACCTGGGCAAGCCGGTCGGCAGCGAAGACTGCCTGTTCGTCAACATCTGGCGCCCGGCCACCACCGAGAAGAACCTGCCGGTGCTGCTGTTCATCCACGGCGGAAGCAATATTTCGGGTTACACGGCCGATCCGCTGTACGACGGCGCGGCGCTGGCCAAGGCCACCAACGCGGTGGTCATCACCGCCAGCTACCGCCTGGGCATCCTGGGCTTCCTGAACATGCCGCAGCTGCGACCGGGCGGCACGGCGGGCGACGACTCGGGCAACTTCGCGCTGCTGGACAACATGGCGGCACTGCGCTTCATCCAGGGCAACGTCGCCAACTTCGGCGGCGACCCGGGCAACGTCACGCTGTCGGGCGAATCGGCCGGCGCGACCAACCTGCTGGCGGTGATGACCTCGCCGATGGCCAAGGGCCTGTTCCACAAGGCCTTCGAGATGAGCGGCGGCATTTCGCTCAAGACCAATCTGCCGCCCGGGACGCTGCCGACGCTGCAGCCGGCTTCGGCCTCGCTGACGCAGGGCCAGACGATCCTCGAAAAGCTGCTTGTCGCCGACGGCACCGTGGCCGATGAAGCGGCGGCCAAGGTGTACATCGGCACGCGCTCGCCGGCGCAGATCGCCGAGTACCTGCGTGCGCAAGAGGGTGGGGCGCTGCTGACCAAGGTCACGGCAGCCGGGCAGGGCAACGTGGCGCCGATTCCCGATGGCACGGTGTTGCCGGCGGACCCGATCGGCGCCATCGCAGCCGACAAGTACGTCAAGGTGCCCATGCTCGCGGGCAACACGCGCGACGAGGGCAAGCTCTTCGCGTCGCTGCTGGGCACCATCGGCTTCCCGAAGGCCGGCTGGATCGTCAAGGACGACGCGCGCTTCTTGATGATGTTCAACTTCAACCCCGATGCTGCGCCCACGCTCACGGTGGACCACATCATCGACCCGTTCTACCTTCCGGTAGACAAGGTCGGCACCGGCTACAACGCGGCCACCGCGCTCATCACGAAGGGGCTCTTCGAGGCCAACCGCGACAACCTGCTCAACACCATGAAGACGCGCCAGTCGAACATCTGGCACTACCGTCTCGACTGGTCGCAGGAGGCCGCGCCGTGGAACGACGTGTACGGCGCATCGCACGCCTTCGACCTGCCGTTCGTGTTCGGCAACTTCGAGGGTTCGCTGCTGAGCAACGTGATGGGCGGCAAGGCCAACGAGAAGGGGCGCGTGGCGCTGTCGAGGGCCGTCATGGCCAGCGTCGGGGCCTTCATGCGCAACGGCGATCCGAACACCCCCGAGCTCGGCGCCACCTGGGGAACGTGGCCCTCGCAGTTGCTGCTCGACGCCACGCCCACCGCCACGAAGATCACCGCGGCGCCCTGATCAAAGGGATCGCCGTCCTGCCCCGAGACGCGCCTGGGCAACGCGAGCCACCAACCAGAACGATCACAGAGACAACACCATGAGGATTTCCATGCACCCCCGCCGATGGCGCCTTGCCGCGTCGCTGCTTGCCATCGCGGCGGGCCTTGCGGCCTGCGGTGGCGGTTCGTCGGGCGGCAGCGGGTTCAGCTTCTTTCCGCCCGTCGCCGAAACGCCTCCCGCGCAGCCGCCGGTCGCGCCCGAGACGGGCCCGGTCCGCAAGTGGGGCTACATCACGCTGCCCGACGGCAACAGGATGCGCTACTCGCTGCTGCTGCCCAGCGGAGGCAATGCCACCTATCCGCTGCTGGTCGAGTACGACGGCTACAGCTCGGGCTCGGCCCCGAACATCGGCCAGCGCTGGCTGGCCGAGGGCTATGCGGTGATGGGCCTCAATGTGCCGGGCACCGGCTGCTCGACGGGCGACGACCAGGTCTTCGACGCCAGCACCGGCGCGGCCGGTGCCTTCGCCCTCGAATGGGCCGGCAAGCAGCCATGGTCGAACGGCAAGATCGGCATGATCGGCTACTCGTACTCGGGCTACAACCAGCTGTGGGTGGCCGCGCACCGGCCCAAGGGCCTGCTGGCGATCACGCCCAGCAAGAATGTGACCGATCCGTACCGCGACGTGGGCTACCCGGGCGGCATCAAGAACGTCGGTTTTCCCGCGCAGTGGTGGGGCGGCTTCCCGGCCACCTGGAACCGCGCGGCCGCGCTGGCCGCCAAGCTCGACGGCGACACGGAGTGCGCCAAGACCGTGGCCGACAACATCGAGAAGCTCAAGCGCCCCGATCTCGACCTGACCAAGTGGCTCGAGAACCCGTATGCCGACGGCCTCTACGTGAAGCGCAGCGCGTTCTACGAGACCGGCAAGATCGACATCCCCGCGTTGGGCACCCAGTCGTGGCAGGACGAGCAGATCGGCCCGCGCTCGGGCTACTACGAAGACACCATGGCGCCCGAAAAGATGTGGCTCGTCAGCTCCAACGGCGACCACCACACCAACGTCACCTCCGACTACATCGACGGTACGCTGAAGCGCTTTCTCGCCCATTTCGTGAAGGGCGAGGACAACGGTTTCGAGAAGGAGCCGCACGTGCGCCTGCTGCAGGAAATGCAGCAGACCGACCAGAAGGCGATCAACGGCGCCGCCAAGCTGAAGCAGACGGGCGTGGCCGAGTTCGACCGCCTGCCGGTCAAGGTAAAGCCGATGCGCCTGTGGATGCAGCCGGGCGGCGTGCTCGCCGACGCCAAGCCGACCGTCGGTGCGGCCTCGTCCGACTACCGGTATCCGGTGAAGAGCCCGGTGGTGAACAACCCGGCCGCCGAAGGCTGGCAGGCCGTGGCCGATGCCGAGAAGGACGGCCAGCTCACCTTCACCACCGCCGCCTTGCCCGAGGACCTGAGCTTCTACGGGGAAGGCTCGGCCGACCTGTACCTGAGCGCCACCGCCGACAGCACCGACCTGCAGGTCACGGTGTCGGAAGTGCGGCCCGACGGCAAGGAAATGTTCGTGCAGCGCGGCTGGCTGCGCGCCTCCAAGCGGGCGCTCGACGCCAGCCGCTCCACCGAGCTGCGCCCCTTCGGCGATTTCACCCAGCCCAAGGAAGCGCCGCTGCAGGCCGGTCAGCCCAACCTGGTGCGCATCGAGATCCAGAAGTTCGCCCATGTCTTTCGCGCCGGCTCCAGCATCCGCGTGACGGTGGACTCGCCGTCGCAGACCGGCTTCTGGCTGTTCGGCAACGACACGAGGCCTTCGACCAACACGCTGTGGCACCAGGGCGCGAACGCGTCGAGCATCGTGCTGGGTTATGTCGCCTACCCGCATGCGGCGGCGCTGCCCGAGTGCGGCAAGACGCTGCGCCAGCCGTGCCGCACCAACGTGGTGACGGTGCCCGCGGGCACCGGTCCGAAGGCGCCCACTTGAGCCGCTTCGTTCAATCATGCAGTGCGGGTTTGTGTCATTGTGCAAGTGGCCGAAGCTTGCGTGAATCTCTCGTTCGCAACGCTTTTTGAAGTCATTTCACATAGGAGTCCGTAGATGCTGGGTTTGATGCAAGACCAACCGCTTTTGATCTCGTCGCTGATCGAGTTCGTCGAGCGCCACAACGGCGACGGCGAGATCGTCTCGCGCCGTGTCGAGGGCGATATCCACCGTTGCACCTGGAGCGACATCGCATCGCGCGCCAGGCAGGTGGCCAATGCGCTGGATGGCGAGCAACTGCTGTTCAGCGACCGCATCGCCACCCTGGCCTGGAACGGCTACCGCCACCTGGAGCTGTACTACGGCGTGAGCGGCAGCGGCCGCGTGCTGCACACCATCAACCCGCGCCTGCACCCCGACCAGATCGCGTGGATCGCCAACCATGCCGAAGACCAGATCCTGTGCTTCGACCTGAGCTTCCTGCCGCTCGTGCAGGCGGTGCATGCGCGTTGTCCCACGATCCGGAAATGGGTTGCACTGTGTGATGCCGACAGGCTGCCGGCCGACAGCGGCGTGCCCAACCTCGTGAGCTACGAGGCCTGGATCGGCACGCAGTCCACCACCTACGACTGGCCCACCTTCGACGAGAACTCGGCCTCGAGCATGTGCTACACGAGCGGCACCACGGGCAACCCGAAGGCCGCGCTGTACAGCCACCGCTCGACCATGCTGCATGCCTACGCTGCCGCGCTGCCCGATGTCATGCGCATCTCGGCGCAAGACTCGGTGCTGCCGGTGGTGCCGATGTTCCACGTCAACGCCTGGGGCATTCCGTACTCGGCCGCGCTGGTGGGCTGCAAGCTCGTGTTCCCGGGCCCGTCGCTGGACGGCAAGTCGGTGTACGAACTCATCGAGTCCGAAGGCGTGACCTTCGCGGCCGGCGTGCCCACCGTGTGGCAGATGATGCTGGGCCACATGCAGACCAACGGCCTGAAGTTCAGCAAGCTGAACCGCACCGTCATCGGTGGCTCGGCCTGCCCGCCGGCCATGATCACGGCGTTCCAGGAGAACTACAACGTCGAGGTGCTGCATGCCTGGGGCATGACCGAGATGAGCCCGCTGGGCACGCTGTGCACGCTGAAGAACAAGCACCTGTCGCTGCCCGCCGACGCACAGCTGCAGATCCGCATGAAGCAGGGCCGGGCCATCTTCGGCGTCGACATGAAGATCGTCGACGGCAACGGCGACGAGCTGCCCTGGGACGGCAAGGCCTACGGCGACCTGTTGGTCAAGGGCCCCTGGGTCGTCAAGGAGTACTACAAGGGCGAGGGCGGCAACCCGCTGGTCGCCGACGCCGCAGGCCGGGGCTGGTTCCCCACCGGCGACGTGGCCACCATCGACGCCGAGGGCTACCTGCAGATCACCGACCGCAGCAAGGACGTGATCAAGTCCGGCGGCGAGTGGATCAGCTCCATCGACATCGAGAACATCGCCGTCGCGCACCCGGCCATCGCCATGGCGGCCTGCATCGGCGTGTTCCACCCCAAGTGGGACGAGCGCCCGATCATCGCGGTCGTGAAGAAGCCCGGCGCCGAAGTCACCCGCGAGGAGCTGCTGAAGTTCTACGAGGGCAAGACCGCCAAGTGGCAGATCCCGGACGACGTGGTGTTCGTCGAGGCCATTCCGATCGGCGCCACCGGCAAGATCCTCAAGACCAAGCTTCGCGAACTGCTCAAGGACTACAAGCTGCCGGGCCTCTGAAGCACGGCCAAAGCCCACCCGCACTGTCGCGCACGCGATAGGAAGGCCGCCCCGGCGGCTTTCCTTCCGGGCATTCCCTGTGCGGCGAAGAAAAGGGCGCTTGTACGCTGGCGTCCCGCCTTTCAACCAGGAGACTCTTCATGCACTTCGGTATCAAGTCAGTGGCCGCCTGCGCCATGTTGGTGAGTGTTTCAGCGTCGTTCGCCCAGAAGGGCGAAACCGTCAAGATCGCCTGGCTGGACCCGCTGTCGGGTCTGATGGCGGCCGTGGGCACCAACCAGCTCAAGACGACCCAGTACCTGGCTGACGAGTTCAACAAGAAGAATGCGTCGGGCGTGAAGTTCGAGATCATCGCGATCGACAACAAGCTGAGCCCGCAGGAGACCACCGCGGCGCTGCGTTCGGCGCAGGACCAGGGTGCGCGCTACATCACTCAGGGCAACGGCTCGGGCCCGGCGCTCGCAATCATCGACGCCGTCGAGAAGAACAACGCACGCAATCCCGGCAAGGAACTGCTCTACCTGAACTATGCGGCGGTTGATCCCGACCTCACCAACAGCAAGTGCAGCTACTGGCACTTCCGCCTCGATGCCGACACCTCCATGAAGATGGAAGCGCTGACCACCTGGATGAAGGACCAGGCCGACATCAAGAAGGTCTACATCCTGGGCCAGAACTACTCCCACGGCCAGCAGGTGTCCAAGTTCGCCAAGGACAACCTCAAGACCAAGCGCCCGGACATTCAGATCGTGGGCGATGACCTGCACCCGCTCGCACAGGTGCGCGATTTCTCGCCGTACATCGCCAAGATCAAGGCCTCGGGCGCCGACACGGTCATCACCGGCAACTGGGGCTCCGACCTCTCGCTGCTCATCAAGGCGGCGAACGACTCGGGGCTGGACGTCAAGTTCCTCACGTACTACGCACCGGGCGCCGGCACGCCCACGGCCATGGGCGCCACCTCGGCCGGCAAGGTCTACACCGTGGCCTATGCCCACTACAACATGGGCGGCGAAATCCAGCGGCTGCTGACCGGCTACAAGAAGAAGATGAACGACGACCTGACGCAGTCCTCGATCTATCACACCTTCGCATTGCTCGATGCCGCTTTCGTGCAGACCAAGTCGACCGACCCCGTCAAGGTGGCCGCGGCGCTCGAAGGCATGAAGATCAAGAGCTTCAACGGCGAGGTCGAGATGCGCAAGGCCGACCACCAGTTGCAGCAGGGCCTGTACATCTCGCGCTGGGAGAAGGCCAGCGCCAAGTACCCCTACGACGCCGAGAACACCGGCTACACCAACGTCCCCGTGAAGTATTACGAGTCGTATGTGGCGAGCACGCCCACGACCTGCCAGATGAAGCGCCCCTAGGCGTCTTTGTGAACGCATTTCCTACCCATCGGTAGAAGATACCTACCGCCGGGTAGCAAAAGAAGGAAATGCACTGTCGCCTGCGCGATAGATACGTGCCTTTGCAGCCCCTTCCTTACGGGCATTCCCTGAGGGGTGGGGTGGCAAAGACTTGTACGCTTGTGCAGCGTTTTTGATATCGGTTTGACCAGGAGATATAGATTGAAGTTCGCTCTGAAGATCGCTACCGCCGCCGTGCTCGCGGCAAGTGCCACCGGTGCCCTTGCCCAGAAGGGTGAGACCGTCAAGATCGCGTGGCTGGACCCGCTGTCGGGCCTGATGGCGGCCGTCGGTACCAACCAGCTCAAGACCTTCCAGTTCCTGGCCGAAGAATTCAACAAGAAGAACGTGGCCGGCGTGAAGTTCGAGGTCATCGGCATCGACAACAAGCTCAGCCCGCAGGAAACCACCGCCGCGCTGCGCTCGGCCATGGACCAGGGCGCGCGCTACGTGGTGCAGGGCAACGGCTCCGGCCCGGCGCTGGCCATCATGGACGCGCTCGAAAAGCACAACGCCCGCAACCCGGGCAAGGAAGTCGTGTATTTCAACTACGCGGCCGTCGATCCCGACCTGACCAACAGCAAGTGCAGCTACTGGCACTTCCGCCTCGACGCCGACACCTCCATGAAGATGGAAGCCCTGACCACCTTCATGAAGGACCAGGCCGACATCAAGAAGGTGTACCTGATCAACCAGAACTACTCGCACGGCCAGCAGGTCGCGAAGTACGCCAAGGACAACCTCAAGACCAAGCGCCCCGACGTGCAGATCGTCGGCGACGACCTGCACCCGCTGGCCCAGGTGCGCGACTTCGCGCCCTACATCGCCAAGATCAAGGCCTCGGGCGCCGACACCGTCATCACCGGCAACTGGGGTTCCGACCTCGCGCTGCTCATCAAGTCGGCCAACGATGCAGGCCTGAACGTCAAGTTCTACACCTACTACGCGGTGACCAACGGCACGCCGACCGCCATGGGCGCGGCCTCGGACGGCAAGGTCTACATGGTGGGCTACAGCCACTACAACGCGCCGGGCCCGATCGCGCCGATGATGAACGAGTTCAAGAAGCGCTTCAACGAAGACCTGTACACGACGTCGCCGTACACCGTGTACGCGATGCTCGCCGAAGCCTTCGTGCGCACCAAGTCGACCGACCCCGTCAAGGTGGCCGCCGCCATGGAAGGCATGAAGTTCAAGAGCTTCAACGGCGACGTCGAGATGCGCAAGTCCGACCACCAGCTGCAGCAGGGCCTGTGGATCACGCGCTGGCAGAAGGCCGACGCGAAGAGCCCGTACAGCCCGGAGAACACCGGCTACACGCTGGCACCGGTCAAGTACTACGAGCCCTACGTCTCGAGCACGCCCACCTCGTGCCAGATGAAGCGACCCGGCGGCGCCTCCTGATCGCCTGCTGATCGCCCCCTGACCGGTCGAGGCCCGACTTCAACACTCGGGCCTCTTTCTTTTTCAACCGACACGGAAGACCGATGAACGTCGAATTCTTCGTCATCTCACTGCTCAACGGCGTCAGCTACGGCCTGCTGTTGTTCATGCTGAGCTCTGGCCTTACGCTGATCTTCAGCATGATGGGTGTGCTCAACTTTGCACACGCCAGCTTCTACATGCTGGGCGCCTATTTCGCCTACACCCTGTCAGGCATCGTCGGCTTCTGGCCCGCGCTCTTTCTCTCGCCGCTGCTGGTGGGTGCATTGGGCGCGGCCTTCGAACGCTACAGCCTGCGCCGGGTCCACAAGTTCGGCCACGTGCCCGAGCTGCTGGTGACCTTCGGTCTTTCGTACCTCATCCTCGAGCTGGTCCAGCTGGTCTGGGGCCGCTCCACGGTGCCCTACGGCCTGCCCGAGGCGCTGCAGGGGCCGCTGTTCTCGCTGTACGGCACCCAGTTCCCCAAGTCGCGCTCGTTCATCATGCTGGTGGCGATGCTCATGCTGGTGTCCGTGTGGCTGCTGCTCACGCGCACCCGCATCGGTCTGGTGATCCAGGCGGCGCTGAAGCACCCTGACATGGTCGAGGCGCTGGGCCACAACGTGCCGCGCGTGTTCATGCTGGTGTTCGGCGGCGGTGCCGCGCTGGCTGGCCTGGCGGGCGTGATCGGCGGCAACACCTACGTCACGGAGCCAGCCATGGCCGGTTCGGTCGGCACCATCATCTTCGTGGTGGTGGTGGTCGGCGGCATGGGCTCGCTGGCGGGCGCCTTCCTGGCGTCGCTGCTGATCGGCATCATCCAGACCTTCGCCGTGGCGCTGGACCACTCGCTGGCCACCGCGCTGCAGGCGCTGGGCGTGGCCGTGACCGACCAGACCTTCGGCTACGAGCTGCTCAAGCTCACCATCTCGCAGGTCGCACCGATCCTGCCGTACCTGTTCCTCGTGCTGATCCTCATCTTCCGCCCGAAGGGTCTTCTGGGCACCCGGGAGGACTGACACCATGACCACCGCAACCACCACTTCACCGACGACCCCGACGCGGTACTACCGCTTCAAGCCCTGGAACATCGGGCGCTACCTGGTCTGGGCGCTGTTCGCCCTGGTGCTGATCATCTCGCCGATGCTGTTCAAGAGCAGCCTGGCGCTGACGATGCTCTCGCAGATGGGCTACCTGATCATCATCTGCCTGAGCTACAACATCCTGCTGGGGCAGGGCGGCATGCTGAGCTTCGGCCATGCCGTCTACACCGGCCTGGGCTCGTTCATCGCCATCCACGCGATGAACATGGCGACCAAGGGCGGCCCGACGATTCCGCTGGTGCTCATTCCGCTCGTCGGCGGGCTGGCGGGGATGTTCTTCGCCATCCTGCTGGGCTTCGTGACCACCAAGAAGTCGGGCACCACCTTCGCCATGATCACCATGGGCATCGGCGAGCTCGTGGCCTCGATGGCGCTGATGTTCCCCAGCTTCTTCGGCGGCGAGGGCGGCATCACCACCGACCGCGTGTACGGCCCGAGCTTCTTCGGCTTCACCTTCGGCCCGCAGATCCAGGTGTACTACCTGATCGCCGCGTACTGCTTCGTGTGCACCGCCCTGATGTATGCCTTCACCGGCACGCCGCTGGGCCGCATGCTGAACGCGGTGCGCGACAACCCGGAGCGCGTGGAGTTCATCGGCTACAACACGCAGCGCGTGCGCTACTTCGCGTTCATCATCGCGGGCTTCTTCGCCGGCATCGGCGGCGGCCTGGCCTCGATCAACTTCGAGATCGTGAACGCGGCCGACAGCCTGAACGCCATCCGCTCGGGCGGCTACCTGCTGTTCACTTTCCTGGGCGGCGCGGTGTTCTTCTTCGGCCCGATCATCGGCGCGGTGCTGCTGGTGTTCGCCTCGATCCTGCTGTCCGAACTGTCGAAGGCCTGGCAGCTGTACTTCGGCCTGGTGTTCGTGTTCATGGTGATGTTCGCCCCCGGTGGCATCGCCAGCCTGGTCATGATGAACCTGCGCGTGGCCAAGTTCGGCAAGTTCAACCGCTTCTGGGGCCTGTACGCCGCGCTCGCCGTGGCCCTGGTGCCGGTGGTGGTCGGCGCTGCCGCGCTGATCGAGATGATCTATCACATCCAGCTCAACGCGGCGATGGGCCCGGACCTGAAGTTCTTCGGCACCATGCTGAACACGGCGGGCGTGACCAGCTGGCTGGGCGCCATCGCGATCCTGGCCGTCGGCCTGGGCCTGCTCGAGGTGGCACGGCGCCGCTTCGTGCGGGTCTGGGGCCAGGCGCAGGAAGAGATCGAAGCAGAAATCAAACGTCGGGAGGCGGCGTAAATGAGCGCGCAATACGCATTGGAACTGAAGGCGCTGCGCAAGAATTTCGGCAAGACCGAAATCATCCGCGGCGTGGACCTGGCGGTGAAGGCCGGCGAACGCATCGCCGTGATCGGGCCGAACGGCGCGGGCAAGTCGACGCTGTTCAACCTGATCAGCGGGCGGCTCACGCCCACCAGCGGCGAGGTGCTGCTCAACGGGCAGCGCATCGACGGCAAGAAGCCCTATGAAATCAACCGCCTGGGGCTGTCGCGCAGCTTCCAGATCACCAACATCTTCCCGAAGCTCAGCGTCTTCGAGAACCTGCGCTGCGGCGTGCTGTGGAGCCTGGGCTACAAGTACACCTTCCTGCGCTTTCTCTCGAACCTGGACGACGCCAACGCACGCACCGAAGAGCTCATCAAGCAGATCGGCCTGGAGCGCAAGCGCGACGTGCATGCGGTGAACCTCACCTATGCCGAGCAGCGCGCGCTCGAGATCGGCGTGACCATCGCCGGCGGCGCCGGCGTGATCCTGCTGGACGAGCCCACGGCCGGCATGAGCAAGACCGAGACCTCGCACTTCATCTCGCTCATCAAGCACGTCACCGTCGGCAAGACACTGTTGACGGTGGAGCACGACATGGGCGTGGTCTTCGGGCTGGCCGACAAGATCGCCGTGGTGGTCTACGGCGAAGTCATCGCCTTCGACACGCCGGCTGCCGTGCGCGCCAATGCACGCGTGCAGGAGGCGTATCTGGGTTCGTCGGTTGCCGACGCGCAAGGGGCGGGACACTGACATGCTGAAGCTTCACGACATCCACGCCTACTACGGCAAGAGCCATGTGCTGCATGGCGTTTCCTTCGACGTCCGCCCGGGCGAGATCGTGGCCCTGCTGGGTCGCAACGGCTCGGGCCGTTCGACCACGGCCAAGGCCATCATGGGCCTGGTGCATGCCGAGGGCACGCTGCAGTGGAAGGGCGGCGACATCCTGCGCCGCAAGGCCTACGAGATCGCGCACATGGGCATCGGCTACGTGCCCGAGAACCGCGACATCTTCCCCAAGCTCACGGTGCACCAGAACCTGCTCCTGGGGCAGAAGGGCTCGGGCAAGGGCAGCCGCTGGTCGTTCGACGACATGTACGGCATGTTCCCGCGCCTGAAGGAGCGCCAGCACACCGAGGCCGGCGTGCTCTCGGGCGGGGAGCAGCAGATGCTCACGCTGTGCCGCACGCTCATGGGCGACCCCGACCTGATCATCATCGACGAGCCCACCGAAGGCCTCGCGCCCAAGATCGTCGAGCTGGTGGGGCAGTACCTGCGCACGCTGAAGGACAAGGGCATCTCGGTGCTCCTCATCGAGCAGAAGCTCACCATCGCGATGCAGATCTCGGACCGCGCGCTCGTCATGGGCCACGGCAGCATCGTGTTCGACGGGACGCCCGACAGCCTGCGCGCCGACGGCACCACCCGCAGGGAGTGGCTGGAGGTTTAAGCAAACCCCCAGGCTTCGCGCACTTCGTGTCGCGCGCGCCTTCCCCCTTGCAGGGGGCAACACCTGCGGCCCGGCAAAGCCGGTTCCGCGGTGTTCCTGGAAAGTCCGGCTCTCTCTTGAGGCCCTTGTCCCGACAGCGACTGCGTGCCATTGTTCGGCCACGCAAAACGCCTAGAATCTTCGAAAAAGAACACTCGTGCTTTTTCTTCTTTTTCTTCACACACCAAGGAACGCAGCATGACGGCTGAATACAAAGTGCTCGGCGATGTCGCCGTGATCACCCTGACCAACCCGCCGGTCAACGGTCTCGGCTTCTCGACACGCATCGGCATCACCGACGGCCTGTCCAAGGCCAATGCCGATAGCGCCGTCAAGGCCATCGTCATCACCGGCGCCGGCAAGGCGTTCTCGGGCGGTGCGGACATCAAGGAATTCGGCACGCCCAAGGCGCTGCAAGAGCCCAACCTGCTGAGCGTGATCCTCTCGCTCGAAGCCTCGCCCAAGCCCATCGTCGCAGCCATCCACTCCGTGTGCATGGGCGGCGGCCTCGAGCTGGCGCTCGGCTGCCACTACCGCGTGGCCGCACCGGGCACCAGCGTGGCACTGCCTGAAGTCAAGCTCGGCCTGCTGCCGGGTGCCGGCGGCACGCAGCGCCTGCCGCGCGTGATCGGCGTGGAAACCGCCCTCAACATGATCGTCAGCGGCGAGCCCGTGAAGAGCGAGCTGCTCGCCAGCCTGCCGGGCCAGAAGCTGTTCGACAAGCTGGCCGCCTCGGCCGAGTCGGTGTTCGACGAAGCCGTCGAGTTCGCCAAGTCGGTTGCTGCCAAGGGCGGCGAGCTGCCGCTCGTGCGCAACCTGCCGTGCAAGCACCCGCAAGGCGATGCCTACTTCCAGTTCGCCAAGAACATGGTCGGCGGCATGTCGAAGAACTACCCCGCGCCGCTGAAGTGCGTCGACGCCGTGCAGGCCGCGACCAAGATGAAGTTCGACGACGGCATGGCCGAAGAGCGCCGCCTCTTTACCGCGCTGATGTTCACGCCCGAATCGCTGGCCCTGCGCCACCTGTTCATGGCCGAGCGCGCCGCGAGCAAGATTCCCGACGTGCCCGAAGACACGCCCAAGCGCGACATCAAGGCTGTGGGCGTGATCGGCGCCGGCACCATGGGCGGCGGCATCTCGATGAACTTCCTGAACGCGGGCATCCCCGTCAAGATCCTCGAGATGAAGCAAGAGGCGCTCGATCGCGGCATTGCCACCATCAAGAAGAACTACGAAGCCCAGGTCAAGAAGGGCAAGCTCAAGCAGGACAAGTACGAGCAGCGCATGGCGCTTCTGAGCACCACGCTGAGCTACGACGACCTGAAGGACGCCGACCTCATCATCGAAGCAGTGTTCGAAGAAATCGGCGTCAAGGAAAAGGTCTTCAAGGAACTCGATCGCGTCGCCAAGAAGGGCGCCATCCTGGCCTCGAACACCTCGACGCTCGACGTCGACAAGATCGCCTCGTTCACCGACCGTCCGCAGGACGTGGTCGGCATGCACTTCTTCAGCCCCGCCAACGTGATGAAGCTGCTCGAAGTGGTGCGCGGCAAGGCCACGTCCAAGGACGTGCTGGCCACCGTGATGGCCATCGGCAAGAAGATCAAGAAGACCTCCGTCGTGTCGGGCGTGTGCGACGGCTTCATCGGCAACCGCATGATCGAGCAGTACAGCCGCCAGGCCGGCTTCCTGCTGGACGAAGGCGCCACGCCGCAGCAGGTCGACAAGGCCATCGAGAAGTTCGGCTTCGCCATGGGCCCGTTCCGCATGGGCGACCTGGCCGGCAACGACATCGGCTGGGCGATCCGCAAGCGCCGCGCCGTCGAGCGCGCCGACATGAAGTACAGCCGCACGGCCGACAAGCTGTGCGAACTGGGCCGCTTCGGCCAGAAGACCGGGGCAGGGTGGTACGACTACCAGGCCGGCAAGCGCGACGCCATTCCGTCGGAACTCGTCAACAAGATGATCGAGGATCATCGCAAGGAACTGGGCATCACGCCGCGCAAGATCTCCGACACGGAAATCGTGCAGCGCCTGGTGTTCGCCCTCGTCAACGAAGGCGCACACATCCTGGAAGACGGCATTGCTTCCAAGTCGGGCGACATCGACATGGTGTACCTCACCGGCTACGGCTTCCCGATCTACCGCGGTGGCCCGATGCACTACGCCTCGCAGGTCGGCCTGTACAACGTGGCCGAGACGATGAAGCGCTTTGCGCAGAACCCGCGCGACGACGCCGAGTTCTGGCAGCCCGCACCGCTGATCCAGAAGCTGGTGGCCGAAGGCAAGTCCTTCAGCTGAGTCTGAACCGGGATCAAGACCGCCCATGTTGAAACGCATCTTCCTCGGGCTGCTGCTGGTGCTCCTGGCACTCGTGGCGGCCGTGGCGGTCAAGACCTGGACCACGCCATCGCAGCAACTTGCGGTGGCGCCCGCACCGAAGCTCGAGATCGACCTGCAGGCGGCTGCGAAGCGGCTGGCCGGCGCGATTCCGATCCGCACGGTGTCGAGCCTGGACGACCCGGCCGCCAACCTGGCCGAGTTCGACAAGCTGCACGCCTACCTGGCGCAGCAGTACCCGAAGGTCCACGCCACCCTCAAGAAGGAAGTGGTGGGCCAGAAGGCCTTGCTCTACACCTGGACCGGCACCGACGCGCAAGCCAAGCCCATCGCGCTCATGGCGCACCAGGACATGGTGCCCATCGCGCCCGGCACCGAAAAGGCCTGGTCGGTCGACCCCTTCGCGGGCGAGATCAAGGACGGCTTCGTCTGGGGCCGCGGCACGCTCGACAACAAGGGCAACCTGTTTGCGCAGATGGAAGCCATCGAGTTGCTCATCGGCAGCGGCTTCCAGCCCAAGCAGACGGTCTACCTCGTGATGGGCGACGACGAAGAGGTGAGCGGCCTGCGCGGCGCGCAGCCCATCGCCGAACTGCTCAAGTCGCGCGGCGTGAAGCTCGACTGGGTGCTCGACGAAGGCCTGCTCGTGCTCGACGGCGTGCTGCCCGGCCTGAGCAAGCCCGCGGCACTCATCGGCCTGGCGGAGAAGGGCTACGGCACCTTCTTCCTGTCGCTCGATACCGCGCCCGGCCACTCGTCGATGCCGCCGCAAAAGAGCGCCATCGGCCGCATGAGCGCCGCGCTCGCGCGGCTCGAAGCAACGCCGATGCCCGGCGGCATCCAGGGCGTGGCCGGCCAGATGTTCGGCGCGCTCGCGCCCGAGATGGGCGGCGTCAACCGCGTCATGCTGTCGAACCTGTGGCTCACCGAGCCGCTGGTGCGCGGCCAGCTCGAGAAGAGCCCGAGCAGCAACGCCATGCTGCGCACGACCACCGCGCTGACCATCGTGCGTGCCGGCAACAAGGACAACGTGCTGCCCGGCCGTGCCGAGGCCGCTGTCAACTTCCGCGTGCTGCCCGGCGACACGCTGGCCAGCGTCGAGGCGCATCTGCGCAAGGCGCTGGGCGACGACGACATCAAGGTCAAGCCGTACCCCGGCAACTCGGAGCCCTCGCCGGTGTCGCCCACCGACAGCACCGGCTACCGCGCGATCCAGCAGGCCGTGCGCCAGAGCTTCCCCGACGCCGTGGTGGCGCCCGGTCTCATGACCGCCGCCACCGATTCCCGCCACTTCAGCCTCGTGAGCGATGCCGTCTTCCGTTTCTCGCCGTTCCGCGTGAAGAGCGAGGACCTGGCGCGCTTCCATGGCAACAACGAACGCCTGGCCATCTCGAACTACGGCGAGATGATCGGCTTCTATCACCAGCTCCTGAGCAACACCAACGCTGCTCCGGCGCAATGACGACCCCGTCTTCTCCCTCTTTTCCCTTCCATCTTCAAAGGACCTCACCATGACCAGCGCCGTCATCGTTTCCACCGCCCGCACGCCGCTCGCGAAGAGCTGGAAGGGTGCCTTCAACATGACCCACGGCGCCACGCTGGGCGGCCATGCCGTGCAGCACGCGGTGCAGCGCGCCGGCATCGACCCGGCCTCGGTCGACGACGTCATCATGGGTTGCGCCACGCCCGAAGGCGCCACCGGCTCCAACATCGCGCGTCAGATCGCCCTGCGCGCCGGCCTGCCGGTCACCACCTCGGGCATGACCATCAACCGTTTCTGCTCGTCGGGCCTGCAGACCATCGCCACCGCCGCCCAGCGCATCATCGCGGGCGAGGGCGACGTCTACGTGGCCGGCGGCGTCGAGAGCATCTCGTGCGTGCAGAACGAGGCCAACACGCACATGCTGGCCGACCCGTGGCTCGTGAAGCACAAGCCCGAGATCTACTGGAACATGCTGCAGACCGCCGAGCAGGTCGCCAAGCGCTACAACATCGGCCGCGACGCCATGGACGAGTACGGCGCACAGAGCCAGCAGCGCGCCACCGCCGCGCTCGAAGCGGGCCTCTTCAAGGCAGAAATTGCCCCCATCACCGTGCTGGCTGGCGTGGCCGACCCCGTGATGGGCCTGCGCACCAAGGAAGTCACGATCGAGAACGATGAAGGCATCCGCCCCGGCACCACCAAGGAAGGCATCAGCGGCATCCGCTCGGCCATGCCCGGCGGCCTGATCTCGGCCGGCAACGCCAGCCAGTTCTCCGACGGCGGCGGCGCCTGCGTGCTGGTCGACGAGAAGTACGCGCAGCAGAAGGGCCTGGCGCCCATCGGCCGTTTCCTCGGCTTCGCCGTGGCCGGTTGCGAACCCGACGAAATGGGCATCGGCCCGGTCTTCGCCATCCCCAAGGTGCTCAAGCGCCTGGGCCTCACGGTCAACGACATCGACCTGTGGGAGCTGAACGAAGCCTTCGCCGTACAGGTCATCTACTGCCGCGACAAGCTGGGCATTCCGGGCGACCGCCTGAACGTCAACGGCGGCGCCATCGCCGTGGGCCACCCCTACGGCGTGAGCGGCCAGCGCCTCACGGGCCACGCGCTCATCGAAGGCAAGCGCCGCGGCGCCAAGAAGGTCGTGGTCACGATGTGCATCGGCGGCGGCATGGGCGCCGCGGGCGTGTTCGAGGTCCTGTAACCATGTCCGGCTTGGGCAATGACCAGGAGGAGGTCTCGCCCGAAGCCGTCCTGGCTGTCCTTGAGTATGGCCGCGGCGTGCTGGCCGCGCAGCCCTTCAGCGTGCTGATCGGCGCCGAGCTGCACGCACTCGCGCCGGGCCATGCCGAGCTCCAGCTGCCGCTCACCGCGCAGCTGAAGCAGCAGCACGGTTTCGCCCATGGCGGCATCGTGAGCTACATGGCCGACAACGCGCTGACCTTTGCAGGCGGCAGCGCCTTGCGCGTGCCGGTCGTGACCTCCGAATTCAAGATCAACTACGTGCGGCCCGCCATCGGCCAGCGGCTGATTGCGCGCGCCCGGGCCGTGCACACCGGCAGCTCGCAGGCCGTGTGCACCTGCGAGGTGGTGGCGGTGGCCGACGACGGCACCGAGAAGCTCTGCGCGCTGGCGCAGGGCACCATCGCCAAGCTGCCCGATTCCCCGAAGAAGACTTCGTCGCCCGCGAAGTCGTAGCCTGAAGAAGACATCACCATGAGCCTGCGTCCCACCCTCGACTTTCTGCTCTACGACTGGCTCGACGCCGAGAAGCTCAACCAGAGCGAGCGTTTTGCCGACCACTCGCGCGAGACCTTCGACGCCGTGCTCGACACCTGCGAGCGCATCGCGCGTGAAAAGTACGCACCGTTCAACCGCACCGTCGACACGCAGGAACCGCATTTCGACGGCGAGAAGGTCATCCTGCCGCAGGCCACGCACGACGCGCACAAGGCCTTCGTCGAGTCCGGCATGCTGTGCGCCGCACAGGACTACGACATCGGCGGCATGCAGCTGCCGTACACGGTGCAGGCCGCGGCCAACAGCTTCTTCGCGATGGCCTCGGTGAGCATCGGCTCGAACATGCTCACCAGCGGCAACGCGAACCTGCTCATGGTGCACGGCACCGAGAAGCAGAAAGAGGTGTTCGCCAGGAATGAATTCTCGGGCCGCTGGGCGGGCACCATGTGCCTGTCGGAGCCGCAGGCCGGCTCGTCGCTGAGCGACGTGGCCACGCGCGCCGTGCCCGACGGCGCCGACTTTCAAAACGACCCGCTGGGCCCACGCTTTCGGCTCACGGGCAACAAGATGTGGATCTCGGCGGGCGACCACGAGCTGACCGAGAACATCGTGCACATCGTGCTGGCCAAGATCCCCGACGAGAACGGCAAGCTCATTCCCGGTACGCGCGGCATTTCGCTGTTCATCGTGCCCAAGCGCATGGTGGACACGCAGGGCGAACTCACCGGTGAGCGCAACGACGTGGCGCTGGCCGGCCTGAACCACAAGCTCGGCTGGCGCGGCACCACCAACACGCTCCTGAACTTCGGCGAGGGCAAGTACCCGGTCGGCGGCAAGGCCGGTGCGGTGGGCTACCTGGTCGGCGCGCCCGGCAAGGGCCTGCACTGCATGTTCCACATGATGAACGAGGCCCGCATCGGCGTCGGCACCGCCGCCACCATGCTCGGCATGGCCGGCTACTACGCCTCGCTCGACTACGCCAAGAGCCGCCCGCAGGGCCGGCTGGTGAAGAAGCCCGAAGCGGCCGGCGCCGCCGTCGTCAAGGACTCGGCCGCGCCGCAGGTGCGCATCATCGAGCACGCCGACGTGCGCCGCATGCTGCTCGCCCAGAAGGCGTACTGCGAGGGCGCGCTGGCGCTGGAGCTGTACTGCGCCCGCCTGGTCGACACGCAAAAAACCGGCGACGCCGCACAGGCCGACGACGCCCGCCTGCTGCTCGAAGTGCTCACGCCCATCGCCAAGAGCTGGCCCAGCGAGTGGTGCCTGGAGGCCAATTCGCTGGCGATCCAGGTGCACGGCGGCTACGGCTACACGCGCGACTTCCCGGTGGAGCAGTACTGGCGCGACAACCGCCTGAACATGATCCACGAGGGCACGCACGGCATCCAGGCGGCCGACCTGCTGGGCCGCAAGGTGCTGATGGAAAAGGGCCGCGGCCTGCAACTGCTGGCCGGCCGTGTCACCGAGACCATCGGCCGCGCCGCCAAGGTGCCGGCGCTGGCGCCGCACGCCAAGGCGCTGGGCGCCGCGCTGCAGCGCATCGGCAGCGCCACGGAGGCCGCCTGGTCCACCGGCGACCCGGCCGACGCGCTGGCCAACGCCGTGCCCTACATGCAGGCCTTCGGCCACACGGTGCTGGCCTGGATCTGGCTCGACGTGGCGCTGCGGGCCCTGGAAATCGACGCACAGAAGGCGAGGGCGGTAACAGCTGGCAAGATCGGCGCCACGGACTATTTCTTCCACTACGAGCTGCCGAAAATCGGTGCCTGGCTCAACGTGGTGGAGAGCCGTGACCCGACCTGTACCGCTTTGCCCGAGGACGCTTTCTGACAATGGCCAACGCCGCCCCGAACTCACCCCCGCCCGCCGCTCAACCGCCGAAACCACCCAAGCCGCATGCGTGGCTGGAGAAGTGGATCTGGATCCTGATCTACGGCGGCCTGTTCCTCGTGATCCTGGGCATCGCCACGGGCCGCACCGAGCCCGCGCTGGGCTGGTCGATGGCCGTGCCCGGCGTCGTGGTCGCCGCGGTGGGCGTCGTGCTCATCTACGTGCGTTCGCGGCTCAAGTAAGAACAAGGCAAGGACCGACCATGCTCAAGCACATCGTGATGTGGAAGTTCAAGGAGCACGCCGAGGGCGCCGACAAGGCGACCAACCTGCTCAAGGCCAAGGCGCTGCTCGATGCCTGCGCGACGCTCTCGCCCGGCACGCACCGTTTCGAGGTGGTCATTGCCCAGCCCGGGCTCGAGGCCACCTACGACCTGATCCTCAACTCGGAATTCACCGATGCCGCCGCGCTGGCGGCCTACGCCGACCACCCCCAGCACGTGGCGCTCAAGCCTTTCATCGGCGCCGTGCGAGAAGCCCGCCAGTGCATGGACTATGAGCTCTGAACCCCACGCGCCCGACGCCACGGCCTCACCGGCCGAGCGGAGGGCGTTCGGCCGTGCGCAGCGCCAGCGCTGTGCGCTCGGTCAGTGGGCGCAGGTGCCCCGGCCCGACGCGGTCGACCGCGATCCGCTCGGCTGGCTGAAGGCGTCCAACCGCGGCCGCGTGCCCGAGCTGGTGCCGGTGCGCCATGGCCGCATGCTGGCCAGCCCCTTCACGTTCTACCGCGGCGCCGCCAGCCTGATGGCGAACGACCTCGCCAGGCTGCCGCACAGCGGCATCGCGACGCAGCTGTGCGGCGATGCGCACCTCGCGAACTTCGGTTTCTTTGCCAGCCCCGAGCGCGCGCTGGTCTTCGACATCAACGATTTCGACGAAACCCTGCAAGGGCCCTTCGACTGGGACGTGCGCCGGCTGGCCACCTCGTTCGTGGTGGCCGCGCGCGACCGGGGTTTCAAGCCGCGCATCGGGCGCGAGGCCGTGCAGCAGCTGGCCGAGGCCTACCGCGACCGCATGCGGGCCTTCGCACGCATGGACACGCTGGAGGCCTGGTACGCGCGGCTCACCTCGCAAACCCTGCTGAAGCTCGGCGCCGAAGACGCGACCGAGCTCGCGGTCATCAAGAAGGCGCGCCGCAGCACCTCGCGCGTGTTCGCCGACAGCGCAACCGAGACGGTGGACGGCCGCCTCATGATCCGCGACCAGCCGCCGTTCGTGTACCACGACGCCCGCGCAACGGCGCGTGAAATCAAGCGCTTCCGCGCCGGGCTGCCGGCCTTCCTGGCGCAGTACCGCGCCAGCCTGCCGCCCGAGCGCCAGCGGCTGTTCGACCGCTACGAGCTGCACGACGTCGCGGTGCTCACGCCCGGCGTCGGCTCGGTCGGCCGGCGCTGCTTCCTGCTGCTGCTCGTGGCCGACCGCGCGCACCCGCTGTTCCTGCAGTGCAAGGAGGCCGGCGAGTCGGTGCTCGAAGCCCCGCTGGGCGCGGCACCGGTCACGGCGTCGCCGGGCCAGCGCGTGGTGCGGGGCCAGCGGCTGGCCCAGGCCGCCAGCGACGTCTTCCTGGGCTGGGCCCAGGGACCGGGCGGGCGCGGCTTCTACGTGCGGCAGCTGCGCGACATGAAGGCCTCCTACAAGCTCGAGGACTTCAAGCCGGTCGACCTGCTCGAGTTCGCCGAGGCCTGCGGCTACAGCCTGGCCCGCGCGCATGCCAAGGGCGGCGACGCCTGGGCCATCGACGGCTACCTGGGGCGCTCCAGGAGCTTCAACACAGCGCTCGCCGATTTCGCCGAAGGCTATGCCGACGTGAACCAGGCCGACTGGCGCCGGCTGAAAAAAGCCGTGGCCGCCGGCAAGGCCGCCGCCGTCGAGGCCGACGACACCGCGTCCTGACGGCCCGAAGCCACCGCCTTCACAGCCAACGCAACCCTCTTCTTTCATCATCCACACCGGAGACACCGACATGACGAAGCCCCGCACCACCCAACAGCTGTTCGACCTCACGGGTCAGACGGCGCTCATCACCGGCGGCTCGCGCGGCCTGGGCCTGCAGATGGCCCATGCGCTGGGCGAAGCCGGCGCGAAGATCATGCTGAGTTCGCGCAAGGCCGACGACCTGGAACAGGCCGCCGCCGAGCTGCAGGCCGCCGGCATCGACGCGCGCTGGATCGCCGCCGACTGCTCCAAGGAAGAAGACACCCGCCGCCTGGCCGACGAGACCCTGCAGCGCATGGGCGGCGTCGACATCCTCATCAACAATGCCGGCGCCAGCTGGGGTTCGCCGGCCGAGAGCCACCCCGTCGAGGCCTGGGACAAGGTGATGAACCTCAACGTGCGCGGCTACTTCATCCTGGCGCAGCAGATCGCCAACGGCTACATGATCCCGAAGAAGCGCGGGCGCATCATCAACATCGCCTCGATCGCGGGCCTGAACGGCAACCCGCCCGGCATGCAGACACTGGCCTACAACACCTCGAAGACCGCGGTGATCGGCTTCACGAAGACGCTGGCCGCCGAATGGGGCAAGTACAACATCAACGTCAACGCGATCTGCCCGGGCTTCTTCATGACGAAGATGGCGGCCGGCCTGATCAAGACGCTGGGCGAAGAGCACATGGCCGCCTCGGCGCCGCTGGGCCGCCTGGGCGACGACGAAGACCTGAAGGGCCTGACGCTGCTGTACGCGAGCGATGCCGGCAAGCACATCACCGGCCAGTGGGTCGCGGTCGATGGCGGCGTGAGCGTGGTGCTGGGTGCGGCCTGACATGTCCGATTCGCCTGAAAAGTCCAGCGACATCAACATCCGCTCGTACACGAGCCAGATTCCGTTCGCGCGCCACCTCGGCTTCGAGCTCACGAAGTTCGAGGACGGCCAGTCCGAGATCATCTACACCGCCAAGCCCGAGCACCTGAACACCTTCGACGTGACGCACGGCGGCGCCTGCATGACGCTGCTCGACATCGCCATGGCGGCCGCCGCGCGCAGCGTGGCGCCCGAGACCGGCGTGGTCACCATCGAGATGAAGACCAGCTTCATGCAGCCGTCGGTCGGCCCGCTGCACGCACGCGGCACGCTGCTGCATCGCACCGCGACGCTGGCTTTCACCGAAGCCAAGATCTACGACGAGCAGGAGCGCGTGTGCGCCCATGCCACCGGCACCTTCAAGTACGTGAAGCGCCGGCTGCCGACCGGCCCCGCGAGCGCGAACGCGATGCGCCCGCCATCCACCGACTGACCGACCAACCGACACCCCCATTCCGGAGACTTCCATGCCGACCAACAAGCAACAGATTCTCGATAACCGCCCCGACGGCGAAGCCGTGGCGAGCAACTTCAAGCTCGTGACCACCGAGACGCCCGCGCTGCAGGACAACCAGGTGCTGGTGCGCCACCACTTCATGAGCCTCGACCCGTACATGCGCGGCCGCATGAACGACGCCAAGAGCTACGCGCAACCCCAGCCGCTGGGCCAGGTGATGCAGGGCGGCACGGTCGGCGAAGTGGTCGAGAGCAAGCACCCCAAGTACGCCGTGGGCGACAAGGTCGTCGGCTTCGGCGGCTGGCAGGAATACAGCGTCGTCGATGGCTCGCAGCCCGGCGCGCTGAAGAAGGTCGACACCAGGCACGTGCCGCTGTCGCACTACCTCGGCGCCGTGGGCATGCCCGGCGTGACGGCCTGGTATGGCCTCGTGAAGATCATCGCGCCCAAGGCCGGTGAAACCGTGGTCATCACCGCCGCCAGCGGCGCCGTGGGCAGTGCCTTCGGCGCGCTGGCCAAGGCGCGCGGCTGCCGCGTGGTCGGCATCGCGGGCGGCCCTGACAAGTGCAAGTACGTGACCGACGAGCTCGGCTTCGACGCCTGCATCGACTACCGCCAGCACCCCGACGTGAAGACCATGAGCGCCGCGCTCAAGGAAGCCTGCCCGAACGGCATCGACGGCTACTTCGAGAATGTCGGCGGCTACATCTTCGACGCCGTGCTGCTGCGCACCAACGCGTTCGCGCGCGTGGCGCTGTGCGGAATGATCGCGGGCTACGACGGTGCGCCGCTGCCGCTCGCAAACCCCGCGCTGATCCTCATCAACCGCCTGAAGATCGAGGGCTTCATCGTCAGCGAGCACATGGAAGTGTGGCCCGAGGCGCTGACCGAACTCGGCACGCTGGTGGGCACGGGCAAGCTCAAGCCGCGCGAGTCGATCGCGCAGGGCATCGAAGCTGCCCCTGAGGCCTTCCTGGGTTTGCTCAAGGGCAAGAATTTCGGCAAGCAACTGGTGAAGCTCATTTGATGCTTTGAAACGCACGGCAAGGAGGCCGGACATGGACATGACGCACGAGGTCTTCAACCAGCCCACGCCGCTGGTCGACTACAACCTCTTCGACACCCACCGCTCCCTGCGCGATGCGCTGAAGTTCAACGCGCCCGCGCTGCAGACCACGCAGCTGCACGAGCTGGGCGCCACCCTCGGCTCGGCCGCCATGCAGACGCATGCGCGGCTGGCCAACATCCACACGCCCGAACTCCACACGCACGACCGCTTCGGCCGTCGCATCGACGAAGTGGAGTTCCATCCGAGCTACCACGCGCTGATGACCGCCGCGGTGGGTGCGGGCCTGCACGGCACGCCGTGGACCGGCACGTCCGCCTCGCCGCACGTGCTGCGCGCGGCGGGCTTCATGCTCTTCACCGAGCTGGAGCCGTCCATCCTGTGCCCGATCTCGATGACCTACGCCGTCACGCCCGCCTTGCGCGGCAACGCAGGCGTGCATGCCGACTGGGGCCCGAAGCTCGCCAGCCTCTGGTACGACCCCACCCTGAAGCCGCTGCACGACAAGCCCGGCGTGACCATGGGCATGGGCATGACCGAGAAGCAGGGCGGCTCCGACGTGCGGGCCAACACCACGCAGGCCGTGCGCGACGGCAGCGACGCCTGGGGCGAGCGCTACGCGATCACCGGCCACAAGTGGTTCTTCTCGGCGCCGATGTGCGACGCCTTCCTCATCCTCGCGCAGGCGCCGGCCGGGCTGTCGTGCTTCTTCCTACCGCGCGTGCTGCCCGATGGTTCGCGCAATGCCATCCACATCCAGCGCCTGAAGGACAAGCTCGGCAACAAGGCCAACGCCAGCTCCGAGGTCGAGTTCCACGGCGCCAGCGCCTGGCTGGTGGGCGAGGAAGGCCGCGGCATTCCGCAGATCCTCGAGATGGGCACGATGACGCGGCTCGACTGCTCGCTCGGCACCAGCGGCCTCATGCGCCAGGCGCTGGGCATCGCGCTGAACCACACGGCGCAGCGCCAGGCCTTCGGCAAGCCGCTGGTCGAACAGCCGCTCATGAAGAACGTGCTGGCCGACCTCGCGCTCGAAAGCGAAGCCGCCACCGCCCTGGCCATTCGCCTCGCGCGGGCCTTCGACCGCCAGGCCGACGCGCACGAGAACCTGATGGCGCGCCTGCTCACGCCGGTCGCCAAGTTCTGGATCTGCAAGCGCGGCAGCCACTTCGCGCAGGAGGCCATGGAGTGCCTGGGCGGCAACGGCTACGTGGAAGAGGGCGGCGAGGGCATCCTCGCGCGCATCTACCGCGAGATGCCGCTCAACTCCATCTGGGAGGGCGCCGGCAACATCATGGCGCTCGACCTGCTGCGCGGCCTGCGCAAGGGCGACGCCGTGGCCGCGCTGGCGCACGAGCTGGCCCCCGCGCGCGGCCAGCAGGCCGCCCTCGACCGCCTGGCCGACGCCTTGCCCGCACGCATCGAGGCCATGGCCTCCGAGACCGAGGCACGCCGCCTCGCGCAGGACGTGGCGTTGGCCGTGCAGGCCGCCTTGCTGGTGCAGACCGCGCCCGCCGCCGTGGCCGATGCCTTCTGCGCCTCGCGCCTGGGCGGCGACTGGGGCCAGGCCTTCGGTACGCTGGGCGCGGGCACCGATTTCGATTCGATCATCCAGCGCGCGCAGCCGCGCTGAACCCTGACAAGAACACCTCCACGAAAGACACCATGGCCGACCTCATCCTCCACCACTACACCACCTCGCCGTTCTCGGAAAAGGTGCGCACGATCCTCGGCGCGAAGCAGCTGCCGTGGAAGTCGGTCTTCATTCCGCCGATCATGCCCAAGCCCGATGTGGAAGTGCTCACCGGCGGCTACCGCAAGACGCCGTTCCTGCAGATCGGCGCCGACATGTACTGCGACAGCGCGCTCATCGCCGACGTGCTGGAGCACCTGCAGCCCGAGCCCACGCTCTACCCGCAGCCCGAGAAGGGCATGTCGCGCATCCTCGCGCAGTGGGCCGACACCTCGCTGTTCTGGGCCGCGATGGCCTGGAGCCTGCAGCCCAAGGGCGCCGCCGAGGTGTTCGCCAAGGCGCCGCCCGAAGCCATCAAGGCCTTCGGCGAAGACCGCGGCAAGATGAGCGCCGGCAACATGACGCGCCTGCGCCCGGCCGACGCCACCGGCGCCTACAAGTCGTACTTGCGCCGCCTGTCCGACATGCTCGACGACAAGCCTTTCCTGCTGGGCGAAGTGCCGTGCATCGCCGACTTTTCGGCCTACCACCCGCTGTGGTACACGCGCCGCATCGAGGCGGTGAAGGGCATCCTCGACCTGACGCCTGCGGTGCTCGACTGGATGGACCGCATGGCGGCCATCGGCCACGGCACCTCGTCGAAGTTCTCCAGCGACGAGGCCATCGCCGTCGCCAAGGCCGCCACGCCGCACACGCTGCTGACCGACAGCACCTTCCAGGACGACCACGGCATTGCGCTGGGCAGCGCCGTCACCATCCGCGCCGAGAGCTTCGGCCTCGAAGAGACGGCGGGCACGCTGGTGGCCGCGACGCGCACCCACTACACGCTGGAGCGCAGCAGCGAGCGCACGGGCACGGTGCATGTGCACTTTCCGCGCATCGGGTATGTGTTGAAGAAAGCAGAGGCCTGATGAGCGAAAGATCGCGCGTGCGACGGGCACCTTCGTGACTGCGCCGGCGCGCGTTCCGTATTTCAATAGCGGCTTCCGCTTCAACGTCAGAGACAAGGACACCGGCAAATGATCCAGGACTTCAAGGGCAAGACCGCCGTACTCACCGGCGCAGGCTCGGGCTTCGGCCTCGAATGCGCGCGCATCGGCGCCGCCCGCGGCATGAACCTCGTGCTGGTCGACGTGCAGCAGGACGCACTCGACAAGGCCAAGGCCGAGATGGAGGCCCTGGGCGTCCAGGTGCTGGCGCGCAAGGTCGACGTGTCCGACGCGGCCCAGATGGAAGCGCTGGCCGCGGCCGTCAAGGAGCGTTTCGGCGCCCCGCACTTCGTGTTCAACAACGCCGGCGTCGGCGCCGGTGGCCTGGTGTGGGAAAACACCGTGGCCGACTGGGAATGGGTGCTGGGCGTCGACCTGTGGGGCGTGATCCACGGCGTGCGCCTGTTCACGCCGATGATGCTCGAGGCCGCCGCCAAGGACCCGAGCTACCGCGGCCACATCACCAACACCGCCAGCATGGCCGGCCTGCTCACGCCGCCCAACATGGGCATCTACAACGCGGCCAAGGCCGCCGTCGTGAGCCTGACCGAAACCATGTACCAGGACCTGAACCTGGTCACCGACCAGATCGGCGCCAGCCTGCTGTGCCCGTACTTCGTGCCCACCGGCATCACGAGCAGCGAGCGCAACCGCCCGAACGCACCGAAGGACACCGAGCTCACCAAGAGCCAGCTCATCGGCCAGGCCATGAGCAACAAGGCGGTGAGCAGCGGCAAGATCACGGCCGCCGAAGTGGCGCACAAGGTGTTCGAGGCCATCAGCGACAACCAGTTCTACGTGTTCAGCCACCCCAAGGCGCTGGGCAACGTGAAGAGCCGCATGGAGAACATCGTGTCGATCACCAACCCGGCCGACCCGTTCCTCGAGCGCCCCGAGATCGGCCAGAAGCTGCGCGAGCAGCTGCGCTCCGCCTGATCCCTTCCTGAGGCGGCCCCTCGCGGGCCGCCTTCAGCCGGCCTGCACCTTCGCCTGCAGGTCGCGCACCAGTTGCTCGATGCCCGACAGCGCCTCGGCCATCGAACGCTCCAGCAGGTCGCCGCGGTCTTCCGCATGCTCGACCGCGATGTCGTGCACCTCGTGCAGCCCGAGCAGGCCCAGCGCGGCCTTCACGCCCGGCACCAGGAAGTTCAGATGCGCCTGCATCCCGCCGGGCCCGAAGCCGCTGCTGCCATGCGCGGTGAGCAGCACGGTGCGGCGCGGGCGCTCGGCCAGCAGCGGCACGTAGGGGTAGTCCAGGCTCGGGTCCATGTCGAAGGTCTCGCCGACCCGCACGATGTTGTCGATCCATGCCTTCACGGTGGCCGGGGCGCTGTAGTTGTACATGGGCGTGCCCATCACGATCACGTCGGCGCGGCGCAGCTCGGCAATGAAGGCGTCGCTCTCGGTCAGCACCTCGTGCATCCAGGGCTCGCGCGCTTCGGCGGGCGTGTAGGCGCTGTGGATCCAGTCGCCGGTGACCGCCTGCGGCGGCGCGATGCCGAAGTCACGGTAGATCACCTCGTCCTGCGGGCGGGCCGCCTGCCAGGTGCTGACGAAGTGGTGGCTCAGGCGGCGCGAATGCGAGCCGTGGACGACGGCGCCCGAACGGCCGGAACGGGGGCTGGCATCGATGTGGAGCAGGGTGGTGGTGGTCATGGCGTGGTCCTCGGTTGGATGAAGGGAATTCAGCTGTCTGCTTGACACAGTTCCCAATCTATCGAAGCATCCGTGGCCGGACAAACGACGAATTTTTCTCGCTGCAGAAAACTCAATTCATCTATCAGCACGCCATGGCCCTCCTGCATTCCCTGCCTCCGCTGGCCTCGCTGCGCGCCTTCGAGGCCGCCGCGCGCCATTGCAGCGCCAAGCTCGCGGCGAACGAGCTGTCGGTCACGCCCACGGCCATCAGCCACCAGGTGCGCCAGCTCGAAGAGTCGCTGGGCGTGGCGCTGTTCGTACGCCAGCCGCGCCAGCTCGTGCTGACGCCGCAGGGCCGCGAGCTGCAGGCGGTGCTGAGCGATTCGTTCGCTGCCATGGCGCAGGCGGTGGCACGCCTGCGTGCGCCGCCCGAGCGCAGCGCCATCACGCTGTCGACCACGCCCGCCGTCGCCGCGCGCTGGCTGCTGCCGCGCGTGGGGGCGCTGCGCGCGGCACACCCACGGCTCGACCTGCGCATCCACGCCTCGCACGACGCCGTGCCGCTGGACGGCCTCACGGCCGACGTCGCCATCCGCTACGGCAAGGGACAGTGGCCGGGCCTCGTGGCCGAGAAGCTGTTCGACACGGTCTTCGCGCCGGCCTGCAGTCCCGCACTCAAGCTGCGCCGCCCGGCCGACCTCGTGAAGCACACGCTGCTGCATTTCGCGGTGCCGAACAGCAAGACCCAGCCCGGCACCTGGGCCGCATGGCAGCAGGTGGCCCAGGTGCCCGGCCTGGACGTGACGGCCGGCCCGGTGTTCTCCGACGAAACCCACACCGTCTCGGCCGCGCTGCAGGGGCAGGGCGTGGCGCTGATGGGCCTGGCGCTCATCGCGGACGAACTGCGCGCGGGCAACCTGGTGCAGCCCTTCGGACCGGTGCTGCAGGGCTCGCCGTTCTACCTGGTGTGCCCGCAGGCGCGGCGCGACGATCCGAACGTGGCGGCGGTGTTTGATTGGGTGAAGGGGCTGTCGCCGCTGGACGCCGGCGGGGTCTGAATCACGGCAGCGACACAATCGCGTCCATCGCCGTTTCGTTCCCCCTTCTCATGCGAACTTCCCCGACTTCTTCCCTCCTGCAGATCCAGAACCTGCACTTCGCCTACCCCGACCAGCCCGCGCTGGCCAAGGGCTGGTCTGCCACTGTGGGCGAGGGCGTCACGCTGCTGTACGGCGACACCGGCAGCGGCAAGTCGACCTTGCTGCGCGTGCTGGCGGGGCAGCAGCCCGCATCGGCCGGGCAACTGCGCGCGGCCGACGTGGCGCTCGACGCCGAACCCGCGGCCTACCGACGCCAGGTCTTCTTCTGCGAACCGGCGTCGGAAGCCTTCGACGCGCTCAGCGTGCAGGCCTGCACGGCCTTGCTGGGCGAGGGCGATGCGGGGTTCGACAAGGCCGAGTGGCAGCGCCTCGTCGAGGCCTTCTCTCTCGTGCCGCACCTGGAAAAGCAGATGTTCATGCTGTCGACCGGCTCGCGCCGCAAGGTCGGGCTGGCCGCCGCGCTCGCGTCGGGACGGCCCGTGGTGCTGCTGGACGATCCGGTGGGTGCGCTCGATGCGCGTTCGATCCACGGCCTGTGGCGGGCCATCGAACGGCGCATTGCGCAGCCGGGGCGGGCGGTGGTCGTGGCGAGCAGCGAGCGCGTCACGGAGGTGCCGCTGGCCGCCTGCATCGAGCTGCCGCTGGTCTGATCAGCGGCGCGGTGTCGCCATCACGTGGTTGTCGTGCGGCTTTCCGCCGAGCATGAACTGCGTGAGCCCCATCGCGACCAAGCCTTGCTTTTCGTAGAACGCGACGGCGCGCGGGTTCTTCGCGTACACCGCGAGCCACAGGCCGTCGCTGCCCGTGCGTGCGTGGGCGGCGGTGCGGGCTTCGCGCAGCAGCATCGACCCGACGCCGCTGCGCTGGAAAGGTGACTGCACATAGAGCGTGCGCAGCTCGGTGTCGCAGCCCGGCACCAGCGGCTGCGCGGCGCCGAACTGCAGCAGCGCATAGCCCACGAGCTGGTCGCCGACCTGCGCCACGCGCAGCGCGACATGGGGCGATTCCGACCACGCAGCGAACGCTGCCGGCGTGAAGGTCGACAGCACGTAGCGCCCGAGCACGTCGTTCACGCCGTCGGTGGCATAGGTGTCGAGCCAGACCTGAATCGCCAGCGCGGCGAGCGTGTGCGCGTCGGCTGCGGTGGCGGGGCGAAGGGTGACAGGCGGACGGTTCATGGTGCGGCGCATTCTGCGGCAAGCGCGTCACGCCGACTGCAGCGCCGACCGGAACCGGCTCGGCGGTGCTCCGGCCGACTTGCGCATCAGCCGCCGCAGCGCCGTGGCGTCTTCGTAGCCGACCTGCGCCGCGACCTGCTCGATGGTCATGCGGCTGCTCTCGATGAGCAGGCGCGCGCGGTTCAGCCGCACGCTCTGCACCAGCGCCAGCGCCCCCAGGCCGGTGGCGGCGCGCACGCGCCGGGCCAGCGTGCGCTGCGACATCGCGAACTCTTCGGCCAGCGCAGCCACGCTGGGCGGCGTGGGCAGCGCGGCCTCGATGCGCCGCGTGAGCCGCGCGACCAGCTCGTTGCCGTTGGACAGCATCGAGGGCACGACGAACGGGGCCTGCGCCTGGCGGCCGTCGATCAGCAGCACCTTGCTCACGGCCTCGGCCAGCGCGGGGCCGAAGCGCGTGCGCAGCAGGTGCAGCATGAGGTCCGACTGCGCAAAGGCCGCGCCCGCCGTGCTCACCGGCCCGTCGGCGCAGACCATGCGGTCGGCATCGACGTGGCAGGCCGGTTCGAGCCGGCGCAGCTCGGGTGCCAGCCACCACGAGGTGGTGACGCGGCGCTGCGCCAGCAGGCCGGCCGCCTGCAGCAGGAACACGGCCGAGCACGAGGCCGCGACCGCGCCGCCGCGTGCGGCATGGCGCCGCACCGCATCGATGGCGGCGCGGGCGTGGTCGTCGGTCAGGCGCAGTGCGAGGTCGGCCGGCTTGTCGACGCCGAGGCCGGGCACGATCCACGTCGAGCCGTCGGCGCGCGCGCGGCGGGGCATGGCGAGGGTGTCGATCTGCAGGCCGTTGCTCAGCGGCACGCAGCCGCCATCGGGCGACACCACGCGCCAGGTGGGGCGGGGCATCTGGTGGCGCGGCGCGAGCGTGGCGGCGGCCGCCAGCACGTCGAGCGTGACGGCGGTGCTGGTGGCGAAGCTGCCCGGGAGGACGAGAACGGTGAAATCGTGCATGGCAGAAAACGCCCGATAGGCGTCTGAATGGACACTGGCAGTCTAGTGCGTGCTCGGGTGCAATGGGCATCGTCGCAACACCGAAAGTGCCCTCGTGTCCCACATCCTTGCCCTTGCTCCTCTCGGCGCCCACCTGCACGCCCAGGGGGCCTTGCCATGACCGACCCGCTCGACGACTTCACCCGCCGCGAGATCACGCTCGACGGCGCCACCAAGGCGGTCTACGTCGCCGGCTCCGGCCCGGCCGTGATCGTGATGACCGAGATGCCGGGCATCAGCCCGCAGGTGGCGCGTTTCGCCCGCTGGGTGCGCGAGGCCGGCTTCACGGTCTACATGCCGTCGATGTTCGGCCGCGACGGCGCGCTGCCGGATGCGGAAGAGGGCAAGGCCGTGTTCCAGCGCGCCTGCGTGAGCGCCGAGTTCCGCGCCTTCGCGGGCAACGCCTCGAGCCCGGTGACGCAATGGCTGCGTGCGCTGGCGCGGCTGGCGCATGCGGAGTGCGGCGGGCCGGGCGTGGGCGCCATCGGCATGTGCTTCACCGGCAACTTCGCGCTCACCATGATGCTGGAGCCGGCGGTGCTGGCGCCCGTGCTGTCGCAGCCGTCGCTGCCGCTGGACAACCCCGGCGGCATCGAGATTTCGCAGGAAGAGATCGCCCAGGTGCGCCAGCGCCTGGAGCGCGAGGACCTGACCGTGATGGCCTACCGCTTCGAGGGCGACCGCTTCTGCCGGGCCCAGCGTTTCGCGGCGTATGCAAAGGCACTGGGCGACCGCTTCGTGGCCCGCGTGCTGCCCGACAGCGCGGCCAACACACGCGACCTGCCGTCGTTCTTCTCGCAGGTGGTCGCGAGCCCGCACAGCGTGGTGACGGCGCACCTGATCGACGAGGCCGGCCAGCCGACGATTGCAGCGCGCGACGAGATCCTTTCGTTCTTCGCGCGCCGCCTGGGGGTGCAGGATCAGGCCCGTGCCGAGGCGCCGTCGGCCGGCAGCTGACCGGTCTTCTGTGCGCGGCGGTCGAGCGCGCGGCTCCACAGCGCGATCGCCAGGCCCACGAGCGTGAGCAGCGCGGCCACCCAGCCCAGCGCATGCAGCCCCGGGCCGTGGTCGATCGTCACGCCGCCGACCCAGGCACCGAGTGCGTTGCCGAGGTTGAAGGCCGCGATGTTCAGGCTCGAGGCGAGGTTCTGGCCCGCGCCCGAAGCCTTCTCGAGCACGCGCAGCTGCATCGGCGCCACAGTGGCGAACGAGGCCACGCCGAGCAGTCCGACGAACACCACCGCGGTGAACGGCGTGCCGATGGTGAACTGCATCGCGCCGAGCACCACGGCCAGCGCCACCAGCGTGCCGAGCACGGCGGCCATCGGTGCGCGGTCGGCCAGCTTGCCGCCCAGGATGTTGCCGACGGCCAGGCCGCCGCCGAACACCAGCAGGACCGGCGACACGGCCGATTCCGAGAGGCCGGTGACCTGCGTCAGCAGCGGCTGGATGTAGGTGTAGACCACGAACACGCCGGCAAAACCGAGCACCGTCATCGCCAAGCCCAGCAGCACCTGCGGGCGGGCGAGCACGGCGATCTCTTCGCGCAGCGGGGCCGGCTTGGCCTCGCCCTTCATGCGGGGCACGAAGGCCGCGAGCACCACGAAGGCCAGCACGCCGATCAGCGTCACCGCCCAGAAGGTCGAGCGCCAGCCCAGCTGCAGGCCCAGCCACGCGCCGGCCGGCACGCCCAGCAGCGTGGCGGCGGTGAGGCCGGTGAACATGATCGCGATGGCCGAGGCGCGGCGCTCGGGCGCCACGAGGCCGGTGGCGACCACCGAGCCGACACCGAAGAAGGTGCCGTGCGCCAGCGAGGTGATGACGCGCGCGGCCATCAGCATTTCGTAGTTGGGCGCGAGCGCACAGGCGAGGTTGCCGAGCGTGAAGATCGCCATCAGCGCGAGCAGCACGGTCTTGCGCGGCAGCTTGCGGGTCGCAATGGTGAGCACGGGCGCGCCGACCGAGACCCCGAGCGCGTAGCCCGAGATCAGCAGGCCGGCGGCCGTGATGGAGACGTGCAGATCCGTCGATACCTGCAGGAGCAGGCCCATGATGACGAATTCGGTGGTGCCTATTCCGAAGGCACCGGCGGTGAGGGCAAGGAGAGCGATGGGCATGATGCCTGTACTGTGCGGACGATTGGCCTCGATGACTAGAATGCCGCCAGTACATGCACTTGTGAATTCAAGTCACAGAAAAGGAAGGCCATGCCGCGCATCGACGTCAACCGCTCCGGTGAAATGGAGGCCTTCGTGCAGGTGGTGGAGGCGGGCGGTTTCTCGGCGGCGGCGCGGCTGCTGGACATGACACCCTCGGCCGTCAGCAAGCTGGTGGCGCGGCTCGAGCTGCGCCTGGGCATCCAGCTGGTGCACCGTTCCACGCGCAAGCTGCAGCTCACGCCCGAGGGGCTGCATTTCTACGAGCGCAGCACGCGCGTGCTGGCCGACATGGACGAGGCCGAGCGTTGCGCCGCGGCCGGCGCGGCGCCGCGCGGGCGTGTGAGCATCAACGCCAGCGTGTCCTTCGGGCACCACAAGCTGGTGCCGCTGGTGCCGCGCCTGCTCGAGATGCATCCGCAGATCACGCTCGACATTGCGCTGACCGACCGCATCGTCGACCTGATGGACGAGCGCGCCGACATCGCGATCCGCTGGGGCCAGTTGCCGTCGTCCGACCTGGTGGCGCGACGTCTGGGCGAAACCAGCCAGGCCATTGTGGCCGCGCCGGACTACCTGGCGAAATACGGCACGCCGCGCACGCCGCAGGAGCTGGAGGCGCACAACCGGCTGGGCTGGAGTTACCGGCGCAACACGCCCGACTGGCCGTTGCGTGTCGACGGCCGCATGGTGATGCTGTCGGTGGCGGGGCCGGTGCGCGCGGGCGACGGCGAGACGCTGCGGCAGCTGGCGATTGCGGGGGCGGGTGTGGCGCGCTTGTCGCTGTATCACATCCAGCACGACATCGATGCCGGCCGGCTGGTGCCGCTGCTCGAGGAGTTCAACCCGGGCGAGATCGAGCCGATCCACGCGGTGTACATCGGCAAGGCCGGCACGCTGCCCGCGCGGGTGCGGGCGGTGCTCGACTTCCTGGTGGCGTGCTCGGGCGTGGGCGGCGGGCGTTACACGCTCAAGCGCACGGCGCCGATGCCGGGGAATTCGGCCGTCACCTGATCGCCGCGGTGGCAGGGCAGCACGCCGACCCACGAGCCGGTGGTGACGACGGTGCCGGCGGGCACGGTCTGGCCGTGGCGCGTGAGGTGGCGCAGCCAGATCGGCAGCAGCCAGGCCGGGTCGGCCAGCGGATGCGTGCCTTCGCGCACCACCGTTTCTGCATCGCCGATCTTCGTTTCGCAGCGCTGCGAGGCCCAGTCGACGGCGGCGTACGGTTGCCAGTCGCCGAGCACGAGTGCGCCGTGGACCTGCGAGTCGGCCAGGCGCAGCAGGGCGGGCGTGGCGGCCAGGTCTTGCCAGCGGGCATCGACGATTTCGACGGAGACGGCCATGGCGTCGATGAGGGCTGCCGAGTTGTCGTGGTCGAGCGCGGCGGCTTGGGCGGGCGTGACGTCCTGGCCGAGTCTCAATGCAATCTCGGCCTCGATGCCGGGGGTGTGGAATGTGAGGTCGCTGAAGTTGGCGGGGCTTTGGCGCACGCCGGACGGGGGCAGCGGGGCGTGCGTGAGCGTGGCGCTGCGGGAGCCGCCGCCGGACTTCCATGTCTTCGGGACGCCGTCGAACCAGCCGAGGGCTGCGGCTACGGCGTCTTGCACTTCGTACGCTTGAGGTGCGTCTTGCAGGGCGTCGGTCCAGGGGGTGGCGTCGAGCGTGCGGTTGGCTTGGCGTGCGGCGATGAGGGCTTCGGTGAGGGCTTTTTGGTCGGGCGTCATTTTTGGGATCTTCTCAGTTTCTCTTGGGTTCGTTTGTTCAGGGCGCGTGCCCAGGCCACCGGGTACTTCCCTCCGCGAATGTCCCCCGGCCTGCGGCCTCCTCCTTGATTTCGCTGCGGGAAGCACCCAGTGTCCTGGGCACATGGACGCGCTGTTGGTGTGCGGCCGATCAACAACCGCTCTGAACTCGCTCACGCCGATGGGGCGCCTTGCGCAGCGAAATCAAGGAGGAGGGCGAAGCCCGGGGGACATTCGCGGAGCAAGGTGCCCCGTCGGCGTGAGCGTCGCCCTGAACAACGACCGTCAAGTCTCGACCTGCACCTTGCCGTCCTTGACGACCTTCGCCCACTTGGCGATCTCGGTGCTGATGAACTGCTTGAACTTGTCCTGCGAACCGCCGCCGTCTTCCGCGCCGTAGGTGTCGAGCCGTTCCTGCACGTCGGGCATCGCGAGCACGGTGTTGACGTCGCGGTTCACTTTCTGCGCGATGGCTGGGGGCAGCTTGCCGGGGCCGGCCAGGCCGTACCAGGTGGTCGCTTCAAAACCTGCGAAGCCTTGCTCCTGCATCGTCGGCACGTTCGGATGGCCCTTGGCGCGCTTGGTGCGCGTCTGGGCCACGGCGAGCACGCGGCCGTTCTTCACGTGCGGGGTGGCGGCGGTCATGGTCTCGAAGCTGTATTGAATTTGCCCGCCCATCAGGTCGGCCAGCAGCGGGCCGCTGCCCTTGTACGGCACATGCAGCGCATCGACGCCGCCCTGCAGCTTGAACATCTCCAGCGCCAGATGCTGGGCCGAGCCCGCGCCGGCGGAGCCGAAGCTCACGGTGCCGGGCGCGGCCTTGCAGGCGGCGACGATGTCTTTCACGCTGAGGGCCTTCTGGCCCGGGTTGGCGATGAGCAGGTTGGGCGTGACGCCCACGAGCACGATCGGCACGAAGTCGCGCTCCACGTTGTAGCGCAGCTTGGGCTGCAGGCTGGGTGCGAGCGCGTGGCTGTTGATGTGGGCCATGAGCAGGGTGCTGCCGTCGCTGGGCTGCTGCGCCACGTAGTCGGCCGCGAGCACGCCGGCGACGCCGGCCTTGTTCTCGACGATGACCTGCTGGCCCCACATCGTCGTGAGCTTCTGCGCAACCACACGCGCGAGCGCGTCGGTGCCGCCGCCGGGTGGAAAGCCCACCACGATGCGCACGGGGCCCGTGGGCCACTCCTGCGCGAACAGCCGGGGCACACCCAGCGTGGCGGCCGCGCCGGCGGCGGCCTGGATCAGGGAACGTCTTTGCATCTTCTTTGTCTCCGTCGGTTGGGGAATCCGATGCGTGCCGGGAGCCGCTTGCGCGGGCCCGGCAGGGTGGTGGACCGCCGCATCGTTCAAGCGATGCGCTGCGGCCCGTGTGGGTTGGCGTGCGCCGGGTTCAGGCTGCTTTTTGCAGGCCGACCGGTGCAGCCTGGTGGCTCGCGAAGTAGTCCATCGCCGCCTGCACGCCGCTGCCCGCCAGCTTGATGCCGCTGAGCTTCATGCCCATCTCGACACCCGCGACCATGGCCACGAGCGTGAGGTCGTTGCTGTCGCCCAGGTGGCCCATGCGGAACATGCGGCCCTTGAGCTTGCCCAGGCCCGTGCCCAGCGAGAGGTCGAAGCGCTGGTGGATCAGGCGGCGCACGGCGTCGGCATCGACGCCCTCGGGCGTGATCACGCCGGTGAGCACGGGCGAGTACACGGACGGGTCGGCGCACTGGATCGGCAGGCCCCAGGTGTTGACCGCCGCACGCACGCCGGCGGCCCAGCGCTGGTGGCGCGCGAACACGTTGTCCAGACCTTCGCCGAGGATCATGTCGAGCGATTCCGACAGTCCGTAGAGCAGGTTGGTGTTCGGCGTGTAGGGCCAGTAGCCGTCCTTGTTCATCTCGACGATCTCGTCCCAGGCCCAGAAGGCCTTGGGCAGCTTGGCGTGCTTGGCGGTTTCGAGGGCGCGCGGCGAGAGAGCGTTGAAGCTGATGCCGGGCGGCAGCATCAGGCCCTTCTGCGAGCCGCTCACGCAGACGTCGACACCCCATTCGTCATGGCGGTAGTCGGCGCTGGCCAGACCCGAGATGCTGTCGACCATGAGCAGGGCGGGGTGGCCCGCCGCGTCGATGGCCTTGCGCACCGAGGCGATGTCGGAAGTGACGCCGGTGGAGGTCTCGTTGTGCACCACGCACACGGCCTTGATCTTCTTCTCGGTGTCCTTGCGCAGGCGCGCCTCGATGAGCTCGGCCTGCACGCCGCGGCGCCAGCTGGGCGCATTCGGCAGGTGGGCGTCGGTGCCGGTGTAGGCCAGGAACTCGGTCGACAGGCCCAGGCGCGTGGCCATCTTCTGCCACAGCGACGCGAAGTGGCCGGTCTCGTACATGAGCACGTGGTCGCCGGGGCTGAGCGTGTTGGCGAGTGCGGCCTCCCATGCACCGGTGCCCGACGCGGGGTAGATCGCGACCGGGTGCTTCGTCTTGAAGATCTCCTTGATGCCGCCGAGCACCTTCAGGCCCAGCGTGCCGAACTCGGGCCCGCGGTGGTCGATGGTGGGCAGGCTCATGGCCCGCAGGATGCGGTCGGGGACCGGGCTGGGGCCGGGAATCTGGAGGAAGTGACGGCCGGTGGGGTGGATGTCGAGTTGCAGCATGGGCTCTCCTTGTGCGCTCAGTTTTGCATTCAAAATGCATTTATGTATGCTGGTTTACACCTATCAACCCAGGTTGTATCGGCTATTTTTTGCATTCAAAATGCAGACAAGGGAACCTCACATGACCGCTGAAATCATCGAAATCTCCAGGCTGGCCTTGCATGACCAGGTGGTGGCGCGCCTGCGCACCATGCTGGTGGAGGGGCGCATCGCGCCCGGCGCCAAGCTCAATGAACGCGAGCTGTGCCTGCAGCTGAACGTGTCGCGCACGCCGCTGCGCGAGGCCATCAAGTTGCTGGCGGCCGAGGGGCTGGTCGACCTGCTGCCCAACCGCGGCGCGGTGGCGGTGAAGCTCACCGAGGCCGACGTGCTCAACACCTTCGAGGTGCTGGCGATGCTCGAGGGCATGTCGGGCGAGCTGGCGGCCAAGCGCATCACCGACGAGGAACTGGCCGAGGTGCGCGCGCTGCACTACGAAATGATGGCCTGCTTCGCGCGGCGCGACCTGTCGGGCTACTACCGCCTGAATGCGCGCATCCACACCGCCATCAATGACGCGGCGGCGAACCCGGTGCTGTCGAACACCTACCGCTCGATCAACGCCCGCGTGCAGTCGCTGCGCTTTCGCACCAACCAGGACGAGACCAAGTGGAAGCACGCGGTCGAGGAGCACGAGCAGATGGTGCAGGCGCTGGCCGCGCGCGACGCGCAGGCCATGCGCAAGGTGCTCACGGCGCACGTGCTGCGCAAGCGCGACACCGTGCTGGAGCTGCTGCGCGCCGGGCAGATCTATCCACAAGCCAAGAGCACAACCAACAAAGCGAGCTGACACCCCACCATGCGCATCGACCCCGCCAGCCACATGCAGCCAGCCGGAACCGTCCTCCCGCCCAACGACACCTGCGAACTGCTGGCGCGCCGGCTGCGCACCGACACGCAGGGCGAGGTGCTGTTCGACGACGGCTCGCGCGGGCGCTATGCCACCGACGCCTCGATCTACCAGATCACGCCGGTCGGCGCCTTCGTGCCCACGAACGAGCGCGACATCGCCACCGCCATCGACATCGCGCGCGACCTGAAGGTGCCGGTGCTGGCGCGCGGCGGCGGCACCAGCCAGTGCGGCCAGACCACAGGCGCGGCGCTGGTCATCGACAACAGCAAGCACTTTCGCAAGGTGCTCGAGGTGAACGTGGAAGAGGGCACCGCCACGGTCGAGCCCGGCCTGGTGCTCGATCACCTGAACGCGCAGCTCAAGCCGCACGGGCTCTGGTACCCGGTCGACGTGTCGACCAGCGCGCAGGCCACGCTGGGCGGCATGGCGGGCAACAACTCCTGCGGTTCGCGCTCCATCGCCTACGGCAACATGGTGCACAACGTGCTGGGCGCGAGCGCGTGGCTGTCGAGTGGCGAGCTGGTCGAGTTCGGGCCGCTGGGCACGCTCGGCGCACGCGCGGCGGGCATCGCGCAGTTCGTGCACGGGCTGGCGCAAGAGCACCGCGACGCCATGGCGAAGCACTGGCCCAAGGTGATGCGCCGCGTGGCGGGCTACAACCTCGACATCTTCGACAACCAGAGCGAGAAGCCGTACACGGCCGACGGCAGCGTGAACCTGGCGCACCTGCTGATCGGTGCCGAAGGCACGCTGGCCTACACGCGCAGCCTGAAGCTCAAGCTGGCGCCGCTGCCGCGCGCCAAGGTGCTGGGCATCGTGAACTTCCCGACCTTCCATGCGGCCATGGACGCAGCGCAGCACATCGTGAAGCTCGGGCCGACGGCGGTGGAGCTGGTCGATCGCACGATGATCGAGCTGAGCCTGGCCAACCCCGCCTTCAAGCCGACCGTGGAAACGGCGCTGATCGGCAAGCCCGCCGCCATCCTGCTGGTCGAGTTCTCGGGCGCCGACAAGGCTGCGCTGCTGCCGCAGCTGAAGCGGCTGGTCGAGCTGATGGGCGACCTCGGCCTGCCCGGCAGCGTGGTCGAGATGCCCGACGACGGCCGGCAGAAGAACCTGTGGGAGGTGCGCAAGGCCGGCCTCAACATCATGATGAGCCTCAAGGGCGACGGCAAACCCGTGAGCTTCATCGAGGATTGCGCGGTGCCGCTCGAACACCTGGCCGAATATACCGACGCGTTGACCGAGGTGTTCGCGAAGTACGGCAGCCGCGGCACCTGGTACGCGCATGCCTCGGTCGGCACGCTGCATGTGCGGCCCATTCTCGACATGCGCGCCGACGGCGCGGCCAAGATGCGCGCCATCGCCGAAGAGGCCAGCGCGCTGGTGCGCAAGTACAAGGGCGCCTTCAGCGGCGAGCACGGCGACGGGCTGTGCCGCGGCGAATGGATCGAATGGCAGTTCGGGCCGGCGATCAACGAGGCTTTTCGCGCGATCAAGCAGCAGCTCGACCCGATCGGCCTGTTCAACCCCGGCAAGATCATCGACCCGCCGCGCATGGACGACGGCGCGCTGTTCCGCTTCGCGCCGCCGACGGCGCCCAAGCCGTACCGTCGCATCGAACTGAAGCCCGTGCTCGACTGGTCGGGCTGGAACGTCAACGCCGACCCCGTGACTGAAGTGACCACCGCGCCCGGCACGGGCGGCGACAGCACCGGCGGCCTCGCCAAGGCCGTGGAGATGTGCAACAACAACGGCCACTGCCGCAAGTTCGACGCCGGCACCATGTGCCCCAGCTACCGCGTGACGCGCGACGAGCAGCACCTGACGCGTGGACGCGCCAACACGCTGCGCCTGGCGCTGTCGGGCCAGCTCGGCGCCGACGCCTTCACCAGCGAGGCCATGCACGAGACCATGGACCTGTGCGTGGGCTGCAAGGGCTGCAAGCGCGACTGCCCGACGGGTGTCGACATGGCGAAGATGAAGGTCGAGTTTCTCGACCACTACAAGAAGCGCCACGGCCACACGCTGAAGGACAAGCTGGTCGCCTACATGCCCGACTACGCGCACCGTGCCAGCCGCATGCCCTGGCTGCTGAACCTGCGCAACCGCGTGCCGGGGGCCGCGTGGCTGGGCGAGAAGATGCTGGGCTTTTCGGCCAAGCGCTCATTGCCCGAGTGGCGCACCGACACCTTCTGGCGGGCGAAGGACGCGGTGGCGGCCGGCCTGTTTTCCGATCAGGCCTCGGTGCTGGCTGCGGCAGCGCGCGGCGAGAAGGTCGCCGTGCTGTTCGTCGACACCTTCAACGGCACCTTCGAAAGCGAGAACGTCTTTGCGGCGGCGCGCGTGCTGCATGCCGCGGGCTATGCGCTGCACACGGTGGAGAAGGGCGGCGGGCACCACTGCTGCGGCCGGACTTTCCTGGCCAGCGGCATGGTGGACGAGGCCAAGGTGCGCGCCGGGGCGCTGATCGACGCGCTGCTGCCGCTGGCGCAGGCGGGTGTTCCCATCGTCGGGCTCGAGCCCTCGTGCCTGCTCACGCTGCGCGACGAAACGCTGGTGATGGGCTTCGGCGACAAGGCGCAGGCCGTCGCGAAGCAGGCGCTGCTGTTCGAAGAGTTCATCGCCCGCGAACGCAAGGCCGGCCGCTTCGAACTCGCACTGAAGCCGGCCACCGCACCGATCCTGCTGCACGGCCACTGCCACCAGAAGGCCTTCGGCGCGGTGAGCCCGATCATGGAGGTGCTGAAGCTGATTCCGGGCGCCGAGCCCGAGCTGATCGAGAGCTCATGCTGCGGCATGGCCGGCAGCTTCGGCTACGAAGCCAGCCACTTCGAGGTGTCGATGCAGATGGCCGAGGCGAGCCTGCTCCCGGCCATTCGCGCGAGGCCCGATGCGATCGTGGTGGCGGACGGCACGAGCTGCAGGCACCAGATCGGCGACGGCGCGCAGCGCGAGGCGGTGCATGTGGCGGTGCTGCTGGCGCGACACATGATGCTCTGAGGCGGCTGCGGCTTTCTCTTTCGGAACTCAGAAGGGCGGCGAGACCACCTGGCGCCAGCTGCGGCGCCAGGTGCGGGAGTCCGGACAGCCGTCACCGGCTTTCTGGGTGCCACCCACGCCGGTGAGAAAGCCGGTTTCGTTGGTGCAGCTGCTCCTGGGCTTGCCGTCCGGCTGGCCTTCGTTGGGCTGGCCGACCATGTTGCGCGAGTTCACGTTGCCGCGCGTGAAGCCGCCGGCGGGGATCGAGACGACCGAGTACGCGTCGAAGCTGCCGTTGCCATCCACGTCGAAGGAGTTCTTGTTCTTGCCGGTGAGGGCGTCGAGCACGTAGATGATGTTGGGCAGGCTGCCCGTGGCCGTGCAGGACTCGATGCCCTGTTTTTTGTCCTCCGGCAGGAAGGACGAGACGATCACGCTGCTGCCCAGGTTGGCGAGGTCGCCGACCACGCGCTCGCCGTTGGCCATCGCGCCGGGGTGGGTGATGGTGCCGAGGTTCAGTTGCCATCCCTTCTTGGTTTTCCAGTCGACGGCATTCGTGCTGAGCTGGTAGAAGTCTTTTCCCTCTTCAATGCCCGCGCCGGTCTTCGCCACAGGAACGATGGTTTGCGTCACGAGGTTCGAGGTGTTGAGCGCGACGGCGCCGGCCTTGTCGTCGCCTCCGATCGGGGTCTGGTCCCAGAGGCCGTAGAGGGCCTGCTTCGTGGCCGGCATGGCCAGGTCGTCCTCGTCGAGCAGGATGCCCGTGCCGATCACCACGATGGCGCCGCACTGCGAGGTGGCGCTGTAGGTGCAGGTGCTTCCGTCGCCCGGGTGGACCTGCCAGGTCGGCGCCGCGTAGATAGGCTGCTTTTTGCCCAATGGCGTGGTGAACAGCCGCCTGGGAACGGAGGCCGCGAGCTTCGCGCTTCGCAGGTCGAAGCGCCACAGGTTGCCGTTGGCGTCGCCGGCGTAGGCTGCCACGATGCGGCGGGTGCTGTCCCGCACCGCGACCACGCCGCCCAGGCCGCGGTTGCCACCGCTGACCTCGCCGCCATAGCCCGTGGGGAGTTGAATGAATTGCTTGAGCTTTCCGGTGAGCGCCTCCACCACGTACAGCCCGACCTTCTGCGTTTCGGGGTAGTGGCCGTTGCCGGTCAGCATGACCCAGGTGCCGTCGTCCAGCTGGCCCGCGGCGGGGTTGTTGGTCACATGGCCCAGGTGGGGATAGTCCTTGTGCTTGTTGTTCACTTCCCAGAGGAAGTGTTCCTTGCCCGGGGTCCGGTCGGCGGTGTTCAGCGGCGATTCCAGTCCGTACATGAAAGGGCCCGCGCGTCCGCCCGTGCCCAGCACCAGCTGGCGCCAGGTGTTCTTTTCGCCGGCCGGGGTCTGGCCGTTCCTGTCGTACACATCCTGCTCGACCAGCGGGCCGTCGAGCGTGTAGCGAAAGCGGAAGTTCGCGCCGGCGAGGTCGATCTGCGAGGCCATGGCGCCCTTGGGCATGAATGCGGCCAGCTCGCTGCCTGCGGCGTCGGTCCTGCCGGCGTTCAGCACATGGACTTTGCCGTTGTTGGTGGCCGCGAAGATGGTGGGAGGGCGCGTGGTCTTGAGTACCTTGTAATCGGGGTAGGTGTCCTTGCCGTCGACCGAGCCGAAGGTGCCGTAGCCCATGTCGAAGCGTCCCCCCACGAACACCGGCGGCGAGTTGACCGAGGCGCCGATGGGCTGCCTGCGCAGCCGGTAGACCGTGCCGTCGGCATCCTTCTGCGGGTCCTCGCCCAGCAGGTAACGGACAAAGCGTTCGTCGGTGGCCTGCTGCTTGTCGGCGTTCAGCAGGGCCTGGAGATCGTTCGGCAGGTCGCTCAGCCGGGTGCGGTCGGTGAGCGCCGTGCGCTGGGCGCTCCCGGGGGCGTTGGGGTCGTAGTTCGACAGGGCGAGGATCGTGCGCTTGTCCAGAGGCGGCATCCTGGCATTGGCGGACCAGGCCGGCTTCGGCTTTCCGGCATCGTCGAAGACAGCGTTGGCGCCGTCGGCATTCAGCGCGAAGGCCTTGATGTCGCCGCTGTTGTCGGCCGTCTGGTACTCGGTCGTGTACTTGTACTGGCCCTGCAGCGTCTGGAACTCGTTGCTGTTGCCCGATACGGCCACGCCGGCGTCGTTGCCGGAGCCGACCATGCTGCTCAAGGCGTTGTCGAGCGCGCGGCGTACGTCCTCGCCCGAGTACACGCTGTAGGCACGGCCGCCGCCGGTGAAGCCGGCGCGGATGAAGTCATCGACGCGCCGGGCGTCGCCCGCGTCCCCGCCGTCGGTGTTCAGGTCGCCGGTCGCCCACTGCGGTGGCGTCGCCGGATTGCCGGCGAGCCAGTCGCTGTTGTACTTCTCTATCTGCGCCCACGTCAGCCCTTTCTTGAGGGGTGAGTCGCCCGAGGGTGTGAGGCCCCAGCCGATGGTGTACGTGGTCATGTTCTGCCAGAAGGTGGGGTTGTGCTGACCCTCCACGGGTGGCACGTCGTTGGACAGCGTGCTGGAGAAATCCGTGTGCCAGAAATAGCGGGCCGTGAGATCGGCAAAACCGTTGCTGCTGGTGCCGCCATCGCTGTAGGGGATGTAGAGGTTTCTGGCACTCAGCTTCTGGGGCAGGTCCAGGCTGTCGCGCGCGGGAGCGCCCTTGGGGTCGTATTTGAACTTCGCTGCACTGCCGGAAGGCTTGCCGTCGTAGTTGGTGCTAGTGGTCGTGGCTGTGAAGAGCGTGTCGATGTCTTGCGCCGTGCCCGAGTTCCAGGCGCCATCGGACAGCACGATGGCGTAGGCGCGCCTGCAGCTCAGCTCGCCACTTGTCGCGTCGTTGGGATCGTTCTTCCAGGGGCTGGTCAGCGAGGAGGTCGCATAGGTCGCGGTCTCCTTGCCGGCGCAATAGTCGGCGGCGAGTCTCAGGGCGTTGTGGCTCGGCGTTCCTCCGTTGGGGACGATGTCGTAGATCCAGCTATAGAACCTGGACTTCCATTTCTGCCCCGAAGCGGTGGACTCGTCCTTGAAGTAGTTGACGCCGCTGACGATGTGCTCGGCGGGTTTGGCCGGGTTTCTCGGATCTACTTCCGCCACGCTTTGGTTGTATTGAACGTACCCGACCCTGAACTTGTTGTCGTAGCTCTGCATCGCCAGGCCCAGGGCGGTGCTGACGGCGAGCGCGCGGTTGCGGTACCACGTGTACCAGTTCGCGATGTTCTTGCGTTCCAGCGCCGCGGGGCATTCGTTGGCGCTCCCGCAGTCGGTCCGCCTGTGTCCGGGTGGCAAGGGGACATCGCCGACATCGAGCGCCCCGATGACGCTAACTGTTCGATTGGCCTCGGTGGAACAGTCGTTGTTCTTGCACAGAACGTAGGTGAACTTCTTGGTGCTTGTCGTCGTCCCCGCTTCGTGCAAAGGCCTTCTGTCGGTGGACGACTGGTTGTTGACGAAAGAAACCGGGTTGGGCTTTTCCTTTCCGGTTGCATCGACTCTGGCGCTATAGGTGATCGCTGGGTTGTAGTACTGGGTGTTGATGTTGCTGGACCGCATCGAATACCACCCGTACTTGCCCCTGCAATCCTTCTCTTCTCCCTTGCACTGGTCGTTGACCGCATACCCGTCCTGCATCTCGTCGTCCATCGACCCGGAGTTGTCCAGCACGAACATCAGGTTGGGCTTGGCACCCGGCACGGCGTTGTACAGCGGGGTCTGGCTCGGCGTCGTGGCAGCCAGCGCGTCGCCGATGGGAAGAAGCGCCGCGTTCCACGCGGCAGCGAGATTGACGAAGGTTCGCCGCATGCGTGCAGCCTTGGCGGGTGCCGGAACAAGAAACGGGCGCGTGGCGGTCATGCGGTTTTCCCTGCGGTTGAAAGTGGGGCGCTGAGGAGGCGTGCGAGATTCATCTCCAGCACTCCTTCGTCAGCAGTCCCGTGACCTCGTCATCCATGTCCTTCGCACCCAGGCCGCTCAAGGTCAGCGTGCCGCACCGGTCGCCGGTCATGCTGCCGGTGCGGGTGGCTTTGAGGATGTAGCTGGGTGGGGCGTCGCGCGCGAAGACGGCGATGGTGTAGTTGGCGGCGCCGGACTTCGGCGACTGCTGCAAGGCCTTGGGCAACAGGCTCTCTGCGCCTTTCTTCTGCTCGGTCTCCTCGCCGGCATCACCCGCGGTAGCGGTGTAGCGATCGTTCGCCGAGTAGTAGCGCTGCATGAACTGCGCGGCCTCCATCAGGATGCCCTGGGCTTCGGCGCGCTTGGAGCGGCGCACGTGCTCCTGGTAGTTCGGCAGCGCGATGGCGGCCAGGATGGCGACGATCGCGACGACGACCATGACTTCGATCAGCGTGAAGCCGCGGCGGGAGCGCGAAAAAGCAGAAGGCAGGTGTGGCATGGCGAGGAAGGTCATGAAGTCATTTGTCGCGCGTCAGCACGGACTGCAGCCACGCTTCGGCGCCCTGGGTGGCGACGCCGGTCGACGTCTCGAACCTGGCGTTGTTGGCAAAGCCCCGGGCGGTGATCAGGTAGCCGGTCAGTTTGGGCGTCGAGGTGGTGGCGATCTTCTGGATGAGGCAGCGCGGTTCGATTTCCAGGGGCGTCGCGTCGACCGTGGTGCCGGTGGGCTTCTTGTTGACGTAGGCCTTCGGAACGACGATCGCGCTGTTGCCCACCCAGCTGGCCTTCTTGCGCCATGCCGCGGTTTCATCGAACTCCGAGCCGATGGGGGTCGTGATGATCCGGGCGCGCATGCCGACGGAGGCGTACTCGGTGTAGTCCTTGTCGTCGCCGTCGAAGATGGCCACCTGTTCGCAAAAACGCAGCGCGGTCTCTGCGGCCTCGCGCGCGACCTCGGTCGAACGGATGCCGTTCACGCTGCGCTCGCTCTGCGTGGCATTGCGGATTGCGAAGGTGCCGACCAGCGACAGGATCACGACCAGGACCAGCGTGACGATCAGGACCACGCCGCGTTCGTACGCACGGCCGGCGACGCGGCGCGGAAGAGGGGATGGCTTCGTGTTCATGGGGTGATCAGGCGGTTGCGCAGCAGCACCGTGGTGGTGAAGGTCCTGCGCAGGTAGCCGTCGGCGCCGGTGCGGTCGGTGTTGTCGCATCGCTTGTAGGCAAGGCCACCGTCGGGCACGTCGCGCACCGGCCGGTCGCTGCGCATCTGCAGGCACACGCGCACGCTCAGCACGCGGCTCCAGCGGTCTTCGGTGAGATCGGCCAGGACGCCGCTGCCGGGCAGGGCATCGACACCCGCGGCATCGAGGTACTTGACGATCTGGTGTCGCAGCGGGTCGTAGGTGGCCGCCAGCTCGATGCTGGGACGGCTGGCCACGCCATAGAGAATGCGCATGCTCTCGACGTTGGCCAGCAGCGGCTGCGAGGGGCCGATGGCGTTGACGGCGTCGCGCTTTTCCATCCCGCGGCAGGACAGCATCGGCGCCGTGCTCGCGTCTGTCACCAGATAGCGGTTGTCGGCCAGGGCGTAGTTGCCGGGTGGGGGCGCGCCGGGTGCCGGCGTGGGCGGCGGGTTCACCTGCGACGGCGTGAGAGCGTTGATGCCGTTGCCCAGGCAGTTCGTTGCCAGCTTGGCGTCGGTGCCCGTGGGCATGGTGTTGTCGGTGGTGGCTTCGTAGCGGATGGCGATGGCGTCGCTGCCTTTGCCCGTGCACGACAGCTTGTCGAAGGCGGCTGCGGCGTCGGTGAATCCACCGGTGCATCCGCGCACGGCGGGGCCGGCGTAGTTGCCCATCACCGTGGCGCCGTTGCTCGGGATGAGCTGCTGCGAATAGCCGGCCTGCTTGAGCTGCTGCTGGATCAGGTTGAGCGCGAGGATGCCGTCCTCGTTCAACTGCGTCTCGGCCTGCGACAACTGGCTGCTGCGGCTGGAGGTCGAGAACGTGGACAGGGCGGCGGCCAGGATCACCAGCCCGATCGTCAGCGAGATCATCAGTTCGATCAGCGTGAAGCCGCGGACCGGGTTGCGCCTGCGCAGGGGAACAGTGAAGACGGCGCTCACAGCGTGATCCGGAAGTACATGCAGTTCACCTCTGTCGGGGCCGCGATGTTGGCGCCGGCGATGGGGCAGGCCTGGTGCAGCGCGAAGCCCGTGTCCTCCGCGATGCCGCGCCAGATCAGCCAGATATTCAGCACGCGCGTGGCCGGCAGGCCGTTCACGCCAGAGGCCGCGTCGACCAGTTCCGTCGTGACGTAGGCCGTGCCGCCGGGCAGCCGGTTCCCGACATTCGTGAGCCACTGCGCGAGGTCGTAGGCGGCAATGGCCGCGCCGCAGGTGTTGACTGGCATGTCGGGAACGGAGGTGTCGACCTCGCAGGCGGCGGGCGCCGGCGTGGGGTCCGTGGAGGCTGCCTCGCGCGTGCTGGCGTTGTAGGCCTTGGCGTGGGCGTAGCCGGCAAAGCCCGCGAGGTTGGCGCGGGCACGTTCCGCGTAGTCGTTCACCAGGCTCAGGCCGGTGGCACGCATGCGCGAGAACTGGTTGTACTTGAGGGCTGCCGAGGTGAGCCCCGCCATGCCGAACAGGCCGATGGCCAGGATGACGATGGCGACCAGCACCTCGATGAGGGTGGCACCGCGCTGTTGTGTGGAGCGCTTCATTCGTCGTTGCCCGAACAGTCTTCGCCATCTGCGGCGTAGCGGATGCGCCCGGGCTTGCTGATGCACAGCGTCTTGCGTGCCCACGGGGTGGTGCTGGCCGTTTCGAAGCCTGGGGTCTCAACGGTGATGCTGTTGCTCCCCGAGCTCACCAGACCATTGGGCAGGAAGACAAAGCGGCCGGCTTTGCCCAGAGCAATCTTCGCGATGCCAGGCAGTGCGTCCTGTCGCAACAGCACTTCGTCTGTCGACTCGGAATAGGCGAAGTCGCCGTCGCGGTCGTTCTTGGCGAAGACGATCCAGCCGGCCGCGAAATCGTTGCCACCCGAACCGGTTTCGCAGTCGATTGCGGTGCCTGCGCGCAATTGGCAGACGACGACGGGTCTTGCGCGGGCAATGGCTTCGGTGCGTGCGGTGCGCAACGAACCGGTCACGGCATTGACGGCGTTGGACAGCCGCCACTGCACGACGAAGCGCGTCATCGAAGGCGCCGCGATGCCGATCAGGATTGCGAGGATCGCCAGCGTGACCATCAGCTCGATGGCGGTCAGTCCGCGCTGGTCGCGCAGCCGCGCCGGCCGCGAAGAATCGCGTCGCCTCATGTGCATGTGTCTCCCTGTTGTTTTGGAATTTCAGCCGACAACTTCTGGGCGCGAGACTAGGGGGCGATGCACATGTCCGACAACGGCTTGCCGACGTTCGGTGCGTTCGAAAGGATGAGCGGAAATGCCTCGAAGCGCCGAATGAAAGTCTGGTATTTCGAGGTCTTCGGCTGGTACTTTTTCTCTTCTGCGGAAGTGGGCTTCGCGCCCATGTCCGCGCGTCGTTCTTCAACCTTGAATCACAATGCTTCGATGACTGCCGCATCTCCTTCCGATTCCGGCTTTGCCTTGTTCCCGACCGCCATCGGCGTCTGCGCGCTGGCCTGGGGGCCGCAAGGGCTGGTCGGTGTGCAACTGCCTGAAGAGCGGGGCGAAGCCGCGACGCGTGCGCGCATGCATCGGCGCTTTCCTGATCTGGAGGAAGCTCCGCCGTCGCCACGCGCGCAGCACGCCATCGCGGGTGTGCAGGCGCTGCTCGAAGGCGCGACCGACGATCTGTGCGACATCGAGCTCGACATGCGCGGCGTGTCCGAGTTCCATCAGCGCGTCTATGCGATCGCGCGGCGCATTCCGCCGGGTCAGACGCGCACCTACGGCGAGGTGGCCGAAGAGCTCGGCGACAAGGGCCTGTCGCGCGCGGTCGGTCAGGCCATGGGTCACAACCCCTTCGCGCCGGTCGTGCCGTGCCACCGCGTGCTGGCCGCGGGCAACAAGCCCGGCGGCTTCTCGGCGGGCGGCGGCGCGCTGACCAAGCTGCGCATGCTCGACATCGAAGGCGCCACGCCGAACGGGACGCGCTCGCTGTTCTGAGCTTGAACGGTCAGGCCGCCGGCACGGGCAGTTGTTGCAGTCCTGCGATGCGCGAACCGAAGATGATCGCGGCCTGCAGCACGAAGCCCGCGAGCGCCAGCAGCAGACAGGCCGGCTCGCCCCACAAGGCACCGGCCAGGCCGCCGAGCGCCGCGCCCACGGGGCGCGCACCCGCATTCACCGTGAGGAACACCGCCGACACCCGGCCCAGCATCGCCGAGGCCGTCACGCTCTGGCGCAGCGTGGTCGAGGTGATGACCCAGACCATCGGCCCCGCGCCGAACAAGAAGAATGAAAGCGCGGCCAGCGAAGCGGTCGGCACGACGAGCGTGGCCGCCATCGTCGCGGCCGCGGCGACCGCCACCGCCGGCCCGACCTGGATCGCGCGGCCGAACGGCAGCCGCGCCGTCACGCGCGAGGTCAGCAGCGCACCGACCACCATGCCCGCACCGTACATCGCGAGCGTGAAGCCCACGGCCTGCGCGCCGAGGCCCAGCACGCGCACGGCATAGGGCACATAGCCCGCCTGCAGCACGAACCACGAGATGTTGAAGACCGCGCCGGTCATCAGCATCGGCCGCAGGAACGCGTGCTGCCAGACGAAGCGCGCGCCATCGTGCACGTCGCGCAGCGGATGGCGCGACGTAGCCGCGGGGCGGGGCGCTTCGTTCAGGCGCAACAACAGGCCCACGGCCGCCACCGACAGCACCGCCGCCAGCACGAAGGCCGACGATGCACCAGCCCAAGCGACCAGCGCGCCTGCGAGCGCGGGCCCGGCCGTAAAGGCGGCACTGCGCGCCAACTCCAGCCGCCCGTTGGCGCGCGCCAGCGCGTCACGCGGCACGAGGGCTGGCACCAGTGCGGGCGCCGCGACGCTGAAGCCCACGGTGCCGACCGCGCCAAGGAACCCGAGCACGGCCAGCCCGCCGATGCCCAGCGTCGACGACAGCACCATGCCGAGCAAGGCCAGCAGCGACACGGCGCGCAGCCCCTCGGCCCACACCATCAACCGGCGGCGCGACATGCGGTCCGCGAGCAGGCCCATCGGCAGCGAGACCAGCAGGAAGGGCAGCGTCTGCACCGCCGCGAGAAAGCCGATCTCGCCCGGCCCGGCGCCGAGCGCGAGCACGGCCACCAGCGGCACGGCCGCGAGGCTCAGTTGTTCGGCGGACTGCGCCGCAAGATTGGCCCAGGCAAGGTGGGAGAAGGAACGGGGAAGGGGCGAGGGCATGGGGCGGCACACGAAGAGAAAGACCGCATCCTCGGGGCCGCGCCCGTCTGCCGCTGGCCGTTTACGGACGTGGAAGCCTCAGCCCGCGTTCATCTGCTCGAACCACTCGGCCACGCACACCGCCTCGGGCGCTGCATCGGGTGCAAGGCCGTAGTAGTAACGCTCCAGCGTCATCCGCAACCCAGGCAGCGGCGATTGCAGTCGCCCCGAGGCCAGGTCATGCGCCACCAGCGAGGTCGGCGCGAGCGCGATGCCCAGCCCGTCGACCGCGGCCTGCAGCACGAAGTGCAGGTGATCGAACTGCAGCCGCCCAGCCGGCCGGGCGCGCGGTGCGCCGACCTGCTTCTTCCAGTCGTCCCAGTCGTCCTTGCGCGTGCGCGCCGACAGCAGCACGTGCGAGGCGAGGGCGCGCAGGTCGGGCAGCGGCTGCGCCTTGAAGAGCGCCGGCGCGCCGACCACCAGCACTTCGTCTTCAAGGAAAGGCCGCACCTGGATCGACGACGGCCAACCTTCGAGGCCGCGGCGCACGGCGATGTCGAAGCTGTCCGTGGCCTGCTCGGGCATGACGGTGCTGGTGACGACCTGCGGCTCGATATCGGGATGGCGTTCCACGAACGACGGCAGCCGCGGAATGAGCCAGCGCACCGCGAACGAGGGCCGCACGTTGATGCGCACCGCGCGCGCCGGGCCCTGCAGCTGCAGCGCGCGGGCCGCCGCGTGGATCTGCGCGAGCGCGGGCTCGGTCTCCGCAAAGAACTGCTGGCCCTCGGGCGTCAGCGTGACCTGCCGGATGCGGCGCTCGAACAGCGCCACGCCCAGGCAGGTTTCGAGGCTCTTGATCTGCCGGCTCACCGCGCTGTGCGTCACGTGCAGTTCGACCGCGGCACGCGTGAAGCTCAGGTGGCGGGCCGCCGCCACGAAGGCACGCACGGCATGGAGGGGCGGTTCGCGAAGCGGCATGCGTGCGATTTTCTCACGCATGCCGCGCGGGAATGTCGTTTGTCGGCGGGCGGCGCGAGCGGGCACGATACGGGCTCGATGTCCGCCGCACCACCGCTTTCTCCCGCCGTTCCCGTCCGTTCCACCGACCTGGATTCCCGCCACGCCGCGATGGCGCTCGGCCTCTCGCTGCCGGCCGACGTGGTGCTCTACCTGCTGCTGCCCATGTACGCGTCGCAGTTCGGCGTCTCGCTGGCCGAGGTCGGTCTGCTGCTGGCGGCCAACCGGCTGGTGCGCATCGCGGGCTACGGCTGGGTCGCGCGTTTCTATGCGCGCCACGGCGACCGGGCGAGCTGCACGCTGGCCGTGGTGGCCGCCGCCTGCTGCGGGCTGGGCTACGCCACGCTCTCGGGGTTTTGGGCGCTGCTGCCGCTGCGGCTGACCTGGGGCCTGTGCTTCGCGGCGCTCAACCTGTCGACGCAGGCCCTGGCCACGGCCGACCCGCTCGGTGCCGCGCGGCGCAGCGGGCGTTCGCGCGCCTTCATCGCGACCGGGCCGGTGCTCGCGCTGCCGCTCGGTGCGCTGCTGGCGTACACGGTCGGGCCGCGCGCGATCTTCGGCGTGCTGGCGGTGGTGTCGTTGCTCGCGCTGTTCGTCACGCGGCGGCTGCCGTCGAAGCCGCACCACAGTGCCGCGCCGACGCGGCGCTTCTCGCGGCCGAACGCGCTCGACGGCTGGTCGTTCATGGAAGGGCTGGCGCTCGACGGCCTCTTCATCGTGGGCCTGTCGTACCTCGGCAAGGACCTGCTGCCCGGCGGCGCGGTGATCGTGGCCGGTGTGCTGATGGCGCTGCGCTACCTCGCGGAAATCTTCCTCGGGCCGGTGGGCGGGCGCATGGCGGAGCACTTCGGCGCCGAGCGCCTGCTCGTGAGCCTGTCGCTGGTGACGTCGCTCGCGCTCGTGGGTTTTGGCCTGGGCTGGCTGTGGAGCTGCGCGGCGCTGATCGTGGTGCTGCGCGCGCTGCAGGTGCCGCTGCTGCCGCCCATCGTGGCGCGTCGCACGCCGGGGCCGGAGCGCGTGCGGGCGCTGGCGGCCCGCGCGGTCTGGCGCGACATCGGCGCGGGCGCCGGGCCCTTGCTGGCCGGCGTGCTGCTGCCCATTGCTTCGCCGCCGTGGATCTACGGCAGTGCCGCGCTGTTGCTGGCGGTGGCGGCGCTGGCGTGTGTGCGGCGTGCATCGCCATCCACCCCGATCCAGGAGAACATCACCCCATGACCACCATCGACACCGTCGCCCAACTCGAAGCCCTGTTTGGCCAGCCGGGCGAGGCTTCGCTCAAGAAGGAAGTGCCGTACCTGCACCCGAGCTACCAGGCGCTGATTGCGGCGTCGCCGTTCGCGGTGCTCGCGACCCTCGGCCCCGGCGGGCTCGATGCTTCGCCGCGCGGCGACGCCCCGGGCTTCGTCGCGGTGCAGGACGAGAAGACCTTGCTGCTGCCCGAGCGCCGCGGCAACAACCGCATCGACAGCCTGCGCAACATCGTGGCCGACCCGCGCGTGGCCTTGCTGTTCCTGATTCCGGGCGTGGGCGAGACGCTGCGCGTGAACGGGCGCGCGCGCATCAGCGTGGCACCCGAACTGCTGGCACGCTTCGCGGTGGAGGGGCGCGCGCCGCAGTGCGTGATCGAGATCGCCGTCGAGACCGTGTTCTTCCAGTGCGCCCGCGCCATCCAGCGCTCCAAGCTCTGGGCGCCGGTGCCGCAGGACGCGCCGCGCACCGTGCCGACGCCGGGCGCCATCCTTTCGGCGCTGACCGATGCGGCCTTCGACGGCGCCACCTACGACCGCGAACTGCCCGCGCGCCAGCAGGCCACGCTGTACTGAGCGGGCGCGGCGTACCGCCCGGTAGAACGAATGCACTAGCGGCCCAGGCCGCCGACCCCACGCCTGCACCGATTGCGAGCCTTCGCCACAATCGACCCAATGCGTTCTTCTCCGTTCTTCAAAATGGCCCTGTTGTTGGGCCTGCTCTCCGCCATCGGGCCTTTCGCGATCGACATGTACCTCCCGGCTTTGCCCGCCATCGGGCAGAGCCTGCATGCGGACATCGGCGCGGTGCAGATGAGCCTCACCGCCTTCTTCCTGTCGCTCGGCGCGGGCCAGCTGCTCTACGGCCCGATCTCCGACATGGTCGGGCGCAAGCCGCCGCTGTATGCCGGGCTGGTGCTGTTCGCGCTGGCCAGTGTGGGCTGCGCGCTGGCGACCGACATCCAGACCCTGATCGCGCTGCGCTTCGTGCAGGGCCTGGGCGCGGCCGCCGGCATGGCGATTCCGCGCGCCGTGGTGCGCGACCTGCACACCGGCACCGACGCCGCGCGGCTGATGTCGCTGCTGATGCTGGTGTTCAGCGTGTCGCCCATCCTGGCGCCGCTCGCGGGCAGCCTGGTCATCGCCTTCACCGGCTGGCGCGGCGTGTTCTGGGCCGTCACCATCGCCGCGGTGGCGGGCCTGGCCATGATGGTCAAGCTGCTCGACGAAACACGCCCGGCCTCGGAGCGTGTTGAAAGCAGCCTGGGCAGCGCGCTGTCGGCCTACTGGCTGCTGCTGCGCGACTGGCACTACCTCGGGCTGGTGTTCATCGGCAGCTTCGCCATGGCGGGCTTCTTCACCTACCTGGCGAATTCGTCGTTCGTGATGATCGACCACTACGGCCTGTCGCCCGCGATGTACAGCGTGGCCTTCGGCGTGAACGCGGCGGCCTTCATCGCGGCCTCGCAGTTCACGGGTTCGCTGGGCGAGCGCTACGGGCTGGTCAATCTCGTCAAGTTCGGCGTGGCCTGCTGCGGCGTGGCGATGGTCGCCATGTTCGTGTACTTCGCGATGGGCGGCGACAACCTGTGGGTGCTGATCGTCCTGTACTTCATCGCCTCGGGCTTCATGGGCCTGGTGATCCCGACCACCGGCGTGCTCGCGCTCGAGATGCACGGCGCCATCGCCGGCACGGCCTCGGCGCTGCTGGGCACGCTGCAGATGCTGACCGGCGCCTTGGCGATGGCGGTGGTGGGCCTGTTCTCCAACGGCCGTCCGCTGCCGATGGTGGCGGGCATGGCCGGCGGTGCGCTCATCGCGCTGGTGCTGACCTGGCTCACGCTGGGCGGTGTGCGCTCCGAGCCGACCGGGGGCAGGGCGCAGGAGGCCTGACATGACGGTCGCCATGACAGGCAACGGCCCGCAGGCCCAGCTCGACGGCCTGGCCGCGCCCGCGCGCGGCTGGGCGATGCTGGTCATCATCCTCGGGCTCACGGTGTCTGTGCTCGACGGCACCATCGTCAACCTCGCGCTGCCCGGCATCGCGCGCGAGTTGCAGGCCAGGCCGGCGCAAGCCATCTGGGTGGTCAACGCCTACCAGATCGCCACGCTGGTGATGCTGCTGCCGCTGGCCTCGCTGGGCGACCTCGTGGGCTACCGGCGCGTGTACCTGGTGGGCATGGCGGTGTTCACCGTGTCGTCGCTGGCCGCGACCTTCGCCAATTCGCTCGGCACGCTGATCGCGTCGCGCGCCCTGCAGGGGCTGGGCGCGGCGGGGATCATGAGCGTCAACGCGGCGCTGGTGCGGCTCACGTTCCCCTCGGCGCAGCTGGGGCGGGGCATGGCCATCAATTCGCTGGTGGTCGCCACCTCGTCGGTGGCCGGGCCTTCGGTGGCGGCGGCGATCCTGTCGGTGGCGTCGTGGCCGTGGCTCTTTGCCATCAACGTGCCGCTGGGCATCGTGACCTTCGCACTCGGCATGCGCGCGCTGCCGTTCAACCGCGCGGCGCCGGCCGCGGGCGCGCGCTTCTCGCTGGTCGACGTGACGCTCAACGTGCTGATGTTCTCTCTGGTCTTCCTCGGCGTGGACCACCTGGGCGTGCGCGAGGGCGGGGTGCAGGCCACGGGCACGCCGTGGTCGGCCTGGGCCACGCTGGGGGCCGGGCTGGCAGTGGGTTTCGTCTACCTGCGGCGCCAGCGCACGCAGGCGGTGCCGCTCTTTCCCATCGACCTGTTGCGCATCCCGGTGTTCGCGCTGTCGATGGGCACCTCGGTGGCGGCGTTCTGCGCGCAGATGCTGGCCTACATCGCACTGCCGTTCCTGCTGCTCGACGTGTACGGCCGCAGCCACATCGAGGCCGGCCTGCTCATCACGGCGTGGCCGCTGGCCATCGTGGTGATGGCGCCCATCGCCGGGCGGCTCATCGGGCGCTATCCCGACGGGCTGCTGGGCGGCATCGGCCTGGGTCTGCTGGCCGCCGGCCTGGCGCTGCTGGCGGCGCTGCCGGCGCATCCGGGCAATGCCGACATCGCCTGGCGCATGGCGCTGTGCGGCCTGGGCTTCGGCCTGTTCCAGTCGCCCAACAACCACACCATCGTGAGTTCGCCACCTGCGCACCGAAGTGGTGCAGCCAGTGGCATGCTGGGCACGGCGCGGCTCACAGGACAAACGCTGGGGGCCGTGGTGCTGGCGGCGGTGTTCAGTGTCTGGAGCCCGCACGGCGGACATGGCCCGGTGGTGGCGCTGGTGCTGGCGGCGGGCTGCGCGGCGGTGGCGGCGGTTTTCAGCAGTCTGCGGCTGAAGACGACAAGTCCGCATGCCTGAATAAGGTAGGGTACGGCCTCATGAAGGAAGTACCTGACACCGTGGTCTGTCCGGGCTGCGACGCGGTCTACGCCCGCACGCCGCTGGCGCCGCGCGACGTGGCCGAGTGCCCGCGCTGCGGCACCGAGCTCGACCGGCACCCGGGCGCGCAGCAGCGGCGCATCCTGCCGCTGACGGTCGCGAGCCTGATCATGTTCGCCATCGCCAACCTGTTCCCCATCGTCGAGATCGAGCTGCAGGGCCTGCGCAGCCAGACCACGCTGGCCGGCGCAGTGGTGGTACTGAGCGCCGAGGGCATGTCGCCGGTGGCGCTGCTGGTGCTGGCCACGACCATCCTGTTTCCGCTGCTGCAGCTGTGCATCCTGGCCTACCTGCTGGTGCCGCTGGCCCGCGCGCACCGGCCCTGGGGGTTTGCGGTGCTGGTGCGCATGATGCAGTCGCTGCGGCCCTGGGGAATGATCGAGGTCTTCCTGCTCGGCGTGCTGGTGGCGATCGTCAAGCTGTCGAGCATGGCGACGGTGGTGCCGGGGCCCGCGCTGTGGGCCTTCGTGGCGCTCACTGTGACGCTCACGGCCGTGCTGTCGTTCAACCCCGGTGCGTTCTGGGAGATGACCTTCCGCAAGGCCGATGAAGAAGACGCCGATGCCGATGCACCGGAGGTGCGCGCATGAACATGCGCGGGCTGCCCGCCCGCCTGGCCTCGGCACGTCCGTGGGAGGCGCAGGCCGACGACGAGCACGACCACGAGAACCCGGTGCCGACCGCAGCCGCGCTCGGCCTGCACGTCTGCACGCACTGCACGGCCGTCTGGCGCGATGCCGAAGATGGCGATGCCTGCGCCCGCTGCGGCACGCACCTGCACACGCGCAAGCCGCAGAGCCTGAACCGCACCTGGGCCTTCCTGATCGCGGCCTGCATCATGTACATCCCGGCCAACCTGCTGCCGGTGATGATCACGCGCACGCTGTTCGGCGCGCAGTACGACACCATCCTGAGCGGCGTCATCTACTTCTGGGTGTCGGGCGCCTGGGGGCTGGCGGCCATCGTGTTCATCGCCAGCTTCCTGGTGCCGCTGTTCAAGCTGGCGGTACTGCTCTTGCTTGTGGTGCTGGCGCAGCGACGCAGCAACTGGCGCCGGCGCGAGCGGGCCAAGCTGTATCACATCATCGAGATCATCGGACGCTGGTCGATGCTCGACGTGTTCGTGGTGTCGCTGCTGACCGGGCTGGTGCAGATCCAGGGCTTCGCGGTCATCACCGCGGGCGTGGGCATCGCGGCTTTCGGCGCGGTGGTGGTGCTGACCATGCTGGCCTCGCTGAGCTTCGACCCGCGCCTGACGTGGGACGGCCCGGTGCCGCAAGCCGACACGGACGAACGACAGATTGAAAGCAGGGAAGAAAAAATCGCATGAGTGAAGAAGACACGCAACCGCAAGACCGTCCGGCAGCGTCGGCCCCGCCCGCGCTGCCGAAGCCGAAAGTGGCGCGCCGCCGCGAATGGCTGCCCTCGCTGATCTGGCTGATTCCCATCGTCGCCGCGCTGGTCGGCGTGACGCTGGTGGCGCGCATCCTCATGGAGCGCGGCCCCGAGATCGTGCTCACCTTCAAGACGGCCGAGGGCCTCGAAGCCGGCAAGACCGCCGTGAAATACAAGGACGTGCAGATCGGCCTGGTGCAGAGCCTGCGGCTGGCGCGCGACCGCTCGCACGTGCGCGTGCTGGTGCAGCTCAATAAGGACGCCGAGGGCTTCACTTCGGCCGACTCGCGCTTCTGGGTGGTGCGGCCGCGGTTGGACACCTCGGGCATCTCGGGCCTGGGCACGCTGCTGTCGGGCGCCTACATCGGCGCCGACGCGGGCGTCGAGAAGGAAACCGCGGGCGAGTTCACCGGCCTCGAAGCCCCGCCCATCGTCACGCGCGGCGACTCGGGCCAGCAGTTTTTGCTGCGCGCGCGCGACGTGGGCTCGCTCGACGTGGGTTCGCCCGTGTACTTCCGGCGCATCAAGGTCGGGCAGGTCGCGGCCTACGAACTCGACGGCGACGGCCGCGGCGTCACGCTGCGGGTGTTCGTGAACGCGCCGTACGACAAGTTCGTCGGCATGAACACGCGCTTCTGGCAGGCCAGCGGCATCGACGCGCAGCTCAGCGCCAGCGGCTTCACGCTGCGCACGCAGTCGCTGGCCACCATCCTGCTCGGCGGCATCGCCTTCCAGGCGCCCGACGACGCCATGGGCCCGCTGGCCAAGGAGAACACGGCCTTCGTGCTGGCGCAGGACGAAAGCGCCGCCATGAAGGAGCCCGACGGCCCCTCGCAGACGCTGCTGATGTACTTCAACCAGTCGCTGCGCGGGCTCACGCCGGGCGCGCCGGTCGATTTCCGCGGCGTGGTGCTGGGCGAGGTGAAATCCATCGGCGTCGAGTTCGACCGCGCCGAGCGCGAGTTCCGCATGCCGGTGCTGGTGCAGATCTACCCCGACCGCCTGCGCCGCCGCGAAAGTGGCGCCGGTGCGCAAGCCACGGAGTCGCGCGCGACGCAGCAGGAACGGCTGCGCTTCCTGGCCGAGAAGGGCCTGCGCGCCCAGCTGCGCAACGGCAACCTGCTGACCGGCCAGGTCTACGTGGCGCTCGACTTCTTCCCGAAGGCGCCGCCCGCGAAGATCGACCTGTCGAAGAGCCCGATCGAGCTGCCGACCATCGCCAACGGCCTGGACGAGATCCAGTCGCAGGTGCAGGAAATCGCCACCAAGCTCAACAAGGTGCCCTACGAGCAGATCGCCACCGACCTGCGCACCACGCTGGCCACGCTCAACAAGACGCTCACCAGCACCGAGCAGACCGTCAGCCGCATCAACAGCGACGTGACGCCCGAGCTGGCCGCCGCCATGAAGGACGTGCGCAAGACCGTCAACTCGGCCGAACGCACGCTGGCCGACGACTCGCCGCTGCAGCAGGACATGCGCCAGACCCTGCGCGAGCTGACGCGCGCCGCCGGTTCGGTGCGCGTGCTGACCGACTACCTCGAACGCCATCCCGAATCGCTGCTGCGCGGCAAACCGGACGACAAGAAATGAAGACGACGACGACCTTCGCGCTCGCGGGCGCCGCCGCGTTGCTGGTGCTGGCGGGCTGCGCGAGCAAGCCCGACAGCTACTACACGCTGGCCAGCCCGCCCGCGCTCACCGATGCCGCGCCGCGCCAGAGCGATGCCGCCACGCCGCTGTACATCGAGCTCGCGCCCGTGGCCGTGCCCGAGCGGCTCGCGCGCCCGCAGATGGTGGTGCGCCGCCCGACCGGCGGCGTGCAGGTCGACGTGCTCGAGCAGCACCGCTGGGCCTCGTCCTTCGAGAACGAGCTGCGCGACGCACTGGGCAGCGGCATCGCCAGCCGGCTCGGCGCGCTCGACGTCACGCAGGGCGGCCGCCAGACCTCGCAGCCCGTGTGGCGCGTGGCGGTGCAGGTGCGCCAGTTCGAGATGGTGGACGGCGGGCGCGTGGACGCCGGCTTCACCTGGACCCTGCGCCGCTCCGACGAGGCGCGCACGCTGGTGTGCCGGCTCGACGCGGGCGAAGCCACCGGCGGCGGCATGGACGCGCTGGCGCAAGGCGCGCAGCGCGTGACGGCCGCGGCGGCGGCGGCCATGGCGCGCAGCGTGAACGCGGCGCGGACGAACCCGGGCGCGACGGCGTGCGCGACCTGAGGCTTTCACCTTTCCCCGACGGGGGAAGGCACCACGCGGTAATCCGATAGATCGGAGGCCCCATGGCACAGATCGGCAAGGCGCCCTGCGACGACACGCTGATCCTGCATGGGTCTCCACCTCCTGCGGAAGAGGGCGCCTGCCCCGAAGCCTCCAAGCCCTGGGTGCTCGCCGCGGCCATCGTCGGCTCGAGCATGGCCTTCATCGACGGCACCGTGGTCAACGTCGCCTTGCCTGCCATCCAGGCCGATTTGCACGCCACGGCCTTCCAGGCGCAATGGGTGGTCGAGTCGTACGCCTTGCTGCTCGCGGCGCTGTTGCTGGTGGGGGGCGCGCTCGGCGACCGCTACGGGCGGCGGCGCATCTTTGCCATCGGCGTCGTCGTGTTCGCGTTGTCGTCGGTGGGCTGTGCGCTTGCGGCCGACGTGCAGCAGCTCATCGCCGCACGCGCGATTCAAGGGATCGGCGGCGCGCTGCTGGTGCCGGGCAGCCTGGCGCTCATCAGCGCGTCGTTTCCTGAAAAAGAGCGCGGCAAGGCCATCGGCACCTGGTCGGGTTTCAGCGGCATCACGGCGGCGGTGGGGCCGGTGCTGGGCGGCTTCCTGGTCGATCACTTCTCGTGGATCTGGGCTTTTCTCATCAACGTGCCGATGGCGCTGCTGGTGCTGTGGATCGTGCGCCGCCACGTGCCCGAGAGCAAAGGCGCCGCGGCGCGCGGCGGGCTCGACCTGTGGGGCGCGTTGCTGGCGACCGCCGGGCTGGGTGGCATCGTCTACGCCTTCATCGAGGCGCCGACGCAAAGCTGGCGTTCGCCGGCCGTGCTCGCGGCGTTGGCGATCGGCGTCGCGGGCAGCGTCGGCTTCGTCATTGCTGAGCGCCGGGCGCGCACACCGATGTTGCCGCTGTCGCTGCTGCGCATCGGCAACTTCAGCGGCGCCAACCTGCTGACGCTGCTGCTGTATGCGGCGTTGGGCGGCGGGCTGTATTTCTTTCCGCTCAACCTGATCCAGGTGCAGGGCTACTCGGCCACGGTGGCGGGCGCGGCGCTGCTGCCGTTCATCTTCCTGATGTTCGCGCTCTCGGGCTGGGCCGGGCAACTGGTCGATCGTTTCGGGCCGCGCGTGCCGCTGGTCATCGGGCCGGCCATCGCGGCCGTGGGCTTTGCGCTGTTCGCGCTGCCGGGCGTGGGTGCGAGCTACTGGAGCGGTTTCCTGCCCGCCGTGGTGGTGCTGGGCTTCGGCATGACGGTGACGGTCGCGCCGCTCACCACCACGGTCATGAATGCCGTGGGGCCCGATCTCGCGGGCGTGGCCTCGGGCGTGAACAACGCGGTGTCGCGCGCGGCGGCGGTGCTGGCGATCGCGGTGTTCGGCGCCATCATGGCCTGGGCCTTCGACGCGGCGCTGGCCGAGCGGCTGCAGGCGATGGGCGCGTCGGACGAGGTGCGGGCTTTTCTTGCGGCCGGGCGCGACCGATTGGCCGCGGCCGGAGTGCCGCCGGGTGCCGATGCGGCCACGGTCGCCGCCGTGAAGCGCGCGGTGGCCGAATCGTTCGTCGCGGGCTTTCGCTGGGTGATGCTGCTGAGCGCCGGCCTGGCCGTGCTGAGTGCGGTGAGCGCCTGGCTGATGATCCGGCGCACGCCCGTGGCAAAGCCAGACAACAACAAGCCATGAGACAGGAGACAAACCACCGATGGAAGCAGCACAACCGGCCGACGCGCCGCCGCACGTCGATGTCCTGATCGTCGGTGCCGGCCTGTCCGGCATCGGCGCCGCCTGCCACCTGCAGGCCCAGTGCCCGGACCGCAGCTACGCGATCCTCGAAGGGCGCGAACGCAGCGGCGGCACCTGGGACCTGTTCCGCTACCCGGGCGTGCGTTCCGACTCCGACATGTACACGCTGGGCTACGTGTTCCGACCGTGGACGCAGGCCAAGGCGATCGCCGACGGCCCCTCGATCCTGCAGTACGTGCGCGACACCGCGCGCCAGCACGGCGTCGAGGACAAGATCCACTACCAGCACCGCGTGGTGCGTGCCGCCTGGTCGAGCGCCGACGCCTGCTGGACGGTCGACGTGGAGCAGGGCCCCGACAAGCGGCTCGTGCAGTGGCGCTGCAACTTCCTCTTCCTGTGCAGCGGCTACTACCGCTACGAGGCGGGCTACACGCCCGACTTCGCCGGCATGGCCGACTTCAAAGGCCGCATCGTCCATCCGCAGCACTGGCCCGCCGACCTGGACCACAGCGGCCGGCGCGTGGTCGTGATCGGCAGCGGCGCCACCGCGATGACGCTGGTGCCTGCGATGGCCCAGAGCGCCGCGCATGTCACGCTGCTGCAGCGCTCGCCGACCTACGTGGTGGCGCGCCCGGCCGAAGACCCGATTGCCAATCGCCTGCGGCGCCTGCTGCCGGCGATGGCCGCGTACCGCCTCACGCGCTGGAAGAACGTGACGCTCGGCATGCTGTTCTTCCGGCTCGCGCGGCGCAAGCCGGCGCGCGTCAGGCGCATGCTGTTGGGCGGCGTGCGCCACGCGCTCGGGCCCGGCTACGACATCGCCACGCACTTCACGCCGCGCTACAACCCGTGGGACCAGCGCCTGTGCCTCGTGCCCGACGGCGACCTGTTCGCCGCGCTCAACGCGGGGCGCGCCTCGATGGTCACGGACCACATCGACACCTTCACGCCCGAGGGCCTGCGGCTGAAGTCGGGCCGCGAACTCGAGGCCGACATCGTCGTCACCGCCACCGGCCTTGAATTGCAGGTGCTCGGCGGCATCGAACTGAGCGTGGACGGCCGCCGCGTCGACCCGGCGAGCACCTTCAACTACAAGGGCATGATGTACAGCGACGTGCCCAATCTGGCCTCGTCCTTCGGCTACACCAACGCCTCGTGGACGCTCAAGTGCGACCTGACCTGCGCCTACGTCTGCCGGCTGCTGAACCACATGCACGAGCACGGCTGGCGGCAATGCACGCCGCACAACGCGGGCCCCGACCTGTCGCCCGAACCGTGGATCGATTTCAGCTCGGGCTACGTGCAGCGCTCGCTCGACAAGTTTCCCAAGCAGGGCACGCACACGCCGTGGAAGCTGCACCAGAACTACCTGCGCGACATCCTCCTGCTGCGCCTCGGGCGCGTGGACGACGGGGTGATGGCGTTCTCGAATCGCGTGGCTTGACCGCGTTGCGTGACGCTGCGATGTATAGCTCTGCTCAATACAACATCAAAGATTTTTGAATTGGATCGATGGCAGGCGGCGGTGATTTACTCCGCCCGGCGTTGCACTCACTCTGCAAAAGACGGTGAGGCAGCGCCCGGGAATCACCCCACGACCCTGTGATGAGGAGACCTCATGAAGTCATCGATCCGTGCATCCCTGGCGGGCCTGCTGTTCGCAGCGCTGGCAGGACATGCAAGCGCTGCCTCGCTGGACGCTTTCGCGGCCACGCCGAATGCGGCCATCTCCGGCAACAACATCGAGAACCTGACGCAATCGACGCCCGAGATGTGCGCGTCGGCCTGCCTGGGCGCGCCACGCGGCGCCTGGTGCGTCTCGTTCGACTACAACAAGACCGCCCAGAGCTGCGACCTGAGCGACAAGCGCGCCGCCGACGTGGGCGGGCTGAAGACCGACTACCCCGGCAACCCCTATGACCACTACAGCCTCAAGCCCGATCCGCTGAAGCCTTTCACACGCACGCCCAATGCGGCCATCAGCGGCTACAACACCGAGGCCCTGCAGACCGTGACGCCCGCCGACTGCGCCAACGCCTGCACCGACGCGAGCCGCTCGTCGTGGTGCAAGTCCTTCGATTACCACAAGACCAACCAGCGCTGCGACCTGAGCGACAAGCGCGCCAGCGACATCGGCGGCCTGAAGACCGACTACCCCGGCAACCCCTACGACCACTATTCGCTGATCGCGGGCGAGGGCGTTCCCAACCCCGTGCCCGGCAACAAGCACATCCTGCTGATCGGCATCGACGGCCTGCGCGGCGACGCCATCCAGTGCGCGGGCTGCGTGCAGACGCCGGCGATGTCGGCGCTGATCGCCGGCGGTGCCTTCCACGGCAACGTGCTGGCGGGCGGCACCAAGCAGGCGACCGTGAGCGGGCCCGGCTGGTCGTCGGTGTTCACCGGCTTCTGGGCCGACAAGCACGGCGTGACCTCGAACACCACCACCTTGCCGCTGAAGAAGACGCACGTGTTCGACCAGATCAAGGCGGCCTGGCCGACGGCCACGACCGCGGTGGTGGGCGACTGGTTCAACATCACCCACAACCTGCGCCCGGCGCTGGCCGACTTCGTGATCGCCAACGCGGCCAAGAATTCGCAGCAGGCCACCGATGCCGTGAAGGGCTGGCTGAGCTGGAAGCACCCGCCGACGGCGATCTTCTACTACCTGCACAACGTCGACGTCCACGCGCCGAGCTACGACCCGTTCAATGCCTACTACCAGGGCAAGATCGCCGGCGAAGACCAGCAGATCCAGCAGGTGCTCACGGCGCTCACGTCGCGGCCGAACTACGCGAATGAAGAATGGCTGATCGTCGTCACCTCCGACCACGGCGGCATCGGCAGCAGCCACGGCGGGCAGACGGCGGCCGAGCGCGACACGCTGCTGATCCTGAACAACAACCACCAGAACCCGCTCAAGACCAGCTACTGCGTGGGCAACCTCGGGGGTACCGCATTGACGCAGGTGGACGGCACGACGCCGCACATCCTGGACTTCCTGGGCCTGCCGAACACCACCGAAGGGCAGAAGCACCCGGCGTGCGGGAACTGAGGACAGGCGAGTCCGGACGAGGCCGAAGGGGAGGGTAGCCCGCGCGCATGCCGTGTGCGGCAGGCGAAATGCCTACCCTTCGGCGATCGGCGGGTTGAACCCGCACATAATCTCGCGTTTTCTTTTGTTCTGAATCTCTCAGGTAGCCACGCCGTGTCGAAGCCAACCTGCCCCTGGACTTCGACCAACCCTTTCCGGTTGTGGTGCGCCCGTGTTCGAACGCTATTACCGCGAGCTGCTGAGCTTTCTGTCCCGCAAGGTTCCCGACCGCGCCACCGCGGCCGACCTGGCGCAGGAGAGCTACGTGCGGGTGTACGAGGCGCAGCGCACCGGCAGCGTGGTGCGCGATCCGCGCGCGCTGCTGTACCGCACGGCCCGCAACCTCGTCACCGACCACCACCGCCGCACCAGCGTGCGCGCGGGCGGCGACACGGCGGCGCCCGATGACGCACCGCCCGACGCCGACGACTGCATCGGCCCGCCCACCTTCGAGCCCGACGCCATCCTGTCGTCCACCCAGGGCATGGCGGCCATGGTCGAGACCATCGACCGGCTGCCTCCGCGCTGCCGCGAAGCCTTCGTGCTCTACAAGTTCGACGGGCTCTCGTACGCCGAGGTGGCTGCACGCATGGGCATTTCGGTGCGGACGGTCGAGATGCAGTTGCGCATTGCGATGGAGGCGTGCTGGGCGTGCCTGGAGCGGACCCGTGGTTCAGAGTGAGATGAGACGCCCCATTACAGGGTTTGACCACGCTCGTGCGTCTACCCCCATAAGAACGATCCCCACGTCATGACCCTCACGTCGCCACCGTCCGAAGAAGCCCTGCGCCTGCGACAGGACGTGCTGGACTGGTTCGTCCGCCGCCAGCGCGCGCAATGGAGCGCGTCCGACGAGCGCGCGTTCCAGGCCTGGCTCGGCGCCGATGCGCGCCATGGCGAGGCGTTCCGCGAATGGGAGTCGCGCTGGCGCGCCTTCGACGCGATCGCGCCCGAGACGGTCGCGGGCTGGCGCAGCGGCTTCGAAGGCCGCGCGCCCGCCGCACCCACGCGCCGCGGCTTCCTGAAGCCGGCTTTCGTGCTGGCTGCTTCCGGCATGGCGGTCGGTGCCGGCTACCTCGGCTGGCGCCATGTGCAGGCCCAGCCCGTGTTCGAACAGGCTTTCGCCACCCGGCGCGGGCAGCAGCTCGAAGCGCCGCTGCCCGACGGCTCCCGGCTGCGGCTGGACACCGCCACCCGCCTCGAAGTGCGCCTGTTCCGCGACCGCCGCGAGGTGACGCTGCTCGACGGGCAGGCGGTGTTCGCGGTGCAGTCCGATGCGAAACGCCCCTTCGACGTGCTGGCCGGTCCGCTGCGCGTGCGCGTGGTCGGCACGCGCTTTGCCGTGCGCCACACCCCCGGCATGCCGGGCGCCGATGGCACGCGGGTGTCGGTGGAAGAGGGCAAGGTGCGCGTGCTGCATCGGGCGCCGGATGCGACGAGCGAAGTCTTCCTCGTCGCCGGCCGCCAGGTGGAAAGCGATGCGCAGGGCCGGTTCTCCGCCGTCTCGGCCGTGCCGCGCGACGGCATCGCGCCCTGGCGCGAGCACCGCCTGAGCTTCGTCGACACGCCGCTGGCCCGCGCGCTGGCCGAACTGGAGCGCTACGGCAGCACCGGCCTGGTGGTGAACGACCCGGCCGTGGCGGCCCTGCGACTGAGCGGCACCTTCGACCCGAGGGACGCGCGCACGCTGCGGCGCGCCCTGGCCAGCGCCTTGCCGGTGCGGCTGAAGGAAGCCGGCGCGGTCGCGGAAATCCTGCCGGCCCCCTGAAACAAAAGAACCAAGAATTTCTCGCCGGCACTACGGGGATTCCGCCGGCTCGTGCGTCAGCCCAGATAGGAACCATTTGCATTCACTACCTGGAAGACGTTCGATGACGAAGCGCTTGAGAACAAAGATGACACCCGCGCCGCTGGCCCTGGCCGTTGCACTGGCCCTGGCGAACGCGCCCCTGATGGCCCGGGCGCAGGGCGCGCCCCAGCCGATCCACATCACGGCCCAGCCGCTGGCCGAGGCGCTCAACGACTGGGCGCGGCAGACCCGCATCCAGCTGGTCGTGCAGCAGAGCCTGGTCGCGGGCAAGACCGCGCCCGCCATCTCGGGCAGCCTCACGGCCCGGCAGGCGCTCGACCGGCTGCTGGCCGGCAGCGGCCTGGCGGCCACGATGGAAGGCAATGCGGCGGTCATCAAGACGGCGCCTGCCACGGGCGGCACGTCCACGCTGCCGGCCGTGACCGTCGTGGCCGACGGCGAGGAAAGCGCCACGGGCCGGGTGCAGGGCTACGTGGCCAAACGCAGCGCCACCGCCACCAAGACCGACACGCCGATCATCGAGACGCCGCAATCGATCTCGGTGATCACGGCCGACCGCATCGAGGCCATCGGCGCCACCAACCTCAAGGACGCGCTGGGCTACACGCCGGGCGTGTCGACCACCACCTACGGCGCCGACTCGCGCTACGACTGGATCTCGCTGCGCGGTTTCGACGCCTATTCGCCGGGCTTCTACCTGGACGGCCTGCCGCTGCGTAACAACAGCACCTGGGGCGTGTGGCGCACCGAGAACTACGGCGCCGAACGCATCGAGCTGCTGCGCGGCCCGTCGTCGGTGCTGTACGGCATGAGCGGCCCCGGCGGGGTGGTGAACGTGGTCAGCAAGCGCCCCACGGCGGAGCCCGTGCGCGAGCTGCAGCTGCAGGTGGGCGACCACGCCCGCAAGCAGGTGGCGGGTGATTTCTCGGGCGCGCTCGACGCCGACGGCAAGCTGCTGTACCGCATCACCGGCCTCGTGCGCGACGCGCAACTGCCGGCCGGCAAGGAGGGCGACGACCGCATGTACATCGCGCCTGCGCTCACCTGGAAGCCGTCGGGCGACACCACGCTGACCTTGCTGTCGCAGTTTTCGCGCACGCGCGGCGGGGTCTACACGCGCGCGCGGCCGCAGGTCGGCTCGCTCGATCCGACCGCCATCGGCACCACCATTCCCTCGAAACTGTTCGTCGGCGAGCCCGGCTTCGACCGCTTCGATCAGGACCAGCAGATGGTCGGCTACCAGTTCGAGCACCGCATCAACGACACCTTCACGGTGCGGCAGAACGCGCGCTACGCGCACCAGAAGCTCGACTACACGGGCACGCAGCTGAAGGGCTTCATGGCATTGAACCCCGACGTGCCGAACGACCCGCTCAACTTCCAGCAGATGTCGCGCAGCGTGTTCGGCAGCCGCGAGAACATCGGCGCCCTGGCGCTGGACAACCAGCTGCAGGCCGATTTCCGCCTGGGCGAGACGCAGCACAAGGTGCTGGTCGGGCTGGACTACCAGCGCACGCGCATCGACCAGATCACCTTCAGCGGCGGCAGCGCCTCGCCGCTGAACATCTACGCGCCGGTGTACGGCGGGCCGATCGAGCGGCCCGCACCGTACTTCGACGGCATTACGCGGCTCGCGCAGACCGGCGTCTACCTGCAGGACCAGATCAAGTGGGGCGAGCGCTGGACGCTGACGCTGGGCGGGCGCTACGACACCGCCGACAGCACCGTGGACAGCCGCCTCGACGGCTCGCGCCAGCGCATGCGCGACCACAAGTTCACCAGCCGGGCCGGCCTGGTCTACCTGCACCCGAGCGGTTGGGCGCCGTACCTGAGCTACTCGGAGTCGTTCGCGCCCACGGCCACCATCGACCCGGCGTCGGGCGACCCGTTCAAGCCCGAAAGCGGCAAGCAATACGAGGCCGGCGTGCGCTACCAGCCCACGGGCAGCAAGGCGATGTACAGCGCCGCCATCTTCGACCTGCGGCGCAAGAACTACATCAGCTACGACGGCGAGTTCATGCCCAAGCAGACCGGCGAGATCTCGGTGCGCGGCCTGGAGTTCGAGGCCACGGCCGAGATCGCTTCGCGCCTGAACCTCACGGCCTCGTACAGCTACACGCCGCGGGCCATCGTCACGGCCAGCAGCAACACGAGCGAGATCGGCAAGCAGGCCACGGCCGTGCCGCGCCACCGGCTGTCGGTGTGGGCGGACTACCGTTTCGCCGGCGGCGTGAAGGTGGGCCTGGGCGCGCGCTACACGGGCTCGAACTACGGCGACGGGGAGGCCGCGTGGCCGAGCAAGGTGCCGGCCTCGACGGTGTTCGACGCCATGCTCGGCTACGACATCGACCGCTGGAGCCTGGCGCTGAACCTGCGCAACCTGACCAACAAGACGTACTTCGCGAACTGCGGTTACCGCAACTGCTATTACGGCTATCCGCGCACGGCGACGGCCACGGCGACCTACCGCTGGTAGGTCAGCGACGCTGTGCCAACAGGTGCCGCCCCAGCGCCTCGAAGGCCGGCAGCGTGACCGGGTCGTTCGCGGCGTTGCCCGCGATCGGGTGCGAGGCGTAGCGCACGATCACCATCCCGGCCTTCGGGTCGATGTAGATGCGCTGGCCGTGCACGCCGCGCGCCATGTAGGCGCCGTGGTCGTTGTGCGTCACCCACCACATGTTGCGGTAGCTCCAGCCCTGCAGCAGCGGGTAGCCGCCCTTGACGAAGGCGGCCTTGTCGCCGCCGCGGCGGATGTCGTCGACGGCCGCCTTGGGCACGACCTGCTGGCCTTTCACGCGGCCGTCGTTGCGCAGCATCTCGCCGAAGCGCGCGAGGTCGCGCAGGCCGGTGTTCAGGCCGCCACCCGCGAAGGGCGTGCCGATGGAGTCGACGGTGAAGTAGGCGTCCTGCTCGGCGTCCAGGTGGCGCCAGATGCGTTCCGACAGCAGTTGCGCCACGGTGCGGCCGGTGGCGCGCGCGATCACCCAGCCCAGCACGTCGGAGTTGACGGTCTTGTAGCCGAAGCCTTCGCCGTGCCGTCCCTCGGGCTGCACGGTCTGCAGGAACTCGTAGTAGCTGCGCGAGCCGGTGTAGTCCTTCGGTTTGGGCAGCGGGTTGCCGGCCTGCGCATGGGCCCAGACCTCGGCCTTCGGGTCGGCGTAGTCCTCGCTGAACTTCAGGCCCGTGGTCATGTCGAGTACCTGGCGCACGGTGGCGTTGCCGAAGGCTGACTTCGCGAGCTTGGGCACGTAGTCGGCCACCTGCTTGTTGGCATCCAGCGTGCCCTCGGCCACCAGCATCGCGCCCAGCGTGCCGACCACCGACTTGGTGACCGACATCGCGCCGTGCTGGCCGTCGTCTTTCAGCACGCCGAAGTAGCGCTCATAGACCACGCGCCCGCGGTGCAGCACGAGGATGCCGTCGGTGTAGGTGGCGGCCAGCGACGCGTCCCAGGTCATGGGCGTCTTCGCGTCGAGCGGCGTGAAGCTGAGCGTGTCGATGTCCTTGCGCAAAGCATGGGGCAGGGCGGTGGGCGCACTGAGCCCGCGCGACACGTTCACGGTCGGCATCAGCTGGCGGAAATTCGACACGCTCCAGCGCATCGCCGGAAACCGGAAATAGCTGCCGTCCTCGAAACGCAGCGTGCGCTCGGGCGGCGGCGGCGAGCCGGTCATCCAGCCGAGCCGGGCGGGGTCGCTGGCGGCGGCGTCGGGGTAGGTGGCATCGGCCGCGCCGGCCGACACCGCGAAGGCGGCGAGCGCGGCGGTCAGCAAAGCCTGGGCGCCGAGGCGGGTTCTGGAAGGGGCGAACATGGCAGTTCCGAAGCGAAGGACCGGCCCATTGTGGCCCGCGGCCCGGCCTGCGAACTTCCCACTGACAGCCGCGGCGCAGGTTGACAATGCGCCGCTTCGGCTTTGATACTGAACCCTTCAGTTCATCATTCAACCCAAGGAGATTCCATGCAGAAGATCATTCCCTGCCTCTGGTTCGACGGCAACGGCGAGGAGGCGGTCAATTTCTACACCGCCATCTTTCCGAAGTCGCGCCTCACCGACACGCTGCTCTGGGGCGATGTGAATCCCGCCAAGAAGGGCAAGCTGCTCACGGCGACCTTCGAGCTCGACGGGCAGTCGTTCATGGTGCTCAACGGCGGGCCCGAGTACAAGATCACGCCGGCCATCTCGCTCATCGTGACCTGCGAGACGCAGGAGGAGGTCGACCACTACTGGGACAAGCTGCTCGAGGGCGGCGGCCAGCCCGTGCAGTGCGGCTGGCTCACCGACCGCTTCGGCGTGTCGTGGCAGGTCACGCCGATGCCGCTCATCCGCATGTTCCAAGACAAGGACGCGGCCAAGGCGGCCCGTGCGATGGCGGCCATGATGAAGATGATCAAGCTCGACATCGCCACGGTGAAGAAGGCCTTCGACGGGGAGTGACCCCCGCCGAGGCACCGATCAGACCAGCCGGCCGATCGGCTTCTTGCGCCACACCAGGCGGTAGTACGCGGTCTGCAGCAGCAGCATCGCGCCGAAGGTGACCGGGTAGGCGACCCAGATCCCGTCCAGGCCCATGCCGAAATGGCGGCTCATGAGCCAGGCCACCGGCACTTCGACGCCCAGGATGCAGACGATCGAGATCAGCGTCGGCACCAGCACCGAGCCGCTGGCGCGCATGATCCCCGAGATCGCCGAGGCCATGCCGAACAGCACCAGGCTCCACAGCATGATGTGCAGCAGGTTCTGCGCGATCTCGATCACCGGTGCGCTGGTGATGAAGAAGCCCATCAGCGGACGCGAGAACAGGTAGCCCAGCAGCACCAGCCCGCCCGTCAGCACGAGGTTCATGCCCAGCGCGGTCTGCACGATCGCGCCGAGCCGGTTGGCGCGGCCCGCGCCGATGGCCTGCGCGCCGAGGATCGACGTGGTGATGGCGATCGAGATGGCCGGGAACTGCACGTAGGCCACCACCTGGTTCACCGCGCCGTAGGCGGCCGTGGCGTTGGAGCCGTAGCTGTTGACCATCGACAGCAGCACCACTTCGGCCAGCGCCACCACGATCATCTGCACGCCGGTGGGCACGCCGATCTTCAGCACCGCCTTCAGCAGCTGCGGCTGGATGCGCAGGCAGCGCACGAACTCCGCGTCGGGGGCGAGCGGGCTCTTTTTCTGGCGCAACCGAAAGCCCAGCCACGTGGTCGCGACCGCGAACGAGAGCACCGAGGCCCACGCGCCGGCCGCCACGCCCAGCTGCGGCAGCCCGCCCCAGCCGCGGATGAGCGCGGGCGTGACCACCAGGCCGATGGCCGTGGAAATCAAGAGCGTCAGCAGCGGCGTGATGGTGTCGCCCACACCGCGCAGCATGGCGGTGGCCAGCAGGAACAGGAACACGCCGGGCATCGCGATCAGCATGATGCGGGCGTAGCGCGTGGAGTCGGCCAGCACGTCGGGCGGCGTGCCCAGCATGGCCAGCATCGGCGTGGTGAAGAGGCCCCCGAACACCGCGATCGCCAGCCCCAGCAGCAGGCCCACCGTGAGCGTGGTGCCCGCCACCGCCTTGGCCTTGGCCGCGTCGCGCGCGCCCCAGGCCTGGCCGATGAGCACCGAGGCGCCCGCGCCCAGGCCGATGATGAAGGCGATGAAGAAGAACATCACCGGGAAGAAGCTCGACACCGCCGCCAGCGCGCTCACGCCGAGCATCTGCCCGACGTAGACGTTGTTGATGGTGCCGGAGAGCGACTGCAGGATGTTGCTGAGCAACATCGGCGCCAGGAAGAACAGGAACACCTTCCACAGCGGACGCGGCGCACCCACCGGCGCCACGGGCACGCCGCGCAGTCCGCTCGGGTTGCCGGGGCTGGTGGTGGTGCTGCTGCTGTCGGGCGCCGCGCTCATGCGGCACCCCAGCCACCGGCCGACAGCTTGTGCAGGTGCACACGCAGGTCGGTGGGCCAGGGTTCCACGAGGTCGCTGAAGCGCTGATGCTCGCCCGCGAACAGGGCGCGCGTGGCTTCCTCGAAGCCGGGCAGGTTGCCCGCGATGGCGGTCATGAAGCGGTAGGTGGCTTCGCGCGCGGCGCGCACCGTGTCGCGGTCGGCGTGCACGTGACGCGCGTCGTCGACCAGCTTGCGCAGCGCCACCGAGGCGCCGCCCGGCTGGCGGCCGAGCCAGTCCCAGTGACGCGGCAGCAGCGTGACTTCGCGCGCCACCACGCCCAGGCGCGGACGGCCGACGCCGCGCGGTGCGTCTTCGTGTTTCTCGGCTTCGAGCGCGGAGGTCTCGATGGCCTTCGGGTCGCGCAGGTCGACATCGAGCTGCTCGCCGGTCTGGTCGTCGAACACGAGGCAGGTGGCGGCGTCGCCGCGCTCGCGCAGTTGCGTGAGCACCTGGGCCTTGGTGCCGGCGGCGACGCGCTGGAAGCCGGCAAACGCAGTGAATGTGGTCGGTAGTTCGTCGGGTGACATGCAGATTCTTTTTGGGTTGTCGATCCGGGCGGAACGAAACGAGGTTCGTAATCTACCCGCAGGACGGTTCAGGCGTGCGGCGTGTCGTGATCGCACAGCACCCGCAGCGCGGCATGCAGGTCTGGCAGGCGTTGCGGGTCCAGCGATTTCACGGCATCGACGCAGATCGCTTCGACGGTGGTGATGGCGGCTTGCATCAACTTCCTTCCGCCGCTGCGAATATTCGCATGGCGCCGGGGGTCGCCATCTGTTCCCGTCGTGCGCTCGGCCAGGCCGGTCTTTTCGAGCAGCACCATCTTGCGGATGAGCGCCGACATTGGCAACCCCAGCGTGTGCGCGAGCTCGGCCATCGGCATGGCGCCGTTGCCGGTACGCAGCAACAGGTGGAGCAGGGTGAAGTCGTCGTAGTCCAACCCGTGGAAGGCGCCCAGGTCCTCGTTGAGTTTCAAGCTCAGGCTGGCGTGGGCGCGGCCGAGGTCGAGGCAAAAGCCCAGTGCGTCGGTGCTCATGGCGTGTTGTAGCCCTTGTCAGTGGTGCACTGGAGCTCCTCGCGCCAGAGCTCCAGCAGCTTTTCCAGCTCCGCCGCGCGGTCGAAGGCGGGGTCGTCGCGCTCCTTCACCCGGTCGATCACCTCGAAGCCGAAGTGCGTCGCGCCCTGCGCCACCCAGTCGTGCTGCAAGGCCTTGTTGCGGTGCGAGCGCAGGTTCAGCTCGAAGCGGGCGCGGTTCATCGCACCTTCGACGTCGAGGCTGCCGGCCACGTAGACGCGGCCGTCCATCAGGTTGCGGATGACGAAGACGCCCGCGGGGCGCACGCTGTCCTTGTATTGCTTGACGAGGGTACGTCGGGTGGAAGGAGATGGATTCATCTCCAAATATTACCCGGGCAAAATATAAAACACAATACACCCGGGTAAAAATAATTCACTCGGCGCGCAGCCGATGCCAGCCGCGCAGCACCCGCCGGTGCACCGCCCGCACGATCCGCCAGGGGCGGCTTTCGCGCACCCGCGTCAGCACGCTGTCTTTCCATGCTTTCCAGCGCGGGTACCAGCGGGCGAACCAGGCCAGGCGCATCAGCGAGCCTTCGACCAGCTGGAAGATCCGCGCGACCACGGCCGTGCCCGCGAGCTTGGCCAACAGCAGCACGGCCATGCCGCTGAACGCGTGGCCGCGCCCGAACAGGAACAGCGCCAGCAGCTTCACCGGAAAGAGCAGCAGCATCGGCACGAAGAACGCCAGCAGCGCGCCCCAGGGCGGCAGCGCGCGCAGCAGGTTCTCGAGCCGCGCCCAGAAGGGCAGCCGTGCAAGCCGCGCGACCAGCGCCGCGAGCGGGGCCCAGCCCCATTCCTCGAACAGCAGCACCGGCACGAGGATCGTGGTGGCAACGGCGCGAAACAGGGCGCGCAAGGCGCGCACGAGGGGGTTGTGCATGCGCGAAGGGTATACGCACACGGCCGCGCGCCGCCGGGACCTTGCGGACCCTGCGGCGCATCGTGCGAAAAAGCGGCGTCTGCGCGCCTGTCTATTTGCGGCCGACGCTGCTGTCTTCCGCGGGCCGGAAGAACAGGTATTCGCCCCGGCCCAGTTCGGGCGTGACCTCGTAGCCGCTGCACCGCGTGACGTTGCACTGGATGATCACGACGCGCGGCCAGATGGTGGCCGAGGTCGGAAACCCCGGCATGTACTGCGGCACGTGCCAGACGCCGTAGTCGCCCACCGGCTCGGCGTTTTCCGTGCCGCTGGCGTTCTGCAGGCCGCTGCCCATGGGCATCCGCTCGATGCGGATGATCGGCGTGGCGGCGACCGACGCCGTCGCCACGCAACAGGCGGCCAGCCAGAGAGGAACGGTCCTGGTGTTCATGGTGATGGACTCCAGAGCCGGCCTCATTGCGCGTCGGCCGGTGCCGAAGCCACCTCGTCGGCCGGTTCAGCCGGCAGGCGGCGCGTGATGCGCGCTTCCAGGATGTCCGGCTGCGGGGCCACGGCGCTCGCCATGACCGGGGCCGGCTCCGCCGCAGGTGCCGCGGCTTCTTCGGCGGGCGCTGCGGCCACGGGGGCCGGTGCCACCTCCGGCGCAGACACCGGGACGGCGGTCGCGGCCGGCGCCGGTTGCGGTGCCGGCTGTTCCTGCGCCGGGGCTGCCATGGGCATTGCCTCGACCAGCGTGGCCGGTGGGGCGGGCTGCTGCACCGCCACGACCGGCGCGGGCGCCGGGGCCGGGGCCAACGCGACAGGCGCTGCAGGTGCCACGGGCGCCACCGGCTGGGGCACGGCCACGGGGGCCGGCGCAGGCGCTGGAGCCGCGGCCACGGGCGCTACCGGCGCCGCCGGACGTGCCGCCACGGGCGCGCCGGCCGAGGAGGCCTGCGGTCCGAACGCGCTCACGCGCTCTTCGGCGGTCATCGACTGCGGGCACTTCGAGCCGGTCATCTCCAGGGCCGCCTGGGCCGCCGGGTCCATGCAGTCCATGGCCAGCGACGCTGCCTTCATGCCCTTGTTCCAGAGCTCGCGGCTCATCTTCAGGCGCTTGCAGTGTTCGTCCGTCCAGGTGGTGCCGAAGCTCAGCCCGACCCCTGCGCCGTTGGCGCTGGCGCTGGTGCTGCCCATGCAGGTGTCGTTGCTGGTCGTCAGGTTCGGGCCGCTCACGGAGGGCACGTTCTTGACGGTGTAGCTGCCACGGTAGTCGACGGTGCTGGTCGTCGCGCCCGTGTTGTTGATGTTCTGTGTGCTGTTGCTGTCCACCGTGGCCCGGGAGGTGACTTCCGAGGGGGCGGAGCTGTTGAAATTCACCGCCTGGGTGTTGCCCTGGGCGTTGGTGGTGGCTGAACTCTGCGACTGGTTGTTGGCGCCACCCGCCGTGGTCTGCGCCAAGGCGCCGGCGGACAGGCCCAGCAAGGTCAGGGCAATCAATGTTTTCATTTTTTCGACTCCTTTGGGAAGCAGGGGAGGGGCGTGCCCCTCCCCGTTTCTGGTCCAACAACCGATGGTCTGGATCGCTCAGGGAGCGTTGGCCGTTGCGCCGGAGATCGCGCCACCGGCGGTGCCGCCACCGTTGCTGAAGCCCGCTGCGTTGCCCACGGCGAAGTTGATGACGCCCGTGGAGCCGCCGGTCGAGCCCGACGTGGCCGAGGTCGTCGTGCCGTTGACGATGCCGTTGACCGCGCCCGAATTGGCGCTGAAGCCGGCCGTCGTGCCCGAGGTGCGCGTCACCACGGCCAGACCGCCGCCAGGACCTGCAGCGGTGGCTGCGGTGTTGTTGGTGGTGGAGCCGGCTGCGCCGCCTGCAGAGCCGCTCACGGGGTTGGCGCCGCCGCCGGCGTAGTTCGCATTGGCGCTCGAGGTCGCATTGGCCTGTGCATTCGCACCGCCTGCAGCCACGCCGTTGCCGGTCGTTGCTGCCACGCTGGTCACGCGTCCTTGCGTGGTGGCCGAGCCGCTGGCGGTGGCGCCGCCGACGCGCAGGAAGGCATTGCCTGCTGCGCCGCCCGCCGCGTTGGCCGTGGCCGACGAGGTGGAGCTGGCTGCGTTGTAGCTCAGTGCGCTGCCCGTTCCGGAGCTGGCGGCGACCGAGCCAGCCGAGCTGGAGGAGCCGGTCGTGGTGTTGGTGACGGCGAGCGCCACGCTGCTGCCGGTTGCGGTCCCGATGCCAGCCACGAGAACCACTGCCATGGCGATAAGAGTCTTCTTCATGATGCTTCCTCGATAGTGTTGAAACGAACCCGATCGCCGGGGAATCCGGCCATCAGCGACGGTCAGCGAGCACGGATTGAATGGATTCCGTTGCGACCGGGATGCAGTTTCAGCGGGGGGAAGGGATCGAAAAATGCCTCAGGCTGGGTAGTGCAAGGCTATGGCGAAAGCAATGCCCGGCCGCGTTTTCGGCGCGGGCGGGGGACCGGTTTCCGGCCCTGTTTCCCTCGTGGCCACTATCACTTTCGTTCACAATCTGGCAATATTGCAACCGAAAGAAACCAAGGTAATCAAAAAAGCCGATAGCCGGAAAAAGAGTAGAAATCGATTAACTTTTGTTCACGAAGTCGCGACTTTTATCTGTGACAAGGGGGCTTAAATGGAAAACGATCTCGACATTTCATTGACCGATGTCGGTGGTGGCGCTAGGAAATTCTCCAATCCCGGCCAGTTCGGTGGGCTGCTGGCTCCCTCGGCGGATACCCTGCCGTGGCCGGACTACCTCACGGGCCAGGAAACCAAGCCCGTTCGTGTCCTGCTCGTCGACGACGACCCCTTTGTCCGCCGTGTCATCGCCCAGGAACTGCTGGGCGATCTGCGCATCCAGCTCGAAGGCCAGGCCGGCTCCCTGCGCGAGGGAAGGCGCCTCTTGATGCAGCATGAATTCGATGTGCTCATGGTCGACATCCGCCTCGGAGACGGCAGCGGATTCGAGCTCATCGAAGAGGCCAAGAAGCACCGCAGCGCGGCCGAGATCATCGTCATTTCCGCGCTGGAAGACGAGCCCCAGGTGCTGCATGCCTTCGAGCTCGGCGCCTCGGGTTACCTGGTGAAGAACGCCTGGTTCCAGAGCTATGCCCAGGCCGTGCTGCAGGTGGTCAATGGCGGCGCTGCCATCACCCCCCGGCTGGCGCGGCGGCTGCTCGTTCACCTGGACCACCAGCGCGCCAATCCGAGCCCGGTGCGCCCGCCGGACAGCAAGGCGACCCTGTCGGCAAGGGAGCGCGAAGTGTTGCGACTTGTAGCCACGGGATATGTGACGGAAGAGATCGCCCTGCAGCTCACCATCAGTGCCCAGACGGTTAACGCGCACGTCAAGAACATCTACCGCAAGCTGCACGCCCACACCCGCGCGCAGGCCGTGAGTTTCGCCTCGCACCGGGGGCTGCTCTAGGGCGCGCTTCGGGCGCGCCGCGTTCGCAGCGGAGCCACCCATGCGCGCGCCCGCGCCCCCGCTCCCGCCGTATTTCCTGGAGGACCAGTTCGTGTGGCTTTCGATCGCCGCCTGGTGTGTGCTCCTGATCTGGCTGTGGCCGCGTGCCTCGCGCCAGCGGATGCTGCTGTGGGTGGGGCTCGCATTCGCGCTGCACCTGACGCCGGTGGTGGGGCAGGTGATTCGCGCGACCTCGGCGATCACCACACTGGGTACCGAGGTGCCGGCCGCCTTCTGGGCCCTGCAGGGGGTGAACGTCGCCGTGCTCTGCATGATCGTGGCCACCTGGTATTTCACGCGACGCCGCCTCGTGCGCTACCGCCAGGCGCAGGCCGTGCTCGCCGAGCGCCGCCGCATCGCCAGCGACCTGCATGACGGCGTCGGCTCGCGGCTGGTGGCGCTCATGGCCAGCTACGACCCGCGCTCCGCCGACGCGCGCGAGCTGTCGATGGCCCTGCAGGCCTGCCTGCTGGAACTGCAGATGACGGTCGACTCCCTCGACGACCAGGCCGACACCAGCATCGGCGAGCGCCTGGGCCACTTGCGTTACCGGCTGCAACCGGCGTTCGACCGGCTCGGCATCACGCTCGTGTGGAACGTGCAGGACGTGGTGCTGGCGCCGCCGCTGTCGCCCGAGGCCGCGATGCAGCTGTGCCGCATCGCGCAGGAGGCCTTGTCGAACGTGCTGCGCCATTCGCAGGCGACCCGCGTGGAGGTGCGCTTCGGCCCGCGCGAACGCTCGCACGGGCTGGTGCTCGAAGTGCTCGACGACGGGCGCGGCCTGGATGCGGCGGCCGGCGAGGCCGGCGGCAAGGGCCTGCGCAGCATGCGCGAGCGCGCCGATACGCTGCATGGCGAGCTGGCCGTCATGGATGCAGCGCCGCACGGGCTGCGCATCCGGCTCGTGATGCCCGGTGAAGTGCTGCCGCAGTCGGCGGTCGCGGCGCCGGCCGAGAGCACGTTGTAACCATCCCGCGCCGGTGCCCGGCGGACGGCCTCGTCGCCTATGGCAAACTTCCGCGCTTTGCCAGGGACGCGCTCAAGACATGCAGAAAATCATTCGCCAGCTCGCCGTTGAAATCAAGGTCGGCGAGCACCAGGTGAAGGCCGCCGTCGAACTGCTCGACGAAGGCGCCACGGTTCCGTTCATTGCCCGCTATCGCAAGGAAGTCACGGGCGGCCTCGACGACATCCAGCTGCGCGAACTGGAAGCCCGGCTGTCTTACCTGCGCGAACTCGAAGACCGCCGCGTGGCGGTGCTCAAGGCCATCGACGAGCAGGGCAAGCTGACCCCCGAGCTGCGCGCCGCGATCGAATTCGCGCCCACCAAGCAGGAGCTCGAAGACCTGTACCTGCCGTTCAAGCAGAAGCGCCGCACCAAGGGCCAGATCGCCCGCGAATTCGGCATCGAGCCGCTGGCCGACAAGCTGCTGGCCGACCCCACGCTCGACCCGGCCGTCGAAGCCAAGGCCTTCCTGCAGCCCGCCACCACGCTGGACGACGGCAAGCCGGGCCCCGATTTCTCCACCGTGCCCCTCGTGCTCGACGGCGTGCGCGACATCCTGTCCGAGCGCTGGGCCGAAGACGCCGTGCTGGTGCAGCGCCTGCGCGAATGGCTCTGGAACGAAGGCCTGCTCAAGTCCACCCTGATGGCCGGCAAGGACGAGAACAACGCCGACATTGCCAAGTTCCGCGACTACTTCGACTACGACGAACCCATCGGCCGCGTGCCGTCGCACCGCGCCCTGGCCGTGTTCCGCGGCCGCGCGCTCGAGGTGCTCGACGCCAAGCTCGTGCTGCCCGTCGAGCCCGAGCCGGGCAAGCCCAGCATCGCCGAAGGCAAGATCGCGCTGCACCTGGGCTGGAGCCACGCGGCCCGCCCGGCCGACGACCTGCTGCGCAAGTGCGTGGCCTGGACCTGGCGCGTGAAGCTGGCGCTGTCGACCGAGCGCGACCTGTTCACCCGCCTGCGCGAAGACGCCGAAAAGGTCGCCATCAAGGTGTTCGCCGACAACCTGCGCGACCTGCTGCTGGCCGCACCCGCCGGCCGGCGCGTCGTGATGGGCCTGGACCCCGGCATCCGCACCGGTGTGAAGGTGGCCGTGGTCGATTCGACCGGCAAGCTGGTCGAGACCGCCACCGTGTTCCCGCACGAGCCGCGCAAGGACTGGGAAGGCTCGCTCCATACGCTGGGCAAGCTGTGCGCCAAGCACGGCGTGAACCTGATCGCCATCGGCAACGGCACCGCCAGCCGCGAAACCGACAAGCTGGCCGGCGACCTCATCAAGCTGCTGGCCAAGATGGCCGCGCAAGCCGGTGCGCCCGAAATGACGGTCGACAAGGTCGTCGTCAGCGAAGCCGGCGCCTCCGTGTATTCCGCCAGCGAATTCGCCTCGCAGGAAATGCCCGACGTGGACGTGAGCCTGCGCGGCGCCGCCTCCATTGCGCGCCGCCTGCAGGACCCGCTGGCCGAACTCGTGAAGATCGACCCCAAGAGCATCGGCGTGGGCCAGTACCAGCACGACGTGAACCAGAGCGAACTCGCGCGCACCCTGCAGGCCGTTGTCGAAGACTGCGTGAACTCGGTGGGCGTCGACCTGAACACCGCCAGCGTGCCGCTGCTCAGCCGCGTGTCCGGCCTGTCGGCCAGCGTGGCCAAGGCCGTGGTGCGCTGGCGCGAGGCCAACGGTGCGTTCTCCACCCGCAAGCAGCTGCTCGACGTGACCGGCTTCGGCCCCAAGGCCTTCGAGCAGAGCGCCGGCTTCCTGCGCATCCGCGACGGCGCCGACCCGCTGGACATCACCGGCGTGCACCCCGAAACGTACCCGTTGGTCGAGCAGATCATCGTCAAGACCGGCAAGCCCATCGCCGAGCTGATGGGTCGCGCCGACATGCTCAAGACCCTCAAGCCCGAGCTGTTCGCCAACGAGAAGTTCGGCGTCATCACGGTCAAGGACATCCTGGGCGAACTCGAGAAGCCCGGCCGCGACCCGCGTCCCGACTTCAAGGTGGCGCGCTTCAACGACGGCGTGGACGACATCTCCGACCTCACCGAGGGCATGATCCTCGAGGGCACCGTGAGCAACGTGGCCCAGTTCGGCGCCTTTGTCGACCTGGGCGTGCACCAGGACGGCCTGGTCCACGTGAGCCAGCTGAGCCACAAGTTCGTCAACGACGCCCGCGAAGTCGTCAAGACCGGCGACATCGTCAAGGTCAAGGTGATGGAAGTGGACGTGGCCCGCAAGCGCATCGGCCTGTCGATGAAGCTCGACGCCGCGCCCGCGCGCCGCGACGGCCCGCGCGACAACCGCTTCGAAGGGGCAGGGCGCGGCCAGCAGCAACAAGGCCGGCGCGACAACTCGCCGCAGCCGGCGGGGCAGATGGCGAGTGCGTTTGCCAAGTTGCAGGGGTTGCGCAAGTAACCCACCCGCGGACCGCACGTTTCTTGCACACACCGCCGCATGAAAGCCCTGCGCATCTACGCCGGCCCCGCGGCCCGCCAGCACATCGAGCAGCACGGCCTGCGTCCGCAGGACGTGCGCACCGTCCCCGGCGCGGCGGGCGGTCCCAAGGGGCTGATCCTCGGGCCGCTCGATCGCTTCATCTTCGGGCGCTGGCTCACGCAGTCGAGCCAGCCGGTGGACCTGGTGGGTGCGTCGATCGGTGCGTGGCGGCTGGCGACGGCCTGCCTGTCGGACCCGGAGGCGGCCTTCGGGCGCTTCGAGCACGACTACGTGCGCCAGCAGTTCGAGGTGCCGCCGGGCCAGAAGCGGCTCAGCCCGCACCAGCTCAGCGAACGTTTCGCGGAGAGCCTCGACACCTTCTACGGCGGACGCATCGGCGAGGTGCTGGGCCATGCGCGCTACCGGCTGCACGTGGTGACCTCCCGCGGGCGCCACATCCTGGGGCGCGAGGGCAGGGCGCGCACGCCGGTCGGCTACCTGGGCGCCTTCGCGAGCAACAGCCTGCATCGCAAGAGCCTGGGCGCCTGGCTGGAGCGCTGCGTGTTCTCCACGCCCGGCGCGGCCTTGCCCTTCGGCACGACCGACTTCCGCACGCGCCAGCACGCGCTGAGCGAGGCCAACTTCAATCGCGTGCTGCAGGCCTCGTGCTCCATTCCGTTCCTGCTGGCGGCGGTGCACGACATTCCGGGCGCGCCGCGCGGCGCCTACTGGGACGGCGGCATCACCGACTACCACCTGCACCTGGACTACCAGCCCGCAGACGAAGGCATCGTGCTGTACCCGCACTTCCAGCAGGCGGTGGTGCCGGGCTGGCTCGACAAGGGGCTGCGCTGGCGCCACAAGTCGACGCGCTTTCTCGACCGCATGGTGGTGCTCGCGCCCAACCCCGAGTGGGTGAAGACGCTGCCGCACGGCAAGCTGCCCGACCGCAAGGACTTCATCCGCTTCGCGAACGACGCGCAGGCCCGCATCGCGGCCTGGGGCCAGGCCACGCGCGAGGCGACGCGCCTGTCGGACGAGTTCGAGGCCTGGCTCGGCGACGACGGGCGTTCGCGCGACATCCTGCCGCTCTGAACACGCTTTGTCCCGTCGGGGACAAACCCTGAGCGCCGGGGCAGGAGCGCGCTTCGAGAATGGTCCGATCCATGCCATCCGAAGGGTTCCCGACCATGCCGCACGCCACGCTCTCCCGCCGCCGTTTTTCTCTTGCCACGGCCGCCGCCGCAGCCAGCCTCGCCGCGCCGTCCTTCGCGCAGAGCGCCTGGCCGAGCAAGCCGATCCGCATCGTCGTGCCCTACACGCCGGGCGGCTTCACCGACCAGATGGCGCGGCTGGTGCAGGCGGGCCTGCAGACACGCCTGGGCCAGCCGGTGGTGATCGACAACAAGCCCGGCGCCAACAGCCTGATCGGCGTCGATGCCGTGGCCAAGGCCGCGCCTGACGGCAGCACCTTCGGCGTCGTCATCGCGGCCTACACGGCCAACACCACGCTGTACCCCAAGCTGCCCTACGACCCGCGCAAGGACCTCGTGGGCGTGTCGCTGATGGGGGTGTCGCCATTGCTCGCAGCGGTCAACAACGACGCGCCGTTCAAGACCGCGCGCGAGCTCATCGACTACGCACGCAAGCATCCCGGCAAGGTGAGTTTCGGCTCCTCGGGCAACGGCTCGGCCGCGCACCTCACGAGCGAGCTGTGGAAGTCGCTCACGCAGACCTACATGATCCACATCCCGTACCGCGGCGCGGTGCCTGCGCTGACCGACCTGATGGGCGGGCAGATCCAGCTGTTCTTCGATGCGCCCACGGGCCTCATCAACCAGGGCAAGGCCGGCAAGGTGCGGCTGATCGGCGTGGCCGGCGACAAGCGCCTGCCGGCCGTGCCCGATGTGCCCACCTTCATCGAGCAGGGCTTCGCGGGCTTCACCGGCAGCACCTGGGCGGGCATGCTGGCACCGGCGGGCACGCCGCGCGAGATCGTCAAGCGCATGTCGGAAGAGGTGGCGCGCATCATCAAGAGCGACGAGACGCGCGCCAAGCTCGATGCCATGGGCACCTTCCCGGCGGGCAGCACGCCGGAGGAGTTCGACGCGTTCATTGCGTCCGAGACCACCAAGTGGGGCAAGGTGATCCGCACGGCGGGCGTCAAGCTCGACTGAGCCTCCAGCGCTGTTTCAGGGGGCCAGCACCAGCACCTTGAACTGGCTGGGCACGATGCGCATGCCCACGATGTTGCAGCGGTTCTGCACCGCCAGGCTGGTCATGCGCGTGCAGGGCGTTCCCTTGAGCAATACCGTGAACGCGCCGGTGATGTGGCGCGACGGCCCCATCACCGTCTGCGACACCACGCCCATCAGCACGCCGGCGTTGTCGCCGTTGGTGATCGGCGTGGTGGTCGCCATGTTGTGCACGGGCGTGCCGCCGTACAGGATGTTCCAGGCGTTGGGCAGGGCCGTCGGCCCGAGCGCGATGTTGGGGTAGGGCACGGGCAGCGCGGGCGGTGTCTTGCAGACATCGGGAAACGCGAGGTCCATTCCCATCATCTGTGCGTTGGCGAACATGGTTCTGGCTCCTTTCGGTATCAACCCATGTGGATCTGTTCGGCGTCGACCTTCACCAGCGCCTGGCTGGTGACGAAGGTGTTCTTGGCGTGCAGGCGCAGGCTTTGCGAGGCCTGCATGTCGATCTGGCCCGCGCGCACCTGCTCGACCTCTTCGGTGAGACGAAAGCTCGAACGCGTGAGCAGGCTCAGGCGGTCGAGCACGGTTTCGAGCGTGCGGCCCACGAAGCGGGCGACCAGCGTGGTCACGCGCACCTCGGCGCCGCGGTAGGCCATGTCGGTGATGTCCACCGTGGCCTTGTCGGCCTGAAGTGCGAACGCGGAGGCCTGCAGCGCGATGCCGCCGCGCCGCGAGCGGATCGTGAGGTCGCCCTCGGCCACGAGCTGCGACTGGCTCGGGTCGGCCTGCGTGACGACGGCGATCAGGAACAGCTGGTCGCGCTGCGGCCCGGCCACGAGCACGACGTCGCCCGTGTTGGGCTGCAGCAGGCAGCTCGCGGCGCGTGGGCAATGCCAGGGCGCACTGCCTGTCTGCGGCTCGACGACGAAGCGGCCGTCGGGCAGCGATTGCACGACGGTGCCGAGCGCGCTGCCGGTCCAGGCCGGTGCGGCGACCGCAGGCAGCGGCTTGCGCAGCAGTGCGTGCATCTCGGTCTCGGGCGTATTCGACGGCGGCGAAACGGCTTCGCGAACGGCGCGGTGGTTCATGGCGGGGTGTCCTGTGGATCGGGCGGCAGCGGCCGGCCGAAGGTGTCGCGGCCGGCGCGTTGCGGGCGGCTCGCACGGGCGGCGGAAAAGCGCTCGGCCTCGAACAGCGCCGGGTCGCTGTCGAGCACGCCGAGGCGGTCGCTCCAGCGCACGCCGGTCTCGATTGCCCGGTGCATCTGGGTGCGGTGGAAGTTGGCGCCGCGCAGGTCGGCATCGGCGAGGTCGGCGTACGAGAAATCCGCATACACGAGGTGGCTGCGGGCGAACACGGTGCGGCGGCAGCTCGCGCGGTGGAACACGCACTGTTCGAGCCGCGCGTCCGACAGGTCGGCGTCGTCGAGCCGGGCACTCACCCACAGGCTCTGGTCGAAATGCCCGCCACGCGCATCCACCCGGCGCAGGTCGGCTTCGGGAAACAGGCACTGCGGCGCCTGCACGCCCGACAGCACCGCGCCTGCGAGCTTCGCGCCCTTGAAGTTGCACTGGCTCAGGCGCGCGCCGGCGAAGTTGCAGCCCGTGAGGTCGGCATCGATGAACTGGCACAGATGAAACGACTGCGCCGAGAAGTCCTGCCCCGCGAGGTCGGCCTCGCCGAAGATCACGTTGTGGAAGCTTGCGCCCTTGAAGTGCGTGCCGCGCAACGCTGCGCGGTAGAAGACGGTGGTGTTCAGCGCCGTGTCGTCGAAGCGCGTGCCGTCGAGGCGGCATTCGCCGAACACCGATTTCGTGAGGTCCGCGCGCCCGAAGCCCGCGCCGTCGAGCGTGCTCTGGTGGAAGGTGGCCTGGCCCGCCTGCGCCGCGCTCACGTCGACGCCGCTCAGGTCGGCCTCGGAGAAGACGGCGTGGGCCATCGCCGCAGACTGCAGGCGCGCGCGGGGCAGGGCGCAGCGGTGGAAGGCGGCGTGCTGCAGGTCGGCGCTGTCGAGCACCGCGTCGTCGAAGCGGCAGCTGTCGAACACCGATTCGCCCAGCCGCGCGCCGCGCAGGTTCGCTCGGCGGAAGTCGCAGGCGCCGAAGCTGCCGCCGCGCAGGTCCATGCCGTCGAAGTCCATGCCCTGGAAGTTCTGGTCCTGGATGTGGTCGCCGCCGCGGATCTTCGCTGCCAGCTCGGCCGGCGTCATCGGGCCGGGTCCGCGGCGCGGCGCGGGAGGGTCTTGGCCTGTTCGAGGTGCGCGCCGTGCGTGTCGGTCACACCGTCGATCAGGGTCTGCGACACGTCGGCGCGGAACAGGTTGGCCTCGCGCAGGTCGGTGCGGACCAGGCGGGCTTTCTGCAGGCTGGCATGCATGAGATTGGCGCCGCGCAGCGAGGCCTGCGTGAAGTCGGCGCGGATGAAGAGGCTTTCGGGCGCATCGCAGCCACTGAGGTCCGCGCCCGTGAGGCTGCAGGCCGACAGGTCGCAGGTGTCGAGCGTGGCACGCACGAAGCGCGCGCCGTCCAGCGGCATCTCGCGCAGGCCGCATTGCACCAAGGTCGCGTCTTCGAAGTCCATGGTGCGCAGGCTGCTGGTGCCGACGAAGCAGGTGGTGTGCAGGGTGGCGCCGCGAAAGACGTTGCCGGTGTCGCCCGGCGTGTGGGCCCATGCGCAGGCTTCGAGCTTGGCCGCGCTGAAGTCGAGCCGCTCGGCGATGCAGGAGATCAGGCCGACCTTGTGGAGCACGGCGTTGCGAAAGCTGCAGTCCTGCAGACGGGTCTGTTCGAGGAAGGTCACGTAGGAAAGATGCGCTGCATCGAAGCGGCAGTGGTCGACCTGCAGGCCGAGCACGGTCAGGTGCTCCAGCGAGGCTTGCGAGAAATCGCAGTGGTCGAAGTGCGTCTGCTCGAGCGTGGTGTGGTGCAACTGCGCCCCGGTGAACACGGTGCGGACGCAATGGGCCAGGCTGAGGTTCGCGCGGTGAAGCACGCAGCCCGCGAGCGAGGCCCGCGTGAGGCGCGCACGCACGAGCACGGCCTCGGTGGCATCCGCGCCGTCGAGCCGGGCGCCTTCGAGGTTCGCGTGTTCGAGCAGCGTGCGGTGCAGGCGCGCGCCGCGCAGGTCCATGCCCGACAGGTCGGCGCCGGTGAGGTCCATCTCCGAGAGATCGCGCGTGGTGGTCATCGCGTCCTGTACGCGCTGGCGCGCCTCGGCGGCGCGTTCGCCTTCGAGCACGTCGGCGGGCGACTGGTGCTGCGCGCCCATCCGGTACATGTCGATCAGCCCGCGTTGGCCTTTCTCGACCACCTCCGCGAAGGCCCGCTGCTGCGCGGGCGGCAGCGCGGACGTGCCCGTGGCGGCGGCGATGCCGAACATGCCCTGCAGCACGGTCTGCGCATCGAAGGCGGGCGGGCCTTTGGTCGTGGTGTGGTCGATGTTCGAGACCAGCTCTGCGGAATCGAAACCGACCTGGCGCGACTCGGCCGCATTGCGTTGCCCCGCGCGTTCGAGTTCGCGCCGGCCGTCTTCGAGCGCCTGGCGCTGGTCCTGCGTGAAGCGCCGCGTGCGCTCGACGAACTCGGGCAGTTCGGCGAGCGTCGGCGCCTTGCGGAAGGGCTCGGGCAGCGGCCGTTCGCGCAGCAGGCGCGGATCGTGGCCGGCCTCGCGCGCCTGCTGCATCAGGTCCGCGCGCAGCCGGTCACCACGCTCGCGCATGTTGCGCACCCGTGCGGATTCCTCGCCGTCGTCCAGCGTGTCGAGCCACGGGCCGATGGCCTGCGCGGGCAGCAGCTCGTCGTCGCGGGCGGCATGCAGTGCGCCGGTCTCGGGATCGCAGCGGCGCTGGAGGAGGGCGAAGTAGTGCGCCAGCGGGCGCGGTGCATCGCCCGCGGCTTCGATGGCCGGCATCACATGGGTCACGTCGTCGGCGTCGTCTTCCACGATGTCGATCTCGCCGTGGTGGATCAGCGCCACCTGTCCGCGGTGCGGAAAGAACCACGCCGTGGTGAGGCGCATGGGCACTTCGTCGAACTGCTCGGGTCCGCGGCCGGGGCCGTTGCGCCGCGCGATGAAGGCGCGCGCACGCCAGTCGGGCAGCCGCCCGCGCTGCACCCGCTGCGTGGGGTGCATGTGCCAGATCTCGTAGGGCATGCCGCCGGGAATGTGGTCGCGCGCGGGCCAGCGCTGCTGCGGGGGTGCGGCGTTGAAGAAGCGCCAGTCCATGTCCTCCGAAAAACCGGGGAACAGATGCTCGCGCCAGTGGCCGTCGTACTGCCGGCCGATCAGGCGCATGCGGCTGGGCCGGGTCAGCTCGATCGGGCCGAAACCGGCCGGCTCGGTCTCGCGGTCGGGGCGGTCGATGCGCTGCTGCGGGTCTTCCATGTTCGGCAGGCGCTGCACCTGCAAGCCGTTGACGGTCTCGTGGGCGTGACCGATGCCCTGCGGGTTCTCGGCAAAGCCGGGGCCGCCGTAGGCGCGCGTGGCGTCGAGCCGCATCGATTCGAAGGGCTGCGGCGCGGTGGCGCGGCCATCGAGCCAGAAGCGGTCGCCGAACACCAGCAGCTGGCGCGAAAGCTCGCCCACACGCATTGCGACGGCGCAGGCGCTCTTGTCGTCCTGATGGTGCGTGTAAGCGTGGCCGGTGGCCAGGAACTCGGCGTGGGGTTTGGGAATGCCCAGGTCGATGGCGCCCGTGGGGCCGAGCTCTTCGGCGGCGATCTTCCAGAACTCCGGCTCGGGCAGCAGCACGGGCGCGGCGTCCATCGACACCATGCCCATGAGTGTGACGCCCAGGCGTTGCTGACGGCCCCGCAGGAAGGGGCGTGTGATGACGCTCAGCCGCAGCGGCTTGACGGTTTTCAATGGGGATCAGCTCCGTGCGGGCGCCACTTCGAGCGGCGTGCGCTGCCGGTCGACCGCCACCACGTCGGGGTGCGCCGGGTCCTGGACCAGATGCAGGGTCGCGCCCGGCACCGCGAGGCGGGGCAGCAGCAGTTCGTCGACCAGCGTGCGCAGCACCACGCTCGGCACCGGGGACGACGGCGGCATCTGCAGCGTGAATTCGAGCGCGACCATGCACTGGCCATGGCTGCCCGGGCTGGTGAGCTGATGTTCAGAGCGCCGCACCTGCGCCACCACGCCGTGCGTGGCCACGCCGGCAAGGCCCAGGCGCTCGCCGATGCGCCGCTCCTGCGTGTACCTGCGCTGCTCGCGCGTGGCCGTGACGACCACCGCGACGCCGGCCAGCAGCGCCCCGCCCATCATCACGGCGAAGACGCTCCAGAGGACCTGTTCCCAGACGGCCATCGGTCGGTCGATCGGCTCAGACCTTGACGGTCATCGCCTTGGCGGCGAAGGCCAGGCCGCCGCTGGCGATCTTCATGCCGATGTTCGCGACCTTGAGCATCTTCCCCTCGATCTCGGTCGCCGAGTTCTGCGAGCGGAACACCGCCACGTCGAGACGGATGCCCGAGAACTGCGAGTTGAGGATGTAGTTCTGCTGGCGCAGCCCCCACAGGTCGAGCGCCAGCCCGACCGCCGAGAAACGCGCCCCCACGCCGCCCGCGCGGTACCAGCGCCAGTCGTTGCTCTTGGCGTAGTTGTTGATGTAGGTCTTCGAGTTGTTCGTGTAGTCGTTCGTGATGTTCTTGTAGGTGTTCGACGTCGTGTTGTAGACGTTCGTGTTGATCACGTGCTGCGTCGTGTTGTGGATATGGTTCGTGGTGTTGAAGGTCACGTCCGGCGAGGTGTGGACCGTCGGGCCGGTCACCGTGGTGTTCGACGGACCGTTCACATGCACGGTGTTCGACGTGTTGATGGTGTCGTTGCGGCCCGCGCTCACGAAGCGGATTTCCTGCCCGTCGATGGTGCCGTTGAAGCCACCGCTGATGGCGAGGGTCACGCCGCCGGAGATGGTGTCGTTCAGCCCGCCGCTGAGCGTGCGCGTCTTGCCGCCCGTGATGCGTTGCGTCACGCCGCCGCTCACGGTTTCGCTGAAGCCGCCCGTCACGTCGCGCGTGTCGCCGCCGGTGATGGTTTCCGTGGCGCCGGCGGTGATGTCGCGCGTCTCGCCGTCCTGGTAGGTGGCGGACTCGTGGCCCTTGATGAGGGTGGTGCGGGTGCCGTCGGTGGTGTGGGTCTCGTCGGCTTCCACTTCGACGTCGAGGTTGCGCTCGGCGTGCAGCAGGATCTGCTCGGCGCCTGCGCGGTCCTCGAAGCGCAGCATGTTGGCCTGGTTGGCCGCGCCGCCGGTGCTGGAACGCGTGAGGATGCCGCTGGCCGTGGCGTTGGCGGGCAGCTCCCACGGCGGCATCTGGTCGCTGTTGTAGACGCGGCCGGTGATGATGGGGCGGTCGGGCTCGCCGCCGATGAAATCGACGATCACTTCCTGGCCCACGCGCGGCATGTGCATGGTGCCGTAGTTGGCGCCGGCCCAGTTGCTCGACACGCGCACCCAGCACGAGCTGTTCTCGTCCGACTGGCCGTAGCGGTCCCAGCGGAACTGCAGCTTCACGCGGCCGAAGCGGTCGGTCCAGATCTCTTCGGGGCCGACCACGGTGGCGGTCTGCGGGCCGTTGGTGCGCGGGCGCGGCGTGGTGCGCGCAGGGCGGTAGGGCACGGCCGAGGGCAGCACGGTGAAGTCGAACTCGCACACCGATTCGCTGCTGCCGCCGGTCGAGTATTCGGGCTCGCGCAGGTCGTAGCGCGTTCCGGTGACGAGGTACTCGCGGTTGTCGGCCTCGCGCGGGCAGTGCGTCATCTCGAACAGGTGGCCCGGCGCCATGCCCACCACGTTGGTGTGGCCCGAGGCCAGCTCGTGCGCGCACTGCAGCTCCTGCAGGCGGATCTTCGCGTAGGCGTCGCCTTGCTGGTGCTCGCTGTAGCCGCCGAGCCATTCATAGACTTCGTAGGTCGCGTGGTCGTGGCCCTTGGGGTCCTGCTGCACGCTCTGCAGCGAGGCGCGCGACTTGCGAAAGTCGAAGTCGTCGAGCATCACGCGGCCCGAGGTGATCTGCTCGGCCACGCGCCAGCGGTCGATGCAGGGCTCCAGCGCATTCACCACGCGGTCGCGCGGGCGGTAGGGAATGCGGGCGTGGCCCGGCAGCTTGGCGTAGCCGCCTGCATCGTCGGCCAGCACCAGCAGGTGCGAGCCATTGCTGTGCTCGAAGTGGTACGCAATGCCTTCGTGCTCCATGAGGCGGCTCACGAAGGCGAAGTCGCTCTCCTGGTACTGCACGCAGTACTCCCAGGGACGGTAGCTGCCGGTGAGGCGTTTCTCGAACTGGAAACCGTACTTGCCCAGCACTGCGTCGAGCACCTCGGGCACGCTCTGGTTCTGGAAGATGCGGCAGTCCGTGGTGCGCGTGAGGTACCACAGCCAGGGCTGCACGAGCGCGCGGTAGATGTAGTGGCGACCGGTTTCGTTGGCACGCCCGACGAGCTCGAAGCGCACCACGGTGCCGTTGAGGTAGCGCGGCGTGCCGTCGTCGGCAATGGCCAGCGTGAGCGAGGTGCCGAGCAGGCGCTTCAGGTCGAGATTGAAGCTGGTGCTGACCATGTCGACCTCGAACTCGAAGAGTTGCGAGAGTCCTTCGTGTCCCCGCATCGCGCGGAACTTGAGTTGCTCGGCGCTCAGGACGGTATGGACTTGGACGGTACGCGGCATTCGACACTTCCCTGACCCCTCGGGCTTTCACGGATGCGAAGCCTCTGCAGATGGGGCCAGGCCAGTATGAAAACGCCGCGTGTCACATCCATGACGCGCCCCATGCAAAAGGCCGTCGAAACGGCCTTTTGTGAAAGCGAATGCACGCCTGCGCAGCAGGAGTGACGCAAAGGTTTTACATCGACGCTTCGAGCATCGCCTTGTAGTCGTCGCGCGTGGCCAGCCGCGGGTTGGTCTTGTGGCAGTGGTCGGCCATGGCGCCATCGATGATCTGTTCGAACATCGCGGGCGTCACGCCCACTTCGGCCAGGCCCTTGGGCAGGCCCAGGCGCGCGTTCATGTCGCGGATCGCGTGGCCGAGGTCGCCGGCCGAGTCCAGGTGCATGGCCTGCGCCATGCGTTGCAGGCGCTGTTCCTTCTGCACCGATTCGGCGCCCGAATTGAAGTGGATCACCGCCGGCAGGAAGAGGGCGTTGAGCGTGCCGTGGTGCAGGCGCGGATCGACGCCGCCCAGGCTGTGGCTCAGCGAGTGCACGCAACCCAGGCCCTTCTGGAAGGCCATGGCGCCCTGCATCGACGCGCTCATGAGGTTCAGGCGCGCTTCGCGGTCGCTGCCGTCTTTCGTCGCGCGCTCGATGTGGCCCCAGGCGCGCTCCAGGCCGTCGAGGCCGATGCCGTCGGCCGGCGGGTTGAAGGCGGCCGACATGAAGGTTTCCATGCAGTGCGCGATGGCGTCCATGCCGGTGGCGGCCGTGAGCCGGGGCGGCAGGCCGAGCGTGAGCTCGGGGTCGCAGATGGCGGCCTTGGGCATCAGGAACCAGCTGTGGAAGCCCAGCTTGCGGTGGTCGTCGACGATCACGATGGCGCCGCGCGCCACCTCGCTGCCGGTGCCGCTGGTGGTGGGCACGGCAATGAGCGGCACCGCGCGCTCGGTGATCTTGGGCGAGCCGCCTTCGATGGTGGCGTAGGTCTTGAGCGGGCCCTCGTGCGTGGCCGCGATGGCCACGCCCTTGGCGCAGTCGATGGCCGAGCCGCCGCCCACGGCGATGAGGCCGTCGCAGCGGCCGCTGCGGTACAGCTCGACGGCGGCGCGCACCGCGGCCTCGGTCGGGTTGGAGGGTGTCTGGTCGAACACCGAGACCTCGAGATCGGCGATGGCGTCGAGCGCCTTCTGCAGCACGCCGGCCGCGCGCACGCCGGCGTCGGTGACGATCAGGGGGCGGTTGATGCCGATGCGCGCGCACTCGCTCGACAGGAGCTTGATGGCGCCGAATTCGAACTGGATCTGGGTGAGGTATTGGATGAGGGCCATGAGGGGGAACGCCCGAGGGCAGTACGATTGCTGACCGTTCGAATCTAACAAGAGGGGACATTCTTGCCCACCAACAAAACCCTTGCGTCTGTCGCACTGGGCTCAGCGCTGCTGGCCGCCTCGGTCCACGCCGCCTGCCTCAGCGACACCCAGGTGGCCGACTTCGCCGCCGCGCAGGCGGCACGCACGCCCGCCGCCGACATCGAGAACCTCAACGAGGCCGACGCCGCCTGCACGCGCGCCAAGCTCAACGTGCTGCATGCGCGCAACCTCGGTGACGTGGTCGGCTACAAGGCGGGCCTGACCAACCCCGCGGTGCAGAAGCGCTTCAACTACGACCAGCCGGTGTGGGGTGTGCTCTATCAGCGCATGCTGCTGGACACTGGCGCGGTGGTCGATGCGGCCTTCGGCGCGCGGCCGCTGTTCGAAGCCGACATGCTGGTGCGCGTGAAGAGCGCCGACATCCACAAGGCGAAGACGCCGGCCGAGGTGCTGGCCAACATCGACCAGCTCATTCCCTTCATCGAACTGCCCGACCTCGCGGTGCAGACGCCCTCGAAGCTCAACGGCCCGGGCGTGGCTGCGATCAACGTCGGTGCGCGGCTCGGCGTGCGCGGGCTGCCGGTCGATGTGCCGGCCTCGGCCGACGGGCAGTCCTGGATGCTCGAGAGCCTGCGCGACATGCGCGTGGTCATGAAGGACGGGCAGGGCAAGGAGCTGGCGACCGGCAAGGGCTCGGACATCCTCGAGCACCCGCTCAATGCCGTGGTGTGGCTGGCCGGCGCGCTGGCCAAGGAAGGCATCGCGCTGAAGCCGGGCGACCTGATCAGCCTGGGCTCGTTCTCGCCGCTGCTGCCACCCAAGGCCGGGCAGACGGTGGTGGTGAGCTACGAAGGGCTGTCGCGCATGCAACCGGTGGTGGTGTCTTTCAAGTGAGCACGACCACGACAGCGAACCGCCTCGCGCAACCCGCACTCACCCCGAAGATGGCCGGCGTGGTCGAGCGCATGGCGCGCGCGGGCCATCCGCCGCTCGACCAGCTCACGCCCGACGAAGCCAAGGCCTCGTACGAAAAGGGCGCGGGCGTGCTCGAAGTGCCCAAGCCCGAACTGGCGCGCATCGAAGACTTCCACATCGCCGCGCGCGACGGCCACGCGATTCCCGCGCGGCTGTATGCGCCGTCGGCCGAGGTGCTGCCGGTGCTCGTGTACTTTCACGGCGGCGGCTTCACGGTCGGCAACATCCGCACGCACGACACGCTGTGCCGCGTGCTCAGCCTCAAGAGCGGCTGCGCGGTGGTGTCGGTCGACTACCGGCTCGCGCCCGCGCACAAGTTTCCGACCGCGTCGAACGACGCCTGGGACGCGTTCCAGTTCATCGCCACGCAGGGCGCGAGCCTGGGCCTGGACGGCACGCGCCTGGCGGTGGGCGGCGACAGCGCGGGCGGCACGCTGGCGGCCGTGTGCGCGATCCTGGCGCGCGATGCCGGCCTGCCGGTGGCGCTGCAGCTGCTCATCTACCCCGGCATGGCCGCGCACCAGGACACCGACTCGCACCGACGCCATGTCGACGGCCCGCTGCTGACCAAGGCCATGATCGACTTCTTCTTCGGCCAGTACGTGAACACGCCCGCGGACCGCGACGACTGGCGTTTCGCGCCCTTGCTGGCCGACGACGTCGACGATGTGGCGCCGGCCTGGATCGGCCTGGCCGAGGCCGACCCCGTGGTGGACGAAGGCATCGCCTACGCCGACAAGCTGCGCGCCGCGGGCGTGGCGGTCGACCTGGAAATCTACCGTGGCGTGATCCACGAATTCATCAAGATGGGCCGGGCGATTCCCGAGGCGCTGCAGGCGCAGAACGACGCGGCCCGCGCACTGAAAGAGGCATTGAACCCATGAGCGACAACAACAACACCCCGGTCCGCCGCGAGGACTTCCGCTATTTCCACCGCCTGCGCGTGCGCTGGGCCGAGGTGGACATGCAGAAGATCGTCTTCAACGCGCACTACCTGATGTACTTCGACACCGCCATCGCCGACTACTGGCGTGCGATGGCGCTGCCGTACGAAGAGGCGATGCATTCGCTGGGCGGCGACCTGTACGTGCGCAAGGCGACCATCGACTTTCGCGCCTCGGCCCGCATGGACGACGTGATCGACGTGGGCATGAAGTGCGCGCGCATCGGCAACTCGTCGATCATTTTCCAGGGCGGCCTGTTCCGCCAGGACGAGTTCCTGGTCGGCTGCGAGCTCGTCTACGTGTTCGCCGACCCGGCCACGCAGACCTCGAAGCCCGTGCCCGCGGCCCTGCGCGAGACGCTGACGGCCTTCGAGGCCGGCGAGCCGATGCGCACCGTCGAGACCGGCGACTGGGCCACGCTCGGCGAAGGGGCGAGCGCGCTGCGCCGCGCCGTGTTCATCGAGGAACAGAACATTCCCAAGGAGCTGGAGTGGGACGCGCACGATGCCGTCGTGCTGCACGCGGTGGCGCGCAACCGGCTCGGCCAGGTCATCGGCACCGGCCGGCTGCTGCCCGCCGAGGACGGTGTCTCGCACATCGGCCGCATGGCGGTGCACCGCACCTTGCGCAGCGGCGGCCACGGCGCGGCCGTGGTGCAGGCGCTCGAAGAGGCAGCCCGCGCACGCGGCGACCGCGAAGTGGCGCTCAATGCGCAGCGCAGCGCCGAGCGTTTCTATGCGCGGCTCGGCTACGTGGTGCACGGCCAGCCTTTCGAGGAAGCCGGCATCGCGCACATCGAGATGCGGCGCGCGCTGCGCTGAGCACTCCCGATCAGTAGCGGGCCGGCGGGTCCGGCACGTAGCCGGGGTCCGAGCCCGGGAAGGGCGAGGGGCCCGACGGGCGCGGCCAGCGCTGCGGCACCGGGATGACGCCCGCGGCGACCAGGTTCTCGCGGCTGTCGTAGCGGATGCGGATCACCTCGTCGGGCTGCGAGCTGGCGCGCTCGAAGGTCGTCTTGCCGACGTACGAGGTCTCACGCCGTCCGTGGGCCGTGCCCAGGCTCGGGCTGGGCGCGGACTGGCGGGCCATGGCGCCGGCCGACGACTCGGCGGCCATGTCGGCGTTGCCGGCGCTGCCGGCGGGCGGGGCCGCCTTGGCCCGCGCATCGCCCATCGACGACGGTGCCGGCGGCGCTTCGCTGCGCCGCTCGCGGCTGCTGTTGCTGTACTCATCGCGCGACGGATAGGGCGTCACGACCGGCGGCGGCGGTTCCGGCCGGCGTTCGCGGAACATCGCGACGCCGATCACGCCCACGTCGTCGGGGCGGCCCGTGCGGCTCGCGTAGGAGTTGCCGGCGGCGGCGAACTCGAAGGCCGCGATCTGCGAATCGCTCTTGCGCCAGCCCGCGATGTCGCTGCGCTCGCGCGGGCCGAACACGTAGCCGTTCTGGCCGACGCCGGCGGTTTCGCCGGTGACGACGTTGACGCCGTCCACCGACATCACGGCCATGATGCGTTCGCCCATCGCGTTGCGCGCCCGGATCGCATAGCGCGCGCCAGGGCGGCCGGCCACCCAGTACTCGCCGCGGTGGCGGTAGATCGGCAGCTCGGCGCCGCTCGTGCGGTCGACGATGCTGATGTTCATCAGCCCGCCGATGCGGCTGGCACCGGAGGGGTAGGGCCGCATCGGGCTTTCCGCCCCCGCCGACAGCGCGGTCAGGGCCAGGACGGTGGTGAGGAGAAGTCTGCGCTGCATCATGGTGGCTTCCTTGCCAGGAGTGGATCGATGCAGGCTTCTACGGCGGGGCCTCGCGAACGGGGTTAAGCGTCGCGCAAAAAAATGGCGCTGTCGGTGAGACAGCGCCAAGCGCCCCCGGAAAGAAGGCAGGGACGCAGGGGAAATCAGATGTCTTCGAGCAGCGGGTAGGGCAGCGGCTCGACCGACAGCGCCGGTCCGCCGGGCGCCCCCGCGTGCAGGCCGCCGGCCTCGAGCGCGGCGATCTGGATGGAGATGAGCGCCGACCAGCCGCCGTCGGGCGCGGGCGCGGCCTGCGCCACCGTGCCCACGGGCTGTTCGGCGTCGTTGGCTGCGAACACCTCCTGGCCCGCGGCCAGCGGGGCGTCGGTCTGCGCGAGGTAGGTGCGGCGCTTGAGCGTGCCGCGGAACTGGCTGCGCGCCACGATTTCCTGGCCGGGGTAGCAGCCCTTCTTGAAGTTCACGCCCCCCACCGACTCGTAGTTGATCATCTGCGGCACGAAGGCCTCGATCACCGGCGTGGTCAGCGTGACGATGCCGCTGCGCACCTCGCTCCAGGGCCACAGGGCGGCGTCGAGCGTCGGACCCACGGGCGCCTTCTGGTCGGCCGGCGCGATCCACAGCGCGCGCGGCACGCCGTCGGCCGGGTACAGCGACACCACGCTGATGTCTTCGCCGATGGCCGTGCGGCGACCGGGCGGCAGGGCCGCGTCCAGGCCGTTGGCGGTCAGGGCCGTGCCGGCCACGCCGTGCAGCGCGAACTGCTCGGTGGCGTCGGTCAGCTTGACCTTGGCGCGCAGCACGTACATCGACAGGCGCTTGAGCGTGGCCGCCAGGATGTCGCGGCTGCACACCAGCAGGATGAGTTCGGGTTGCGGCCGGATGCCGATGAAGCTGGCGATCACGCGGCCCTTGGCCGTGCAGAGCGCCGCCAGGCGGGCCTCGGTGGCGCCGAGCAGCGAGAAATCCTGCGTGAGCTGGCCGTGCAGGAAGCTGGCGGCATCGGGGCCTTCGGCGCGGATCACGCCGAGGTGGGGCAGGGTGCTCACCCCGTTGAGAACGACTGTGGTCATCGCTGAATTATCATGGCCGTGCCTGTTCCTTCGGGGCGGCAGGGATTCCCCGTCGCAGCGACGGGGCCGGCCGTTCCCGCGGGTCGGTGTCCATCTGCTTGCCAGCCCTTTTTCTTCCTCCGTCTTTTCCTCGGATTCGTGCGCAGCTTCTTCCTCACGCTCTTCCTGCTCGTGGCCCTGGCCGTCCTGGCGCTCGGCGGCGCCGGTCTCTGGTGGGTGCACCAGCCGCTCAAGTTGCCGACGCCCAGCGTCGACCTGTCGGTGGAGCCCGGCACCACGCCGCGCGGCATTGCGCAGGCCGTGGCCGACACCGGTGTCGACGTGCAGCCTCAGCTGCTGTACCTGTGGTTCCGCGTCTCGGGGCAAGACCGCCAGATGCGCGCCGGCAGTTACGAACTGGAACGCGGTGTCACGCCCAAACTGCTGCTCAACGTCCTGGTGCGCGGCGAGGAAGCCACGCGCAGCGTGGTGCTGGTCGAAGGCTGGAACATCCGCCAGGTGCGCGCCGCGCTCGCCAAGGCCGAGCAGCTCAAGCCCGAAAGCGTGGGCATGAGCGAAGACGCGCTGATGGCCGCGCTGGGCAAGCCGGGCCTGCACCCAGAAGGCCGCTTCTTCCCGGACACCTACACCTACTCGAAGGGCTCGACCGACATCGCACTGCTGCAGCGCGCCATGCGGGCCATGGACAAGAAGCTCGAGGCCGCCTGGGCGGCGCGCGCGGCCGATTTGCCGCTCAAATCGGCCGATGAGGCGCTTATTCTGGCCAGCATTGTCGAAAAGGAGACAGGCAAGGCCAACGACCGCGCGGAGATTGCCGCCGTCTTCACCAACCGGCTGCGCATCGGCATGCCGCTGCAGACCGACCCGACCGTGATCTACGGCATGGGCACCGCCTTCGACGGCAACCTGCGCAAGCGCGACCTGCAGACCGACACGCCCTGGAACACCTACACCCGCGGCGGCCTGCCGCCCACGCCGATCGCCATGCCCGGCAAGGCCGCGCTGCTGGCGGCCGTGCAGCCGGCGCAGAGCAAGTCGCTGTACTTCGTCTCGCGCGGCGACGGCACGAGCCAGTTCAGCAGCTCGCTCGACGACCACAACCGCGCGGTCAACCGCTATCAGCGAGGCGGTGGCAGCAGCTCCCAACCCAAGGCGACCCAATGAGTTCGATCAGCAATGGCGGTCTGTTTCTGACGCTGGAAGGCATCGACGGCGCGGGCAAGTCGAGCCACCTCGACGCGCTGGAAGCCCGCTTCAAGGCGCAGGGCCGCACCGTGGTGCGCACGCGCGAACCTGGCGGCACGCCGCTGGCCGAGACGCTGCGCGGGCTGGTGCTCGAGCAGCCGATGAACCCGCTGACCGAATCGCTGCTGGTGTTCGCGGCGCGCTGCGACCACATCGCCCAGGTCATCGAACCGGCGCTGGCGCGCGGCGAGGTCGTGCTGTGCGACCGTTTCACCGACGCCACCTTCGCCTACCAGGGCGCGGGACGCGGCTTCGACACCGCCGTGCTGGCGACCCTCGAACAGTGGGTGCAGGCGGGTCGGGCCGGTCTGCCGGCTTCGCAACTGCTGCAACCCCAAGTGACCGTGTGGTTCGACCTCGCCCCCGAGATCGCCGCCCAGCGCCTGGCCGGTGCGCGCGTGCCAGACAAGTTCGAGGCCCAGCCCGTCGAGTTCTTCCGCCGCGTGGCGCAGGGCTATGCGGCCCGCGCCGCCGCCGATGCGTCGCGCTTCGTGCGCATCGATGCGAGCCAGGCCCGCGACCAGGTCTGGCAGCAGATCGACACGGCGCTGGTGGCGCGCGGCGTGCTGTCGCCGGTGCAGGGGGCCGCGCGATGAGCGAGCCGGTGCAGGGAGCCGCGCGATGAGCGAGCCGGTGAACACGCTGACCCCGTGGCTGCGCCAGCCCTTGGCCGAGCTGCTGCGCCAGCGCGGCCATGCCTGGCTGCTGCAAGGCCCGTCGGGCATCGGCCAGTACGAACTCGCGCTGGCGCTCGCCGCCGCCTGGCTGTGCGAACAGCCGGTGGAGGAGGGCGGTGCCGCCTGCGGCCACTGCGCGAGCTGCCACGCCATCGAGGTCCGCACCCACGCCGATTTGTGCGTGCTGATGCCCGAGGTCGCGATGCAGGAACTGGGCTGGCCGCTCGACGAAAAGGCCCAGTCCGACATCGACGACAAGAAACGCAAGGCCAGCCGCGAGATCCGCGTCGAGGCCATGCGCGACGCGGTCGGCTTTGCCCAGCGCACCAGCGCGCGCGGCCGCGGCAAGGTCGTGCTCGTGTACCCGGCCGAGCGCATGAACACCATCACGGCCAACGCGCTGCTCAAGACGCTGGAAGAACCCGTCGGCGACGTGCGCTTCGTGCTCGCCAGCGAGGCCGCGTGGCAGCTGCTGCCGACCATCCGCAGCCGCTGCCTGGGCTTCACGCTGCCGTGGCCCGAAACCGCCGAGGCCGAGGCCTGGCTGGTGGCACAGGACGTGCCCGCCGCCGACGCCGCGCAACTGCTGCGCGCCGCGGGCGGACGGCCCAGCGATGCGCTGCGGCTGGCGCGCTCGGGCCAGTCGCCCAAGGCGTGGTCGCTGCTGCCCAAGGCCGTGTCGCGCGGCGACGTGGGCGCGCTGGCCGACCAGGCGCCGGCCCAGGCCGTCGTCTCGCTGCAGAAGCTCTGCCACGACCTGATGGCCGTGGGCCACGGCGCCGAACCCCGTTTCTTTGACGCGGCCGACCTGCCGCCGGCCCCGCACAAGCTGGCGCTGGCGCGCTGGTCGAAGTCGCTCGCCGCCGCCGCGCGGACCGCCGAGCACCCGTTCAACGCCGGCCTCATGCTCGAAGCGCTTGTGAGCGAGGCGCGAAGCACCCTAAACTCTGCCGCTCGCCGCCCATGAACCAACCTGTCGCTCCCGCCGCTGCCGCTTTGTCTGCCACGCCCGCCCGGCCGAGCGTCATCCAGCTCGCCATCAAGGAAAAGGGCGCGCTCTACGCGGCCTACATCCCGCTGTTTGCCGAGGGCGGCATCTTCATTCCGACCACGCGCGAATACCGGCTGGGCGATGACGTCTACGTGCTGCTCACGCTGCCCGAAGACCCGCAGCGCTATCCGGTCGCCGGCAAGGTCGCCTGGATCACACCGGCCCGCGCCGCTGGCAACCGGGCGCCGGGCGTCGGTGTGCGCTTTCCCTCGGACGAGAAGTCGCGCCAGCTGAAGGCGCGCATCGAAGCCGCGCTCGGTGGCTCCATGGCCTCCGACCGCCCGACCCAGACCATCTGAGTTCTTTCTCCGCCGCCGTCCCCGTGACGCGGAACTCCGGACACGGCGCGATCTCCCACAGGCGCGCCGCACTTCATCCTTTCCGATGTTCACCGACTCCCACTGCCACCTGACATTTCCCGAATTCGCGGACCAGATGCCCCAGATCCGCGCCGCCATGGCTGCCGCCAAGGTCGACCGGGCGCTGTGCATCTGCACCAAGCTCGAGGAATTCGACGACGTGCAGGCCCTGGCCGCCCGCTACGACAACTTCTGGGCCAGCGTGGGCGTGCACCCCGACAACGAGGACATCGCCGAGCCCACCGTGGAAGACCTGGTGCGCCTGTCGGCACGCCCGCGTGTCGTGGCCATCGGCGAGACCGGCCTCGACTACTACCAGATGGAAGAGCGCAAAGGCGGTCGCAGCATCGCCGACATGGAGTGGCAACGCGACCGCTTCCGCGTGCACATCCGCGCCGCGCAGCAGACCCGCAAGCCGCTCATCATCCACACGCGTGACGCTTCGGCCGACACGCTGGCGATCCTCAAGGAGGAGGGCGAAGACGGTGCGGGCAGGGCGGCCGGCGGCGTGTTCCATTGCTTCACCGAAACCGCCGAGGTGGCGCGCGCCGCGCTCGACCTGGGTTTCTACATCTCCTTTTCGGGCATCCTGACCTTCAAGAAAGCCCAGGACCTGCGCGACGTGGCGGCCTTCGTGCCGCTGGACCGCATGCTGATCGAGACCGACAGCCCCTACCTGGCGCCCGTGCCGTACCGCGGCAAGACCAACAACCCGTCGTACGTGCCCTTCGTGGCACAACAGATCGCCGAACTGCGACAAATGCCCGTAGAGGACATCGCCAAGGCGACAAGCGACAACTTCGAAACATTGTTCAGGGAAGTCAAATCATGAAAAACTACTTTAGGAAGTCGATATATCTTGTTGTCATGGCTGCATCTTTTGCAGCACATGCCGGTTCGTTCGAAGACTTTTTCCGTGCCGTGCGCGGCGACAACGCCAGTGGTGTGCGCACCCTGCTGAACCGCGGTTTCGACCCGAACACGCGCGACGAACACGGCCAGACCGGTTTGATGCTCGCGCTGCGCGAGCCGTCGCCGAAGGTCATCCAGGTGCTGATGGAGTCGCCGCAACTCAACGTCGACCTGGCCAACGCCAAGGACGAAACGCCGCTGATGCTGGCGTCGATCAAGGGCCAACAGGACCTGGTGGTGCAACTGCTCAAGCGCGACGCTGCCGTCAACAAGACCGGCTGGGCACCGCTGCATTACGCGGCGAGCAGCGGGCAACTGTCGATCATGAAGCTGCTGCTCGAGAACCACGCCTTCATCGACGCCCAGTCGCCCAACGGCACCACGCCGCTGATGATGGCCGCGATGTACGGATCGAACGACGCCGTGAAGCTGCTGCTGGCTGAAGGCGCGGATACGGCGATGAAGAACCAGCTCGGCATGACTGCGGTCGACTTTGCAGTGAAGGCCAACCGGGCGGAGTCTGCGGAACTGATCAAGGCAGCTGGGGATGCGAAGGCGAATGCGGTGAAGGCGGTGCCGAAGGATGGGAAGTGGTGAGTGCCCGCAGGCCTCAGCAATCCTGACGCAGCAGGGGGTGAACACGGTCGCCCAGGTATCTGGACAACCATGTGCAGTGCTCTTGAAGGCTTTCCACTGGAATATCGTTGCCCAGCCATAGGGACTTTTCATCCTGTCCTGGCAAGCGCGTGACCACGCTGAGATAGCCCGCAGTGGCGTAGCTGGTGAGCGCCGTGGGGGTCACTGCGCGAATGGACTCAAACGGGACCACGGTGGTGCACAGCTTTCGCAGTGGCGCCGTCTCGACATAACTGAGCTGCCTGGTTTCCGAGTCGAAGCTGAAGGCGATGACCGTTTTTCGCGAAGTCGCGACCAGCAGCATGAGACCCGCGAGGCCGCTCGTCCCGAACAGCGGGATCCAGATCGCCGGATCAACGAACACGCCGGATGAAAACGGGTTCGCGCCGCTCGCGAGCGAGGCAAGGCTCGCCAGACCAAGCCCGAGAAGATAGACGGGTGCGGTCATGGCGAGTACTGCCAGAGAGGCAGCGGTTGCCAACAGCAAGGAAGAACAAGCGCTGGATCTTTCCGTGCTCGATCGCCAGCAGAAGCAGCGGCTCATTTCTTCCTGGCCAGCAAGGACGTTAGATGTCACTTGTGGGCGTTCCTTTCTTGACGGGTTGGGCTTGCGGGATGCCTGCCTGGGTTTCTTGAGTCCCGTCAACTTTACGGTAGCCCATTCATAACGAACACAATGTGCATTATGTAAAATGACTTGTGTGCGTATGGAACGCTTGCCGCGGAGATGGGTGAAGTAACTCTTTTGACATTCGTGAAGTAAAGCTTTTGACATGGCTGCTGCCCTGTCTGCTCTCCGTCTACTTTCAGAAATGTGTTCACGGATTTTTCACGAATGTGTTCGCGACTTCATCCTCGCTCTACTGCTTTCGGATGTACCGGCGCCAGGTCCCTGGCTCGATGGGTGTGAGGTGCCGGGTTTTCTCGACCTGCTGAGGCCAGCGCGACATCGGCTGTCGTGCATTTGCAGAAATCTCGGCCTATCTTTTGCATAAATCCGAGCCCGGTTGATTTGAGTGCAGCTCGTAGCTCGGAAATGCGTCCGGCAAAGTGCCCTAGATTGTCCTCTCCTCCCCGCAGATGATGCAATCGATAGTCATAGGCTTTTCCGCAGGATTTCGGGCTGGCGCCCGCTGTCATTGACGATCACGCGGCTGAAGTCGCTTTGTCAGGTCTACGCCGACCACCTGAACATCTTCAACATTCAGCAAGGTCGGGGAAATTGCCAACCAGCGGGACTGAAGTGCTTGCACAAGCGCCTCGAAGTTCACGTCCCGTAACTCTCCTGGCGGCCGCCATGACGATTTACTACCGCGATACACGAGCAAATACACACCGCATGTAGATCGGGGATCGCGAAGGTAGTCGCCGCAAAGCTGCACCTCAAGGCGTTCGAAAAGATCCGGCCCGGTCCAGTTGTCGGCAAGCTTGAGTTCTACCGGCACTGGGGCATCAAACCGAATGCCGTGCACTCGCAGGTCAGGCCGCTTCGCATCAGCCAGTTCTTCCTCCTGAGGTACTGCATACCGCCCGTTGGCGAAGTTGCGCAGCCAGTTGCCAATGTACGCCCGAATCTCCACCTCAATTCCAACCCGAGCGAGCATCGGCGCATCGCTGCTGTCGCCCTCTTCCAAGTCTGCCTTCAGGTCTAGGACCCTCATGACCGCGAGTTCAAACAGATCGCGATGATTCGACGGGGTTCGTTCGTGTTCGTCGTTGAACTCTCGTACTTGGGCCTCGGTCCAAGGCCCGAGCGCCGAGTCCAGCTCTGCCCTGCTCTTGGCGTACGCGGCGATGAGTGGCCTCATCGTCTCGTCCGGATGGGCGAGAGCAATCTCGCTGAGCGCTGCATAGGCTTCCTTCCCGGCGAGGGCGCGGAGCATTGACAGAAGATGCTCGCGGGCGTCCTGAGCATGGTCTCTCAGGCCCGGCGAGTACACGCCCCCGTTGGCTCGATCGATGTCATCTCGCCGGCGGATATGCCGATGAGCTAACAGGTACAGGGTCTTTAGGTACTGCACGACGCAGTAGGCTCTACGCACTCTCGACACCTCTCCGCGGCGACTCCCCACTAGTTCCGCCAGATACGCCATGATGATCTTGACGCGGTCCGTATCACTGGACAGTCCATCAAGTGTCTCCTCCAGCGCCGGGATAGCCTCCCCCGGAGCGACCCCCGTCCAAACGGCGTACCACTGCGCAATGTGGTCCAACTCTTTCGCAGATGAAGCTCTTGTCCTGGCAAGTAGTGCAACTTCCGTGTCGCTTGCCGTTGACCCTTGGATGATGTTCAAGAGATGCTGCAAGTTGCGAAGGTTTTTTGAGTCTGTGGCCGAAAGCCATGCAATCAGCTGTGGAGCGATCGAATCCCAAAGCCACTCCCCTGACCAGTTGATGTCGTGAAGGAGGTAATGACTGTCCTTGTCGGCCCGTTCAACGCTCAGCTCATAGGCAACTTCGGTCAGGGCCAGTTCCTGAACTTGCGCCGAATGCGCGGCGAAGACCGCGGAAAACCATGGAGGAAACCCGTTGAGTTCGTGCATCGCGTACCGAAATGCGAGTTCAACTTCGGAGCCCGTGAGCCTCGCCGCCCATTCTTCCGACTCCGCACTTTCGATGGAAAGACCTGCTAGTCCGAAGATGATGGAAAACGGTGTCGTCCCGACAGCGGCGCCCTCGGAGATCAAGACCGGTTTGTATTTCCGCCAATACGCAACTGCTCCATCGCGAAACGCCTCCGCGACGTCAGCACCGAACTCCGGCTCAAGCAAGCGCCACTTTCCGTCGGACCAAACGGATGACCCCTTGGTTTTTGAACGCATTCGGCCGTGCAAGTAGTACTGAGCATTCGTAACCACATCCGGCCCGAGCCCTGGGTCACGCAAACTGGCAATATTCTCCTGAAGATATTGATGCCACTTCTCTTCATTGCGGCGCACAGTGGCCGCCCGCGTCGCACTTCGTCGCTTCCACTTGGCATCGAGGCGCCGGAGCTTGGCGTTCTCGGGCGACTGACGCGGAGGATGCAGAAAGGTCTCGAGTCTCTCACTGAGCTGTTGATGGGTCGCACACGCAGCGCGAAGCTGCCGCCGATGATCCCCGCGACGTCCCGATTCCACGTAGAGTCTGAAAGACAAAGACAGGGCGACGAGCTTGTCGTCGATCGATTTTCGCGACGTCACGTCGTTGAGGGCTCGTTCGAAATCCTGCGATTCGAACGAAACGTATGACCGCCACATCCCCGCGCTCCACCAATCGGTGAGCTTCTGCCCCTTTCGCTCCAGGCGCCGTCGAGAGTACCTGACGGTGAACCAGAACAACGCGAACTTCAGGTCAGACCAATTTTTCACGAGCAGCTCAATCTGCAGTTCCCCGCTATTCAAGTCCATCAGGTCATACTCTCGTGCCGTTGGAAGCTTGTGCAATGCGGCCAAGGTCGCGGAGCCAAGGGCCGCAGCATCGCGCATCAGAAGCTGCCGCTGCACGGCGAGTGCAACAGGCTTCAGCAGCCACGAGTACCGGGTGGATATATCGCAGTCGCCTCGCTCTAGGACTGGGCGTCGCTCCAGGAAGCTGTTGAACAATTCCACAGCTCTTGGGAGATCGCTAACTTCGAGTCGCCCGACAAAATCGCATATGGCCTCACGTAGATGGTCCGCCTGGTATCGGCCTGAGTCCGTAGTCCTGGCTAAGGACTCGCCGAGCCAGTCCAATGTCTCGGAGGTCGCGGGCGCAAACTCCAGCAGTTCGGCCGTCATTGCTCGATCGAGTCCTTTCGATTCGGCGAGGAAGGCCGTGCGTATCCTGGTCAAATCTCCCTCGGATCCAGTCGCATGCACTGCGCGAACTGCCACCCTTCGTGCGTACGGACCAGCTGCTGACGACAACGCAACGGCCATGGCTTGCGCAAGCGCATTGGCGAGACGCCCCTGCCAGATCATGCGAAGGAGAAAAACCTGCGACTCTTCGTCCTTATAGACGTCGATCAATCGATTGATGTCGTCGACAAGGTCTGCGGAAGCGAACCGTTGGATGGCCGCGTAGTCGTCTAGATGCCTCGGCGTTCCTTTCGCGAGGTCCGCGCACGTCTCCCGCAGAATTGCTTGCCGCGTCGCTAGCGAGAGTTGACTGGGGTCACCTCCACCGAGCAGCACGTCTGGCGCAAATTTGCCCACCTTCTCCTGTACCTTCTGATCCAGTATTGCCAACCACGACAGCACCGGTCGCATGGCCGGAGCCACGACCTCAAGGCCGTACTGCTCACGAAAGAACAGACGCTCGATCCCAAGTCGGGATGTGTTTCGCAGCAACAGCTCTGAGAACCACTCCGCAGCAAGGTATTCGCGCACCGAACGATGATGGAATCGAACCGTGCCATAGATCTCTTCGTCAAACAGCGGGCGTTGTAGCAAGGTCGCACGCTCGCCCGCTGACCAATCCCCAAGAAGTGCCTCCAATCTCAACCCGCGCAGGATCTGGCCGCGGTCCGGTACAGCAATAGTCTGTTGCTGGGTTAGTGTGCAGGCGGCCGCCAAAATTCTGGCCCCCACTCGTGCCTTGTCAGCCGGCAGGGGCCTGATCTCATCGCGGTTTTGGTCGGGTTCTCGAAGGCGGCGCTCGACGCTTGCGCGCAAGAGTTCAAGTCGGGATCCAAGGCGTCTGTTGCCCGACCAGAACTCCAGCAGTTCTTCCAGGTCCAGCGGACGCGTCGTAAATGACCACCCATCGGCTCTCTCAAGCTCTTCGAGCAGCCTGTCGACTTCGGGCACCTGCCGTTTCTCCGCAAACAGACGAACCTGCTCAACCGTGAGGTCATCCAGCGCGACGACAGTAAATGGTCCTGATTCACCTGCCTTGCCGCGGGTGCTTCTTGTATGCGCGTCGTACTGTACGTCCGCAGGCTCAGTATCAACTTCCAGGGCTCGATCAGGACTCACGTAGGGAAAGTGCCTAGTGCAAAGCTCCAGGTCTGACAGCGGCCGCCACGCGGCGGTCCTTCCGGTCAGCAGAATGTGCGCGTGCGGCATTGCAAACTTGAGCCGCCCCGCCAAGATTCGAACGGCTGCCGCAAAGTCTTGCGGATCGCGCAGTCGGGCCTCGTCGATGGAGTCCAGCAGGAGCCAGCCCTCCTCCCCAGAACGCTCCCATCGCTGAAACTCCTCATACGTCCCCTCTTCGAACGCCGTCTCAAACTCCGTTGAGATGTGCTCTAGCCGAAGAAAGAATGCTGGCTTTCCTTCTCGCCTGAGCTGCTGCGCCGTATGTCGGATCTCCTCCGTCTTCCCAGACCCAGCCTCGGACAACACCACCACGCGAGGTAACTTCAGGAGATTCGACCACTTTCGGCTCTCAAGAGTAGGAACGAGTGGGGTGTCGTCGGAGGCGGCGACCGTTGGATCATCAGCCAAAGCCCGAAAACTTCGATCTAGCTCAACAAACATGCGCGCTAGGATAGCTTCGTTGAGTTCACTTGCGGCACACGCACCGCAAAGCCAGTCTGCGCAAAGCACGACAAGTGATTCGCAGTCGTCGAATCGTGAGCCTTGAGCTTTCTGACAGGCGTAGACTTCACCATCGAAGATCGCCGACATCAAGGCTTGTTCGCATGACGAAATCACTACTCGCGTTCACAAATTCCGCCGAATTCAAGCAACGATTGAACGAACGCTTTGATCGGCTGGCATCTACGCGCTCGATGCTAGGGACGCCGAAAGCCGTCATTGTCGACGGAGTTGTATACAAGGAATTCCCTGGCGGAAGACTCGAACGGGTCAGTAAACCGTCAACCGACAAGTGATGCACGGGTTCTCAATTAAGCCCTGCCCGTCGGGCGAGCTCAGGACAGGCTAGAAGTTGCCGACGCGTACTTTTCGATCATTCGCGGGTTCGAAAGGCCGTACTCGCGCTTGCCCGTCTAGTGATTTCGGAAGAAGTACATGCCTCCACTGAACGCCAATTTCCAGCCCCTCCAAGCATCACGTGGCCCCTTGATCTCTAGCTGTTCCGACAGCCGATCATCGCGTCGCTATTCTTGTCGATTGATTCAGTGATCATGGCATTGCCGGCTCGCCATCGTGACATGGCGCCCAATCTGCCGGGTGCTCAAAGTTCCTCGGGCTGAAGCGTTTATAATTGATCCACCACTCCTCCTTTGCGCCGTCATTTGGTTGGCTTCTGCTTGGGAAGAAAAAACCGCCTTCGGGCGGTTTTTTCATGGTGCGGGCGAAGAGCGTCATCGTGCCTTGTGTGCGCCGGCCTTTGGGGTGTTAGTGCCAGTGCAATCTTGACCAGCTAAACCGCAAAGTGCCAATCCAATATTGACCAGGGTGTTCCACTGACCT